>NZ_CP127390.1:0-1200000 GCF_030286045.1 Propionimicrobium sp. PCR01-08-3
ATGAACGGCACAGGCCCTTTGGCAGGATTCAGGGTGGTCGAGTTCAGCCACTTCATCGCGGCGCCGAGCGTCGGCCAGCGGCTCGCCGAACTCGGTGCCGAGGTGACGAAGATCGAGCCGCCCGCCGGCGATCCGACGCGTCCGGAAGGCCGGGCGGGGTCGGCGATCTTCGAGACCTACAACCGGGGCAAGCGGTCGATCGTCCTCGATCTGAATGACCCGGACGACGAGGCGCTCGCCTTCTCGCTGGCGAGTGGCGCCGACATCGTGATCCACAACATGTCTGCTGCGTCCCTGGCCAGGCACGGGTTGGACGGGGCGAGCGTGCGAGCGGCGAATCCCCAGATCATCTACGGATCGGTGCGGGGCTTCCCGTCCAACACCCGAAGGGCCCATGACAAGGGGTTTGACGGTATCGGCCAGGCCGAATCCGGCATGCTCTGGGTGAACGGGACGGCGGAGTCCGGGCCGTTGAAGCTGCCGTATTCGCCGGTGGACACAGTGACCGGCGATGCCCTGTTGCAGGCCGTGCTGGCGGCCGTGATCAAGCGGCTGCGCACCGGGGAGGGTTCAGAGGTGGAAGTGTCACTCTTCGAGGGCGGCCTGCACCTGCAGCAAACCTACTGGGCCGACTTCTTACAGTCGGGTGTGAGCCCCGACCCGATCGGCAACCTGGAGCCATCGGTCGCCCCGGCGGCGGAGATTCTGAAGGTGGCCGACGGCACCGTGATCATGTCGGCTTATCTGCCGCCGCACTGGGAAGCGTTGTGCGGATTGCTCGGCTTGGACGCGCTCGTGGCCGACCCGCGATTCGTGAACAACGAGGTGCGCCTGGCGAATCAGGTTGAATTGCACGGCCTGATTCAGGACGCGCTGGAGCGGTTGGGCTGGACGGTCGCCGAAGCGTCCGAGGCGTTCGACGGTATCCGGATTCCGCACGGAGTCGTGGGCAGCTACCAGGACATCTTCGATGGTGGCCTGCTGCAAGAATCCGGCCAGTTGGCGGTGGCCACGCGCGCCAATGGGACGCAGTACCAGGTCTTTAATGCGCCCTACCGCGTGATAGGGGACGATCGGCCCCGCAAGTCGGCGGCGCCCCCGGTCTTGGGTGCGGACGGCGACATCGTCCGGGCCGAGGTGGCCCGCGGCGAGTGGGGAACCAGGGGCTCGCAGTCCGCTGCTGATACAGGCACCCAACACGTTGCGGACCTGCCGAGAGCTGATGGGGACCCAATACAACAGGGGCTGGACCATCGCGGTTACGGTACGTCGTTTTCTTCGGCTGCCACCGATGCCGACAGTGCAGACGCTCAAGATGTCGAAAACGGCGCCGATCTTGCCGACGCATCTCTTCCCACCTCATTTGCAGGCGGCGGTCTCGGTTCGGAGGCATCTGTGTCGCTCAGCACAAGACCCGATCCGCGCGAGACGTCGGAAGCCGGCAGCCGATGGGGCGAATCCGAGTCAGCCCGTGCTGGTGGAGAGCCATCCACCTTGCCGCGGGACATCACAGCATCAGAAGAAGAAATCGCAGAAACCGAAAGGCGAGCATCGTGAACGCGAATGTGGAGGCTGAACCCGTCGTCCTGGTAGCCGAGCGTGGCCTGGTGCTGGAGGCAGTGATCAATCGTCCGGCCAAGCGCAACGCGCTGAATCAGGAGACGGCATATGCCCTGGGTGAGTTGTACGAACGGTTCGAGCAGGGCCCGTGGCGGGTTTTGATCATTTCGGGTGCTGGTGACAAGGCATTTTGTGCGGGCGCAGATTTCAACAACCCACCGCTGGACGACGGCCCCGCCTACCCGAACTTCGGGGTGAAGCTGACCAAGCCGGTGATTGCGGCGATCGAGGGATACGCGGTGGGCGCGGGATTCGTGCTCAGCCAGACCTCGGACATTGCGGTGGCGGGGCAGAGCGCGCAGTTCGCCTACCCGGAGGCGAGTATCGGGGTGACCGGAGGTGGTGCCACTCTGCTGACCACCCGGGTGCCGACCAAGGTGGTGACCGATTTGCTGCTGACGTCCCGCTTCTACCCGGCGGAGAGGGCGCTGGCCGCAGGGCTGGTGAGTGAGGTCGTGCCGGATGGGCAGGCCCTCGCCAAGGCTCGTGAGTTGGCGGACCGGATCGCATCGAACAGCGCCGACTGCGTGCGGGCTCTCAAGGCCCTGATCGACCGCGACACCCAGCGTTCGACGGTCGAGGGCGCCCAGCAGGTGGCCAACGTGACCCGGGCCACCAAGGACAAGTCGGTACTGACGGCCTCCCGAGGCATCAAGGGCCTGACTTCCGGTGCTACGTCTGAGGCGGCAGCATAACCGGACGGCGAGCGGGGCGGCCAGCTTTAGGACTTCCTCTCGCGAAGTGGCGGCATAACAGCACCAGGCTCGACGCGTCGGCTCTTTTTGGGACGCCATCCGCGGGCAGCGGCGTAACCGGTCACGCTCGAACACATGCACCATCTTTGGGACCTCTTTCGCGGGCAGGCAGCATAGTCGGCCCGGTGGATGCCTACGGTCGTCTCTTGGATGCCGGTCCCCGGGGCATGGCGGACCATGTTCGATGCTCCCGGCCACCTTTGGGACATTGTTCCCCGAGAGGCGGCATAGCAGTGCCAACCCACCCCACCTGACCGCGGTGCTCGGTGTCACCCCACCGGGCACCGCGGTACTTCATGCAGGGTCTTCGCCAATGCCACTCCTGCCATGGTCGTGGGTCTGCATTCGTTCGGTCGAAGCGATGAGAAGGACGACTACCCGACACGTGCTCGCGGGCATTTTATCCCGGGCTCCAGGCAGACGAGTCGGCTGGGGCAACTGGTGCGCGGCTGCTATTCGGAGCGTTCGACGACCCTCTTGATTGCGGCAAGGGTCGCGGGAATGTCTGAGTTTGCGTACCGGCAACCTCAATGGCGGGCTTCAATCCGGCCGAACGCCCACTAGTGAGACTCCCGGGTATCGCGACGCCTCCGTGAAGCCCAGACTTTCTGGGGCTGGTTTTGGGCCTACGACGCGAGATTTGGGCCTATCTCTGGCTACTCCTGGAGACGTCCCGATACGAAGAAACCCGCTTTCACTAGGTGTCGTACGTAGTAACACCGGGTTCTGTGATGTGCGCGAGAGAGGAGTTGAACCTCCACGCCCTATTCGGGCACTGGCACCTGAAGCCAGCGCGTCTGCCATTCCGCCACTCGCGCATCCTGATCCCTTGCGGAACCAGCTTGGGAAGCTTAGCACACGAGCGCGGGGAACCCACAAATCGAGAGCGTCAACGAGATGGACCAGAAAATGCTCCGCACTCAGCAAGGTGAAACACCGCCAGGCTTCTCTGGCGATCATTCTTGGATGCATCTCAATCGAGGAGCGAGGCTGTGGGAGATGACGCATCGTCCATAGGGCCCTCACAGCCGGGGGGCCGCTCGCGTGGAGTAGCAGGTCTATATGGGCACCAAAACTGTTATTGGGTTCACTTTTACAGCCATAGTGTGTAAAACCGAACCCAATAACAGGGCAGAGCCGGTTGCGTAGCGCAGGCAGGTCCATATGCGGATCAGTGGCGTCAGTCATCGAGCCAGACCGTCCGTCGATATCCGGAGCAATTCTTAGGAAACCCGGCCCCAGCCAAGAGACCCGCGCACCTCGACCACCTGCGCTGCTACATCGCTGGGACGTTCGAGGCCTCCGAACGAACGCAGAATCGGGAGGCGTCGTCATGTGGATGACGTTCTCCTGGGCCCGAACTGGAACGGGCCGCCCGCTATGGCGCTGTCGTGCGCGAGTCGCATCCTCACATCACCCGCCGGCAGTTGGTGCATTTTCTTGGCATGCCGCGCCATCCCAATTGCTGACGCACTTCAGCTACCTGCGTTGCCACAGCACATGGGTGCTCGATGCATTGTTGCCAGCCATATCGCAGAGTCACTGCGCCGCGAACCATGTGGTAATTGTCTCGATCCATGTCTCGGAAGGACCCGACTCCTTCGTGTCCCCGGCGCCCATCGAGCTCGACGATGAGCCCTTCGCCATATCTGACATCGCAGCGGTAACCGCCACTTCGGAATTGACGTTTGCCGGGTGTGATGCCGTGGGCACGCTCGACATCACGGAGATAAACCAGCTCCAGCGGGCTTTCGGCACCCTGACCTGCGTCGGTGAGTAGGAGTTCCAACTCTTTGCGAATCGGGTGCCGCGGCATCTCGTCGAGCGCTGAGTGCAAGGCCTTGGCGGTTGTACGCCGCCCGCCGATTGCCTGAGTTACCCAATGAACCGCCCGACCGGGTTCTTCCGCGCATAGGTCGAGAACCGCCCGCTCCACCCTGACCCTCGGTAACTCGCCTGTCGTGCGAAAAGGCACACGGGTGCGGGTAAACGTCCACCATCCCGAGTCGGGGCGTGGGTTGGAAGAATACGGATGAAGAACAGCAATGGGCGTTGGTTCCTTATCGACAAGGCCATGTAGCTTCAACGCGGCCCGCCCACTGACCGCTGAATCGTGTCCGCCCATGAACACTCCCGCCCAAGCCAGGGAGCGCCAATCCGGTTGAAGGACGTGGGTTAGGTATATGCCTGTGCTCAGCCGTGTCCACATCCCGGCATCCAGCAGCCATTTGATTCGCGTAGCGGATACGTCACAACTCAGCACTTGTTCCCGCGTGAGCACACCTGCTTGGGCGCGAGCCAGTTCCTGTAATGCATCTGGCAGACGACGACGGATGCTCATGCCCACAGTGTGGATTAGTCTGCGATTTACGCAACCTAATCCGGATTTGTGTGGATAACTTGAGTCCGATCCGGAGATGTTAGGGAAAGCGTGGCGCAATTAGCCGGGTTCGAGGCTGGGCGCGGGATTGTGAGTGATTTGGTGTATGAGACACTCGAAATCACTCACAATCCTTCTGATTGGCACGGGAGGGCTTGGCCAAAGCATCGATTTGTGGCCACGTGTCATCCGTGTGCTTCCCATCTACAGCGGGGTAACTCCGTCGTCAAGCACGGGGTTAGCGAGATCCTGGGGCGATCAATGCCCCATCAACGAGCGGTTGCCATCAAACACGATTCAATGTAGCGCCGGAATTGTGAGTGATTTGATGTGTGAGACGCTCCAAATCACTCACAATCCCGCAAAACCAATCGGCGAGCTGCCCTGTCAGGCCTCGATCGGGAAACTTAGCGGCCCATCCGAGGGCCCATCGACGCGTCCGAAGCTCACGATGTGCAGGGCCAGCTCCCCAGACTCGTCGCTGGCGTCCAAATCAACCTCCGCGCGGATCTGCCAGTCATGATTCTCATCCGGGTCATCGATGATCTGGCGCACCTGCCAGCGCCTGGTGTCCCGACCCGCGATGAGGAACAGCTGCGGCGACCGGGCATCGGCGCCGGTGCGCATGTCGTCGTGCTCATCCCAGTATTCGCCGAGCGCATCGTCCCAGTCATCGGCCGTGAACGTCACATCGGGGTCGTCTGTGTCCAGCGCCGCAAGCCCGTCCACGTCGTCGTCCGCGGCCAGCAGCACCCGGCGGAACATCGCATTGCGCACCAGCGCCGTGAAGGCCCGCAGGTTCCCGGTCAATGGACGCGGCCGCTCCGCAACCAGCTGTTCGCGTGCCTCGGCGTCGGCAGGGTTGGCCAGCGCCTCCCATTCGTCCACCAGGCTCGAATCGGTGCCTCGAATCACCTCACCCAGCCAGGCGATCAGGTCGTCCAATTCCTCGCTGTGAAACGAGGCCGGAACCGTCTGCCGCAGCGCCCGCCAGGCGTCCGAGAGATAGCGCAGCACCAGACCCTCGCTGCGTTGCAGCTTGTAGAAGGCCACATACTCGGTGAAGGTCATGGCGCGCTCGGTCATATCGCGCACGATCGACTTGGGCCGCAGTGGATGCTCGACCAGCCACGGATGAGTCTTCGCCATCGCTTGATGCACGGCGCCCAACTCGGCGTCCAGGGGCTTCGGCCAGCTCACCTCGTCGAGGATCGCCTGCCGCTGCTCGTACTCGTAGCCCTCGGCCTTCAGCTCCGCGATCGTCTCGCCCTTGACCTTCTTCTCCTGCGCGATCAAGATCGCCATCGGATCCTCGAGCGTGGCCTCGATCACGCTCACCACATCGAGCGCGTAATCGCCGGCATCCTCGTCGAGCATCTCCAACGCGGCCATCGCGAACGCGCTCAACGGTTGGTTCAACGCGAAGTCATCCTGCAAGCCAGGTGCCAGATCGTAGCGGCGGCCGCCCGTGGTCGGCTCGGCCCTTCGGACGACCACCCCCGCCTCCAACAGTGACCTGCCCAGAGCCACCGCCCGCCGTAACTGCTTGCGCTGCTGCTCAGCAGACGGCACCGCCTCACGGACGATCCGGGCCAGCGCCTGGCCGGTCTCCTCGTCGCGGTGCAGCAGATTGAGCAGCATCGAATGGGTGACCTCGAGATGCGCATGCAAAGTCTCCGGGGTGGAGGCAACGAGCTTCTCGAAGGTGGCCTCGGTGTAATTGACCTCGCCGGGGGCGGGTTTCTTGCGGTGAACCGTCTTGAGCTTTTTCTCATCGCCGGCGAATTTGGCCATCAGCCGGGCGTTCTCGATCTGGTACTCGGGGGCCTGCACCACGACGTTGCCGACCGGGTCGAATCCCGGACGCCCGGCCCGCCCGGCGATCTGGTGGAATTCCCTGGCCCGCAGCACCCGCTGCCGTCTGCCGTCGAACTTCGTGAGCGTGGTGAACACCACCGTGCGGATCGGCACATTGATGCCGACCCCGAGCGTGTCGGTGCCGCAGATCGCCTTCAGCAACCCCTGCTGGGTGAGCGTCTCCACCAGCCGCCGGTATTTCGGCAGCATTCCCGCGTGATGGACGCCGATACCCGAGCGCAGCATCCGCGACAACGTCGCCCCGAACCCACGGGCGAACCGGAACCCGCCGATGGCCTCCACGATGGCGTGCCTGCCCGCGGTGTCGACGAGTTTCATGCTCATCAGGCCCTGCGCCTGCTCGGTCGCCGCCGCCTGACTCGGATGCACCAGATAGATAGGTGCGCTGCCGGTGTGCACGAGCTCGGTGAGCGTCTCGGTCAACGGCTGCAGTGACCATTTGAAAACCAATGGCACTGGACGCTCGGCTTGCGCGATGACCTCGGTGTCTCGTCCGGTTCGCTCCGAGAGCTTCCGGGCGAGATCGGTGACGTCGCCGAGGGTGGCGCTCATGATCATGAACTGCGCTTGCGGCAACTCGGAGGTCGCCACCTGCCAGGCCCAGCCGCGATCGGGGTCGGCGATGAAGTGGTATTCGTCGGCGACCACCATCTGCACGTCGGCCTCGCGGCCTTCGCGCAACGCGATGTTCGCCAGGATCTCGGCGGTGCAGCAGATGATCGGAGCGTCCGGGTTTACCGAGGCGTCCCCGGTGACCATGCCCACCAGATCGGGCCCGAAGTCGTCGACCCAGCTGAAGAACTTCTCGCTGACAAGCGCCTTGATCGGTGCCGTGTAGTAGACGCGGCCGCGGTTGGCCAAGGTAGCGACATGCGCGGCGGTCGCGATCAGCGACTTTCCGGAACCTGTTGGGGTGGTGATGATGGTATTCGCGCCGGCCACCGTCGCCAGCAGCGCCTCCGCCTGGTGCGGGTACATCTGCATTCCCTGCGCCGCGACCCAGTTCTCGAAACTCTCGTAGATATCGTCCGGATCGGGTCGGGGGCCCAGTTCGTCCAAGAGTCGGGAAAGGCTTGGTTGCTCGGGCATATGGACGATTCTGTCACGGTTTCGCGGCGACTTGGTGCGGCCGTCGCGCGCTTGAGTGGGCGCCAGTCGCATCTGGTGGCACGGAGATTCGATAGGCGTGAGCATCTGGAGCGCACTGAAGCGTGTGGACGCGGCGAACAGTCGAGTATCAACTTGGCGGGCGGCCGGCTCAGGAACCGAGCGCTTGGTGACTGCCGACCGCGCGGCGATTGTGTGGGCAGCAGGGTCAGAAACCGACACCAGCACCTCGAAACGAGTGAACAGCGAGCACTTCGAAACGAATGAACAGTAGATGACAAACGTGGTGCCCCATCTCCGGCGAGGCGGCAATCGTGAGACCAACTCATAAGATTGTCGGAGACCGCACCTGCGATTGAGGAGTCCCCGTGGCCAGCAAGCCCGCCGCACCCCGTACGCACGCACCCGATTCAGACGGCAAGTTCTCGATCAGCGAGGACTGGTTGGCGTTCGCCATCGGCCTCATCCTGCTCACGTTGTGCCTGACCGGTGTGATCCCCGAGGGGTTGATCCCGTGAACGGAGAGAGCCAGCCAAGCGACTCGGACAGACGACTACTGACTTCTGACGATGCGGAGAATGGCTCAGCCGGGCCAGCTGGAGCCGGGCCACGATCCCGCTCGGATTCCTTCATTGAAGCCACCAATCAAGGCCGGGATTCTGTAAATGATCGCAGGGATGCGTCGAGCGAGTCGGCCAACGTGGAGTCTGCGCAACCGACTGGAAAATCGACGATCATCTGGACCGCCCTCGGCGTGGTCGTGCTGCTCGCCCTCGGGATCGCCGTCCACGCCCTGACCGAATGGGTGCCCGCCGCGACCAAGGGAACCGGTTTCGGCCAGATCGCCAAGTCGATCGAATTCCCCGTCTACGCGATCCTGGTCGGATTCGCAGCCAACGCCATTTTGTCCGTGCTCGGCGTCCGGCAGAAGATGTCGAAGGCCTTCCGCACCGAGTTCCTGATCAAGACCGGGCTGGTGCTGCTCGGTGCGTCCATCAACTTCGCGGTGATCGCCAAGGCCGCGCTGCCCGCGATCGCGCAGGCCTTCCTGCTGATCGCTGCGGTCTTCTTGTTCACCTGGTGGTTCTCCGGCCTTCTCGGGCTGGACGACAAGTTGCGCGCTCTGCTGAGTTCGGCCATCTCGATCTGTGGCGTTTCGGCCGCGGTCGCCGCCGCCGGCGCCGTACAGGCCAAGAAGGAGCAGCTGGCCTACACCGCCTCGCTGGTCATCGTCTTCGCGGTACCGATGATCTTCCTGCTGCCTTGGGCGTCCGGTCTGCTGGGGCTCAGCCCGGCGGTGACGGGCGCGTGGATCGGCGGCAATATCGATACCACTGCGGCTGTCACGGCCGCGGGCACCATGGCCGGGGAGCAGCCGCTGCAGATCGCCACCATCGTCAAGGTCACTCAGAACGCCCTGCTCGGTGTGGTCGCTGTGGCGTTGACGATGTACTTCACGGTCAAGTCCGAACGGGCACAGGGCAACACGGGCATTCCCAAGCTCGGCACCTTGTGGCGCAGCTTCCCGAAGTTCGTGCTCGGTTTTCTGATCGCCTCGATCGCGGCCACCGTCTTCGCGTCCAATGTCGACCCGGCCATCGCCGAACCCGCGATCGGGGTGGCCAATGACCTGCGCACCTGGTTCTTGATCCTGGCGTTCGTCAGCATCGGGCTTGAGTTCAGCTTTGGCTCGCTGAAGGAGGCCGGCTGGAAACCGGTGCTGGTCTTCGCGGCCGCCACCGTAGTGAACCTGCTGGTCGGGCTGCTGCTCGCCGTGATCTTGTGGAGCGGATTCAGCTTCTAGCGGGCTCCAAGGGGCCGGAATAGATCTGAAGCAGGTTTCTGGGTTCCGTCTGCTCAAGCCACGCGCATCGGACGAAACATACGCGGGGCGTTTGCCCAGCGCACTCCTGCGCCAGACCAATTGACGGGCCTTGTTATGAGCGATATCTGGATGTTCATCGCGGCATTTCTCAATACCCTTAGCCCAGATCCGCCGATGGCATCGTAGCGAGCGGTACCGGGTGGGCGCGATGACAAGTCGAATAGCACGAGGGCAACCTGGAAGATGGCTGCGCGTGGGAGACGCAGCCTGTGTGCTCGGAGGGGATAGGCAGTGAACGGGAATCATGGGTGACCAATAGCATTCGCCGAGGCGCGAATCGACCTGCCCGTGCACTGATGCGCCATGATGGGATGCGTGAGTAACCAGGTCGATTCTGCCGCTGGCGCCAACGGGCGGCAGACCCGTGTTGCGCTGCCGGCGAGGCTCCTCGAGGCCAAATCGATCGTCCTGTTGCCCGCCTGCACCTTGGACGAAGCAGTCGCCCCGGTCGAGATCCTGCTTGAAGAAGGGCTGCCGGTGGTGAGCATCCCCGCAGGCTCGCGGCTGACTCCCGCGATGTTACGCCGCACCTTCGGCGGAAGGATCGAGGTCGGCGTCCACGATCTGCGAACCGCGGACGACGCAGAGTGGGCCAAAACTGAGAAGGCGGCCTTTGCCCTCAGCCTGGGTGAGGACGCGGCCCGCAGTTCCATTCTTTTCGATGCCCGGATTCCGGAATGCCCGGACGCCCTCACCCCCACCGAGGTCAGAGCCCTCTGGAAACGGATCGAGACTGCGGCGGTTCAGGTTAATCCGGCAGGCGCACTCGGGGCGAACTATCCGGGCCAACTGGCGGAGCTGATATCCGCCGATACCTTATTAATAAGTCGCGGTGCCGACAGTGTGCATGAGATCAAGGCCTGGCTGGCGGCCGGCGCGGTGGCCGTGTGCCTGGGCGAGAGGCTGACCGCCGATGCGTTCCGCCGCGGCAATCTGAGCTCCTTCCGGTCACGTATCCATCCGGTCGTGGACGCCCTTCGGCAGCCAAGAAGGTGACTCGTACGAGTCAACGGGCAATCACCGGTGATCACCGTCGGCACGAGAACACCGCCGGGCGGGTTTGGACGCCGGTCAAACGAGATCGTAACGCCAACCGATTTGCGTCCTCAGAGAGGATCCCTGAGAATACCTGAAGACGCCTCTTAGGCGGCGACACGCCGGACGGGGAGTTTTTCTTCACAGGTTTCCGCGATGACTTGAGTTTGCCTGAGAAGATCCTTAAGCTTCTTCTCAGGAAGTCGCCAATTTAGCTGGGAGTTTTCAGTGACAGCACGCCGAGCAAGCCTCGACCTCGACACTGATTTCGACGACCCCACCATCTTTGCTTCGGTTCGCACGGGTGCACGCAGGGGGTTGATCGAAGACGCAGACATCATTGATGAATCGCCTGTTACCGTCTTTGCCGCCCGCCGCGCGATCGCTGCCCCGATCAGCTTCGAACCGGACGAGGAGCTCAGCAGCACTCGTCCTCTCCCGAAGATCACCTCGGCCTCGCCGAAGTCCACCGGCAAATCGCCCAGGCTTCGCCGCGGACTCTTCGGTGTCGCAACTGTGGCCGCGGCGTCCGCAGTATTGATCGTGCCAACCGCGGCCAGCACCGCCACCGCGCAATCGGCGCTATCCACCGGGACCATCGCGAGCAGCAGCACCGGATCGTCCGATCTGGTTATTCCCCTGACTCAGGCCGCAGCCGAGGAACGCGCCTCCCAGGCGTCACGGGGTGCCGAGGACGAGCGCTCATCTGTCATCGATCTGGCGGCGCAGGCTAAGGCTGCCGCGGAGGCGGAAGCTGCCCGGATCGCCGCTGAAGAGGCGGCCGCAGCGGAACAGGCAGCGGCTGACGAGGCAGCGCAGGCAGCTCAGCCCCAAGGCCAGCCAAGCACGGCGACCGGGACCGGCGTCACCGGCGGTTCATGCGCCTTCGATGGCTCGCGCCTCGGGCTGACGTCCAACGCCTACGCGACCTTCCAGGCGGTGTGCGCACAGTTCCCGAATGTCACCTCGTACGGTGGCCAGCGGCCATCCGCCGACGACCACGGTGAGGGACGCGCCGTCGACATCATGATCAGCGGACCCGACGGTTGGCAGATCGCCAACTGGCTGGTGGCGAACGCTGGCACGCTGAACGTTGAATACGTCATCTATGAACAGAGCATGTGGGGGAGTTGGGCGCCGGGCGCCGGCTTCGTCGGAATGGAAGACCGCGGCTCTGTGACCCAAAATCACTACGACCACGTGCACGTCACGGTACTCTGACCCAGGCACATCGCAACACTAAGGATTGATAAATGAGCGCACGAAGGGCACTTCTCGAGCCGGTTGATTCCGCCTCCGAGGTTACCGACGTCATACCGCAGTCCTGTGCGAAGCGCGCCATGCCGGCCCCCCGGCTGGAGCTCGTGGACGACACGCTGCTCAGTGTTTCCGCTGCCCGCCGGGCGAAGCTCGCGATTGATGCGCCGATCGGCTTCGAGCCGGACGAGCCGCTCACCAGTACCCGCAAGCTCGCTGCGATCAGCACTGCCAAGCCGAAGTCTCGCGGCCTGCATTCACGGCTGCAGCGGGGCCTGATGGGTGCGGCAGCGGTGGCCACCGCGAGCGCGGCCCTCATCGTCCCGAATCTTTCGAGCACTGTCACGGCTGCTGAACCTGCGTTGCCGGGAAGCACCATCAACTACAACCCGCAGAGCAGCGACCTGGCCGTCCCGCTCACCCAGGACGAGGCTCAGGACCGGGTCTCGCAGGCGTCCCGTGGCGATGACGCGGTGGCGGACGCGCGCGGCAGCGACCTGAAGGCCGCGGTTGACGCGAAGGCTGCTGCCGAAGCAGAGGCCGAGGCCCAGCGCCAAGCCGAGGCCGCTGAAGCTGCTCGTCAGGCCGAAGCGGACGAAGCTGCGGCTGCTGCTCAGACGGCCACCCAGTCCACTCAGGACACTTCTACAACCGGCTCGGGCAATAGCAGCGGTACGACGACGACCACGTCTTATCCCACTGCTACCGGTAGTGCCGCCGCGGACGCCGCACTGAGCATGATCGGCGTCCCCTACGCTTGGGGCGGTACCACGCCGAGCGGGTTCGACTGCTCGGGCTTGATGATGTGGGCCTATGCGCAGCAGGGTGTCAGTATTCCGAGAGATACCTATGGTCAGATGGGCGCGGGCACCGCTGTGTCTTCTGCCGATGCCTTACAGCCAGGCGATTTGGTCTTCTTCTACGGTGGCAGCCACGTTGGCATGTATATCGGCGGCGGGAATGTTGTGCACGCGCCGACTTCGGGACAAACCGTGACGATTGCTTCTATTTCCTCAATGGGCGGTGCCACCGCGATGCGTCACATCGGCTAGTCGCGGCCTCACTAGCATGTTGCTTCATGCACCTCGCGTTTCGCGGGGTGCATGAGCTTTCTCGCCTCATATTCGAGGAGCAGCGCGCAATTTTCGGGCGGACCTCGCTCCATATGAGTGAAACCCCTAAGCTGGCCCCATGCGTACTCCGGTTGATGCGACTGCCACTCCCGCTTGGGCCGAACTCGCCAGTCTCTATGGCAGCCTGAATGTCGATTTCCGCGCCTGGTTCGCTGACGATCCGGGCCGCGCCCAGCGGCTGTCTCTGGCCGCTGCCGATCTCTATGCCGACCTTTCCAAGAACTATCTGACCGACGAGATCAGGGATGCCCTCGTCCGGCTGGCCGAGCAGGTCGACGTGCCCGGGCACCGGGACGCGATGTTCGCGGGCGAGCGGATCAACACTACTGAGGACCGCTCAGTACTACATACCGCGCTGCGGCAGCCTCGCGATGCCGAGGTCGTGGTAGACGGGGTCAACGTTGTCGAGCAGGTGCATGAGGTGCTCGACCGGATGTATGCCTTTGCCGAGAAGATCCGCTCAGGCGAGTGGGTAGGCGTCACCGGCAAGCCCATTCGCACCGTCATCAACATCGGGATCGGCGGATCCGATCTTGGTCCGGTGATGGTCTACGAGGCACTGAAGCCCTACCACCACGATGGCATCGAGTGCCGGTACATCAGCAATATCGACCCTGCCGACGTCTATGAAACGACCCATGACGCCGATCCCGAAACCACGCTGTTCATCGTCGCGTCCAAGACCTTCACCACTTTGGAGACGATGACCAACGCCCGGATGGCGAAGAACTGGCTGCTGAATTCGCTCAGCACCGCGGGCGTCATCACCGATGATGCGCAGCGCGAGGAGACCATCAAGCGCCACTTCGTCGCGGTGTCGACGAATCTCGAAAAGGTCGCGGAGTTCGGCATCGATCCCGAGAACGCATTTGGCTTCTGGGATTGGGTCGGTGGACGCTATTCGGTCGATTCGGCGGTCGGGCTATCCGACATCATCGCCATCGGTCCGGAGAACTGGCAGAGCTTCTTGGCCGGTTTCCACGCGATGGACGAGCATTTCCGCACCGCGCCGCTGGCCGAGAACCTCCCGGTCATGATGGGCATGCTGAACGTTTGGTACAACAACTTCTACGATGCCCAGTCGCATGCCGTGCTGCCTTATGCGCAGTATCTGCACCGCTTCCCGGCCTATCTGCAGCAGCTGACGATGGAATCCAACGGCAAGCGGACGCGCTGGGATGCGTCCCCGGTCAATCTGCAGACCGGGGAGGTCTTCTGGGGCGAGCCCGGCACCAACGGCCAGCACGCGTTCTACCAGCTGATTCATCAGGGCACCAAGGTGATTCCGGCCGACTTCATCGCGCCAGTGAATCCGGGCCACGCGCTTCGTGAGGGCGGCACCGACGTGCACGCGCTCTTCTTGTCGAATTTCTTCGCGCAGACGGCCGCGCTAGCGTTCGGCAAGACGGCCGACGAGGTGCGCGCGGAAGGGACGGCGGAGGAGATCGTGGAGGCTCGGGTCTTCCCGGGCAACAAGCCGACGACCTCGATCATGGTGCCAGAGCTCAGCCCGCGGATCCTCGGCGAGCTGATTGCGCTGTACGAGCACATCACCTTCGTCGAAGGTGCCGTATGGGGCGTCAACTCGTTCGATCAGTGGGGTGTCGAGCTCGGCAAGAAGCTCGCGCTCGAGATCGCTCCCGCCGTTACCGGGGACGATGGGGCCCTCGACAAGCAGGATGCCTCGACCAAGAACCTGATCGATTTCTACCGGGAGCACCGCATCTAGTTGTGCAGCTCGGGCCTGATCGTCGGCAACGAGTTTGGCCGAGGGGCACGTCGGCGCAGATCGACTGTGTTGGCGTGCCTCCATCTTGCCGATTCACGTAAGGTGGGCTCATGCGCATACTCGGGCGGGCGCTGGTCGCACTTCTGATTCTTGCCCTGCTCGTGGTGGGCGGGCCGTGGGCTGCCGTTCAGGTCATGTCGATCGACCGCACCTGGACGGATGCGGACGAGGCTCCCGCGCGCGACGTCGGCCTCGTGATGGGCGCGGCAACGATCGGCGGACTCTCTCCTTCCGGGTACTTGCAGGCCCGGCTCGACGTGGCGCTCGAGCTATGGAAGCAGGGCAAGATCACGGTGTTCATCGTGACCGGCAGCACCAGCGACAACGAGCCCGCCGTGATGCGCGACTATCTCGTCCAGAACGGCGTTGATCCGCTGGACGTCATTGAGGACGAGGGAGGCCTGTCCTCGTATTCGTCCTGCGTCCGGGCGAAAGAAGTTTTCGGCGTCGATCAGCTGACAGTGATCTCGCAGAGCTACCACGTTCCGCGCACCGTCGCCACCTGCCGGATGGTCGGTGTCGATGCGATTGGGGTCGGCGATGACGAGCGCGAAGACAACGACGCCCTGCGCAGCTATAAGCGCCGCGAGCTCGCCGCCAACATGAAGATGATCTACGACGTCCTGACGAAAACCGATGTCGGCACCCTGACCTACGACCCGTCCGTGCAGGACGCCCTTGCCCGTCATCGCTGATTGAGGCGAGAGCAGAAACGAGCTTGCTCGTTTCTGCCGAGCCGATTGAAAGCGATTGACGAACAGAGTGAGAAACACAGGTGATTGAGACGAGAGAAAAGAACGCTTGCGTTCTTTTCCGAGCCGATTGAACCTGTTGAACGAGCGAGAGCGAGAAGCATCGCTGATTGAGCCGATTCCGGCCCAACCGGTGCGAGGTGAGAGAATGGTCAGCATGTCTTCACTGCCGTCTCTTCTCTCGCAGCGGGTCCAAGCAGTTGCCGGGGCAGACCCCGAACTGCGTCCGGCCACCAAACCGCAATTCGGACACTTTCAGTCGAATGTCGCGCTGCGGCTGGCCAAGCAGGAAGGCGCCAAGCCGCGCGATGTCGCTCAGCGCATCGTCGACGCCCTCGATCTGGACGATCTGTGTGAGACCCCCGAGATCGCCGGGCCCGGCTTCATCAACTTCCGGTTGCGTTCCGACGTGCTGGCCCGCACCGTCAGCGATCAACTCGCCGATCCCAAGGCAGGCATTGCGCAGACCACCGAGCCCAAGCGGATCGTGATCGACTATTCGTCCCCGAATGTCGCCAAGCAGATGCACGTCGGGCACCTGCGCTCCACCATCATCGGCGACTGCTTCAGGCGAGTGTTGAGCGCGCAAGGCCACACCGTCATCGCGCAGAACCACATCGGTGACTGGGGACGCCAGTTCGGCATGCTGATCGAGCAGATCAACGATGAGAAACTCGATCTCGACACCCTCGACCTGCCCGGCGCAGAGGCGCTCTATCGTCGCGCCAACGCACACCTGAACGAGGACGAAGCGTTCGCTGAGCGCGCGCGAGAACGCGTGGTGAAGCTGCAATCAGGCGATCCGGAGACCAAGGCGCAGTGGCAACAACTCATCTCGATTTCGCTGGCAGGTTTCAACCGCACCTACCGGCGGATGAATGTGCTGCTATCTGATAAGGACGTGGCGGGGGAGTCGACCTACAACGACATGCTTGCCGCTGTGGCCGATGATCTCGAATCCCGTGGCATAGCGGTGCACGATTCGGGAGCGTTGGTGGTTTTCGTCGACGGCTTCGATGCGCCTGCGATCATCCGTAACTCTGCGGGCGGCTACGGCTACGACGCCACTGATCTCGCGGCTATCAGGCATCGGATAGACGATCTGGACGCCGACCGCATCGTCTACGTCACCGACGCCCGGCAGGCGAACCATTTCAAGTTGGTCTTCTCCATCGCGCGCCGGGCCGGTTACCTACCCGATGACGTGCAGGTGCAGCACGTTGGCTTCGGCATGGTGCTGGGCCCGGGAGGCACGCCGATCAAGACTCGGGATGGCGGCACCGTCACCCTCGAAAGTCTGCTGGACGAAGCCGAGGAGCATGCGTCCCCGCAGATCGCGCTGGCCGCTATCAAGTACGCGGACCTGTCGAACAGCCTGCAGAAGGACTACGTGTTCGATGCCGAACGGATGACCCAGACCACCGGCGACACAGGCCCCTATCTGCAGTACGCCCATTCGCGTTGCGCCGGCATCTTGCGTGAGGCCGCGGCCAGATCGCTCGTGTCGTCTGATGCCACCACCATCACGGTGCTGGATGAGCCCGCCGAGCAGGAACTCGCCTTGTGGCTCACGCGCTTCGGCGAGATGGTGCAGGTGGTTGCCGATGAGCTGACCCCGCACAAACTGTGCACGTACCTGTTCGAGCTCGCCACCAAGTTCTCGGCGTTCTACGAGAAGTGCCCGGTGCTCAAGAGCGACGGCGACGTGCGCAGCTCCAGGCTGGCCCTGGTTGCCGCGACGAAGCAGGTGCTGGCCACCGGTCTGGATCTGCTCGGGATCATCGCTCCCGACCGTATGTGAGTCTGGTTGCCCGGCAAATCTGGGAGCGCTCCCGGTGCGAGCGGTCAGTTAGGAACCTTAATGGTCTGACGCGATCTGTGCCGGTCTACTCAATTGGGTCGGGCAGTTGTGGGACGCTGGCGAGGAGAGCGCGCGCGGCGGGTACGCGGGCTCACTCGTCCTTGCTCAGCTGGGGATCTGATCGGATGCGGCGATCGCTGCGCCGACGATACCGGCGCGATTGAACAAGGTGGCCGGCACGATCGGGGTGCTCAACTCGAGTAACGGCAGAAACTTCTCGTGACTACGGGAGACCCCGCCTCCGACGACGAAAAGATCGGGCCAGAAGTACTTCTCCAGGCGGCGGTAGTACTTCTGAAGCCGCTTTGACCAGCGCTTATAGCTGAGGTGCTCGTTTGCCTTGGCGTGCGCGGACGCCTTGGTCTCTGCATCATGCCCGTTGATCTCGATATGGCCGAGTTCGGTATTGGGCACCAGGACGCCGTTCATGATCAAGGCGGTGCCGATGCCGGTTCCGAGTGTTGTCATGATCACCAGACCGGGATGGCCTTTGGCTGCGCCGAAATACACTTCGGCGAGGCCTGCAGCGTCCGCATCATTGACCAGGACGGTCTTGCGTCCGAGACGCTCGGTGAAGAGCTGTTCTGCATTCACACCTTCCCAAGAAGAATGCAGGTTGGCCATCATCGTCACAGTGCCGTGCACGACCGGTGCCGGAAGGGCGATGCCGATCGGTTCATTGCCGAACTGGTCGGAGAATTTCTCGGCTATCTTGGCCACCACATCGGCACAGGCTTTGGGGGTTGCCTTCTTCGGGGTCGCGATTCGGATGCGCTCTGCAGCGAACTCGCCGGTCGTGAGGTCAACGGGTGCGCCTTTGATGCCCGATCCACCGATGTCGATGCCGAGCACGAGCTGCGATCGCGAAGTCATGCGGTAATGCTATCGGGCGAAGCCGGACGAGAGCTACTGGTTCATTTGTGCTTGTGGACCCTCTCAGGCTCAGGAGTTTGACGCATCGACCGGTAGGAGACTACGCGGACAGTGTGGCGTCCGAGCGCCGTGAGTAGTCTTCGAAGTGATCCGTTCGTTCGTCAAAACGTGAGGTGGGGCCGCGCCTTCGGCTTGGACGAGGGCCCGGATCATTGATGACAGGACCAGATCGGTCGCCCGCCTGTGCTACAACATTGCATATAATTCTGCCAAATCCTTTAGACCGAGGAGGGCCTGCCGTGGCCATCGAAGATGATGATCTCGCCGAAGTGCTCAGCGAGCATCCGCTTGGACTGGCCGGTCAGGCCTATGACAGTCTCGTCGATCTGATACTTCAGGGTGAATTGAGGCCGATGCAGCCATTGCGCATCCATTCATTGGCCAAGAGCATGGGGGTTTCTGCGACACCGGTACGCGAAGCGTTGGTCCGGGCCAGCGCCAGTGGCCTGGTGGTGCGCGAGAACAACAAAGGCTTTCGGGTGTCCCCACGCCCCGGCGCTACCGAACTGGACGACCTCTTCGAGGCCAGAATGACTATCGAGGAGAAGACCGCATGGTTGGCCGCCTCCCACGTGAATGCCGAGTTGCTGGCAAACCTCGAAGCCACCTGGCATTATCAGCAGGCCTGGGATGCGGCGGACAGCTTCGAAGGATTCCGCGGCTTCTTGGACGCCGACCATGACTTCCATGCCCACATCGCGAGAGCCGCAGGCAACCACTACCTCGCCTCGGCGCTGGAGGTGATGGGCAGCCATGTCCAGCGCTATCGATCCTTCGATGAAGAGGTCGTGGCCGATCAGGCGCAGACTCTTACCGAGCATCGTGCCATCATCGAGGCGCTGGCCAACCGCAATCCGGACGCCGCCCAAGCTGCGATGCGGCTGCACCTGGCAAACCTGAGGATGCGCGTCCGCAAAGAACGCGAGAGCTGATAGAAAGGCGCTCTGCCGGACCCACCGGACGTGTCCGGCCCCTGGAAGGAAAAGCAATTGTGCGCAGCCGACCTGGGTTGACTGACCACGAAATATATACAATACTGACGCAGGTAAGCGGAATCGGATATCCGGCGAAGGGGCCAGACAAGGTGATAATTCCCAGCTGCGTTCAGGTACTTGATTTCGTCAGCACGTTGAAGTGAGCCAAATCGGGGCTCGCGGTAGCAACACCGAGAGCCTGTCATCCACGTCATCGATGGGAGACTGCAATGCGTGATCTGATTGATACTGAGTCTATTCGACCCAGATTGGCGATGACTTTAGGCGACTTGTCGGGGGTGGGGCCTGAATTGGCGGTGAAGCTCCTGGCCAATGAGGAGAACCGTAACAAGGCAGATATCCATTTGCTGGCCTCGCCCGCAGAACTGAAACGGTTCGCCGATGAAGTCGGCGTCGCAATCCCTGTCGCTGATCAGGCTGAGCACGGCAAGGTCGTTTTGGTGGGTTCGAAGCTCGCGGACGTGCCTGTCGAGCGTGGGGTGGCGTCCGTCGCGGGAGGCAAGCGAGTGATGAGCGACCTGCTGGACTGCCTGGAGCTGTTCAAACAGAACAAGATCGACTCGATCCAGTTCCTGCCGCTCAACAAGTCGGCGCTGCACGATGCGGGAATGCACGAGGAGGACGAGCTTCGCTGGTTCGCCAAAGAACTCGGCTTCACCGGCACCACGTCGGAGTTGAACTTCTCCGGGCATCTGACGACCTCGCGGGTGACCTCGCACTGTCCGATCAGCGACGTCTCCAGACGCATCAATGCACGTTCGGTTTATGAGGCGATTCGGCTGCTCAACGAGGTGATCAGCGCCAACGGCATCGAGAAGCCTCGGCTGGCGGTTTGCGCGCTGAACCCGCATGCCGGCGAATCGGGCCAGTTCGGGCGCGAGGAAATCGACCACATCGCTCCCGGTATCAAGCTGGCAGTCAATGAAGGGATCGATGCGAAGGGGCCCTTCCCCTGCGACACGATCTTCATCGCGGCCCGCGACAGACAGTATGACGGCGTCGTGACGATGTATCACGACCAAGGCCAGATCGCCATGAAGCTGATGGGCTTCGACGGCGGCGTCACCGTGCAAGGTGGGCTGCCGGTTCCGATCGCGACCCCTGCCCATGGCACGGCCTACAACATCGTCGGCCAGAACAAGGCAAGCATCGGTCCCGCCCAGCAGGCATTCGACATCGCGGTTGCCCTCGGCCGCAGGACCGTCGCGAAGCGGGCTGGGCAGCAGCATGAGTGAATCAGTGGCTCATGAGGCGGGAGCACACAAGCGTGTCGAGTTGGGACCATGGATCGTTCGGCTGATATTTCTGGGAATCGGCATCGCGGTATTGGTCGGCTCGATCGGTTACGGGCTTGAGACGGCCGACGGGCTTGTCGGTCCGGGCATGGTGCCGTTCCTCGCGTCCGTGGTCATGGTGCTGGCGACGCTTGTTGAGTGCCTGAATGCACTGCGCAAGCAGCGCGCCGGAGCCGAGGGGACAGAAGAAGCGAACGCGATAGCGGACGCCGACGATGTCGATAATCTTGGACGCACCGCCGCCCAGCGGAATCGGGCAGTTGTTTTGGTTTTCGGGGCGATCCTGCTGACCGTCCTGCTCACTAGGATCATCGGACTCCTGATCTCACTCAGCCTGATGGTATTCGGGCTGATCGCGTTCGTCGAGCGTAAACCCTGGTGGATCGCGTTGATCGCTGGTGTCGGGTCGTTCGTGTTCGGCTGGGTGGTCTTCGGGCTCGTGCTCAACGTTCCGTTGCCTACCGGCATGCTCGGTCTGATCTAGGGATGGTGAATCATGCTTGAGAACATCCTCTTAGGCTTTTCAACTTCGTTGACACCCGAGAATCTGTTGTGGTGCCTGATCGGCGTCGTGCTGGGCACAGTGATCGGTATGTTGCCCGGACTCGGTGCGACGACAGGCGTGGCGGTATTGTTGCCACTCACCTTGTCGATGGAGCCGGTGACTGCCCTCATCATGCTCGCCGGCATCTACTATGGCTGCCAATATGGGGGCACAATCGCTGCCGTGCTGATTGCAACCCCGGGAGACGCAAACGCGGTCGCTACCGTGATCGACGGGTATGCACTGGCCAGAAAAGGGCAGGCGGGCAAGGCTCTTGCCATTGCCGCAATCGGATCGTTCGTTGCGGCGGTCATCTCGCTGGTTCTGCTCATGCTGATAGCGGCTCCGATCGCGACTTTTGCCCTGCGGTTCGGTCCGGCCGAAATGCTGGCCATCATGATCATGGGTTTGCTCACGATCATCTCTTTCTCAGGTGACAATCTCGCCAAGGGTCTGATGATGGCGGGGCTCGGCCTCTTCCTGTCCGCCGTGGGCATGTCGACCGGCTTCGCTCAGGCGCGCTTCACGTTCGGCAATATCCAGTTGCTCGGCGGTATCGATTTCGTTGTCGTGATGATCGGAGTCTTCGCAATCGGTGAAGTCGTGAGCCAGATCGGCACCGGTGGTGTCGAGCCGATCACGACTCGCATGCGTGACATGAGAATCAAGCGCAATGATGTCAAGCAATCGATGCCGTCGATTCTGCGTGGCAGCGGCGTCGGCTTTGCGCTCGGCACACTGCCGGGGGCGGGATCGACTCTCGCCGCCTTGGTCGCGTACGGCGTCGAGAAGCAGGTCAGTCCTTTCCGTAGGAACTTTGGTAAAGGCGCCATTCAAGGCGTGGCCGCTGCCGAATCCGCCAACAACGCTGCCAATGCCAACTTCATTCCGACCCTGGCCCTCGGAATTCCCGGCGGTACGACGACTGCTGTGCTGCTGGGCGCATTCGTGATGTATGGCGTGCAACCGGGCCCCTTGCTATTCCAGAGTCAGCCGTCGCTGGTGTGGGGCCTGCTGACGTCGTTCTTCATTGGCAATGTCATCCTGCTTGTCCTGAACTTGCCGCTGGCACCGGTTTTCGCTCAGGCACTCCGCTTGAACTATTCGTACCTGTATCCACTGATCCTGTTCTTCTCCATGATCGGCGCCTTCGCCGTCGGCAATAACCTGTTCGCGCTGACCGTCTTGTTCGCGGCAGGCGTTGCCGGGTTCTTCTTGAAGAAATACGACTACCCCACGGCTCCGCTGATCCTTGGCCTGGTGCTCGGCCCAATGGTCGAGAAGGCACTCGTCCAGACCTCCTCCTATTCGAATGGGGATCTCACCGTGCTGTTCAAAGAGCCGCTCGCGCTGGCGATTCTGCTGATCACCGTCGTCATCATGGTGATCCCCAATGTGGCCAAGCGCGTGGGACGCAAGCCGAAGGCTGCCGTCCCGGTCACGCAATAGGCAACTAACCGTAAACACCACACTCAAAGGAGAGACGACATGACTAAAAGCAAGCTCGCATGCGCCGTTGCTGGGACAGCAGCCCTGACATTGGCGCTGGCAGGTTGCTCGGGAGGCGACTCCGGCTCTGGCTCGGGAGATGGCTTCGATCCCGGTGATCGCATCACAATGATCGTGCCGATGGGTCCCGGAGGTGGATCCGATGTTTCGGGTCGCGCCATCGCGTCCGGGCTCGAAGGCGTCACGGATAAGACGATCTCGGTGGAAAACCTGCAGGGCGGTGGCGGCGCGGTCGGATATGCGGAGTTCATGACGCATGAGGGAGATGCTTCATATCTGCTCGGTACCGAGACTGCGATGGTGAACCTGCCTCTGACACAAGATGTGCCGTTCACCTGGCAGTCCTTCACCCCGATCATGAAAGTGGGTCAGGACTCGGCAATGGTCGTGGTCTCAAAGGACTCGGCGTACACCAGTTGCGCGGAGGTCGTCGAGGCCGCCAGGACTTCAACAGTGAAAGCGGCCGCGTCCGGAGGCCCGACTGGCAATGATGCGATTCAGCTGAACTTGATTCAAAAGGATCAAGGAATCACCTTCCAGCAGGTGCCCTATGAATCGGGTGGCGAAGCGATCGCGGCTGCCATGGGCGGCCATGTCGACATCGCGGTCGCGAATCCGAGCGAGATCGTCGGTCAGCTGGAATCGGGCGACATGAAAGCGCTCTGTGCGATTTCTGATGAGCGCTACTCCTATGACGACTTGAAAGACATCCCGACGACCATCGAAGAAGGTATCAACGTGACCTTCTCTCAGTTCCGCGGAATTATTGCTCCGGGTGGGCTGAGCGACGAGGCGAAGCAGTACTGGATCGACGCCTCAAAGCAGTACGCCGAGACGGATGAGTTCACGACGTACATGGAGGACAACTACATGCAGACCGCACCGCTGTACGGCGATGAATTCGCTGACTATCTCAGTGACTACGAGGCTGACTTGAAGGCCGGTTTGGACGCCTGATCCAGCTGGCAGCCCTCAATGAAGCACTTCTGGGTGCGGTAGGAGCCGGGTCTTACCGCACCCAGATTCTGTCGCTCGATGTCGCCAACCGACGGCGCCGAACCCAGAAGGGTCGGACGATCAAGCCCCGGCGGGCGACCGCGACCAGCAGCCAGATGCCCACCGCGGTGAGCACAACGATTGTCAGGGTCGAGGCCTCGATGCCGAATGATCCACCGCTCAGCCACTCGGGTCCCGTCAACGACGACCGCAGGAAGCCGTTGCCCGATGTGGAAGTGCCCGATACGACGATGCCCAGTACCGGCCCCTGCACCACGTTCCAGGCAAAGTGCAGCCCCATCACCGTCCACAAGCTGCGGGTGAATGCATACAAGGCGGCGAACAAGATGCCTGCCTCGAAGGCGATGCCGACGGCACCGAGCAACGTGGCTTGCGGGTTACCGAGATGCCCTGCTCCGAAGAAGACCGCGCTGACGGCGATCGCCGCCCAGGTGCCGAAGCCGGCTTCCACGAACCGGAACAGGATTCCACGAAACAAGATCTCCTCGGTGACGGCGGCGGACAATCCGACGGTCAGCAGCGCCGACCACCACGAGTAGCCGAAATTCACGCCTTCGATCCGAAACACCCCGAGCAGCCCCAAACAGCCGGCACATATCGCCATCAGCACGACTCCGAGCGCGATACCTGAGGCCAATCCCCGAACTGCCCGCCTGGGGGCAAGCTCATACAAGGGCCTGCGCCGTTCGACGAAACGCCCGACCACCCAGTAGGCAACCACAATTGCCACGACTGCGGCGGCCTGAACCCAGACCTGCAGCGTCGTCCACATCGAGTCGGACGAGAACCCGAGCGAATTGTTCACCATGGTTGCGACGAAGACGATCGCAACCATTGCGGCCGCCACGATCGCACCGAACACCAACAGGCGGACGAAGCCGTTGTATTGCAGGGCCGTCCGCCCTGCCCGTTGATCGGTCGGACGCAACGGCTGGTCAACAGGAAGCAGGTCCGCGTCACGAACCGCGGATGGAGCGCCGAAGATCCGGTCGAGAATACCGGCTCGGCGTCCATCCGAGGGAGTCCGCGCCGACGAAGCAACAGGCATGTCATTCACACAGAGCATCCCATCAGCTCATGAGCCGACCAGCGGTTTCATCGCCGGATTCTTTGATGGCGTGTCGCATTTCGGACGGCCTGCTGTGCGTCACATCGTCAATCGGGCACCGCGCGCGACGTGGCCATCAGTACCCGCCCAACGCCTGGGAAAATCACCGGTATCGAATATCACACGGTACCAATCAGCCGATGGATGATATACGATGTAGGAAGCTGACCGCCGATGGCCGGCGTTGATATCCAAAAGAACCACGCACACTGAATCGAGACATTGATGTCCGCAGATCCAAAAAAGGCAGTATCGAAAGAGGCGGAACCAATAGCGGAGCCGATCCCTTACGATCACGCTCGGCGCTACGACCTGTCGGAAAGCGCCACCAAGAAGGTCTTCAAGCACCTCATCCCCTTCTTGCTGCTGATGTATGTCATCGCCTTCCTCGATCGCAGCAATGTCGGCTTCGCCAAGACCGAATTCGAGGTTGACTTCGGCATTTCTGCCGGCGCTTATGCATTCGGAGCCGGTCTGTTCTTCATCGGCTATGCCGTCTTCGAGGTCCCCAGCAACATCATGATGCACAGGGTCGGCGCCAAATGGTGGATGGCCAGGATCATGATCTCCTGGGGCCTGGTGGCCGCCGCGTTCTTCTTCGTCAGCGGTCCGGTCAGCTTCTACATCTTGCGGTTCCTGCTCGGCGTGGCCGAGGCAGGCTTCTTCCCCGGCGTCATTTTGTATTTGACCTACTGGGTGCCTGCGCGTCACCTCAACCGGGCCCGCGGCATGTTCTATATGGGCCTCGCCCTTGCCGGCATCATCGGCAACCCGATCTCCGGGGCCCTGCTGCAGATGGACGGCATCTGGGGCTGGCGCGGCATCCAGTGGATGTTCCTCATCGAGGGCATCGTCGCCACCCTTGTCGGTTTCTGGTCATACCACTACCTCACCGACAAGCCGCTCGATGCACACAAGTGGCTCGAGCCCGAAGAGCGCCAGGCGCTGAACGACACCATCGAGAGCGAATCTGTCAGCAAGGCCGAAGGTCAAGCACCGCACAAGATCTCCGCAGCTCTCGTCGACTGGCGCGTGTGGTACTTCTGCCTGATCTACTTCGGCATCCAGATCGCCGTCTACGGCATGACGTTCTTCCTGCCCACTCAGGTCGCCAGCATCACCGGCCAGAGCCTTGGGTTCGCGTCGTCCCTGGTCACCGCCATTCCGTGGATCTTCGGTCTCATCTCGGTGCTCTACTTCCCGGGGCTGGCCGACCGGACGCGTAAGCAGCATCTGATCGGCACCTCGCTGTTGGTGGTCGCCGGCATCGGGCTGGGCTGCTCCGGAATCTTCGCCGCCCATCCCGTGATGGCGATTGCCGGCCTATCCTTCGCCGCCATCGGGTTCGTGGGCATGCAGGCGATCTTCTGGTCGCTGCCCACCGAGTATCTGACCGGCGTCGCCGCGGCGACCGGCATCGGATTGGTCAACTCAATCGGCAACCTCGGTGGTTTCGTGGCGCCGAACCTGCGTACCTGGGCCGAGGGCCTGTGGGGGGATTCCGCTGGTGTCATCACCTTGGGTATCGCCTCCATCGTCGCCGGTGTGCTGTTCGGAGTGACGAAATTCTTCAAGAAGGCCAACGACATCGAGGCCGGACATATCGAGGGCATCGATCCTTCGCTTTCGCCATCCACTGACGATGTGAAGCGAGCAATCTAAACCCTGGTCGAGCTTGCGTATCTGTGCAGTTCGCGGTGAGCCGGCTTCACACGGACGTCCCTGATCGGGGCGACCGGTGAAGCACGGCGCCGCCGATGGCCGGATTCGCAGCCGAGTAGGTCCCTGGGACGTGGCTTGCTGAGCACGAATGCCGCAACCCCGGTTCATCCCGTCACGGAGTTCTGAGCCTTTCTCCGTGGCGGGATGTCTTTGTGTAAAACCTTCCGCAAGTCGGCTCTGGCATGCGGTAACAGCGGCGTGTCGGGGTGGGTTGTGCAGTGATTGCGGAAGGATTTGCACGCGGTATTGGGAACACTGCCGGAAGTGGCGTCAGCGGCGTGCTGATCTCGAGTCTTCGCATGAAGGGGTCGCGTAAGAGGCGTGTTGGCTTCTTGGCATGTCAAGGTGAGGCCACGGCAATCGCGGAGGCTCTTGCGCGCACCGGGGTAGGTCGGGAAATGACCTCCGGAAAACAAGCCAACCCCGGAATAACCCGCCTGGCCATGTAGTTGAGTCAGGTGGACTCAAGTTTCAGAGTTGAGTGCGCTAGACTCAATCCAGCGCGGCTCGCTGAGACGTGAATCGCAACTGAACTTAGCAAGAACAAGCAGAGCGTCCCACCAGGGATGCAAGGAGGAAACACAACATGGCTCGTGCAGTTGGCATCGACCTCGGCACCACGAACTCGGTTGTCGCGGTGCTGGAAGGTGGCGAACCCACCGTCATCCCGAACGCCGAAGGTTCGCGCACCACGCCGTCAGTGGTGGCTTTCGCCAAGGGCGGTGAGGTCATGGTCGGCGAGATCGCCAAGCGTCAGGCCGTGACCATCCCCGATCGCACTGTTCTTTCGGTCAAGCGCCACATGGGCACCGACTGGAAGACCACCATCGACGGCAAGGACTATCGTCCGCAGCAGATCAGCGGCTACGTGCTGCAGAAGCTGAAGAGGGACGCCGAGGCCTATCTCGGTGAGCCCATCACCAACGCGGTGATCACCGTGCCCGCCTACTTCGGCGATGCCGAGCGCCAGGCGACCAAGGAGGCCGGCGAGATCGCCGGACTGACCGTCGACCGCATCATCAATGAGCCCACCGCGGCGGCGTTGGCCTACGGCCTCGACAAGTCGGAGCAGGAGCAAACCGTCTTGGTCTTCGACCTCGGCGGTGGCACCTTCGACGTTTCGCTGCTGGATATCAGCGAGGGCGTTTTCGAGGTCAAGGCGACCAAGGGCGACCCGAGGCTGGGCGGCGACGACTGGGATCAGCGCATCATCGACTGGCTGGTCACCCAGTTCAAGAACAAGACCGGCGTCGACCTGTCCAAGGACAAGATGGCCGTTCAGCGTCTGAAGGAAGCCGCCGAGCGCGCCAAGATCGAGTTGAGCCAGGTGCAGAGCACCGATATCAACATCGCTTACATCACCGCCGGTCCCGAGGGTCCACTGCACCTCGAAGAGAAGCTGACCCGCGTCGAGTTCCAGCGCATCACCCAGGATCTGCTGGATCGTTGTAAGGGCCCGTTCAATTCGGTCCTCTCGGACGCCAAGGCATCGGTTTCGCAGATCGATCAGATCATTCTGGTCGGCGGCTCGACCCGGATGCCCGCCGTGCAGGAGCTCGTCCGCGAGCTGGCCGGTGGCAAGGAGCCGAACAAGACCGTGAACCCGGACGAGGTCGTCGCGCTCGGCGCGTCCCTGCAGGCCGGTGTGCTGAAGGGCGAGGTCAAGGACGTTCTGCTGTTGGACGTCACCCCGCTGAGCCTCGGTATCGAGACCAAGGGCGGCGTGATGACCCGCATCATCGAGCGGAACACCACGATCCCGACCAAGCGGTCCGAGATCTTCACCACGGCCGAAGACAACCAGCCTTCGGTGATGATTCAGGTCTACCAAGGCGAGCGCCAGTTCGCCCGTGACAACAAGTCGCTGGGCAACTTCGAGTTGACCGGACTGATGCCCGCGCCGCGTGGCCTGCCGCAGATCGAGGTCACCTTCGACATCGACGCGAACGGCATCGTCCACGTGTATGCGAAGGACATGGCGACCGGCAAGGAACAGTCGATGACCGTCACCGGTGGCTCGGCCCTCGGCAAGGACGAGATCGACAAGATGGTCAAGGAAGCCGAGGCCAACGAAGAGGCCGACAAGAAGCGCCGCGAGAGTGTCGACATGCGTAACGAGGCCGACGGCCTGACGTTCCGCACCGAGAAGCTCCTCGAGGAGAACGGCGACAAGATTCCTGAGGACGTGAAGACCCCGGTCACCGAGGCCCTGGATACCTTGAAGGAGGCCCTGAAGGGCACCGACAATGATGATGAGGTTCGTTCCGCTATGGACGATCTGAACCAGAAGTCGGCTGCCATGGGGCAGGCTGTTTACCAGGCCGCTCAGGCCGAGCAAGCTGCCCAGGCCCAGGCCGGCACCGAGTCGTCCGCCGAGGATGCCACCTCCGGCGACGATGACGTGGTGGACGCCGAGATCGTCGACGACGAAGAGAAGAAGGACTGATCATTCATGACCGAACCCGTGGACCAGGAAGCCATGCCCGACGAGCCGCAAGGCGAAGTGATCGGGCAGGCGGACCTGACCTCGGATGACGCTGACGCGGCGGCTCCGGCTGATAAAGCCGGGGCCGCTCCCGGCGCCGAACCCGGAGTGGGCGAGGCAGCCTCGGACGAGGCCGCGACCGAGACCGACGAGGCGACCGAGACAACCGAGCCCGGCCCAGCCGACGAGATCGATCAACTGAAGGCTTTGGTGGCCGAGCGCACCGAAGACCTGCAGCGCGTCCATGCCGAGTACATCAACTACAAGAAGCGCGTCGACCGCGATCGTTCGCTGGCCCGCCAGGGCGGCGTCGAAGCGGTGCTGCGCGACCTGCTGCCGGTCTTCGATTCGATCACCGCAGCAGCCGAGGCCGACGACCTGAACGGTGGCTTCAAGCTGACCGCCGACGAGTTGGCCAAGGTCACCAAGAGCTATGGACTGGAGTCGTTCGGTACGCCGGGCGACGAGTTCGACCCCAGGCTGCATGAGGCGTTGATGCAGATGCCCGATCCCGACGTGAGCGACATCGTCTTGCGCGACGTCATGCAGCAGGGCTACCGCATCAACGATTCTGTTGTGCGTCCGGCCCGGGTGATCGTTGCGGTACCGGCCGAACCGGCCGAATAATCTGGAGAGTCTGGAAAGGAGGGAGCGGCGATGAGCCAGAAGGATTGGATGGAGAAGGACTACTACAAGGTCCTCGGTGTCCCCAAGGACGCCAAGCCCGACCAGATCAAGAAGGCATTCCGCAAGATCGCCCGCGAGAACCATCCTGACCAGCATCCCGGCGACAAGAAGGCCGAGCAGCGTTTCAAGGAGGCCTCCGAGGCGCACGATGTGCTGAGCGATCCGGGCAAGCGCGCCGAGTACGACGAACAGCGCAACTTGTTCGGATCGGGAGGCTTCCGCTTCCAGCGCCCGGGCGCCGGCACGGCGTCCGGAGCCGGCGGAGAGAACGTCTTCCACACCACCATGGGGGACGCGGGGCTCGGTGATCTGCTGGGTAACCTCTTCGGCCAGACCGCTGGCGGCGCCTCCGCCAGGCGCACCCAGACCAGGGCCGCTCGCCGTGGTTCCGATGTCGAAGGCGAAGTCACCATCGGCTTCAACCAAGCCGTCGAAGGCGCGACCGTCGGCGTCCAGATGATGAGTGAGGACGCCTGCCCGGTCTGCCACGGCACCGGAGCGAAACCCGGCACCTCGCCCAGAGTCTGCCCGACCTGTCAAGGCTCCGGCGTCCAGCAGGCGAGCGCCGGCGGATTGTTCTCGATGACCGAAACCTGTAGCGAATGCCACGGGCGCGGTCTGATCGTGGACGATCCCTGCGACACCTGTCACGGGTCCGGACGCGCCGAGAGCCGGCACACCATGCAGGTGCGGATTCCGGCCGGCGTCTCGGATGGCCAGAAGATCCGGATCAAGGGCAAAGGGTCGCCGGGCGAAAACGGTGGCCCGCGCGGTGATCTGTATGTGCTCGTGCATGTGCGTCCGCACCCCATTTTCGGGCGCAACGGCGACAACCTGACGGTCACCGTCCCAGTGACGTTCACCGAGGCCGCGCTGGGTGCCGAGATTGAGGTACCCACCCTCGGCGGCGGTTCGGTCAAGTTGCGAGTGCCCGCCGGCACCCCCAACGGACGCACCTTCCGGGTGCGTGGCCGCGGCATCGCCAAGGGCTCGGGCACCAAGGGCGACCTGCTCGCCACGATCGACGTGCAGGTACCTGATCGGCTGACCGATCAGGCCCGTGACGCATTGCGGACCTTCACCGAGGTCTCCGGGCAGCAGAATCCGCGCGCTGATTTGCTGGCGAGCAACCGATGAGCGCCGGGATGCTGCCGGAGATCATGGATCCGGATGCTGCCATCTTCAGCATTTCGGTGGCAGCATCCCTGGCCGAGATGCATCCCCAGACCCTGCGGCAATACGACCGGCTGGGCCTGGTGATCGCCAGCCGCGCCAAGGGCGGCGGCAGAAGGTATTCGCCCCGCGACATTCAGCGGCTGCGGTTGATCCAGCGGCTGTCGCAGGACGAGGGCATCAATCTGACCGGCATCCGCCGGATCCTCAGCTTGCAGTCCGAGTTGGACGACGCCCAGCGCCGGTTGGACGAGATGGGCGATTTGCTGCGCCGGATCGCCGACGACCGCGGCATGCGGGGCCCAAGGGTCTTCTCCGCCGCGTCGTCCGGGTACGTTGCCCAGGGGCGCGTCTATCACCAGCCGTTGGCGTTGCCGGGACGCCGACCAACTAGGCTGAACGGGTGAAGTTCCGCGATCATCATGACTCCTGTCACGGCTCGAATCCAGTACGCGACGATGGGGGCGAATGGACACACGCCATGGTGCTGCACGATGGCAGCACCGTCTACGCCGATACACCGGCGGAGATCGTCGAGGAGATGATCCCCGGCTACGAGGGCCTCGACGACCAGGCAAAACAGGACGCGAGAGTTCGCCACGCGGCGCGCACCGCGTCCGTCGTCCAACAGATTCTTATCGACCGGGCCAAGTTCGACGGTGCCTTCGACCCGGACGACCCGGAGCTCGCCGGGCTGGCCCAGATCTTGACGACCGACAAGGCGCTGGCCCTGACCTTGGAACTGCCCGACAAGCCGGGGGAGCCCGCCGACTGGCTGCCGGTCGTCCCGCTCGTGCTGGTGAGGTCGAGTTACGCACCGCATACGGATTATCCGGCGATCGGCGGAAATGTGATCTGGATCGATCCGTCCACAGACGAGAGTTACCTGGATTCGCTCAACGACACCGGCATCTTCAGCTATTGGGCGGCCGATCCGGCTGCGGGGGAGTGCTGAGTAGCGACAGCTCGGGACGGGACCGGGCGGCGCGCATTCTGTCGAGTTCGCTCATCGCAAGGGCGCGGGCATCCGTCTCGTCCAGATGTTGGCAGACCACGTCGACCGGGCCGGGCGTGGTGTGCGCCTGCACATCGGCAAGCCGGAGCTTGCGCTGAATAACTCCTTGTCGCAGCCGCACCGACTGCACCCTGGCGTGCGGCACGATCGAGGTGCGTTTACGCAGCAGCCCGCCCGAGGCAACCAGCACGTACTCGTCGTAACCCCACGAGTAGGTTTGGGCGTCCAACCAGCGCAGCCAGCGTGCACTCTTGGGTATCGGACGCATCGCTATGGCGTCCAATCTCAGATTCGGCCACAAGGCATGCAGGACGATTGCAACGTCTTGCGCTGAGCCGACCGGCAGCAGCAGATTCGCGGGCACGCTCGAGCTGGACTCGGTGGGCAGGCCGAGCACGTCGATGCGGACGCGCTGCCAGCCGACGATGCGCCACAGCAGCGGCTGGCTGATGTCGACGGCCTGCACACGATTGCGCGGGATCGTCTGGCTGGTCAGCGACGTGAGTCCGGACGCAGTGCGCAGCCCGCCGTCGGGTGTCATCGTCAGGACGAAGTTCCATTCGTTGCGGATTCGGTTGAGGATCATCGCGCCCATGGCCAGTGCCCAGGGGATCAGGAACGAGGTGGACAGCCAGGCCAGCGGTTGATCGGCGATGATCCCGTAGACCACCAGCGCCGCGATCACGATCAGAAAAACCACGGTCGAGTTGGTGACGATCATGGACGCGACCAGCCGGGACGGAGGCACCGAGACAACCCGCCGATCGGCGGCCGAGGCGTCCGAGAACACCGTGCCGATAGGGGTCTGGGCGGACGCGGCGACGGTTGCCTTGGTACCGTGCGCCCGAGTGATCAGGTAGTCGCGTAGCTGATAGGCCCGCTTGCGGGAGAGGTATTCGATGGACGCGTTGGAGCCTCCGCCGCCGACATCGACGCGCAGCGCGGCAAGCCCGAGCAACCGGGCCACCAGAGGCTGAGTGACATCGACCGACTGGATCTTGGTGAAGGCGATCCGCTCCGAACGGTGCGAAATGAAGTTGCGTTCGATGCGCACCTGCTCGTCGTCGATGATGAAGCTGGTGAACCGCCAGGTCAGGTATCCGGCGATCAGGGATACGGCGAGCACCGCGACCAGCAATCCGATCGGCACGTACCAGAATTCGGCGATCGTCCCCCAGCCGCCGCTCGGGGTGTCCTGCAAGATGTCCGGTGCATCGCGCAGGATGAAATAGCCGACCGCGACGAGCGCGATCCAGCTTTTCGCGATCGGGGTCAGTGGATGGGGATGCTCCAGGACGGGCTCGTAGGCGGCCCGGGGGTCATCGGGAAGCACGGTCCCAGGGCCCTCGGGCGGCCGCGAGCTACCAGAAGGCCCGGATCCTGCCGTGTCCTCTGACCTCAACTGTTCACCGGGGGCACCGGCTGAGCTTTCAGTAGAGAAGTCGTCCCGCCCTGGTTGTGGCGGTCGGGGAGGTGGGGGAGGAAACTCGCTCACAGCCCGGTCGCCTGTATCTCGCCGCGCTCGGTGAGCCGGTCACGAAGGGCAGCCGCAGCCTCGGGGTCGAGGCCCGGAATGACCGCGTCCGATTGCGCGGATGCGGTCACCAACTTGACGGTGGCTACCTTGAACGCCCGCTCGATCGGGCCCGCCGAGATGTTAACGGCCTGCATGCGTCCATAGGGAATGACCGTCAGCCGGCGGTTGAAGATCCCCGATTTGATGTACAGGTCGGAGTCGCGTTCTGCGTAGGCCCAGGATCGGGCGATCGCGCCCTGCCGCCACAGTCGCCAGATCGCCAGGACGAGCAGGACGGCGGCGCTGGCCGCGAGCGTCCACCTGAGTGTTCGGATGGCCGAGCCCGGAAAACCCTGCAGGAAGAACACCATGAATGCTTGCGGCCCCACGATGATCAGAGCCAGGAATACCCAGCTGGTCGCAGATGATAGCCGGCGAAGCCCGGCGTAGCGCCGGGACACCGGCGTCCAGGCCTCCGTTGGCGGGGCGAAAAGGGCCGATTGCTGCTGGTTCATCTAGAAGCTGCCTTTGATCCGGTCGACCAAGGTGATGTTCCGGCTGCCGATGACCGTCACTTCTGCAAACACGACCGTGCCGGTGAGCGTGATCCGTGGTCCGATCGGTGAGGGCGGGCCGAGCTTCTTGACCTTGACCTCCGCTGCGATGGCGTGGGTCTCGTCGACGATCTGGGTTCCCTCGGGCACCCAGATCTTCACCTCGCCCATGAAGCAGCCCACGTCGATGGTCGTCTCAGCCGACTCGAAGGTTGCCTCGCGTAGGTCGAGCTTGATCGTGCCGAGCGTGGCGTTCGCATCGAGGTTCGGCGGCACGACCCAGGCCCCGCTGCGCTGCTTGGTGCTGAAGATCGCGCTCACCGAATTCGAGGAATACCGGGTCGGGACGACACCTGCACGGTTGTTTGCGGGCAAGACGATGTCGTCGGCGTGGTGGGCGTCCTGAATATTCGGCTCACCCACGTTGGGCTGATGGAACTGCGGCTCGTCGTCCGCCGGCTGACCGGTCATGCCTCCATAGTCCCAGGTGGAGGGGGACGCATTCAATTACTTAAGCGCGGCAACCGCGGCGTCGTAGTCGGGCTCGGTCTTGATCTCGGGCACCTGCTGGGTGTAGGCGACGTTTCCGTTCTCGTCGATGATGACAACGGCGCGGGAGAGCAAACCGGTGAGCGGGCCCTCGGTCATGGTGACGCCGTAGTCGTCGCCGAAGCTGGAGCGGAAGGCCGAGGCGGTCACGACGTTTTCGATGCCTTCGGCGGAGCAGAAGCGTCCGGCTGCGAAGGGCAGATCCTTGCTGACGGCGAGCACGACCGTGTTGTCGAGGCCTGCGGCGACCTCGTTGAACTTGCGGACGCTCATCGCGCAGATGCCGGTGTCGAGGCTGGGGAAGATGTTCAGCACTACGCGCTTGCCCGCATAGTCAGCGAGCGTCACCGGGGCGAGATCGCCGCCGACGAGTTCGAAGGCAGGAGCGGGCGTCCCAACGGCGGGCAGCTCGCCGACGGTCGAGATGGGTTGAGAATCAAACGTAATAGTGGCCATGGGCCAATTCTTGCGGGCGCGAACTATCCGGACGAGAAGTTTCACCCTCGGCATAGGGAAGCGCTGTTCCCGACTACGCGTTAGCCGGTGCCTTGGCTTCGAGCCGGATATCGAGGGCGGCGAGGACTTTGGTGATGGTTTGCCACGAAGGGTTGCCGTCAATGCGCAATGACTTGTAGAGAGACTCGCGTCCAACCCCTGCCTCGCGAGCAATGCTGCTCATTCCCCGAGCCTTCGCGATGTCGCCGAGTGCAGCTTGCAGGAGTGCCGGGTCGCCGTCTTCAAGTGCCGCATTCAGATATGCCACCACGTCATCCTGGGTCTCAAGATGCTCGCTCGGGTCCCATGCTTCTATCGTTAGCGCCATTGTCCTTCCTCCTTCAGCTGTTTCGCGATGGCTTTTGCTTTCTCTATGTCTCGGGACTGACTGGATTTGTCTCCGCCGATTACCAGGAGCATTAGCTCATTCGGACGGTGCAGGAAGTAGACCCGATATCCCGGCCCCGAGTGGATCCGCATTTCCTGAACACCGTCACCTACCGGCTTGATATCGCCGACAACACTTCCGACCAGGGTGCAGCGGCGTAACGCGATGTCGATTCGCGCCTTTCCTTGAGCATCCTTCAAACGGCGGAACCACCGCTCGTAGACCTCCGTTCGAAGTATCCTCATTGGTGCAGTGTATCCTGCGAGATACATGGATGCAAGGGTGCTAACACAAGGAGGCCAGTGGTCGTCGGACCCTTGCCGCGGTGGCTACGCCGCTTGGAAGTGTACGAGCGTCTACTGTCGTACGTCGGATCTAGGATCAGCTGCGTGGCGCGCAAGAAAACACGGATCACGTCCGGCTTGATATATGACTATTCGTGCCCGGTCTGTCGTGATGTAGCGGCGTTGGAGATTGGGCATTTGACTGCTGCCAGCGGGCCCGATCCGGTGACGATGATGATGAGCCCACTCGGCTGGTTCACGGCAATATTGGTTGTGCTGTTTGGTCACGGGCAACTTTTGATCTGGCTCCCGATAATGGCCGCCCTGCTATTGGTCATCGTGGTGCTGATAACTCTTAAAGAGCTAAAGAAGATGCCTTGGTACTTGGATAAGGAACGAGCGGAAAACTTGCTCGATGGCCTTTATGAAGCGAAGCCGGGGAGCGCTTGCGAGCGACATTGCCCGACCAACGCGCCCGAACCTTCGGCTGAGACCTTGGAGCCGGTCGGCCGCACAGTGGTGCAGTTCGGGCGTTTGAGAGTAAGCAGGATTCCGTATGGGAAAGAACTGAATGTGGCCCGCAGCCTAGATCTTGGTCGCCGATCCGGAACTTCATAATGAGAGCGGGCGACGGGAATCGAACCCGCGTGTCCAGCTTGGGAAGCTGGCGCTCTACCATTGAGCTACGCCCGCAGATCGTTGAAGCAACGACGCGATGAGAGTCTAGCGTATCGATACCGGTGCTGCTGACCGGGCTCAGTCGTCCCAGTGCTTGGTGATGCCGGCGACCACCTTTTGGAATGCCTCGTTGGATACGTATCCGGCCGGACGCCTGACCTTGGTCGGATCGATCCGGATGACCCGGTCAGTACGCACCTCGCTGATCCGCTGTTTCTTGTCCCACTCGCCGCGGCCGATCTCGACCCAGAACCGCCCGGCGCGGCTTTCTTGGTCCTTGTCGCGGTCGTGATCCTTGCTGGTGGCAGGAGTGCCCAGCAACCAACCGGCGTCCGTGCCGATCAGCAAGACCGGACGATCCTTGCCCTGGCTGGCGTCCTCTTCGTAGGCCACCCAGGTCCACACCATCTGCCCGGATTCGTATCCGCCCGGGCCCTTGGCCTGGTAACGCATCTCGGGCAATCCGTCGAAATCTGTCAGCGGTTGACCGGTCGCCACCGGAGCCCGTCCAACCCCGGAGCCAGGCCTCGACATGCTGCGCTGCCTTGCAGAGCCGCCCGGTTTGGACGCCGGATTCGGGCCGGTCGATTCACGGGATTCGTATCCGACACCGGGCTGCCCGGCCACGCCGGACCTGGTGCGAGTGCGGGTCGTCGTCCGCGATTCTGTGCCGCTGCCGGGCTTACTGGACGAAGAGTCGCGCAGCACTTTGCCCGCGAGCCGGGCCAGCGGACGAAGGTCCTTCCACTGCATCAGCGGAACCTCGGGGCGGGACCATAGGCGACATTCTTCTTGGGCACGACGGCCGGACGTGGTGGATTGGCGAACAGCTCGGATGCCTCGAAAAAGGGCTTGACCGAGGGCAACCAGATCAAGACCGTCCCGATGGCGGCGAAAACCAGGGCGAGCCAGGTCCACGGAATCACGAAGAAGGCCAGCAGACCGGTCACGCACGAAACGATGCCCGCGACCCTGCTCCACGCGGCGCCATGCCAGGCGTTGTACCCTGCAACAGCGGGCGCAGCGGTCATGACCACGCCGATGATCGCCATCACGCAGACCAGCACGACCGAGCTCCCCGAGCCCGGACGCGGGTTGAACAGCTCGATCAGCTTCGAACTGGTGGCGAAGTTCTCGATGTTGATGGCCGCCCACCAGTACCACCAATAGGTCGCCACGGCGACCAGCGCCGACGCGGCGAACGCAGCAGTCGCGCCGACAACGAGACCAGGACGCTTCGGTTCGCCGGTGCGGTCGCTGACCGGGTATCCGGCGACCTCGGCGGCCACCGGGGGCAGCGAAACTATCGGCTGCGCAGGGGCATCGCCGAGACCGTCGACTGCGTGCGGATCGTCCGGGGCGGCGGAAGCGGGTCGATCGTCGGGTCGCGGGTTCACTGAATACGCCGGGCTAGACGGCTGTTGGGATAGTGGCTGAGAATCTGGCAGTTGCCGGGGTCGTGAGCCGTCAGGCGCCGGTGAGCCGGGAGCCCCCTGGGATTCGGCGCGGCTCGCGCGCTGCGGATCGCGGGTGGCGTCATCGTCGAAACCGGAATCGGTCGGGTCGCCGCGACTTGGACGATAATCGCCGTATTGATCGGTCATCGACTGTTCTCCTGCCCGCGTCCGCTCTGCACAACCAGCCCCCAGACTAGCCGCTACCGGCTTCCACCTCGTCGGCAAGCTGCGCCGAGACGCATTAGTGGTGCGATGTGCCGCCAATGTCAGGGCGCATCTGTTGCTCTGACCGTCATCGGGAGTGGTTTTGGTCGCATGGGGCGATAGTCACTCACAATGACGGGTATCAGGCCGACACGGTCTGCAGACGGGGACTGGATGGAGCGGACGCCCCACTATGCGTTCTCGGTTGAACGATAAACTGCTCTATATGCGTTCTGTTCCACGATGGCCCGTCGTCCTCTTTGATTTTGATGGCACCCTGTTCAACACGATCGACGGAATCGTGGCCAGCTTCATCTACGCCTGGCAGACCGTCGCCCACCGCGAGGTGTTGCGTGCCGAGATCTTGCCGTGGATCGGACGCACACTGGGCGACGTCTTCGCCGAAGAGGACGCAGTCAACGCAGCCCGACTCGAGCACGTCTACCTGGAACACAACCGGGCCACCATCGCCGCGGCATCGAAGGGCTATGACGGAATCTCCGAGCTGCTGCAAGACATGACCAACGCAGGAATCCGCACCGGGGTGGTGACCTCGAAGCGCCGCGAGATGGTGCTTGCCGGCATGCAGTTGGCGGCCATCCCGGCCGAGACCGGTCTGGTGTGTGCTGCGGACGACACGGACCGCCACAAACCCGACCCCACTCCGCTGCTCACCGGCCTCGCAGCATTGGACGACGCGCCATCGACCGGTAGCCTCTACGTGGGCGACGCCATCTTTGATCTGCAGGCCGCAGCGGCTGCCGGCATGGACGGCATCGGCGTCACCTGGGGAGCCGGGAACCGTGAAGAGCTGTGCGCCCAGCCGCATGTGGCCGTTGTCGACACGGTCTCGCAGCTGCGTGAGTTGTTGCTCGGCTGAGCCCCTGGTCTCGCGAGATCGGCAGCCGGTGCTGCCTCATCTCGGGCTGTCCACAGGATCGCGCGCCCAGAATTTGATCCCGCGCCAGGTATTTCGGGCGCGCCTTCACATGTCGGGCGCGGCAGAGAAACAGCGGGTGGCTGGGCAATCTGCCCGTCCACCCGCTGTCTTGCTAGTCGGTCAGACTTACTTGACGGCGCCCTTCGCCTCGGCAGCGGCGGCAACCGCGCGGTCGGCGGCGTCCGATGCCTGGGCGGCAGCCTTCTTGGCTTCCTCGGCGGCGGCCTCGGCACGATCGGCGGCCTCTTGCGGGGCGCTCTGCGCGCGAGCAGCACCGGCGCCACCGGCAACGTGCTCGAACTTCATGGTCCCGTTCTCCAAGAAGTTCTGGTGCCAGCTGAGCGCCTTGGTCAGCACATGCGGAGTGTGAATGCCGTTGCTGACCTGCAGGGCCTCGTTGTAGTAGTCCCACAACTGCTCGCGGTAATCCGGATGCGCGCAGTTCTCGATGACGGCCTTGACCCGCTGGCGCGGCGCCAGGCCACGAAGATCGGCCAGACCATGTTCGGTGATGATCACCATCGTGTCGTGCTCGGTGTGATCGGTGTGGCTCACCATCGGGACGATCGCCGAGATCTTGCCGCCCTTGGCCGTCGACGGGCTGACGAAGATCGAGTAGCCGGCGTTGCGTGCGTAGTCACCCGAACCGCCGATGCCGTTCATCATCTTGGTGCCCATGATGTGGGTCGAGTTCACATTGCCGTAGATGTCGGCCTCGATCATGCCGTTGCAGGCGATCACGAACTGGCGGCGAATCACCTCAGGGTGGTTCGAGACATCTTGCGGACGCAGCACGATCTTGCCGTGGTAATCCTTGGCGTTCGTGTTCATGTGATGCGCCATCTCCGGCGACAGCGAGAACGCGGTAGCCGACGCCACATCGACCTTGCCCGAATCGATCAGGTCGATCATGCCGTCCTGAATGACCTCGGTGTAGCTGGTCATGTGCTCGAACGGAGCCTCTTTCAGGCCCGCGAGCACCGCGTTCGCGATATTGCCGACACCCGACTGCAGCGGCCACAGGTTCTCGGGCATGCGTCCGAGCTTGACCTCGTGCTCCAAGAACTCCAACAGGTGGCCGGCGATCGCCAGCGAGTCGTCGTCCAGCGGCTTGAACGGGGTGTTGCGGTCGGGATCGTTGGTCTCGATGACCGCGACGATCTTGCTCGGGTCGACCTTGAAGGTCTTCTGGCCGACGATGTCGCCGGGATGGTTGATCGGAATCGGCTCGCGGCGCGGCTTGATCTCCATGCCGTAGTAGATGTCGTGCAGGCCGTAGAGATCCTCGGTCTGCCAGGAGTTGACCTCGATGATGATCTTCTCGGCCTCGTCCAGATAGGTACGGTTCGCACCGACCGACGATGACGGCACGAGCTCACCGTCGGGAGTGACCGAGGTGGCCTCGACAACGGCGAAGTCGAGCTTGCCGTAGAAGCCCATGCTCACCAGCTTGGAGGTGTGCGACAGGTGAACGTCGGTGTAGGCGGTGATGCCGGTGTTCATGCTCTTGCGCATGGAAGGATCGGACTGGTAAGGGGCGCGGAACGCGACGCCACCGGTGTCCGCGAGCACGCCGTCGAGCTCGGGAGCAGTGGATGCGCCGGTGAACATGCGGATGGTGAAGTCCTCGCCACGGTTGCGGGCCTCGGTGATCCGGGCCGCCAGTGCCTTGGGAAACTCCTTGGGATATCCCGCGCCGGTGAAACCAGAGAAACCGATGGACGCACCGGGCTGGACGAGCGCCGCGGCGTCCTCGGCGCTCATGACCTTGTTTGCAAATGCCGGGTGCTGAATGCGGCCTGACATGATTCCTCCTCAATGAAGTGTGACGTCAAAAGCGTAGCGGCAGGTCGCTTTGGTCAGACCGCCGGGGTAGGTGTTGTTCGCTCAGTCTTCTGGCAGCTTAGTGGTCGGACGAATCACCAATCCGGTGCGCAGCTTCGGAGAGAAGAAGGTCGACTTCGGCGGCATCAAGAGGCCCTCGCGCGCGGTGCGTTCGATCTCTTCCAGTGAGGTCGGACGAATCAGTACCGCGCCGGCGTGCTTGCCGAGCGGCCCGACACCTGCCGAATCCAGTTCGGCGAGCACTTCATCCAGGCCGTGCTGGTAGCTCACCTGGGCGTCGCTGCCCGACAGGGCGTGCTCGAGCCAGGCGCCGTCGAGTGCCCGCACGCCGTCGAAAGCGCCCGGACGAGGAATCAGCCAGCTCGGCTCGCCCTTCGGATCCAGCAGCACCAGCCGGTCGCTGCGGACCATCTCCGCGAGCGTTGCGGGACCAAGTGGTTCGGTCATCTTTTCAATGGTGAAACTGCCGGATAGGTCCTTCGCGAGCTGGTCGAAGGAGATCCCGTCGTAGATACGGTGAATGGCCTCGATGGAGAGTTGGTCGTCCACCAACTCATTGACGAAGGTCAAGGTGAGCTCGGCGGCGCTGTCTTCGCGTCCGGTGGCCTTGCGTACCCTGTCGCGGTAGCTGCGGGAGACGCCGTAGCGGTGGTGCCCGTCGGCGATCAACACGTCGTCGGAGCCGATGATCTTGGCGATCTGCGCAATGCGGTCCGGGTCGGTGACGCGTTCGACCCGGTGGGTGACGCCTTCTGTGGTCAACTCGCCGATCGGCTCACCCGGTTCGGCCAAGGCCGCGGTGAGGCCCTTGGCCAGCGACAGTCCCCACACCGGCGACAGATTCGCTGCGGTGGCGATGGTCAGGTCGAGCCGGTCGGTGCTGGCCTTCTTGGTCGTGCGTTCGTGCGGCAGTACGCCGCCGGCGCCCTCGTCAACGACTTCGAGCCCGCCGAGCACACCCGAGATGGTGCGGGGTGTGCCGGACGCATCAGTAAGGTCCATCCGGTAGATGGTGAACGAAGGCACCTGTTCGTGGAGGAGGACCCCCTTGTCAAGCCACTCATGCAGCAGATAGGCGGCGATCTCGTAGCGGTCGTCGCCGCCGCGGGGCACATCGATCCAGGTGATGTTGTGGGGACTGCGGTTTCCCAGCTCTGTGACGTCGTCGTCGGAGAGCACGTCGTAAGGCGGCGCAATCACCTCGTCCCAATTGGCGTCCGAGGCGTAGCGAATGGCGTTGAACGGTTCGAAGCGTGGCACGTCCCCTACGCTAGACGATGGCGATGACCAACGCGAGGACGCTCATCCCCATCTCGAGGAGTCCGATCTGAAGCGGCCTGGGACGTTTCATCCGGTTCGGCGACGACAACCACCAGGTGCGGGCAAGGCAGAGCGCGAAGAAGGCCGGCCACCCGACGCTCAGCAGGTGCGTGATGGACGCGGCGACCGCCAGCACCAGAAAGACCAGATGCCAAAGCGTCGAATTCCGTCTGGCCACCGGATCTCCCCACTTCCTGATCAGCGACTTCACATGCCACACGGTGCCCCCGTAGTAGCCGAACAGGGCGATGAAGCTCGCGAGATCGGCACCTGTGGCGAGCCGGTCCCCGACGATCAACGCAGGTGCAGGGAACCGCACGACCAGGCCGACCCCCACGGCCATGGCCGTGGTGATCAGCCCGCTCGCCGCCGAACGATCCTGCTTCCGGGACGACAGCCAGATCGCCGATCCGGCGAGCACGACAGCCGCCGGAAGCCAGCCGAGCAGCGGCATGCCGCCGAGCGCCAACACAGCGATCGCCGCCAGCCCGGTGAGCACGCCATAGACCATCATGGGCGGACGAAACACTGCTCTGCGTCCGGGCCTGGCATGCAGCCACAGCCCCAACGCATTGAAGGCGAAGTATCCAGCGAACTCGGCAATGGCCAGCGGAATCAGCCAGGCCGCCGGGCCCACGGACGATCGGCCGGCCAGTACCGCTCCGACAACCAGCGGCACGGTCAACATTGCCCACGCACCGTGCTGGTTGGGCAGCCAACCCCGCGCCGCCAGAGACTTCTTCTTGTGTTGCCCAGTCATCGCCTCTACTTTAGGGCTGCCTAAACGGTGTGAAATGGCCGGCCCTATTTACCGATCGGTTTCACGAACGGGAAAGTCAGCACCTGGCGGATGTTCGTGCCGGTGATCGCCATGATCAGCCTGTCCAGCCCGATGCCGAGTCCACCGGTGGGCGGCATGCCCAGTTCGAGGGCGTTGAGGAAATCGTTGTCGACCTCCATCGCCTCCGGGTCGCCCTGAGCGGCCCGCCAGGACTGCTCGACGAGCCGCTTGCGCTGAATCATCGGATCAGCCAGCTCCGAATAGGCGGTGCCCAGCTCGGTGCCGTTCGACACCAGATCCCAGCGTTCGACCAGGCCGGGCTTCGTCCGGTGCGGCGCGGTCAGCGGCGAGCTCTCCTCTGGGAAGTCGCAGTAGAACGTGGGCAGCACGGTCGACGACTCGACCAGCTCGCCGTAGAGTTCCTCCAGCACCGCGCCCGGCCCCATGCCCTCCTTGAGCTCGATACCGAGGTCACGGGCGATCTCGATCAGTTCGTCGGTATCGGTGTGAATACTCACCTCGCGTCCGAGCTTCTCGGAGACCGCGGAGGTGACGTCGACCACCGGCCAGTCACCGCCGATGTCGGTCAGCACGAGGCGACCGGACGCATCGGGCAGCGGCAGAACCGGGCGGCCATGAATCGCGGTCGCGGCGTTCTGGATGACTCGCTGGGTCAGCAGCCGCATGTCGTTGTAGTCGGCCAGCGGCAGATAGGCCTCGACCACGGTGAACTCCGGATTGTGGGTGTTGTCGGCGCCCTCGTTGCGGAAGTTGCGTCCGAGCTCGAAGATCGGGTCCAGGCTGGGCACGAGCAGCCGCTTCAGTTGCAATTCCGGAGCGATCCGCAGCACCAGATCGGTGTCGTAGGCGTTGATGTGGGTGCGGAACGGCCGGGCGGTCGCGCCCCCATTGGTGGTGCCGAGAATCGGTGTCTCCACCTCGAGAAAGCCTTCGTCCAGGAAGGTCTGCCGTACTGCCGCGATGGCCTGGCTGCGCGCCCGCAAGATGTCGAGCTCACCAGGGTTGATCAGCAGATCCAACGAGCGGTTGCGGGTTCTGGTCTGCGGATCGTTCAATCCTTGCCAGGGCACCGGACGCACGGCCTTGGCGAGCATCGTCCAGTTGCTGACGAGCAGTGATGGCGTCCCGTTGCGGGATCGGCCGGGCTCGCCCGTGACTTCGAGCAGGTCGCCGGAGTCGGTGAGCCGGGCGAATTGGTGAACCTGATCGCGGCCAAGCGTCGCTGCGTCGAGCAGTAACTGGATGCTCCCGCTTCGGTCGGTGAGGTCGGCGAAGCAAACCCCGCCGAAGTTGCGGGTGCGGCGCAACCTGCCAACTATCGGACGCCCGGCATTCGTTGCCAGTTCAAGGCCCACTCCGAGCTCCGACAACCGGACGGCATCGCGATGGCCCACCGGGTACCCGGGGCGTCCGGCGGCTTTCAGCGCCTCCAGATGAATCAGCCGCTGCCGGGCCTGATCGGAACCCCGCGAATGTGGCTCGTCTGCCGGAACAGGTGGCGCGTCGATAACGGCCAACTCGGCGAGCTGATCGCCGGTGAACTCGAGCCACCCGTGATCGGCGATGCCCGGCCTGAAGGGCAGATGCAGGAAGCCCTCGGCGATCAGGCATGCCAGCCCCACCTGCAGCACAGTCAGCGGGCTGGCCAAGGCCACATAGCGGGGCGACCAGCTGGGCCCGTACTTCGCGTTCGCACGGTACAGGCTCTGAATCTGCCAGAAGCGGTCGAGCATGCCGAGCACCTGCGAGTTCATCTTGCGGTAGACAGGCGCGGCGACGTCCTCGGCCTCGGCGAAAACCTGACGGAAGAAGGCGAAGTTCAGCGAGACCCGCTCGATGCCATGGTCGCGGCACCAGGCCATCAGCTCGCTGGTCAAGAACTCGTTGGTACCGTTCGGCGCATCGGGGCTGCGCCGCATCAGATCGAGCGACAGACCACGCCTGCCCCACGGCACGAAGCTTTGCAAGGCCACCATGGTGCCGGCGGCATCGTGCACGGTGGCGACCACGATCTTGCCGTCGGCCGGGTCGCCCGGGCGGCGCCCCAGTGCCATGGAGAAGCCGCGTTCGTCGCCCTCGCGCCAACGGTCGGCGGCCTGCGCGATGGTGTCCAGTTGCTTCTCGTTCAGCTCATCCGATCGGCGGATCTCGGCGGTGAGCCCGTCGCGGCGTGCTCGGTTGACGTCCTTTCTGACCTCGGTCATCGATGTCGAATCGAGACGGAAACGCTGCGGTGCCAGCACCGACTCGTCGCCGAGCCGCAGCACACCGTATCCCAGCACTTTGTTAAAGCTGCGGGCTCCGGCCTCGCTGCACGCCAGCACCGCGGGAATCCAGCCGTAGCGGCGGGCCTCGGCGTCCCAGCCGGTGATCGCCGCCGGCCACGAGTGAGGGTCGCCGAGCGGATCGCCCGACGCCAGGCAGACACCGGCGACGACGCGGTAGGCGACGGCGGCCTTGCCGTCGTCCGAGAAGTGCAGCAGCTTGTCGGCTCGGGTGTTGAAGTAGCCGAGCGAATCATTGCCGCCGAAGTTGGCGAGCAATCGCCGGGCATCAAGAGCGGACGCCGGATGCCAGGCGTCCTGAGACGGACGGGAACGCAGAAAGATCAGCGCGGCGGCGATCAACGCCAGCGCGATGATGAGCGATACCCCTTGCGAGACCAGATGACTGGTTTGCGAATGCCAATCGCGTGGGGGAGCGATGCCCAGCGCGTGCAGCATCACGAACAATGTCTGCTGCCAGGCCGGCCCGTCGTTATCGGGCTGAATGTGGACGAGTAGCGCACTCACCCCGATGGCGACGAGCACACCGCCGGCCAACACACCGATGGCCGCCGCCCAGGATCCGGGCGGAACCTTCGCCGGAAAGATCTGCCGCACCCTGATGAGCGTCCAGACCGCCAGCCCGGCGAAGACGGCCGAGACGATGGACGCCGGCAGCTGCTCGCCGCGCCGGGCTTCGATCTGAGGATTGTTCGCCACGAGATAGGCCACGATCGCCCAACAGGCCCACAGTCCACCGAGAATCTGCATCAATGTGACGATCCACAAGGCGATGCGCTTGTGATAGATCAACCCCAGGGTGAGCAGCGCCATCCCCGCGATGGAGACCAACGAGGGCGATACCGGCACGTTGATGATCCAGAAGAACGATTCGGCCCAGCTGATGTGCAGGTGACTTGCGAAGACTCGCCGGCTCAGCCACAGCAGCACCGCAACCAAGGTGGCGATCGCATAGGTCCAGATGATGATGCGCCCCATCCGGCGCTGGGTGATGTTCGGGCCGGTGGAACGGTCTGCGTGGCGGCCGCCCGCCAGCGGTGTGCTCATGGCGTCACCCATCCGAATCGTGGCTGGGTCTGTCCCAGCCAGGCGAACGCGGCGACGAGCCCGGGGATCCACACCGGATTGGTGTGCCCGCCGGTGTCAACGAGCTGGCTGGTCAGGGAGGTGGGAGCGGTTACCAAGGGATTGAATTGCTGCCATGCCTGGTAGGGCATCGGATCGTCCTTTGCAGTAAGGAACCACAAATCGACATCGGGCGGGGCAGCTTGGGCGAGCACGGCCATGTCATAGGTGGTGTCGCCATCGGGACGCAGTTTCGGGCCTTCGAAGTCGGCGGTGAAGTATCCGGAAAGGTTGATGGACGCGGCGAACTTATCGGGGTTGCGCATAGTGATCATGGTCGAGCAAAACCCGCCGGCGCTGTACCCGAAAGTCGCCCAAGCGCTGTGATCAGGGTCGGCCCGCAGATTGGCGGTGATCCAGTTCACGACATCGGAGGTGATGAAGGTCTCCATTTTGACGGAGCCGTCGGTGGCGTCTACGCATTCAGTGTCGAGATTGTCGGGGTAGGCGTCGGGGATCACGATGATGGCCTCACGGACCTGGTGATTGATGTTTCCTGAAACCAGTGCCTGATCTGGGTGGATGCCGTCGAACATGGCCTGGATGGAGCCTGGCACTCCGGAGAATCCGACAAGCACGGGATAGAACCGTTCGGGATGATCGAGGTACGAGCTGGGCAGCCAGACCCCGGCCGACTCGGCCTGGCCGCTGGCCGTTCCTGGAATCGATACCGTGAGGTAGTGGCCCCCCGAGGTGGTGGTGCTCCAGTCTTGGTCACCGAAGGCCGGATTGGCCCGGGGATCTGCCTGCAGGCTGGTTGGTGTGCCGGTCTGCCATCCGCTGGCCGGCTGGTCCGGATCGAGTTGGGCGCCCGCAGAATCGGTCTCGGTGATTGCGCCGGTTCCGCGCATGCTCGACCACGTGGCGTACCACAGGCTTTTCATGTTGAGGACGAGAAAGACCAGCGCCAACGACAAAACAATGCTCAGGACGACCGAGGCCGCCTGCTGGGCGATTGCCTTGATTCGCCGGTTTGCCCGGTGGGTGGGCACCCAGATCAGCGTCCAGCCCAGTGCTGCGAGCAGAAGAACACCGGTTGCGCCGACGACCACGGGCGAAACCGGCTGAATCCAAGATGGCATGAATCAATGATGCTCCTTGATTCTGGTGGGCCCTCAGCCCCGCCTGCTGCGGGTAAGCGTAAAGCTACGATTCTGGGCGACCAGTCTGGTCGGTCCGATCAGCCCGGACAACCGTGCCTTCCAGGGCAGATGCGAGTTGAAGACGCACCAGAACTCGCCGCCTTCGCCCAGCACCCGCGCGGCTTCGGTGAACATCTCGAGCGCCGAATCGGAGTCCTTGGCGTTGCCGCGGTGGAAGGGCGGGTTGCAGACGATCACATCGATCTCGCCATCGCCGAAATCATCGAGATCGGACGCCCAGTGCGTCTGCACCTGGGTTCCGGCGGCGGTGCGCCGGGTGGCGTCGACAGCCGACCAACTGGAATCCACCGCGTGCACCGTGGAATCGGTGTGCATGCGGGCCACCAAGGTGGCGAGAATCCCGGACCCGCAGCCGAGGTCGAGGTAGCGGTCGGCGTCGGCCACCTGATCGAGGTGGTCGACCAAAAGCCGAGTGCCGTCGTCCAGGCGTCCGGCGGCGAAGGTGTCACCGTGCCAGGCCAGTTCGATTCGCTCACCGCCGATGTCGAAGATCTTGTGCTTCGGCCAGCTCAGCCTGGCGGGGGCGAGTGGCCCGCGGGCCATCAACGCACGCGATTTCTGCTGGCCGAGCGATGCCGAGACATGCGAGAAATGCTTGGCCAAGGTGGTGTTCATCGAGCGATTCAGATGCTTCTCTCGTCCGGCCGCCACGACCTTGACCTGCTCGGACGCGAAACTGGCGACCAGTTCGGCGTATTCGTCCAGGGCACCCAGTGAGCGAGGCAGCCGCATCCAGACCAGATCGGCACCGGCGAGCGTCGCGGCGTCCAACTGTGAAACAAGAAGCTCATCAGGGACCAGCGCACGGTCGCGAATGTCATCGCACCACACGCTCACTCGGTCCGCCCGCCGCCCGGCATCGGCGACCAGCTCGGGAGCGTCGACGATGAGCAGGTGAGAGCAATGGTCGGGGGAGTTGGCTGCGATGATGCGGTCGACGGAGTCCATATCTTTGTACGATAACGTGTCGGCCATGCCGGACAACCAGCAGAGCTTGAGCATCCACGTCATTGCCGACAGCTCGGGAGAGACTGCGGCCAGGCTCGCCAGAGCGGCCCAGGCACAGTTCCCCCAGACGCATTTTTCGATCGTGCGGCACCCCAGGGTCAAGGACGCGGACGCCCTGCTGCGCGTCTTCGACCGCATCACTGCTGCCCACACCGACGATCCGAAACTGCCGATCGTCATCTTGTTCACCCTGGTCAAACAGGAAATGGCGGGCATGGTCAAGCGCTACTGCGACGACAAGCAGCTGCACTGCGCCGATCTGATGAGCGAGACCCTGCGGGCCATCGGCCAGACCACCGGGTCGGAGGCAGATGAGGTCGTGATGCGTCCGGTTGCGGTCGAGGCCGACTATTTCGACCGGATCTCGGCGATGGAATTTGCTGTGCGCAACGACGACGGCATCATGCCGACCGCACTGGGCGAATGCGATATCTGCCTGGTCGGGGCGTCGCGCTCTGGCAAGACCCCGCTGTCCCTATATCTGGGCTATGTCGGCTACAAGACGGTGAACGTGCCGCTGGTGCCCGGCATCAAACCGCCCGACGAACTCTTTCAGATCGACCGCTGGCGCATCGTCGGGCTGACGATCGACGCCGAAAGGTTGCTGCAGATCCGCAGCCGCCGGGTGCGGACTCTGGGCGGTTATGGCACCAAGGACGGCGGATACGCCGATCTGGCGAAGATCTACGACGAGCTCGATGAGGTCGGACGCATCCAGCGGCAGCTGGGCTGCCCGGTGATCGACACCACCGGCCTGGCGCTGGAAGAGGCCGCCGCCAGAGTCACCGACATCGTCGAGGAACGCGCCCGCAAAGCCGGTGCCCGGCTGCGACAGGTGCCGGGGAGCCTGCGGCTGAAGCCGTGATCGTGCACGTGCCGAAGGGTTTCGACCGTGCCGAACGGGGGAATCGGACGCCGGCCGAAACCGGCATACCGAGTTGGCACAATACTCCGCCTTGTCCGGGCCGGTTAGGGCGCTCGAAAAATATAGGACCCGGTTTCCGGTTGTCGCATCGACCATGCACAATAGAGGGGTGCGTTCACCACAGATGGTGCACCGATCGCGTGTCATGGACCCCCGTCCCGCACGAGTTTGCTAGTCAAAGGAGAACTCAGCAGTGACTGAAAAGTACATCTACGACATTTCCGAGGGCGACGCGTCGATGAAGCCCATCCTCGGTGGTAAGGGCGCCGGCGTCGCGGAAATGATGCGGCTTGGTGTTCCGGTCCCCGACGGGTTCACCGTCACGACGACCGCATGTGTCGAGACCATGCACAACGACGGCCACTGGCCCGATGGTCTGCGCGATCAGATCACCGAAGGTCTGCGCCGCTTCGAGGAACGCACCGGACGCACACTGGGCGGCAAGGACAAGCCGCTGCTGGTGTCGGTTCGCTCGGGTGCCGTCGTGTCGATGCCCGGCATGATGGACACCATCCTCAACCTCGGCATCAGCGACGACACCGTCGAGGCCGTCGCCGCCGAAGCCAACAATGAGCGTTTCGCCTGGGACTGCTACCGCCGCTTCATCCAGATGTACGGCGAGGTCGTCGAGGGCGTTTCCTCGCATCTCTATGAGGACGCGCTGACCGCCAAGAAGGCCGCCAAGGGCGTCGAACAGGACACCGACCTCACCTCCGACGATCTGAAGGAACTGGTCGCCGAGTTCAAACAGATCTCCAACGAGGCATTGGGCGGCGACTGGACCTCCGATCCGGTCGAGCAACTGCACCGTGCAGTGGACGCCGTGTTCCGCAGCTGGGGCAACCCGCGCGCCGAGGTCTACCGCAAGGCGAACAACATCTCGCGCGAGCTGGGTACCGCGGTCAACGTCATGCAGATGGTCTTCGGCAACCGTGGCGACACCTCGGCAACCGGCGTCTGCTTCACCCGCAACCCATCGACCGGCGAGCAGGGCGTCTACGGCGAGTTCCTGACCAACGCTCAGGGCGAGGATGTCGTCGCCGGTATCCGCACCCCGCGTCACCTCTCGGAAATGGAAGACGTTCTCCCCGAGGCCTACCATGAACTGCTCGACACGATGTCCCGGCTCGAGGGCCACTACAAGGACATGCAGGATCTCGAGTTCACCATCGAGAACGGCAAGCTGTTCATGCTGCAGACCCGCAACGGCAAGCGCACCGCTGCCGCCGCGCTGAAGATCGCGTCCGATCTGGTGGACGAAGGGGTCATCGACAAGAACGAGGCGTTGAGCCGTATCGAACCCGCACAGCTCGACCAGCTGCTGCACCCGGCCATCGACCCGTCGAACACCGCCAAGCCGATCACCAAGGGCCTCCCGGCATCTCCGGGTGCTGCCGTCGGTGGCCTGGTCTTCGACGCCGACACCGCCGCCGCGAAGGGCGAGAAGGGCGAGGCCGTCGTCCTGGTTCGTTTCGAGACCACTCCGGACGACATCCACGGCGTGCTGCAGGCCCAGGGCGTGCTGACCGCCCATGGCGGCATGACCAGCCACGCGGCGGTTGTGGCGCGTGGCTTCGGCAAGCCCTGTGTCGCCGGCGCCACCACCATCAAGATCGATCTCGAGAACAAGACGCTGACGATCGAGGGCCAGACCTTCAACGAGGGCGACGTGGTCACCCTGAACGGTTCGACCGGTGAGGTCTTCGGCGAAGCTCTCAAGCTCATCCCGCCGCAGATCAACGAGGACTTCCAGCGTGTGGTCACCTGGGCCGACGAGGTGCGGACGATGGGCGTGCGCGCCAACGCCGACAACTTCGAGGACGCCTCGAAGGCCCGCGAGCTGGGCGCCGAGGGCATCGGGCTGTGCCGCACCGAACACATGTTCATGGCCTCCGACCGGCTGCCGGCCGTGCGCGAGATGATCCTCGCCGAGACCCCCGAACAGCGGGCCACCGCGCTGGAGAAGATCCTGCCGATGCAGCAGGCCGACTTCGAGGGCATCTTCACCGCGATGAAGGGACTGCCGGTCACCGTCCGGCTGCTCGACCCGCCGCTGCACGAGTTCCTGCCGAACTACCTCGACCAGGCGCTCAAGGTGCAAGAGCTCGAGCTCACCGGCGGCAACGCGGACGAACTGGCGCGTGAGCGTCAGACTCTCGCCCAGGTCAAGAAGCTGCACGAGCAGAACCCGATGCTCGGCACCCGTGGCTGCCGGTTGGCGATGCTGTACCCGGAGATCCCCGAGATGCAGACTCGCGCCATCATCCGTGCGGCTCTTGCGGTGCTGGAGCGCGAGGGCGAGACCGTCGGTGTCGAGATCATGATCCCGCTGGTCGGGCTGGAGACCGAGATCGTCACCCAGCGCGACATTGTCGACCGCACCGTGAAGGCCGAGTTGGAGGCAGCCGGCAAGCAGCTCGACTACACCATCGGCACCATGATCGAGCTGCCGCGTGCCGCCCTGATCGCCGACAAGATCGCCGAGCATGCCGACTTCTTCAGCTTCGGCACCAACGACCTGACCCAGACCACCTTGGGCATCAGTCGTGACGACGCCGAGAACGGTTTCCTCGGTGCCTATGTTGCCGACGGAGTGCTGCCGCGCAACCCGTTCCAGACCATCGACGCCGACGGTGTCGGCCAGCTGGTGCGCATGGGTGTCGACAAGGGCCGCAGCCACAACCCGAAGCTGAAGTGCGGGGTGTGTGGCGAGCACGGTGGCGATCCGGATTCGATCGAGTTCCTGCAGACCGTCGGGCTGAACTACGTGTCCTGCTCGCCGTTCCGGGTGCCGATCGCCCGCTTCGCGGCCGCCAAGGCTGCCATGGACCAGAAGTGATGCGCTGATCACTGCTGTCGATTTAGCTTGTCTGAATAGGCGAAGAGGCCCCGGTCCCATCACGGTCCGGGGCCTCTTCCTTCACGTTCTTATTGGAGGTCACTGGATCGATGGCGGTGAGGTCGTTGAGGTAGGGGCCGCCAATCCCTACGGTCCCTGCTTGGGTTCTGCGGTCAGATCTATCTCTTCGATAGTTGGTTCTCGCTGCAACGTGCGGCACGGATGAGAATGGTCTTGTGTTCGTGTACTTGTCGGAGATGGCCGGGTTGGGTCTGGTCGGCTTCGATCCGCTGGGCGCGATCATCATGCTCAGCTTCATCGCCGGCGGAGCACGGTTTGTTCATACGGTCGTTTTCACCGTACTGAACTGGGTGCTGATCGTCGTGCTGGGTGTCACCGCGGGCACCGCCCTCGTGCCAGTCATCGCCGAGCTACCGCACTGGCTGCAACTGGTGCCCCGATGGGCCTGGATCGTGGCCGAGATCGTATGCGCGGTTGCATTGACGACATGGGCGGTTGTGCGGATGCGGACCGGGGCCTCCAGCCATCACAGTGTCGGCCAGCGTCTTCATCCCCGCGATGCCTGGGTGACGCGACCTCCGTCGCCGGGCTGTGGTGACCTTGGCGATTTGAAGCATGGGAGCCCTGGGCCATCGGCCGAGGCAGGTTCTGCAGTTGGACCAACAATCCGGACGCCGCATTGGTGGCTGCTGATCGTCATCTCCGCCGGAATCGCGGTAGCGGCGTTCGCCGACCCCGGCTATACAGGGGCCGTGCTGGCGGCAGGTTCCCGGCCGGTGTCGTGGCAGGTGATAGGACTGACTCTCTGGTATCTGATCGCCATGTCGCCGCTGGTGTTATTGTGCGTGGCGTCCGGTTGCGGGGCCACCAGCAAGGCGAGCGCCTTACTCACGAACTGGATATCGCAGTCTCGTCGTCCGCTCTGGGTCGCCGGCACGACGCTGATCGTCATCGTTGCCGCATTGCTGCTCGTTGATGCCGTATTGCTCGCGGCGTCCGGTCATTTCCTTCCCTAAAGATGCTGACAGGCATCACCATGGGCGAGCCGTCAGGCGAACTCCTGCGGCGTCCCATAGATGTCCGGACGAAGGCTCGCAGCCAGGTACTGGGTGGCGTCCGCGTAGTAGGGGCCGGGGTTGTACAGGAAGTACTGCTGAGGCAGATAGATGATCCGGCCTTCGCGAACGGCGTCCACGGCCTGCCAGGCCGCATTTGACGCGAACTGCTCGTCCATGTTGGTCTTTGCCTCGTCGTTGCTGTCGAACATGCTTGTCACCAGCACGTAGTCGGGCTGGGCGGCGACGATGGCCTCGACGTCGAGGGTGGTGGTCTCAGAACCCGGGTTGTCGGGCACCGAGCCCTCGGCGATGTTCTCGATACCCAGTTGGGTGAGCATCTGGCCGGCGATCGAATTATCGAGCTTGACGCTGAGCGCTTGCGAGCTCGCGAAAAGGATCACCGCGGAGGTGTCGTCGTCCGCGGGCCACTTGTCGACGACGGCCTGAGTGCCCGAGGTGATCTCGGTGATGCGTTCGGACGCCCGGTCGCTGGTGCCCGAGATAGCTCCGAAGATCTGATAGGCCGCAGCCAGATCGTCCAGGTTCTTGACCTCGGTGGTGAAGGTCGGGATGCCCATCTTCTGCAACTGGGCGGTGAGTTCGGTTTGGGCGCGGGCCTGAGTGATGACCAGGTCAGGGTTGAGACCGATGAGCGCTTCGGAGTCGATGCCGCGGGGCAGCCCGAGCTGCGGCAGCTGCTGCATCTCAGTTGCGCGGTCTTCGACCAGCCGGATGTTCTCTGTCAGATCGGACGCGGCGATCGCTGTGCCGCCGGCATCGTAGAAGATATTGAGCGGAGTCCCCGAAACGACCGCAATACGCTGCGGAGCTTCTTCGAAGGTCTCGCTGTGTCCGGTGAAATCCGTGACGGTCATCGGGAAGCCGGTTCCGGAAGTGCTGGCCACAGCCTGCGTATTTGATGAAGGAGTGGCCGAAGAAATGCCACCCGAGGGGCCGGGTGCCTCACTAGATGCACCACAGCCGGTAATCAATGTGAGTGCTGTCAAGACACCCATGACGCGAGTGACGACAGCAAGGGCCCTGTTCTTCAACGTAGCTCTTCCTAAGTCCGGGTTTGAACGGACGGGTTGAAAAGATTTCGTATCGCGAACGATACACGGCTGTCCGCCAGACGTGGCTTCCAGCCCGTGCCGGCGGAGTTGAAGCCCGATGGATCAGGGTCAGCGCTACAGGTTTCTGAGCGAAGGCACCTTCAGCCGGCAGGTCACCGCAGAGGTTGGTAACCGGAGGAGTCGCTACCCTGGGCGAGCGACCTGCCGGCCAAAGCTTTCATCCGGCCAGCTGCTCGGTTCGCGAGTACGTATGGTCGGTTTGCGGGCCGGACGCCGGGTGCAGCGCGCGAAGGCGGCGTCCGGACTGGGACATACCCACCCAACTCAGCGCGGAGACCGCCAAAGCCTGGGCGCTGCCGGTGATCGGCACGAGCCGGGGCACGCGAGCGCCGGTCAGCGCGTCGGCGTCGATCGTCTCCTGGCAGGCAATGACCGGGGTGGCCAGCCGGCCGTCGCGTCCGGGCCAGGCGGATACACCCCACGGAACGCTGTCGGCCAACGGGCCGTCCGCTGAGGTCGAGCTCAGCTTCTCGCGTGGAATCGTGCTGGTGACGGCACGCAACACCGGGACGCCGATCTGCGGGTACGGCAGGCTTGCCCAGTCATCATCGGTGGGATCGACCGTATCGTTGACGCTGATCATGGCATCGGCGACCGGCTGATCGTGATCGGAACAGAGCCGGTCGAAAGCCTGCTGAATGTTCTGCTGATCTCGGCCGCTTTGTGGCTCGCCGGGATAGAAGAACGGCAGCACATTGGCGCCCCGATACTCCAATTCGTGGACGAGCGAATCGATGTGGGCGGTGTTGTGGCTGAGCCAGTGGCTTCGAGGGTAGGCGACGGCCACGGTCGGACGCTCCGGAAGCAGGCGAGGGCGGTACCCGGCGAGTGAAGTGAAAGTCCCGGCGTCCGGATGGCTGAGAGCCCAGGCGGGCATGGGAAGCGGAAGGGGGACGGGCCAGCAGCCGTCGTTGGCGCGGTTGACGATGATGGCGAGCGCGGTGATGAGGTTCTCCAAACCTCCGGTGGCCAAGAGTTCTGCTAACCGGGCCCAACTGCCATCGGTCACGCCACTGGCGTAGGGGTTGCCGGCGGGCGGGACGCAGGCAGCGCCGGAAGCCGGTTGCAGGTGGACCCACGGCAGCGGCAGATGTTGTGCGCGGCGATCGTCCAGGGTCCGCTCGATGAGTTGCCATGCGTAGGCGTCCGCGGTCTCGCCATGCCAGATGATCGCGCTGGCGCGAGCAGCTGTCGAGGCGAACCAGGCCGCCTCGGCGGGATCGTTCAGCTGGTTTCCCGATCGGCCGACGACCGTATGGGACGCATGACTCAGGCGTCCGGCGGCTTCGGCGAGCAGCGCAAGATCATCTCCGGCAGCGGAGTAATAGCAGATAGTAGCCACGACTACGCAATCCCTTCCTTGGGAGCGGAGACAGCAGTCACTGCCCCGGTCCTGTCCAACGAGAACGGCGCGTACCTGCTGCAGTCGACCGGGCTCATCCTTGGGCCTGAAACCAGGCCTGAGGCATTACCGTTGCGGGCCAGCACCGGAGTCACACCGGATTTCGCTGATACCAACAGGTACGCACAGGCTTCCTTGCTGTGGCATGTGATACTTTATCACATTTGCCCGTCTCGGCTAGGCCTGCACCAGCCGGGCTCGCCGCTCGAAGCGACAGGCTTGACGATACTCTGCGCGGCCGCGTGGCATGGTGAACGGCTCGCCGGAGGACGATGCAGCCAGTTGCGCCTTCTGACGCCTTCGTTTTAAAGGCGTGGCTTTTGCACGGCGTGGTCAGCCGAGCGTGGCGTCCTCGATGCTCATGCCGTAGCGGGTCTGGAAGTAGTCCTGGATCGCTTGAACCTGGTCGCCGGTCTCGGTCTCGGCCTTCTCCCAGCGTCCATTGTCCTTGGTCGACTGGCTGAGGTCGTTGCCCTCGTCATCGAATACCGAAACCAAGGCATTGCTGGTCAGGTCGTAGGTGTAGTTGTAGGTCTTGCCCATCGCCGAGCTGACCAGATGGCGCAGGTAGGTGTTGTCGGCGTAGTTGAACTCGCCGTAGTTTTGGAAGGCCTCGCCGCTGGCCGGATCGATGAACTGGAAGGTGGCGGTCTTGGCCTGCTGATCGATGGTGATCTCGAAACCGGAATCCTCGACGGCGGTGGCGTCCTTATCGGTGTCGGTCAGCATGCCGTCCTGGCTGGTCAGGGTGTGCTCTGCCGCGGGAGCATTCGCGCTTGCGGAGGCAGCGGGTGCGCTGCTGGCCGGCGTCTCGGGAGTGCCGGCGGCGGTCTCCGTGCTATCGGACGAGCATCCGGCCATGCCCAGGCCGAGTACTGCCGCAGCGACAATGGCGATAGTGCGCTTCATTCTTCTTTTCTCCTTGTTGTTTGTGGAACATCGTGAATGACCGCAACCGACCCTTATCGGCTGATCTGCGACGCCGACCAATCGCGGCTTGGTTGTGAACAGGATCGGTTTTGAGAGGGCGTCTGTTGCCCCCTCTTTTTCTGCTGAACCCCGGCACTCGATGCACGTCTGTTCGAGGTACTGAACAGAGCATCTACTTTGCGTCCGTGGGATCAACCGGCTGCCCGTAGACATCCGGACGCAGACTGGCTGCGAAATACTCCAGGGCGTCCGCATAGTAAGGCCCGGCGTTGAACAAGAAGTACTGCTGCGGCAGGTAGATCACCTTGCCGTCGCGTACCGCATCGACTGCCTGCCAGGCCTGGTTGGAGGCGAACTGCTCGTCCAGTTTCTGTTTGGCCTCATCGTTGTTCTCGATCATGGAGGTCACCAGCACATAATCGGGCTGGGCCGCGACTATCGCTTCGATGTCGAGATTGGTGGTCTCCGAACCCGGATTATCCGGCGCCAGCTCAGAGGCGATATTCGTGACGCCGAGGGTGGTGGCCATTTCTCCGGCAATCGAATTGTCGAGTTTCACGGCCAGGGACTGGGCCGTGACATAGAGAATTGCCACCGATATGTCGTCGCCCGGCCACTTCGCTATGACCTCGTCGCGCTGGGACGAGATGTCGGATATTCGCTGATCGACGATATCTTGAGTGCCGTTGATGGCTCCGAAGAGCTGGTAGGTGGTGACGAGATCCTCGAAAGAGCGCACCTTGACCGACAGCGTCGTCATGTCGAGGCCCTGCATTGCCTTCAGCTGGGTGTCTTGGGAGCCCGCCATGGTGATGACCAGATCGGGGTTCTGCGCCGACAACTGCTCCATATTGATGGCGTACGAGCTGCCGACCTGGGGCAGCGCCTTCATCTCGTCTGCATGCTCGGTGACCAGCCGGAGGTTCTCGGTGATGTTCGGGCCGCAAACCGCGGTGCCGCCCGCGTCGTAGTAGATGTTCAACGGGGTGCCGGAGACGACGCACACCCGCTCGGGTTTCTGCTCCAGGGTGATGGTGTTGCCGACGAAATCGGTGATCGTCATCGGATAGCTGTCGCCCGAGATCCGGACACTGTTGGCATCAAAGGAGGCGTTCGCGGCCGACGAATCGGGCGCGCCCGCGTTGGTGGACGAATCCGTGGGACCTGATCCGCAAGCGGCCAGCCCGAAGGCGAGCAGAGCCGCGATTCCTGATTGGGCAAGGAGTTTTCCGAACCTGCGTTTCTGACTCAACACAATTCCTTCCGGAACGGAGCCAGACGGATCTGCTCCGTCCCTTATCCATCGAGGACGGTGCTTGAACCCACTGCAGTCGACCGGACTTGTCCTCTTTGAGAGAGGCTTTACCGTTGCGGGCCAGTGCCGGAATTCGTGGTCAAAGAATCTTTGGCCACACCGGACTTCGCTGATTCCAATGGGCAGTCGCGATCCTTATCGACCACGACATCGTCACGCTAACACCGCCGATGAACGACGATTCGGTAAGGGTTACCTCAGTCCTTCGACTTCGGGCCTGCCGTTGGTGTATCTGATTCCGATCGATGTGATGGTCGGGATTCCGCCGCGGCGATCGACGGCATTTTCGCCATATTTTCGATGGAGCCGGGTATTTGGATTCTGGTGGTGCCTGCGGCGGTGATGGCGTAGTGGTAGCCGAGTTTCGTGGTCCAGATGTAGAGGCCGGGGCTGGGCTGCTCTAACTGGCAGTCGCCGTGAGTTTTCGCCCGGTGGGCTTTGCGGGATAGCGGCCCGAGGTTGCCGGGATGGGTTTGGCCTTTGTCCCCGTTCACGAATGGAATGGTGTGATCCATGTCGCAGTGCTGGGCGGCGATCGTCCCGTAGGGGAATACGTCGACGGGGTTGCGTTGCTCGATGACGAACCGCATCCGATCGGGCGTCTGATAGGCGTCCGACGGCTGAATGGTGCCCGGATCAATGATGGGTCGGACGATGACTGTCGAGTCTTTCAAGAACTCGGGCAGTTGGCTGGTGAGCAGGGGTCCCCAACCGTCGACACGGGCGACCCCAAGCGGCGGCAGATGTGGGCCGTGGCCTGGATGATCATCTGACTCGCAATCGGTTGCACTGGGGTCAGCGTTGCGGCGGCCATGACCAGCCCTATTCCAGGGCCCCGACTGCTCCGGATCGCCCTCGCCCGTTCCGGAGGTGTGGCCCGGCACCAAGTCGTCGGCGTTGATATGCACGACCAGCGTGTGGACGGGCATGGTGGCGCCCTCGGCAGAGCGCGGGCATACCGGCAGATCCGCATTCCTGTCCAGACTGCCGTGACCGTCCGGCGGACAGGAGTCCTCGGCATCCTCGGGTGGTGGCTCATCAACGTCGAATACCCGAGGCTCATTCGTCCCGAATGATCGGCCCGGAAGTGAGAAGGAGCAGCTGCCGGATCCGCTAGAGGTCCGCGTTGATGGCGGTGTGTCGGCCGGTCTACGGGAATCGTGGCCGACTTGACTCCCGGTTTCCGCTGTCCCCACCATGCTGCGACCTGAGATCCCGGTGTCGGAGACTTCGTCGGCTTCGGTGCCGAAGATGGCATCCAACGTGTGGCGCCAGTCCGGAACCGGCCGCTGAATTTCGGCTGATCCACTGCCCGCTCGCGGGGCGTCTGATGCTGGAGCGAAGGAGGTGATGGGTTGCTGGGAGGTGAGGTCGGAGCGGCTTGACGATCCAGGTGCTGGCGACTCGTCCGCTGGTTGCGGGAAGAACGACTCGTCGCCAAGATCGATAGCCGGGTCGCCGCTGCCCGCCCGCGAGGATTCTTCCCAGAACCAGGAGTCTGCCAGGTGTTCAGCATTCGACGTCGCGGACCGCTGACTGACCGGCCTGGTGTCGGGCGGAGCTGACGTCGTGACGGGCAGGGCACCTTGTTGGCAGGGCTGGTTTTGGAAGTGCCGACAGAGGATACCCAGGGCTTTCGCGCGGCGGATATCAAGGTCGCGTCCGATCAACGGATCCGGGGAGGTGGGCAGGGTGCCTGCGATCTTTCTCAGGACGAAGTCGAACATCAACCCGTCTTCGGGATTCACCACACCGTAGATGGAGACGTGTCCGTCGTCGATCGGCGAGATGTGGATGAATCGGGACAACCGTTTCGCCTCGGCGCGTTTGCGGGCCAGCTCGTGGTCGGCGGCGATGACGTGTTCTTCCAGGTCTTTCATCGCTTTCGACAACGGCTGATAGGCGAGAATGTCGGCCATCTTCTCGTCCACCTCAAGGCACGCTTTCAGGGGGAGGCAGGCGCAGCGTTGGCAGACTTTCTTGGCCCGCCAGACCCGCACCTGGCCACAGATGACCTTCTGGAACATGCGGGGATGCCGATGCCGCAGGTCGAGAGCGAACCCGATCTGAGCGAGCGCCAGTGATGCGGGGATGCCGAGCAGGGGGCCGATCTCCAACGCCAAGAACTCACCGATTTTCGGGGTGCCGTCATGACCCGGGGTCATGAATCGTTCCATGCCTTCGAACACGGCCTCCTGATCGATCTGCCACAAATCGGCAGCATGCAGGATAGCGATCAGTTCGGCGACCTCAAATGCTTTGATCTGCTGATGCGCAAAATCCAAGGCAGCCACAGCATTCGCAGCGTCGGACGGCCTGACCAGCGCCTCGGTGCCACAAATCGGCTCTGCCACCTGACCATCGGTCGAGCCGGGAGCAGAGCCCGCGGCCGGCCGGGAAGGATGTGTTGGCCGAGAGGCTGGCATGTCCGCGGAATCGACCGGTACGCCAACCGCACTGAGCACCGAACCGGGAGCAGGGGTTGCCTTCTCTCCATCGTCCGCTTTGCGCGTCGTGTGGTCTTCCATAAAAGAACTCTACTCGAACATACCGACAAAAACAGACGAATCTACCACTAAATCGAAAAAAGATTCGAGAAATCTTCCAGGGTGACGCGTCCCCATTGCCGAGCTGACATCATGCTGCAACGGGCGCTGTGCGTACAAGGAGGCACACGAGTGAGTCGATGCTGCCGAACACGCCCGGACAGCGGTCCCAGTGCCGCTAGTGCATGTGGCGCATTAATCGGAGCACGCCTTATCTAGGGGACGCGACCGCCGTTACGTCCAAATGGTCGCGTGCGTACTACCCGACATGGCGCTACCCGATGAGACCTGCTGTGAACTCGCGGCCCAGGCGTCTGCGGCGAGCACGCTGTCAACCGAGAGTTCGCCGTAATCGGGGCCATCCGGGCACGGGCTCAGTCTAGAGCCGGGGGCTCAGGCGACGCGGTAGCGGTTCAGCACCTCGGGATCGACATCGACACCCAGACCCGGGCGATCGGGAACGGCGACTCGACCGTCATGCAGCGTGAAAGGCGTAGTTAGCAGGTCATCGCGCAACGGATTTCGGGTCCTGTCGAATTCGATCACCGGCTCGTTCTGCAGCGGCACCGGCACGTATCCAAACGGCGTCAGCGGCAGGGCGCTGCAGACCTGTAAGCCCGCAGCAAGAGCGATGCCCGACCCCCAGACATGCGGCACCACGCGCAGATTATGAGCGGACGCCAGCGCCTGAATCTTCATCGCCTCCGAGATACCGCCGCACACGCAGATGTCCGGCTGGACGATATCGACGCAGCCCCCGGCAATGAAATCACGGAACCCATAGCGGGTGTACTCGGCCTCGCCACCGGCGATCGGGACGCTCAGCGCGGTGCGCACCCGGGCATATCCTTCGCGGTCCTCGGGCGGTACCGGCTCTTCGAACATCTCGACGCCCGCGTCCTCAAGATGACGGCCCATCAGCACGGCAGTGCTCGAGTTATACGCATGGTTGGCGTCGGTCAGCAGGTGGAAGTCGTCGCCGAGGGCTTGCCGCACTCTGGCGATCCGGGCTGCGTCCTGGCGCACCGGCAGCAGGCCTATCTTGATCTTGAGCATCGCGAACCCGGTGGCGGCGTAACGTTCCATCTCGGATTGCAGCGCGCTAAGGTCGCGTGCCGGATCGAAGGTCGTCTCGCGGTAGTAGCCGCCGGTGCCATAAGCCTGGACGCTGTCGCGGAAGCGTCCGCCCATCAGCGTGGAGACCGGAACCCCGAGCGCCTTTCCGGCGAGATCCCACAGCGCGATGTCGATCGCGCTGATGGCCTCGATGTAAGCGCCCTTCTGACCGAAATCCCGGGTTTGGGTATAGAGCGTGTCCCAAACCAAGCCGGGGGAGGCGTCCGGCATGGCGAGCAAAGTCGGGCCGAGCACGTGCTCGACACATGCCTTGACGGGTTCGGCCGGGCCATATTGGCCACCTTCGCCCCACCCGGTCAAGCCGTCATCGGTGGTCAGTTTCACCAAGAAGCTGTTGCGTTCGGGGAAGGCCGCCTGGGACGAGAAGAAGCGGTCGCCGCCCAGCGGCACCTTGAGGATGAACGTCTCGATACGGCTGATCTTCATGGGTTCTCCGCTCGTCCACAGCAAGGTGGTTCGTTCTTATGCGGCCTTCAAAGGCTTGATCGAGGCCACAACCTCACGCAATGCGCGACGCTCAAGGCGCAACTCGTAGTTCGACTGCAGGTTCATCCAGAACTCTTCGGAGGTCCCGAAGTATCGTGCCAGACGAATTGCGGTGTCGGCAGTGATCCCCCGCTTGCCGTGAACGATTTCGTTGATCCGCCGGGGCGGCACTTCGATCGACAACGCAAGCTTGTTCTGTGTGATTCCGAATCCCTCGATGAAATCTTCCAGCAGGATCTCGCCTGGATGGATCGGCTCCATCAAATCGGTCTCAGTGGTAGTCGATGAGCTCGACATCTTCTGCACCTCCTTCAGTCCAAACAAAACAAATCCGCCACTGCGTGTTGACGCGGATGCTGTACTGGCCGCGACGATCGCCGGTCAGCCGTTCCAAACGATTTCCCGGTGGGATACGGAGGTCCTCGACGTTCTTGGCCGCATGGATCATCTCCAGTTTTCGCAGGGTCGCCCGTTGTAATACGCGGTCAACGCCCTTGACATACTGCTCGTGCCAGATCTGCTCGGTGTCTTTGCTCCCGAACGACCTGATCATTTGACCAGCATGACATGGTTAACGGACGTCGTCAATAACGGAACGCGTTAACTCTGGGTGCTGGCGATCTGTTTGGACGGTCCGAGACTACATAGTTGCTGCTATCGCTAAGGAATATCAGGCGACAAGCGAGTCCATGGCCTCTTGAGTCAGCAATAAAGCCCCACTAGACTTCGATCATGAAGCCCCAGAAGTATCGAGATGTAACGGCGGTACTTACTGGGCAGGGGTGGGTATGGCTGCGGAATGCCGCTGGTTCCCATGAGATCTGGGGATCACCCGATGGCAAGACGAAGCTGGTTGTTCCGCACCATCGAGAAGTAACCGCGGGCGTGCTGCGAAAGATCGCCGCGAAGCTGGACGAGGTTCCGGACAGTTGGAAGTAGCCGGAGAGGACAAGCAAATGACCACTTACACCATTGATGTGAGCCGGGAAGGGCGCCGGTGGGTGCTTGATGTGCGAAATCTCGATATCGCCGGTCAGACTCGAGCGTTGCGGGATGCCGCGGATATCGGCAGAGGAATCGTTGCTGCGTACCTTGATATTCCCGAAGACGATGTGAAGGTCGACGTCAAGGTCCACGTGCCGGAGGCTGTATCCGCTCAGCTTGTGGATGCGGAGAAGGACGAGGAACTCGGCCGGGCCGAATTGGCCTCGGCAGCCCAGAAGCGCCGCGCGGCGATCCGCGACCTACGGGCGATGGGAATAAGCCAACGGGACGTAGCCGAGGCCCTGGGGATGTCGCCCCAGCGCGTCAGCCAGCTGGTCAAGAGTTCGGCATAACGGGACCGGCGAGCCACCGAGCCCGGAATCAAACCGTGATCAGGCCCCCACTGCTTCCGCGATGGTCATTCCGTAACGGGCCTCAAAGTACGACTCGATATTCTCACGTTCGGTTTGGGTGCCCGACGCTGCACTGTCCCAGTGGCCCTGTTCTCGCGCAGCTTCGCTGACGTCCTCGCCCGCGGCGTTCTGGATGGACTGCAACTCGCCCGTGGCGAGATCGGCGTAATAGACGTAAGTGACGCCCATCGCAGAGACGTAGATGGTTCGCCTGAAGACACCGTTCTCATAGCCGAAGACATCCACGTTCTGGAACTCCTCGCCGCTTGCCGGATCGATCTGCTGGAAGGTGGCCGTTTTCGCCTCCGGATCGATGGTGATGTCGAAGCCGGCGCCCTCGATGACGTTGGCATCTTTGTCGGTGTCGACCAGTAGGCCATTTTCTTCGGTCAGTGTCGCCTCGCCGGTCGGTGTTGCCGAGGACGCGGGGGCGCTTGCGCTGGTTGCGGGCGCGCTCGGTGTTTCGGCCGGCGAACTGGTGTCATCGGACGATGAGCCACAGCCGACCACCGCAGCGCCGATCAGGACTGCGGTCGCGATGGACGCGAAGATTCGTTTCATTTTGTCTTCTCCCTAATTTGTTGATTGCCGGTCGGGCCCGAAGTTATTCGACCGTCGCACCCGGGCGCGCGGTGCGACCACCGGACGCCCGCCCTGCGGATCGTTGGTCACCCACGAATCGACTGAGAAATCCTGGGCGATCGCCGCCCAGGAGAGGGCTTCGTCCGGCCGGCCTTGACGCAGCACTCTGCCATCGCCCATCACCACGCAGTCGTCGCAGTAGCGGGCGGCCTGGGTGAGATCGTGCAGCACCATGACCACGGTGAGTCCGCTGGTCTGGTTGAGCTTGCGGACCAGCTCCAAGATGTCGATCTGATGGGCGATGTCGAGATAGGTGGTGGGCTCATCGAGCAGCAGCAGTTCCGGCTCCTGAGCCAGTGCCGCAGCCAGCCAGACCCGTTGCCGTTCGCCGCCCGACAGGGTTTCGACGCGGCGAGATGCCATCGGCAGCACCCCGGTGCGCGCCATGGCATGTTCCACCGCATGGTCATGGGTGGGCGGACGCAGCTGCCACCAGGGCAGATGCGCGTAGCGTCCATAACTCACCAGCCGCTGCACGGTCAGATCGCCGGTGATATGACCGCCCTGCCACACGAGCGCCATCTTGCGGGCCATCTTTGCCGCGCTGAGTCCGCTGATCGGCCGTCCGTCCAGAAAGACCTCGCCCTGACTGAGTTTCGCCGCCCCGCACATGCCCTTGACCAGGGTGGTCTTGCCGCAACCGTTCGGCCCGAGAATGGCGTGGATCTTGTGTGCCGAGAAGTCGAGGTTGATGCCGTGCAGGATCTCGTGGCCGCCGAGATTCAGCCGCAGATCACGAGTGCTGAGTATCGGGATATTCACATCGCCCTCCTTAGCAAGAAGAGGAAGAATGGCACGCCCAGCACGGCCATCGCGATGCCGACCGGAATCTCGACCGGGCTGAACAGGGTGCGGGCAACCGTGTCGCTGAACATCACCAACGCGGCACCGAACAGAATCGAACCGGGAACCAGGAAGGTGTGGTTGGTGCCGAGAATCAGCCGCATGATGTGCGGCACGATCAGGCCGACGAAGCCGAGCAGTCCGACGGCGCTGACCGCGCTGGCTGCTAGCAGCGCAGCCACTGCGGTCAGCAAGATCCGGTTGGCTTGCACATTCATGCCCATCGAGCGGGCGATGTCGTCCCCGAGCACGATCACGTCGAGCCTTCGGGTGCAGACCAGTGCGGCAGCCAGCGCGAGCAGACTGTAGGGCCACAGCTGCTGCACCTCACCCCAACTGCGCATCGACAGCGAGCCGTTCATGAAAAGCAGGGCGTTCTGCACGCGGTCGGAGTACAGCACCATGACAGCCGAGATACCCGCGCTGCACAACGTCGAAACGGCGACGCCGGCCAAGATGATCCGCATCGGCTGAATGCCGCCCTTCCAGGCGAGCATATAGATGATGATGCAGGCACCCAGGGCACCGATGAAGGCGAAAACCGGCACCATCATGTAGAGGGCGGGGAAGGCCAGCAAGATGACGATGCCGAACAATCCGGCACCCGATGAGACACCGATGATCCCAGGGTCAGCCAGCGGATTGCCCATGATGGCCTGCAAGATCACGCCCGAGGTGGCGAGGTTGGCGCCGACCATGGCCGCCAGCAGCACCCGGGGCAGCCGGATGTCCCAGACAACCCGGTGCCATTCGTAGTCGTCGGGCCCGAAGATGCCCCGCAGCACCTGTCCCGGGGCCAGTTCGATGCTCCCGGTGCCCACTCCGTAGACGAACGCCGCGACGAGTAGCACCAGTAGAACAACGAAGACGATCGGACGAAACCCCGGGCGAGACTGCGTCTTGTCCCACCCGGTCGAGGTCACAACGGGTTGACTCATGCCGGCTCGACGGGCTCACCGTATACGTCGGGGTGCAGACAGGCAGCGAGATATTCCACGACATCAGCGTAGTAGGGGCCCGCGTTGTACAAGAAATACTGTTGAGGCAGGTAAATGACCTTGCCATTGCGCACAGCATTGACCGCCTGCCAGGCCTGGTTGGACGCGAACTGTTCGTCGAGTTTGGCCTTCGCCTCGTCGTTGCTGCCGATCATGCTGGTCACCAGCACATAGTCGGGCTGGGCGGCGACGATCGCCTCGTCGGTGAGAGACCGGGAATTGAACCGGTGAACAGATCAGGCGGCAGCCGCGTCCTCAATGCTCACGCCTCGATCAACCGGGCGGCGGCTTGCCGGGCCCAGGCGTCCGCAGCGAGCACCGCGCGGACCGAGTACTCGCCGAAGTCGGGTCTATCGGCGCCGAGCAGGGCATCGACACAAGCCGTGATGGTGTCCACGATGCCGGTGAACGACAGCCTGCCGTTGCAGAAGGCATCGACGCAGACCTCGTTCGCGCCGTTAAAGACCGCGGGTGCGACTCCGCCGACCTTGCCGACGCGGCGGGCCAGTTCGACGGCCGGGAAGGCCTCGTTGTCGAGCGGTTCGAAGGTCCAGGCAGTCGCCTGCGTCCAATCGAAGGCGGGTGCTGCGTCCGGAACCCGGTCGGGCCAGGTCAGCCCCAACGCGATCGGCAGCCGCATGTCGGGCGGCGAGCACTGGGCGATGGTGGAGCCGTCGACGTATTCGACCATCGAGTGCACCATCGATTGCGGATGGACGACGACCTGGATGGCGTCCAGCGGCACGTCGTACAGCAGGCTCGCTTCGAGCAGCTCCAATCCCTTGTTGACGAGGGTGGACGAGTTGATGGTGATCACTCTGCCCATCGCCCAGGTGGGGTGTGCCATGGCCTGCTCGGGGGTGACGCCGGCGAGTTCGGCCAGGCTGCGGCCGCGGAACGGCCCGCCGGACGCAGTAAGAATCAGCTTGCGCACCTCGGACTTTTTGCCAGCTCGGAGTGCCTGAGCGAACGCCGAGTGCTCGGAGTCGACGGCGACGATCTGTCCGGGCGCTGCGGCGTCGGTCACGAGTCGGCCGCCGATCACCAGCGACTCTTTGTTGGCCAGGGCCAGCGTGATTCCCGCATCGAGGGTCGCCAGCGTCGGTTCGAGACCGGCCGCTCCGGTGATCGAGTTCAGCACCACGTCTGCGCCTTCGTAGCGGGCGAGCTTGGTGGACGCCTCGGTCCCTGCCCACACGTCGACATCGTCGGATATCCGGCTGCGCAATTGGTCGGCTGCTTGTTCATCGGCGACGGCAACCACATTCGGACGCATGGCCTGAACCTGCTCGCACAAAAGATCCAGCGACGAACCGCCCGCCGACAACCCCACCACGTTGAACTGTCCGGGCCGCTGCCGGATCACGTCGATGGCCTGCGTCCCGATCGAGCCGGTAGAACCAAGAATCACCACATTGCGCACGGGCTCAGTTTAAGGCCCACCAGATCCCTGGGCCGAGGCAGGAACGCCCGCAGGTGGGTGGATGACCCGTTTACGAAGTCGGGGGGAGTGCATGCCGTGTCGATCCGACGGCCACGATGGGCGCTGGATCAACACAATGTTCAGCGGATGCCATGCGCCTGGATCTGCATCACCGGCAGTCGAGCATCTTCCGCATCAGGACGCGCGGGAAGCCGTTGAGGACCGACTTCGTGTCGGCTGCTTTGGTGAATCCGGCATCCTCGAACAGCTTCCGCGTGCCGACGTATGCCATTGTCAGATCGACCTTCTCGCCCTTGTTGTCGACGGGGTAGGCCTCGACGGCGGGCGCGCCGGAATTCTTGGCATACTCGACCGCACCGTCGATCAACGAATGCGTGATGCCCTGTTTCCGGTAGCCGGGGCGGACCCGCAAACACCACAGTGACCAGACATCCAGGTCGTCCACCTGCGGGATCCGCCGATTGGTGGCGAAGCTCGTCCCGGCCCGGGGATACACCGCTGCCCAGCCGACGGGTTCGTCGTCCAGGTAGGCGATGACGCCGGGCGGCGGATCCTCGGCGCACAGCTCCCGCATCCGCTCGCCGCGGGCGGGCCCGTGCAGGGCGAGATGCTCCTTGCTGTCCAGCCGATAGCTCAGGCAGAAGCACACATTCGAGGTCGGCTTCTTGGGCCCGACGAGCGTCGCAACATCGTCGAACGCCTTCGCGGGCCGCACGGTGATAGCCATATACCAGTCTTGCATGAGTCAGGCGTGACACAGCTTCCCCGTTTTGGCCCGCCCACCGGCCATGAAGTACTGTCATGGCCATGGGCCAGATCATCAGCACCAGCAGCGCAACCCGCGCTTGCTCGATGATAATGCCCGTGTGCTGTCGGCGAATGCCGCTCTGACAGCACGGACCGATCGCTCCTCCAAGACGTGAGTCGCAGCGATCGCTGCCCTGGAACCTACGCAGAGACCGCTGCGGGCCGTGCTGTGGACGATCAAACATCCGCCGAACACGATGAATAGGATTTGTTCCATGCGACTTCGAAAACTGCTCACCGCCACGGTTGCCGCCACCCTGCTCACTTCGATGGCCGCCTGCGGTGGCTCGTCGAGCGGCGACGGCTCCGCCGACATCTCCGAACCTCTCAAGGTGATGGCCGACGTCATTCCCCACGCCGAACTCATCCGCGAGGCCGAAGACCTGGGCCTGCTGGGTGACGTCAAGGTCGATATCACCGAGATCTCCGGTGACGTTGACGTCAACCAGTTGACCGAGGCCGGCGATATGGACGCCAACTTCTTCCAGCACGTGCCCTACCTCGATGACTGGAATGCCAATCATGAGGGCTCGGATCTGGTTGCCGTCGCCACCGTGCATGTCGAGCCGTTGGGCCTCTACTCCAAGAAGCTCACTTCACTCGATGACGTTCCTGATGGTGCGGTGATCGCGATTCCGGCGGACGCCACCAATCAGGCACGCGGTCTGTTCCTGCTGGAGGATGCCGGTCTGCTGACCCTCGACGTGAACCGTGACGATCCGGATCTCGACTACTCGCAGGTGACCGACGCGGATGTCTCGGAGAACCCGAAGAACATTTCCTTCATCAAGATCGATCGTCCGCAACTCGCTGCCTCGCTCGACGACCCGGGTGTGACGCTGTCGATCGTCAACGGCAACTACGCACTTGAGGCCGGCCTGATTCCCTCGGACGATTCCCTCGCGCTGGAGACTGCCGAGAACAACCCCTACGCCAATGTGCTGGTCACCAAGGAAACCCTGAAGGACGACCCCCGCGTCCAGAAGCTGGCGGAGGCTCTCGAATCTCCCGAACTCGCGCAGTTCATCACCGATAACTACCAGGGCAGCGTACTGCCGGCCACCGAGAGCTAATTGAATGATCACCGTCAAGAACCTGACGAAGGTTTACGGAAAAGGTGGCAAAGCCGTTGCGGCCGTGCAGGACGTCAGCCTGCACGTGCCCGACGGCGGCATCTTCGGCATCCTCGGACGCAGTGGGGCCGGCAAGACGACGCTGATGCGTTGCCTGACCGCACTCGAGCGTCCGACGTCGGGTTCGGTGGAAGTGGCCGGTACTGAGCTCACCTCACTTAACCGGGCTCAGCTGCGTGAGATCCGGCATACGATGGGCATGATCTTCCAGCACTTCAACCTGCTGGGGAGCCGAACCGCGGCCGCGAATGTCGCATTTCCGCTGGAGATTCAGGGCGTGGCCGGGCCTCAGCGCAAGGCAAGGGTGGACGAACTGCTGAAGCTGGTCGGGCTCGATGACCGGGCCGGCTCGTACCCCTCGCAACTGTCCGGTGGCCAGAAACAGCGTGTGGGCATCGCCCGCGCGCTCGCTGCCGGGCCCCAGGTGCTGTTCTGCGACGAGGCCACCAGCGCCTTGGACCCCGCCACCACCGAGCAGATCCTCGATCTGCTGAAGAAGATCAACGAGGAAACCGGTGTCACGGTCGTCTTGATCACCCACGAGTCCGAAGTGGTGCGCCGTATCTGTGACTCGGCAGCCCTGATGGCAAACGGACGCGTGGCCGAGCACGGGCCGCTGGTCGAGCTGGTCGCGAACCCGAATTCTCGGCTCGCCGACATCCTGCTGCCGACCGGAGACCCGGCACTCGACCCCGACGAGCGGTCGATGGTGCTGACATTTGTCGGCGGCCACACCTCGGAGCCGGTCATCTCGGGGCTGACCAAGCATTTCGGTCTCGATGTCTCGATCCTCGGGGGCTCGGTCGACTGGATCGCGGGGCAGAAGGTGGGCCGGCTGCGTGTCGCGTTGTCACACCCGGATGGCGTCTACGACAGGGCGGCCGTCCACCAGTACTTGACCGACCGGGAAGTGAGCGCGCGGTTATGAACAGTGCCTATTTGCGCCCGTCCCGGTCGCGTGAACGATTGGCGAGGCCGCCAGAACAATTAACCGACCGGGAAGCGAGCACGCGACCATGAGAAAGGTCTCCTGGACCGAAGCCTTCCCCGAAATGGTGGGCACTCTCGGTGACACCGCGTGGATGGTCGGCGTCTCGTTCGTGATCGTCACCGTGCTGGGGCTGGCGGTCGGCGTGATTTTGCGACTCAGCTCGCCCGATGGCCTGCGTCCGCAACAGGTCGTCTACCAAATCGTCGGCGCGATCGTGAACATCGCGCGCTCCCTGCCGTTCCTGATCTTGATGATCGCGTTACTCAGCCTCACCCGCTGGCTGGTCGGCACCGCCTACGGACCGACCGCCGCCATCGTGCCGCTATCGGTCGGCGCGATCCCGTTTTATGCGCGAGTGGTCGAATCCGCGTTGCGCGAGGTCGAATCGGGCAAGATCGAGGCGGCTCAGGTGATGGGCGCCAACACCTGGCAGATCGTTTGGAAGGTGCTGCTGCCCGAATCGATGCCCGGCCTGGTCTCGGGCGCCACCTTGACCCTGGTCACACTGATCGGCTACTCGACGATGGCAGGCGCCATCGGCGGCGGCGGCATCGGTGATTTCGCCATCCGCTACGGCTATCAGCGGTTCAACGGTGAGGTGCTGGCGATGGCCATCGTGGCGATGATCGTCATCGTCCAGCTGGTGCAGTCGATCGGCGACGGTATCGTTCGGGGGATGGCTCACCGGCGGGGATGATTGCCCACAAGCCCGGATGCTGACAGTCTTGAAGGTGGAAACCCAGCAGCGCTGGGTGGCGCCCTGACTGGCTTCTCGGGAGGAGAACGCGATGAAGACCCCCTACGGCGCGTGGCGTGCCAGCTATATTCACGGACGTTGGACGGTATTGAGCGGCCCGACCTCGATGGTGGTTCTCGAGCCGACCCAGGCGGACAGATCCGAATTCGTCGCAAAACTGTGGACGCAACTGCTCGACTGCGCGTCCGTCGCCGATATTTCTCGCACGCTCGCGGCACACGGGCTCGATTCGATGTCCAACTTGGCTGTCTTCTTCTGGGACGACGAGCAACTGCACTGCCTGCTGCGCGGTTCGATGAAGGTCTTTGACGCCGAATCGGACGCCGAGATCGCTTCGGGTGAGGGTGCCTTCACGTGGCGAGAAGCGACGCTGGCTTCGTCATCGATCCATCTGCCATTGGACGAGTTGCCGGACGGCGGCGAACAGATCGAACTGCCCCTGGTGGTCGGCGCGGTACAGGCAGCCACGATCTACCTGGACGCAGCCCCCGGCGCGGTAGCCCCCGCTGCGGCAAAACCGTCCGCTGGGCTCACCACCAGCGCCGGGCAGGCACGGGTGGTGGCAGATGCTGCCGCGACTCCGGAACGCCAGGCGGCCCTCGCCCGATATGATGCCGGTGCCGGAGGCCAGGTGGAGGATTCCGTCAGCCTCTACGACTCGCCGTTCGGTGCCACGCTGGGAACAGCAGGCGGCTCGGCCGCGGGGGCGGGCTTTGGCGCGGCTGCCGGAGCGGCAGAGCCCTCGATGCCGCTGTTGACCATGTCGGTGCCGCCCAACCCGGATGCCTGGGGAGCCGACGGCTCGTCATCTGATGAACCAGCTTTCGATGAACCGGCTTCCGACGACTCGGCACCTGATGAACCAAGACACGGTGAGAGTGCCGCCGACCGGTCGGAAGCCCCTGATGCGGTGGCTGATCATGCTGCCGAGCGTGCGGCGGACGTCGCTGAGGCTGTGCGGGAGTCGGACGCTGAGTTCTCGGAATCCCGGCAATCAGGCGTCACCCCGTGGTCCAGAGGCGGAGTGTCCGGTGGCGTTTCGCAGCCCGCAAATTGGGACCCTGCTTCGGCTGAAGACGAAGTTCCGTTGCCAGAAGCCGATCAACAGGCCGAGCCCCGATGGTCCGGTGCGGACGCTGAGCCTTCCCCGGCGTCCCGTTGGTCCGCTCCCGAGGCCGCGGATCAGGTCGTCGACGATAGCGATGTCTCGTCGGAATCGGCTACCGTGGCGCCCGAAGACGAGATCCCTCAAGCAGTTGCCCCGGAGGCATCGGATTCCTCGGCATCTCATGGCGCTGCCGACGATGCCGATGACAGGCTGGCTCCGGCACCGGACGATGTTCCGCCTGCAGTGCGGCGAGAGCCGACCCAGGTCTTGGGCCAGCGTCCCGATTACGCGCCTGGCCAGGAGCCGGGCAGTTTGTCGCCGGGAGCCACGGGTGCCGCGAACCAGCCTCTCGGGGCATCGGGGACCACAGGGCCGTGGGGTGCCGCCGGTTTCGGCGCATCGCCTACCTCGTCGGCTCCACCCGAGCCGGACGCCGACGCCTCGGCCTCGACGCCTGCTCTGATGACCTCGTCCGGCGAGCAGATCGCTTTGGACGGGCCGGTGCTGATCGGACGCTCACCCAACGGCCAGAACGGCGAGAAGACCGTTCGAGTGCTCAGCCCGAACCACGACATCAGCCGTACTCACGTGCGTATTGAGCCGGTCGGGTCGGCCGTCGAGGTGACGGACATGAACTCTACGAACGGCACGGTCGTGGTCTTCCCCGATGGCGAGAGCGTCCGTCTGGAACCGGGACAGAGCATCGAAGTCGATCTGGGTGGAGCGGTCGAATTGGGAGACGGTCAGACGATCTCGCTGCTGGAACTTTAGCTCTCGAGCTCGGGGTTGCGCGGCACCGAGATCCTGGAGAAATGCAGGTGCGAACGGCTCGCGGTGGGGCCGCGCTGGCCTTGATAGTGCGAGCCGGTCGTCGCCGATCCGTAGGGGTGTGCGGCCGGTGAGCTGAGCTGGAAGAAGCACAGCTGGCCGATCTTCATGCCCGGGTAGAGCTTGATGGGCAGGGTCGCCATGTTGCTCAATTCGAGGGTGACATGGCCCGAGAAGCCGGGGTCGATGAATCCCGCCGTCGAGTGGGTCAGCAAGCCGAGGCGTCCGAGCGAGGATTTTCCTTCGAGTCTGGCGGCGATATCGTCCGGCAAGGTCACATACTCGTAGGTCGCGCCCAGCACGAACTCGCCGGGATGCAGCACGAACGGCTCGTCCCCGTCGGGGGAGACCATGCGGGTCAGCTCGGATTGGTCGGCGGCGGGGTCGATCGCGTCGTAGCGGTGGTTCTCGAAGATGCGAAAGTAGCGGTCGAGCCGCACATCGATACTTGCGGGCTGCACCATGTCCGCGTCCCACGGGTCGAGGCTGACTCGTCCCGCTTCGACCTGGCCACAGATGTCACGATCCGACAAAAGCATAAAGCTCAGAGCTCCAGGCCCGGGTACAGCGGGTGGTTGCCCAGCAGCTCGTCCGCGGCGGCCTTGGTGCGCTCGGCCACACCGTCGGCGATGGTGTATTTGGCCTTGCTCGGAGTACCGGCCGACGTGGTGGTCGGGGTGGTCGCACTCAATGCGTCCACGATGAACCCGGCGACCTGGTCCATATCGGCCGGGGTGAAGCCCCGGCTGGTCAGGGCCGGGGTGCCCAGCCTGATACCGGACGAATACCAGGCGCCGTTCGGGTCGTGCGGGATCGAGTTGCGGTTGGTGACCACTCCCGAATCGATCAGAGCGTTCTCGGCCTGGCGTCCGGTCACACCGAACGAGGTGGCCACGTCGAGCAGCACGATGTGGTTGTCGGTGCCGCCGGTGACCAGCGTGGCACCGCGCCTCAACAGGCCTTCGGCAAGGGCCTTCGAGTTGTCCAGGATCTGCTGGGCGTAGGTCTGGAAGCTGGGCTGGCGGGCCTCGGCAAGCGCCACGGCCTTGCCTGCCATCATGTTGCCGAGCGGACCACCGAGCACCATCGGGCAGCCGCGGTCGACATCGGCGGCAAACTCCTTGGTGGCCAGCACCATGCCACCGCGGGGGCCGCGCAGCGACTTGTGGGTGGTGGTCGTGGTGATGTGCGCGAAGGGCACCGGATTCTCGTCCCCGGTGAATGCCTTACCCGCCACGAGTCCGGCGAAGTGGGCCATGTCGACCATCAGCACGGCGCCGACCTCGTCGGCGATCTCGCGCATGATGGCGAAGTTGATGCGGCGCGGATAAGCCGAATAGCCCGCAACCAGGATCGCCGGCTTGAATTCCTTGGCCTGCTTGCGCACGGCCTCGTAGTCCAGCAGACCGGTCGCCGGGTCGGTGCCGTAGCTGCGCTGGTCGAACATCTTGCCGGAGATGTTGTGGCGGAAACCGTGGGTGAGGTGGCCGCCCGCGTCCAGGCTCATGCCCATCAGGCGCTGGTTGCCGAGCGCGTGACGCAGCTCGTCCCAATCGGATTGATTGAGGTCGTTGACGGTGTTGGCCTGATACTTCTCAAGCGCAGGGGTCTCGATCAGGTGCGCGAGTATGGCCCAGTAGGCGACCAGGTTGGCGTCGATGCCCGAGTGCGGCTGCACATAGGCGTGATCGGCGCCGAAGAGCGCTTCGGCGTGCTCGGCGGCCACCTGCTCGACGGTGTCGATGTTCTGGCAGCCGGCATAGAAGCGGTGCCCGATGGTGCCCTCGGCGTACTTGTCCGAAAGCCAGGTGCCGAGCCCCAGCAGGGTCGTCAGCGACGCGTAGTTTTCGGACGCGATCAGTTTCAGCGAATGCCGTTGGTCGTGCAGCTCCGCCTTGATCGCTTCGGCGATGCGTGGTTCGGTCTGCCCGACGAGGGTCAGCATGGCCTGATAGGCGGTGGTGGCGAGGGCATCAGGGTCGGTCACGGATACTCCTGGACGAAGGGATCAATCGCGGTCTCAGTGTATCCCGGATGCACCTTGTGGCTTGTCCGGGCACAGCCGGTGATCAGGCGGCGGGATCCGACTCGTCGCGCAGCGAGCGGTCTTTCACGTTGCTGATGTGGTCGTACAGTGCCTGCCGTGCCGTCTCCAGGTCATGGGCCTCGACCGCGGCCAATACCGCCGCATGCTCGGATACCGCGAGTTCGGAATCGTTGATGCCCCGCCGGACGGATTGGCGCAGCCTGTGCAGGTGGGCCGGTAGCTGATCTGCGGTGTTCTGCAGGTAGACGTTGTCGGTGAACCTGAAGATCGTGTTGTGAAAGGCCCAGTCGGCGTCCATATAGTCGCGGTACGCGTTCATCGTGGTCTTGTCGGGGACGATACCTGCCACCGCCTTGGCGCTCTTCTCATGTTTCGTGTGTGCCTTGGCCAGCGCGGGACCTAATTCGTCCACCCGCTTGAAGGCCAGGATCAACGCGCCGGGCTCAAGGATCAGCCTGGTGTCGCACAGCTGGCCGATCTGATCGGGAGTCAACGGCGGTGCGACACGGTAGCCACGCAGGGGTGCGCGGGTGACCAGGCCGGTGCGCTCCATGTGAACGAGCGCTTCACGCACCGGCGTCGGGGATACTCCGAGTTCCGCGGCCAACCCATCGATGCTGAGTGGAGTCTCCGGGGCCAGCGAGCCCGACATGAGCATGCTGACCAGCGACTCATAGACCGTGTCGCGTAACACCTTTCGCTGCAGGGTCCGTACCTTGGGCTGCGCCATTGCATTCTGCCTTTCGTTCGGGGCGTCCGCACCATACCTGGGTCCACCGATTTCCGTGTACTGTGCGTCGTTGCCGTGTATCACGGCACCAATCGGTGGGTTCACGCATTACATTACGACGCCGATATGCCAAGGCTGGAATTCGTTGCGTCCGTACCCCAGCGACTCGCTGTTCGACGGGTTGCCGCTGGCCAGATCGAGCAGGGCGTTGTAGATTTCGAGACCCTTCTCGGCGACCGGCACACCATCGGAGAAGATCGGCCCGCAGTTGATGTCCATGTCCTCGGGCATCCGGGCGGCCAGGGCATTGTTGGTGGCCAGTTTGAGGGTCGGGGCGGGGGCGGTGCCCAGCGCGGAGCCGCGTCCGGTGGTGAAGCAGATCAGGTTGGCGCCACCGGCGAGCAGACCGGTCACCGAGACCGGATCGTATCCGGGAGTGTCCATGAAGCCGAGTCCGGGCTGGTCGATGTGAGCCGCGTAGTCGTACACGGCCTGCAAGGGGGCGTGGCCCGACTTGGCGACCGCGCCGAGCGACTTCTCCAAGATGGTGGTGATGCCGCCGGCCTTGTTGCCGGGGGAGGGGTTCGCGTCCATCGAGGCGCCCAGTTTCGAGGTGTAGTCCTCCCACCAGGCGATCTTGTCCATCAGGCGCTGCGAGGTCTCCTCGCTGGTCGAGCGGTGGACGAGCAGTGATTCGGCGCCGTAGATCTCGGGTGTTTCGGCGAGCACCGATCGTCCACCCTGGGCGACGATCAAATCGGACGCGTAGCCGAGCGCGGGATTGGCGGTCAGCCCGGACAGACCGTCCGAACCGCCGCAGTTGAGCCCGAGCACCAGTTCGCTGACCGGACGCTCGGTGCGCACGAAGGATTCGTTGACGCTCGGCAGCATCTTCTTAATGCCTTCGAGGGCGGCTTCGACGGTCGCGCGAGTGCCGCCGGACTGCTGAATGGTCATCCGCTCCTGGGCGACGCCGCGGCGGGCGTGGATCTGCTTGATCATCAGATCGACCTGATTGACCTCGCAGCCGAGCCCGATCACGATCACGCCCGAGACGTTCGGGTGGGTGGCGAAACCGGCGAGGGTGCGCTGCAGCAGGTCGAGCCCGCTGGTCGCCATGCCGCAGCCCAACCCATGGACGAGCGGGATCACGCCGTCGACATTGGGATAGTCGTCGAGTAGCCCGCGCTTGCCGGCCTCGTTGGCCACGATCTCGCAGACATTCGCCGAGCAGTTCACCGTCGACAGCACGGCGATGTAATTGCGAGTGGCGGTGGTGCCATCGTTGCGCCGGACGCCCATGAAGGTGCGGCGCTCGGGCAGCTCCGGGGCCGCCCAGGCGTCATGGTCGAGCTCGGAGGCCTTGGGCTTGTGGTGGTTGGAGAACACCAAGTTGTGCACGTGAACGTGCTGGCCGGCCGTGATGGGCTGCAGGGCAACGCCGATCTGGTAGCCATACTTGGTCACCGGATCGGTCTCGGCGATGTCATGCAAGGCGACCTTGTGGCCGAGAGGGATGACGTCCTGGATCGTGAGCTGATTCTCGCCGACGATGATCGTCTCGCTGGGGAGAAGCTTCCGGCGCGCCACCGCAACGTCATCGGCGGGATTGAGCACCAGAACTGCGTCGTCGGATGCCATTGACATCAGCCTCCATGGTTGTGACCGGCAGGCAGCTGTGCCTTGGTCCAGTTACCTCTTTTGATAGGGAAAATCATATCAAATATTGGGTTTTGGCCCGAACGAGGGTGCTCCTCACTCCGCGAGGCTCCCGCGGCAGCGAGCGATCTCATAGAGCGCCACGGACGCAGCCACCGACGCGTTCAGGCTTTCGACATCGCTCGCAATCGGGATGCGCGCCAGCACATCGCAACGCTCTCTGGTGAGCCGGGCCAGCCCGGCGCCCTCCGAGCCGACGACCAGCAGCACCGGGCCGTCGGCCCCCGGCACACCGGAGATGTCCGTATCGCCCTCGCCCGCCAGCCCGACAACCGTGAACCCGGCTTTCGCGGCGTCCTGCAGCACCCGGTTCAGATTGGTGGCCTTGGCGACCGGCACCCGGGCCAGCGCTCCGGCGGACGACTTCCACGCCACCGCGGTCACCGAGGCGCTGCGGCGCTCGGGGATGATCACGCCGTGAGCGCCGAAAGCAGCGGCCGAGCGGACGATCGCGCCGAGATTGTGGGGGTCGGTGATGCCGTCGAGGGCCACCAGCAGCCCCGTCTTGGATTCGTCGTTCACCGCGTCCGCGATGAGATCGGGCGGGAAGGCGTAGTCATAGCCGGGCAGCTGCAAGGCAACTCCCTGGTGCACCGCGCCGCCGGTCAGCCGGTCGAGTTCGATGCGCCTGGTTTGCAGCAGCGAGATCGAATGTTCGGCGGCGTACCGGAAGATCTCGTTCAGCCGGTCGTCCCGCTCGGCGCCCTCGGCGACATAGGCGGTCTTGATCGGCAGGCCGGCCATCATGGCCTCCAGCACGGGGTTGCGTCCGACCACCCAATCGGCGCCCGCGCCCTTGCCCTGGCTGCGGCCCTTGTTCTGGCCACCATGTGAGCCCTGCCCGCCACCGGCGTGCCGCTGGTCGGAGCCCTGCTTGCCCCTATATGCCTTGTGATAAGGACGATCCTCGGCCTTGGGGGTCGGACCGCGTCCGGCCAGCCCGCGCTTGCGGTGCCCGCCGGATCCTACTTTGCGCCCAGTCGCCACGGATTCTCCTTAGTCAGTAGTTGTTCTACGCGTAGTGGACGTCGGTCAACGGCTCCAGCGGGCGCCGTCGGGAGTGTCCTCAATGGTCAGGCCGAGCGCGGTCAGCTGATCGCGGATCGCGTCAGCAGCCGCCCAGTCCTTGCGGGAGCGAGCCTGAGCACGCTGATCCAAGATCAACTGGACGAGGCCGTCCACGACACCGCTCAGATCGTCGCCGCCCGAACTCCCGGCCCAGGCAGGATCGAAGGGATCCAGGCCGAGCACCGACAGCATCGCGCGCACCTGCGTCAGCGCCTGCTGAGCGGCCTCGGAATCCCCGGCGTCCAGATGGCGGTTGCCCTGCCGCACGGTGTCGAAGATCACGGCGACGGCGGCCGGGGTGCCCAGATCGTCGTCCATGGCCTCGACGAAGGCCTGCGGCAGCTGCGAGAAGGTGAAGGTGAATTCCCCGGTCGCGCCTGCCCTGGTCAGGAAGGAGTCGATGCGTTCCAGCTGCGATGTCGCCTCGGCCAGCGAGGTCGGGCTGAATTCGACGGCCGAACGGTAGTGCGGCTGGGCCAGGTAGAGCCGCACCGCGCGGGCCGGATACTCGCGGGTGACCTCGGTCACCACGGTGCCGTTGCCCAGCGACTTGCTCATTTTCTCGCCGGCCATCGTGACGAAGGCATTGTGCATCCAGTACTTCGCGAAGCCGTGGCCTGCGGCGCGTGATTGTGCCAGCTCATTCTCGTGATGCGGGAAGCGCAGGTCGAGTCCGCCGCCGTGGATGTCGAACTCACTGCCCAGATACTTGAGGCTCATCGCGGAGCATTCGAGGTGCCAGCCGGGGCGTCCGTTGCCCCACGGGGTTGGCCAGGACGCGGTGGCGGGCTCGCCGGGCTTGGTGCCCTTCCACAGCGCAAAGTCTCTTGGATCGCGCTTGCCGCGCGGGTCGGCGTCTGCGGCCGGAGCCATGTCGTCGATCCGCTGATTCGACAGTTCGCCGTAGTCGGGCCAGGAACGTACGTCGAAGTAGACATCGCCGGAGCCGTCCTCGGCGGCGTAGGCGTGACCGCGTTCGATGAGCACCTTGATCAGCTCGATCATCTCGGGGATGTGCCCGGTGGCGCGCGGCTCATAGTCGGGCGGCAGGCAGCCGAGCGCCTCGTAGGCCTTGTGCAATTCGAGCTCGACGGCGTAGGCAAGCTCGTACCATTCGATGCCCTGAGCCTTGGACTTGGCGAGAATCTTGTCGTCGATGTCGGTGATGTTGGCGACGACCTTCACCTCGTAGCCTTCGGCGGTGAGCCAGCGCCGCAGCACGTCGAAGACGACCTCTTTGCGGATATGCCCCAGATGTGGGGCCGACTGCACCGTCAGTCCGCAGTGGTAGATCGACACCTTGCCCGGGACCAATGGGACAAATTCGGTCAGGGTGCCGGCACGTTCGTCGAACAGATGAAAGCTCACACGATGGAGTTTACTTGTCGGGCGGCTGTGGCGTCGCACGCGTTCGGCATCATCAGCACCAGGGCCGGCCGCTAATCGAAGCGGGATAAACTCTGTCACGCTGCATTCCGCGCGATTTCAGTGGAGGAAGAATGGCCGAGATCCGTAAGCATCGTCCACGTACCAGTTCGATCGGCGACCAGGTGCGCGCGAATGTGGACGCAGGGCCCCGGCCGGTCGAACCCGGCGAGTTGGACGAGCCCGAGTTCGATCCCTTCTTCGAAGAACCGGACGACGAGCCCGCCGGCAATCAGCCCGAGATCGAGTTCATCAGTTCTGCGGCCGCGGCCGTGGGCACCGCGGATTGGTTCAGTTTCGATTCGGACGCCATGCAGGCCATGCTCGCCGGTTCTGGTGCGGCCCCGGACGCCGCCGACCCCGAGGACCAGGAGCCGGATGAGGACGCCGACGACGAGTAGTCAGGTCAGGGCTTTCCTTTTGCGCGCCGCAGGGCGCTGATGTCGAGGCGGGAGGCGTCGGCCAGGTCGATGGCGTCCAACTCGGCCTCCCACGGGTCGACGACTGCCGGGAGCGTCTCAGTCGTCGGGTCGTCCTGGTAGCCCAATGAGGGGTCGTAAGGATTCGCCAGCGTCCGCACGCCGGGGCCCATCGCGATACGCGCTTCGTCCGGAAGATTCGCGAGCACATCACGGATATAGCCACGGGAGGCCTCCAGCAGCGGCACCTCACGGCGCTCATGCTGCGACTGATACCAGCGATAGTCGAGCAATTCGTGGTAGATCTGCGCCGGATCGCGTTTGCCCATCAGCTCGGGCGGAATCGAATTGACGACCGGCTCGAAGCAATCGGTCAGCCACCGGTGCGCGACCACTGCTTCGTCCAACCCCTGCAATCCCTCACGCAGCCGATAGGTGTCGAGATCGTTGAGCAGCCGGCGGGCCTGATTCTCTTCGGTGTCGAGCCCGGTCAGCCGCAAGAGCCTGCGGGAATGATGTCCGGCGTCCACGACTTTCGGCTGAATCCGGATGGTATCGCCGTTGACCGATGTGTCGATGTCTAGCTCCGCCACATCAAAACCGAGCGCATTCAGCCTACGGACGCGGCCCTCGATCCGGCTCGGCTCCGATCCGCTGAACTCTTCGACGCCGGTGAGCTCATCCCACAGCTCGGTATATCTGGATTCGATGGTGTCGACCATGGTCAGGGGATCCAACGATTCGTCCAGCAAGCCGCCTGCCTCCAGGTCGCTGAAGTCACCGAAGATGTTCACCCTCGCAATGTCGAGATCGTGCCTGCGCTGGCCGTCGGTCAACTTATCGTGCAGCTCGCCGGTCTCCGCGTCCACCAGGTAGGCAGCGAACTCGCCGGCATCGCGCCGGAAAAGAATGTTCGAGAGCGAGACATCGCCCCACATCAGCCCGATCAGATGCAGCCTGGCCAGCAGGACGACCATCGCGTCCAGCAGCCGGGAAACGGTCTCGTTGCGCACACCGGGAGTGAACAGTGAGCGATAGGGCAACGCGAACTCGAGATGCTTGGTCAGCAGGATCGGGTCGAGTGACTCGCCACGACCGTCCTGGCGGGCGCTGATCACGCCCACCGGCTCCACGGCCGGAGTGTGCAGCCTGTTCAGATCGTGCAACAGGCGATATTCGTGAAGCGCCAGATCCTCATTGACTTCCTTGGCCGCCAGCACGTCGTCACCAACGGCGATGAACCGGACGACGTGCCGCGAAATACCTCGCGGCAAGGCAACCAGATAGTTCTCCGGCCAATCGGCGAGAGGCGTGCTCCAGGGCAGTGGCAGAAGCTGCGAATTCGGGGTCACCGACAAGAACCTGGGCACGCCTCAAGTCTGCCAGATCAGGGAATGTCCATCATGATTCCGTTGCCCGGCCCCATCGGAAGATCGAACTGGAAGAAGATGAACAAGATGACCGTCCAAGCAATCCAGAACGGAATGACGAAGGGCAGCATCCGGGAGATGATCGTGCCCATGCCGGCCTTCGGCTCATAGCGACGCAAGAATCCGAGGAAAACGATCATGTAAGGATTCATCGGAGTGATGATCTGGGTAGCCGAATCGCCGACGCGGAACGCGCCCTGAATAAAGGACGGTTCGTAACCCAGCAATCCGAACATCGGGACGAAGACCGCCGCCATGATTGCCCACATCCCCGAACCGGAAATGATGAAAAGATTCAAGATGCTGCACAAGACAATGAACAGCACGATCGCACCGAATCCGCTCAAATGCATGCGCTCGAGCAGTTCGGCTCCTTCAACGGCGATCCAACTGCCGATACCCGACCAATTGAACAATGCGATGAAATTGCCCAATACAAACGCCAGGACGAGGAAAGATGTCATGCCGACTATGCCGCCACCCATGAGTTTCGGCACATCGCGATACCCGGTGATCGCACCGGTCTTCTTGCCATAGACATAGCCGCCGACCGCGAAAACGGTGAATACCAGGAAGACAATCGAATCCAGCAGCGGCGACTTCGGCAAGAAGCCACCGTCCTCGTTGCGCCACGGTGAAGCCGGAACGAGAATTGCGGCAATCACCACCACGGCCAAGATGCCCAGGACGAGGAACGCCCGCCGCAGACCCTTCTTCTCGATATCGGTCAGCTTGTGGTCTTCCACCTCGCGGGACTGCTCCACGCCGGTCCCGCGCTGTGCGTAGATGCCGGTATCTTCGCCCTCATCGACGATCGCGTCGAGTTCTTCGGTGAGCCCGGTCGGCTCCTTGATCTCGTCGCGGGAGATGCCCAGCCGGTTGACCTGGGGCTCCACGACCTTGTCGATGATGAAACCCGCCAGAATTGCGAGCACGAACGCCGAAGCCAGGTTGAAGAAGTAATTCGAGACCGGATTGATTGGGTCGGCATTCTGCTCGATCATCGGCACGGTGGTGATCACCGAATTCGTGATTCCGGCGAACAACGCGTCCAACGACGTCGGGACGAAGTTCGTCGAATATCCGGCGCCGGCCGCGGCGAAACCGCCGATCAGGCCCGCGACGGGATGGCGTCCGGCGGCCTTGAAAGCGATCATCGCTAGCGGCGGAATCACCACGAAGGCAGAATCGGCCATGATCGAACCCGCAACACCGATGAACCCGACCGCATAAGGCAGCAGCCACCCGGGAGCCGAACCGACGACCTTGCGGATCATCGCGGATAAGAATCCGGTTTGCTCGGCAATTGCGATGGCCAACAGAATCGGGACGACGGTTTTCAATGGTGGGAAACCGATATAGTTTTCACCGATATTCGAGGTAAACCAGGCCAGTCCTTCGCCGGTGAAGAACCCTTTGATAGGCGTGGGCTCATCGGTTCCGGGAACATCGACCACCACATTGAACCATGCCATGATGGTGCAGGCCACGGCGGTGATAAGAAACAGAGCCGTGAACAACGTGAATGGCTCGGGAAGCTTATTTCCCAGGCGTTCGACTCCATTGAGGAACCGATCCATCCCCTTGCGCTGTTTGCTTTCGACATCAACAGACATTGACATCACCATCCTTTGATGGGGTAGGAGGTCGTGCATAATCCGTCGTCCATTTCATCGATCGGAATCGTGAGATGCCGTCGTGGCGAACGAATATCTTCGCGCAACCCGTGGGTGTTTATTTGGTGAAGAAGTTTTCGACGTCGACGCGTCCTCCGGCCGCCTCGAATTCGGCTTTCACGGCTGCTGCCAGCTCATCGTCGGCCAAGAAGTCGAGGGCCGTGGCAGCGAGCCCGTAGGCGCCATCGATTCCTCCGGCCTCGGCCAGCGGAGATTCCGCGGCCTGCACGAATGCCTCGGTGTGCAGCGCGACATCTGCCGGGGCAACCTTGAGCATGGGATGAATACCGGGCACCCGATAGCTGACGTTTCCGAAGTCGGTGGAGGCCGGTTGGGTATCGGGAAGGGTACCGGCGGGCAGCGGGTTGCGTCCGCGTCGCCGCTCACCCAGCACCCAGCGTTCGGTGAGCACCGAATTTGCGCGGACGGGCAGGCTCGGCGGATCATCGTCCCAATTCAGGGTGACCGTGGTTTCGGTCATCATCGCCGCGCCCCGGAAGATGTGCTCCAACCGCTCGGACAGGTCGAGGAGCGTCTCGGGGAATTCGGAGCGCGCGTACAGATCGAGCCTGGCCTCGTCCGGGATGATCGAGGCACGCTTGCCGCCTTCGACGATGACCGCATGCACCCGGTCGACCGGGATCATTTGCTGGCGCATCAGACCGATGGCTTGGTAGGCCAGGGATGCGGCGTCCAACGCGTTGCGTCCCTGATAGGGCTGCGCGGAGGCGTGCGCGCTGCGTCCGGTGAAGGTGACCGAGAGCAGTCTACGACCCAGCCACACCTGGGAGGCGACGTCATTGCCGGAGGGGTGCAGCATGATGGCCGCGTCCAGATCGTCGAATGCGCCCGCACGCGCCATGTACTCCTTGCCGGAGCGGCCTTCCTCCGCCGGGGTGCCGAGGAAGACGAGGCGTCCCTCGGGAGCGTCCTTTGCGGTGGCCAGGAGTTGGCGCAGCGCAATGGCCGCACCAGTTCCTGCGGTGGCGATGACATTATGGCCGCAGCCATGCCCCAAACCGATCAGGGCATCGTATTCGGCGAGAATGCCGATAGTGCGATGCTTCGCGGGGTCGAAGTTCGCGGTCGTGTATTCGGCGCGGATCGCCGTGTCCAGGCTATGGACGCCGATCTTCGGCGTGAACCCGTTGCCGGCCAGCAGATCCGCGATCTTCGCTGCCGAGCGGCGTTCTTGGAAGGCGATCTCCGGTTCGTCGTGGATGGAGTGCAGCAGGCTCAGCAGTTCGCCGGAATGCGATTCGACGATCTGCTCGAGGTCTCGTTGAAGCGACTCGGATGCGCCTGAATAGGAGCGTCCGCTCGGCTGCTTTGCCGCGGCCGTTTTGTCGGCGTCAGTGCCGATCATGGCCAAGCGGGCAGCAGCTTCGTCCTGCATCTGGCGTAGATAGAACTCGGATGGCTCCCGGAAGTAGTCGTATTGGCTCGTCATGTTCGCTCATGTTAGTGACATAGCCGGACCGGCTTTCGCCCGGGGCGAACTCGTAACGTGGCGGAAATACCGCAGTGGTAATTTTCGCGCTTCGCCTGGTTGCAACGGCATCGCCGGGCACGGTCGGAGGAAGGCCGTTTATCGGAGTGGACAGCTTTTCGCCGACGTAATCGCCTGACAGATCACGAGCTGTACTCGGATATGACCATCTGCGGATTCAGCTGTGTCAGCCGTGCTGGACGACCTCCAGCACGCGGTCGAGGCCCGCGCGGATGTCTGCCACCAGGTCACCCGCCGGCTCGATCCCGACCGAAAGCCGCAACATGGCCGGAGTGATTCCCGCAGCCAGCTGGGCCTCAGGGGTCATCGAGGCGTGCGTCATGGTCGCGGGATGTGCGACCAGCGATTCGATGCCCCCTAGCGATTCGGCGATGTCGAAGACCTGCAGTCCTCGGCAGAATGCCGACGCCCCCTCGAACCCGCCGGCCACCTCGAAAGTGATCATCGAACCAAAGCCGTGTTGCTGCCTCCGTGCGATCTCATGTCCGGGGTGGTCGGGCAGGCCGGGGTAGTAGACGGCTTGTACTGCGGAATGTCTTGTCAAAACGTCAACTATCTCGGCCGCATTCGCATCATGGACGCGCACTCTGGCGTCCAGGGTGCGAAGCCCGCGCAAGACCAGCCAGGAATCGAAGGCGCCGGCGGTGAGGCCGAGCACATTCGCCCAGAAGGCCAGCTTCTCGCCGAGCTCGGCGTTGTTGGCCACCACTGCGCCGCCGACCACGTCGGAATGCCCGTTGATGAATTTCGTCGTCGAATGCGCCACGATATCGGCGCCGAATTCGATCGGACGCTGCCGCATCGGCGAGCAGAAGGTGTTGTCGGCCAGCGCCAAGGCTCCGGCCGCGTGCACCTTCTCGACGGTCGGCTGCAGGTCGACGATCCGCAGCAGGGGATTGGACGGCGTCTCGATCAGGACCAGATCGGTGGGGCGCGCCAGAGCTTCGTCCAAGGCGCCGGGGTCGGTTTCGTTGACGTAGTCGACGGTGAAATTGCCGCGCTCGGCCAGATGGTTGAGCAACCGCCAGGTGCCGCCGTAACAGTCGTGCGGCGCGATGATGCGTCCGCCCGCCGGCACCAGCGCGGTGAAACAGAGATTCAAAGCAGACAGCCCCGATGAGGTGATGACGCCCTGGCTACCGCCTTCGAGGGTGGCGATGGCCTCACCCAGCAGATCACGGGTCGGGTTCTCGGACCTGCTGTAACCGTAGTCGGGCTCATTCTCCAGGCTCGGAAAGGCGTAATTGGTGCCGAGGTAGATCGGGGGAACGATCGACGAGAACGCGGTGTCGGAGTCAAGGCCCGCGCGCAGGCCTCGTCCAAGCTGGGAGATCGGATCCATGCCTGCCAAGATAGCCGGTTCGCCGAGCCTCACTGGTTCGGTTCTACTGTGTGTCTGCGTCGGCCGACCGCTCGCGATCTCGTCGAGCGAACGCATCAGATGATGGGCCCTTTGCGTCCGGGGCACTGGGCGGTGATAGGCGTGTGCACGAAAAAAGCACATCGTTGGGCGCGATAACACCCAACGATGTGCTTTTGAATGAGTCTGAATCAGGAGATGCGGTTGCCGGTTTCCGAGTCGAAGACGTGCACCGTTTCCGGATCGACATGCAACTGGACGACCTCACCGCGCGCCGGAGGCCTGCGAGTCGTGACCCTGGCGACGATTTCAGGCGCGGCACCGGCCAGGGCAGCGTCCTCGGCGTCCTCAGTGAGCGTGCCGTAGAGGTACGAGTCGGCACCGGTCTCTTCGACGACCGAGATCTGCATGTCGATGCCTTGGCCCTCCGACAGCTCGAACGACTCGGGACGAATGCCGATCGTCACGGTGTTGCCGGTGGCCTTGTCCAGAACCTCACGCGGAATCGGCACCACGTGACCGGTCACCGAGACACCGCCATCGACGATGCCGGCCTTGATCAGGTTCATCGCGGGCGATCCGATAAAGCCTGCGACGAAGAGATTGGCCGGACGATCGTAAAGCACCAGCGGGCTGTCGACCTGCTGCAGAACGCCTTCCTTCATCACAGCCACCCGGTCGCCCATCGTCATGGCCTCGACCTGGTCGTGGGTCACATACACCGTGGTGACGCCGAGCCTGGTCTGCAAGGCGGCGATCTGGGTACGGGTCTGGACGCGCAACTTGGCGTCCAGGTTCGACAGCGGCTCGTCCATCAAGAAGACCTGTGGGTTACGGACGATCGCGCGCCCCATCGCGACGCGCTGACGCTGGCCGCCCGAAAGGTTCTTCGGCTTGCGGGCGAGCAGATCGGTCAGGCCGAGCAGATTGGCGGCGTCCTGGACGCGCTTGTCGCGCTCGTCCTTGGCGACGCCCTGCATCTTGAGTGCGAAACCCATATTGTCGGCGACCGTCATGTGCGGGTAGAGCGCGTAGTTCTGGAAGACCATCGCGATATCGCGATCCTTCGGAGGCAGGTCGGTGACATCGCGGTCGCCGATCCAGACTGCACCCGAGTTGACCTCTTCGAGTCCGGCGAGCATCCGCAGCGAGGTCGACTTGCCGCAGCCCGAAGGCCCGACGAGCACCATGAATTCACCGTCACCGATTTCGAGGTTGAGGTGATTGACTGCGGGGTGATCCGATCCCGGATACGTGCGTACTGCTTCCCGGAAACTAACTGTGGCCATGCGAAGCCACCATCCTTTCTATGGGCAGGAACGTGCCCAACGATCCGTAGTAGAAGGACGAAGATGACTACCTCGTCTGGCTCACAAGCCTGCCATGCCTGTCAAGTGGGCGGGGAATCGTCCACTCCTGCATTATTGGGTTCAATTCTGCAGCTATAGCGTGTAAAACCGAACCCAATAAGTGCGTTGCGGGGTCCTATGGCCGGTGCAGGTTGTGGGCGCGAGTGCGTGGTGCGGGTCTGCTAGATGGGTTCGGCGAGCCAGGTGACCAACTGCCAGCGTCCATTCTCCCGGACGAATACCCGGAGGTTGTCGAGCACCTGAACGGCCTCGGGGTCGGCCAGCGTCCACTTCTCGACCCGGCACCGGCAGATGGCGCGATAACGGCCGTGCACCTCGAGATCCTCAATGGTGGTCTGCCGCTTGGCGCCGGTGTTCATCCCGGAAATGAAGTCCGACTTGGTCGAAAGCTGGCCGTTCGGACGGCGCATGGTGAACCGTTCGTGCAGCACACTCTCGAACCAGTCCTTGTCGGTAGCGGACTCTTTCTGCCCGATCAGCTCATTGATCTCCAGCAGGTCGGTGAAGGCCGAGGTCTCGTCACTCATGACGCCAGTGTAGGAGAGAGGCTTGGCGCCCGAGCCGCCAAGCCCAACTGGGCCTGGTACTCCAGGGCCGGGACGACAAGGGCGAGGGCCGGTGGGGCCACGAGGCTCGTCCGGTACCTCTACGATGAAGTCACCGGAATAACGGCTGAGCTCGCCACCGGACGAGGGCTGGTAGGCCAACCCGGTTCCGGAAGTTGTCTTGGCATCGCCCGCCAGGAACCGACGATGGCAGGCACAACTGACGTGGGCCGGCGAAGGGAGGCATCGTGAACGACAAGGTCGCGACGATCCGCGATGTCGCCGCGCGGGCCGGGGTCGGGGTCAAGACCGTCTCGCGAGTGATCAACAACGAGCCGCACGTGGCCGCAGCCACCCGGCAGCGGGTGCTGTCGGCCATCGACGAGTTGGATTATCGTCCCAATGCTGCGGGCCAGGGGCTGCGACGAGCCGTCGCCGGAACCATCGCGTTCGTCTGTGAAGACACCAGTGAGGCCTTCTCGCAGGCGGTGGCGTCGTCCATCGAGTCGGCCGCCGGGCAGCGCTCGGCTTTCGTCACCGCCTCGACCCGCGGCGACTCTGCCCGGGAGCGAGAACTGCTCGAATCGTTGATCGCGCGCAACGTCAACGGCATCGTGCTGGCACCATCTCGCGGCGACCTCGGCTACCTGAAACATCGGCACGGACACACTGCCATCGTCTGCGTCGATCGTCCGGCTGCGGGTTTTACCGCCGACCTTGCGATGTCTGACAACGAGGCGGGCATGGCCCGGGCGACCGAACTGCTGGTCGGCCGGGGCCATCGCCGGATCGCCTATTTTGGGGACTCCGCGCGGCTTGTCACTCAGCGAGAGCGCCTCGCCGGCTATCTCGCCGTGCTCGACGCGAACGGTCTGAGGGCTGATCACACGCTCGTCTATCAGCATTCGCCCGACGTTGAGCGAGTGCGCCGCCAGCTTGCCTATCTGGCGAAGTTGCCAGAACCGCCGGCTGCAGTCGTCTCGGCCAATTCGCTCACCACACTGGATCTGATCCATGCAGGATTGCCCGTTGACAGCGGTGGTTTCGTGGCATTCGATGACTTTCCGCTCGCCGATGTGGTGCTGGGCGGAATCACCTGTGTCGTGCAGGACGCCCGGGCCATCGGCGAGGCCGCCGCCGGGTTGCTCTTCCGCAGGATGACCGGTGATAGGTCCGAGGCGAGGGTCGTGCGGGTACCCACCAAGTTGATCGAGCGCAGTATCGCTTCCCCCGATCAGGTGCGATGGACGAACCGGATTGCGGCGCGCTGAATTCGCCGCGGTTCGGATGCCGTTGACGACGGCGTGCCTTCCGGCACCGGTGGCGGCCGAATCGTCGCGGAGCCCCGTGACTTCGCAAGCTGATCGCCTGTCCAAGCTTGACACCGTTATCACCGGGATTGACTAGCGAAGACGCCTATTCGTGGCGGTGTCATCCGCGGCCGGGAGGCAAAACGGCATTGCCGCACCCCTGGCCGATATCTAGGTTGTCGCTTGAAGGGTGTGCGGACCGGCTCGGACGCAAGAAAGCGACAGCCTATCCGCACCGTCTTTTCATCGGTACCGGTATTTCGCCGGTCGCTACTGTCAGGAGCAGTGCGAGATATGAAGCGAGGAAGCTTTTTGGCCGCCATGGGTGCTGTGGGCGCGGCCGCAGCACTCGGCGGATGTTCACCTGATCCCGCGACCCAGGGCGGAGGAACCGCCTTGAACTTCTTCAACGACGCCGGATCATGGGATCCCGGCTACCAGGCGGCAAGCGACGGACTGGAATCGGTGTGCGGCTGGGGCATTTCACCGCGCACCATCCCCAACGCCTTCTCCTACGAGCAGGTCGTCCGCTCCCTACTGCAGACCAAGGAGCCCCCCGACCTGGTGAAATGGGGCAGCGGCTACCGGATGCGGGATCTGGCCCGCACCGGTGCGCTCGCCGCCCTCGATGACGAGTGGACATCCTCGGTGTCCAAGGGGTGGCTCAGCGACGCCATGACCGCCGACTTCACCTACGGCGATCACATCTACGGGCTGCCGCTGATTCAGGGCTATTACGTGCTGACCTTTAACGTCTCGGTCTGGGACGATCTGGGGCTCAGCAAGCCCGAGACCTGGGATGACTTCATCTCGGTATGCGAGGAGTTGAAGGCCGCCGGCCTCGCGCCGATCGGCACCACGCAGCAGAATATGTGGCCGACCGCGAACTGGTTCTCCATGCTGTCCGCTGCCTTCTCGTCGGAGTGGTACGACAAGGTCTGCGCCAACGAGGCATCCTTCTTGGACGACGAGCCGCGCGAAATGCTGCAGTTGTGGCAAGACATGATCAATGCGGGTTACCACTCGTCGGCCGATTCTCTCAATGACGACTTCGCGTCCATGGTGCAAGCCGGACGCGTGGGCATGTGGCCCGCGGCGCTCAGCTGGTCGTCCGCCAACTTCAATGACGATCAGCAGCCGTGGCAGTGGGGCGGCACCCTGGTCGTGCACGAGGTCTTCCAGCGCGCCGACGGATCGCTCGGGGTGCGGATTCCGGGTGGCGTCCGTGAGGCGCTCTCTGCCTCCACGGTGATCGAGACGCCGGGCTTCGAGCTGGCGCGTGGCGACGGCTTGGCCGAACGCTACCTGGCCGAAGAACTTCCTGCTCAAGCACTGTTCAGCACGACGTTCACGGTTGGCGAGGGCACTCGTTCGGTGGCGTTGCGGTTCTTGGACGATCCCGCCACCGGCGATGGATACGAGTTCCAGCTGTTGGCCGGCGAGCGGCGGATCGTTTTCGCCAGGCGCCCCAACTATCCCTGGCACCGCAATGACAACCGGGGTTTGGAGCGTCCGTTCGACTTCTCGCCGGGCACCGAACATAACCTGCAACTGGTGCTGGACGACGACCTGGTCACCATCTACGTCGACGACGTGGCGCTCAACTCCCGGGCGTGCAGCCCGACCGGTAAGGCGCTGGCCGTTCAGGTGGTCGACGGGTCGGTCAGTTTCGGGCCCAGCCGGTTGAGCACGCTGGCTTGATTCGGCTGAAGGTAGGCTCACTGGGTGGCTGATGATCGTCCGGAAGATGGCACCCGTGGTGAACCCGTTGACGGGCCAGACGACTCGCGTCCGGGTCAGAGCGACTCGGTTGCCGATGACCTGAACTCAGCACCCCGTCGGGCCGAAGCGAGCCATCCCGATGTCGAGGCTGACCCTGATGATCAGCAGGCCGGCGATCGAGACTCCGACAAGGGTGACCAAGAACGCGAGTGGTGGGACGACCCCGGCATGCCCTGGAAGCGCAAGCCAACTCGCAGCGATATCGCGTGTCTGGCGTGGATCGGATTCTTGGGCGTCTTCAGTCTCGCGATGCTGCCGGTCAGGGCATGGCTGCTCGGCGCTCCCGAGCGGTTGCCGTGGCTGGTCGGGCTGATGGGCTCACGCTCGGGAACGACGCTGCTCGGCTCGGTGATCCGAGTCGGCGATGACCTGCCGTATGTCTGGCCGATCCTGCTTGGCACGTTGATGTCGATCAAGCTCGATTGGACGTATTGGTGGGCCGGCAAGCTGTGGGGCCGCGGCATGATCGAGATCTGGGCGGGGCAGTCGAAGCGTGCCGCCCGAAACTATGCCAGGGCGGAGCGTTGGGCGAACAAGCTCGGCTGGGTCGGCATGTTCGTGGCCTACGTGCCTATTCCGCTGCCGCTGACCGCGGTGATTTTCGTCCTCGCCGGGGCGCAGGGGATGAGTCTGAAGAAGTTTCTGGCGCTCGACTTCGCGTCCTGTCTGACGTGGCTGGTGGGCTATTTCTTCTTCGGGTTCTTCGTGGGGGAGCCCGCGGTCAAGCTGCTCGAGTTCTACGCGAAGTTCGCGAACTACGTGGCAGTGGCGCTGGTGGTGGTCGTCGTCGGGTTGAGCTTCTGGCGCAGCTCCAAGAAGCAAGAGCAGCGCGGCTGAGCTGGCCTGAATTTCTCTCAGGGTTTTCCCGCAACTTCCCCGAAACGCCAGGTCAGTAGCGCAAAGTGAGCTGAGAAATAGCTTAGAGTTCTCTTTATGAGAACCCCGCAGAGCGCGCGCTCCCGGACGCTGAGGCGGCGTCCGGTGACGAACGTGCTCAGACTCATCGCCCTCGTTGTTGGTCTTCCGCTCGTATTCGCCACGCTTGCAGCGCAAGCAACGACCAGCGCCGGTGGCTGGCTCGCCTGCGCGGCGACAGTAGTCCTCGGAGTCGGCCTGTCGCTTCTCTTCACCCGTAACGGACATTTGATTTCGTCCGATCGTGGTCAGGGTCTCGGACACAACTAGAACGCTCGCCTTGTAAGCGGAAGGTCGACCTCCCGCGCGCGATCTCGTGGGCTTCGAGTCGGCATCTTCGTCGCGAGCCAAAGCACGTGCCAGGATTTCGCCTTGGACGCCCGAGCGGGCAGAATGGTCAAGCACTATTTTCTTTTCATCTGGTGCATGCCTCCATAGCTCAGTGGCCAGAGCGCCCGCCTTGTAAGCGGAAGGTCGAGGGTTCGACTCCCTCTGGGGGCTCCGCTTATCGAATCACTTGTTGGCTTGGGATTTCAGGTCGAGCAGCAGCTGCTCGATTGCGTCGGCCAAGTTCTTGTGGCCCGTCTCGGTGAGATGAACCCCGTCTTGGCCGATATCCGTTACGTAATCGGACGCTTTGAGGTAGCGGCAGCCGTATTGTTCAGCGAGCGCCCGATATTCGGCCTCCAGGCCGAGAACCTTGGCAACCGAGGCCTGGTCGAAGTCCACGTCTTCGGTGATCGCGATGCGGGCGGGCGAGATGATGACAAACTCCGGATACTGGTCTTTTCTCCTGCAGAACTCCTGCACGCGGATGATGACTTCTTCGAGGCCCCTGGCGATCTCGGGTGCGGAGACGTTGTATCTGCGTTTGGTGTCGTTGGTTCCCAGCATGACGATGACGACATCCAGCGGAAAATGCGACAGGAGGCACGGCACGACATAATCCAGACCGCACCGAAATGGTTCCAGATGGTCCACGAAGGCGGTCGTCCGGCCATTCAATCCCTCTTCGATGATGTCGAAATCCGGATTGCCTGCCAGGCGTCCCGTCCATCTGATCTGATCGGGATAGCGGCCGCCCGTGATCGGGATGTACCCCCAGGTGTTGGAGTCGCCAAAACACAGCACACGGAGCCTGCTACTCACAGTCGTGCCTCGCCTTTCGAGTCGTTATCGCGTGAAGACGGTGCTCAGCCGGTAGTCGCCGCCCCGCTGACCCAGGTCTGCTTGCCTTCCTGGTCGGTGCCACGGCCATCAAGCTAGGCGTCCATTCCGGTCGCGGTCAGGAAGCCTTGGCCGTCTCCGCTGATCTGCACCTGGCGGCCGGCCTCCAGGAAGGCGGCCTGCCCCTGGACGAGGACGAGGTCGTCCTGCCCTTGGGAGACCCCGATCTCGCCGCGAGTGGCCAGCAGGATCCGGCCCGAAAGCTCACCCGGCAGTTCGATCATCCGGCCGGGGATGAGCTCCAGGCGCCAGCAGGCGAAGGACCGTTCATCGGTCGGGTAACGCCACAAACCGGGAAGTTCCTGCTCGGCAAGCATCGGGACGATCGGGATGGTGGTGAAGTTCACCACCTGGGCCAGTGCCGACGGATCGATGTGCTTGGAGGTGAGGCCGCCCCGCAGCACATTGTCGGAGTTGCCCATCACCTCGACGCCGGTGCCGTGCAGATAGGAATGCAGCCGACCTGGTTGCAGGTAGAGCGCCTCGCCTGGTTTGAGATGGTGCCGGGTCAACAGCAGCGCCGCCAGCAGACTCGGATCGCCGGGGAAATGCTCATCCAAGGTGACCGCAGTACGGGCGAAGTCGCCCAACTCGCCCTCGTCGTCCACATGGTTGATGGCTGCCGCTACGACATCGGTCACGGCGGCGGTTCGTTCATCGTCGGTCACCAGACAGTTCATGAACACTTCGGCCAGGCCTGCGCGTCCGCCTCTGCTGAGCAGCGGCGTGAATACCTTCTGGGAGTCGTTGCAAATACCCAGGCCGGCGAAGAGTTCGGCGCTGGCCTCCGGCGCGCGGAATCCGGCGAGCGCGTCAAATTCGGTCAGCGCGATCAACAGTTCCGGTTTGTCCCAGGGGTCTTTGAAAGTGCGCTCCGGAGCGTCCAACGGAATCTCTTCGGCGTTCTCCCGGGCGAATCCTGCCTGGGCGTCGATCCGGTTGGGGTGCGCCTGCAAACTCAGCGGGCGTCCGGCCGACAACAGCTTCATCAAATAGGGCAGCCGGCCCTCGAACTCGAGGCGCGTCGAGTCGCCTGCCATGGCCGGGTTCTGGCTGATGGCATCATCGAGCGGCACGCCGTCATCGATCCGTGCCGGACCGGACGGGTGCGCACCCAGCCAGTATTCGGCAAGTGGGCGCCCATCGTCCTCGATCCCCAAGATCGCAGGTATCGCATCGTGCGATCCCCAGTCGTAGCGCTTGATGCTTCCGGTCAGCGGATGCATCCGACCTCCTCGTGTAGACACTTTCCGCCTCAGGCTGCGGCCGGCGAGATGAGGAATATCCCGGCGATCGCGCGTGCCTGACCAAGCAAGCAGAAATACTACCTGCTGTGCCGCGGGCCCGGCGTCGCACCGCTATGTCGGCGCGACCTGATCGGTATCGTTTGTATCAACGACGGCTGTGAGAATTACACAGCTGTGATTCGCGGGCTAGAATCGCCCCATGGCTGAAGCACTGCGTAACCTCCAATCGGACGCTCAGCCGTTGACTGAGCGTGAGGCCGCGATTCTCGACTTCGAAAAAAGCTGGTGGCAGGCGAAGGCTCCGAAGGAGACCGAGATCCGGGAGCGGTTCAATTTGTCGGCCGCCCGTTACTACCAGATCATCAATTCGCTGATCGATCGTCCGGCCGCCCTCGAATACGACCCGCTGTTGGTCAAACGGCTTCGCAGGCTTCGTGAGCAGCGGCAGCGCAATCGTTCGGCGTCCCGGTTGAATAGCCGTTAAACCTGAATCCGCCGGTACCCACCCCTGGCCAGACCGGCGCTCACTTCGAAGATATTGGACGCGTACGTGGTCCCGGTCCGCCATTTCGACCAAGTGACGGCGAGCCCGTAAAGCGGCAGGAATGGGAGTCCCAGGCATAGCGTCCACTGGGTGGAATGGGCCGCCTCGTGCTCAAGGATCCGAGGATTTCGCGTTGTCAACGACCGCAGGGTAGCGCGCGGAATGGTGATGACATTTCCGATGGTGAACGCGCCGGCCTTGGGAAACCCGAGCCGATAGCCCTCGGCTATCCACAGCCCGCCCGGCCCGCGATGCGGACGAGCGCCCCCGGTGTGCGCCACGGCAAAACCCAGCGGAGTCGACAGATTCACCCAATTGAGAACCGCCCGCAATCGCTGGGCAGGCGTGAGGGTCGTCATGGGCCCAGATTAGATTGCCCCCTGAACTGTTTGCACTCGCAGGTGCCGAGTGCTAAAAATGAAACTGGCACTCGAACCAAGAGAGTGCCACTGCTTCGAGTAGTGGTGCGGGTGAGACCGAAGCCTTGATCCAAGGCAAGGTCGTCCGTCGCGGGCATCGGCAGCCACGAATCGTTGCGACCACAAGACAACCAAACGGGGCATGGCCCCTGATGCCAAAGGATTTTCCACAGAACCATGGCAAAACTCATTGAATTCGACTCGGAGGCCCGCAAGGGTCTCGAGAAGGGTATGAACACCCTGGCCGATGCCGTCAAGGTGACCCTGGGCCCGAAGGGACGCAACGTCGTCCTGGAGAAGTCGTGGGGCGCCCCGACGATCACCAACGATGGCGTATCCATCGCCAAGGAGATCGAACTGTCCGATCCCTTCGAGAAGATCGGCGCTGAGCTGGTCAAAGAGGTCGCCAAGAAGACGGACGACGTTGCCGGCGACGGCACCACGACCGCTACCGTGCTCGCCCAGGCGATGGTGCACGAAGGCCTGCGCAATGTGACCGCCGGCGCCAACCCGATCGAGCTGAAGCGCGGCATCGACAAGGCCGTTGCCGCAGTCACCGAGCAGCTGGCCGCCATGTCGACCGAGGTCGAGACCAAGGAGCAGATCGCTCAGACTGCCTCCATCTCGGCCGGTGACTCCACCGTCGGCGAGATCATCGCCGAGGCGATGGACAAGGTCGGCAAGGAAGGCGTCATCACCGTCGACGAGTCCAACACCTTCGGCATGGAGCTTGAGCTCACCGAGGGCATGAACTTCGACAAGGGCTACATTTCGGGCTACTTCGTCACCGACACCGAGCGCATGGAGGCATCCCTCGAGGATCCCTACATCCTGATCGTCGACGGCAAGGTCTCTTCGCTGAAGGATCTGCTGCCGGTGCTGGAGAAGGTGCAGCAGTCCGGTCGTCCGCTGCTGGTCATCGCTGAGGACGTCGACGGCGAGGCCCTGGCCGGCCTGATCGTCAACAAGCTGCGCGGCACCTTCAAGTCGGTCGCCGTCAAGGCTCCCGGATTCGGCGATCGCCGCAAGGCCATCCTCGCCGACATCGCGGTGCTGACCGGTGGCCAGGTCATTTCCGAGACCGTTGGCCTGTCGCTCGACCATGCCGAACTCGACATGCTCGGCCGCGCCCGCCTAGTCACCATCACCAAGGACGACACCACGATCGTCGAAGGTGCCGGCGACAAGGATCAGATTCAGGGCCGGATCAAGCAGATCCGCACCGAGATCGAGAACTCCGATTCCGACTACGACCGCGAGAAGCTGCAGGAGCGGCTGGCCAAGCTGGTCGGCGGCGTTGCCGTGATCAAGGTCGGCGCTGCCACCGAGGTCGAGATGAAGGAGCGCAAGCACCGCATCGAGGACGCCGTCCGCAACGCGAAGGCTGCTGTTGAAGAAGGCGTGCTGCCCGGTGGTGGCGTTGCCCTGATTCAGGCTGCCAAGAACGCCGCGCTCGAGGGTCTGTCGGCCGACGAGCAGATTGGTGCGCAGATCGTGGTGAGCGCCGCGGAGGCGCCGCTGAAGCAGATCGCCGTCAACGCCGGCCTGGAGGGTGGCGTTATCGCTGAGAAGGTCAGGAACCTTCCGGCGGGCGAGGGCCTGGACGCCGCGAACGGCGAGTACGTGCACATGGTCAAGGCCGGCATCCTGGATCCGACCAAGGTCACCCGCTCGGCTCTGGCCAATGCCGCGTCGATCGCCGGTCTCTTCCTGACCACCGAGGCCGTTATCGCCGACAAGCCCGAGAAGGCTCCGGCGATGCCCGCCGGCGCAGGCGACGAGATGGGCGGAATGTACTGATCCACCCGGTTCGGTAACCAGCCTGGGCGGTCTCACCCGACTGCCTGATAAAGAATGGGACGACTCGAACGAGCCGTCCCATTCTTTTTGCGTCTGGGGTGTCGCGCGTCCAAATGTGGGCTGACCCAGCATCATGGTGTCATGTCGGGGCTTCTTGAGGTGGTCGTGGTGACTGCTGAGGATGCGCGGCGCGCCGAAGAAGGCGGCGCCGACAGATTGATGATGGTCGGCGAGCTCACCGGGCAGGGACGCTCTCCCGAGCCGGCAGCATTCAGACGGGCGCGCGAAGCGTGCACGATTCCGATCCGCCCGTTGTTGCGGCTGCGCGACGGCTACCGCTCGGACGGTGGTGAGATCACCAGACTGCGCGGCCTGATCGAGACATATCTCACCGATGGCGCGGAGGGTTTCGTCCTCGGCTTCTTGGACGGCTATTCGCAGGTCGACATCGAAATCGTCCGGACGCTCACCGACGACGGCTACTGGCCGTGGACCTTCGATCACGCCATCGACCGCTGCCTCGACATGGACGACGCGTGGACGCAGCTGGAGACGATGCGCGGACTCGATCAGGTGCTGACCGCGGGCTCCGGCCGCGGCCTGGAGCAGGGCCTGGACGATCTGATCGCGCGAGCGAGATCCGACCCAAAGATCGCCGAGCTGATCATGGCGGGCGGAGGACTGGTGCCCGAACACGTCGCCTGGCTGTCCAGGGCCGGAATCGTGGCTTTCCAGGTCGGCTCACAGGTGCGTCCGGGTGGATCGTTCGCGGCCGACGTCGACACCTCGCTGGTGCGCGGCTGGCGGATCCTGTTGGATGCCGAAGGCATGCGCCGGGCGGGCTGATCTCCTGGCGCACAACCGTACTGAACAGGAGACGTAACGCGCAGACCTGTCGACCACCGAAATCCGAGAGGCCAGCCAGTTATCGAGTTCACTTCGGCACCTGTACGAGGCCAAAGTGAACTCGATATGTGCGGCTGCGCCAGCTGAGCGATCTAACCTTGGCACCATGAACGATCCAGATCGCAGGCCGATGGTTGCCGTCCCGCCGCGTGAGCGACGGGTGCGCACCCGCCAGGCCGCCAGGGTGGTGGTGCGTGCCGAGGGACGCGTGCTGCTCGGCTCCGATACCGATCCGGGGATGCCCGGCACTCAGTGGTGGGTGACGCCCGGCGGTGGTCTGGACGCCGGAGAGACCTTCGCCGAAGGCGCGGCCCGCGAGCTGGCCGAGGAGACCGGCCTGGTCGTCGACCCGGGCGATCTGACCGGCCCGATCGCCCGCCGGGTGGTTCATCACGGCTATTCGGACCACATCTTGCAGCAGCGAGAGGACTTCTTCGTCCTCGACCTACCGGCCCGTTTCGAGCCCGATACGGCCGGGTTCACCGAGGACGAGAAGGTGACGATGGCAGCGGGATTCGGCTGGTTCACCCTCGACGAGTTGACTGGCAAGACCGTCTGGCCGGTCGAGATCGCCCGCCTCATGCGGGCCGAACCCGGTGACGAGCTCATCGACTTTGGCGATGTCGAGGAGTCGACGGTTCCCGTGAGTCTCGGGCATCGCTGAGCGCTAATGCTCGCCCTCCAACGGAGGATCGTTGATGACGACCGGTGCCAGCTTCTCGGCTGCCACGATCCGGTGGGTCGGGATATTCAGCCGGGCCCCGGCTCGCCGCACCAGATAGGCCGATCCGTGCGCCACATAGAGCACCCGGACGACCGCCCGGGTCAGCGTCCCGTCTTCTTCGGCGAACGCCAACCGCACCCACAGGTCGTCCCGGCTTGCCTCGGCCAAGACCGGACGCCAATCGTTGCCTGCGGTTCCAGGTTGTATGCCGACCGCACCCGGGGAGCCGGAGCCCGAGTCGGCGTCCTGGCGGCTGCCGGATCCGAAGAAGCGATCGCCTCTCAATACCAGTGCGACCTCGCGGGGCAGGATCACGATGTCGTTGTTGACCGGACGCAAGAGTCCCAGTGCAAGCAGCCGATCGATCGGTGACGATGCGTCGCGCAGCGTCACATCGCGGCGGGCATCCGATACCGATCCGATCGGCGGACCCCAGACCAACCTGCCCAACACGGTCAGCTCGTCGGAGCCGATCGCCTCCAGGGCGCGGGTGATCTCGGCATCGCTGAGCGGCTCGGCACTTGCCGGAGCCAGCCCGCCGGGAAACGGGTCGAGCCGCGGATCGGCGTCCCGAAACGGCATTGCTGATGCGTCCGAACTCATCGTCAGTACCGGGGGCGCCGAGATCTCTGGTTGCGCGACATGATCGCTATGCCTGCCAGGCAAATCAGGCACAACAATCGGGCAATGTTCTGCAGCTGATCCTCATAGAAATAGCCGAGATACCAGAAAAGGCTGACGACCAAGGTCAGCGAACCGCAGATGGTGACCAGTATGCGTCCGGGCACTTTCTTGATCGCTGCGATGACGCCGGAACAGATGATCGCGAACGGCGCGAGCCAGCCCCACAGCATGCCTGTGATGAGCAATCCGATGACCCAACTCAGCGCTTGGGAATTGGGTCGCGATTGCTGCCGGCCGTTGTATCCGCCCTGGTAATAGGACGAATATGAACCGGTTGCATAGGGGTTTGCCGGATAAGGCGAGGGGCCTGCCGCATAGGGATTGGCCGGATAAGGTGACGGACCGGTCGGATACTGTGCCGCGGGCATCGCTCGCCCGGGCTGAGGCATGCCCGGGGCAGGCGGGAAGCCGGGCTGTCCCGTCGGCTGACCAGGTGCAGGCCACGACTGGGTTCCGCCCGCGGGAGCGCCGTTCGGCGGCGGCAACGCGCTCAACTCTTGCGAGTCCAACTCGCCGCCGCTGTCTTCGTCCCAGGATTCGGCCAACGCACTGGAGGTCGTGCTGGCCGGCACCGGCTGGGTCGGGTCCCAGGTGTTCACCGACTCGTCGGGCGGGGCTTCGAGGAGGGGCTGATGGGGATCACGTCGTTCGGACGGGGCGGGCGCGATCTGATCGAGCGGACGCGCCTGCCCGTCCGGAGGAGCGAAGTCTTGAGGGGGAGCGGCCGGGCCCGGCGTCGCATCATGAACAGGCTCGGAACCCGAGAGCGGGGGAGCAACAGGACTGGCGAATCCGAACGGCCGGGTGGCCGGAGCATCCTCGGTGCTCGCCAAGTAACTCGCGCTCGCCTGTGTCATGGCGTCCAGTGTAGGCGGCGGCCGAGTCGGCGGAAGTAGGTGCGTCCGGGTATCCTTTGAGGCGTACGGGTATCCCCACCCGTTCCATTTACTACGAGACGACGTTCGTGTTCACTGGTACCGGTAAATACGAACGAAGAGAGAGGTTGCGGTGCCCAGCGGCAAAGTGCGTTTTTACGACGCAGATAAGGGTTTCGGCTTCATCGCCAAAGACGGCGGTGGCGATGTGTACGTGCGCGCCGACGCCCTGCCCCAGGGAGTTGCTGCACTGAAAGCCGGGCAGAAAGTCGAGTTCGGCATCATTCAGGGACGCAAGGGTGAGCAGGCGCTGTCGGTGCAGCCCGTCGAGTTGCCGCCATCGCTGTCGAAGGCTGCCCGCAAGAAGCCCGAGCAACTCGCGGTGATGTTCGAAGACCTGATCAAGGTGCTCGATACCCTCGGCAACGGTTACCGCCGTGGCCGCTACCCCAATGCACAACAGTCGGCCAAGGTTGCAGGTATGCTGCGGGCCGTCGCGGACGAGCTGGAGTTATGAGCGAAGTCGATCAGATAATTGCGGATTCCGTCGAACTCGCACGTCAGGCGGCCGTCGAGACGGCCGGTGACTTCGGGGTGGGCGGCTACCTCGGCAGCAAGGTCGAGGATGGCGCCAGGCAGGCGACCCACCTGTTCGACTGCCCGCATCCGGCCTACCACGGATGGCACTGGGCGGTCACGATGACCCGTGCCTCGCGCGCCCGCTATGCCACGGTCAATGAGGTGGTGCTGCTGCCGAGCGACGAGTCGTTGCTGGCGCCTGCGTGGGTTCCGTGGTCGCAGCGGCTGATGCCCGGTGACGTGAAGCCGGGCACCTTGCTGCCCACTCCCGACAACGATCCCCGGCTGGAGCCCGGATACGGCGGCGGTGAGTTGGCTGCCGACACCGATCCCGCCGAGTGGGCGCAGACCCGCGCCGTCGTGACCGAACTGGGACTCGGACGCGAACGCGTGCTGTCGCCATTGGGGCGCCAAGAGGCCGCCGAACGGTGGCTGGCCTCCGATTCCGGACCGGACAGCTCGTCGGCCAAGCAGGCGCCCGGCGAATGCGTGACTTGTGGGTACTTCGTCCGGTTGGGCGGTGCGCTGGGCGGCATCTTCGGCGCCTGCGCCAACGAGTACTCGCCCTACGACGCCCGGGTGGTTTCGGTCGACCACGGCTGCGGCGGTCACTCCGATATCGTCGCGGACGAACGGGTTGCCCGGTTGCCGGAGCCGGTGTACGACACGATCAGTGTCGATGATTCCCTGTTCGACTGAGGCTCAAGCAGTAGGTGCGGCGATGCCGCGGGCGGCGTCCTTGGTTCGTTTGTTGCGTCGCCAGGCGCAATAGCCGGCGGCGACGACCCCGATCCCGACACCACACAAGCCGACCGCGAACCACCAGTCCGGCACCGCCCAGGTGCTTCGTCCGGCATAGAGGACGACCAGGCCGAGCACAAAAACCAAGGTGCCGATCGAGAAGACCCGCACGCCGTCATCGTGGATCGGCTCCACGGGAGCCTGCTTCAGCAGCCGCTCGGGTGAGCGGATAGCAGACTTCGGGCTTGTTACGGACGGGTTATCGCTCATGGACTCAATATTAGAGAGTCATAGCGGGTGCCTAGCATTACTACCATGACCTCCTCTTCGGCACAGGGTGCTGCGATCGCGGGTGGCGATCAACAACAGTCGGGATTGGATCGTTGGTTCGAGATCACCAAGCGGGGTTCGTCGCTCCCGCGCGAAGTCCGTGGCGGCCTGGTGACGTTTTTCGCGATGGCCTACATTCTCGCTCTCAACCCCCTCATCATCGGCACCGCAACCGATAAGAACGGCAATCTCGTCTCGGGTGCGCCGAAATTCACCGACGCTGCCCAGACCGTGGTTGATGCGGCCGCTGTGGGCCAGTCGATCGGCATGGTGGCGGCGGCCACCGCCTTGGTCGCAGGCGTGATGACCATCTTGATGGGAGTGGTCGGACGCTTCCCGATCGGTATCGCCACCGGTCTCGGCCTGAACGCGATGCTCGCCTACGTGGTGGCCCCGCAAATGACCTGGCCGCAGGCGATGGGCCTGGTGGTCTGCGAAGGTGCCGTGGTCACGCTGCTGGTGCTGACCGGATTCCGCGAGGCCGTGTTTCGCGCTGTGCCGCCGAGCCTGCGCACCGCCATCAGCGTGGGCATCGGCTTGTTCATCACCCTGGTCGGGTTGGCGGACGCCGGCATCATCCGCCCGGGCAGCCCGCTGGTGGAACTCGGCGTGGGCGGTTCGCTGGTCGGCTGGCCGATCTTCGTTTTCGTCGTCACCTTCGTGCTGCTCGCGATCTTGCAGATGCGCAGAGTCCGCGGCGCCATGCTGTGGGCCATCTTCGGCGGCACAGTGCTGGCGGTGATCTTGGAAACCATCGCGAAGATCGGAGCGGTGGGCGAAGAGCACGCCACCGGTTGGGCGCTGAACGTGCCGGCCTTCCCCGGCTGGCAGGCATTCGCCAGCCCCGACCTGTCGCTGATCGGCAAGGTCGACATCATCGGCGGCTTCGCCCCTGACGGCAATGCCACGCTGGCGAGCGTGTTGACCGCTGCGCTGCTGGTCTTCAGCCTGCTGCTCGCGGACTTCTTCGACACGATGGGCACGGTCGTTGCGGTCGGCGCCGAAGGCGGCATCCTCAATAAGGACGGCGAGCCTCCGCATCTGCGCGAGATCCTGCTCATCGACTCCATCGCCGCGCTGGCCGGTGGCGCCTCCTCGGTCTCCAGCAACACCAGCTTCGTCGAATCCACCGCCGGCGTCGCGGAGGGCGCACGAACCGGTTTCGCGTCGGTCATTACCGGAGTGGGATTCCTGGTGGCGTTGTTCATCACGCCGGTGGTCAACATGGTGCCATCCGAAGCAGTCGCTCCGGTGCTCGTCGTGGTCGGCTTCTTGATGATGACGCAGGTCACCGAGATCCCGTGGAACGACATGGAGATCGCTATCCCCGCGTTCGTCACGATCGCGTTCATGCCGTTCTCGTATTCGATCACCGTCGGCATCGGCGCGGGCTTCATCATGTACGTCGTGCTGAAGGTCTTCAACGGCAAGGCGGCCAAGGTACACGTGCTGATGTGGGTGGTGGCCGCACTGTTCCTGATCTATTTCATGCAGGGGCTGATCTCGGGGGCCGTCGCCTGACGGTTGATCGTGTAACGCGAGGGCGTCACGGCATCCAGCTCACCACGAGGTCTGGGGCCGGGCGCGCCTGTTCGGCGGCCTGCTGCGTCCAATCGTCGAAGCCGGCCAAGAAATCGCGGAACGGTTTCACGGACGCAGCAGTCTTGTCGTCCAAATTGGGAGCGATCTCGTCGAGCGCCTGCCGAGTGGCCAGCAGATGGGCGTGCTTGGCGTATCCCCAGCGTTGGCCGGGCATCGGACGCAGCGGTATCTGCGGCTCGTCCTGCAGGAGCTTCTCCAGGCCGAACTGGCTGGGCAGGCCGGCTGCTGCCAGGGCGAAATCGAGGTCCGACATGTCGCGTCCATCGACCTCGACATCAATGCAGCCCCAACTCAACTCGTCCAGCCAGGCCAAGACGATCTGCCACGCGTAGACCTGACGTTCCGGCGCGATGGCGCGAGCCTTCAGCAATGCTTCGACATCCGGTGGCGCCGGACGCTCAGGTACCTCGGGTCGTTCGATCGATTTCTTCATCGCGGGCCCGATGCGTCCGAGTAGGCGGGTGCGTTTGGTGGACTCATTCGCCGGTGCGGGAAACCGCCGGGCCGCGAGTTCGCGCAGCTGCGCCGCGAATCCGGGCTCGGCCCTGAAGATGTCGCGGAGCTCGGTAATGCCGATTGCATATTCTGACAACCGTCCCATGACATGAGAGTAGTCGCACAACCATCGGCGGTGTGGTGAATACGGTTGGGCCCATCATCGATCCTGGCTGTCCCCACGAGGACGCTCGGCGCGGTCGGCTCGGCGGCACCGGCGGGCGTTGGCTAGACTGTCGCGGGTATTCGAGTGACGGGAGCGCCGATGGATAAGCGGGCGAGGTATCAGCGACCGCTGGCCTGCGCGGCAGCGTCCATTTTGATTTTCGGAATGGCAGCACCCGCTGCGGCTGCTCCGGGCGACGCCATCACCCTCGCAGACCAGGCCTTGAGCGATTCAGGCGCGTTGGCGGCCGATCCGGCTCGCGGCGTCTACTGGACGGCGAGCGGTTCGGGAGCGGTACAGGCCATCAATGTCGACGGCTCGACCGCCGGCGAGGTGACCTACGCGGCTGATGCCGCCGGCGTCCAGGCTCTCGCATATTTCGACGGCCTGCTCTATGTCGGGGATATCGGTGGTAGCCGGTCCTCGGTCGAGATCTATCGCCTGGAAGCGCTGGATTACGGTACGGCAGCACCGCTCAGTCATTGGACGCTGCACTATCCGGATGGTGCCCATGATGCGATGACCATGATGGTCTCGCCGAAGGGCAATATCTGGATCGTCACGAAAGGCTCGCCCGGCGGTCTCTACTATGCCGAGGCTCCGGGCGCCGTCGGCGAGATCACCATGGAATACATGGCAGAGGCGCCGGAGTGGGTGACCGACGGTGTGTTCCTGGACGCCGAGACCGCCGTTTTGCGCACCTACAACAGCGTCCTCAGCTTTGACATGTTGAACTACGCAGTGACGGCCGCCGAGGCGGCTCCCGAGCAGCCGCAGGGTGAGTCCATCGCCATGTCATTGAACGCCAGCAGCGTGCTGCTGGGCAGCCGCGGGTCCGACCAGCTGGTCGAGGCTGCCGTGCCCAGCACGATGAGCGATGTCGGCCAGGCTCCCTCGGCGCCGCCAGGGGCCGCAGAACCGACGACCAGCGCCCCCGAGGAGTCCTCGTCACCTGCTGAGAGCGAGTCCACCGAGGCATCCGCCGAACCCAGCGGCGAGGAAAGCGAGTTACCCAAGCCGACCAGAAGCCGGGGTACCATGACGGCGGTTGGCATTGCCGCGCTGGTCTCGGTTGCTGCGGGGGCCATCGCGTACCTGACGAGCAAGACCCAATCGAAGAAATACCGCAAGCGGCACTGAGGCCGGCTGCCGAGGTGCCGGCGGGCCGACGTTCGCCGTAGGTCGCTCGCAATTGGGATGTTTGCGTTTGCCGGATTATTTCAGCCATCGGAGCCCGGCAGTTTTGCTGGATCGCCGGGGCGGCCACCGAACCGCCGGCATTTTCTGGGCGTTGGCGTGCCGATGCGGGTAGACGGAATCGGCTGGAAGCAGGAATATAGTTCTGCTCTAAATGGTTGACCTGAGCGTTCCGTGTCGAGTGTTCAGCGCGCCCGTGCCTGGCCCGGCGGATAGACAAAGTTAGGTCACGCTAAGCGTGTCAGTCGGTTAGGCTTTCAGCTAACCAGGAGGGCCCAATGAACGATCTGATCGATACCCCCGAGATGTATTTGCGCACCATTCTTGAGTTGCACGAGGAGGGGATCGAGCCGCTACGTGCGCGGATTGTCGAGCGGCTGCATCAGTCGGGTCCGACCGTGAGCCAGACCGTGGCCCGGCTGGAGCGCGACGGATTACTCACCGTACAGGACAACCGCCGTCTCGAACTGAGCGAGGTCGGCTGGGAGCGGGCCCGCAAGGTGATGCGCAAGCACCGTCTCGCCGAGCGGATGCTGTCGGACATCATCGGCCTCGATTACACGATCGTCCACGAAGAAGCCTGCAAGCTGGAGCACGTCATCGGAGATGCCATCGAAGAGCGTCTGACGGAGCTGCTGAACTCTCCGCAGGAGTCACCTTATGGATGCCCGATTCCGTCGCTCACCGGCGAGCTTCATCCTGAGTCCTTCCGAAATGGAGTGGTCGCGCTGGCCGATGTGGTCACCGGTGAGGTTCAGAGCTTCGAGCTGGTCAGATTGAGCGAGTTCGTGCAGGCCGACGAGGACGCTCTCACCGGCCTGAATGACGTGGGAGTCGTGCCCGGGGTGACGATATCTGCCGTAGAAGTTGGGTCGGGAGTGGAGATCCGCGGCACCGAGGGCCGCGTGCGAGTCGACCGTTCCATCACCGGTGGCATGTGGGTGGACGCCAAGTCGGCCGGCAAGAGTTGAATGAGGGCATAGGGAAAGCGGCTGTCGCTCGAGAGGCCGAAGCCGTCTACCCACCCCCAGGAGACAAATCATCGGCGACAACCGCTTTCGTAAAGTAACAATAGACGATCGCGGCCCGAATGCAAGGTCTGGGGAAAAGTTGCCGGAGATTAGTTGATCTTGTTGTTCTCGGTGCCACGGGTGCGCTGCGGATCAAGCCATGCGGTGCTTACGAGCGAAGCCGAGATGCCTGATCTGAGGATGGGCACGAAGGCCGGAAGCTTGGTCCGGTGCGGCGGGTGGGTCTAGGCTTACCCAGGATCCATTGATGGACCACGCGATAGTCGTGGGCCCGTGGATCGGGCGGCAGATCTGAGCGGGATTGGCTCAGCTTGGCCTCATAGCTCAGGGGATAGAGCAGTGGTTTCCTAAACCATGTGTCGCAGGTTCGAATCCTGCTGGGGCCGCCATCGTGTGATCTATTCGCGCCAAAAGGCGTAACTGCTCCGTCGTGCGGACCGTCGCTATCTGATGCGGCATCGTAAGCCGCGAAGCGGGTGCCGATCTGGTCAACTGTCCATTATCTATGCGGGTTGTCGGTGGCCCGCGGTTGAATGGAGATGTTGACAGCAACAGGAGGTTGTTTATGAAGGTCGGAATCATCGTTGGATCAATCCGCGAGGGGCGCAGAGGTCTCGGGGTTGGCAAGTGGGTGCTGGAGCGGGCATCCGAGCGCCGCGAAGCCGAATTCGAACTCATCGATCTGAAGGAGTTCGATGTGCCGCTGCTGACTTCGCGCACGCTGCCGTCGGTCGCGAACAAGCAGTACGGCTCGGAGAACGTGCGGCGTTGGAGCGCGGCGATCGATGCCTGCGATGCCTATATCTTTGTGACGCCCGAGTACAACCATGGGCTGCCGGGCGCATTCAAAAACGCCGTCGACACGCTCGGTCCCGAGTGGACGGGCAAGCCCGTAGGGTTCGTCTCTTACGGTTCGGTGGAGGGCATCCGTGCCGCCGAACAGTGGCGCCAGGTCGTCGTGAACTTCTCCATGGTCGACGTGCGGGCACAGGTCTCGCTGTCGAATTTCACCGAGTTCGCGGACGACGGGACGCCGACGCCGCGTCCACAGCGTGAAATCGACCTGAAGGCACTGCTCGATCAGCTGCTTGACGCGGCCAGGAGGGCTGCTCGCTAGCCGGAGGCGAGCAGGACCAGGGTAAATTGCAGCTATGAGCGGGGCACAGTTGGGGCGAATGGTCGCTCGATCATTGACCGACCACGATGTCTTCGCCTTTGGTGAGGCCGGGGCTGAACTCGATGATCCGGCCGAGATTACTGTCGCTCTGATGGCCGCCGGATGGGGACGCGAGAAGGTCGCGGCTGTGCGCCGAGACGCGCTGGCAGCTGACCGCCCGTGGCCGTTCATGGTTTCTGCGGCCGAACGAGGCGGTATCGGGGCCGCACAATTGCTGGCCGCGAGCAGGCTGGTGGCCGAACACCTCGGGGTGGGGGCTGAGGTACGGCTGCGAGACGCGTCCATGCCGCTCAGCCCGCATGATCGGGCACTGCTCAATGAGCGTCCTCCGCACCACGGAAATGTGGGGTGACCAGGTGAGATACCTGCAGCTACGAAGCGACAACTCGTTGTGGCAAAGGCATCGCTGCACAGTCATGAAGGTGGTGGGCGTTGGAGCGGCGCTGACGTTGCTCGCCGGGTGCACGAGTGGAGCTCAGGGAACTGATTCGCTGCAGGCCGATGTCGAGGACATCCTCGACCAGGCGGGGCAGCAGGTGCTCACCCGGCTGGTCATCACCCCTGAGGCGGAATCGGTCAAGGTCGGGTTACGTACGGATGGCACCGAAGTCTGGTGGACGCATGACGGCGCCGGTGAACAGGTCGATCAGCCGTCGATCACCGGAGCCAGCCGTGCCGATGCGATCGATTTCGAGGCTCTGGCGGATCAGCTGAATTCGCTGCAGACGACCTGCAACACGAACGCACAGGTCGAGGCATTCGTCTCCGTGACCGGAGATGTGATCGCCGATTCGGTGTGCGATGGCACTATCGCTGCGTCGTCGATCAACGGATCCGAACCGCAACCCGTAGATCTCGACCTGACCGATGGCGAGGACCTCGACCGGGCGCTGGCCGAGGTGGCGGCCATCCTGCCGAACGGCATTGTCTATCAGCTCAGCCTGCCCGGCCCCGCATCTCCGCGAGGGCAGACCTTGCGTGCCGACGGCAATCCATGGGTATTGGCGGACGGCACCTCATGCCTGCCCGGTTATATCCGGGCGATGCAGCCCGCAGCAGGCGACGGCCTCCGTAACTACGTATGTGATGGTCATGGTCAGCAAACCGTCGACGGCCAAACCCAGGAGGCGTTCGACCCGACCGAGATCCGTGGGGCAGATCTCGCCGCAGCCATCCAACAAGCGTTGGACGAGAGCGGCTACGACCCGCAAACGGTCTCGTACTACGCGATCGAGGAAATGCTCACGACCGGCCTGGTGCTTCTTGCCGTCGGGCCCGAGGACTATTACCAGGTCGCTCTCTGAGCGCGCGGCAATTTTGGGCCGAAGTGCAGCGTCCACACTGACGTCATGCCGAAACTGCTCGAACAAGCGTGTTGATGTGGCAGACGATCAGTTACCGGCAGTCCACAGTCCATGCGCGATTTAGTCGCGCTGAAGAACTGGCGCGTCGAGCAGCGCTTCTTTCGAGATAGCTCAGTTCTTCTTTTCGGCCAGCAGGTCGCGGATCTCCACGAGCAATTCGGTCTCCGTGGCCGCGTCGGCTTCGGGTTCCTTGTCGGCGTCCATGCGCTCACGCAGCTTGTTGACCGGCAGCACCAGGGCGAAGTACACGACGGCCGCCACCAGGACGAAACCGACCAACTGGGTCAAGAACGGCCCGACCGGCACGCCTCCCGGCATCCAGTCGTCGAAGTTCGGCGGGCCGCCGAGCACCATGGAGATGAGGCTCAACACGATATTGGTGAACGCTTCGACAACGCTGTTGAACGCCGCGCCCATGATGAAGGCGACCGCGAGTTCAATGAGATTGCCGCGCATGATGAAGTCTTTGAAGCCTCGCATGGGTACCTCTCGGATCGGGGGCAGATAACACCGGCAACGGCGTCCCTAGTGGTCGCCGACCCGACTGACTATAGGCAAACGCCGTTGGGCTCCAGCGGATATCTCAGCGGTTTGCACTTCGCCTACAGCGGATCGAGATGGTGTCCTGTCATTGACACTGCCCTGTCATTGCATGACGATCCCCATTCTCATCTGGTTGGACGCCGCAGCCAGTTGTGCCGCAGTCTCGGCGTCCGCGGCGACGACCACCAAGGCGCCGGACTCGCCGCCCAGGCTTCCGCTCTCGGTGGTAGGCAGTGCCGCGATCCGCACATCGGTCGCAATATCGATGACGCCACCGTCAGAACTGGAACCGACAACCGAGATACGGTCGCCGACGTGCAGCAGTGCGACCGTGGCTGCGTCCGGGACCCGGAACGGCACCAACCGCTCGTCCGCCTCGGTCATATCGCGGCTACTGAGAACGGCGGCACCGGTCAGCACGCTTCCCTGCGTGAGCGTTGCGGTAAGCACGCGTCCGACCACTTCGTCCGGGTCGCTCAGCGCTTCGGCAGGCATCAACTCGATGGGCATCTCGATCGTGGTGATGTCGGCGGCGGTCAGGGTGCTGCCGGCGGTCAAGGCATGAGAGGCCACCAGCACCGGCGTCGATTCGGGTTTGGCCGGTGTGAGCACCGACAAGATCGCGAAGAGACAGACCATGGCCGCCGCGATGCCGAGACCACGCCGATGCCATCTCAAGAACCGGGCCAGTCGGTTGAAGGCTGATGCTGGATTCACGCACCCATGATTGTTAAACGGGCAGCAAATCGTTCAAATTTCCTGCGCGTTGTGGATAACCCGCGGTTCCCGAGATGACGGGTCGAGATTTGGGGGGTGCTCCTGCCTTCAATCGTTCAGGGTGCGAACGACTTGGACAGGTAGGACACGCCTGCTGAACGGTCTCGCTCACAGTAGATCGCAACCTGGCAGAGTCTGCAGGTATTGCGGGCGCGAACGTGCGCTCGGGCAGCCTGCCCTCGTCTTGCAATCGAGAGTGAATGTGCCGGCGGGCTGTTGTGTTGTCGGCGCCCGGCGCTCTTGCTGTAACCCGGTCAGGCGGCGGCGGATTCTTTGGCCGGCGAGCTGCTCGAGTCCGACGAGCCGGCCGAAGCAGCGCTGCCGGAGGAATCGGACGACGAGGCCGTGCCCTTCGAATCGCTGGTGTCGGTGACGACCGAGTGACCGGATGCCGGGGCAGCAGCGCTCGAGGCCTTGCGGGAATCGGTTGCGTAGAATCCGGAGCCCTTGAACACGATACCGACCGCATTGAAGACCTTGCGCAGTGATCCGCCGCACTCGGGGCAGATGGTCAGCGGGTCGTCAGTGAACTTCTGAAAGGCCTCGAGGTCGTTGTGACAGGCCTGGCAGCGGTACTGGTAAGTGGGCATCTGGCTCAGCTTTCGACGTTGTCTTTGGGGAAGCACCCGCTGCCGGTGAGTAGCACTCGGGCCTTCCGACTGCCAATCATAACGCTTCTGCCGGCCGCCGCGTTATCAGGAGCCGGTCGTTGCGGTCAGTTGCCCAGGCTGATCGGCGCAGGTGGTCTTGATCGTCCGATGGGGAGTGACGAGCCAGTGGACCGGTTGATCGTGTGGCTCCTGGGGAGCCTGGCGAACCTCGTCCTCGTTGAGAAGCACGATCACCGGAGCGTCGGCACGCCGGTGCAGCAAGGCACGGTCGAACCATCCGCCTCCGGTGCCCAGTCGGCTGCCGTCAACACCCGCACAAAGCGCCGCTGCGATCACCACGTCGGCCTGCCGGAGTGCGGCACCGCCCAGCCCAAGTCCCGCCGGGTCGGGAATCCCGAAGACTCCGGGAACCAATTGATCGGTTCCCTCGAAGAGTGCCCAGTCGGGCGCGGGGCGTCTACGTCCGTTCTTGTCGACGCTCAATTTGGGGACGAGGAGCCGGTAGTGTTCGGCCAGTTCGCCGACCAGATCCAGCGTCCCGGGCTCGCCGGGCCTGGAGAGGTAACAGGCCAACGTCGCCGCGCCCGAAGAGGCGTGGCCATCCAACAGTTCGGACACCAACGCCAAGACCCGAGCGTCGCGCAACTGATCGTCCGCATGCTGCTCGGCAAGCGATCGTGAGGTTCGGCGGGCACGAATCTCGGCACGGATCAGTCCACGCGTGGGCACGGCTGCGCGTGGTTGCTGAATCATTCACCTATCGTAGGGCCATGCGCTTGTTCAAACGTCGCAGCGAACCTGTCGAGGTCGTCACCGAACCCGAGGAGACTGCTCCAGAACCGACTTTGCCCGAACCTCCTGCCGCTGATGCGGATGGTCGCCGCAGTGTCGCCGACGAGAAAGAGTATCTGCTTTCGTTGGTGACGCCGCTGCCCGCCTTCGGCATGTACCTGCTGGATGCGTGGGGCACCGCCGTGTGTGAGGACATCATCACCGACAACAATCTGCCGGACGATGACCTCGTGGCGGTTGCCGGATATGCGGTGCGCGCCGACGATCTCGCGGGTGCCGGCGCCGGTGAGGTCCGGCTGCAGGTACGCGCCGGCGACAAGGCCCGCAAGCCCGGATCGGCAGTGCGGGTACGCCAAGGCCAGCCGCTACCCGAGGGCATGGACGCCGTGATCGCCGACCGGGACGCCGAGCTCGATGATCAGGCGTTGACCGTCACGCATCCGGTGAAGTTGGGGGAGCATGTGCGGTGGAGCGGCTCCGAGGCTCGCGCCGGGGTGCCGATCATGCGTTCGGGCGAACGGCTGGACGCCCGGAATAGCGCGTTGCTCGCACTCGCCGGCGTCGACCGGGTGCTGGCGCGTCCGCGTCCGAGGGTCGTGGTGCTGAGCGTGGCCGAGGAAGAAGGCCACACCGACGTGGAGTCGCCGCTGCTTGCGTCCGCCCTGAAATCCGATGGCGTGCAGGTGTGGCGGGTCAGCAATGCCAGTGGCACCGATCGTGAGCTGCAAGATCTGATCAGTGACCAACTGATTCGCGCCGATATCGTGCTGGTCTCAGGCGATCTGGATGATGCCGGCCAGCTGACCCGGGTGGTGGCGGCCATGGGTTTGATGGACGTCGCCGATGTGGCTCTCGAGCCGGGCGGACGCATCGGCCTGGCGCTGGTCGGCGAAGACGAGATCCCGTTGATTCTGCTACCGGACGATCCGGTCGCGTCCTATGTCGAATACCAGTTCTTCGTGCGCCCGCTGATCCGCAAACTGATGGGAGCCCCCGTGGTGAACCAGCCGGTCACCAGATGCATTGCGGGCGGCGAGCTGCGTGGACGCGAGGGAACCGTGTCGGTCAGGCTGGGCACGGTGCGCACCCAGGAGGGCGAGAAGGTCGTGGTACCGCTCGGCAGCCCGGATTATCCGCGATTGACCGACCTGGTCAGTGCGGATGCGCTTGTGGTGCTCGATGAGACGGGGCCGGTGATCTCCCTCGGTGAGCGGGTGGGATGCTGGCTGCTTGATGACTGAAGCCGATTCGCCTGAACGGCCGCTCGCGGGCTGGCCGACGGGTGTCGTGCTGCCGGCGAGTCACCGGTGGCCGGTCGCCGTCCGGGCGGGCGCAGTGGTCTTGCGTCCGCTCGGCAAGCGCGATGAAGCCGCGTGGGATCAGCTGCGGTCGTCCAATTATTCGTGGACGCACGAGTGGGATGCGACGCTGCCTCCCGATGGAACGGGCCATCCGCTGCCGTATCAGGCGTGGCTACGGAAGACGAACAAGCAGGCGAAGAGCGGTGGGATGCTGCCGTGGGCGTTGGCGATCGATCGAGATTGGCCCAGTTGCCCGAAGCGCACCGAGCACACCGAGGTGATCGGTCAGGTCACGGTTTCGAATATTCTCACCGGGTCGGCCAGATCGGGAGTCATCGGATACTGGATCGATCGCGGTCATGCCGGTCAGGGACTGATGCCGGCGGCGGTGGCGTTGGCCTGTGACTATTGCTGGCAGGTGATGCGGCTGCATCGCATCGAGATCTGCATTCGTCCGGAGAACGCGCCCAGCCTGCGGGTGGCTGAGAAACTCGGCTTCCGTGACGAGGGAATGCGTCCGGCTTATCTGCACATCAATGGCGAATGGCGTGACCACCGGGTGTTCTCGCTGAATCGCGGTGAGGTGCCCGGCGGTCTGCTGAACCGTTTGCTGGCGAAGGGCGAGGTGCCGGGCCTGGCGTCCTGAGAAACTGACGGAGGCTGCGCTCGTGCGCTCCGTTCTTCACCCGGTTTGCCAGCAACAGGCCAGTCAGGCGCACGACCCGGGAAGCGGCGCGCAGCGACAATCCTCCGGGGCCTAAGTTCGGTATCCGCGGCGCGCCTTGGTGACGGTGCGAGCGGTGGGCCCTAGTTTTGGTCGCGTGATGACAGGAGTGATCTTCGGGGCAATCGTTGTCGTGTGGCTGATCATTCTTGTGCCGCAATACTTGGGCCAGCATGATCAGCAGGGCCGGATAGATGAGCGCACGATTGATGAGTTCGCGGACTCGATGCGGGTTATTCGCCGTAGTGGCGAGGCGGATGCAGATTTTCTGAGTGATTCGGGCGCGCCGGTTTCGACCCCGTGCACCCGGCGTGCCGCCAGGCGTGATCTGCATGCCATTTCGCATACCTCGATGCGCCGCCGCAAGGTTGGATTGCTCGTGCATCTCGTGATGGTTGCGGTAGGTGTGGCGCTGCCGTTCGTATTGCCGATCTCGCATTGGTGGACGGCGCTGCCGATTGGTCTGCTGATCGGGTGGATCGTCCTGAGCCGGATCAGCGTGGTGACCATCGACCGCATGCTCGCGGCCGAACGCGAGGAACTCGAATTCGGCAACGAAGAGATGACCGTCGTCATCGGAGGCTCCGCGATGAGTCATGAAGACGAGCACACGACCGAGACCGAGCGGTCGATCGATCTGGACGGCCCGCTCGCCGATAACCTCGGATCATTGTGGGACCCGATTCCGGTGACCCCCACCACATATGTGTCGAAGCCGTTGCTGCCGCGTTCTGTCCGGACGATCGACCTGTCCGCCCCGGTGTCGTCCAGCGAATTGGGCATGCCCGTTACCGCGGAGCGTCCGGTTGCGCAGTCGGACGATTCGAGCGCGCAAGACGAGTTGCCGCGCGCCGTCGGCGAGTAGCTCGGCGGCTCCGGCGCCGCGGGTTTACCCCGAGCGATGGGAGCGTTGCTGTCAACGGTCACGTTGATCCCTGGGCTTTGAGATCGCCGCGGGCGAGCGTCTGAAATTCGCCGCAGGACGAATGCGCGCCCTCGTGGCGGAGGTCTTGCCATCCTCGACGACAGAGTTTTGGGGTGGAACGGATGGTTCGTGTACCATCATCGGGTACCGCGAAAACGGACATGGGGCATTGGCGCAGTTGGTAGCGCGTCTCGTTCGCAATGAGAAGGTCAGGGGTTCGAATCCCCTATGCTCCACTCCACGCACAAGGCTCGAACCCTTGCCAACGTCAATGTTGGTAGAGGTTCGAGCCTTGTCGGCATCTGCGGCCCAGGTCAGCGCGTTGGCGTTGACCTGGGGGTCGAGCAGCATTTCGAAGGGCCGGTTGTGCTCGACGCGCAGCTCGTTGTCCTCGTCGATGAAGACCTTGGTGAAGAAGGCCCGGTTGCAGAGCCGCCGGTTCGTGTCGTCGCAGCGGGCGTAGATGTCGGCGCAGTTCGCGAGGAGCCCGAGCGCGTCGTCGAGGTGTGCGCGGGCGTCGGCGTAGTCACCATAGTGGGCGTCGATGCGCCGGGTCACCTTGTCGAGCTCGCCCGTGATGCGGTCCTGCTCGCGTTTGAGGACGCTCAGCGGGATGGCGTCGGCGTAGTGGGCTTGCATGAGCCGGTCTTGCTCGCCTTCGAGCCGGTCGCGGTTCGCGGTGAGCCGTTCGAGTTCTGCGGTTTCGGCGGCCATGAGCCGGTCGAACTCGTGGTGCAGCATCCGGGACTGATGCGCGATCAGGTGTCAGCTGGGGTTAGGCCGCCAGGCTGACGGTCGGGTTCATGATGGTCTCGTATTCGATGGGGGTCAATCGGCCCAGGCGGGCCTGCCGGCGGCGTCGATGGTAGGTCCGCTCGATCCAGGTGATGATCGCGATCCGGAGATCTTCTCGAGTTCGACAGCGCTTGCGGTCCAGGACGTTCTTCTGGAGCAGGGCGAAGAAGGACTCCATCGCGGCGTTGTCCCCGGCAGCACCGACTTTGCCCATCGATCCGATGAGGTGATGGCGGTTCAGGGCGTGCACAAAGCTCCGCGCTCGAAACTGGGATCCTCGGTCCGAATGCACGATGCAACCAGCCGCATCACGACGCGTGACCGCGTTGTTCAGGGCGTTCACCGCGAGGCGGGCCTTCATCCGGTCGCTGATGGAGTAGCCGACGATCCGGCCGGAGAACACGTCCTTGATCGCGCAGAGGTAGAGCTTCCCCTCGTCGGTCCAGTGCTCGGAGGGGGCACCTCCCGCTGCGATCATGCGCGGAGCGCGCAGCGGGGGAATGTCAGTCAGCCATATCTCGTTGACGTCATCGGCGGTGAAGTCGCGCTTGATCAGGTCGTCGTGCACGGGCGGTCCGGGGCGCTTGCCGTTCTTGCCGCGCTTCTTCCCGAACACCGACCACCACTGATTGTCCCGGCAGATCCGCCACGCGGTCCGCTCACACATCGACTCACCAGCGGCTTCCGCTTCCCCGGCGAGGAACCGGTAGCCGAACTCGGGATCGTCACGGTGGGCGTCGAACAGCGCGTTCGCCCGGTAGGCCTCGACCAGCTCGGACTCGGTGACCTGCTGTTTCCGCCAGCGGTAGTAGGGCTGGCGGGAGAGCTTCAACACCCGCAAGGACACCGCGACAGGGACCCCGTCGGCGGCGAGCTCACTCACGAGCGGGTAGAGCCTTTCCCGGCAGATTCGCCTGCGAGAGGTAGGCGGCAGCGCGGCGCAGGACCTCGTTCTCCTGCTCCAGCAGCCGGATCCGCTTGCGCGCATCACATAGCTCGGAAGATTCCTCTCGGGTCTTGCCGGGCCGGGCACCGTCCTCGACATCGGCCTGGCGCATCCAGTTCGTCAAGCAGGACTCCGAGATCCCGAAGTCCTTCGCGATCACCGAGAGCTTCTGGCCAGGTTCACGGTTCCTCGCAACACACACGACGTCGTCACGGAACTCCTGGGGATAGGGAGCGGGCATGGTGCACATCCTTCCCTGCGACGCTCTCCAGCGCCACAGATCATGTGACACCTACCCGCGCATCAGTCCCGGGTCTTCGTGAGCCGGGCGAACAGCGTGCCTTCGTTATCGGTCGTGACGATCAGCAGCGGCACCGAGTGTCCGCGGCCGGTGGAGAGCACGTCCAGCGGGTGCTCGGGCAGGAGGTCTCCGTCGATGGTCGAGGCGTAGCTGAGAACGCCTGGCCGTTCGACCTGTTCGGCAGCCAGTGCCTGATCGGCCGCGTCGAGCAGCCGAAACGGGTCGACGTCACGCAACGCCTGGGCGGCGGAGTCCTCGTCCGCTCCGAGGGCTTCGGCCACGGCTCGGGCGCGGGCGTCGGCTCGCTCGTGACCGGTGATGGATGCGACGGGCGAGGATTGGGCGATGGCCGCGTGGAAGAGGCCCGCCGCGGCCGGTGTCGCCATGAGCGTCGTCACGCCGAGCGCGCCGGCGGACTGACCGGCGAGGGTGACGTTGTCCGGGTCTCCGCCGAACGCGGCGATGTTGCGCTTGACCCACTGGAGGATCGCGAGCTGGTCGCGGAGACCCAGGTTCCCGTCGATGGGGTGGGCGGGGGTGGAGTATTGGCTGAAGTCGATGAAGCCGAACGGTCCGACTCGGTAGTTGCCGGTGACGTAGACGATGTCTTCCGCAGCGAGGAGGGGCAGCCCGCCGAAGAGGGGGTAGGAGCTGGTCCCGCCGATGTTCGATCCGCCGTAGAGGAACACCAGCACCGGCTTGAGGCCCGGAGCGGTCTGGGCGCGCCGGGTGACGTTGACGGTCAGCGCGTCCTCGCTGATCTGCCCGGCGACGGCCCCGAGGCCGACCCGCTGGATCGGTGCGGGGCCGAACGCGGTCGCGTCCCGCACACCATCCCAGTCTGCGGTCGGCTGCGGGGCCCGGAACCGCAACGGTCCCGTGGGCGGGGCCGCGAACGGGATGCCGCGCCAGGTGTCGACCGAGCCCAGACGGGCGCCGCGCAGGCGCCCGCCCGGTGTCGAGACGATCAGGTCGGTCTCGTCGCTCATGCCTGCTCCGGGGCGATGCGCACGAGCATCTTGCCGGTGTTGGCGCCGCGCATCATGTCGAGGAAGGCGTCGACGGTGTGCTCGATGCCGTCGACGATGGTCTCGTCGTAGGCGATCTTCCCGGCGGCGAACCAGGCGGTCATCCTCTCCTGGAACTCCGGGGCGAGGTGCAGCCAGGCCGCGAGGGTGAAGCCGCGGAGGGTGAGGGCGCGGGTGATGACGTTGGCGAGGTTGTCGGGCCCGGGGGCGCGCTCGGTCGTGTTGTAGCCGGCGATCGCCCCGCACAGGGCGGCTCGGCCGCCGTCGTTGAAGGCGTCGAGGGCGGCTTCGAGGTGGTCGCCGCCGACGTTGTCGAAGAACACGTCGATGCCCTCGGGGGCGATGGCGGCGAGCTGTTCGCGCACGGGGTCGTCCTTGTAGTTGAAGGCCGCGTCGTAGCCGTACTTCTCGGTCAGCAGCGCGACCTTCTCGGCCGATCCTGCCGAGCCGATGACGCGGCGCGCACCGAGGAGCTTGGCGATCTGCCCGACGGCGGTGCCGACGGCCCCGGCCGCACCGGAGACGAACACCGTGTCACCCTCCTTCAGCCCCGCGATCGCGGTGAGGCCCACGTAGGCCGTCAGCCCGGTCATGCCCAGGATATGGAGGCGCAGCGACAGCGGCAGACCCGGCACCTCCGGCACGACGCGGAAGGTCGCGGCGTCGGCCTGCACCGTGTCACTCCAGCCGTGCTGGTGCAGCACGACGGCCCCCACGGGCACCTCGTCCGCTGCCGAGGCGACGACGCGGCCGATCGCGCCGCCGGTGATCGTCTCGCCGAGGGCGTAGGGGGCGACGTAGCTGCGCACGTCGTTCATTCGCCCGCGCATATAGGGGTCGACGGAGACGAACTCGTTGCGCACCCGTACCTGGCCCGGCTGGAGGTCGCCGTGCTTGACGGTGACGGCGCGGAAGTCGTCGTGGGTCGGCCAGCCCTCGGGGCGACGGGCGAGCTGAATCTGGGTGCTGGTGAACGCAGACATGCGGAGGTGCTCTTTCTCTCGGGTGGAACGGGGGATCGGGGTCAGAGAGCGAGGCCGATGGCGAGGGCGACGACGCCCAGCGCGGGGATCACGCCCTGCTTGAGCGCTGCGGCGGCCTTGTCGGGGCTGGACAGCAGCAACACGAGAGCGGCGGCGGCCATCGAGCCCGCACCGGTGAATACGAGCGTCGCGCCGATCGCGGTCTGGCCGATCGCGACGAACACGATCCCGAGGAACACGGCGATGGCGAGGAAGAGGTTGTAGAAGCCCTGGTTGAACGCGAGGGCCTTCGTGGGAGCGGCCTGCTCGGCGGTGTGGCCGAAGGTGGCCTGCGCGCGCTGGCCGGTCCAGCCCAGCGACTCCAGGACGAAGATGTAGACGTGGATGAGCGCGGCGACGCCGGCGAGGATGAGTCCAGCGATGACCATGGCGGTTCCCTTTCGATGAGCGCGGCGGCAGCCGCGAACCATTCTGTATCGGTCAGTCTAGTATATACTGGATCGAACGGAACAGAAAGAGGTAGTCGGCATGGCGCGAACCCTGGCCTTCGACCGCGACGCCGCCGTGCGCTCAGCCCGCGAGGTGTTCTGGCGCGACGGCTACGCCGAAGCCTCCCTCCCCGCGCTCGAGGAGGCCACGGGACTCAGCCGGTCAAGCATCTACAACTCGTTCGGCTCGAAACGCGGCCTCTTCGACGCCGCCGTGCAGAGCTATCTGAACGAGGTCATCCGCCCCCGCCTGCGCCCGCTCCAGCAGGAGTCCGTCGACCGATCCGCGATCCTGGACTACCTGGACGGACTCCGAGACGCGTTCTCGCGGGCCGCGGGCCTGCCCGGATGCCTCCTCGTCAACACCGCCGGAACCACCCTGGCCGCCGACAGCGAGGTCGCCCGGATCATCACCGACTACCGGCTCGAACTGCGCACAGCGATCGGCAACGGCGTGAGCGCGCACCTCGCAGGCGACGACCCCGCCGACATGGAGCGCCTCACCGACACCGTGACCGACCTCGTCATCGCCGCCTTCGCCCTCGTGCGCGTCGCCCCAGACGTGGCCATCCACACCCTCGCCACCGCGCGCGACACCGTCACGGGCGAGCAGTAGCGGTCGCGCGCACGACCGCAGCCGAACGTCTTCGAGTGTGAACCGCGGACTGAGTACTGGCGACGAGGCGGGCATGGTCAGGTTCGCGGTGCGGCTGCGAATCTGATCATCGGTCGATAGCCGACAGTCAAGGCGGGGTCTTTTCTGTTGCAGCATCGATCCGACTCGGAGAACCGCTCCGGTCGACCGGAGTGCTGACGTGCCCGCTCACGGGTGTTCGTGCTGCGCAAGCCACTCCTTTCGGGTGCGGGTGGGTACCTGCTGGTCACTCGCTCGCCGCCGTCGTGCTCAGTCGGTGACTTGTGCCGGGCCGTGGTCAGACAATGTTGAAGAGTCGTCGTTCTTGGGGCGGATGAGGAGGAACGCGAGCGCTGCTCCGACGAGAAGCGCGATGGCGGCGGCGGCGAAGGCTGCGGAGTAGCCGTTCACGAGCGAGGCCAGCGATCCCTCGCTCGTTCCGGTGCCGCGCTGGGCGGCGGCGCCCACGGCGGAGAAGATGGCCAGTCCGAGCGATCCGCCGACCTGAGCGGAGGCGTTCACTGTGGCTCCGGCCGCTCCTGCGTCGTGTGTGGGGACTCCGAGCAGGGCGACGTTCTGCAGGGGGACGAGGAGAAAGGCGAGGCCGGCTCCGGCGAGGAGTAGACCGGGGAGGACTTCGGCGAAGTAGCTGCCCTGGGGACTGATGAACGTCAGCAGTGCCATGCCCGCGGGTGCGATCAGGGGCCCGGTGATCATGAGCCAGCGAGGGCCGAAGCGTCCGAGGAGCCTGGCCACGATTGGTGCGAGCAGGGTGGAGGCGAGCGGCATGGGCAGGGTAGCCAGCCCCGCGACCAGCGGTGTGAATCCGAGGACGAGCTGCAGGTGGAAGGCCAGGAACACGGTGGCGCCGATAGTCACGGAGCCACCGATGGCCTGGAGCAGGAACGCGCCGGCGCGAGCCCGGTGGGTGAGGATTCCCAGCGGCAGGAGCGGATGTGAACTGCGTCGTTCCACCAGCGCGAAGAGGACGATGAGGACGATCCCCGCGGCGATGAAGCCGAGGGTGTCGGCCGCACGCCTCGCTCACGCAACCGGTCAGCGAGGCGTTGACGGCTTACACCCAGATCACCTGCGATCAACCGCAGGATCTCACCACCCATGTAACGGCGCTGTGCCTCATCCAGCATCGCCAAGGTCAACCGCGGAACCGGACTCGGGAGCGCCCGCGTGGAGGTCGGCGATACCGTGAACTTCTTGCGCCGCCGACGGATCGCACGATGCGACGAGACCGCCAACTGGAGCGATGGGGCAAGGTTCGAGCACTGTCGCGCTACCTCCACGTAATCGGCAACGTTCGAACCTTGCCCCGCTTCAATGCGGGATGGGGGTTCGGGCGTTGCCTTTTCCACCCTGTCGGCTCTTGCATAGTTACTGGCCTACTTGTACTTCTTCGTGATCTCGCGGTGAGCAGCCATCGACAAACTCCTTGCTTACGCGGCCAGGCAACCCCGATCAGTTACGCGGACATTCTCATCTGAGGCACGCGTGGACGCCTGGATCTTTCGCTGAGTCGTTTGGTTTCTGTTTCTGTTTCGGTTTCATCTCAGGTATGATCGCGGGCGTGAGGGAGCGAGAGATTTACCCGAACGCGCCGATCATCCTGATGGCAGTCGAGGTGCGGCACTCGCTATGCCAGCCACTCGAACGCAAGCAGGTGGCGCAGGTGTCCGCCGAGGTAATGCAGCTGTTGCCGCTGCCGAGTGAGCTGAACGAAGTCTCGATCACCGTCCAGGCAGCGCCAGGTGAGCAACCCGTGCAGCAGGTTGTGGCGACGTTCCCACGGTGGACGAGCCGCGACAAGCGGACCGCACTGACGATGCGCCAAGACAGCCTTGTCATTGAGACGACGAACTACGGCAGCTACGACCGAATGCGCGAACTACTTGAGGTGGCGCTTCGGCTACGGCAAGTGGTGGAGGTCCCTGGTGGAGTGGAACGTATCGGCTTGCGTTACATCGACGAGATCCGGGTTCCATTAGTCGACGACATACCAGACTGGAAGGAGTGGGTCGACTCTGCACTGCTGGGGCCGTTGAATATCGGCGGCGATCTGGGTCTTGTACCTGCCGTGAATGAGGGAGCAATCGTCTTCTCCCATGGAACAAGCAGCGCCTTGGTATTGCGTTACGGTGCGCAGAACGATTATGCGGTCCAGTCGACCCCGGAGCTTCGCCGTCCACTGCCTCCTCCGGGGCCGTTGTTCAAGCTGGATATCGACAGCTTCTGGCAGGCGGGTGATGAGATTCCCGAGTTCGATACGGACCGAGTTCTTGCACGGGCAGATTCGCTCCATGAGCCCGTACGAGGCGTCTTCGAAGACCTGATCACCGACCGGTTGAGAGAGGAAGTGTTGCGCAATGACTGACGTGCTGACGAGAAACCCGGCCGTAACCTCGGCCTTGGAGACGCGGGCCACGGCCAGCAATGCGGGTGCGACCTCGGCGCTGACGGAAACGCGTCTGATGGCCGCGGGCCTTACCTCCGAGATCGGCGGCAACCGGAGCGTGATGAGCGCCCTGAACGAGGACTACACGACCCTGCACAAGCGCATTCACGATGTGGAGTGGCGTACGGTCGCCGCGGAGCGCGGCAAGGCCAGCGTGACCTCCATGCTGGGAGAGCTTGCTGATCTTGGTTTCGCCTGGCGTGACATCGCGCAGATGGTCGGCGTGAGTGTCCCTGCGGTCCAGAAGTGGCGGAAGGGTGAGAAAGCATCTGGTGACAGCCGCGCTCGGCTTGCGAGTCTGCTTGCCGCGTGTGACTTGATCGCCTCCCACTACATGGTGGACGAGATTGCGTCTTGGTTTGAGATGCCGTTGTCGCCGTCGGTTCCGGTCACTCCGATCACGCTGTATGCCGCGAACCGGGCTGACCTTGTGTTCGAGTTCGCCAGTGGGCATACCGATCCGGAGGTGCTGTTGACGGAGTTCGACCCGGAGTGGCGTGAGCGTTACCGGTCCGACTTTGAGGTGTTCGAAGCGGGCGACGGCAATCGCTCGATCCGTATGAAGGGTTGACCGTTGGGCAAGGATCTCGAATCACCGTACGTAGGGGGTGTCCCGGACTGGGATGCCCTCTATCGTGCGCGCGGAGACGAGGTGTCCAGAACGCGTCCCATCTTCACGGGCGATGTCTTCACGGGTGTGCAGTTGCCGGGCTCGTCAGGAAGGGTGAAAGCACGATCTGTGGTGGTCCTCCAGCACCCGTGCTCCATGCGCAGCAATGGGGTCGACCTCGCTTGGCACATCCTCGTTGTTGAGGTCAGCAACCGGAAGATCATCGAAGAGCCGGGCTGGACGGGCGGGAACTTCAATCTGATGCCCTTCCCTGACTTGCGCCCGGACGTCACGAGCCAGGCGCGCGATCAGGCGGCAAACTTCGACAACATCTACACCGTTGAGCCCGGCCAGCTGGTCACGCGGATTGCTACGCTCTCGCCCTTCGGCGTGAACCTGCTCCTTCAGCGTTGGGTGCATTACAGCTCCCGTGTCGTCGTTCCTACGCAGATCTTTCACGAACAGACCGTCGCTTTCTACGAGGAAGCCGACCTCATCGAAGAATGGTGCGACGAGGCACCCAACGATGACCTACGAGGCGAGACGCTCGCCTGCCTGGAATGGCTGCGAACCGACCGCGACGGAACGACCTACCAAGAAATGTTGAAGAATCCGCAGTCGCACAGCATGATCCGCCGCGCGATGCGCAAAGAACTCAGAGAACGAAATCAGGGTTGAGAACGAAGAATCTTGCTGAGGGTCGCGCTACGTTATGGGCCGCAGCCGACGAGCTGCGTGCCAACTCGAAGCTCACGGCCGCACAGTACCGCGACCCAGTACTCGACCATGTGCTCGCCGCTTATGGCGATAATCACGACAGTGCGTACTCGCCACGCATCGACATCGGATACTCCGACTCGATCCAAGCGGAGTTCGACGGAGCATTCGACGCGCAGCTCGTTGTCCTCGTCGATGAGGACCTTCGTGAAGAATGCCGGATGAACTCGATGAGCCTCAGACGGAAGGGCAGCATCGGATCGTGGTATTGCGACCGTGGTGGGTCTGGCTCTCACACTAAGACACGCCCGGGAGCGCCAAGCCATGGCGCTCGCCGAGCGCTGCGCGTCTAGCTTCGGCATGCTTACGGCGCGAGCCGAAGGTCGACTGCGTCGCTCTGCGCATCGGCACGGAGTCCGCGGCGGTAGTCAGCGGGTGCAAGGCCAAGAACCTGACGAAAGTCGCGCGTGAGGTGCGCATGATCGGCATAGCCAAGTTCGGCGGCTACCTGGCCGATCGTCAGTGAGCTGTCCTCGCGTATCCGCTCGGCGGCTTCTTGCAGGCGGTAGCGACGGATGATTGCTAAGGGCGGGACTCCGACGTAGCGATGGGTCACGCGCTGAACGTGTCGCGCGGTGATGTTGACGAGCTTCGCGATCTGGTCGATTCGTATGATCTCCGAATCTGACGCAATCAGGTCTTCAATGGCGTTTGCCAGCAGTCCGCCCTCGTCGGCCGGAGTCAGCCGAGCCTCTGCCCAGCTGGCAAATGCCGCAGCCGCGTGTGCGGTGGCATCGGTCTCGCGCTCGCTCTGCATTGCGGTGACAACCGCACCGTGCAGCTCAGGCGCGTCGATGGTGATTGTGCTGTCGCGGATGCCGCTGGGCTCGTCGCACAGTGACGCAACCGCTGCGGGGCGCAGCAATGCTCCGACAGCCCAACCTTTCCCGCGCAGGTCGCGATACGAGGCCCGCGTTGTTGGCCCCTGGAGGGTCACACCGTTCGGCTCGACCACGAGATTGGATGCGGGGAAAGGCAGCACATGCTGCCGCGACGAGCGCCCTAGCGGGATGTCCCAACGCGGAATCCAGAACCATCGGATGAAGTCAGCCAGCTCGGCCGGCGCCGCGACACGTTGGAACGTCGGCAGCCGCGTCGGATAGAGCACGCCACGTCCGCTGATTACCTGCGGCATCCGCTCTCCCTTCGGACTGGTCGCAAATCTTCAAGACACTATGCCCAGCCCGTCAATAGCGTGAAGGCTATGAACGACAATAACTCAGCTCGGACAGGCGTCACCGGTGAGCACACGACCGCCGGTGTACCGCACGGTTTCACCAGCCTGACACCCTTCCTGGCCATTCCTCGCGCCGCTGAGGCCGCAGAGTTTTACCATTCGGTCTTTGGTGCCCGTGTTTTGGATATCACCGAGATGGGCGGCGTCGTCGTGCACGCGGAGCTCGATTTCGGCAACGGGCACCTGCAGATCGGCGAACCGAACGCTGCCTTCGGGTTAGTGCCGCCTCCCGAGGGAGACGGCGATTGCTATTCGATCGGCCTGTACTGTGCGGATGTTGACGCTGTTGTCGAGCGTGCAGAACTAGCAGGCGCGACGATTCGGGAAGCGCTCACGACGTTTGTCTCTGGCGACCGTTACGCGTCAATCCGTGATCCATTCGGGGTTCGTTGGTCGATCATGACCCGCGTTGAAGACCTCAGCGATGAAGAAAGTGCGCAACGAGTCGAGCAATGGGCAAAGGCACAGGAAACATTAGCCTAGGAGCCTCCCGTGAACATCACTCAGACCGCAATCTCGCTCAACGTCTCCGACATCGACGCATCGGCGTCGTTCGCCAAGACGCACTTCGGCTACGAGGAAGCAATGGCGTCAGACGGGTTCGTGTCGCTCCAGCACGCCACGGCTGGCCCCAACCTGATCTTCCTGGCGACCGGAATGCCTACCTTCAAGCCGAGCGAGATCGCCGGACCGGCTGGCCAGGGCCTGCTACTCGTTTTCGTGGTGGACGATCTCGACGAGCAGTTCAAGCGGATCGAGAAGGCTGGAGCCCGCGTTGTGACACCGCCAGAGACCGAGCCGTGGGGCGAACGCTACTGCCAGTTCGCGGACCCGAACGGGCTCATCTGGCAGCTCGTGCAGTGGGTCAACTGACGTGCCCTGACCAGCGAATCCTTATCGCTCAGCCGGGTCGGTCCAGAACGGCCATGTCAACCGAACCAATCCGGATTGCTCGGGCGTATCGAGCTGTACTGGGGCGAGACCTGCAGCTCACGATTCAGAGCTACGACGCCTCAAGTCCGCGTGCTGATGCGATGACTGCCTGGGCTCGCTGGCCGGGTCCGCGGGTCGTCCCGCCTGCCTCCGTGACCGCCCGGCATCGTAGATGGATCGCCACCGTGGCGCGGTGTATACGGAAGTGCTCGGCGACCTCCCGCATGGTCTTTCCGTTGCGGTACATCGTAACCAGCTCATTCACTTGGTCGGGAGGGAGAAGGGTTTGAGCCATCCCAAGTGAACGCACCATCCGACCCCTGGAGTCCACCACGGATGAACGCACCGGTCACGGCGATCGCGGCTGCGGCGATGAAGGCAGCGCGCGGGCCAGTGCCCTCGGAGACAACACCGAGCGTGGCAGCACCAACGGCCTGGCCGAGGGCGATGATGAGGAATGCGAGTCCGACGCCGGCTGCGGGGGTCTGGGGGTAGACCTCGGTCCCCCAGATCAGCAGCAGTCCGGTCAACGCGATGTAGGTGGCGCCGAACGCCGCCGATGCCAGCCACGCGACAGCAAGGGTGCCTGGGTATGCGATTAGCAGGATCGTCGCGGCGGCGAGGACGAGCATGGCCGTCATCCAGCTGGGTCTGATGCCGAACCGGTGGGTCAGGTCGCCGGTTGCTGCGCCGAGCATGCCGAAGGCGCCGAGGAAGATCCATGCGATGGACGAGCCGGATTCACTCATTCCTCCGGTGTTGATGAGTACGTCGCGTCCGAAAGTCCATACGGCAGAGCTTGCCATTCCCATCAGCAGCGCAGCGGTGATCAGGCGTCCGCTGCCGGTCGGCAGGAGGGGCTGCGGGAGCTGGGCCTCGACCCGGCCTGTGCCGGAGCGCTTCGTCGGCCCGGAGGGAACCGTGAACACGACCCACATGGTGACAAGGGCGCAGACAATCGCGAACACGACCCAGGCGGCCCGCCAGTGCTCATGGGTCAGCAGCGCGATCGGGCCGGCGATGGCGACACCGACGCCGGTGCCTGCGTTGATCACCGTCTGCGTCCGATCGCGTATCGGCGCTTGCACGGTGTGAGCGACAGCGTGCGCCAAGGGCGGGGATGCCACCCCGGTACTCGATCCAGCGATGAGCACCCCGACTGCCAGCACGCCGGATGTCGGTGCGATCGCGACGATGACCACGCCTACGGTCGCGATGATGCCCGCTGCGGCGGCGACGGTGCGTCCGCCGAACCGTGGAGTGAGGATCGTGGAGGCGATGATCGCGATGCAGTACGAGACGTATGAGCCAGAGGCGATCACTCCGGCTGTGCCGGCATCGAGGGCGAACTCTGTGCGGAAGACCGGCACGAACAGCCCGTATGCGAACCGGGCCAGCCCGTAGCAGACCGCGATCAACGACAGGCCCGCGCCAGTCAGCCACAGTGTTTGACGTCGACTGAGCAAGCCGGTGGGGTTGCCCTCGATCACGGTGTTCTGCTCTGGCACCCCTACTCCTATCTCACAGGTCTGTGAACCTCACTCCACGCTAGGTACACTGGTCTGTGAAGTCAATGTCGAGGAGCCCGGTTGAAGTTTGAAGACGACCCGTCGGCGGTGCTGCAGGTGCCGCGGTTGACCCCTGGGGCGCAGCGCATCGTGGACGTGGCTTCCCAGCTGTTCTACCGGCACGGCATCCATGCGGTCGGCGTCGATACGATCGCCGCGGCGTCCGGTATCACCAAGCGCACGCTCTATGACCGGTTCGGATCGAAAGATCAGCTCGTCGCGGTCTATCTCCAGGTCCGTCACCAGCGGTGGTGGGATCGGATGGAACGGCGTCTTACCCATGAGCCGGAGGCCCCGGTGCTGGCCCTGTTCGACTCCTACGCCGAGGACTCCGAGACCTCGGATCGAGGCTGCGCGTTCATCAACGCCGCCGCTGAGCTGAGCGTGGATCACCCCGCCTACCGGGTGATCCGCGCCCACAAACAAGCCGTGCTGGACCGCTTGGTCCAGCTGCTCGGTACCGGATCTGCCGCGGACCATGAGGATACGGTGGCGGTCGCGCAGGAGATCTACCTGCTGCTTGAGGGCGCCATTGCCCATCGCGGTATCGATGGCGATGACCGGCTACTGAGACGCGCACGCGAGGTGACGAAGCGGCTCATCGATGACCGTGGCCTCAACGCGAGCGGTGGCAGATGACTTGACGCCCTCCAGCCAAACTCAGCCTTTCGACCCGGGCGGCGCCACTCCTCAGATCAATGGGAGAAGCATCGCCACCAGTACCACGAAGAGCAGACCTATATAGGTCCACGCATGCATTCGATCAGGAATGTGGGGCGGACGACGGCGTAGCGCCACGATCACCGGGATGGCGCCGACAAGGAGAAATGCCGCGGCGCCCAGGTCGACGATGCCGACCGCAAGCACGGCTCCATGGACGTCCTCGGTGTGACGAGCAGTGAGGAATACCAGGCCGGCGGGGACGCTGATCGCGAGAGTGAGCGGATTCGCCAGTGCGGTTGCCTGGCTCATGGGAAGGCCGGAGCGGCGCAGGAGCGGGACGGTCATGACACTGCCCCCGACACCGAGGAATGCCGCGACGGCTCCGATCGGTGCACCCAGCACGGTCGGGATAGCAGCTCCTCTCGAGGTGCCGTGCGCGCCGACGGCCGGACGGAGGAAACCCGGACGGACGAGCACGTCGAGAATGGTAGCCGCAACATAGACCACGAATCCCCAGGAGATGATCGTGGAAGGAACGGCCAGCGCGACTACCGCGCCGAGAAGCCCGCCGACGGCGAGTAGCACGAGAAGGGGCGACCGCCCGCGTAGCCGTCCGAGTGTCGTGTTGGGCGTGGCCGACGTGGCGATGGCGGCGTTGATCACCATGACGATCGCCGAGGTAGCCACCGCAACCGTGCCTGCCGCACTGCCGACGGCGGCATCGGCCCAGACGATCACGGGAACGGTGACGAACCCGCCGCCGAACCCGAACAGCACGGTGGTAAGCCCGGTCAGGATGCCGATGAAAACAAGCGCGAGGATCATCACTCACCTATTCCAGCGCCAGGCGAGGGCGCACACATTCGGTTGTCGGGCAATTACTATCGAGATTCGGCCAGTATCCTGATCGGGTGAGAAATGTGACGCTCGAGGAGGTGGACTCGCTGCCGGTGGCGGTGTTGCCGATTGCGACCGTCTACCCGCCCGATCATCTGCTGGTCTGGCACGAGCATCGCCGTGCGCAGTTCCTCTACGCGGCTACCGGGACGATGCTGGTGGAGACGGACGATGGTGCCTGGACGGTGCCGGGTGAGCGGGCGGTGCTGATCCCGCCGAATGTGCGACACCAAGCCCGGATGCTCGACGTTGAGACGAACAGTCTTTACATCAACGCCGCGGCCGTCCCCTGGTGGCCGGGCGTCTGCCGCGTCGTCGAAGTCGGGGCGCTCACGCGTGAACTGCTGCTGACTGCGTCCGACATCGACCCCCGTGACGGGATGGACGAGCGTGACAACACGGTGCTGGCACTGATCCTGCACGAGCTGTCCCGGCTCGCCGACGTCCCTCTGCACATTCCGATTCCGCCCGAGGTGCCGTTCGGACGCCTGTGCCGCCGGTACCTTGCTGCCCCCGATCTCGCCATCGGGAACGCACAATGGTCGCGAGAAGCCGGTATGAGCGAGCGGACGCTGACCCGCCGGTTCCGGGAGGAGACCGGGATGAGCCCGGCGGCATGGCGTTCCCGCGCCAGGCTCCTCGCTGCGATCCCACTGTTACGGCACCAGAGCGTCACCGAGGTGGCCGGTCGACTCGGATACGCGACTCCCGCGGCGTTCTCCTACGCCTTCACGCGCGCCTTCCACACCGCGCCATCACGACTTTCCCTCGCCGCGATCCGGCCTTGCCGATGAAATCCTGTCCTAATCGGGAGTGGCCATGCCCTCGAGTGCATCGGCGTCCAAGATCGTGATGTCGCGCCGGTGAACTTCGATGATGCCCGCGGTGACCAGCGCCGAGAGACGCCTGCTCAGGGTTTCCGGAGTGGTGCCGAGGTAGGAGGCGATTTCTTGCTTCGCCATCGGCAGATGCACCTCCGGTAGACCGTCTCGCATTCGGGTGGGCAGATCCAGCAGGTAGGCGGAGATGCGGGCGCTGACGTCACTGGAGGTGATGGCCGTCAGCAGCCGCTCGACCGACGACAGCCGATCTGACACGGTGCGCAGCATCCGCAGACCGATATCGGGATACCGGTGCACCAAGGAGGCGAGATCGGAGTGATCGAAGACGCACATCTGGCTGTCTTCCAGCGCGACGGCGAGATCATTCGGCTGCCTGCCGGTCAGAAAAGCACGCTCTCCGACGACGTCGCCTTCGCCGACCGTGCGCAGAATCTGCTCCTGCCCACTCAATGACGGGTGGACGACCTTGAGCTGCCCGCTGTGCATCACCAACAGACTCGACGCTGCCCGTCCGGGCGAGTAGACGGTCTCGCCCTTTTTGACATGGGCGGGACGAGCAAACTCCGCGACGCGCAACTGTTCTGGACGCGACAGTCCCTGAAAGATCGGGACGCGGGTTACGCACAAATCGTCGTCGGCCATGTATCCCACCCTACTGAGACCCCGCACCTCTCCACTCGTCCGGCACCGCTCGATGCGGCGTCCATTACGGCCATGACGCGAACTTGATCTGCGTCAAGGAAACGTGGCGACCGCGAACCTACGGTGAAGCCGTCAACACGAAATACCAGTAGAAAGGGATCGTCTGATGACTGCATCCACAACCGCCATGACCCACACCGTTCTGCGCGCCGAGGGCTTCTCCTGCCCATCATGCGTGGCCAAGATCGAGAAGCAGCTCGGCCGCCTCGACGGCGTCGAGAACGTGCAGGTTCACTTCGCGTCCGCCCGCATCGAGATCGACCATGACCCCGCCCGCGTCTCGGTGGACGACCTGGTCGCCGCAGTCGGCAAGGCCGGCTACCAGGCCACCCCGGCGGCGTTCTGAGCCAAACGGACCGCCCGGACAAAACGCTCGGGCGGTCCACTTCCTCACTTCCTTAATCACGTCGGCGGGGCGTCCGATCGTCCACCAGAAAGGTCAGGATCGAAAATGAACAGATTGCAGAGATGGGCACGCGGCAACTGGCTGGTTCCAGTGGTGTCCGGCGTCCTCATCGTCGTCTCATTCGCCATCCGCCGGTTGATCGCAGGCGTCGCGAACCTCACCCTCAGCGCCCAGTGGTGGCTCGATGCCGGTGCGCACGCCACGCATTCGGTCGGTGAATTCACCCTGGCGGATGCCTTCATGCTCGCGGCGGCCGCGATCGCAGGTTTCCCGATCGTGGTCAAGGCCACGCGGGCGCTGCTCGCTCGGGTGATCGGCATCGACCTGCTGGTCTCGGTCGCGGCAATCGGAGCCATAGTCATCGGCAACTTCTGGGAGGCGGCGGCCGTCACATTCCTCTTCGCGATCGGCCACGCCCTGGAGGCTGCCACCTTGAACAAGACACGCTCGGCGCTGGCCGAGCTGGTGGCCGTCGCGCCCGATTCCGCGATCGTGATACGCGACGGCGAACAACGTGAGATCCCGGCCGGTCAGGTGCGAGTCGGCGAGATCGTCCTGGTCAAGAACGGGGCCAAGGTCCCTGTGGACGGCCAGGTGGTGGCGGGCAACGGCGCCATCGACGAGGCCTCCATCACCGGCGAGTCTGTTCCGGCGGAGAAAAGTATGGACGACCCGGTGTTCGCCGGCACCATCTCCCGGGGCGGCTTCCTGCAGGTAAAGGCCACCGGCGTGGGAACGGACACCACCTTGGCCCGCATCATCCACCGGGTGGAGGAGGCTCAGGACGCCAAGGCGAGAACGCAAAGTTTCATCGACCGGTTCTCGAAGTGGTACACACCCGGGGTGATGATGCTGGCCCTGGTCGCCGGCCTGGCCAGCGGCGATGTCGTGCTGGGGTTGACGTTGCTTGTCATCGGCTGCCCGGGTGCCCTGGTGATCTCGATCCCGGTGGCGATCGTCGCCGGCATCGGCCGCGCGGCACGCGACGGCATCTTGATCAAGGGCGGCGAATTCTTGGAGGACTCGGCGAAGATCTCGGCTGTTGCCCTGGACAAGACCGGTACGCTCACGGCCGGTCATCCTCAACTGACCGATGTGATCGCCCTCGACCGGACGATGACCCGCGACGAAGTCCTGACTTGGGCAGCCGCCGCCGAGGCCGGTTCTGAGCACCCACTTGCTCGTCCGATCGTGGACGCGGCACGCGAGCGGGCGGTCGCGCCGACGGAGCTCGCCGACAGCGTGCTGCCCATCCCCGGCAAGGGGATCGCGTCCAACTATCGGGGCCGGCAAGTGCTGATCGGCAACACCGCCCTCCTTGAGCAGTATGGCGTCGGGGGTGATGCCGGCGTCCACGCCGCTCGGATCGTGCAGGATCTGGCCGCGGGCGGCAAGACCGCCATGATCGTCGTCCTCGACCGCATGGTGATCGGCGTGGTTGCAGTCGCCGATCAGATTCGTGCGGACGCTCCGGAAATGGTTGCGCGGCTGCACCGCGCCGGAGTGCAGAAGGTCGTCATGCTCACCGGGGACGCGCAGCCGGTCGCCGAAGCCGTGGGGAAGACCGCCGGAATCGACGAGATTCACGCTTCCCTTCTTCCCGAAGACAAGCTGGATGTCGTCACCGAACTGCAGCGGCAGGGTCATACGGTCGCGATGGTCGGCGATGGCGTGAACGACGCTCCGGCGCTGGCGAGTGCCGATGTCGGCGTGGCCATGGGAGCCGCCGGTTCGGCTGTGGCCGTCGAGACGGCAGACATCGCTTTGATGGGCGATAACCTGCTCAAGCTGCCGGAGGCGATCGGCCTGGCCAAGCGGACGACCAGGGTGATGCGGCAAAACATGGCCGTCGCGCTGATCACGGTGCTGGCGCTGCTCGCCGGGGTCTTCGCCGGCGGGGTGACGATGTCGATAGGCATGCTCATTCACGAGGCCTCCGTGCTCGTGGTGATAGCCAATGCGATGCGGCTGCAACGCCATGCCAAGGCAGTTGTTACCCCAGTGACAAGCCAATTCGGTGATGGGCGACGACGCGGGCTGCCGCACGCCGAAGCCACTGTCGGCGTCTCGTAATTGCACATATGCAGGTAGATACCTGCGCAATGGAGCACGAGTAGCCACCTTGCATCGCGACGACTTGGTATGCGAGCAAGGTGGCTCGCGGCGTGAGCCCCTCCTCTCAGGAGCGGCGATATTCGGCGAGTAGTACGCCGGAGTCGAACGCGTGCGTGCCGGCTCGCTCCAACATTGCGGGGGCGTATTCGCGCGCCCCGAACAGTGGTATCCCGTTACCGAAGAGCACCGGGTTGATCTTCAGCGCGAGCCGGTCGATCTCGTCCGCGAGGACCGCTGCGAGTGTGCCGCCACCGCACAGCCAGATATCTTTTCCGTCCTCTTTCTTCAGGGCGCGAACGGTCGCTACCGGGTCGGCCGACGTGAAGTGCACCGCCTCGCTGCCTGCTGGCCCCTCATGGCTGCGGGTGAAGACGATCTGCCGCAGATGCTGATAGGGGCTGGGCAGGTGATGGTCGGGAAGGCCGACGGCGTAGGTGTTCCATCCCATGAGCACGGTGTCGAATGGACCATCGGCGACCGACAGACCGGCGGCTTCGGCTATCTGCGTCGGAGCCGTGCCCCGATATCGCTCCCAGATCGGTTCCATATGGTCGCCCTCGACGAGGAAGGAGTCGAATTCTCCATGTGGGCCAGCGATATAGCCGTCAAGGCTGACGGCGACGTAGTAGGTGAGGTTTCGCACTTCGTCCTCCAACCACAACAGATGCGATTTGACGGGCTGCTGTTCGATCATCTCACACCGCGGCCTAGTCCCGACAACCCGAAAATGACAGCCGATATCGGAGGCTGGTGGACTCAAGTTTCCCGGCGCAACAGGCTCCGGATCGTCCATCGATAGTTGCCAACGGGGTATCACCCGCCTATCGTCAGTGCATAATCGTTGGAGCAAGGTGGCTCTTCGATGAGGAAGGCGGGGATCTGACAGAAATGACATGCGGCTTCGCGCGATGATCGCCGCTGACACCTCTGGGTGTTCTGGAGTCGTTACTTTGTAGTCTGCGGCTTGGCGGCGTGGCTGTGGGATCCGTGTTCCGAAAGGGAAGCCACATGGGTAGCGCAACGCGCTTGTCAGATTCAAAATGGACGCCAACCCGGCGCGCGTTCTTGGGCGGGGCGACGATGACCGGCCTGGGAGCGCTGCTGGCTGCATGCGGCGGAACCCCGGGCACGGGGCCTGCGTCCGAACTCACCGGTCCGCCACAAAAGGGCGGCACTTTGCGGGTCGGGTTCGTCGGCGGGGGAGCGGCCGACACGCTTGACGGAGCGGTTGCCACAAACATCGGCGACGTCGCCCGCGCCATCCTCATGTACAACACCCTGATGTACCACGACGACGACTACGAGTTGCGTCCTATGCTCGCGACCTCGGTGACCTCAAACGCGGACGCAACTGTGTGGACGGCCAGCCTGCGCGCCGACATCAAGTTCTGCGACGGCCGGCCGATGACCGCGGACGATGTGGTGGCCAGCATCGAGCGGATCATCGACCCGGACGATCCCAAGAACGGCGGCGCAGGTCTCGCGTCCGTCGATACCGTCATCGCGATCGATGAGCACACGGTCGAATTTCACCTTGCGACACCCGATTCGGCGCTCGACGACGTGCTCAGCAATTACGACATCACCATCGTGCCCGCAGATTTCGATATCGAGAATCCTGTCGGCACCGGGCCGTTCATGCTCGACCGTTTCGTTGCCGCGCAGATGACCGTTCTGCAGGCCAACCCGTATTACTGGGGCGACGAGGGCCCCTATCTCGACTCGGTCGAGCTGCTGAATTTCAACGACACGGACGCACTGATCAATGCTTTGTTGTCGACCCAGGTCGATGTGGTCGCCCAGATTCCCGCGGCGCTGTCCGAGGTGATCGCCGCCGATCAGCGGATGCGCGTGCTCGATTCGGAGACCGGCATGTGGCTGCCGTTCACGATGCGCACCGACGTCGCCCCCTTCGACGATGAACGGGTGCGGCAGGCTTTCCGGCTGGCGATCGACCGCGACCAGATGGTCAACCAGGTGTTCTCCGGGCATGGACGCGTGGCCAACGACATGTTCGGGCCCTACGATCCGGCCTACCCCGATTTCCCGCAACGGACGCAGGACATCGCCGAAGCCAAACGCTTGCTTGCCGAGGCCGGATACCCCGACGGCCTGGAGGTCGAACTCGTCACCGCGCCGATCCAGGCGGGTGTTGTCGAGGCCGCACAGGTGTACGCCGAACAGGCCGCGCAGGCAGGCATCACGGTCACGATCAACCGGATGGATCTCACAACCTATTGGGGCGGCTACCTCGAATACCCGTTCTCGCAGAGCTTCTGGTACACCCGCAACTTCTTGCCGCAGGCCAACAACGGGACGATGCCCGATTCCCCGTTCAACGAAACTCACTGGACCGATGAAGAATTCGCGAATCTGGTCGGGCAGGCGCGCAGCGAAACCGACCAGGCGGCCCGCGTCCAGCTCATCGAACAAGCGCAGCAGATTCTGTACGAGCGGGGCGGGCTCATCATCTGGGGATTCGGCGATCAGTTGGACGCCTACCAGTCCTACGTCGGCGGGTTCGTGCCGAACAAGACGGGGCTGCCGCTGTCCGGATTCCAACTCCATCGGGTATGGATCGGAGACATCTCATGATCGTCCGACTGATTGCCAAACGCCTGGGCGTCAGCATCATCATTCTCTTCGTCGTCTCGATGCTGATCTTCTTCGCGACCTTGCTGCTGCCGGGTGACCCGGCGCAGGCGATACTCGGCCAACAGGCCACTCCCGAGCGGATAGCCGCCATTCATGAACAGATGAATCTCGATGACCCCGCCTGGCAGCGCTATCTGCTCTGGCTGGCCGGCATCTTCCACGGCGATTTCGGAGTCTCGGTCGCCACGTCGCAACCGGTTTCGGCGCTCATCGGCGAACGGGTCGGCGCCTCACTGGTGCTGATGATCTCTGCCGCCGTCATCTCGATTCCCGCCGGGATTCTCATTGGTATCTTCTCGGCCCTGCATCGCGGACGCCCGGCCGATTCGGCGGTCACCGGTATCTCACTGGTGCTGGCGGCACTGCCCGAGTTCGTCATCGGCATCGCGCTCGTCACATTGTTCTCGACCTCGGTGTTCCGGGTGCTTCCGGCGGTCACCATGCAACCACCCGGCACCAGAGTGTGGGACTTCCCGGCACAGCTCATTTTGCCCGTGGCGGTGCTGGTGCTCGTCGTCACTCCCTACATCGCGCGCATGATGCGGGCCACCATGCTGGAGGTGCTCGACTCCGGCTATGTCGAGATGGCCCGGCTCAAAGGGGTCCCCGAACGGCGCGTCATCTTGCGCCACGCGCTGCCGCACGCGATCGGGCCGGTCGCCCAGGTCATTGCGATTCAGCTCGCCTGGATGGCCGGTGGCGTGGTGGTCGTCGAGTTCTTGTTCCGCTACCCGGGGCTCGGGCAGGCGCTCATCGATGCGGTCAACTACCGCGACGTCATGGTCGTCGTGGCGATCACCATGATCATCGCCGTCGTCTACATTGTGGTGAACCTGCTCGCCGACATCGTCGGCATCTTGACGAACCCGAAACTTCGCACCGGAGGAGGCAAGTAGATGACGAACTCACAGCTAACCTCTCCGGCGAGCATGATGCAAAGCAAGGACGCCGGGACCAAGCGCCGCAACACCGTGCTGACCCGGTTCTGGAGCCAGCGCCAGGCGAAGGTTGGTGCCGTCCTCACCGGGCTCGTGCTGCTCCTCGCCTTGTTCGGGCCGCTGTTGTTGCCGTGGGCGACCGGATACTCGACCACCGAGTTCGCGGGGCGTCCATTCCAACCCGATGGCATGTTCGGCACCGACAATCTCGGACGCGATGTCTGGTCGAGATTCCTCGCCGGTGGTCTCAACCTGATCGTTTTCGCGGTGCTCGCGACCCTGCTCGGGCTGGTGCTGGGAGTCGTCCTCGGGATGCTCGCCGCCTACGCGGGCGGCTGGCTGGATTCGCTGATCATGCGGGCCAACGATGTACTGCTCGCGGTGCCGCAGCTCGTGGTCGCCCTGCTCGCGGTCACCGTGCTCGGGCCGCGCGGCTGGGTGCTGGTGAGCGTGATCGGCCTCACGCACGCCCCGCGCATCGCACGGGTGGCGCGCTCGGCCACCCTCGGTGTCATCAACGAGGACTACATCCGCGTCGCAGAAATGTATGCCATGCCGCGCGGGCGCATCCTGATGCGCGAGATCATGCCGAACATCACCGGTCCGATGGCGGTCGAGGCTGGGCTCAGGCTCACCTATTCGATCGGCGCGATCGCGTCGCTGTCGTTCCTCGGGCTCGGCATTCAGCCGCCCGCCGCCGATTGGGGCCTGATGATCAACGAGAACCGCATCGCGTTGTCGCTGGAGCCGGCCGGTGTGTTGCTGCCGGTGCTCGCGATTGCCGTGCTGACGATCGGCACGAACCTCATCGCGGACTCGATAGCCCGGGCGTCCGCCAGCTCGAACGCAGGGGAGCGATGATGGCGAAAACCAAACAGCAGCCAGATCTTCGTCCGGCGGTCAACACCCGTGACGAGGGCACCGCATGGCATGCGCGCGTGGAGGCGGGCGAGCACATCCTCGAGGTCGACGACCTGACGATTTCGGCGACTGCCACAGGCAACGCGGTCGTGAAAAATGTTGACCTCGATCTGATGGCGGGCGAGATTCTCGCGCTCGTCGGGGAATCGGGGTCGGGCAAGACGACGGTCGGGCTGGCCCTGCTCGGTCACATCCGCCGCGGGCTGGAACATTCCGGTGGAACCGTCAATCTCTACGCCTCGCACAGCGACCAACCGGTCGAGATGATGACCTTGGACGAGGCGTCCAGGCGCGAACTGCGCGGTGCCCGCGTCAGCTACATCCCGCAAGATCCGGCACTGTCATTGAACCCGGGCATCAGGGTCGGCAGGCAGATCCGCGAGGTGCTCGACATTCACGGCTACGGTGCCTCCGACGCGGACCGCGCCGACCGGGTGCGCTCGGTGCTGCGCGAGGTGGGCCTGCCCGACGACGACACCTACCAACGCCGCTGGCCACACCAGCTTTCGGGCGGTCAACAGCAGCGCATCGGCATCGCGATGGCGTTCGCCATGTATCCCGATGTGATCGTGCTCGACGAGCCGACCACCGGCCTTGATGTCACCACGCAGGAGCAGGTGCTCGAGACAATCCGCGAGATGACGGTGAAGCACAATGCCGCCGGGCTTTACATCACCCACGACCTCGCGGTCGTCTCCGAGATTGCCGACCGCGTCGCCGTGATGTTACGTGGCCAGATCGTGGAGGTCGGCGATGCCGCGCAGATCTTGCACCACCCGCAACACGACTACACGAAGCGGCTTCTTGCTGCCGTGCCGGATCTGGCCGGCCGGAACCAGCTCGGCTCGGTCGCCAAAATCGACGAACAGACGTCGGCGTTCATCACCGGCGAGGTCGATGCTGTGACGGACGAGACGATGGCCGACGAGATCGCGGAATTGGCTGCCTCGGACGGTGTCACCGCCAAGCCGGATATGTCGGCTACCTCATCGTCACCCGAAGAGCCGAGCATCGCATTGACGGTGCGTGACCTGAACGTCAGCTACGGCAACAACCAGGTGCTGCGCGGCGTCGGCCTCAAGGTCGACGAGGGCCAGTGCACGCTGCTGCTCGGCGAGTCGGGTTCGGGAAAGACGACCCTGGCGCGGGCGATCGCGGGAATCCTGGACGCCGATTTTACCGGTGTGATCGAATACGAGGGCGAACAGCTCGCGATTTCGACCCGCGATCGCACGCTCGAACAGCGCAAGAAGATCCAGTACATCTTTCAGTCGCCGTTCTCCTCGTTGAATCCACGCCGCACGCTGGGGCAGTCGCTGGTGGTTCCCCTCGAGATGGCAGGGGATCTGGACGCGCATGGCCGGCACGAACGCGTCCGAGATGCGCTCGATGCGGTCCGGCTGGGACGGCAGTTCTATGACCGGCGGCCGGGCGATCTGTCGGGAGGCGAACGGCAACGCGCCGCGATCGCGCGTGCGCTGGTGGACATGCCCTCGGTGCTCGTCTGCGATGAGATCACGTCGGCTCTCGACGTCTCCGTGCAGGCCAGCATCATCTCGCTGCTGCACACCATCCAGGAGGAGCTCGGCCTGTCGATGCTGTTCGTGACCCACAACATTGCGCTCGCCAGGCATATCGCGTCGCGTGTCGCGGTGTTGAACCGTGGCGTGATCGTCGAGGAGGGTCCGGTCGATTCCGTACTGGATCATCCGCAGCACGACTACACCCAGGAGCTGCTCACAAACGTCCCGGCGCTTTAGCCCGGTAGCGTTCGCCGTCGTGCGCGCCATTGAGAGCTCGCCCAATAGCTGATAGCTGCGGAGGAGACTCAGCCTTCTTGGGCGAGGGCAAAGGGCAATACGGGGCCGGACCCGGCACGGCGCAGCAGGCGGGCGGCGATCGTCATCGTCCAGCGGGTGTCGATCACGTCGTCGACCAGCAGGACCGGTGCGCCATTCAGTACCGCGAGCTGCTCGGCGAGTTCGTCGGGAATCACGAACCGGTTCCACAGGGCCTTGATCCGGAAGGCGCTGTTACGTGCACCGTGCAGGGGTGCTGCCCCGGGAGCAAGCGCGAGGGTTCCGAGGTCCTTGAGCCGGCCGATGCGCGCCAGCCCTGCGGCGAATGAGCCGACGAGCCGCGGCCTGGTCGTCGACGGGATGGCGATGACGGCACCCGGACGCTGCTCCCAGCCCCAGGCAGCCAGCACTTCGACAGCGCGGTTGCCGATCTTCGCCGGTAGCTCCTGGTCGATTCTGATCCCGTTCTCATCGGTGCCCAGCAATGCCCGCAATTGTGTCGCCCAGCCGAGGTCGGACATCCGGGCGATCACCCGTCCGGGTTCGGCGCGCTCGCCGGCGGCGATGTTGCCCTTCGGGGTCGCGCCGTCTTCGTCGATGATCCCGAGACGTTCCAACCCCTGCGGCCACTGCTTGCGCGGCTCGACCGGTACGCCGACCCGCCCCAGCAGGGCGCTCACCTCGGCGCCGACCCGATCAGTGCTGCCCGATCCCGGTGATCCGGGTTCGGGATACCAGGGATCCTGGCACACATCGCATCGTCCGCACGGCTGGGCGGTCTCGTCGTCCAGCTGATGTGCCAGGAACAGCATCCGGCATTGTTGCGGATCTCCGGGAGCAAGGTGTTCGTAGGCGAGCATCGCCTCCTGCTCGGATTGCCGGGCCTTCGCCACCGTTGCGTAGCGCGCCGCGTCGTAGGTCCACGGACGACCCGTCGCGGCCCAGCCGCCCCTGACGTTCTCGCCGGCGCCTTCGACCGCGAGCACTTTGAGCAGCAACTCGAGTTGCGAGCGGCGCACCTCGACGCGCGTCTCCAACGCCGGGATGGACAGCGGGGCGTCGGCGTCCGACAGCGCGGCGATCACCTGGTCGGCCGCGTCTTCGGTGGGCATGGATGCCGTGGCGAAATAGTCCCAGATCGCACGGTCTTCCCGCCCCGGGAGCAGCAACACGTCTGCGCTGTCGGTGGCGCGACCCGCGCGTCCGACCTGCTGGTAGTAGGCGATAGGCGAGCTCGGGGCGCCCAGATGAACCACGAACCCGAGATCGGGCTTGTCGAAGCCCATGCCCAGAGCGCTGGTCGCCGCCAGCGCCTTGACCTCGTTGTTCTTGAGTGCCTGTTCGAGCTCGGCCCGCTCCTCGGCGTCGGTGCGCCCTGTATAGGCCTTCACCGGACGCCCGGGCCGGTCGAGCAACTCGGCGAGATCCTCGGCGGCGGAGACGGTGAGCGTGTAGATGATGCCGGAGCCGGGCAATTCGTCGATGTGAGTGGCCAGGTAGCTGAGGCGATCGAGGTCGTCCGGCAGCGTCAGACAGCCCAACCGCAGCGAGGTGCGGGTGAGCGGGCCGCGCAAGGTGAGGACGCCGGAGTCCGGCATCTCATGGCCGGCATGGACGCCTAGTTGCTCCTCGACATCGGCGACCACCCGCCGGTTCGCCGTCGCCGTGGTCGCGAGTACCGGGACGGCCGGGTCGAGTCCGGCAATCAGATCTCGCAGCCGGCGATAGTCCGGCCGGAAATCGTGGCCCCAATCCGAGATGCAGTGCGCCTCGTCGATCACCAGCAGCCCACAGCGTTCGACCAGCCGGGGCAGCTGCTGCTCGCGGAACCGCGGATTCACCAGGCGTTCCGGGGAAACCAGGAGCACATCGATCGTGTCGTCCGCGAGCGACTGCTCGATCTGCTGCCACTCGGTGGGGTTGGCGGAGCTGATGGCCTCCGCCCGCACCCCCACCCGGCGGGCCGCGGCGACCTGGTCGCGCATCAGCGCGATGAGCGGCGAGATGATCAGGGCCGGGCCGCTGCCTCGCCGGCGCTGCAGCAGAGCGGCCAGAAAATACACCGCGGACTTTCCCCAGCCGGTCCGCTGGACGACGAGCGTCCGCCGGTGGTCCGCCACGAGCGCCTCGATCGCCTCGAATTGGCCGGGGCGAAAGTCCGCGTCCGCGTTGCCGGTCAGGGCGTGCAAAGCCTCGAGGGTCTCGATCCGTAACGGCTCGCGTGATGCGGGCCTGCCATCATCCGTAAGAGCGGTGTCAGGAGCGTCGATGGGCGTCATGATCGTCAGTTTGGCAGTGCCTACTGACAATTTCTGTGTCAGTTGTCCGAGCGGGAGAATCGGTTGTGCATGCCATTGCTCGCGACGACCAGCACCGCACTCAGCAGGGCGTCCGTTTCGGTACGGATCTGTTCGGCAAGCCTCTCATTCGCTGTCGCCAACGCTTCGGATACCGCGGAGCCCTCGAGAGCCGAGACTTGGTCGTCCGCCCTTGCCACCGCGAAGTGACCGATCGCGCCGGTCTTCTCCTGGTAACGCTCGACCTCGGGGATCGCGTCGGCGAAGTGGGCGTCCGCAAGTGCTGCGATGATCCGCGACGACCAGTACAAGGTGTCGGTGGTCACTCGCCCGGTGGTCGATTCCAGGTAGCCGGGCACGGTCTCGACGTTGGTGAACAGCGGCACCAGCGTGTTGAAGGGGTTGGACGCGAACGCCACCCACTGAATGGCCCGCGACGCCTCCGGACGGTAGGGCCGGATCTGCAGCACCGACAGCTGAGAGTGCCGGTTGATGCCGATCGGACGATACAGATGGCGCTGTGCCTCGGTGCCGAGCGGCGAATACGGGTCGTAGCCGGTGCCCTGATAGTGGGCGCTCAGCACATCCTTGACATCCTCGATCGTCAGCTTGCGCTCGGGAATTCGCGACCACGGAATGTCATCCGAGGTCGGGGAGAGCCTGGGCGCTGTCCCGGTGAAATCGGCGGACGAGGGGTTGAGGCGGCGCTGCATATCCCAGGCGCGCGGCGTGTTGTAAACATGGTCGGAGTCGGTGTGCGAGCCGAAAACCTCACGTGGGTTGATGACCGACGACGGAGCCAGCGCCAGATCCAGATGGTGCTCGTTGATGAAAGAACGCAGATCGGCGGACGCAAGATATTCGCGGCCCGCGCCCTCGGCGTCGTCCAGATCGAAGCTGTCGATGCCCAACTGGTTAGGCATGGTGACATATCGATCGTCGGGAACCCGGCGAGCGATCCAATGGTGCCCGCCGACCGTCTCCAGCCACCAGATCTCGTCCACATCGGAAAACGCGACACCGTTCATCTCGTAGGTGCCGTATCGCTCGAGCAGGGCGCCCAGCCGCAGCACGCCCTCGCGGGCGGAACGGATGTAGGGGAGCACCAGCGTGAGGAAATCCTCCTCGCCGATGCCACCAGGCTGATCGCCCTGCCGCTCGACGAACGGATCGGCCCCGCGCACTCGCTGGTTCGTGGTGAGCGTCTCGGTCGCGCTCATGGCGACGTTCGCGGCGTTGATGCCCGCCGCGCCCCAGATCCCCTCCGTGTCAACCGCGTTCGGTGTAGCCGTGTAGCGCATCGGGTCATTCGGCAGATCGATCGTGAGATGGCCGATCACCGACGTGTAGTGCCGCGGCTGATCCTCGGGCCGGACGACGGTGACCCGCTTCGGATTCCACTCGCCGTTGGCCGAATCCTCATTGCGGGCGACCAACGTCGACCCGTCGTAGCTCGCGTCCTTACCCACCAGAATGGTTGTGCAACCCACCGTGCGTCCTCTCGTCCTCGGTGCCGGGATTTCGCCCGGCCACGCTTATCGATGCTAGTTGCGATCTGAAAAAGCCATGTCCGTTTTCCGCTCGTCTGCACGCACGGCCCGTGTCATGCTGGCTTCATGGCAATCGCATCGGCACGCTTCGATGAGCGCTATCGCGCCGTCGAGGCGCGCGATGTCCGCTTCGACGGGCAGTTCGTGATGGCCGTGCGCACCACCGGTATCTACTGTCGCCCGTCCTGCCCGGCGCGGACGCCGAAGCGGTCGAACGTGACCTTCTATCCGACCAGCGCGGCGGCGCACGAGGCAGGTTTCCGAGCATGCAAACGATGCCTGCCCGAGGCAGCCCCGGGATCTCCGCAGTGGAATCTCCGGCAGGACACGGTGGGCCGCGCCATGCGACTCATCGCGGACGGGGTGGTGGAGCGTGAGTGCGTGCCAGGGCTCGCAGCTCGTCTCGGCTATTCGTCGCGGCAGCTCAGCCGCCTGCTCGTCGCTGAAGTCGGAGCGGGACCGTTGGCTCTCGCCCGGGCGCAGCGTGCCCACACCGCCCGCATGCTGTTGATCGGTACCGATCTGGCGGTCGCCGAGGTCGCCTTCTCGTCCGGTTTCGGGAGCGTGCGGCAATGCAATGACACCGTTCGCGAGGTGTTCGGCATGTCGCCGACCGAGCTTCGTTCGCGTCGCCGAGGTGTGGCTCCGGTTCCCGGAGCGATTGATCTGGTGCTGCCGGTCCGGGAACCCTTCGATGCCGCGGGACTTTTCGGGTGGATGGCGGCCCGCGCGTTGCCCGGCATAGAGGTTGCATCACAGACCGGTTATGCCCGCACGCTGCAGCTGCCGGGTGGGGTGACCTGGTTCGAGCTTCGCGAAGACGTGCCTGGACGAATCCGGTTGCGTGCGAGGGTCACCGAACTCTCCGATCTCGGGCCTTTGGTGAGCCGGGTCAGGCGGTTGTTCGATCTGGACGCGGACCCGCAAGCGATTGATTCGGCGCTTGCCCGAGAGCCCGAGCTGGCGCTACTGGTCGCGGCCACGCCCGGCATCAGGGTCCCGGGAGCGGCAGATCCGCACGAGATGCTGATCCGCGCCATGATCGGACAGCAGGTGTCGGTGGCGTCCGCCCGAACCGCGCTCGGACGGCTGGTGCAGGCCTTGGGAGCCACCACCGATCTGAGCCGCGACGAAACAGCGGAGCCCCGGCAGCTGTTCCCGACGATGGATGCGATCGCAGAGCACGGGCGCGAGGTGCTCCGAGGGCCTGTCGCGCGCGTTGACGCGATCGTCCAAACTGCCGCCGCGCTCGCGGACGGCTCCCTGGTGCTCACCGCCGCGGACGATGGAGCCGAGCAACGGTCAGCTCTGCTTGCCAGGAAAGGAATTGGGCCGTGGACAGCCGACTACGTGCGGATGCGGGTGCTCGGCGACCCTGACGTGTTGCTCCCCGGCGACGGCGCCGCCCGCAGTGGCGCAGCGCGAGCAGGTATCCCGTCGACCGCCCGAGGGTTGGAAATCTGGGCGGCGCAGCTGTCGCCCTGGCGAAGTTATCTGACCGCCCACCTATGGCGGGCGGCTGGGCAAACACGAACTGAGGAGGGGCGATGACTGACAGATTGACCAGAGGAGAACACCGGACAGTGGGAACAGTGGGGATCGCGCGGACCGTCGACACCCCGGACGGCCCATTCACGCTCATCGTGGACGCACAAGGCCGGATGCTGGCATCCGGTTGGAGTGCGGACGAACGCGCCGTGTGGGAGCGCATTCATCCGGCGCTTCGCCCGGCTGAGCTCGTCCGGGGCGACACCGAACCCGCGGCCGAGGCGGCACAGGCGGTCGCCGCCTATTACGCGGGCGATGTCGATACGGTCGCGTCCATCCCGGTCAGGCAACGGGGCACAGAATTGCAAGAACGCGGGTGGGCAGCGCTCCGCGAAATCACGCCGGGATCGCCGCTCGACTACACGGCCTTCGCCGCCCTGCTCGGACGACCGGCAGCCGTTCGCGCGGCGGCGTCCATCTGCGCCCGCAACGCGGCGGCACTTTTCGTGCCCTGCCATCGCGTGCTGAGATCGGACGGCACCTTGGGTGGTTTTGCCTGGGGACTCGACGTCAAACGTTCTCTGCTTGAGCGCGAATGTTCACATCGAGATGAGGCCGTTGACTAGGTTGACTAACTAACGCACTATTGGTGTATGAGCGTTCATCAAGTCAACGTCTACGAGGCGAAGGCGCAACTTTCAAAATTGATCGAGAGCGCGCTTAAAGGCGAGGAAGTGATCATCGCGCGGGCCGGAAAGCCGGCGGTGCGTCTGGTGAAGTGGACGCCCCGGCCTGACCGGATTCCCGGCATGTGGAAGGGGCGCGTCCGCGTTGCCGATGATTTCGATAGCTTCGACGAGCAAGACGACCGGGATTGGTACGGGGAACAAGCGTGAGACTGCTCCTTGATACGCATGTGCTGCTGTGGTGGCTCGCGGACGACCCGAAGCTCAGCGGGCAGCATCGTGAACTCATCTCGGACGGTGAGAACGACGTTCTGGTCTCGAGCATCTCGATCGCCGAGGTTTCGGTGAAGGCATCCCTGGGCAAGCTTGATGCCCCGCAGATGATCTCCGATGCCGTCACTGATAGTGGGTTCGAGCACCTGCCGTTCAGCGAGGTTCATGCCGAACTGCTGCGAAGGTTGCCCTGGCATCATCGCGACCCATTTGATCGGATGCTGATAGCCCAGGCGATAGCAGACGGTCTGGCCCTGCTTTCGGTCGACAGGCGGATCGGTCAATACGACCTGGAAGTGCTGTGAGTAGCTAACGATCGCATGAGGGCTGAGGGATTTCTTCGCCGCCGAAAGAATGTAAACTAACCTTGACATGCATGTAAAGAGGCCTTTACGTTGAAGCATGTCCACTTTAGATGATCAGTTCCTGACCCCGACAACTGAGAACCGTCCGAGCCTGGCGACGCTCGGGGGTGCGCTGGTGTTGCGCCTGCTGCTGATTCTCGCCTTGGGGATCATCACACCGATTGCGTTACGTTTGTCGTCTCCGGGCACCACCGACTCCGAAGCCGGCTACTACGGCAATGCCACCGTGATCGTGGTCGACGTGATAACGATCCTTGTGGTGGGGATGCTTCTGAGACGAGAAGGCCTGCGGATTCGCGACATCCTGAACTTCCGAGCGTCCGATATCGGTTGGGGATTGCTGCTGACTCCGATCGTCTTCATCGGGTTCTTCATGTTCACTTACATCGGCAATCTGATCGCCTACCAGGGGCCACCCCCGGCCGCCACGGACGTTCCCCATGTTCCGCTGGTCGTGGGCGTCCTCGCCATCGTCGCGGCCGTGACCATCGGCATCGCCGAGGAGTTGATCTACCGCGGCTATCTGCAGCCACGATTCGAAGCGCGGTTGGGACGCTGGCCCGGCATGCTGGTGGTGGCGCTCTTCTTCGGCCTGCAGCACATCGGCTTCGCCCTCGTTTCTCCGGCGGCGATCGTCGCGAAGGTGGTCGCCACGGCGCTGGCCGGTGTCATGTTCGGTCTGCTCTACTGGTGGCGCAAACGGCTCATGCCGCTGGTGATCGCCCACGTCCTACTCGATATCGTCGGTCTCGGCATCCCCACGCTGACGCTTGCCCTCGCCTGAACGGAGACCCGACATGTTGCCGTCCACCAGGCAATACACGATCCGCTTCATCGTCGCCATGGGGCTGTATCTGGTCACGTTGCCATTGACCCTGTGGCTCAGCTCCCTGGCCGGCGATTCATGGTGGCGGTTTGCGGCGTATCTGCTGGTGTTGCCGTCGCTGATCCTGATTGCTCGCGCGGTGTGGCGGTATGTGGCCGAGGCTGATGAACTGCAGTCCCGCAAGATCGTGGAGTCCTTGGCGATCGCTTTCGCCGGTGGTTCGATCCTGACGTTCACCTGGGGAATGCTGGAGCATGTTGGGGCACCCACCCTGCCGATCATCTGGGCGATGCCGGTATACATGGGATGCTGGCTGGTCGCCAGCCTCATCGTGAATCGACGGTATTGAGCATGCACAATCGGGTCGCTCTTCTGCGGGACGAACGGCGGATGACCCAGGCCGATCTCGCGCGAGCTCTCGAGGTCAGCAGGCAAACCGTGATCTCGATAGAAAAGGGACGCTACGACCCGAGCCTGCCGCTCGCCTTCAAGATCGCCAAGGTGTTCGACCTTGCCATTGAGGAAATCTTCGTTCCGGACGAATGACCTGAGTCCACCGATGAACGCAGCGGACGGGAATCGGCCGGCTCAGGGTGATGGACCCCCACATGCCGTTGTCGGACGGGTTGCACGCAGCGCGGCCAACACATATAGGCTCGTCCCGGTTCAGATGTGGGTGCCCACGTTGATCACGCGTCCGGACGAGTCGCGGTAGAAGAACCGTCGGACGCCCCACTGCTCGTCCGAGAGCGGGTGGACGATCTCGACGCCCGCTGCGAGCGCTGCAGCGTGAGTGGCCTCGACATCATCGACGCTCTCGACGAAAACGGAGATATCTGGATTGACCGGGGCGGAAGCGTCCGTGGTCATCAGGCCGATCTGCCGGCCTGCCTCGTCCGCGATGAAGGCAATCCATCCCATGTCCATCACGACGTGCATCCCGAGTATGCGGGTGTGCTCGTCGATTGCGCGTGGCACATCGTCGACGGTCAGGATCGGAGCGATACGTTCGACCTTCATGTGAGCTAGTCAAGCACCGCCAGGGCAACGAATCCAGAGGTGTGCTCCGGAACGACCCCATCCGACTCATCGGGGATGAATCCGGCCAAGTCTGCTGCAGCGCTATCGTTCGCTTGGCTCGGACGCTGGTCACTGTGCGAGCCGGGTTGCCGGCCGTCGGCCCACGGAGAAAACGTGGTCGAGAGCAGCTGCACGCCCGCGCCGATCAGCAGGGCGAACCGTTCACGGCCGAGGCAGTCCGCGACGGCCTGCGTCTGGAGGCGATCGCGTCCGATATTGCCGCTGACGGTGATACCGCACTCGAGCTGCTCTCGGTGAATTCGTATGACATCGCGGTGCTCGATCGCGACGTACCCGGCCCGAACGGCGATGAGGTCGCCCGGCAGATCGTGGCGTCCGATACCGGACTGCCGATCATCACCACGGTGGTTGGTTCTCGGCTCGGCGACCGGACTCCTGGGATCATCACCCGCTTTTGTGTCGCGGGGACGCTGATCGCGCTGCTCGGCTGCGTCCTCTTTTTCTTGTCACCAATTCGCTATGGCGGCCCGGATGCTGCGCCACCGAATATGGGCGAGCCGCCATCCCAAGGACGAGAACGCTGAGCCGACGCCCCGAGCCGGACGACATCTCTGCGACCCCGCGGCGTCGTGCTACTGCAAGACCTCGACGATCTCGGCGGGGGAAATGTGGCGTCCGGTGAAGAACGGAACTTCGACCTTCGTGTAATGACGTGCTTCGGTGTAGCGCAGGTCGCGCAGCAGGTCGACCAGCTCAACCGGATCGTCCGCCTCCATCGGCAGCAACCACTCATAGTCGCCCAACGCGAATGCGGCTACCGTATTCGCGGTGACACCTTTGAACGCGGCACCTCTGCGTCCATGATCGGCGAGCATCCGGCCACGGTCGGCCGGATCCAGCAGGTACCACTCAGGCGTGCGGACGAACGGGTACACCGTGAGCCAGGCCTTCGGCGCCACGCCACGCACGAACCCCGGCACGTGGGCCTGGTTGAACTCGGCATCACGGTGCACCCCCAGCGCGCTCCATACCCGGACCAGCGGTGCGAGCAGCGAAGTGCGTCGAAGCTCGCGTACGGCCTGCTGAAGGTTTTCGGGAACCGGACCGTGTAGCCACACCATCAAATCGGCACCCGCGCGCAGCCCGCTCACGTCATACCAGCCGCGCACCGTGACATCCCTGCCGACGAGGGTGTCGACGCATTCTTCGAGCTCGTGGACTCCATCAGAAGCGGCGTCCATGGTCATCTCGTTGCCATGCGAGGAGTTCTTCAAACCGAAGACTGCAAACAGCGTAAAGGTGTCGTTTTCGGCTGCGTCCACGGTGGTCGGGGTTTCACTCATGCATCTATCGTCCAAGGCAATCCCTAGTTTCGCAACCCGGACGAGATGCCGATCGACCATCACGCGAAAAATAGGATTCCCGGGACCATCCGGCCCCGGGAATCATCGGATCGACTATTGACGACCCGCCAAAGAATTACCGCTGAGTGTCGCTTCCTGGATCCAGAAACCGCCGCTCGACGCGCTCATTCTTCGTCATGCCCTTATCAGCGCCGCCGAGCGTCGTCCTGATCGACGTCGATCTCCTCCTTGCGCAGGTCCGCGCTGACGGTCTCGCTGTCCTGCACGGTGCGCTTGCCGACGTTCACCTTCTCGGTGGCGACGGTCTCCTTGTCGACGACGGGTCGCTCCTCCTTGAGGGTGACGACTTCGTCCTCATTCGCGGTCTCACCGATCGGTCCGGCGGCTCGCGCCTCGGCCGAGTTCGGATCGATCGCCTCGCGGTCGACAACGAGCTCCTCTCGCTGAACCGGGACCTCGATATTCTCCTTCTCGGTCCGGACGCGCTTGCGCAGGCGTGCCCGCCCCGCCTCCTGCTGCTGCGTGTTCACCCGCAGGCGCTCCTCGTGGGCGACCAGTGTCTCCTCATCGCCGACGCGTGCGCGATCGCCTTCGGCCCGACCACGCACAGTGTTCGTTCCGCGACCTGCGGCCGGGGTGCCGTGCTCGCCGGAGGTCATGCCGTCCGCGTAATAGCGGAACAACTCGCTCTCCTCCTTGGGTGTGAGCTCCCCATCGGCCTCGATACTGGGCGCGCCCTTGATGAAGTCCTTCGAGAATGGCACGGTGAGATCGCCATTGTTCTGACGCGCGGCGTCAACCGGGAGGAAGGTCTCCCGAGTTCCGAAGAGTCCCAGATTGACGGTCACGAACTTCGGCCGGCCCGTCTGGTTGTCGACATAGATCTGCCCGACGGTGCCGATCCTCTTGTTCTCGTTGTCGTACACGGTGGCGTTCTCGAGCGCCCGGAAATCATTCTGGTCGTCGACCATATGGTGTCTCCCGTCCTAGCTCATTGCTGCCCGTGGGTCGGGCGGCGTACCTCCCGATGTCTTCGGGTGTCATCACCCTAACGCGGTCGCCTTACAATGTAAACAAACCCCTGATCGTGGTGCTCGTTCCGCCGACGGATGCAGCGATCTGGAGCGGGACGTGGGCTATCGCGCCGTCTACAGCGCCTGCTGAGCCGCGAGCAGTCCGCGTCTCCGCGCTCGTCATCCGCGCTCACCGGGTTTTCTCCCAGCGGACATCGTCCGGGATGACATCGTCACGCCAACCGCGCCACACCGGTGATCTCAGTTTGCCTTCATGGGTGACCTCGGCGTAGGCGACCTCGCCCACCAGGCTCGGCCTCACCCAACGAGCGTCATGCCGATCTGCGGCCGGCACGTCGCCCAACGGAGGAGTCTTCCGCTCGATAGGTTGCAGCTTCTGCTCAAGATCATGTATCTGATTAGGGGAGATGCCAGAGCCGACGCGTCCGGCATAGTGCAGCGTCCCATCGTCGTCGGGCACGGCAAGCAGGAGCGAGCGGAGCCGGTCTTCGGCGTCCACCCGCCAGCCGACGATGACCGCTGACTGGTCGCGACGATGCTTGATCTTGATCCACTGCCGCGACCTGCGTCCGGGTACGTAGACCGAGTCCTGCCGTTTGGCCATCACGCCTTCCAACCGCTCGGCCTTTGCATGCTCCAAGGCCTTGGGCAACGAGCCATCGAACTGCGACGGCACCCGGATTCGCTCGGTCGGTTCAACCGCGGCTTCAAGCAGTTCGCGACGTTGGCGGTAGCCGGTGCGCATCAGCCGCCGCTCCGATCCTTCGACGGTCAGCGAAAGAACGTCAAAGAGCATCAGAGTCACGGGATTCTCGCGGGCCAAGCGGGCTGCACGCCGTCCGTCCAAGTGCATGCGGGGCTGCAGCAACTCGAAGTCCGGACGACCGTCCTGGTCCAGAGCGACGATCTCGCCGTCCAGAATCGCAGCGTCGGCGTTCAACGCTGATGCCAACTCGGCGAGCTCGGGATAGCGCTCGGTGACGTCGTTGCCATTGCGCGAAACCAAGCGGACGCGGTTGCCCGCGACCAGGCAGATCGCGCGTACGCCGTCCCACTTCATCTCCAGCGCCCAGTCTTGGCCGTCGTCCAAGTCGTCCGGCGAACCAAGAGTGGCAAGCATTGGGGCCGGGGCCTCATCGGGGAGTTCGAGCTCGGGCTCTTTACCCAAATCCGATACGACTTTTGCGTCGTCGGGTTCGCTCTTCTTGCTTTTGTCGTCACCCTCGCGCAAGCCGTCGCCATGCGCGGAGTCCGGCGGTGAATCATCCGCTTTGTGTCCAGAGCCACGCTGACCCATGTGCCGATCAGACCCGTCTTCTCCCTTGCCGACCCTCGATTGGGCGGCAGCTGGCTGATCCTTCTTGAATATCAGCAACCACTGCGCCTTCTCGCCCCCGCCGCTGGTGCGCACCAGCACGTAGCGACGGGGGAGACCACCGAGCCCACCTGTTTTGCGTCCATGCAGGACCACGATGATCTCATCGGAACGCCATTTCTCGACCTCGATGGTGCCGGCGTCCCAGATCGTGACCGTGCCGCCGCCGTACTGGCCTTTCGGAATCACGCCCTCGAAACTGCCGTAGTCAAGCGGGTGATCCTCGACCTGCACGGCGAGCCGGTGCTCGTCGCTCGACAATGGAGGGCCCTTCGGCACCGCCCACGACGCAAGGACGCCATCGTGTTCGAGCCGGAAATCCCAGTGCAGCCGGCGGGCATGGTGCTCCTGAATGACGAAGGTCAACGCCTCGTCGCCTGCGTCGTCGGTCGGGACGTTGCCGGAGGAGGAGTCGGCGGAATCCTCTTGCTTAGAGGTGCTGGATGTACCTTGCTTGTGGGTTTCCCTGGCTTTGCTCTTGCCGCCCGTGCTCTTGCCCGAGGCCTCCGGCACCGGTTCGGGCGTCAGATTGGCATCGCGCTTCTCGCGATAGCGGGTCAACTTGTCGGTCGTCCCCGAATCCGCGGAGCGCGACTTCTTGGGCGCCTCGGGTGCCTGATCAAAGGGCCAGCCCTGGTCGGCAATCGGGTCGAGGCCATCGGCGACCCGTTTCAGCACCTCGCGATAGTCCAACTGGGCGAGCTTCGGGTCATCGAGTTCGTCCCAGGTTCTGGGGCAGGCAACGGTCGGACGCATGCGTCCGCGCAGTGAATACGGACAGACCGTCGTCTTCGCCGCATTGTTCTGCGACCAGTCGACCAGCACCTTGCCCGCGCGCTCGGCCCGCTTCTGGATTGCGATGACCTGCTTGGGCGCTTCCTTTTCCAGTGACTCGGCGAGCTGCTTGGCCACCGCGGCGACCTGATCGCTGGTCGTCCGGCCGTCGAGCGGGGCATACAAATGAATGCCCTTCGAACCCGATGTCACCGGCACCGCGTCCAGCTTCATATCGGTCAGAATGTCGCGGATCATATGTGCTACGGCGACGCACTCCTTCAGCCCGGCGCCCTCGCCGGGGTCGAGATCCAGGACCAATCTATCCGGATTACGGGGTGCTCCATCGGAGCCGAACCGCCATTGCGGCACGTGGACCTCGAGTGCGGCCAGCTGGGCGAACCAGGCGAGCACCGCGGCGTTATTGGCCAGCGGATACACATTCGTCCGCTCTTTGTGGACGATCTTTCCGGTCGGAACCCAGCCGGGCGTACCATCTTCCAAGTCTTTGCGGAAGAAGACCTCGCCCGGATCGTCTGCGGTGCCGACGCCGTTCACCCACCGTTTACGGGTCGCCGGACGCCAGGCCGCCTGCGGCACCAGCACCGGCGCGATCTGCAGGTAGTAGTCGAGCACGTCACCCTTGGTGGTGCCGGTTTCTGGGTACATCACCTTGTCAAGGTTGGATACCGCGAGCTTCAAGCCTCCGACTTCGATCGTTTGTCGCTTGGTGGCCATGGGTCCTCCCGCCTCGGGTGCAGATCGCGCGCTTCGTTCAAGATTAAGCCTGGGCACACTGTGGTTCACTTGTTATATGAGGGCTATTTGGACGGGGACGATCAGTTTCGGGCTCGTGAACGTGCCTGTGAAGGCGTATTCGGCGACCGAGGACCACGACGTGCCGTTGCATCAGGTGCATGCCAAAGACGGTGGACGCATTCGTTACCAGCGCAAGTGCGAGATCTGCGGGCAGGTCGTGCCCTACGAAGAGATCGACAAGGCCTATGACGATGGCGAGAACACGGTCATCCTGACCGACAAAGACCTCAAGTCGCTGCCGGCCGAGGCATCGCGGGAGATTGAGGTCGTCGAGTTCGTGCCGACCGAGCAGGTCGAGCCGATGATGTTCGAGCGTTCGTACTATCTTGAGCCCGATTCGAAGTCGGCCAAGGCCTACATCCTGCTTCGTACTACATTGCAGAACACCGATCGGACGGCGATCGTGAAGTTCGCGATGCGGCAGAAGACCAGGCTCGGCGCCCTGCGTGTGCGGGACGCGGCGCTGGTGCTTCAGTCGCTGTTGTGGGCGGACGAGGTCCGCGAGCCGGATTTCCCGTCCATCCATCAGGAGGCGAAGATCTCCAGTGCAGAACTCAAAATGGCCAAGTCGCTGGTGGACGAATTCTCGTCCGATTTCACACCCGAGGACTATGAGGACGACTACCAGCGTGAGCTGCGGATTCTGATCGACGAGAAGATCAAGAAGGGTGACACGGTCAGCACCGAGGAGACCTTCGGCGAGACCGAGCAGCAGGGCGAGGGCGAAGAAGAGGGCGGCGAGGTCATCGACCTGATGGCCGCGCTCAAGCGTTCGGTCGAGAAGCGCCGCGGCGAGAATGGTGCTTCAAAGAAGAACACCGAGAAGAGCGCATCCGCGAGCGGAGACGATTCGAGCGAGACAGGCAAGAAGAGCGCATCGGCCAAGAAGAGCCCGTCCGGCGGACGCAAGAAGGAGGCGTCCAAGAAGGAGAAGACTGCCTGACGGACCAGGCCGCACTGGCCCCGAGGTGATCGCGATCGTCCAATCGAGCCATCGCAGCGGAGGGCGCGGCTTTCACCCACAGGGGTGGAGCCACGGCTGGCCGGCCATCCCTAGAGTTTTGTGGCAGGTGAGGGATCTGTCGTTGCACGCCTAAAGAACCCGCGAATCCCTCGGAGCTCGGAGCAGGTTAGGAGACCGGAATGGCAAAGAAGCAGACGGGCAGCAAGCCGGCGAAGATCCTTTACCGGCCGCTTGGCCTGATCGGAAGCGTGGTCAGCGGCGCTGTTGCCGGTGTCATCTTCAAGAAGCTGTGGAAGAGGGCATCGCCGTCGAGCAGCCAGGACACTCCGGATCCCCTGGAGTCCGAGTTCGGTCTGCGAGAAGTACTGATCGCGGCCGCTCTGCAGGGTGCGATCTATGCCACGGTCCAGGCGCTTGTGAACCGTGGCGGGGCGAGGCTCTTCCAGCGGCTCACCGGGGAGTGGCCGGGCAACTGAGATCAGGCCTGGGCTTTCCGGTTTGGGCGTACTTGAGGCGATAAGCTCATTCACCAGGTCAGCAGGTAGTTCGGCGGCCGCCCTCTTCCAGGAAGATGCGATGACTCCAACCAAAATGACGCGCCGCACTTTCGGTGGGCTTAGCACCTTGGCCATGGCCAGTTTCCTGGCGGCCTGTGATCGCCAACCGGCAGCATCGGGCGGGTCGTCCAATGTCACGTACCAGCTGTCCTGGACGCATTCCGTGCAGTTCGGCGGCACCTATGTCGCACAAGACCAGGGGCTGTTCGAAGGGCTGAACGTCAAGCTTGCCGCTGGTGGCCCGAACGTGGCCGGTGACGCCAACACGGTCAGCGGCGCCGCGCTGCTCAACATCTCGTCGAGCGATGGCGTCGCCCGCTCCAACGCCGAGGGGGCCGACTTGGTCATCATCGGGGCGCAATACCAAAAGAGCCCGGCAACCATTCTCTCGTTGGCCGAAGCGCCGCTGGAACACCCTCAGGACTTGATCGGCAAGCAGATCGGAGTTGCCGGCACGGACACGCCGGGATTGACGGCGTTCTTGGCGACCAATGGTCTCGAGCAGGATCAAGTGCAGTTCGTGCCGAGTCAGTACGATCCGGCTATTCTCACCGCCGGGCAGGTCGACGGTATCTTCTGTTTCTATAACGATCTGCCGGTCGCGCTGGCCGTCCAAGGCATTGCTGGCTATTCGATGTTGCTCGCCGACTTCGGCTATAACCCGATGAGCCAGACGTATACCGTGCGGCGCTCAAGCCTGGCCGACGACGTTGAGAGAGATCAGATTCTTCGGCTCATCCGTGGGGACGCACGGGGATGGCAGCAGTACCGCGAAGATCCCGGGGCCGCCGCGGAGCTGACCATCAGGATGAATCCGGACGCCGGGCTCGATCTGGAGACCCAGCAAGAGCAGGCCGACGTCCAACTCGACATCATGTTCTCCGAGCTCACCGACCAGCACGGATTCGGCTGGTTCACCGATGAGCAGATCGAGGAGAATCTGAAGCTGTTCGAGCTGCTCGGTATCGAGGGCAGCGATGAGCAACTGTGGGATCGATCGATCCTCGACGAGGTATACCGGGACGGCCCGACAGCGTGAGCCTCGCCATTGACCATCCGACCACAGCGCCACCTGTCATCTGCACCTCGCTCGCCAAACACTTTCCCGGTGCCGATGGGCCGCTGCCGGTGCTCGAACCACTCGACCTGACTCTCGAAGCTGGTTCGGTGACCGCGTTGGTCGGCCCATCGGGTTGCGGAAAATCGACGCTGTTGCGGATCATCGCCGGACTCGAGCAACCCGATACGGGCGGATCGGTGAGTATCGGTGGCGATGAGCCGCTTGCGGTGCGGCGGCGTGGCGAATTGGCGATCGCCTTCCAGGACGCGTCCTTGCTGCCGTGGCGGACGGCTGCCTCCAACGTCGCGCTCGCTCAGCGACTGGCCCGGCAGCCGGTCGACCACGAGCGGATCGCCGGCCTGCTGGAGACGGTCGGGCTCAAGGGATTCGAGAATGCCCGTCCGGCTCAACTATCCGGCGGCATGCGGCAGCGGGCCGCGATAGCGCGCTGCCTGATCACCCGGCCAAGGCTGCTACTGCTCGACGAGCCGTTCGGTGCCGTGGACGAACTCACCCGCAAACGGCTGAACATCGAGCTACCGCCGTTGTGGTCGGGAACCGCCACGACCACCATCTTGGTCACACACTCGATATCGGAAGCCGTGCTGCTCGCCGACAGGGTGCTCGTGATGTCGGCGCGACCCGGAACGGTGATCGCCGATCTGCCGGTCGACCTCGAGCGTCCCCGTCAGATGAGGCAGCTGCACGACGCGCGATTCACTCAGCTGGTAGACCAGATCGGTGCGCTCCTCGGTGTGGACGAACTCACCGCGGGAGGCTAGCAGATGACGGTGACCCCCGCGCCTGCTACGCGTCCGATTGAAGACGTGCACCGTCAGGCGGACTCCCGGCTGGGTTCGCTGGCTCGAACAACAGCGAGTTGGCTCTTAGTGCTCGCCTTGTGGGAACTGGTCGGCCGTACTCTCCTCCAAGGCCGTCACCTCATCGGAGTGCCGTCGGGCATCGTCCTCAAGCTCGTCGACAACGCCGAGACCTATTTGCGCGGGCTGTGGTTCACCACCTCGGAAGCGTTCATGGGCTACGTGATCGGCAATCTCGCTGCCGTGGTGCTGGCCTTGGTGGTCGTCCTGTTGCCCGGACTGGAACGGTTGGTGCTGCGGCTCGCGCTGATCGTCTATTGCCTGCCGTTGGTCGCTCTGGGCCCTTTGCTGCGGCTGCTGTTCGGATTCGGCGATGGGCCGCAGGTCACCTTGGCAGCCCTCGCCGTCTACTATTTGTCGCTTGTCCCGCTGCTGGTCGGGCTTCGCGCGCTGCCCCGCTCATGGCTTGAACTGACCGCCTCGTACGGACGAGGACGCTGGATGACCCTGATCACTGTTCGCGCCCGGGCAGCCGTGCCCTACCTAATGGCGGGGCTGCAGGCGTCGGTGCCGGCCGCCTTCTTGGGTGCGTTGGTGGGGGAGTTCACCGGTGCCGAGCGAGGGCTGGGGGTCCTGTCAATTCTCGCACTGCGCAGTCTGGACACGGATGGCTTGTGGGCGCTGATGTTGCTCAGCACAGTCGTCTCACTGATCGGCTACCAGATAGTTGCTTGGCTTGCTCAGCGCCTGACCGGCGAGCAGCCGGCGGTGCTGCTCTCACCGGGGGCGTTCGATGCGCAGTCTCCGCGGTGGCACCGCTGGCTGCGCGGCTGTGCCGGCGTGCTGCTGACCGGTGCCGTCGTGCTCGCAGCCTGGGCAGGGTTGTTCGAGCTGCTGGGACTCGATCCTTACTTCGCGAAACGTCCATGGGACGTCTGGGAATGGCTGATCACCTCGCCTGCCGCGGCAGACCACCGACGGGAGATCATCGCCGCGAGCGGCCAGACCGCGGCCGTCGCTATACCCGGATACTTCGCCGGGCTACTGGCCGGCGTGGTGATGGCAGCCGTCTTCTCGTTGTCGATCCGAATCCGGCAAGCCTTGACACCGGTCGCGGTGGCTTTGCGATGCGTGCCGATCATCGCGATCGCGCCGTTGCTGGTGGCAGCCCTCGGCCGCGGCCCGGTGGGCACCGCCGTGGTGGTCGCAATCATGACCTTCTTCCCCACGCTGGTCTCCTGCCTTTATGGGCTTGGTCGGTTGCCCGGCCAGGTGGCCGATGTTTTCGCTACCTACGCCACGCCCGCACCGCGAATGCTGCTGCTGGGACGACTGCCCGCCATGATGCCGTCCTTCTTCGCCTCCGCTCGGATCGCTGCTCCCACCTCGCTGCTGGCTGCGACCGTCGCGGAATGGTTGGCCACGGGCACTGGCCTGGGCAACATGATGGCGGTGGATGCGGCGACCAGCCGCTACGCCTCGCTGTGGGCAACCGTCGTAGTCGTCACCGTGATCGCGCTGGTGGCCTACGCGTTGATCGAGCTGGTCGAGCAACGGGTGCTCGCCGTGGTCGCCCCCGAACAGACGCGGTGGTGAGCTTCGGGAGGGCGGCTTAGTCTTCGAGCGCAGCCAGCACCCGGCGGGCGGTTTCGTCCCAACCGGTTTGCGCGTTCCGGGATCTGGCGGCTTCGGCCCGCCAGCGTTCCCGCAGTGCGGGCCGGGTCAGCCAGCACCGCAGTGCCAGAGCCAACGCGTCGGCGTCGCCCGACGTAAACGTGGCGCCGGCCCGCTGCGCCTCTTCGGCGCCGGTGCCGGACGAGATGATGGAGGGGATGCCTCGGGAGAGCGCCTCGGCAACCACCATGCCGTAGGTCTCAGCCCTCGAAGTGTGGACGAGTAGGTCGGTGCGCTGCCAGATCGCGTCCAGCGCGTTCCCACGTCGTTCGCCCGTCAACTCGACCCGGTCGTCGAGATGAGCCCGAGCTATACAGGCGCGCAACTGCGCGCTGAGGTCGTTGCCGACGGAGCCCGGACCGACCAGCTGTGCCGTCCAGTCGAGACCGCGCACCCGGATGAGTGCTTCGATAAACGTCAGCGGATCCTTGGTCTGGCTGATTCTGCCTAACCAGAGCAGCATCGGCGGTTCGCCGAGCCGAGCCGACCCTGCGGCGAGCGGCGCCGGTGTCACGCCGGGAGTCGCGATCACGGCATCGCCCCGTGCATAACGCTCGAAAACCTCCCGGGCCGCCCACGCGCTGGTCACGACGATCGCGCTCGCCGCTTGCACAGCCTTTGCCTCGCTTACAGCGAGCCCTGCCCGGTCGTCAATGGGCAGGGCGGGGTCGTCGGCCGGGAAGTAGTGCAGCAGCAGAGTGATGTGCTTGCCCGCTGTGGCTGCCGACCTCAGTGCTTCAGGGGCGGCGGAGCCCAGGATATTACCGATCAACCAATGCTCTTCCGCGTCCAGCAGCGCGTCGAAGCGTCGCCTGTCCTGCTGAGTGGGGAGCGGCCATGATCCGATCACCGGATACTCACGCAGATCGACTCCGAGCTTCTGCAATCCCGAGGCCAGCTCGCCGTCATACTTGTTTCCTCCGCTGGCCGCGTCTGCGCGCCAGCGCGCAAAGCCGACTCGCGGCCTGCCGGGTCGTCCTCGCGCGATGGTCATGAGTAAAGCGTAGGGAGTTACGCGGTCGTGTACGGCTCCTGATGCTGTTGAGTCCGGGCAGCCGACCGTTCTTGTGTTTGGTGCGCATCCTCGCGGCGGGAACATCCTCGGCCAATCTCGGGTGCAGACGCACGATTGAAGGAGGTCTGGCAAGGGAAAAGCTTCTGCCTGGTGATCGTCGTTACGGTCGGCGTGCCATTTTTACCCGCAAGGGTGAAGCCGGCGTGGGCCGGCCGTTCTAGAGTCGTGTGGCATTCGAGAGACCTGATGCTGAACACTTTCCCCAAGTGCCTTCGAGGGTGAGGCAGCTGAGGAGGCCGAGATGATGCAGAAGTGGGCGAGCAATTGAATCCGAAGTACGCCTTCCGCCGGCCCCCGAGGGGGAGCTGCGTATGAGCGTCCGCCACGTTGAGCCTCGCGTTGGTGGATACTGGCGACGCCGTACGGGTAGGGGCTTTACCTATTGGAGCGCCGACGGCGTCCGGCTCAGCGATCCGGCCGAACTCGCACGAATCAAGGAACTGGTGATTCCGCCCGGTTGGCACGATGTCTGGGTCTCGGGAGAGGCCGACGCGCATATTCAAGCGGTTGGATCGGACAATGCCGGCCGGACGCAATACATCTACCATCCGGCCTGGCGCGAGCAGCAAGACGAGGAGAAGTACGCGCGGTCGTTGGCGTTCGCCGGAGTGCTGCCGAAAGTTCGTGGACGAGTCACCCGCGACCTGAACAGTTCTGACGAGCGGACGCAGGCCCTGGCGGCTGCGATCCGAATGATCGACTCGATGGCCTTGCGGGTGGGCGGCGAACAGTATGCCGAGGAAAACGGCTCATTCGGGGCGAGCACGCTGCGGCGACGCCATGTAATGGTGCTGGACGCCACCGTCCGCTTGACCTTCCGCGGCAAGTCCGGGGGCGATTGGGATGTGCATGCCAGGGACGCGCAGCTTGCCCACTTCTTCGAGACTCGTCCCAAGACGCCGCCCGGTGGTCCCGCTCTTTGCTGGTCGCAGCGGCGGGGACGCCGGCGCAGCTGGCACGGCATCTCGGCGTCCGATATCAACGCCTATCTTGGAGAGATCGCGGGCGGACACTTCACGGCGAAGGACTTCCGCACCTGGCAGGGCACGGTTGTGATGGCCGGCCAGCTGGCTCGTGCCGCCGAGGCCGGTGAGACCGCGCCCGGTGCAGTAACCAGCTCGGTGCGGGCGACAGCGGAGTATCTGCACAACACGCCTGCGGTGGCCCGCGACTCGTACATCAATCCGCTGGTCACCGAGCTCTTCGAGAAGGGCGTCGTGGTGCAAGGCAAGGTCACCGACAAGAAGGTCCTGAAGCTACTGGCCGGTTGAGGAGGTTGGACGCGCCGATGAAGCGCTGCTCGGGCAACTTGTCAGTTGCCTGATCAAGCGGTGCGCTGGGCAGCCGTTGCGGCTATCGTGCGGGTGAGTTCCAGACGTCGTCGACGTGGCGGCCAACATGGTTACTCTTCGGCACGGAGCAACTCCTGGGCGATCGCCTGCTTGTGGCTTTTCGGTGCCAGCCGCGCACCGAGGGCATACAGCACATCGCGGGTCGGCCGGCTCCACTCCATGACATCAACGGCCGTCAGTCCGCTGTGAACCACCCAGCCGAGCCACTCCATCAGTTCCGCTGCCCGATTATCGGAGGGATGCAATTCGTCACCGGCAGCCATGAACAGCAGGGCAAGCACCCCTGCGTCCTTCTCATACGGCTTGCCGAGAGGCAGCCGAGATGAGATGAAGCGCAGCAGCTCCATTGGATGATCGGCGGTTTTGCGTCCGTTGGCGGTGACGGTGAGTCGTCCACGGCTCTTGCGTATCAAGCCCAGCTCCGTCGCGGATTCCCGCAGTTCCAGGACCGGAAGGGTCTGATCCTCTCGATTGCCTTTCCCGATCCATTGACTGTCGAGCTTGAGCTCCGTGTAGAGCTGTTGGACGATCCGCGGCGGCAGATAGCCCGCCTGAGTGAGGGCCAGACCCTCGCCGACGAGCTGGATCAGCAATTGGTAACCTCGCACGGCCTCGGTGATATCGGCCGGTGTCATGCGGGCACCTTCGTCACCCATGCCGTCCATGACAGCGGCGATAATGCCTGTGAGGTCTAACGGTGGTGGGGCAGCGGTCTTGTTCAACAGGTCGGTCACCATCGGATGAAGTTTGCTCAGATCGCCGAACATGGACGATGGGCCGTCCGCGAGTACATCGTTGGTCTCATCTGCTGAGAAGGCGTCCGGATCAAAGTTGGGCGGAAGCCAGTCCAGTTTCTGCTGAACCTCCTCGGGGTCGTAGCCTTCGATACGTCCGGCAAACCAATCAAGAACTTCCATGTAGCCCCATACGCCACCGACGTCCTCGGGTGGGCAGGCTCGCTTGCCGGTCAGACAGAATGCGTCGGGATAGTCGTCGTCCCACGGCTCGACCTTCTCGAGTTTGATGGTGTGCCACCAGCTGTCGCCGAAGTCGTATTCGTAGAAGAGGCGCTGGCCGGGTTTTGAGAGTACCTGGTCAAGGCGGACAGCCGTTTCTGCAATTCCCTGCTCGCCTTCTTCGATGTCGTAAAGCCCGAGGAATGGCTGCTTGCGCAGATCACGATTGTCGGGACCCATGACGAAGTGATGCAGATGACAGTCGTACCATCCCATGACGGCCTGGATTACTTCGTGTAGTCGGGGCAAGGTGATGTCGCTGGCGAGCCGCAGCCGCCGCCAGACCGGAGGCCTCACATCGTCGAGGCCGAGCCGGACGACGTATGCCACTCTAGTGGAGCGCTTGCGTAATAGCTTCGGTGCCGGCGACCTGAATTGATCGAAGCTGGAAGCATCTGGGGCCAGCGAGGCCAGGAATGCCAGCATGTCCGTAGGATCGGGCTGTAGGCCGCCTTCCAATGGTCCAGAGCCTGACGGGCCTCTGGCTCCGGGGAACGGAAGCACGTTGTCGTCTGTCATCAAAGCTCCTCGTGGTCAGTGGTCAGAGCTGCTTTAGGATGCCTAGCCGACCTCGGTGCTGCTGAGTACTGAATCGGATCAGTGAACGTCGAACCAAACTCTCTCAGTCGCTGCAATTCGTACTGTTCGCGGGCCTGAGCGATGGATCTGCTCGGCAGAATCAGGGATGTGCCGCAGGCCGAAGATCAACTACCGGGAATAGAGTCCGACGAGTCGACTGGTCACAAGCACCGCGTCCGAATACTGCTCAAGGAAGTCATGTCGGGAAGGTTCCCCCGTGGTGGGCTGGGATAGCGCGTAGATGAAGAAGAAATAGTGGTGGTCTCCATGCCCGGCCGGTGGTTTGGGGCCGACGTATCCGAGGCTGTTCGCATCGTTGGGGCCCGGACGCCCCAAGCTGGCATCAATCGGCCCGTTGGTGGCGGGCAGTCCGTATAGCGTCCAGTGAGTGAAGCCATGTGGGCTCGGCGCATCAGGGTCGTGGACGATGAGCACCAACTCCACCGCGTCGCTCGGCAGACCGCTGACGTGAAGCCGCGGCGCGAGGTTTTTGCCGAACTGAGTGAACTCGTCGGGGATACGTCCTTCGGGATCAAAGTCAGGGCTTGTCAGTTTGAGCTTCAAGAAATCGGGCTCCATTGCAGACCTCCATCGTTCTTGTCACCCACCTTAGAACAGACCTGCTAGATCCAGCCGCGGGAGCGGGCGATCTCGGCTGCTTCGTGGCGGTTGGAGGCACCGAGCTTGGTCATCGCGGAGCTGAGATAGTTACGTACGGTGCCGGGGGAGAGGCTGACTCTGGTTGCGATGTCTTCGATGGGCGCGCCGCCGTCTGCGGCGAGCAACACGTCGGCTTCGCGCGGAGTGAGTGGAGAGTCGCCCGCGGCGATGGCGTCCGCGGCAAGTTGAGGATCGACATACCTGCCGCCTTGGTGCACGGTGCGGATCACCTCTGCGAGCGCTGCTCCGGTGATGGTCTTCGGGACGAAACCCCTGACGCCGTGGGCGAGGGCCTGCTTGAGGTGCCCGGGCAGGCCGTGGCTGGTGACGATGATGGACGCACAGTCGGGCAGCTCGGTCGCGAGTTCGGTCGCCACATTGATGCCGGAGCGTCCGGGCATCTGCAGGTCGAGCACCGCCACATCAGGACGGTGATGCAGCGCGGCCGCCAGCGCCTCATCGCCGGAGGCCGCTTGGCCGACCACCTCGAGGTCGTCCTCGAACCCGAGCAGCGAGACGAGCGCCTCGCGGATCAGATTCTCGTCCTCGGCGATGATGATGCGGATCATGCGGACTCCTCGTCCATGGCCTGCCGCAGGCTGCGCAATGCGGCGCCTTCCACGGTAGCGGTCAGCGTGCTGGAATCCTGCTGCTGCGTCCGGACGGCGGATACTCGGGGTAAGTTCGGGCCATGGGAGACATCAAGGGCGCGGTCACCCGTGCGATGAAGCAGGTCCGGAGGGAGGACTTTCTGCCTGCCGATGCCCGCAGCCAAGCCTCGATAGACGCCCCCATCCCGGTCGGCGACGGGCAGACGAACTCGCAGCCCAGCACGGTGGCCATCATGCTGATGTTGCTTGATCCGCAGCCCGGGCAGCTCGTCCTCGATGTCGGTTCCGGTTCGGGTTGGACGACAGCGCTTCTGGCGACGCTCGTCGGTACCGGTGGCCGGGTGATCGGGGTGGAACGGCAGCCGAACCTGGTCGAGTCGGCGCGTGCCGCCCTCGCGAAGTACGCGAACGACTCGGCCGAGATCCGTCTCGCCCAGCAGGGAATCCTCGGGCTGCCCGGCGACGGTCCGTTCGATCGGATCCTCGTTTCCGCTGGTGCTCGGCGGCTGCCCGACGTGCTGGTTGATCAACTCGCCGACGGCGGCGTCATGGTCATCCCGGTCAACGGCGTCATGCTTCGAGTCGTGCGGACGGGTTCGGACACCACGATCACCGAGCACGGCCTCTTCGTGTTCGTCCCGCTCATCGAGGATTGAGATTTCGGCAGTCAGGTTCTCGTCCGCGGCGATGATGATGCGGATCATGCGGACTCCTCGTCCAGGGCCTGCCGCAGGCTGCGCAATGCGGCGCCTTCCACGGTGGCGGTCAGTGTGAAGGCGTCCGCCTGCTGGTCCCAGGCCAGCGTGCCACCCACCTCGGCGAGCCGTTCGGAAAGACCGGAGAGCCCCGAACCTGCGGCGTTACCGGCCGGATGCGGGTGGTCGTTGATGATAGTCAGCTGAGCCAGCTGCTCGTCCGCCCGGACGAAGACCCGGACGATGCTGGCGTCCGCATGCCGCAAGACATTGGTCGCTGCCTCGCGGACCGTCCAGGCGAAGGCACGCGCCACCGGAGCGGGCAGCGCTGCTGATCCTTCGTGGATGGTGCTCACCTGGATTCCGGCCGCCTCAAGAAGGGCCTTAGCCCCGGAGATCTCGGTAGCCAGGTCGGCCTCACGGTAGCCGCGCACCACTTCGCGGACCTCAGTCAGAGCATCGGTGGCGATGGCCTGCACCTCGCGCATGGTAGTGGCGGCCTCGGGCCGTCCGCGTTCGGCAAGGGCGGCCGCGAGCTCGGACTTGAGCGCGACCGCGGAGAGCGTGCGTCCGAAGACGTCGTGCAGGTCACGGGCGAAACGGACGCGTTCTTCGGCGACGGCGAGCCTGGCCTCGTCGACGCGGGCTTGTTCGAGCGCCCGGGTGGTGGCGATCACGTTGATGAACATCGACGCGAAGCCCACGATGAATACGGACATGAGGGAGGACCAGAAGGTCGTGCCGAAGCGGATCTGCAAGGTCTCGATGTCGGCGGGAGGTATCGTCCAGACCGCGATGAGCGATAGCGCGATGCCGAAGGCGATGGCGATACCGGTGCGGAGTTTGCGAGCTGGGAAGCTGTCGACGCCGGCGACGCGGACGACCAGAGCGGGTGTGGCGAGGATGCCGCCCAAGGTCCCGTCCACTGCGCCAAGAAGGAGCGGACTCGATGGCGCGAAAAGGGCGGCGGTGCCGGTGGCGGCGAGGCTGAGGACGATCCAGGCGACCAGGAACGCCGTCTTGTGTTCGGAGCGGAACCAGCGATCCCAGCCGCTGGGCGGCAGCAACGCGAGATCGCGCAGCCTGGTGTGTAAGACGGTGAGCGCCGTCCACCCGGACGCCGCGACGAGCACGCCCCAACCGATCAGCCAACTTATGGGCCTCGATATGCCGTCCAACCCGACCAGCAGCACCAAGGCCGGCAGAATCGGGAATCCCTGGTGCAGCGAGCTGTACAGGTAGCCTTCGGCGCGCCGGACGCCCTGCTCGGTGGTGCTCATGGTTCCTCCTTGAGGCTTCAGCCTAGGCGCGGGTATCCCAGCGGAAGTTGCGCACGCCCAGCCAGGTCGAGATGAGCGTCCAGGCCAGCAACGGGAGCAGCATTTGAGTCATGGCCAGGCCCAGATCGGCGAAGCCGGTCACCGCCCGGCCGTTGATGCCGGTGCCGGTGTAGGCGAGTGTGATCAGGTCGATCACCGGGGTCATCGGCAGCCAATGGGCGACCGTCTGCAGGAAATTGGGGAGCACTTCCAGTGGGATCGAGAATCCGGAGAACAGCAGCGAGATGAACATCAGCGGCAGGGTGGTCAGCTGCGCGGACTCGACGGTGCGCGTCCAGACGGCGCTGATGATGGCGAGCGCCGTCCACGCGGTCGCGCCGCCGATGATGGCGAGCACCAATGCCAGCGGATGGACGAGTGGCGTGCCCAGCAGGGCGGCGCCGATCGCGCCGATGCCGGATTGCACGACCAACAGGGCCCACAGCGGCACGGCCGGCGCCAGCAGGATTTCGAGCGGAGTGGGTTCACCGGCATAAAGGCGCTTGAGTGTGTGCTGTTCGCGCCGGGCGACCAGTGAGGTGACCAGCGTGAAGTAGATGACGAAGAGCAGTGAGGTGCAGGTCAGCATCATGGTGAGCATGGCGCCGAGGCTGATGCCCTCGAGGGTGATGGTGGAAAAGGCGAACGCCATCACGAAGGGCAGCGCGACCGCGGTGAAGACGGCGGTCCGGTTGCGCAACAAGATGGTGGTTTCGGCGCGGACGAGGGAGCTGAATCGGCGGGCGCGGGTGCTGCGCGTCCGGTCGGTTGTCGGATTCGCGGTGAAGGTGGTCATGATGGTTGCTGCCTTTCGTGGATTTCGGGCCGGGGTTTGCGTGAGTGCTCGGAGCTTTGATGGCTTCCGGCATAGGCTGTGTTCGGCTCCTTTGATTGTCTGGATCGTTTTGTTTGCGGAGTAGCGATAGAAATATGCATCTGTACCGGAATGGTTCTGGTGGCCGGTTCTTCCCGGTACATGTGGACGGTCAGATCGGCCTCATCGTCTGTCGGCGATGGCCAGGAAGACCTGCTCCAGCGAGGCCGAGCGGGCGTCCAGGCCGACGAGTTCGGTGGGGCCGGCCCAGTCGAGTACCAGGCGCAGGCTGTCTTGCAACGTGTGGGTTTCGATGCGGACGATGTCGTCCGCGTTGATGGTTGCGCCGGGCAGTGTGAGATCGGTCAGTGAGAGCGATTCGGGTCGAGCGAAGCTGATGTGTGCGGGTGCGTCGGCGACGATCTCGGCGAGGGTACCGTCGCGGGCGATGAGGCCGCGGTGCATGATGGCGATCCGGTCGGCGAGGCGTTCGGCCTCTTCGAGGTAGTGGGTGGTCAGCAGCACGGAGGTGCCCAGGCCGACGAGCGATTCGATGAGAGTCCAGACGTTGCGGCGCGATTCGGGGTCGAGGCCGGTGGTCGGCTCGTCGAGAATCAGAACGTCGGGCTGGCCCATGATCGCCAGCGCGATGTCGAGTCGCCGGCGTTCGCCTCCGGAGAGCTTGGACGATTCCACATCGGTGCGGTCGGCGAGATCGACGGCGGCGAGGATGTCGTCGATGGGTAGCGGACGCGAGAGCGTGCCGTGCCACATCTTGGCGATCTCGCGGGCGGTGAGAGCCGGAGGAAATCCGGAGTTCTGCAGGACGACACCGGTACGCGGACGAATCACGTTGCGGTCGCGGATCGGATCGTGGCCGAGCACCTCGATGGTGCCTGCGGTGGGTGCGCCCAGGCCCTCGATCAGTTCGACGGTGGAGGTTTTGCCCGCGCCGTTGGTGCCGAGCAGCGCGAACACTTCGCCGTGGCGCACGGTCAGGTCGATCCCTTTGACCGCCTCGAATGGTTCGGGTGCCTTGCGGCCCGGCATCAGTGACGTGCGGGACTGGCTATAGCTGCGGCGCAATCCGCGGACGACGATCGCGTCCTCAGTTGTGGGTTTCCGGGAATCGGGACGATGCTGTGTCGTGGTCATGACTCAAGTCTTTCGGCGGTCTCGCCGAGTGGTCAGTGCCACGGATCACGGGGTTGTGTGGGGTCCTCATAGGGGATAGGTGACAGATGTCACGTCGCGTTTGTGGCGGCAGCTTCAAAATTCAGGACCTTGCAGCATCATGAGTCGCGGCAGACCGGGTGGCTAAGGCGGGTGCGTGAACTCATGTGCTGTTGTAACCACGTTGTCAGGCTGCCGATCACTCGTGCAGTTGACTGTGGACGATCTCCCCGTTGTGGGGAATTGATCCGTTGAAGGTCAGGGCGACGGGGTGCGCGAGTTCGACGTTCGGATTGTCGAATGCCTGCACATGTAGGTGGGGTTCGGTGCTGTTGCCGGAATTGCCGCATCGTCCGATTTGGTCGCCGCTACGCATGTGCTGGCCGGGGCGAACCAGGATCGAGGCTCGCTGCAGGTGGCACAGGGCGATGTAGCTGGAGCCCGATTGAAGGATGACATGGTTACCTGCGAGGGCCTGCCAGCCCTGGGCAATGCGGCTCCGCTGGGTGAGTGCGTAGCCGATTGATGGGATCCCGAGATAGGCCGCGTGGTCCGGCTCGTGATCGTGAGTGGCGAGGACGATGGCGTTGGCGGGCGCCAGGACCGATCGTCCGAAGCCGGGGAAGCGTTCAGCTTCTTCGGGGCGAAAGAGCGAACGAACCGTGAACGGTGCGGAGCGTCCACCGACCACGGGCACGAAATCAATCGCATAGGACGAAGCGAACAGCTCAGTTCCGTGGCTCGGGATGCGGTCAGCCGGACTGTTTTGGACGAGCCAGTCTCCGGCGAAGGGATAGTCCACATCAATCGGCGTAGTCATGCGCGTCCTCGCAATCACCTGCAAAGGCCTTCCATGAAGGCTACGCGGCACCATCGTGCTGGGCCAGCGGCTTTCGGCTGTATCGCCTGTCCGGCTATCGAATGTGTCCGAACATCGTCCTAGGTTCGGCGGTTCCACTTATATAATTGGTTATATAACTAAGGAGGATGCATGGCGGTAACGAGTGTTGATATTGACCCGCAGTTGATTGAGCGAGCTCGGGAGCTGACCGGAGAAAAGTCGAATCGTGGAGTCATCGACATGGCCTTGCGTCGGCTTATTGCGTCCAAACAGAAAGGCGCGATGGTCGATGGAATCGCTGAACTGACGGATCTCGAAGCCGAGCTTGGTGCGCCTACGGTCACTCCTAGTCAACTGCCATGACCGACTACCTGGTCGATACCTCGGTATGGGCCCGACTGGCCTCAGGAGATGAGCGAATCAGTGCGAGACTACGACGAATCGAGCGGACGCCGTCCGATCTTTTCGTCACCTGCCCGCCACAAGTGCTCGAGTTTTGCCACAGTGCGCGGACGCCCGAGGAGCACGAACGTTACAAGGAACTGATCACGCTCGGGTTCCCTCTGGAGAACGCGCCGACCGAGTCGCTGGTGCTCGGAATTCAGTCTGCACTGTGGCACGCGGGTCTTGTACGCGCGGCAGGGCCGGTAGACATTCTCATCGCCGGATACGCGATCGCCAACGATGCGACTGTGCTGAGCGCAGACCACGATTACGAATACATTGCGTCCGTCACCGAGCTGCAGCAGGAGTACGTCCGGCCTTCGCGTTGAATACCGAGCTATTCGAGCGAGCGGAGGTTCACAGTCTCATAACTGACCCCGCGAGTGATGCGAGACTGGGGATCGACAACGTGCAAGGGATTGACCACGCATGGTAGGCATGGCGTAGTTATGTCGAGAGTCACGGTGGGTTGGCTAGGTGAGATTCATTGTCCTCGCCTCGGCATCAGGCGAAGAAATCTTCGTCAATCTCCACGGCTTCAAACGTCTCGCGAACCTGCACACCTACGCCGTAGCGAATCATGAGGCGAGTCAGTAATTTTCCGTCAATGAGAACGATCCGAGTCGGAACGGTCTGAGCGTAGAACTTCGCGCCGTCCGAGAATCGGCTAGTTGTGATGAAAACTCCGCTATCGGCCTTGCCGCTCAGAGCACCGACGAAAGCCTGAAGATCAGGACGACCGACGACGTTGCCATCTGCGTACCGCTTCGCCTGGATATAGACGCGGCTGAGCCCCAAGACATCTTGGTCGATAACTCCATCAATGCCTCCGTCATTGCTTAGCTGCGTGGTGGTTCCGGTACCAGTCGTGCCGCCGTAACCCATCGCAAGTAGGAGCTGTACTACCGCCTGCTCAAAGAAGCCGGGTTCCTTGCCTTGAAGTCTTTCAAGTAACTCAGCTGCTATTTCTTGCTGAATACGTGCGATGCCGCTTTGAACTTGTTCGATTGGCGTCATTGAGGTGGCGTCTGCGTCAGCTGTTGTCTCAGCATGCTTCGTACGAGGGCCGGAGGACTCGTAGACCCGGATTGGCGACTCGGGATCCGCGCCCAGTATTTCGATATCGCGTACCTTCACGCCGTTCGGGAACAATTGCACGAGCTGTCTACCGGCATCAGTGATCTGGTAGTGCCCCCGTTTTGGACGCAGGAGAGCACCGACATTCGTGAGATACGACACACCCCAACCGATGCGATTCTCGTACTTGAGCTGACTGCCCGACGGGAGCATTTCGGTCTTTTGCTCCTCAGTGAGATTTGCTTTGTCAGCGACGAGAGGCTGGAACTCTCGCCAATGACGTATGACACCATCGCTCATCACGCACAAGGTGGGGAGCATGAATTCCTCCCAAGTTGGCATGTCCGTCATGAGCAGGTGCCCTCCAAGTCTGTCGCGTATTCCTCAGCGCAGGTCCGAAGCCCGGGTGGTGTGCGAACTCGATCCTCAGTGTAATGAAGTCGGGGATTCCAACCGAGTTGAGCCCCGACCCGTCCGATGCCGTGTGCTATGGGCCAGCGAGTCATCTCATGAACTCTGGACTGGTTCAGACTGCCGAGGGGCTGGTTGCATGTAACGGAGGGCCGTTGCGGATCCGTGAACGCTAACTGAGATCCGAGAAATTCTCGACGAGCTGAGCTATTGAATACGGCCCAATCCTGGACGAGGTATTGGGTTGTACGCTGCTGCCTGCGCAGGACGGGCTTCGCCGATAAGATCATGGCGGTTGGTCCTGTTCATCGGGCCGTTTAAGCAGAAAGCGTGTCAGCGTGATTAGGCCGTGGCCGCCGGCGAATGATGTCTCCGGCACCTCTTACGTAGTTAAGTGGGTTCTTGGCGGCATGTTCACAAGCGCGGACATCTCTCCTCGACGAGTTGGCTGTTCGCTAGAGTGCGAAGTAGCAGGACTTCGTGGCTGGCTAGCCGGGATGCTTTCGGCGCTCGGCACCCAAACAAAGCAAAGGTGACTAGTAGCTTGCGTATCATCAACAACGTCACCGACCTTTTGGGTGACGACCTCAAGGCCGTACTCACCCCCGGCTCCAAGGTCCGGATCGCAGCCTCCGCGTTCTCGATCTTCGCTTTCGAATCATTGAAGAAGGAGCTGGAGAAGGTCAGCGAACTGGAGTTCATCTTCACGTCTCCATCGTTTGTGACCGAGGATGTGACTGACAAGGTTCGCAAGGAGCGTCGTCAGTTCTTCATCCCTGCCGGGCACGCTGAGTCGGCGATCGCTGGGTCAGAGTTCGAGATTCGGCTGCGTAACAAGCTCACCCAGAAGGCCATCGCCCGGGAGTGTGCGGACTGGGTGCGCCGCAAAGTCACCTTCCGCTCCAACGCGACAGGCAACCCGATGCAGGCACTGGCTGGAGTGGACGACCGGGCCGCATATTTCCCGATTCAGGGTTTCACGACCACAGACTTGGGGTATGAGAAGGGTCCTGCCGTCTCCAACGTCGTCACCAAATTTGAAGGCTCAACTGAGACCCAGTCGTTTCTCGTGCTATTTGACCAGATCTGGAATGATCCCGACCAACTCGACGACGTCACCCAGGCAGTGTGCGATCACATCGCCACCGTGTATACGGAGAACTCCCCGGAGCGCATCTATTTCTTGATCCTGTACAACCTGTTCGCCGATTTCCTCGATGACGTCAATGAAGACGTGCTCCCGAACGATCGCACTGGCTACCAGGAGACCAAGGTCTGGAAAAGGCTGTATAACTTCCAGCACGATGCAGCGACCGGCATCATCAACAAGCTGGAAACCTACAACGGCTGCATCCTCGCGGACTCCGTCGGTCTGGGGAAGACCTTCACCGCGCTGGCCGTCATCAAGTACTACGAGCTGCGCAACAAGTCCGTACTGGTACTTTGCCCGAAAAAGCTCGCGGAGAACTGGACGAACTACAACTCGCCCTACACTACAAATCTTTTTCGTGAAGATCGTTTCAATTACAAGGTCTTGGCTCATACGGATTTATCGAGGACGAAAGGTCAGTCCCTTGGCCTGGATTTGTCTCGGCTTAATTGGGGCAATTTCGATCTGGTGGTGATTGACGAGTCTCATAACTTCCGCAATGCCGACTACGCGGAAGAGAAAGAGTCTCGCTACCAGCGCCTCATGCGCCAGGTCATCAAGGAGGGTGTGAAGACGAAGGTACTCATGCTGTCGGCTACCCCGGTGAACAACCGGTTCAACGACCTGAAGAACCAGCTCCAGCTCGCTTACGAGGGCGAGTCGGAGAATCTCTCCAAGCACCTGAACATTTCCACCAGCGTGGAGAAAGTGTTCTCCGACGCACAGCGGGTCTTCAACGAATGGTCCAAGCTCGACGCCGAGCAGCGCACGACGGACCAGATATTGAAGATGCTGGACTTCGACTTCTTCGAACTTCTGGACTCGGTGACGATCGCCCGGTCGCGCAAGCACATCCAGGCCTTCTACGACACCACCGAGATCGGTGCCTTCCCAGAACGCCTCACGCCCATCTCCGTGCGTGAACCGCTCACCGATCTCCCAGACGTGCCCGGATTCAATGACATCTTCGAACAGCTTCAGGCCCTCACCTTGGCCGTCTACACCCCGTTGGCCTACGTGTTTAAGTCCCGTCGCAGCAAGTACGAGGACCTGTACGACGTCACCGCCGGGAACGCCCGGTCGAATCTGGGGCAGGCGGGCCGCGAGCAAGGCCTCAAGCAGCTGATGACCGTCAACCTCCTCAAGCGTCTGGAGAGCTCGGTTGAGGCGTTCCGCCTGACGCTGGGTAAGGTCCAAGGCTCTGTCACACAGACCTTGTCCCGGATCAGCAACCACGCTGGAAACCTTGCCGACCTTGTCCCGGACATGGCGGGGCACGACTTTGATATTGACGACGAGGACGACGCCAACATCGAGGCACTCTCCTTCGGAGACAAGATCCGCATCGACCTAGATGACCTCGACATCGAGTCCTGGCAACGCGACCTGTGGAACGATCGCGAGACCCTGCGTGAACTCCTCGACGAGATGAACAAGGTCACCCCCGACCACGACTTGAAGCTCCGCAAGCTCAAGGACATCATCCGCTCCAAAGAGCAGCATCCAATCAACCCCGGCAACCGCAAGGTGCTGGTGTTCTCCGCCTTCGCGGACACTACCGACTACCTCTACAAGAACCTCGCACCTGCGCTCGCCACCGCGGGGTTGGAGACCGCGGTCATCACCGGCGGCAACCGTGCGCACACCACGCTGGGGAAGGGCTACGACTTCCAGCAGATCATGTCCCTGTTCTCCCCGCGCTCCAAGCAGCGTGAGCTGACCATGCCCGGAGAGACCCGCGAGCTGGACGTGTTGATCGGCACCGACGTCATCAGCGAGGGACAGAACCTCCAGGACTGCGACTACCTGATCAACTACGACATCCACTGGAACCCGGTGCGTATCATCCAGCGGTTCGGACGCATCGACCGCATCGGGTCCACCAACCAGGTCATTCAGCTGGTGAACTTCTGGCCCGACATCTCCCTGGACGAATACATCAACCTCAAGGAACGCGTCGAGAACCGGATGGTCATCGCCGACATCGCGGGCACTGCCGACGACAACGTCCTCACCCAAGAAGACCCGGACACGGCCTTCCGTAAGGAACAGCTCCGCAAGCTCCAAGACGAAGTCATTGAGCTGGAAGACGTCCGCACCGGTGTCTCCATCACCGACCTCGGACTCAACGACTTCCGCATGGACCTCCTCGGCTACATCAAGCAGTACGGCGACCTCGCCACAGTTCCGAAGGGCCTGCATGCCGTCGTCCCTGCCGATCCCGCCAAGGGACTCGTCCCTGGGGTGATCTTCGCGTTGCGCAACGTCAACGCGGACGAGCACATGAACCGCGGCAACCGACTCCACCCGCACTACCTCGTCTATCTCGACCAGGATGGTGAGCTTGTCGCCGATCACACGGAGGCCAAGCATCTGCTAGATCTTCTGCGTACTGGATGCCGACCGTTCAGCCAGCCGGTTCCCGCGGCCGTGCGCACCTTCAACGCCGTGACTCGGGACGGTGCCGATATGAGCAAGTATTCCCAGCTACTCACGGACGCGATCCACTCGATGATCGACGTCAGCGAAGAACGCGACATCGATAGCCTGTTCACCCCCGGCCACACCACCGCCCTGACGCAGACCATCGCCGGGCTGGACGACTTCGAGCTAACCGCATTTATCGCCGTCGTCAACCCCGCGAAACGGGTGAGCGTTGGTGACTGACCTGCTCTACCAGTGGCCGACGGCCGCTCACTTCGGGAAGCGAATTCCCAAAGAGAAGTTCTACGAACACGCCACCGTCAGCGCTGCTCTGCGAGAGAAGTTCGTCTCGGAGGTCGCTCGCGTGACCTGGGAGTACAAGCTCGCCGAAGCAACGATCAACCTGCCTGACAGCGACGAGGTCCCCGAGATCCAGGTCTTCCGGGTCGAAGCAAAAGGCATCGATGTGTCGGAGCCAGTGCTTGCGGCGATCGACAAGGCGATCCCTACTCCGATCATTTTTGAAGTCACCCGCGAAGCCGTAGATGGGAAACAGGTCCGCATGGTGGCGGCACATAAGCAGCTCGGTGCTGGTGCGCCGAAGATCAGCCAGTACTTGACCACAGGCTGGCAGCCTGCCGACACCGAGCGTCAGCTACTGCCCACCGCGATCACCCTGTCGGCCCTCTACGCGGCCTTGCTAGAGCCGCTCACCGACGTCGACATCCGTCCAGGCGAAGGAATGTCAGAGGTCGCTGACAGACTGAAGAACGTCGGCAAGCTCGAACGCGAGATCAAGACACTGGAGCGAAAGCTCCGCACCGAGAAACAGTTCAACCGGAAGATCGAACTGCGCCGCATCCTCAAGACCAAACAAGCACAGCTGGAACAGCAAAGGTAAGACCCCATGGAGAAACTGCGCATGACATCGCCCGACCTCACCGAGGCGAACATTGACAAGCTCGCCAAGCTGTTCCCAACCGTTGTCACCGAGACCCTCGACGCCGACGGCAACCCACAACGGTCCGTCGACTTCGACCTCCTACGCCAGGAACTCTCTAGCCACGTCGTCGAGGGCCCCCAGGAGCGGTACCGACTCGACTGGCCCGGGAAACGCGCAGCCGCCTTCGCGGCCAACGCACCGATCGCCAAGACCCTCCGCCCCGTACGTGAGGAGTCCGTCGACTTCGACGCCACCAAGAACCTCTTCATCGAGGGCGACAATCTCGACGCGCTCAAGCTTCTCCAGGGGTCCTATCTCGGTAAAGTGAAACTCATCTACATTGACCCGCCGTACAACACGGGTCGTGACTTCATCTACGACGACGACTTCGCCGAATCAACCGCTTCGTTCCTTGAGCGTTCTGGCCAGGTTGATGACGAGGGAGCGCGTCTGGTGGCGAACAGTGATGCCAACGGTCGCTACCACTCCGACTGGCTGAGCATGATGTATCCCCGCCTCAAGCTTGCACGCAACCTCCTCAAGGAGGATGGCGTCATCTTCATCTCAATTGACGATCATGAGATCGACAACCTTCGCGAGCTTTGCGACGAGGTTTTCGGCGCACAGAACTTCGTTGCCCAGATCATTTGGCAGAAGGTCTACTCACCCAAGAATTCCGCCCAGTGGTTTTCCGAGGATCACGACTACATCGTCTGCTACGCACGGGACAAACAGGAATGGCGTCCCAACAAGTTGCCGCGCACCCCCGAGATGGAAGCTCGATACAAGAACCCCGACCGTGACTCTCGCGGGCCCTGGAAGTCAAGCGACCTCGCGGCCCGCAACCGCTACGACGCAGGCGTGTACTCGATCACGACACCATCTGGCCGCGTGATACCTGGGCCGCCTCGTGGAAGCTATTGGAGATTCAGTGAGGAAAAATTCAAGCAACTAGACGCTGATGATCGGATCTGGTGGGGCAGCGATGGCTCAAATACTCCGGCAGTCAAACGGTTTTTGTCCGAAGTCTCTGACGGACGCACTCCCCAGACCTTCTGGCCATACTCGGAGGTCGGTCATACCCAGGATGCTAAGAAGACGCTGTTGAAATACGTGCCATTCGAGCACACGGAGAACGTGCTCAACTCGGTCAAACCTGTTCAGCTCATCCAGCGCATTCTCCAGCTCGCCACCAACCCGAACGACAGCGACGTCGTCCTCGACTTCTTCAGCGGAAGTGGGACGACACCGCACGCGGTAATGGTCCAGAACTCTATCGACGGCGGAAACCGTCGATACATCGCTGTCCAGATCCAAGAACCACTGGATAAGCCCGAGCCGACGTTCGATTCCATCCTCGGAATGAGTCTTGAACGTCTCAAGAACGTGGCCACAGAACTCTGTGCGGAGTTGAACCCGCTCGATCTTGGGTACCGCCTAGTGAAGATCGACACCACCAACATGACCAGCGTCACCCGAGAACCTGACAAGACTGACCAACTCGCGCTTGATGAACTTGAGCCCAGCATCAAGAGCGGTCGGTCTGGCGAAGACCTCCTCTTCCAAGTTCTGCTCGACTGGGGTCTTGAACTTACGATGCCCATCCGAAAGGAGTACACCGATGGCTTCGACATCTACAACGTTGAGGAGGGCGCATTGATCCTCTGCATGCACCCGCGTGACGCACGCAATTCCTCTCTCTCTCTCTCTCTCTCTCTCTCTCTCTCGGGCTGCCGCGGCTATCGCGGAACAACACCCGGTACGCGCAGTCTTCCTCGACGAGGACTTCGCGGACGATGCAGAACGCATCAACGTCGAGCAAATCTTCCGCGAGAAATCGCCATCGAGCGAGGTCAAGGCACTGTAGATGCACACTGTGGCAACGGAACGACGTCGCGGTACAGCAGTCAAACAAGTCATTCTGCTCGCCGTTTGGTGGTGCAGCATGATTGAGAAACTGCGCATGACATCGCCTGACCTCACCGAGGCGAACATCGACAAGCTCGCCGAACTATTCCCAACCGTCATCACCGAGACCCTCGACCCTGACGGCAACCCACAGCGTGCAGTCGACTTCGATCTCCTCCGACAAGAACTCTCCGACCACATCGTCGAGGGCCCCCAAGAGCGATACCGACTCGACTGGCCCGGCAAGCGCACAGCGGCGTTCGCAGCCAACGCTCCTATCGCCAAGACGCTACGTCCGGTCCGTGAGGAGTCCGTCGACTTCGACACGACGAAGAACCTCTTCATCGAAGGCGACAACCTCGACGCGCTTAAGCTTCTTCAGGAGCCCTACCTCGGCAAGATCAAACTGATTTATATCGACCCTCCTTACAACACGGGTAACGACTTCGTATATTCAGATGACTATGCCGAGTCTCGCGAGGTGTATCTTGAGCGATCTGGTCAAACTTCAAGCTCCGGGTATCGCCTCGTCGCCAACCCAGAATCAAACGGTCGATTCCATTCTGAGTGGCTGAGCATGATGTTTCCCCGGCTAAAGCTCGCCAGAAATCTCTTGGCCGACGACGGCGCAATATTCGTCTCCATCGATGACGGTGAGGCAGCGAACCTTCGACGGCTCCTTGACGAGATTTTTGGCGCTCAGAACTTCAGGGCCGATATTTCGTGGCAGAAGCGGTACACCAGAAGTAACAATACGCAAGATTTCACGACCGTCGTCGAGCACATAATTGTCTTCGCGCGTTCTGACAAGTTTAAGGTCAATCTATTGCCGCGCACCGGAGAAGCTGACGACCGCTACACTAATCCCGACCGTGATCCGAGAGGCCCCTGGAAGGGGGCATCGTTCCTAAACCCTGCTACACCAGCGCAGCGACCAAATCTCGCATACCCAATCCTGAATCCGAATACTGGAAACGTCACCCAACCCACGAGTAACGCATGGCGCCGTTCAAAACAAGAATTTGATCGACTTCAGCGAGAGGGCCTCTTGTACTGGGGATCAGACGGCACTGCTCCGATTCCCTCAATAAAGATGTTCCTTAGCGAGGCCAGAGGACTCACACCGATCAACCTGTGGACCCATGACTACGCCGGAAACACAGATGAGGGAACGAAGGACTTGGCAGACCTGTTCGGCGCCAAGGTTTTCGACAATCCCAAACCAGTCAAACTCATGAAACGGATACTTGAACACTCGACAACAGATGATTCGATCGTTTTAGATTTCTTTGCCGGATCAGGAAGCATGGCCCAGGCCGTGCTGGAACTAAATGCGGAAACCGGCTCTCACCGACGATTCCTTATGGTCCAGCTGCCTGAGTCCACTGACACCCGTTCGGTTGCGAATCGACAAGGGTACCGAACAATATCGGCCATCACGAGAGAGCGAATTAGAAAGGTGGCGTCGGTTCTCAAGGGGGGTTCGAATGCTGAGGGTCAGGATCAAGGTTTTCGCGCACTGCTGATCGGCACAACGAGTATGACGGACGTCGCTCAGGAACCTGACAAGACAAACCAACTCGACCTAGGTCAGCTTGAGTCAAGCATCAAGAGTGGCCGGTCGAGCGAAGATTTGCTATTTCAAGTTCTTCTGGACTGGGGCCTTGAACTCACGATGAGGGTTGACGCACAGACAGTCTCAGGTCATGAGATCTTCAATGTCGAGGACGGGGCACTTGTTGCATGCCTTAGTGAATCGATTACGCCAAGTATTGTCCAAGAGATGGCACGCCTCCGGCCAATGCGCGCAGTGTTCCGGGATGATGCGTTTCCGTCAGACTCTGCACGGATCAATGCCGAGCAGATCTTCCGTGAGATATCTCCCTCCACAGAAGTGAAGGCAATCTGATCACGATGAAGCTTCAGTTTAAGGTTCAGCAGTACCAGACAGATGCTGTTGATTCGGTGGTCGAGGTCTTTGAAGGCCAGCCAAAGCATGACGGCATTTCGTATCGTGTCGACCCGGGAAGACCTCAAGCGGGTATGGCCCCGCTGTACTCGGATTCGGGTTTGCGCAATGCTGAAATTGCGTTGTCTGATGCTCAGCTCTTGGGGAATGTGAACAAGGTGCAGCAGACGCGGAACCTGCCGTTCTCTTCTGTGTTGAAGGACAGCAAAGCTGCCCCACATGCACCTAACCTGGACGTGGAGATGGAGACCGGTACAGGGAAGACCTACGTCTACATCAAGACGATCATGGAGCTTCACAAGCGGTACGGCTGGTCGAAATACATCATCGTCGTGCCGTCAATTGCGATCCGGGAGGGCGTCAAGAAGTCCTTTGACGTCACAGCAGACCACTTCCAGCACGACTTCCATACCAAGCCTCGAACGTTCGTCTACAACTCTTCGCAACTACATGAACTGGAGCGGTTCAGCTCGGATGCGGGGGTGCAGGTGATGATCATTAATATCCAGGCGTTCAACGCAACGGGTAAGGACAATCGCCGAATCTACGACGTTCTGGATGATTTCCAGTCCCGTAAGCCGATCGATGTGATCGCGGCGAACCGGCCGATCGTGATCATCGATGAGCCGCAGAAAATCGGCGCGGAGAAGTCCCTCAAGGCTCTGTCGAACTTCAACGCGCTGATGATGCTGCGATACTCAGCAACCCACAAGGTAGAGCACACCAAAGTGCATCGCCTCGACGCACTGGACGCTTACAACCAGAAGCTGGTTAAGAAGATCGCAGTCCGAGGCATCACCGTGAAAGGTTTGGCTGGGTCCACGGCCTACCTGTACCTTGAGGCAATCGAGATCGCGAAGGGCGTGTTGCCTCGTGCTCGGGTGGAGATCGAGGTCCATACCAAGACGGGGATCAAGCGTCAGGTCAAGCGCGTGGAGAAGGGCACTAACCTCCATGACCTCTCCAACGGGCTGGAGGCCTACCGGGCCCACGGCAAGTCCCTCGTCGTCATCGATATTGATGCCAGCCGTGATGTCATCGAGCTGAGCAATGGGGACGTCGTGTTCGCCGGTCAGCTCGCGGATCGTGACGTCACGGAGGACACCAAGCGCCGCATCCAGATCCGGGAGGTCATCCGCGCCCATCTGGACAAGGAACGTGAACTGTTCAACCAAGGCATCAAGGTACTGTCCTTGTTCTTTATCGACGAGGTGGCGAAGTACCGCGACTACTCCCGAGAGGACACGCTCGGCGAATACGCGCGCATATTCGAGGAGGAATACACGCTGATCCGCGACGAGGTCCTTGGCGAGCTAGTCCTCAACGACGCGACCGCCGCTTACCAGTCCTACCTGCGCCGCGACGAGGTCCGCAAGATTCATCAGGGCTACTTCTCGATTGACAAGAAGACCAAACACCAAATTGACGGCAGGGTCTCCGCCCGTGGGGATGACAAAGGCCAGTCCACCGATTTTGAGGCCTATGATCTTATCCTTAAGAAAAAGGAACGGCTTCTCTCCTTTGATGAGCCGGTACGGTTTATCTTCTCTCACTCAGCGCTTCGCGAGGGGTGGGACAACCCGAACGTGTTCGTTATGGGCATGCTGAAGAAGAGTGACAACACGGTGTCCCGCCGTCAAGAGGTCGGACGCGGACTACGACTGGCTGTGGACCAGCGGGGCGAGCGCATGGATGAAGCGACTGTTGGCGCCAGCGTCCATGACATCAATGAGCTGACCGTCGTGACCGACGAGTCCTACACGGACTTCGTTGACGGACTCCAGAAGGAAATCTCCGACTCTCTGGCCGCCCGCCCACGCAAGGCGAGCATCGACTTCTTCAAGGGCAAGACGATCCAAACCACCGCAGGCGAGTCGATAATCGAAGAACAATTGGCCAATGCTATTTATGACTATCTACTCATAAATGCATATATTGACGACAATCATCTGATCACCACCGTCTACGAGGAAGCCAAGGCTGAAGGGACGCTCGCCGTCCCAACGTCCGAGGTCTTATTGCCAGTGGTGGACTTCATTTGGCCCCTCGTGGACTCGCTGTACATCGACGTGCCGAAGCCCACCGATGACCGTAAACCGAAGAAGGTTCCCCTCAACGAGGCAAACTTCGCGCGCAAGGAGTTCCAGAGCCTGTGGGGTCGGATCAACCACAAAGCGGTCTACCAAGTCGAGTTCGACTCAGACGAACTGATCCGCAAGGCCATAGACCACATGGACAAGCACCTCAACGTTGCATCCATGCAGTACGTCATCCAATCAGGTAAGCAACGCGATGAGCTGGAAGCTGACGACCTGTCGAAGGGCTCGGGATTCGCGGTATCCACCACGGAGACCGTAACCGAGACGGAGACGGCTGGCTCCCAGGTGAAATACGACCTGCTGGGTGAGATTGCCGAAAAGACGAAGCTGACCCGCCGTACGGTCGCCGCGATCCTCAAGGGCGTCCGACCGGACACGTTCGGGAAGTTCAGACTGAACCCGGAGCAGTTCATCACCGAGTCTGCGCGGCTGATCAACGAGCAGAAGGCCACCGTCATCGTGGAACACCTCGCGTACGACGCTCTGGACGAGAGCTTCGACTCGGCCATCTTCACGGAGAACCAGACCAAGCAAGACCTCACCCACGCCGGTGACAAGCTCACGAAGCACATCTACGACTATGTCGTGACTGACTCCAAGATCGAGCGTGCTTTCGTCAACGAGCTGGACACCAGCACCGAGGTCGCCGTGTACGCGAAGCTCCCACGTGGGTTCTTCATCCCGACTCCGGTCGGGGACTACAACCCAGACTGGGCGATCGCGTTCAAGGAAGGCAGCGTCAAGCACGTCTACTTCGTCGCGGAGACCAAGGGCTCACTCTCAACCCTCCAATTGAAGGGCATGGAGGATGCGAAGATCGAATGCGCTCGCAAGTTCTTCGCGTCCCTCAACAAGAAGAACGACGGCGACGTCACGTACAACGTCGTTACCGATTACACCGAGCTGATGCAGCTCGTAACCGCATAAGAAAGCACGAATGATGATAAATCGCCGACGCTTTGATAGGTATCCACGCCGTACTCTGAGCGCGTATCACGGGGTAGGCATAGCGTGACCACAGAATCCAATCCGAACCACTCCGTCCAGACTGCGTTCACCTTACTGTCAGGCCGACTCGATCCGATTATTGCCAAGCGCTTGCGAGAAGAACTTGGCGGACTCCCGTGGACCGCAGTGCTGGAGCAGCTTGATCACGTGCGAGGCTATAACCCTAAGACATACTCATCCTCTGATCTGCAGGCGCAGCTTCGGATGCTAACGGAAAAGCTGGGTGGGCTCGGGTACCCTTTCGAGAGAGACAGTAACCGGACTGTTTCCACACTCGGTAGCGAGCTGCGCATTATGCGGAATCGCTGGGCACATAACGACGAGTTCACAGCGCTCGATGCGTGGCGGGCGTATGACTTCTCCGCTCGGCTCCTGCACTGTTTCGACGATCATGCCGGGCTCGTGCAGCTTGAAGATCCCCGCCTTGAGGCGCTGGCTGCTGCCGCGGCCGCCGAAGGCGTCGCCACCACAACTGTCCTTGATAAAGCAGAGGTCGATGATGCAGACGTCGAAGAGCCTCTTGAGGACACGGAAGGCGCAGGGGAAGAAGAACTAGTGTCGCCCGATCCTTCCATGATGGTGCGCTCAGATTCGGCGGCCACGCCGCTCATCGGAAATGGTCGAGCAGAGTTCTCGCCATGGGAAATCGTCAAGGTCGGCGACAAAAGCGTGCTCGACGCTCTCCCAAAAAAGGCAGCCAAAGAGAAGGTCCGCGCTGCGGCAATCGAAATCACCGAGTTTGAAGGCCCGATCCATATCGAACGACTTGCGAATCTTGTCGCTCAATCGTTCGGAATGCACCGCGTCGCCCCTAAACGCATGGACAAAATCACCTACCAAATCAGGCAAACCGATCTCGTCATAGATAGGGACAAATTCGTTTGGCCAAGTGCGATCGATCGAGGTACGTGGACCGAATTCCGACCTAATGACTCGACCTGCGAACGATCGTTCTTGCTGATAAGTCCAGTAGAGATATCGAACGCCGCAAAGTTCCTCCGTGCTACCCGACCGGACATTGGCCAAGTTGAACTCGAATCCGCAGCGCTCCAGACTTTCGGACGTAAACGTCGAACCAAGCAACTGATGGCTCATCTCAAGCGCGGATTAGACCTCTGACCGCGCCTTTGGGCGCGAGCGATTCGACAACTAACGGAGTACCTTGTAACCGACTCCAAGCCCAGGCTGACAAGTATCTTGACCTGATGGAGTAGCCATCCGTGGGATGCAGAAACTCGACGATCTGTTCACGATACGGTAATGAGTGGCCGCTTGAGCAGTCGCGGAGATACTCGATCGACAGCGGCTAGGTAAGAACGAGAGCGCGCCGGCGGGGGATCCGATCACGTGCTCGTGAATGGGGAATGGACCTGCCGTGGCAATTAATGCTGAGCAGCGAACGCTCGTCAAGGTGTTCTCTCTCGATCGCCGATATGTCATCCCGGACTATCAACGTCCCTATGTATGGAGGTTCGACGATGCGTTCCAGCTCGTCGAAGACCTCAAATCCGCGTGGCGGCGTGGCGACGAAGACTTCTTTCTCGGCTCGATCGTGCTGATGGGTGAGCCGGAGTCCTCGACCATGGAGGTGATCGACGGCCAGCAGCGGCTGACGACGCTGGCCTTGTTATTCGCTGTGCTGCGTAACTACACCGAGGACGAGGCTCGCCAGAACGAGCTGACGGATCTGCTGAAGACGACCGCGAACTCGATCCGTTCCATCGCCGCCGAGCCCAGGGTTCAGGTCAGGAATCTCGATCGGGCCTTCTTCGAGCAATACATCATCAACGACGATGTGATCGGGCTGCGTGAACTCGTATCGGCCGACCTGCCATCCCAAGGGCAACGCAATATCCGCGACAACGTACAGGCGATCATCGAAGCCCTGGACGATGTTCTCAGCGCAGATGACCCCTGGTCCTTCGTCCAGTATGTGGTGACGTCGGTGTCCCTGGTCGTCGTCGAGACCGACGGGGTTGAGAGTGCACACCGGATCTTCGGCGTCCTCAACACCCGTGGTGTGCCGCTGACTGCGTCCGATGTTTTCAAAGCCAGAGTGCTGGGCTCGATCGACGAGACACATAGAGACGCCTACGCGGAGCTTTGGGACCAGCGCATCGAACCGATCTCAGGTGGCCCCGACCCGTTCTTTCAGCATCTGCTCGTGCTCATCACGCGCAGTAGCGCGAAACGCACCCTTATCGAAGAGTTCAACGAGCGCGTCCTCGACAAGTATCTCTCCGACAACGGTGCGGAGCGGTTCATCGACGAGATTCTGGCGCCCTTGGCGCTCGCCTACATGCAGGCGAGCGAGAGCGGCTCTGACGTCTCGCCACAGACCGAAAGGATTCTCGATCTGCTGCGCCAGTACCCGTCGGAAGACTGGATGCCGGTGGCGATGTGGGTGCTCAACCACTCGCTGAGCGAAGCCAAGCGCAACGAGATCCTCAGCGGTCTGGAACGTGTTTTCGGTGTGTACACGGCTGCGGGTGTCTCCGCGGATCAGCGAAGCACGCGGATCGTTCAGCTGCTCCGCGATCTGCAGGACGCGCTCGCCGACGACGGGCATGACGACGATTCTCTCGCCAGGGTCTTCCGGATCCCCGACAATATCCGGCAGCGGGCAATCCTTCGTGCCAAGGGGAATCTGCCGGTGAGCGCGCTGCGGCGAATCCTGCTGCTGCGTGCCCACTATGCCGAACTTGATGCGCTGGAACTGCTGCCGAGGCAGGTCGGTGTCGCCCAATTGCTGCCCAAACACGCGATCCCGGGTGTGGCGTCCACCATCGAACATGAGCAATGGAGCGGACGATTGGGGACGCTCGCGCTGGTCCGCGGGAAGCCGGGTTCGCCGGACACCGCGGCATCGTGGCAGCAGATCCGGCAGCGGGTCGTGGGCCGCGCCGGGTTCGCGTCCACCATTGCCACCGACCTTTCAGGCATGGACGAGCTGACTCCCGAATCGTTGGCAAGTCGTCAGCAGCAGATCGTGTGCCGAATTGCGGAGTTCTGGGACATCGTCCGGGATAGCGACGGCATTGATCTCACGGTTTTGCCCGAAGGTGATCTGGTTCAGACGGCCGGCGGCAAGAGCCTTGCCAGGTCGCGGCGCACTCGACTCTCTGATGTCGTCGCGACAGGTCTGCTGTCGCCGGGCGACAGGCTTGTTTGGGAACGACGTAACAAGGGCGATGAGTTTCGGGTTACGGTCACCGGCGATGGGCAATTGGAATTGAAAGACGGCATGAGGGTCAGCTCTCCCTCTGCCGCCTGTGAAGCAGTGGCAGGCTCGAGAGCGCAGGCGCTCGACGTGTGGAAGCGATTGAGTGACGGAGCAAGTTTGCGCAGCATCTGGAAGATCTACGAGCGACGGTTCACACGCTGACGACGTTGTTGTGACGGTGTAGCTTGCCGGAAAGGCCGGACCGCGCCTACTCGTCCAGGACGACCCAGTGCCCGGTCTTCGGGGGGCCAACGCGGCGAAGGCGTCCAGCCGCTCGTAGGTCGCGCAGATGGCGCTCAATCGTCCGGGGCGTTTTTCCTAGTTGAGTGGCGATCGTAGCCGCACTGAGAGCCGGATTCGCACGGAGGGCGGCGAGAATCGCCTCGCTTACTCCGACATTTACCCCGACGTTTACTCCGACATTCGACACCTCCGCGAGCGCACGTCTCTCGTAGGTCTCCAGAGAACCGACGACCACCTCAAGCATGTATTCGATAAAAGGTGCCGCATCAATTTCAGGCACGCGGGAGGCTTGAAGCGCTGCGTAGTACCCCGCCTGGTGCTGACGAATCAGGGTCTCGGTCGGCATCCAGGCGAACACCGGACGCCACCGGCTGAGAATCAGCGTCTGCCAGAGTCTGCCAATACGGCCGTTTCCATCGCGGAACGGGTGAATGTGCTCGATCATAAAGTGTGTCGCGCTCGACACGATCAGCGGATGGTCGGTGCTCGTCTTGGCCCATTCCAACAGCTCCGTGACGAGCCGAGGCACTTTCGTGGCTCGGGATCCGGTGTGCAGCACTTTCCCTTCGGCGCCCACGATCTCGACGTCGACGGTGCGGAACTGTCCCGATTCATCCACCAACCCTGCTGTAAGCAGACCGTGCGCCCGAAGCATGTCAGTCACGCTCCAGGGACTGAGCTCGTCGAGTAGCTCATATGCGGCGAGGGCGTTCTCCGCCTCTTGCACATCTCTGTGCGGGGCATACACCGCTTCGCCATTCGCCAGGTCTGTGACCTGAGCGAGGCTCAGTTGATTGCCTTCGATCGCCGTCGACGAATGCACCGAGCCAATCCTGTTGGATCGCCGCAACTCGGGGATCCGCCCCGAAAGCTCTTCCACGGCGCTGATGCGGCCGAGCAGCTCTACAATTTTTTCGATCTGATCCCGCCAGGCCGGATTCGACGAATAGAACTCGGGTATCACGTTGCCTCCTCGAACCTCAGAAGCCGATTCCAGCGATACCCGAACGGTGGTGCTGCCCCTCTGCAAAGGTCGGTGCCACGGTTCATCTCCTGTGTCAGAGCGTATGGAGGATCTTACGCTAGATACTCCAATCGTTCTGCAATGCCTTTTTCTGTCCGTGCCACCCAGCACAATGAAACCATGAGCCCCTCACAGCTGAGCGATCACTATCAAAGGATCCTGAGTTACTGGTGGATGCTGGAGCTTCTCAGCCCGCAGAAGGTCCCGGCACCGACACCTCAGTGGATACGTCCGGAACGTGAGCAGGTCATCGAATGGACGCCATCTGATCGCCTGCCGTGGGAGCCGGGCGTCCTTCAACGGCCGAAGCCGGTGGGCACGACACCTATGAAGTGGCAACACACCATATATCTGGGCGTCTACGAATTGGACGCCACGTATGAACGTTTGCACCGAGTCTTCGGCGAAGACCCCGACGCCTACGACGAGCGCCCGGGCGGGCAGAGCGCCTGCGCGAGCGTGACGGTCGATAACCGGGGAGTCATGATGCCCGACTCGGCCGTGTTGTCTTCGGCGCTTTGGGCGGTAGGTCGCATCGGAGAAAGCCGACCGGTTGGCCCTGATTGGGCACTCGGATTTCCAGCTGCCAACAGAGAGTTCGCGGTTGAGGTCGACAAGTTCGAGGGGCGCAGGCGCGAAGCGGACGACCTCGACTCGGCTCCTGCCCACACTGTCGCCTCGTTACTGCGCCTGCTTCAAATCGCCCATAAAGCGGCGGGTGTCTCCGGGACGCCCGACCTTGCGTCCAACCGGATCGTCATCAAATCCAAAGCTGTATCCGCTCTCCGTGGCAGCGACACCCCAGATGATGACTTCCTCAACAGCTTCTATCTCGATGACCTCACCACCGTCCGTTTGGGCATTGCAAGACACAACGGGTGCGGAGCGGCATTGGCCTCCTATCTCACGCCCGACGAGTTGCTCGACACGCGGCAGCGGAGCGATGTCATGTCCGATCACGCCTTGGTCGACTCAAGCGTTGCCATCGAACGCCTCCCGAAAGGACGATGGCCCTCCAAGCCCGAGTACGGTCTGGCGCTCAGACAACAGTTCGCGGTCAACCAGGCGCTCGACGACTTGGCTCCTTACCGCGGTCTGATGGGGGTCAACGGCCCGCCCGGTACCGGGAAGACGACCATGCTGCGTGACATTCTTGCCGGCAACGTCGTTGAGCGTGCCCGGCGCCTGGCCAGGCTGCCTCATCCTGAGGACGCGTTCACCGAGGCCAGACACAGGTGGACTTCAGGGAAACACGAGCGAATTGTCCCTGAGCTTCGCCCCGAGCTGACCGGATTCGAGATGGTTGTGGCGTCCGCGAACAATTCGGCCGTGCAGAACGTGACGGACGAGATTCCCGCGCTCGCCGCGATCGATGAACGATGGCAAGGGAAGGCCGACTACTTCGCTGACATAGCCACCGCTGTGCTTGCAGAGGCAAAGGACACGGACGGCGGCCCATCAGATGCAGGCCCGGCTTGGGGACTGGTCGCTGCCCGGTTGGGCAACAAAGGTAACCGTGACTCATTCCGCTCGTCGTTCTGGTTCGACAAGACGATCGACGGAACGAAGGAGCGCGTGCCAGGCACTGCTCCCCGCATGCTTGCGCGCCTCACCGAATGGAAGAACGGCCCTGCCTCACACAAGACCTGGACGAACGCCGTTGCCGACTTCGACGAGGCAGAGCGAGACGTCGATCGCCTCATCGAATCACGACGGCAGGCTCAGCAGAGCCTGCGCGATCTGCCGCGTGCCATCAACGACGAGCGCCGACTCACTGAACACGTTGCTCAACTCAACAGTCACCTCCAGGCCACCACATCCCGGCTCGAAGAGCATCGTCCGCATTTGGAGCGCGCCGAGTTGGAGGCGGCAGAGGCGGCTGCTGCCCGCGACAGGTGTCTAGAGATCAAACCCGGCGTCCTCGAAACGATCTTCACGTTCGGTCGTGCGATCCGAGAATGGCGTCAAGACCTGCAGCCTTTGGACGAGCGTTTGCGTGCGGCCGAGGAATATCGACAGCAGCTCGACCGGCAGGCCCACGATCTGCGCGATCAGGTGGATGGACTCCATCGCGACCTATCGTCCACGCAGGCGGAACGCGCCCGAGTGTCGGAAGATGTGGCGAAGCTCCGCGGGCGATGCGCCGCCGACGCAGCGGACCTCAAACCTGCGTACCCGGACGACTCCTGGATAGGCGAAACCCGTGAACTGCACAGTCCGTGGCTCGATGCCGAACTGGACGCCGCCCGCTCCGACCTCTTTCTTGCGGCACTCCAACTTCACCAAGACTTCCTTGCCAACATGGCCAGCACGATGATCGATGGACTCCGCGCCGCCCTCGACGTCGTTGCTGGGAAGGAGCCCTACAAGCTTGAGGAAGAGAAACTGCGGGCGGCCTGGCAGCTCTTCTTTCTTGTGGTGCCGATGGTCTCGACAACCTTCGCCTCATTTGGACGAATGTTCGGCAATATCGGTCCTGAGGCCATCGGCTGGCTACTGATCGATGAGGCCGGACAGGCATCACCCCAATATGCCGCCGGTGCGATCTGGCGTTCTCAACGGACGGTTGTGGTCGGTGATCCGCTCCAACTTCAGCCCATCGTCACTATCCCGCACAAGGTGCAGCGTGATGTCGCGACGTTCTACGGCGCCTCGGCAACCTGGATCCCGCCGGAAGCGTCTGTGCAAACGCTCGCCGATCGGATCTCGCGATGTGGCACCACTCTTCACCAAGGCGAGCAGGAAGTCTGGGTGAGTGCGCCGCTGACGGTGCACCGCCGCTGCGACGACCCGATGTTCACGCTGTGTAACGAGATCGCCTACAACGGCATCATGGTCAACGGCGTACACGGACGCTCAGATAGCCCCGAAAAGCCGGATCTGTTCGACGTCGCCGCCGGGCCGAAGATCAAGCCCAGTCAATGGCTGGATGAACCTGCCCTGACTCCAGGAACACATCTTCAGCAGAACCAGATCGCCCGGCTGGAGCGAGAGCTTATCGAGCTTAAGCATCGGGGCGTGTCCATGGACGACGTGATCGCGATCTCGCCTTTCCGAGCCGTTTCCGACAGACTCAAGACACTTCAGCGCGCGTACCGAGGGCTTGCGGCGGGCACGATTCACACGGCTCAAGGGCGCGAGGGTGATGTCGTCTTCTTGGTGCTGGGCGGCGATCCGGACAAACCCGGCGCCAAAGCGTGGGCGTCCGAGACGGTCAACCTCGTCAATGTCGCCGCCAGCCGAGCCAAGCGCCGGCTCTATGTCGTCGGAGATCGCGATGCCTGGGCCAAATACAACTATTTCCGTCAGCTAGCCGAGGCTTTGCGTCTGGCTTCGTGATGGACAGGCAATGCAATGGTTCCGGATGCGTAGCCGTCGCCTCCGAGGCGTCGGCGATCTGTTGCCGCCAATCGACGTCGTCCGTCTGCCGAAGAAATCTCGGTAGTCCAAGAGGTAGCCCGATGGGTATCATTGTGTCATGGCGACAACGATCAAGGTGAGCGAAGAACTGCGTGACCGGATCAATCGCGATGCGCAGGAACACGGTGTCACAGCAGCGGGACTCATCGAGCGACTGCTTGATGCACACGAGCGTCGGCAGCGCATGGAGGCGTTCGGGCGGGCGTTCCGGAGTGCCGATACGGGATATTGGGACGAATTTCACGCCTGGGACGTGACTCTCGACGACGGCAGCATCGATGAGTGAGCTTCATCGCGGCGACATCGTGTGGGCCGAGCTCGATCCGCTACGCGGCCGCGAGCAGGCCGGACGACGGCCCGCGCTTGTCGTGGCGAGCGATCTGTATCTCGAGCAAGCGGATACCCTCGCCATCATTTTGCCCGCGACGACGGTGAACCGAGGCTGGCCCAATCACGTACTGCTACGCGGCGTGGAAATCAGTTTGAACAAACCCACATTCGCGATGACCGAGCAGCCGCGCACTGTGAGTAGGGAGCGACTAGTCGGCAGAATTGGGAAGGTTGATGCCACCACCATGCGTGAAGTGGACGCCTGGCTGCGGGACTTCTTGGCCCTATCCAGATGAGGTCAGTGACCTCGCCCGTGCGCTTCTCGTCTGCTTGGCCGAGCGTCTCTGGGGCGCTGGCTTTCCGAGCGTGCAGGCATCACGCGCGCCACACTACGGAAGATCGAGACCGGGGACGCGGGCGTGAGTTTTCGCAACGTCGCTCAGGTGCTGCGCGCACTCGTCGTGCTCGATCAAACCGTCAAGGCGATCGATCCGCTGGATAGCGACATTGGCGGACTGCGCGCCGCCAGCCTCACGAAGAAGCGCGCACGATGAATTCCGTCGAAGTATGTGTTGAATCGATCGAGCCGCGGCGCTCTGCTGTCCCGCCGCCGTCAAGCGTCGGTCTCAGTAGCGCGGCTTGCGGTAGGGCTTCTTGCCACCCTTATAACCGCTGCCGTAGCCACCACGATCATCGCCGCGGCGGTCGCGTCCACCACCCTTGCGATAGCCCTTGTTGTGGTTCTGGGCGAAGCGGTCGGGCTTGATCTCGATGTACTGGCCGGCGATCTGAGTGTCGCGCAGCCGGTCGAGCACCGCGCGGTCCAGATTGGCAGGTAGCTCCACGATCGAGAAGTCCGGACGAATGGTGATCGCACCGAAATCGTGACGATTCAGCCCACCCTCGTTCGCCAGCGCACCGACGATCTGGCCCGGGCTCACCCGGTGGTGATGTCCGACCTCGATGCGGTACGGAGTGAAATCGCCGCGGTCACGGCGGCCACCCGGGCGATCGCCCCGCTCGCCTCGGCCACGATCACGGTCGCGTCCACCGCGGTCGTCCCGGTCATCGCGCTGCCTACGATTGGCCTTGGCCAACGGATCATTGCTCGGATCCAGCAGCAACGGGGTCTCACCCTGAGCAACCACCGCCAGCGCCGCCGCCACATCGGATTCGGGCACATCGTGGTGGCGCACGTAGTGGTCGATGATGTCGCGGAAGGCCTCGATGCGCGAGGTCTCGTCCAGCGCCGTGGTGATCGCATCATCGAAACGCGCCAGCCGGGTGGTGTTCACGTCTTCGAGACTCGGCAGTTGCATCTGCTCGGGCTGCTGGCGGGTCGCCTTCTCGATGTGCTTGAGCATGTAGCGCTCGCGCGGGGTCATGAAGCTGATCGCCTCGCCGCTGCGCCCGGCCCGCCCGGTGCGTCCGATGCGGTGCACGTACGACTCGGTGTCGGTCGGAATGTCGAAGTTGACGACGTGACTGATGCGGTCGACATCCAGCCCGCGGGCCGCGACATCGGTGGCCACCAAGATGTCGAGGGTGCCGTCCTTGAGTTGACCGATCGTCCGTTCGCGTCCGGCCTGCGGAATGTCGCCGTTGATCGCGGACGCCGAAAAGCCGCGGGCGCGCAGTTTCTCGGCCACCGTCTCGGTCTCGTTCTTGGTGCGGACGAAGACGATCACGCCTTCGAAATCCTCCACCTCGAGAATGCGGGTGAGCGCGTCCACCTTCTGCTGATACGAGACGACCAGATACCGCTGGTGGATATTGGTCGCGGTCGCCGTCTTCGACTTGATCATGATCTCTTGCGGATCATCAAGATACTTCTGGGCGAGCCGCCGGATCTGATTGGGCATGGTCGCCGAGAACAGCGCGGACTGCTTGTCGTCCGGAGTCTGGGCGAGAATCGTCTCGACATCCTCGACGAAGCCCATCTGCAGCATCTCGTCGGCCTCGTCGAGCACCAGGTACTTCAACTGCGACAGGTCGAGCGTTCCCTTATCAAGGTGATCCATGATGCGTCCGGGCGTACCTACTACAACATGGACGCCCCGGCGCAGCGCCGACAATTGGACGCCGTAGCCCTGCCCGCCGTAGACGGGCAGCACGCGCACGCCGCGCATGTGGGCGGCATATGACTCGAATGCCTCGCACACCTGCAAGGCCAGTTCGCGGGTGGGGGCGAGCACGAGCGCCTGCGGGTTCTTCTGATCGAAATCGAGGCGCTCCAGAATTGGCAGCGCGAAAGCCGCCGTCTTGCCGGTGCCGGTCTGCGCCTGGCCGACCACGTCGCGGCCCGCCAGCAGCGGCGGAATCGTCGCGGCCTGAATGGGGGAGGGGGTCTCGTAGCCGAGATCCCGGACAGCTGAAAGAACGGGCCCGGAGATGCCGAGTTCCTCGAATCCAGGGGTCAGATCGGGCTCGGGCGTGGGGTTTTCATCTTGGGTCACCGCCCAAACTTACCTGGTTTGCCCCTTATACCACGCATTAGGGTGCCCGGTTGTTGCATCCGAGGCAGGCGCATGCGGGCAATCGGCTGTGTCGGTCGGGCTAGCTGTCGCGAAAACGACAGTGTGTAGGTTCGGAGCCCGTCACGGGCGCTCAACCTACACGATGTGAAGCACGGAGGATTCCTGAGGGGTAAACAAGGGGGTTCCGTCCGGCGCTCAAGTCAAGTAACATACAACCAAATGGTTGTACATGTTGAGTTGAGTGAATTCGAGCAGGACCGCCTCTTCCACGCACTGGCTGCGTCGACGAGGCGAGACATTCTGCGCCGGACGATGACCCAGGAGGTCACCGTCTCCGAGCTGGCACGCGAATACCAGATGTCATTCGCGGCGGTGCAAAAGCACGTCTCCGTGCTCGAAGAGGCTCAGCTCATCGTCAAGCGGGCAGCCGGACGCGAACGCCGCATCCGGGCGGACCCGCGCCGCATTGCCCAAGCCCGGGCGCTGTTGGATCAATACGAAGAAATCTGGAGGACGCGCGTCGACCAACTCGACGCGCTGCTCGCCGAAGACCAACCGACAATTCACTAGGGAGTCTGAGATGCCTGTCACCGATGTCACCACCAGTCCAGAAGATCTCACCATCCGAATCGTTGCCGATTTCGCCCACCCGGTTCACCGGGTGTGGCAGGCCCACACCGATCCGCGCCAGCTGGAACGGTTCTGGGGGCCGCCGACCTGGCCCGCCACCTTCACCACCTGGGATCACACGGTCGGTGGACGCTCGCTCTACCACATGACCGGCCCCAAGGGCGAGAAGTCGTATGCCGGGTGGGAGTTCTTGGAAATATCGCCCGAGACCCGGTTCGTCGTCCTCGACTTTTTCGCCGACGAGAACGGCAATGAAGTGGAAGCGTTCCCGGCCGCTCGGATGGAGCTGAACTTCGAGCCGACCGAGCAGGGCACCCGGATGACCGCGGTGTCGAAGTTCCCGACCCTCGAATCGCTCGAACAGGTTCTCGAGATGGGCGTCATCGAGGGCACCACCCAAGCCATGGGTCAGATCGATGCCGTTCTGGAAGGGCTCCGCGAATACGCACAGGGCAAGGGCACTCGCGTCGAATTGCTGAGCGACACCCTCGTCCGCTTCACCCGGCTGATCGAAGGGCCGCGCGAGCTGGTCTGGCGGGCGCACAATGATCCCGACCTGATCAGGCAATGGATGCTCGGGCCCGATGGTTGGGAGATGTTTACCTGCGACGTGGCCAGCTCGGCAGGTGATCGCTACCAGTACGCATGGTCGCCGGTCGGCGATACCGAGGGTGAACCGTTCGGTTTCGACGGTGAACTGCTGCTGGTGGACGCCCCGGTGCGCGCTGTCACCACCGAGCGCATGACCGGCATGGACGGCCCGGCGACCGTCAACGACCTGCAGCTGCACGAGGAAGACGGGGCGACGCTGGTCACCACCGTCATCGAATATCCCGACAAACAGGCGCGTGACATGATCCTCGGCACCGGCATGGCCGACGGCATGGAGCAGTCCTACGCCCGGTTGGAGAGGCTACTGCCACAGGTGTGAGCTCACCGCGGACGATCGTCCACTTCTGATCGGAGGCGGGGTTGGTTTGAGGGCCCGGCCTCCGGCTTGTGTTGTGGACGACCGGGGGCACCCTCGCTCGTGTTGTGGATTCGGGCTCGTGGTACAACGCGAGCAACTGCTGTAGCGCGAGCGAGAACCTCCGGGACCTGGGCGCGGGGTGTCCCGGCTACTTAGGTTGGGCTTAACATATGCACCCGGACATCATCATTCGCGAGGGACGCGACCAGGGATTCGAGTGCGACCGCGACGAGCTTGAAGCGTTGCCGCCTCGATGCTCAGATCAGCCCGAGCCGGGTGAACCCTTCAACCAGACCGTTGTGCTCGGGGCCGGGGATCGTCAATTGGGCCCGGACGAGTAACTCGGCGGGCGCCCCTTGAATGGCGACCCCGATACCCGCATAGCCGACCATATCGATGTCATTATGGCCATCGCCGATCGCGATGATATCCGGCAGAGAAATACCGTAATGCTCCGCGACCAGAGCAATTCCCGAAGATTTGTTGACATTACGTAAATAAAGTTCGCCGGCATTCCCGGTGATGTCCTGCACCGAAATAGCGATCGGTGCAACGGGATCCCCGATTTCTGCCGCCAATTCATCGACAGTCGCCGTCGGAGATTCCAACACGACCGCCTTTCCGAAAGACGGGTCCGCCATATCTGACATCGTATGCAGGGCCGACAGCAGATCGCTGGATTCGTCGCGAGGATTGGTCGACCACACCGTGCCGTTCAGCAGTTTTCGGATGCGGCCATGCATACCGGCCGGGCCGAAGACTGCCTCGGGAGCCTCCAGAACGTAGGTGACATCGTTCTCGTTCAGCACGTCGACCGTGCGCTCGGCGACGTCGGCCGGAAATCTGATGTCGCAGAGCACCTGATCGTCCACCTCGATATAGCCGCCCGCAGCGCACACCAGGCCGTCGAAGATCGAGTCACGCAGCAGCCTGGGCACCAGCGATTTGGGGCGGCCCGTGCACAACAGCACGTGATTCCCATTGCCCCGGGCACGCTGGATGGCGTCGATGTGTGCGGCAGGAACCCGGCCGTGATCGGCGAGGGTGCCATCGAAGTCGAGAAATACGGTCTTGGACATCAGCGAGGAGTCACGACCGCGATCCCGTGCTGGCGCGCGGCATCAATCATCCGGTCGTCGTAGCTGACGACCGCGTCCAGATCGTCGCCAAGCTCGAGCGCGGACGCCAGATGCAGCGCATCACTTGACCTCAAAATGTCGGGGTCCACCAGGCCTGCGGCTTCGAAGATGGCGGTCGACACCTTCATCAACGTGATCGAGTCGAGGACGCGCCGGGCCTGCTCCACGCGGTCGGGCAGCGTCCGCCTGACCACGCGCAGCAGTTCGGTCCGCGTCAGGTCGGACGAGATCAAAGTCGGACGCTCGGCGGCAATCCACGAACGAAGCGCCGGTGTCTCGGTCTTGGTCACAACCATTTTCACCAGTGCGGAGGTGTCGATGTAGTGCGCCATCAATCAGTACCTTTCGGCGTTGCGCATGCCGGCGAGCTCGGGTGCGAGATCGGGGCCGGGGCTCGGGTTCGGCAGGTCGTTGATGTCGAGCTTGGGCGGCCTCGCCTGCCCGCTGTCCAGCAGCCCCTGAAGCGGGGACGCCGGCAAGGGCGTGATCTGGGCCACTGGTCGTCCACGATCGGTGATCGTCTGGGTGTCTCCGGCAGCAGCCTGCGCGACGACCGCGGACGCATTCTGTTTCAACGCTCGGATTCCGACCTCGCTCATGTGCGGCATCGTAGCTCATCTGGACGAGAACCCACCTGTGATCTTGATTCATGAGCCAGAGTCCGCGGAGTCGGGCCTCGTCGCCCCGGGCGCAGGCCAGTTGCCGCGTGGGCCCGGCCGCGTGGGGCTGCTCCGATCGTATGGAGCACAAATTCGGTCCGTTTTCGCAGGCATCGGTGCGCCGGACAGCATAAAGCTCAAACGGAATCCGGCGGGCGATCGGCGAGCGCCGAAGGCTTGGCTCCGGTGCTCGGTTTTCGAACAATCGGGTGTTTTTGTTGTATCGTCTCTCACCAACCGCCGTTTCCTGCCAAACACGGGACGCGCGAATCGATGGATGAGCAACGTAGTGGAAGATCACCGGAGAGGAGCCTGCGCACTCGAACCCTGACGAACCAACAGTGAGGTCGAAGTGGACTTTGCCGAATTCTTGATCAAGCGGGGCGACGATTTCGTCGAGCTCGGGCTCGCGCATGCGGCGGTGGTTGCCGTCTCAGTGTTGTTGACCACCATCATCGGGATAGCTCTGGGTGTGTCGACCTATCAGCGTCCGCGGGCACGTGACTTCGTGCTCGCCCTCACCGGAGCGATGCTGACCGTCCCGTAGTTCGCGCTTTTTATCCTGCTGATGGCTCCGTTCGGTCTGGGGTCGCGTCCGGTGATCGTCGCGCTGACCATGTACGGGCTGATGCCGGTCGTCCGCAATACGGTGACCGGTCTCGCCGGTGTCGACCCGGCGATCGTCGAATCCGCCCAGGGCATGGGTCTCACCCGTCGACAACGGCTGATGCGTATCGAGTTCCCGCTCGCCTGGCCGGTGATCCTCACCGGCATCCGGGTGACCACGCTGGTGCTGCTCGGCATCGCCGCAGTCGGTGACATCGTCAACGGGCCGGGCTATGGCGCGTTCATCTTCACCGGCCTCTACCGCGTGGGCACGCCGGTCGCCGTCAACCTGGTATTGGCCGGCACTCTCGGCGTCACCTGCCTGGCGATCATCTTCGACCTGCTCTTCCGGCTCCTCGGCCGGCTGACGACATCTAAAGGAATCCGATCATGACCACCTCAGATGAATCACGCGACGTCACGATCCGTCTCGAGGGGCTGACCAAGCGCTATCCCGGCCAGCCCGGCAATGCCGTCGACGCACTCGACCTCGATATTCACACCGGCGAGATCGTGATCTTGGTCGGCCCATCCGGCTGCGGCAAGACGACCACTATGAAGATGATCAACCGCATCATCGAACCCACATCCGGACGCATCCTGCTCGCCGGGGACGACGTCACGACCGCCAACCCGGATCACTTGCGCCGCCGCATCGGCTACGTGATCCAGCAGATCGGGCTCTTCCCGCATATGACGATCGGTGAGAACGTCGCCACCGTCCCGCGGCTGCTCGGCTGGGACAAGAAGCAGATCTCGGACCGGGTCGATGAACTGCTCGAACTAGTGGGCATGCCGCCGGCCGATTTCCGCGATCGCTATCCCAAGCAACTGTCCGGCGGTCAGCAACAGCGCATCGGCGTCGCCCGGGCGCTGGGTGCCGACCCAGAAGTCCTCCTGATGGACGAGCCGTTCGGCGCGATCGACCCGATCACCCGTGACCGCCTGCAGAACGAACTGCTCCGGCTGCAGGACGAGGTGCACAAGACCATCGTCTTCGTCACCCACGACATCGACGAAGCCATCAAGCTCGGTGACCGCATCGCAATCCTCCGCGAGGGCTCACATATCGCCCAATGACACACCCGAGCAGATTCTCGCCGCGCCCGCCAACGACTTCGTCTCCCATTTCATCGGACGCGGGGCCTCGCTGAAACGGCTCAATCTCTCCCGGGTCTCCGACATCGAACTTCGGGCCTGGCCCACGGTGAGCCACGACACGGATGCCCAGGCCGCGCTCGAAACGCTGCGGGGCGTCCCCGAAAGCGCGCTGCTCGTTCTGGACTCGCACGGCAGCCCAACCAGATGGGTCGGGGCGGACGACTTGAGGCGCGCGGGCGGGCGTCCGCTCAATCAGCTCGGTCTACCAACCAGCCCGGCCGTAGGACTCCGGGCGACGCTGAGCGACGCGCTGAATGAGCTGATCACCGCCAGATTTGCGGTCACGATCGTGGTCGACGACCGTGGCGTCTTTCAGGGCGTGGTCGACATCGACCAGATCAACGAGGCCATTCGCGCGATGCGCGTGGCAGCGGTGCGGCAGGCCCGCGTGGGTTTGGAGGATGAATCATGAGCGCGGGTGGTCAGGTCGTCCTGACCCAACCGGCACGAGAATCCGGCAGACGACGGTCGCTGGCCGGTTATCTGACGATGCCGTTGATCTTGGCGGCGGTCTGCCTGGTGATGTATGTCTATGTCTCCAGCAGGAACCTCGACTCGATCGAAGCCCGTGCGCTGAGCGCCGACCGGCTGGGCACCGCTCTGGGGCAGCACATCGTGTTGACCCTGGTGTCGACGGTGCTCACTCTGATCATCGCCCTGCCGCTGGGTGTGCTGCTGACCCGCAGCTTCATGCGGCGCGTCCAGCCCGTACTCATCACGATCCTCACGCTCGGGCAGGCGATACCGACGATCGCCATCCTGGTGCTGCTCGCGGTGGCGTTCCTCTTCCTGGGTTTCAAGGCCGCCATCGTCGGGCTTGTCGCCTACGCGATCGTGCCCGTCTTGTTGAACACCATGGTCGGCCTCGATCAGGTCGACGACGCGGTGCTCGAGGCCGGACGCGGAATGGGCATGTCGAAGCTCACCGTCTTGTGGCGCCTCGAGCTGCCGCTCGCGGTGCCGGTGATTCTGGCGGGCATCCGCACGGCGCTGGTCATCAACGTCGGCACAGCGGCCCTGGTCACCTACATCAACGCCGGCGGCCTGGGCGACATCATCGTCGCCGGGCTGTCGACCAACCGGGTGACTCTGCAGATCATCGGGGCCGGTCTGACGGCCGTCCTCGCGCTGGCCGTCGACTATGTGGCCGGTATCGCTGAGGATCTGCTGCGTCCACGAGGGCTGTGAGTCGGTCATGGAGCGCGAGAAGGGAGTCCGCGGCCCCACAGAGATGATTCGAACCGTGCTCTTGACATGGCAGGTGCACACCCATGACGTCGGTCAGATGAGTCGGTAGGTCATAGACGCGACGCCGCAAGCCACGACCGCCAACATGGAAGGCACATGACGACGATTTCGACGGGAATAGCACGAAAAAAGAAGAAGAGCAGGCACGGGCCGCGTCCGACGTGAAGAATGACTCTCACGGCACGCGACCGGCACGATGCAATGACGCACCGATGAGGAGACAAACGATGAAGAAACGAATCAGATGGACGGCCGCGAGCGTGGCACTGCTACTCGCGGCGAGCGGCTGTAGTGGGGGATCGGGCGGCGGATCAGGCGACGGACCACTCGCCGGAGCACAACTGACGGCCGGGTCGAAAGAGTTCACCGAACAGATCATTTTGTCGAACATCGCGACGCTGGCATTCGAGAACGCCGGGGCCGAGGTCGCCGATGAGACAGGTATCTCCGGCACCGCGACCGTCCGCTCGGCCTTGGAGACCAGCCAGATCGACTTCTACTGGGAGTACACCGGCACCGCCTGGGTGCAGCTTCTCGGGCACACCACCGAGGACGTTCCCGCCGACCTGTTCGACCAAGTGGCCCAAGAAGATGCCGAGAACGGTATCGCCTGGCTTGATCCGGCACCATTCGAGAACACCTACCGGGTCGCCGTGAAGAGTGATTTCGCACAGGCCAACAACATCGCGACAATGTCGGATGCCGCGGAGTTCATCAACGCGAATCCCGATCAGGCAAGCATCTGCGCCGCCAGCGAGTTCATCAACAGGGACGACGGGCTGCCCGGCCTGGAGTAGGACTACGGCTTCAAGTTTGATCCGATCGTGGAACTCGACCTCAACCTGATCTATCCCCAGGTGGGCAGCTCGTGCGAGTTCGGCGAGGTCTTGTCCACCGACGCCCGGATCGTCTCCAACGATCTGCTGGTGCTGGACGACGACCAGAGCTTCTTCGTCCCCTACCAGGGGGCATTCACGCTGCGTCAGGAGACTCTCGATCAGTATCCCGAGATCGCCGACATCATCGCCCCGATCAGCGAGGCGCTGACCAGTGACGTCGTCACCGAGTTGAACGGACGCGTCGACAACGACGGCGAAGAGCCGCGCGACGTGGCCGAAGACTGGCTGACCGAGCAGGGCCTCATCTGAGGTAGCCGGCGGTGCTGGCCTCGGGGTCGAGGTCGATTCGGCGCAGCAGCTGAGCGTTGAGCGCGACTACGACGGTGGACGCCGACATCAGGATGGCGCCGATGCTCATCGGCAGCACGAATCCGATCGGGGCGAGCACGCCTGCGGCCAGCGGCACCGCGATCAGGTTGTAGCCTGCCGCCCACCACAGGTTCTGCTGCATCTTGCGGTAGGTGGCGTTCGACAACTCGATGACCGACAGCACCGAGCGGGGATCGGAGCTTGCCAGCACCACACCGGCAGACCCGATCGCCACATCGGTGCCGGCGCCGATCGCGATTCCGACATCGGCCTGCGCGAGCGCGGGTGCGTCGTTGACGCCGTCGCCGACCATCGCGACCTTGCGTCCGGACGACTGCAGCTCGGAGATCTTGTCCGACTTGTCTTCCGGACGCACCCCCGCGACCGCCTGGTCGATGCCCAGATCCTTGGCCACCGCGTCGGCCACCGCCTGGGAGTCGCCGGTCAGCATGACGACTTCGACGCCCGCCTTGTGCAACGCCTGCACGGCGTCGCGAGATTCGGGGCGGATCTCGTCCGCCAGCCGGAGCGCTCCGATAACCTGACCGTCGACGACGACATGGACGACGGTCGCGCCCTGTTGGTCCCACTCGGCGGTGCCGTCGAGCGCATCGAGAGAATGCTCGTCCAACAGATGCGGGCCGCCCGCCTCGACCTTCGTGCCGTCGATGGTTGCCGTTACCCCGACAGCCGGAGACGAAGTGAAATCGGTAGCCGAAGGCAGGTCCAGCCGCTTGTCGTGAGCTGCGGTAACAATTGCCTTGGCCAGCGGGTGCTCGCTGGGCTGCTCAGCTGCGGCCGCGAGGTGCAGCACCTCGTCCTCGTCGTGGCCGCCTGCCGCCTCGACCGCCGTGACGGCCGGTTCGCCCTTGGTCAGCGTCCCGGTCTTGTCGAAGACCACCACGCCAACATTGCGCATCGACTCCAGCGCCAGCCGGTCGGTGATCAGCACGCCCGCCTTGGCGGCACGTTCGGTCGCGATCGACACCACCAGCGGAATGGCAAGGCCCAATGCATGCGGGCAGGCGATGACCAGCACCGTGATGGCCCGTACCACCGCCTGATCGGGCGACCCGACGAGCGACCACACGGTCGCGGTGATCAGCGCGGACACCAGCGCATACCAGAACAGCCAGCCCGCGGCGCGATCGGCCAGCCGCTGGGTCTTGGACGATGACGACTGCGCTTCAGCGACCAATTTCTGAATGCCGGCCAACGTCGTGTCGTCCCCGGTCGCGGTCACCTGGACGCGCAGTCCGGAGTCGGTGGCGATGGTTCCGGCCACCACATGGTCGCCTTTGCTGCGGGAGACCGTCCTCGACTCGCCGGTGATCATCGACTCGTCCATGGCCGCTTGGCCGTCGACGATGGTGCCGTCGGCAGGCACCGACCCGCCCGGCCGGACGACGACGATGTCGTCCATCTGCAGATCGCTGGGGGAGACCTTGACCGTCTGGTCTCCTTCGATCTTCTCTGCCTCATCGGGCAGCAGCGCAGCCAGCGAATCCAGCGCCGAGGAGGTCTGGGCCAGCGAGCGCATCTCGAGCCAATGGCCGAGCAACATGATCACGACCAGCAGCGCGAGTTCCCACCAGAAGCTGAGTTCGTGGTCGAGAAGCGTCAGCGTCGCGCCCCAGGAGGCGACGAATGCCACGGTGATCGCCAACCCGATCAGCAGCATCATGCCGGGTTTGCGGGAGCGGATCTCCGAGATCGCCCCGGTCAAGAAGGGCCAGCCGCCCCAGAAGAAGATGACCGTGCCGAGCACCGGCGCGACCCAGGTGATCACGCCGGTGTGGGGCAGCCCGTAGCCGATGAGGTCGGCGAACATCGGGTCGAGCGCCGTGGTGGGGATCGCGATCACCAGCATGATCCAGAAGAGCTTGCGGAACTTCGCGACATGATCCATGTGGCCCATATGCCCGCCGGACATACTGCTCATGTCGTGGCCCGACATTTGCCTCTCGCCTATGTCGTCGTTTATCGCGTCATGCGTCTCGTGATGTTCATGACGGGGATTCATCTCATCACTAGCCATAACTCCACGCTATGTCGTCCACAATAGACACATGTCGGATCGTGACCAGTCCTCCAGCCCGCTGCGGATCGCGCTCGCGCAAATCAGCGCGAGCTCTGATCCTGACGTGAATCTCACGGAGGTGAAGGCGCGGATCTCCGAGGCAAGCACGGCCGGGGCGAAGCTGGTCGTCTTTCCCGAGGCGACGATGGCGTGCTTTGGCACCAAGCTGGCGCCGATCGCCGAGCCTCTCGATGGCCGGTTCGCCTCCGAGATTCGCGCGGCAGCCCAGCAAGCAGAACTGATCGCGGTCGTCGGCATGTTCACCCCTGCCGATGACGGACGCGTCCACAACACCCTCCTGATCACCGGACCGGGCGTGGAAACCCACTACGACAAGGTGCATCTCTTCGACGCCTTCAACGGACGCGAGTCCGAGACAGTGGCCCCGGGTGGCTCGGTGCCGGTGATCGATGCGCTCGGCACACGGATCGGCTTCTCCACCTGCTACGACCTTCGCTTCGCCGATCAGTTCACCGAACTCGGACGCCGCGGCGCGAAGTTGATCGTCGTCCCCGCATCCTGGGCGGACGGTCCGGGCAAGTACGAGCAGTGGGACGTCGTGACCCGTGCCCGGGCGATGGACGCGCAGGCCTTGCTGGCCGCGTGTGATCAGGCCTGGGTGCAGCCGCGCGGTTCGGCCGCGTTGGGGATCGGACACAGCAGAGTCGCCGACCCCTATGGTCACCTGGTCGATTCTCTCGACGCGGACCAGGGAATGCTGATCGTCGACCTCGACATGTCGAAGGTGGACGCCGCCCGCAAACAGTTGCCGATTCTCTGACTCAGGAGACACGAGCGTGTGCCGTAGCAAGCCGGTGCCGAATTGCTTTTCGTTGTAACCCAAGCGAACAGCGTGGCCGCAGTATCTCGACCGCACGGCGAGCCGGTGTCAGATCACTCTTCATTGCGGCACAAGTCGACGGCATTATTGCTCTCGCCCGTGCGGCATTCGTTTTGCTGAGGAACCGCGCCCTGCACGACGTCGCAAGGCCAACTATTCCGAAGGCTCTTCCTCTTGCTCGTCGATCTCTACGCAGCACGCTCCCGGCTCGCTGAATGGACGCAGGTCTGCATCGCCGGCGAGCCCCCAGGCGTCCATCGCCCCATCGATCAACTGCCGATGGACGCCACAGATGCCCTGTTGATTGGCGCGTGCCTGATCGACGAACGGGCAGGTGCGCAGCCGGATGACGTGACTGGTGTCGTCGGCCACCGGATTGAAACTGGCTGTGGCAAGCAACGCCGTCAACCGGTCGGTGGTGTTCTGCGCGGAGGTCGCATTGTTGGCGATCGGCACCGACCGCGCCCACACGCGTCCGACCTGAAACGCCATCTCGTCGTCCTCCGAGCAGGCGAGGTATTCGGTGAATGCCCTGCTCAGGCTCTGATTGTCGGCATCGGCCTCGCCTTCGAGAAGGGTACGCCCCGAGGCACTGATCCAGTACCGCAGAGCGGGGCGTCCGCGCCCGCTGGGACGATCGGCACCGCTGGACGCCAGCCCGTCTGCGACCAGGCCGTCCAGATGGGCGCGAGCCCTGTTGGGATGGCCCCCGAGCCGGTCGGCGGCCTGCGAGACGACGACGCCGTCATGCCCGCTTTCATTGAGGAGCGCGAGCACTTTCTTGCGTGCTGGGCTGAGCTGTCGGCCGCTGGGGGCCGGCAGCGATGGACCAAGCTCCTGCTTGCCAACCATGCGTCAACGTTACTAGATTAAATACAGAACATTATTGTAAATAATTCCTTCAACTATCCACGACAGTGCAGGCCGCCGCGCCCGCTGCGAACAAGGAGCGACATGACCCAGCAGATTCCGCTGACCGAGACCACGACCCAGCACAGCTGTGGATGTGGCTGCGAACCCGTGTCTGACTACGAGCTGGACGCCCGCCAGATTCCGCACGCCATTCGTCATGGAGCGATTTTGGGTGCTCTGGCGAGTCTCGAAGTCGGCTCGGCGATGTTGCTGATCGCGCCGCACGACCCCAAGCCGCTGCTCGCTCAGATCTCAGATCTGTTTGGTGAGGCTATCGAAACCAGCTACGTCGACCGGGCCGGCGACGGCGTCGGCGTGCGTCTGCTGAAGACTCACGCCACTAACTAGTGGCCAAGATCCCGAAAACGACCGGCCGTCATTGGCCGTTGCGTGATTACCCCTCCGTCTTCTGGCTGTTGGCGGCCGTCATTGTGGCCCTTATTCATCGCTGGGTGCCGTCGTCCGAATGGCTGATGGTTCACCTGGTGCTGTTGGGGGCGCTCAGCCACGCCATCATGGTGTGGAGCTACTACTTCTGCGAAGCGCTGCTGCGAGTCGCCGATGGTGCCAGTTCACGGCGGGGCCAATCGCGCAGAATCGGCCTGCTGCTGATCGGGGCGACGGTGGTATTCGTCGGTGTGCCGACCGATATCTGGACGCTGACACTCGCGGGCGCCACCCTGGTGGCGGTGGCCGTCGGCTGGCATGGGGTGGCGTTGTGGCAGATGCTGCGTCACGCATTGCCCGGACGCTTCCGGGTCAGCGTCCGCTACTATCTCGCTGCTGCCGTGAGCCTGGTGACCGGCGTCACTTTCGGAGCGATCCTGGCGAATGTGCCGAGCGACCCGTGGCACGGGCGTCTGCTGCTCGCGCACACCATGGCCAATCTGCTCGGCTGGGTCGGCTTCACCATCATGGGCACGCTGATCACCTTTTGGCCGACCCTGCTGCGCACCGTCATGGACGCTCGCGCCGACCGCCTCGCCAAACAGGCGCTTCCGGTGCTGATCGGCGGACTCGTCGTGCTGCTCACCAGCGCATTGAGCGGTCTGCGTCCGGTCGCAGTCGTCGGCCTGGCAATCTACCTTGCGGGCGCGATCTGGTGGGGCAGAGCACTGCTCCATCCGCTCGTCAAGAAGCCGCCGAGAGAGTTCTGTTCCGCCTCCGTCGGAGCCGCGGTGCCCTGGGCGGTCGTCGGCCTGCTCTGGGTAGGCGTGCTGATTCTGCGGTCGGACGACTGGTCGGGCATCACGGCAGGATTCTCGCCGCTCGCGGCGGTCTTCGCCGTCGGTGTCGGCGCGCAGATCCTGACGGGCGCGCTCAGCTACCTGATTCCGTCGGTGCTGGGCGGCGGGCCCGCCGCCGTGCGGGCAACGATGGTTCCTTTCAACCGCGGCACCACGGTGCGGCTGGTGCTGATCAACATCGGTCTCGCGGTCTTCCTGCTGCCTTTGCCGGCGGCCGTGCACATCGCCGTCGCGATCCCCGGATTGGCCGGCCTGGCGTCCTTTTTGCCGCTGATGTTCTGGGGCATAGGTGCGAACAAGAGGGCGCGAACCGAGTCGGCGGACGCCCCGCCGAAGACCAACGGACGATCCCCCGGCATTGAGCAACCGAATCCGTGGTCGCTTCGCCAACTTCTTGCCGGGCTGGTCGTCCTGGCGCTGGCGATTGCTTCAGGCATTGCGGCAGATCACGTCGAGTTCGGCCCGAAGCCGACGGGTGACCTGGTCGAGATCACGGTCAGCGCCAACGACATGCGCTTCACCCCTAACCAAGTGCAGGTCGATGAAGGCGACCGGGTCATCATCACGGTGGTCAACGATGATCCCGCCACGGCGCACGACCTGTGGATCGACGGCCACTCGACCTCGCGCCTGACACCCGGACAAAGCGAGGAGCTCGATCTCGGCGTGGTCACATCGTCCGCCGAGGGCTGGTGCACGATCGCGGGCCACAAGCAGATGGGGATGACCTTCGACCTGATCGTCGGCGGGCAAACGGCTCATGGCGACCATGCGGGCACAGGGCAGCCAGGCGATGACAGTGGCCAACCGGTGACGATCGACCCGGACGCCCAGCTGACCGGCAGCGTCGACCCGGCTCTTCCGGCCCTGGACGATGAACGCGTGCACCAGCTCACCCTGACTGTCACCGAGGTTCCCCTCGAAGTGGCACCGGGAATCTGGCAGACCCGGTGGACCTATAACGGCTCGCCGGTCGGGCCGACCCTGCACGGCCGGGTCGGCGATGTTTTCGAGATCACTCTGGTGAATGACGGAACCATCGGCCATTCGATCGACTTCCACGCCGGCGAACTCGCGCCGGATGAGCCGATGCGGACGATAGCGCCCGGCGAATCGCTGGTCTATCGGTTCACCGCGGTGCGGGCGGGCATGTGGATGTACCACTGTTCGTCCGTGCCGATGAGCAGTCACATCGCTGCCGGAATGCACGGAGCGGTGGTCATCGAACCGGACGATCTGGAGCCCGCCGACCGCAGCTACGCGATGGTGCAGTCAGAGATCTACCTGTCGTCGGCCGCAACCACCGCCGATCAGGCCCAAGAGGTGAACGCCGACAAGATTGCGGCGGGCGACCCCGATCTGATGAGCTTCAACGGCGTCGCCTTCCAATACGACCAGTTCCCGCTCGAGGCCAAGGTCGGTGAGCGGATCCGGTTCTGGGTGTTGGACGCAGGCCCCAACCGTGCCGCCAGTTTCCATATCGTGGGTGGCCAATTCGACACTGTCTACTATGAGGGCGCCTACCACCTGAAACAGGGCGTCGATGCGTTCGGGCAATCAGGGGGCGGCGCGCAAGCCCTCGGCCTGCAGCCCGCGCAGGGCGGCTTCGTCGAGATCGTCTTCACCGAGCCCGGCAACTATCCGATCGTTACGCACGCCATGAGCGATGCGGAGGCGGGCGCTCACGGCTTCGTCCATGTCACGGCGTGATGGGGTCTGGGGGCGACGAGCCGATGCTCCCAGACTTGGCGACGGGGAGTGGATCTGGCGAACGGCCGCCAGGACCGGTAACGGCGACAGCGAAGGAGTCCGATCAGGTGTTGGCGCAATAGGGCGCTATCGGTGGAATTGCGCGAAGAACAAGTGGAGGATGGGAGAACGGGATGGAGGAGAACAATGACTGATTACCAGCTGAAGCGCATCTACGATGAGCCCGCCGAAGGTGACGGCTATCGGGTGCTGGTCGACCGCCTGTGGCCGCGAGGGATCTCCAAGGCGCGCGCTGACTTGGACGAATGGTGCAAGGATGTTGCCCCCAGCTCGGAGCTTCGCACCTGGTTCGGGCATCGTCCGGAAAGATTCGAGGAGTTCGCCGAACGCTACCGAATCGAATTGGCGAGCTCTCAGGAAGCGGCGAAATTCGCTAAGCGGCTGGCCGACAAACCCAAGGTGACCTTGCTGATCGGGGCGAAAGACCCGGAACATAGTCAAGGCGTCGTGCTGCGGGACGTGTTGACGCACCTGTAGTACCTCAGAGGATAGGTGACCCTTACCTAAATTTATATTTTCTACCTCCCCCTGTGAAAAATCTGTGATGTCAGGATGGACGGACAACCTGAACTTGAGTCTTCCGGTGCACGCTCAAACTGCGCAGTTGCGCAGTCGCAGAAAAGCCGGAATCGGAGGGCTCGGGTGTTCTTACCCGGCGGGTGCATGGCCGCACAACCCGGGTGAGCGTAACCAGTCAACGATGACGCGGCGGAGGAGGTGTGACGGTGGCGCTGGTGAAACGTCTGTGGCGCGGCTTTACGGGAGCTTTCACCGGCTGGACCGGCATCGGCCTGGCCGCGCTTATTGGCGTGATTCTCGGAGTCGGCCTGTTCACCGTCTATTACTCGGGTTTCACGGATTACTTCGGCAATGATCCCGAGACTTGCGCCGGCTGTCACGCGATGAATGAGGAATACGAGGGCTGGCAAAAGGGCAGCCATGCCGATGTGGCTACCTGCAACGACTGTCACGCCCCGCACGACAATCTCATTCACAAATATGCGAACAAGGCCGAGAACGGCTTCATGCATTCGCTGAAGTTCACGCTCGGCAATTACCCCGAGAATATTCAGATCCGCGAGCACAATCGAGAAGTTACCGAGGCGGCCTGTATCTATTGCCACGGTGATTTCGTCGATCAGATCACCAACAGTTCAAACCACACGGGTGAAACCGTGTCATGCATCCGTTGCCACGACGGCGTGGGACACACGAGGTGAACCGATGAGTACCGACAAGACCAATTCCAACGCTTCGGCCGACGACAAGCCGAGCGGAGCGACCCGGTGGACGGGGCCCGGTAAACGCTGGGTCCCGATCGTCGTGCTCATCGCCTGCGTGGTGGCAGCAGCAGGCCTGACCTGGCTGCTGACAACGATCTTCACACACAAGCAAGAATCCAAGCAACCGTTCACACAGGTGGTCGAGATCACCGACACCACCTATGACCCGGCCGTCTGGGGGCAGAACTATCCCCTGCAGTACGAGTCGTATCTGCAGACCTCCGAGATGGACGAGGCCGACAAGGTCGCTCATGAGCCGACCGACCAGGATCCGCGGCTGTTCGTCACGCATTCCAAGCTGGAGACCTACCCCCGGCTGGTGAACATGTGGCAGGGCTATGCCTTCTCGGTTGATTACCGGGAGCCGCGTGGACACGAATACATGCTCACCGATCAGCAGTACACCCGCCGCATGCTGGAGTTCGATCAGCCCGGTGCCTGCCTGAACTGTCACGCGTCCCTGCCCGAGGTGATGGACGACCTGGGTGACGGCGATCAGATGGCCGGTTGGGCGGCGATGAACAAGATGCCGTATTCAGAAGCCGTGCAGCATGCGTCCGGCCCGATCGCCTGCATCGACTGTCACGATCCGCAGACGATGGAGCTGCGAGTGACTCGTCCGGCATTCATCGAGGGCATCAAGGAATACATGGCCTCGCAGGGTGTCGAGGATTACGACGTCAATGAGGACGCCAGCACCCAGGACATGCGCGCCTACGTCTGCGCCCAGTGCCACGTCGAGTACTACTTCGCCGGCGACGAGAAGACCCTCACCTTCCCGTGGGATCACGGTCTGACAGCGCAGGATGCCATTCAGTACTATGACGAGATCGGCTGGACCGATTTCACTCATGCCGATACCGGGGCGCCGGTGTTGAAGGCTCAGCATCCCGATTTCGAGACCTGGAGCCAGGGCATCCATGCCGACAACGGCGTGACCTGCGCCGACTGCCATATGGCGTACAACCGTGACGGGGCCGCGAAGGTCAGCGATCACGACGTCACCAGCCCGATGTCAAGCGAAGAGTCCATCAACGCGAGCTGTCTGACCTGCCATCACTCGACTGCCGCCGAGATGCAGGAGCGGGTCGACACCATTCAGAATCGTTGGTATGAGGCTCAGGACATCTCGTTCGCGGCCTTCGATGAGTTCATCGCCGATCTGAGCACCGCGGTCGACGAGGGCACGGCGACCGACGAGCAACTGGAGATCGCACGCGACTACCAGCGTCGCGCGTCCTTCTTGATCGACTACACGATCTCGGAGAACTCGAAGGGGTTCCACGCTCCCGCGTATTCGATCTCGATCCTGAATCAGGCGACCGACTACTCCCGCAAGGGCCAGCTGGTGCTGCGCGGCGTCGATGTCGATCCTGCTACCGGACCGGTGAGTTCCGCGACACCGAGCCCGGAACGCTGACCTATCTCACACCAGGAGTTGTTCGGAGTGCCCACATCGCATGACCTACCCGCCAGAACACCTGCCCAACCCGACGCAGGTGTTCTGGCACGTTTCCTGGAGTCGGCTCCCGATGACCTGAAGGGCTGGGCGGACGAACAGCTCGCGCAACTGGGCGAACAGGCCGAGGCGGCAGAAGATCCCGACGCGGTTGGCCTGGAGGCGTTCGCCGACGATTTCGACGACCTTTCCGATGAAGATCCGGACGATTCAAAATCAGGCCGACCGAGAGTTTCTGGCAAATCCAAGGCATCCAAGGCCAAGGCGAACAAGGACGGCAAGGTCGGCGGCGTCCGCAAGATCACGCTCGTTCTGGTGACCCTGCTGACCGCGGCCGTGGTGATCATCGTCCAGCAGTCCGGGCTGGGCGGCAGCGATTCGTCCTCGGCGATGGGCGGCGGCACGAGTTCTGCGATGCCCAGCGATCTCAGCAGCTATGACCAGGTCGACGAAGAACAGATCAACGCGCTGAAGGAGCAGATCGAGGCCGACCCCGAGAACGCCGATCTCAAACAGCAGCTGGCCGAGGTCTATCTGAGTTCGGGGCTGTATCAGGATGCGATCGAGCAACTGAATGGCGTCTTGCAGCTGGTTCCCGATGATCTGGACGCCCTGCTGGCGATCGGCGTCGCCGAGTTCAATCTGAGCCAGGACGAGCAGGCCGAGCAGCACTGGACCCGCGCAACCGAGGTCGCACCCGACCAGGTCGAGTCCTGGTACAACCTCGGTTTTCTCTACATGGCGCAAGACCCACCCGACTACGACAAGGTCGAACAGGCCTGGGGCAAGGTCATCGAGATCGACCCCGATTCCGAACTGGCGGCCACTGCTCAAGCCCACCTCGAGCAGATCCGCGCGGCCTCCCCGACGGCAAGCACGGGGCCGTGAGATGGAGATCACCCTTCCCCTGGCCCTGCTCGCCGGTGTCGTGTCGTTCGCGTCCCCCTGCTTCTTGCCGATCGTGCCGGCGTTCGTCGGGCAACTGATCGGCGCGGTGCCCGGGGCGTCCGTCTCGAAGAGGACCGCGCTGGCCACGACCTGCAGTTTCGTCGCGGGATTCAGCCTGGTCTTCATCGCGGTCTGGGCGTCCATCGGGTTGATCGGCCGCTCACTGGGCCCTCAGATGGGTGTGGCCAGGGTGATCGGGGGTGCCGTGCTGATCGTGATGGGGCTGCATGTCGCCGGCCTGATCGATATCGGCCTGCTAAACCGGATGCTCAGACTGCCGATGCCGGTGTCCGCTCGGTCTACAGCAGCACAGGTATCAGCCCGCGAGCTTGTGCCAGCCCCTCCAACGGCTGCGGAAAGAATCGACGGAAACCCTGACCTTGGCGCGTCGGCCCATTCGCCCGAATCCCACCGGGACCGAGTGGGGATGGGGACGCCGAAACCTGGCGCCGGCGTGCTGCGCTCCGCCTTGATGGGTGTCATCTTCGGTGCGGGTTGGACGCCCTGCATCGGCCCGGTGCTCGGTGGGATTCTCGCGCTCGCCACCGTCAGCTCCACCAGCGGACGCGGCATCGCCTTGATGTTCGCCTACTGCCTGGGCCTCGGCCTGCCGTTGGTGCTGGTCGGGCTGGGCGTCGTCCGGATCAACGGACGCATCTTGTGGTTCACCCGGCACGAGGCAGCTATTTCGCTTGTCAGCGGTGGATTGCTGGTGGTGATCGGGTTCTTGATGATCACCAACCTGTTCGCGAAGCTGGCCGGCATCATCCCTGGTCTCGGAATCTGAAGGAGCAACCGATGAGTGTCGATACCCGCAATCGCAACGTTGCCACGCGTCCGGTTCAAAATGATGAGCCGGTCGACGCGCTGGACGGCGGCACCGACTTCACGCTCGGCCAGGCCTTCCACGCTATCTATGCGTTCTTTTACAACAAGAAGTTCGGGCTGGCGTTGATTCTGGCATCCGGGCTGCTCGCGCTGTTCGGCGTGCTGCTGCCGCAGATGCCGGCCGGGGTTCGCGACGATCCGGCATCGCTCGATGCCTGGCTCACCTCCGTGCGTCCGACCTACGGCGGCTGGACCGACATCGTGAACGTCATCGGCGGCTTCAACGTCTTCAGCTCGCCGGTCTTCATCGCCGTGATGGCGCTTCTGGCGCTCAGCATCATCGCCTGCACCACCCATCGCATCCCGGTGCTGAGGCAGACGGTCTTCCACCCGCACACCAAGGTGACGGCCGATTTCTTCCGCAGGGCCCGCCTCAATCAGAGTTTCACCACCTCTTATGCGCCCGCCGAGGCTGTGCAATTGATCAAGGCGGACACCAAGGCGGCGCGCGTCCGAGTCATCGAAGACGACCGCGGGCCGGGCGAGAATCTGTACACCGACAAGTGGCATCTGGCGCCGTTCGGCACGGTGGTCGCGCACACCGCATTCGTGGTGATCATGGCCGGGTTCGTGGTGAGTTCGCTGACCGGCTTCCGCAACGACCAGTTCACTCTCACTGTCGGACGCCCGGCAGAGGTGGGGTACGGCACCGGACTGACCGCCGAGGCCAGGTCGTTCAGTGACTCCTACTACGAGGACGGCAGCCCCAAGGATTACGTGACCGATCTGGTCATCTACTCCGACGGCCAGCAGGTCGCGCAGCAAAACGTGCGGGTCAACGAACCGCTGCGCTACGACGGCGTGATGTTCCATCAGGCCTATTTCGGTATCGCGGCAGTCGTGCAGATCACCGACGACTCGGGCGAGGTCGTCTTCGACGGCGGCGTACCTCTGGAATGGACGACCGGCGGCGGAATGCTGAATTACGGCGTCGTCGAGGTCCCCGGACGCGACCAGGAACTCTTTGTCGTCGGTTCGGCATCCGGACAGACCGGAACCGGCATCGACCCTGGCCAGATGCGGATCGAGGTCTATCCGACCGATTCCGACACCCCCGTCGGCACCGCCGTGCTCGATCAATCCGGGTCGATCGAGGTCGACGGCTTTACCTACACGTTCGACCGCGAGCAGCAGTTCACCGGCTTGCTCGTCAAACATGACCCTGGCACCGGAGTCGTGTGGTTCGGCTTCCTGCTGCTGATCATCGGCACCTGCATCACGATGTTCTTCCGGCACCACCGGATCTGGATTCGGGTCACCCCGGGCGATGGCGGCGGGTCTGTCGTCCAACTCGCGTCGCCCGATCGGCAGGACGCCACCTTCGCCCGCCAATTCGGCCAGGTCTCCGACAGCCTGGCGCTGAAATTATCCGAGGAGCAACGCGAGTCGGAGGGGGCGCGACCTCCATATCCGGTGACCGAGTCAGCCACTTCCGCCGAGTCCCGCGCTGCTCAGCAACTGCAAACCGCAACAACGACGAACTCCGAGATAGAAGGGGATGACCCCGATGCTTGAGATCTCCCAGGCGCTGCTGGTCGCGACCACCGTACTGGTCATCTTCGCGCTGGTGGCCTACGTCATGGCTCTCGTTGGCGCGCGAGCCGCGAAGGCACCCACCGGGCGTCCGAAGGCGAAGGTCGCCGTCGGGGCAGCCGGTGCGTCCGACCTTGTGACCTCGAGTGACGGCGGTACGGTCGCCGGGCAAGGCACCGATCGCGGTGCGTCCGGGGCTGCGAGTGCGGCCGGGACGCGCGGCACTTCGACCACCACGCAGACGCGTCCGGGTGCCCCAAACCGGCGAGGAGTCGCCTGGTACGGCGGCAAGTTCGTTCAATTGGCCCTCATTTTGTTGACCGGATCGCTGGTGACAAGGGTCTTCGCCACCGGGCATGCGCCCTTCGCGAACCAGTACGAATTCGCGGTTTCCTTCGCCTGGGGCATGATTCTGGCGCTGATCTACTTCGAATGGCGCTACCACGTGCGGACGCTGACCACGGTGGTGCTGCCGGTGATCTTGGCGATGCTCGTCTACGCGTCCACCTTGTCGTATGAGGCCGACCCGCTGATGCCCGCACTGCAGAACAGCCCGCTGCTGACCTTGCACGTCTTCACCGCGGCGCTGGCCTACGGGGCGGCGGTCATCGCGTTCGGCGCTGCCGTGATGTACCTGCTGGGCGGACGCATCAAGTGGAGCGGCTGGCCGAAGCCCGACACGTTGGATGAGTTGGGCTACAAAGCGGTCATCATCACCTTCCCGATGCTGACGATCATGATCGTGCTGGGTTCGATCTGGGCGAACGTCGCCTGGGGACGCTATTGGTCGTGGGATCCGAAGGAGACCGCGGCACTGGTGACGTGGTTGATTTACGGCGCCTATCTGCATGCGCGCGTGGTTGCCGGTTGGCGTGGCAGCAGGGCCGCCTGGCTGCTCGTGCTGGGGTTTGCGGCGATCATTTTCACCTACTTCGGCAACCTGTTCTTCGGAGGCATGCACGCCTATGCCTGAGCCAGATCACAGCGCGCGGCAGACAACCGGCGACGCGCCGGATGCGTGGGGTGAGGTTGTCTCAAGTAATTCTGCGGTCTCGGACACGACGGCCCGGGAGTCGTCGATCTCACCTGGAGTGCAGCATCCGGTCTCTTCCGGGGACGCCGCACCGGACCCAACGAAGCCGGCCTCAACCGATGCGGACGAATTGGCAACTCGCATGCCGATAGTGGATCGGGAAGCACCGGCAGCATCGGATTGGCGCGCCAAGATTCGCGGCAGCGGCGTCGGCAACCTGATCGTGATCGGTGTCACCCTGCTCGCGGTGATCATCGGCGCCTGGCTGGTGATGCGCCCCGATGATGCGGAAGGTGAAGGCGGGTCTGGCGTGTCAGCGGTCGAAGTCCAGGGGGTGGGGGCTGCTCCCGTGGTCGGCGATGCAGCGCCGGGGTTCTCGGCGTCCACGCTCGACGGCAGCCCGATCGCGCTTGATGACTTGCGCGGACGCCCGGTCTGGCTGGTCTTCATGGCCACCTGGTGCACGGCCTGTCGAGTGGAGATCCCCGATGTGGAGGCTTTTCACGAGAAGGCCGGCGACGATGTGGAGGTCATCGCGGTCTACGTGGGGGAGGAGCCGTCGGTCGTCCAGCCGTACGTGGATCGCCTCGGGCTGTCGTTCACCCAGCTTCCGGACGCCCAAACGTCCTTGTCAGCCGCGTACGGAGTGATGGGTGTGCCGGCCCACTACTTCCTCGATTCGCAAGGAGTCGTGCAGGAGGCCCGGGTCGGTGTGCTCAGCCCCGACCAGATCGAAGAGTCCATCGCCAAAACCGCTGCATAATGCGCTCCGCGCGCCTCAGCAATAGTGAAATGAGGACCCGCCATCAGGCACCGACGAAGGCATTGGCTGCTGCCAGCACGCTCGGGCCTGCTTTCTCGAAGCTGTCCTCGTGCAACACCCGTGCCGGAGATCGATCGCCGAGATATGGGTTCATGCCTTGGAACCAGGTTTGCACCACGGCCGTCCCTTCGCTCTGGCTGATCAGAGTCACCACCCGATGTGTTAGACGCAAACGCTCCTCAGCCCCCGGTGACGGACGCCGCAGTGCCTCGACCCACTCGCGCACCGTCCTCGTTTCTGAAACGCCGGCAATATATGCGACGAGCTTGGCCCCCAGCGCGCGTCGAAGGTCGTCGACAACATTCGGCACAGAGGAGCGGATCGAGTCGTTGTATGCCTTCAGTCCTGCCGATTCGATGACTGTGCTCATATACCTAAGATAACATCGAACCACTCAGGAAACCAGGGTAAACACCACCCAAGATAGCGGATGTCTTCACACCGGTCAGGGTTGAGGCAGCACCCTTCCGTCCGGGCCGAAGATTCCGGACGAGCCGCGCCGCCAAGAGCCGATCAGGTGATCGTCCACCATGCCGATCGCTTGCATGAGCGCATAAACGGTGGTGGGTCCGACGAATGTGAAGCCGTGTTTCTTGAGTGTCTTGCTGAGCGCGACCGATTCGCCCGAAACGGCTCGGATCTCGTCCATGGTTTGGGGAAGCGGGGTGGTCTTCGGCAAGTGAGACCAGATCAATAGCGGCAGACCGCCGTCGGGGCGAAGATCGATCGTGGCCTGAGCATTCGAGATCGTCGCCTCAATCTTGCGGCGATTGCGAATGATGCCCACATTGTTCATGAGCTCTTCGATCTTGGCGGGGCCGAAGCCTGCGACTGCGTCCGGATCGAAGTTCGCGAACGCGTCACGGAAGTTCTCCCGCTTCGCCAAGATGGTCGACCAGCTCAGTCCGGCCTGAAAGCCTTCGAGGCTGATCCGTTCGAAAAGCCCTCGCTCATCGCGCACCGGCATGCCCCACTCGGTGTCGTAATACTCCAGATAGGCGTGGCTTGACGTTGCCCATGCCGGACGCGCACGTCCGTCTTCGCCGGTGACCAGATCCATGCAACCATCCTGCCCGCCGATTGCCGCCGATCGGAATAGCTGGATTGGGTGACGGTGTTAGCGTCCATGCACGGTAGTTGAAAGGAAAACTAATGACTCAGATTGCTGAGACGCAGATCCGAAACATCACCGGCACGCCCATCGCGCCGATCCTGGCCGACCGCTGGAGCCCGCGCGGTTTCGACGCCTCGCATGAGATCAGCCGTGACGACTTGCTGAGCATCGTCGAAGCCGCTCGTTGGGCTCCGTCCGCCGGTAACACCCAGCCGTGGGCGTTCATCGCTGCCCGCCGTGGCACCCCCGAATTCAACACGATCGCCGGCTCGCTCGCCGGATTCAATTCGGCCTGGGCCGGACGCGCATCAGCGCTCATCGTCTTCGCCACGATTCCCGCGCGCGGCCAGAAGATGGCCCGCTGGAACGAATATGACCTCGGTCAGGCTGCCGCGAGCGCCACGGTGCAGGCCGAGTACCTGGGCCTGCGCGTGCACCAGATGGGTGGTTTCGATGCCAACGTCATCCGCGAGGGCCTTGAGCTTTCGGACGATGTGAACCCGCTCACCGTGATGGCGATCGGTGCCTACGACGATTCGGATTCGGTTCCAGCCGAGATCGCGCAGCGCGACCTCGCCGATCGCAGACGCCTGCCCCTCGAGCAAGTCGTCCTCGTCTCATTCTGAGGTCCGCTTAGTACTTTCGCCTCGCGACGCGGTGGGAGCCCTCTTGACGGTCTGATAGGCCAGGTTTAGTGTGCTGAAGCGTCGATCGTGGGTGATCGGCGACCACGCAGGATCCGCCCGAGGTGACGATGCCAAGGGCCCCGACCCGGAGGCCGTAGTGAGCGCAAGCACATCTTCAACACAACCGCAGGACGAGTTCGGGCAGCCTACCGGCAAGCCACTCAAGAAATCGATACTCCCACACGCTCCGGCCACAAGCTGGTGGGTGCTCCTGATAACCACCTTGGCCATTTTGATGACCGCGATCGATGGCGGCATCCTGCCGGCGGTATTGCCGGCGATCGTCGACGAATTCGGGTTGAACAATGCCGAGGCCGGCATGATCAACTCGGTGTTCTTCGGTGGCACGATTCTCGGGGCAATCTTCTTCGGATGGATCGCTGACCGTATCGGGTCCGGTTACCGGCGGACTTGGACATGGATCATCGCCATGATGCTCGGTACCCTTGGCGGCGCACTGACGTTCGGGTTCTCAGGGGCGTTCTTATCGTTCTTGCTGTTGCGAATCCCGATGGGCGTGAGTCGCGGCGGGTCCGAGCCGGTCAATGTCGCATTGGTCGGTGAGTGGTGGCCTCGCGAACACCGCGGCTTCGCCGTGGGCGTCCACCACACAGGTTTTCCTCTGGGGCAATTCGCCACAGGAGCCCTCATCGCATTGGTATTGGGCGTGGGTGGCTGGCGCGAAGCATTCCTGGTGATTCCGCTGATTGGAATCCCGATCATGATCGCTCAGGCGGTAATCGGCACCAAGAAGCATCAGCAGAAGGTCTATGACTGGATCGACGAGCATGGGATGACTCGTCCGACCCACGAGCTTTCCATCAAGGCACCCGGCAGCATCATGGGGCCAGTCAAACAAGTTCTGCAGAGCAAGAACGCACTTTTGTGTATGGCCTTGATCTTCGTCTTCCTGTGGGCGGAGACCGGTGCTGTCACGTTCTTGACCACGCAGTTGACCCAGCATGGCGTCTCGCTGACGGAGGCTGCGCTGGTCTCTGGCGCCTCCGGACTAACCGGCTGGATCGGCCAGGTCGGCTGGGGTTGGGCCTCTGACCACACCGGACGCAAATTCGCACTCAAGTTCTTGACGGTGGGCTGGGCAGTGTTGATGTTGTGCTTCATCCCGCTCAGTTCGCTGACGATGGCCTGGATCGTGCTGATCATCTGGGGCTTGGTGCGCAACGCGCCGTTCCCGGTCGTTTATGCGTTGCTGATCGATTCGCTGCCTCGCTCGGCCGGCACCGCGATGGGCCTGATGATCGGTATCGCTCTGGGTGTTTCCGGTGTGTTCGCAGCAATGGTGCAAGGAGCCATCATCGATCACTTCGGCTTCACTGTGCACTACATCGTGCTGGCCGTGATTTGCTTGATTGGTCTGATCCCACTCGCGAAGATCACCGAGACTGTTCCCGAAGATGGGAACTGGAAGGAAGCTACCGCTGATGACGAAGTTCTCTGATTTGCTGGAACCCGGCGCTGAGGTCAAGGTGCTCGCTGAAGGTCTGACGTGGACGGAAGGCCCGGTTTGGCTTGCCGACCGGCAGGCGTGCATCTTCAGCGACATCCACACCAACTCGATCAGGGCCTGGTCTGAGCCGGAGCAAGCGCTTTCGGTTTTCGCTGGCAATGTTGACTTCACGAACGGACGCACGCTCGATCTGAACGGTGACATCATCGAATGCAGCCATGGTCGCCGCGGTATCCAGCGTCGTAATGCCAGCACCGGCGAAGTCACCATGCTGGTGGATCATTTCGCTGGCGTATCGCTCAACTCCCCGAACGACGTTGTCGTTGCATCTGACGGAGCCATCTGGTTCACCGACCCTTCCTACGGGATCGATCTACCAGGTGAGGGGCATCCGGGCGAACGCGAGTACGGCGACCGCTGGGTCTTCCGTTTCGACGAGAAAACCATGCAGATCTGGCCGGTGGTAACCGACATCATTGCGCCGAACGGTCTGGCATTCTCCCCGGACGATTCGGTGCTCTATGTGTGCGATTCATCGAATTCCGGTGGTGAAGAGGGGCCTGGACGCCATGTCCGCGCCTACGACATCATCGATGGACGCTTGGCGAAGTGGGGGCGGATGCTCTTCGAGATCGACAACGAGGTGCCCGACGGCATCAAGGTCGATGCCGAGGGCCATATCTGGTCGTCGGCAGGCGATGGAGTACGAGTTTTCGAACCCGACGGCACCGAAATCGGACGCATCACCACCCCGATGCGGGTAGCGAACCTGGCCTGGGGCGGCGATGATGGTCACACGCTCTACATGTGCGCGACCGACAAATTCCTGAGCATTCGCACCACGACGACGGACGCCACCTGGGCGCGCCGCGGATAGGCCGTTTAATTCCAGCTCTTCTTGACCAGCTCGACCTGCAGCTCGCCGGCGTCGCGCCAGGCGTCCAGGACGACGACTCCGGTGTTCGGGATGAAACCGATCTGGCCGCCGAACAGGTCATTCATGGTCATCCGCAGCAGGGTGCCGTGGGTGGCGCAAACCACTTGGGCGTCCGGAAATTGATCGACCAGGGTGGTGATGGCATAGCGTCCGCGGGCGACGACGAGTTCTGCTGGCTCGACCCCCGGAATGAAGTTGCGCGCTTCGAACTCGTCCACCGCGGCGACCTCACCTATGGTGGGCCACTTGGCGACCAACTGCTCGAATGTCAGTCCTTCGCCCGCAGCCCAGTCGCGTTCGGTGAGCGTCGGCAACGGCCAGCGGCGCTCAATGCCCAGCAGATCGGCGATGACATGCCCGGTCTCGGCCGCCCGGTGCAACGGCGAATACCGCAAGAAGTCCCACTCGGCGTCCGGCAGATGGTCACGAATCCAGGCGGCTGCCGCCCGAGCCTGCTCGCGTCCATGATCGTTGAGCTCGATATCGGTCGACCCCTGAAAGCGGTCGGTCGCATTCCACGGGGTTTGGCCGTGCCGCACAAACGCGATCCGGGTCACACTGCACCTACTTGTCCATCGTCTCGGAACCCAAAGAACCGCTCACGATGATATCCGAGTATGGGAATGCGCTCCTCACGCCCGCTGCACACATGGGAGATACTCGTAATCAATAAGTGCGATAGAGGTTTGCAAGGCATTCGGAGGTGAGGCATGGACCTGAATGACGAACCAGACGTAGATCAGATCCTCAACCGGGACGAGCAGGCACTTCGCGAGTCGCTCGAACGAGGTCTGGCGCAGGCTTCTGCGGGTGACACGGTCTACCTGGGTAGCTTTGCTCGGTACCTGGATGACGACGGCTGTGGCGACTCGCTCCCGGATCAGTAGCTTCTTACTGCTCCACCGTGCCCAGGGCTGCGTCCAACTCTTTGGCCAGGGGCGCCGAAAGCTGGGCGGAGAACGTGGCGGTCATGTGGTCGGAGTCAAGATACAGCAGGGTGTTGCCGATGATCGGGGCGCACAGGTCGTCGGAGCACATCAGGTCGGTCAGATCGATATAGGGGACGCCGAGATCCGTGCTCAGCTGCTGCTCGGCCCGTCGGGTAGACGCCCGTAATGCCTGCTCGGGCGGCAGCGAGCAGGTGGTGACGTCCTCCAAATGAACGGACAGGCAGATGGACGGTCCGGTGCCCAGATCGGGGGTGTCCGCGATGAGGATCGAGGGGACGTCCAAGTTTTCGACTGTCGTTCGCAGCGCATCTTCCCAGGTGCTGGCGTAGCCATCATTGCCGACATCAACAGCGGTCGAATCGTAATTCGACAAGATGACTGCTGCGGGATGCTCGGCGTTGACCTGCTCGACGACCGCGTCCCGCCACTGATCGCATTCGTCATAGGGCAGCCCATCGCGCAGCACCTCCACCTCGGCCGACGGGCACGAACTCTTGGTGTGCAACTCGAGTGCATAGCCGTGCGTCTGCGCGTAATTCAGCACGGCGGGGAACCAGTGCGCCGCATGTGAGTCACCGAACAGGACGAGCCGGGGCGCAGCCGCATCACCGTAGACACAGTCCGCGGGTTCGGTGGTGGTGAAGTCGAGATGACAGCCGTCTTGGAAGGGCAGCGCGGTGTCGTCCTGCGCCTCACGCAAGTCGGGCTGCAGATTGCGGGGCACGTAGTCGGTGAACTGCGGCGGCGACTGCAACACGGTGAGCGGCGCCTCCCGGTTGCTGTACAGCGACTTGCCGGCCGAATAGGTGAACGCGGCATTGGCCAGCAGGCAGGCGGCCAGCGATCCGGCCAGTGCGCAGAGCAGCGAGCGGCGAGCCTTGGCGCGGGTGAGAAAGCTTGCGTGGCGCATGGGATTCTCGACGAACCGGTACATCAGATAGGCGGCCGGCACCGAGGTCGCACCGAGCAACAACGTCCCCCACGTCGGCAGCGGATTGTCGAGCCCGGCAGCCATCTGCGGAATGCGCAGAATCGGCCAGTGCACCAGGTAAAGCGAGTACGAGATCAGCCCCAGCCACAACATGGGACGCGTCGACAGCATCGCGGTCGGTGAACGCGGCGCCGCGGCGTCCCCGGCGATGATGACCAACGCGGTCGAGACCACCGGAACGGTGGCGGCGAATCCGGGAAACGTGGTTTCGGCGCCGAACAAGAAGATCGACACGGCGAGTCCGGCCACTCCGATCCAGCCAACGACGGCCGCGCGGGTCCCGGTCAAGGGCTTGGGACGATAGGTCAGCCAAAAGGCCGACAGTCCACCGATGCCGAGCTCCCACGCCCTGGTCGGGAGCGAGAAGAACGCCCACGGTTGGGAGGCCTGCGTGTACCAGAGCGAGCTGACGAAAGATGCGGCCACGATCACCGCGAGCGCGCCGGCCAGTAGACGCGTGCCTCGGACGTGCCGGAACAGCTTGTAACCCAGGAACAACAACAGCGGCCACGCCAGATAGAACTGCTCCTCGACACCCAACGACCAATAGTGCTGAAAAAGCGACGGCGTCTTGTCGGCCAGGTACAGCGTCCCGTCGTTGGCGAACAGATAGTTCGGCACGTACAACGCGGTCGCCACCGCGTCCCTGCGCATCCCTGGAATCAGCAGCGGGGGATACCAGATCATGGCGGCGACGACCGAGAGCACGAGCACGACTAACGATGCGGGAAGAATGCGCCGAACCCGCCGCGCATAGAACTGCCCGAAGCTCACCTTGCCGGTGCCGTCGAGTTCTCTGAGCAACAGCGACGTGATCAAGAAACCGGAGATGACGAAGAAGATATCGACACCCACGTAGCCGCCGGTGGCGAACGGCACACCTGCGTGATAAATCAGGACTGCGCCCGCCGCTATGGCGCGCAGCCCTTGAATATCGCCCCGGAACCTGGATTCCGAGTTCGCCACGCTGGTGCTCCTTCAACCTTGATCTATTGATCTGCCGACTTTGTTGCGTCCGTCCTGGATCGAGGTATGCGGCGGACGCAATCTGCGCGCCCGGGTGCGGGGCGGCACTGGTTGATTCACGACACTAGTTGACGGTGGCGTCCGCTGTCAGTTTTGGCCGTGGCTCGGAGCAGCTTCCCACCTACTTACCACATAGCTTCCCAGGGTGATAAGTAAGTGGGAAGTTAAGTGGTAAGTAGGCAGGGACTCTGAATAGAGAGTGCGCTCAGTCGCGCTGGTAGATGTCGCGGGTGTAGATCTTGTCTTCGACGTCGCGCAGTTCGTCGACCACGCGGTTCGAGACGATCACGTCGGAGCGCCGCTTGAACTCGTCGAGGTCGCGCACCACTTCGGAGTGGAAGAACTCGTCGGTGTCGAGGTAGGGCTCGTAGACGATGACCGGCACGCCCTTGGCCTTGACGCGCTTCATCACACCTTGCACCGAGGACGCCCGGAAGTTGTCGGAGCCGCTCTTCATGGTCAGCCGGTAGATGCCCACCACCGACGGCTTTCGGCGCAGAATGTCGTCCGCGATGAAGTCCTTGCGGGTGCGGTTGGCGTCCACCACCGCCGCGATCAGGTTTTGCGGCACCTCCGAGTAGTTGGCGAGCAACTGCTTGGTGTCTTTGGGTAGGCAGTATCCGCCGTAGCCGAACGAGGGATTGTTGTAGTGCGAGCCGATCCGGGGGTCGAGCCCGACGCCCTCGATGATCTGCGCAGAATTCAAGCCGCGGGTGGCGGCATAGGTGTCGAGCTCGTTGAAGTACGCCACCCGCAGCGCCAGGTAGGTGTTCGAGAAAAGCTTGATCGCCTCGGCTTCGGTCGGGTCGGTCAGCAGCACGGACGCGTTGTGCTCGACGCTGCCCTCGAGCAGCAGGTCGGCGAAGGCCTGCCCGGCCTCTGTGCGGTCGCCCACCACGATGCGTGAAGGATGCAGATTGTCGTAGAGCGCGTGCCCTTCGCGTAAGAACTCCGGCGAGAAGATGATGGACGCCCCGGCGTGCTCTTCGCGCATCCGGGCGGTGAAGCCCACCGGCACCGTCGATTTCACGACGATGGTCACCTCGGGGTTGACCGCGAGCGCGTCCGAGATCGTGGATTCGACCGACGAGGTGTTGAAGAAGTTCTTGTCGGGGTCGTAGTCGGTGGGGGTGGCGACCACGATAAACTGTGCGTCCCGATAGGCGGGTGCTGCGTCGGTGGTCGCGCTCAGTGACAAGGACGCATGAGCGAGATAGTCCTCGAGTTCGGCGTCCTCGATCGGCGAGGTGCGGGCATTGATCAGATCGACCTTCGCCGCATCGATGTCGACGGCCACCACGTCATGGTGTTGGGCCAAGATAACAGCGTTGGAAAGCCCGACATAGCCAGTGCCGACGACGACGATCTTCACTGATGACTCCTTAACGGGGACGATCTCAACTCGCCGTACGCCTCATTTGCGGGCAAGCATGAACTCGGTTCGTAAGCCTACTTGACTTCGTTGGCAGGCGTCGGTCGACCGCCTAGAGCGCCTCATCGGCATGCTTGGTTCGTCGTTATACCTCATCGAGGTATAACGAAATATAAAGATAAGCGTACGTAACCAAATCCGTATACCCAGGAGAGTCACCTCGCCTCTTCGTTGGGCGGTAATGCGAGCGGTTAGCCCTGCAGGATCGCGCTTGGGAAGTAGCCTCTCACCCGAGCGATTCGTAGAACGTTGCCATCTCGTCGCCGCGCAGCGCCTTCTGTAGTTCGAGGAGTTTGTCGCCATCGACCAGCACGATCGATTGGCCGTCTTCGGTGGTGGACACCCCGGAGGTGGGCAGCTGGAACGAGTTGATGTCGTCCCCCCTGATGTCTCGCATGCTCCAGCCGAGATCGAAAATCGCGTCGTTCGTCAGCCCGGAGTCGACGGTGAAGTTGGTGCCGAGCACACCGATCGCCTCTTTGAACTTTCCTGGATCGGTCAGCACGCCGGTGGAGGTCAGCTTCGACAAGACCGCCTTGATGACGTCGCGTTGCCGCTCGGCCCGGCTGAAGTCGCCGCCGGAAAGGTCGTAGCGTTCGCGCACATAGGCGAGCGCGGAATCTCCGGTGAGAGTGATCTCGCCCGCGGGAAAGTCATAGCTGCTGGTGGACGACGCCTCTTTGTTGTAGACCGTCACTCCGCCGACGGCGTCGATCACCTTCACGAAGCCCTCGAAGTCGATGATCGCGGTGTGATCCATCGGGACGCCGAGCATTCCTTCCATCGTCTCGACAGCCAACGGTGCGCCACCCCACGAGTAGGCCGCGTTGACCTTCGCCATCCCGTGGCCGGGAATCGAGACATAAGAGTCTCGGGGGATGCTCATCAGATAGACGTTTTGCCGGTCGCCAGAGATATGCAGCAGTTGCAGCACGTCGGAGCGTCCTTGCTCGTCGCCACGGGTATCCGAGCCCATCAAGACGATGTTGATCGGCGCCTCGGCATCACCCGACGGCTCCACCGAAGGCGGACGAGTACCGCTGGGCATCATGCTCGGGTCGCGCTGCACCTCATTGAGCGCGCTCAGCGTCGACGAGCCGTAATAGATCGCAATCCCCGCGCCACCCAGCAGCAGGGCCAGCAGCACGATGAGCACCCCGAAGAGCAGACGGCGGTTGCGGCGGCGCTCGTGCTTGGGAGACTTACCCGGCTCGGAGGTCTCCGGGCTCTCGTCATCAGGAGGCAACGGCTCATCCGTCATAGGTGAGCACCTTTCTGAGGGAATTGGACTTTCGACAGTTTACGTTGATGGCCGCCTTCGTGGCCCGCGGGTCCGCCGGATGATAGATATTTGTGCTGGTGAGGGAAATTTTTCCAAGTTCCGAAGGTCGTGCGGGTGTCGGCAGTGGGTGCGCCTTGACGATGGGGCAGGGCTGCCGGTCGGTCAGATTTTGCGCTGATAGATGAAGTTTTCTCGGGCCTCGGAGGATGCGCGGCCCTCGTCAACGCCCGACGAGTACGCGGCAGCGCAGCGAGTTAAGGATCATCAGGGTCGAATCGGGTATCGAAAGTCTCAATGGCTACGTGATGGACGGGCTGGATTACAACCTGTGAATGGGGTTAGCCTGAGCAGGCCCGTAACGATCGCGGGTAAGCGTTGGAGTTCAAGCTGGCCTTGTTGCGGGGCGCGGAAGACCAGGAACCTGACGCCAAAACTTCGCAAAAGAGGTAAGGGATGCCACCCCAAGAAGCCGGACGAGGCACCGCACCAGAAGACGTTGTGCCCGTCGTGGAGTCTGATGATGCTTCATCTATGCCTGTGCTGCTGCGCCCGATCTTATGGGTACGCTCCTTGCCCGCCTCATACAAGCGTCTCGTATTGGTGGCCTGGGATTGCCTGGCCTGGGTAATCGCCGCAGTGACATTTAGCCTTGTCCGGTTCGATTTGGATCTGAACAGCGAGCAGTGGCTCAGCGTCGCCATCTACGTGGTCATAGTGATCGCTCTTCAGATCGTCGGCGGCCTGACCAGTCACATCTATCTCGGACGCAACCGGGTCGGCAGCTTTATGGAGGCCACCACGATCGGTGCGTTGGTGTTCGGCGCGAGTATTCCGCTGGGTGTCGCGTTCAGTCTCGTGGTGCCCGAATTCCCCAGGAGCATGGTGCTCACGGTTCCAGGACTGGCGCTGATGATTATGGCCACGGGACGATGGCTGGTGCGGGCCGCAGCTCAGCTGTGTCGCCAGCAGGATTCGCATTCCGCTGTCCGGGTGTTGCTTTACGGTGCCGGAGACGCAGGTCATCAAGTAGCAAAGCTGCTGCGGTTATCTCCCAAACCTCCGTACGTGATCGCGGGTGTGCTCGACGACGACCCGAATAAACGCTATCTGCGGGTCGAGGGCCATCGCGTGGTGGGCACCGGAGCCGACCTCGTCTCCCGAGTGGAGGCACTGAAGGCCGACGCGGTGATTCTCGCGGTCACCGATGCCAGCCAGCAACTACTCCAGAGCGTGTCAGAGGCTTGTGACGCCGCACAGGTCAAGCTGATCGTGCTGCCCCCGGTGAAGGAGATCATCGGTGGACGCGTGTCGCTGGGCAGTCTGCGTCCGTTCAATGTCACCGACCTGTTGGGGCGCAGACCGATCGAAACTGATCTCAGTCAGGTGGCCGGCTATATCAACGGCAAGGTTGTCTTGGTTACCGGTGCCGGCGGCTCCATCGGTTCTGAATTGGCTCGTCAGGTTTTCAAGCTCGGGCCGAGCAAACTGATTCTGCTCGACCGGGACGAATCAGAGTTGCATGGCGTGCAGCTCAGTCTTTATGGCAGCGGATTGCTCGACACCGACGATATGGTGTTGTGCGACATTCGCGACTACGAGGCATTGAGCGAGGTGTTCCGCAAACACCGCCCCGATGTGGTCTTCCATGCTGCGGCGCTCAAGCACCTTCCGATGCTGGAGCGTTTTCCGCTTGAAGGATGGAAGACCAACGTGCTCGGCAGCCTCAATGTGCTGCGCTGCGCGCATGAGACCGGCGTGCAGCGTTACGTCAATATCTCCACCGACAAGGCGGCGGACGCATCCAGCGTGCTGGGGCAGACGAAACGGCTCGCCGAGCAGTTGACCGCTTGGTTTGCCGACGCATTTCAGATGCCCTATGTGTCGGTGCGGTTCGGCAACGTTCTCGGCTCGCGCGGATCGGTGCTGTACACATTCAAGGCTCAGATCGAGCGGGGTGAGGCGCTCACCGTCACGCACCCCGACGTCACTCGTTTCTTCATGACCATTCCGGAGGCCTGCCAGCTGGTGCTGCAGGCAGGCGCCATCGGCACCGCCGGCGATGTGATGGTGCTCGATATGGGCGAGCCGGTGAAGATCGTCGATGTCGCGAAGCGGTTGATCGCCGAGTCGGGCAAGGACATTGACATTCGCTATACCGGGCTGCGGCATGGCGAGAAGCTGAATGAGGTGCTGTTCAGCCACGTCGAAGAAGGTAGTGCCAGCGAGCACCCGCTGATCAGCCACGTCTCCGTTCCCCCGCTCGACCCGGAGCGTCTGCTGGAACCGGCTGATTATCTGCCCGTCATGAACGAAACGGGAGTTGAAAGTGCAAGCGTTGAAAAGAAGCGCGTGACGCACGCATGACGAAACATATCAACTTTCCATTGCGTGCGAATCCATGCGGGGTTCGTTGATGCGCGACGTAGTCTTTCCATCGTTGACAGCGCTGGTCGTTAGCCTGCTGTTACCGTTCGCGGTTGTTCCTGTTTTGCGGAAGTTGGCTGTTTTTGATGTGCCTAATGAACGCTCCTTGCATTCACGTCCCACTCTGCGAGGCGGGGGTGTAGCGCCCCTGCTGGGCGTCCTAATAGGCGGCATATTGCTAATTATGTTGGCGCCAGATTCGGGATCATCCTTCTTAGTTGTGGTGGTAGTGTTCGCGGCCGCAGCGGTGAGCATTCTAGGATTGATCGAGGACATACGAGGCGTCCCTGTCTCGATCAGAGCAGCGCTCCAATTGGTGATTGGAGCGCTGAGTTCGGGACTGTTATTGCTGAACGCTGGTGTCAACCTGGCGTGGCTTCCCCTCGCTGCTCTCTTCTTTGCTGCAAACGTCAATTTCGCGAACTTTATGGATGGCGTTAACGGCATCTCGAGCTTGCAGGGGCTTGTCGTGGGGTTCGCATTCTGCGCACTCGGCCTCGTAACCGGGTTGACTTGGTTGGCGAGCCTAGGGCTAATTCTCGGGATGGCTTTTATAGCATTTCTGCCCTGGAACTTAGTTTCATCCGGAATGTTCTTGGGAGATGTCGGAAGCTATCTTCTGGGTGGACTTGTAGCAACGATCGCAACAGCGGCGATCATTGAGGGAGTCCATCCGATTGCTGCTCTTGCGCCATTGACGATTTACTGGGCGGACACTGTTTCTGTTCTTGTTCGGCGGACCCTCCGAGGCGAGCCGATCTTCAAGGCCCACCGGAGTCACGTTTTCCAGCGGCTTACCAGTACTGGCTTGTCTCACGTCACTGTTGCTCTTTTGGTGTCCGCATTTACGTTGGCAACGAGCGCGTTAGGTCTCTTGAGCGAATGGCGGCCATTCTTGGTCTGGACGAGCGTGCTCGCGATCATAGTGGTCGCTCTATGCTATTTATCTAGTGCAAGGTGGCGAGGAAATAGGATCTCTCCTGACAGAGTGACCAGTCATCTCTCCCCGATCTCAAAACCAAGCCCTAATCCGGCGCGGTTGGGATGGTCTCCGACGTGCTGGGTAGTGGTCGGAGCCACTGGCTTTATAGGTAGCGCTCTAGTAAGAGACCTTGAAGCACAGGGGCTTGGTGTGATTAAGGTGAGCGCACCTCGGGTGGAGCTTGACCCCGACACTTACGACGGTCAGTCAGTCGTGGATATCGCAGCGTCACTATCTGAAGTGGATATGCTTGCTGCGCAATTAGCAGGCGCAGATGTTGTCATCAACGCTGCAGGAATGGCAAGCCCAGATGCGGAAGCGTCCGCGAGTCTTTACGGCGCGAACTCCTTGCTTCCCGCCGTTATCGCTATCGCCACTGACAAGGCGGGAGCTCAGAGGCTGATCCATCTGAGTTCGGCCGCTGTGCAAGGCGATAGGCCGATGCTTGATGACTCTGTAGATGTCTCTCCTTTCTCGCCATATTCGCGATCTAAAGCCCTCGGAGAGCGGGCGTTCCTACTCGCAACGCAAGCAGCGGATAGCGGCTCCGACTTCGTCGTAATCCGAGCGACATCCGTGCAGGGTCAAGGGCGGCGGACGACTGAGTCTCTGAGGCGTATTGCTCGTTCGCCGCTAGCTAGCGTCGCGGCGCCAGGAACCCAGCCCACAGTTGTCAGCAGTCTTGATGGCCTCACAACTTTTGTACGACGAGTTGGGACCTACAGTGATCCTCTTCCTGCGATCTTGCTGCAGCCTTGGGAGCACCTGACTGTCGGTGATGTTCTTAAGGCTGCAAGTGGTCGCGAACCCATTGTCCTTCCTGCAGCGATGTGTAGAGCGGCGATTCTGATAGGAATGGCAGCCGGAAAACTATTTCCGGTGCTGGCCGGTCTCGTTAGGCGAGTGGAGCTTATGTGGTTCGGGCAAGGTCAGGCAGATTGTGGCCCTGAGGGATTACGCGAGACAGGCTTGACATCTATACGGGATGTCTTGGCCGGAGGAGGTGTCCGGCTATGAGCCGACGACAGCAATTGAGAAAAAGTAGATGCGGGAGATGATGAAGCAGGCTTCGGTAAACGCTGCTGCTAAAAAGCACATTATTTACGGCGTAACCGTAGGAACCAGTGCATACACCCTTCTCAAAGGGCAGTTGCGTTGGCTGCAATCGCAAGGGTGGTCGTGTTCTCTCGCTACGACCCCAGATTCTCAGGCTATCCTCGCGGCGAAGTCCGAGGGCGCCATTCTTTGTCCGTTGCGGATGTCGAGGCCGGTAGCACCTCTATCCGATGTTTTAGCGCTGTTTCACTGGCTCCGACTGATATGGAGAGTAAGACCAGACGCTGTGAATGTCAGTACTCCTAAAGCTGGTCTTCTGGGATCGATCGCCGCGTTTCTGCTGCGAGTTCCTAAACGGATCTATGTTATGCGGGGACTGAGATTAGAAGGTTCGCAAGGAGCCATGGCGCGGTTGCTTTGGGTAATGGAACGTATCACCATAGCCTGTGCAACGGATGTCATTTTTGTGAGCCCGTCCTTGGCGTTGGCGGCCGCAGATCTCGGACTCAGCGCGAACGATAAAGGATGGGTTATTGGTGCTGGGAGCAGTAACGGGGTAGACGCCGCGCGTCTAGAGGTATCTGCAATTGCAGATGCCGAATTTGTCACTCGAGAATGCCTTGGCTTCTCGAATAGCGATTTCGTAGTCGGGTTCGTTGGTCGTATAGCACCTGACAAAGGGATCGACATGTTGATCCGAGTATTTCAGAGCCCGGCTTTACCTAAGAACTTCAAGCTGCTCGTTGTAGGAGCGACAGAAGATGCTGAGCTCAGCGCCCGATTGTCGGCCCTCGGCAGCCGCTTACACGTGACGGGTCGGGTGAACAATGTCTCGGGATACATGGCCAAGATGGATGTTCTTTGCCTTCCCACTAGACGCGAGGGTTTCCCAAATGTCGTACTTGAAGCGGGCGTGATGCGGATACCTGTCGTGGCGACACGTGCCACCGGAACTGTAGATGCTGTGGTGGATGGTGAGACAGGGCTGCTAGTTGAAATCGATGATGACGGGGGTCTTCTGCGAACTCTGCGAGCCGTAGCGGACGATCCGAATAGAGCTCGAACAATGGGGAACAACGGTTATGAGCGCGCTGTAAGAGATTTTAGTCCCACGCGAATATGGACAGGTTTGCTCGCGATCTTGAGTAATGACTATGGATCAAGTGATCTTCATTCCACATCTAGGTTTGTACAGAAAAATAGTCAGAAGGAAACATAGTGAAGGTATTAATCACCGGAGGCGCGGGGTTTATAGGTTCGAACCTTGTTCGATACCTGGGCGAGCAGGGCGACTGCTCAGTTCGGGTCTTGGATGACCTGAGCACCGGCCGCCGAGAAAATCTGCAAGGGGTAGCAGCAGACTTCGTCGAAGGAAGCATCCTTGACTATGAGGCCGTCAAGGAAGCAGCCCGAGGGATGGATTCCATCGTTCACCTCGGCGCAATCCCCAGTGTGCCGCGGTCAATTGCGAACCCCCGGGCATCCCACGAGGCCAACACAACAGGCACTTTGAACGTGCTTGAGGCTGCACGTGAAGTTGGTGTCGACCATGTTGTGGTTGCTTCCTCAAGCTCGGTCTACGGGTCGAATCCCAAATTGCCAAAGAGCGAGTATGACTGGACTCGTCCCATGAGCCCGTACGCGGTCAGTAAGCAGGCCACTGAGGGCTATGCGTTGGCTTATCAGTTCTCGTACGGGCTGAAGACACTGGCGTTCCGCTTCTTCAACGTGTATGGCCCGCTCCAGCCAGCTAATCACCCCTACGCGGCAGTAATTCCCAAGTTCTTGGATGCCGCGCTCAATGATCGGCCAGCGCAGGTACACGGTGATGGTGAGCAGTCACGAGACTTCACCTATGTCGATACTGTCTGTTCCGTGATTCATGAGGCCGTGCGACTCCAGATCCATTCACAAGACCCAGTCAATCTCGCTTATGGCACGAACACCACCTTGACCGCGCTGCTAACTGAGATCGAAGATCAGCTTGGGCACTCTGTCGCGCGCCAGCACACTGAACCGCGCACCGGCGACGTTCGCGCATCGCAAGCTGATAACTCGCGTGTCAAGGAGCTCTTTCCGGCCGTAAAACCGGTTGGTCTTCATGACGGTCTTGCGGCGACCATCGCCTGGTTCAAGCAGGAGGCGGACCAAGCATGAAGCTCGAAGACGTTCAGGTGGCCGTTGTCGGCTTAGGCTATGTTGGGTTGCCGCTCGCAGTGGAATTTGGCAAGCAAAGACCGGTCATCGGATTCGACATCAATCCTCAGCGAATCGAAGAGTTGTGTTCTGGTCACGATCGCACGCTCGAGATTGACGATGATGAGCTGGGCTTCGTTGACGTTCATTTCACCGTCGATGAAGCTGCCCTTGATGACGCAAACTTTTATATCGTGACGACCCCAACGCCTATTGATGATCATAAGCAACCAGATCTTAATCCCGTTCTTTCTGCGACGGAGACTATCGGTCGCCATCTTGTAGCGGGTGACATTGTTGTCTATGAGTCGACTGTCTACCCGGGAGCGACTGAGGAGAGATGTGTCCCAGTCCTTGAGCGGACGAGTGGGCTAAAATTCAATCAGGATTTCTTTGTCGGTTATAGCCCGGAGCGAATTAATCCCGGTGACAAGGAGCACCGAGTGTACAACATTGTAAAAATAACGTCGGGATCGACTCCGGAGACTTCTGAACTCGTTGATGCGCTCTATCGCTCGATCGTCCGAGTTGGCACACATCGTGCCCCATCCATCAAGGTTGCTGAGGCGGCCAAAGTTATCGAGAACACACAGCGGGACGTCAATATCGCCCTCATGAATGAGTTGGCGATATTATTCAACCGCCTGGATATAGACACCGAGGACGTACTCCAAGCAGCCGGTTCAAAGTGGAACTTCCTTCCGTTCCGTCCGGGATTGGTAGGAGGACATTGCATTGGTGTTGACCCCTACTATTTAACGTATAAGGCGCAGGAGGCTGGTTACCACCCAGAGATCATTCTCGCTGGCCGTCGGCTGAATGACTCGATGGGAACATATGTTGTATCACAACTAATCAAACAGATGGTGAAGCAAGGAATCCCGGTCCGGGGGGCTAAGGCGCTGATTTTGGGTTTGACATTTAAGGAGAATACGCCGGATCTGCGTAATTCTCGTGTAATCGACATCATTCGGGAACTCGAAGAATATGGCGTCTGCGTCGATGTCTATGACCCCTGGGCTGACCCAAGGGAAGCGGCAAACGAGTACGGCGTCTCTCTCATCGAATCGCCAGAGCGAGGCGCTTACGATGCAATCGTGCTCGCGGTTGCGCATAAGCAATTTGCCAGCGCGGGCGGCAAGGCACTCCGCGCATACGGACGTGAGGACAGACAAGTTCTATACGATCTGAAGCATGCTTTAAGCGCCAGCGAATCTGATGCACGGCTATGAGTTGAGTGCCATGCGAGAAGACATAACGAACTGTGACTTGGAGAGTGGTCACGGCATACCCATGCGGCGCGGACTGAGGCTGCATACACTCGATAAGAGCACCACAACGTGGGCAACCAGGTTCCTGTGGCACTCCGGACGCTAGAAGGAAAGTTTGCATGGAAGCCGAGACCATACTGTATGTTGGTGCATTTAAACTGCCTGATTGTAATGCCGCAGCTCATCGCGTTATAAATAACGCGAAAGCACTACGAGAACTAGGATACAAGGTTGTCCTCGTCCAGACGCTGCGCAACTCATCCAGTAAAGACGAGACCACTCGTATGGCCGAGCATTTCGGATTCGAATGCTGGGAGGTGGCGACGGCAGCTACACCAGTAGGCGCAGCAGCCTCCTTATTGGGTATTTCCGGGATAGCCAAGGTATTCCGGAACTATACAAATGTTCGACATGTAGTACTGTATAACTTTCCATCTATTGCAATGCTGCGAATGCGTCGCTACTGCCACAAGGTCGGTGCGACGTGTGTCGCCGATGTTACGGAGTGGTATGGCACGCGGAACAAATCTATCGTATACAAGATAGTGAAGGGATTCGATACAGCCGTTAGAATGCGTTTTGCGCATAAATGTATCGACGGTCTCCTGGTCGTGAGCTCGTATCTTGAAAATTACTATCACGGAAAAAATGTCCTTCGTGTTCCTCCATTAGTCGATATCCGAGACGAGAAATGGAATCGTAAGCGTTCGCGAAACGCGGGCGTTAAAACGTTGGTTTATGCCGGATCGCCCAGTGCAGAGAAAGAACGACTCGACGCTATTGTTGCGGCCGTGAGCGACTTGTCCGAAGATTATCCGATCCGGTTGAATATCATCGGAATAGACGAAGATGAATTCAGGACGATTTACGGTGAAAAAGAGTCCAATTATGATCCGGCAGTCATTAGCTTCTGGGGTAAAGTTTCTCACGCTGAGGCGTTGGATGCGGTGAAGTCCGCGAACTTTAGCCTCGTAATTCGAGATTCTAATCGAGTGACAGAAGCGGGGTTTCCGACCAAATGTGTAGAAAGCATAACATGCGGAACTGCCGTCATTGCTACAGCGCATCCCGATATTAGTCCGCTGCTTAGCCGCGGCAGGAACGGTGTAGTAGTCAATCAGGATTCTCTCGGGACGGAATTAGAGCACCTCATCACGTCTCATGACTCCGTGACGGTCGATACGCGCCTTTTCGACTATAGGAATTATCTCCCGCAGTTTGAAAAGTTCTTCGATAGTCTTTCGATGCATCGGTGGCGTCCTCAGAAGGAGACGCACAGGACCGAAAGGCGTGCACGTGTCGCACTACATATCATCATGCCGAATCAGGTGAGCGGGCCAAACACCGCAAACCGTAGAATATCTGAATCGTTTCTCAAGGATCGATACGATTTCCGTTTCGCGGTCCAGCGTTTTCACGCTAATTCGAAGATAAATGTCGCCCTAATAAGAGATCTTGTTACTCAGTTTAAAGAGATTGACCCGGACCTCGTACACCTTTCGGGGCTTCAGGGTGCGGCTTTCCATGCGGCTGTTGCTGCGCGTCTCGCGGGTTGTCGTACGGTGCTTATCACGATCCGCGGCTACTCCGGCGATCAAGTTGGGCTTGGGCGGGCTAAGCGATTCATATTTAATAGGGTAGTTGAGCCGATTACCCTGGCTCTGTGTACGAGGTTCTATACAGTCTGCGCAGATGCAGCTGACAGGAAAATTGTCGAACGCTATCGAGCCAAATTCGCGGGAGTGATCCATAATGCAGCTCCACAAATTGACTTCTCGGAGATGGCTGCCCGTGAGCGCTTGAGGTCTGAATTACATTTGGAAGATCGGGACTTTCTTGTTGTCGTAAGCGGCAGAATGGTGAGAGATAAGGGAATAGAGACAATCCTGCGGGCGATACCGCTACTGACGAATCCGAGGATTAGGGTAGTATTTGTCGGGGACGGGCCGTACTACGATATCATTTGCGATCGCCATCACGATTTAATCGACTCAGGGAAGCTATTCTTGTTGGGCAAGAGGGCCGACGCGGTGCAGGTCGCAGCAGGTAGCGACCTGTTTCTCTTTGCTACCTTGCACGAGAACCTATCAAATGCGCTGCTTGAAGCTATGTCAGTGGGGCTGCCGATAGTAGCCACTCGAGTGGGAGGTAATGTCGAAGTAGTCGAAGATGGACGAAACGGCTTCCTAATTGATGTTGACGACCATCTGGCGATGGCGGAACGGATTAATGTCCTGGTTAGTGAGCCTGAATTGAGATCAAGGTTTTCGCAGGAAAGCAAGGCGATCATTTTCGAGAAATTTTCCCAGAGCGTGATATATGAGCAGCTAGCGAGCTTGTATGATTCGATGCTAAAAAGATAGCTTGCGGAAAGGCAATTCATTGGCTTCGCGAAAGTATCTCCTGATCTCGGTTGCGAATTACGCAGCTCTGGGCTTCGGGCTCGGAAACAGCCTCGTACTGGCGGGGCTACTTTCCGAAGATGCGTTCGGCACATACAGATATGTTCTCGCTGTCCTGAACATGGTTGCGTCCGTTGCGAACTTCGGGGCCTTCTATTCAGCATCAAGGATACTGGTAGCGTGTGAACCCTCCGATCGCCCAGCCGTCTACTCGACAACTGTGGGTATGATGCTGGTCGCGTCCTTTCTGGTGTCGATAGGACTGATTGGCGCTTACTTCGTGATCGGTTCCTTTTTTGATCGTTCTGAGCCAGTCCTGCTGGCGGTTGCAGCACTGAGCTGGACGGTCCTTCTCCAGCGCACCTTTCAGTACATGTTGCGGGGATCAGGCCGGATCGCGGATATCGCTGTGCAAACGGTTCTCCCTCCTGTGACGATGTTTGTGTGCTATGCGGCTTTGTACTGGAGGGGGAGCGAGTCAATTGGATACCTGTGGGCGCTAGTCATCTACGGAGGGGCGTTCTGTGTGACGCACGTCGCGACGTCTGTACGACTTCGCGTCCGCCCCTTACCCGATTGGCACGCGCACCTGACCCAACTCCTCCAGGAGCAACGGAAGACCGGCCTGCCCGTGTACTGGGGGTCGCTGGCTTCGGTCGGTGCTTCGGAGGCGGTGGTCGTTGTAGCAGGTGCACTTTCCGACCCCTCTGAGTTCGGCTCCTATTCGCTTGCGTTGTCATTTGCGGGGCCTTTGGTAATGATCCCTTCCGCCATGGGTACCGTTAGGTTTGTGGAGGGCGCTAGCCAGCGGAGAATATCTGCGTCAGACCTGCGCTTTACTGTCGTACTTAGTTTCCTTGTTATGGTGGTCTTCTCGGCAGGAATGAGATACGTATTCCCTGTTGTGTACGGAGGTCGATACCAGGCGACGACAGCTTATGCGATTGTAATGGCAGTTGGTTTTCTGTTGCACGGGTTCGGGGACTATTTGAATCAGTTTCTGTTGTCTCATGGTCGTGGTCGGGAGCTGAAATACGCCGCGTTTGTCGCAGGCGGCGTTCAGGTGCTGTTTGCCGTGGTATTGATGCCCGCCTTCGGGATTTGGGGTCTGGTGGCGTCCCGGGTGTTGTCTAGCGCAAGTTACGCCGTTTTCCTAATATGGAGATATCGACACGAGTTAGGCAAGAACTAGTGTACTGGCTGGTAATAGCTTGGGACAACGATAGGTAGGTTTCGCTATGTCAAACATGCCGATGCGTTATGTGGTGATGTATTTGTTCTTCACGTTGGCCGCATACCTGGTGTCCTACGGCGCGGATCTTTCCGTCAGAGTCGTGTTTTATGTTACCGCTTGCTTCGTGGTTCTCGCCTTTGGCGCTCACGGACGCTTGGCTTTGAGATTGCGTGATCCGGTGTCTTCGGTCACTACTAGGAGAATTCAGGCGTTGGTGACGGCCTCTGTGGTCGCTGTCGTCCTCATATCGTTGGTGAATATCGCTACGTTTTATAGCGATTGGTCGTCGGTCACGAAGTATTTGCTAGATCCGTCTGCTGCCTATGAGTATGTGAAGTTACGCAGACGTAATGAGGATTTTAATAGCGTAGGTCTTTCGTCGTTCGCGGGTGTCCTGCTCACTTCTTTGAGCTTCTCTCGTTACATGTTGGTCGGCTTTGCGATCATGTTCTGGAATCGACTTAGTCGACAGATACGATTACTGGTCTTATTTGCTCTTGTTGTGTATCTAGGTCAGTGTTTTCTTATTGGGGCGATGGTCAATATTGGTTCGTTGTTAGCAAGCGCATTCCCCTTCTTTCTCTATCGCGTTCGCTCAAGGGCGGGTGTTCCTTCCGGAGGCTCAAGGCTGTTTATGTTGATCGTACTCGGTGCGGGGCTGGCGACGATGATGTATTTCGTGGGATCGCGAGGAGAATTCGGAGGCAATGCAGATTTCGGTGAGACGATCCGTTCCGGAGCGAAGGGTCTTCTCTTCTACGTTTCGCACGGGTATGAAGGGCTTGCTCACTGCCTGGATCTGCCGTTTGAGCCTACGGGTGGGCGCACCTTGTTTTATGGTTTCTCAACTACTTTGTCAACTGATTCTAGTTGGTTCGCTCATAGCTACCTTGGGAGAAGTGAGGAGGCTTTCGGCTGGAGTGCTCTTCAGGTGTGGTCTACGGCATTCCCTTGGATTGCTTCAGATCTGACCTTTTGGAGTGTCCCAGTATTGATGTTATTTGTGGGGGTCTTGTCCAAGAAGCTCTGGTCGGAGGGGGTGCGTTTCGACAATCCATTCGCTTTGCTCGCGCTCGGCCAAATCATGATATTTGCGGCGTACATTCCTGCGAATAACCAACTTTTTCACACCTTCGGTAACAGCGTTGGCGTTCTCGCTATCTTTATCATGTATACCGTGTCGGTTAGGAAAGGACGCACTATCGTGTTACGTGAGGGTTCTCGAAGATAGGCTACCTGTTTGTTGTCTCGGGTCGTCGGAGGGGATGATTCTGCGGGAAGCCCGCTTCACTGAGTGATCATGATGAGAGTGTCTTAGGAGGCCTTGGCCTGTCGGCGCTTAGTACGCATTGGTGGGTCGATGAGATTTACGTCGAATTACTGTATTCAGTTTTGCTGGGTGATGTTGCCGGATTAAGGAGTCGGGATAGGGTGACGATTTGAAGCGTTCAGGTTCGCGCCATTTGTGGTTTTCGGTCGGTTATCGTTGGTTCCGCAATCCTCCCCACTGTTCATAGCGGCGATGCGTCCCGAGAATGAACGAAACTGCGCGATGACTGCAATCCGGAATGAAGTATTCCTGTGGCAAATGCGTCTGCGAAAGTGGCTGCGAGGTGACGTATCGGACACCTTCAACTACGTTTTCGGGATCGAGCCCGGTCATCATGGTGGTGCCGGCATCCAGGGCTTCGGGGCGTTCGATGGAATCCCGCAATGTGACTGCGTGGAAGCCAAGCATGGTTGATTCCTCGGCGATGGTGCCGGAATCTGACAGCACGCAGAATGATTCGAGCTGCAGCTTGTTGTAATCGTGAAAGCCAAGTGGTTTGTGGAAGGTGACGCCGGGGATCTCGCGTCCAAGTGCCTCGAGACGCTTGCGGGTGCGAGGATGCGTGGATACCAGCACTGGCAGGCCGAATTGCTCGACGACGGCGGTGAGGCAGTCCAACAACGCGTGCAGCCGCTCAGGACTGTCCACGTTCTCTTCGCGATGCGCACTGACCAGGAAGAACTTGCCCGATTCCAGGCCGAGATCTGCGACCACGGTTGAGGCATCGATCGCGGCACGCTGTGCCTGGAGCACCTCGAACATCGGGGACCCGGTGAGCAGGATCGTCCTGGGGTGAATGCCTTCGCGCAGTAGATTGCGCCGGGCGTGCTCGGTGTAGACGAGGTTGAAATCGGAAATGTGATCGACCATGCGCCGGTTGGTCTCTTCGGGCACGTTCTGGTCGAAGCAGCGGTTGCCGGCCTCCATGTGGTAGACGGGAATCCGCATACGGCGAGCCATCAGTGCTGCGATGCAGCTATTGGTGTCGCCCAGCACGACTACGGCGTCCGGCCTTTCGGCGATGAGCACTTTCTCCACTCCGCTGAGCACACCACCGAGCACCGCTCCGAGACTGCTGGTGTCAACGTTGAGAAAGTGGTCGGGTTTGCGCAGGCCCAGATCTTTGAAGAAGACCTCGTTGAGCTCGTAGTCGTAGTTCTGCCCGGTGTGCACCAACACGTGATCGACAGTGGCGTCGAGGCGCTTGATCACTTCGGATAGGCGGATGATCTCGGGCCGGGTGCCGACCACCGTCATGATCTTCGTCATGCACGTTCCTTATCGAGGTTGACGGGCTCCCAGAAGGTGTCCGGGTCATCAGGGTTGAAGGTCTCGTTGACCCAAAACTGCGTGATCACTTCGCTGTCGCCGGTGTTCGTGATGTTGTGAATCCAACCCGTCGGCATGTCGATGATCTGCGGCTCGTCCCCATTCACATCGAACGCCACGATCTCGTCGGTATCCACCTTGCGCAGCGCGATGCGGGCTTGACCACGGATGACGACAAAGCGCTCGATCTTGCGCAGATGATAATGCTCGCCGCGGGTGAAGCCAGGATTGGTCGACGAGACAAAGGTCTGGCCCTGCCCGGACGCCCAGCGGGCGACTTCGACGAGCCAGCCTCTCTCGTCGCTATGCCGGGCGAGAGTAATGGGGTAGTGATCGGGAAACAGTGCTGACCGGTAAGTGTTGAACAAAGCGATCTCGAATGGGGTGTTCAGTTCGGGTATCTCGCCGGCCTGGCTGTAGGTCTGGTGGAAGCGGCACAGATCGTCCCAGATCGTTTGCACGCTTGTCGCCGCACCTTCGGGACGCTCGGTGCGAGCGGGGCCCTCGAGAGCATCGATGAACACCTGGGCTGCCAGCTGAGCATGCAAGAGACTGATCGGACGATCGTCGATGGTAGGGGCGTCGCCGTCGATGACGCGCGCGACAAACGTGGCGACGAACGAGTTGTAACCGGGGCGTCCGTACTCGCCGAAAAGATTCGGCAGCATGACGTTGACGAATGGGCTGCCCCAGCGGTTGGACGCAGATTCGAACGCCTCGGCGGCGGCAAGCTTGCCCGTGCCGTAGGGAGTCTCGTTGCCGGCCTGAATCGAATTCGCGTAGACGATACGAGGCCGCACGCCTTGACGGTCGGCTGCTTCGATCACCGCCTCGGCGAGTGCGCGATTGCCTTGGATAAGTTCGGTATCGGACGCGCGATTGATGCCGGCGAGATGAATGACGGCATCGGCGCGAGCGATCTCTTTGTCGAGATCGGACCAATTCGCCTGATCAAGCACGGTGAAGGTGTGCTTGGTCGTGGCGCGCAACCGTGCGCGGAGGTGCCAACCCAAGAAGCCGGCACCTCCCGTGATCAGGAGGTGCATGCGCTCATACTAGCTGTGAATATCACGCTTGCCGGACCGGGGTTTACCAGGGGAGACGGCTGTGCTTCGCGCAATACCTGATCTCTGATCTGCCTGGTTAGGGATCGGGCGAGAGACGACAGCTGCTTTGGGCAGGAGGGCTCTCGCTAGTCTTGCCCGCTCGGAACTATTCGCTAATACATGTAAGTGTGTGATAATCACACGCATGGACAAGGTGTTGCTCGGTCAGCGGATTGCCCAGGCCCGGGATGACTGTGGGATGACGCAAGAGGGGCTGGGCAGAGCCGTTGGGCTTGATCGCTCGGCAATTTCGCGGCTGGAGAACGGTGACCGAAAGCTCAATGTCTCTGAATTGGTGCAGATCGCAGAAGTCTTGGGCCACCCGGTGGCGTACTTCGTTGCCGATCCGGTGCCCGCAGTGGTGAGTCGTCGCAGGGACATGGTGCATGCTCACGCGACTACTCGGCAGGTTGACGTGGAGCTGGAGCAGTTCGCTTCGGATGTTCGGGCGTTGCTGGCACAGAGCTTGTTGTCGGCGCGAGAACGAATAGTTCTGCATTCTCCGCAGAGTCATGCTGATGCAGAGAATGCAGCCATCAAGGCCCGGTCTCTTACCTCTCTGGGGTCGGGGTCGATTATCGATCTAGGCCAAGCGTCCGAGGAATTGGGCCTGTACACCTATGCGGCGGCGCTCGGTGAACAAGGCGCGGACGGTGGCTGCGTGGAGGTCGAATCTGCATCGGGTGCGGTCGGTGCGGCGGTCGTGAATGGCGATGTTCCGTCCGGTCGTCGGCGTATGACGTTGGCGCACGAGCTTGGGCATTGGATCTTCGGGGATGCGTACGATTCTGAAGTATCGGTAAATAGCGAGCAGATGATCAACTCTTTTGCTATCCATTTCCTCGCCCCTCGGGCGGGTGTAACTCTGGTCTGGAACGAGCATCAGGAGTGGGGGATTCGTGATCGAGCGCTGGCGGTAGGAGCAGAATTTCGACTGAGTTGGTCGGCTGCCGTCAGCCAGCTGCGAAATCTTGAGTTGATTGACGGTGACCAGCATCGAAATCTGAGCGAACATGAGCCGCGACGCGGGGAGTATCTGCGGCTTGGGCTTGCATGGACAGAAGAGCTGGGCGCGCCCTATCTTTCGCCTGCGTTCACGGCTGCGGTTATCAACGCCTACTTGAGTGAGCGGTTGACAGCCGATCGATCGATCGAGCTGTTGCGCGGCACGCTCAATGCTGATCAGCTTCCCGAGCGTAGTGGCGGTTCTGTCGAGGATCTTCGCCGGTCTTTTGCTGGTCACGAGCATACCCGGAAACGCCCCTCTACTGTACAAATAGCCGGAGGGCTACTAGACAAATAGCAGGCATTCTGCTGATCAGTTAGCAGGATCTGTTTTGTGTAGGTAGCAGGGTCGCCGCGTCCGTGGCTAGCACAACGGCTAGCACGGTCCCGTTCTTCTTCAGGACGCGTAGCGGTCCAGGTGTGGTGGGCCATCCTTGCGGGGTGCTGGTGTCGAAGCCGCGCGGCGATGGTCGTGGATGATCTGGTCAGCACCGGAATGTATCTTCCCATCTCCTCAGGCGAGAGCCTCTTCACATGGGCATATGAGCAGGGGCTTCTTCCGTAGGACATGAGCTGTCGGTCGTCGGTAAACGATGGGAAGACCGGATATATCACCAACGCAGTGCCGGGGTTTACCAGGGGAGACGGCATGGCAGGATATGAGCGGAGCGGCTAAGAGCTGGCCTACCCCAGCATCAATCGAAGAAAGTGATTCGCGTGTTCGAGAACAAGAAACTGCTGATTACCGGGGGAACAGGATCATTCGGGAACGCGGTCTTGCGCCGTTTCTTGGAATCTGACATCGCGGAGATCCGGATCTTCTCTCGTGACGAGAAGAAGCAGGACGACATGCGTAAGCATTACGCGAGCGACAAGCTGAAGTTCTATATCGGTGACGTGCGGAATCTGCAGGCGGTGCGTGAGGCTGTGCGTGGAGTCGATTTTGTCTTTCATGCTGCGGCGCTCAAGCAGGTGCCGTCGTGCGAGTTCTTCCCGATGGAGGCTGTGCGCACGAATGTGATCGGCACCGACAATCTGCTGACGGCTGCGATCGACGAAGGGGTCGGACGCGTGGTCTGTCTGTCGACGGATAAGGCGGCCTACCCGATCAATGCGATGGGTATTTCGAAGGCGATGATGGAGCACGTGATCACGGCGAAGTCGCGTACCGCTGATCCGAAGCGGACGGTGATTTGTTGCACGCGTTATGGCAACGTGATGGCTTCGCGGGGCTCGGTGATTCCGTTGTTCGTTGATCAGTTGCGGGCCGGCGAGCCGTTGACGGTGACCGATCCCGAGATGACTCGGTTCTTGATGAACCTGGACGAGGCAGTCGATCTGGTGGTGTTCGCGTTTGAGCACGGGAACACGGGGGATCTGTTCGTGCAGAAGGCGCCGGCGAGCACGATTGGGACGCTGGCTGAGGCTGTGAAGCAGTTGTTCGCACCGGAGGGCGAGGTGCGGGTGATCGGGCATCGCCATGGGGAGAAGATGCACGAGACCTTGATGACCGAGGAAGAGTTGGCCAAGGCCGAGGACATGGGGCATTACTTCCGGGTGCCGGCGGATAATCGTGATCTCAACTACGGGAAGTACGTCGAAGAAGGGGAACACATCGTCGAGCGGGTCTCGTATACGTCCGAGAACACAGAGCGGTTGGATCTTCAAGGCACGATCGACAAGCTGCTCACGGTGGACTATGTGCGTCAAGAGCTGGCCGGGGTCGTCGGACGCCAAGAGTGAGGGGGCCAGCCGCTTTGCCCCGGGGCAGCGCCAGAGAGCATCTTCGTCAGAGAGCCGGAATTACTGACTCAGCTGGAGACATCGACCTGTAACCGTACGAGTTCACGGTCGACAAGGTCAGAGGCGGTTGGGGAGTAGATCGTGACGATACCGGCAGACGGGGCGGTCGCCCGGCGCAGACATGCGCTACGCGCTATTGAGGAAGCCCTCCCTCACCGGACAAGCGTCATAATGCTGGCAATCTTGCGAGTCTTTGTTCGCATTCCGGGCAGGTGGGCATTAACTGGGCCAATCCTGCCTGATGCGTGAGTGGTCTGCCTGGCCAGACGCGAAAAGGTTAGAGCAGATCTGCAAGTTCGTCGGTTGCAGAAGCAGTCGTCTGATTCTGGTGTGCGAAGCGCTCGGCGAGTTCGCGGCGATCGTGTTGGCGTTGTTCCTCGAACTTGATGAGTTCGTTTATGGGAATGCGGCGGTCGCGCCCGACTCGATCGAAAGCAATTTGTCCTCGGTCGAGTAGCTTGTAGATATGAGTTCGGCTCATGCCAAGGCGTTCAGCGGCCTGATTAGGAGTGAGGGTTGCGGAGTCATCACTGATGATGATTTCGTCTCCGCTACGCATGGGCCCCAAGAGTTCTCGCAAAAAGTCACCTAGTTCAGGAGCGATGGATGCCGCGTAGCGCTCAAGGTCGTCCAACTGGTCGCTGGGTACGTTCGCAGTGTCGAGGGTCTTCATAGCATGTCCCAAACGTCATAGGTGGCACAAATGTCACAGATGACACTACGTCATCATCGGGCTGATCCGCAAGTGGGCAACGTGGCCTGAGCGTGAAGTGCAGATGATTGGGCATCGTCATCCGGAACGGCCCATAGTGGGATCAGGTCTGGTCGTGCATGCTCGCGGACTCTCGGCTTGATCGAGTCTCGGGGTACGAGGTCGACATCTGTGCCCAGCAGGTCCTCGTGCCGGCTACAGCGACTCGTTTCATGACGCATGGCGTTCCAGGTATTCCCGCAGCGCATCTCGGGCGACATCTGAGGCTCGTCGGCCTTGTGCTGCTGCTACCTCGTCCAGCCGGTCCCGGTCGGTTTGGGAGACGCGCAGGTTCAGGGCGGGTGAGTGTCTGCGGCCTCCACTCAGTGAGGGCCGTCCGCTGCGGCGCTCTGCGTGTTCGGCTAGCTCATTGGCACGTTCGGTGGTCAGCCGACGGCCACCGACAACGAATTCTTCTTTGTCGAGGTCGATATCCTGCACGGTTACTTCGGGCCCAAATGTGGTGGGCCATCCTTCGGGGAGCCGCTTGCTGGTCATCGGTTCCTCCATTTCATGGGCATTGCGTGAACAACGGCGTATCCGGGGCCTCGATCGTCTTTGACGATCCCGAGTTCGATGTCGAGGCCGGTGATGTCGGTTCCTTGATAGATGGCCATGTCGCCGTCCATTTCGATGAATACGGATGTTGCAAGGGCTTCGCGGATCCGGCGGTTCGATAATTTGTGTTTGCGGGCGGTGCTCGTGATCCGTACCGGCCCCATATGGCAATTGTGTCACACATAACAAGCGCTAGGCAATACGCAACGGGACGAATTGTGCCTGCTGTATTCAAGTGACAGTGCTGCGAGGCCTGAATCTCCAGGGCGTCGAACACCTCGTCGGCATCTTCGAAGCGGCCTTGTCCGGCTCTGCGGATTTCAGCTGCCTCGTTCAATGCCTCCACCGATCGTGCGTTGGGTTCCTGGTAGCTGAGATTCAGGGGGATTCGATGGGCGGGCCAACATGAGCGTCCGCGAGGTTGGGTCAAGGCCGGACGCTCTCGGCTATGGCATGGAATTTCGGCTTGTGGAGCACAGCTCACAACGCCGGACGATTCTGTGAGAACAGTTGACTTCGCATAAGCTTCTGTCATCACTACGTCGTGGAGAGAGTACCTGGCATGGAGTTGACCGATTATCTCCGGATTCTGCGCAAATACTGGCGCAGCATCACGGCCATCACGCTTGTTGGCGTCCTAGTCACTGCGGTGTTCTCGATGCTTACGAAGCCCACCTACACATCTAACACCTCGATTTTCATCTCGGTGAGCTCGGTGTCGACGGTCGGCGACTTGAACTCAGGATCCACCTACGCCGAGAGTCAGGTGCAGTCGTTCGCGAAAGTGGCGAAGACCGACATCGTCTTGCAGCCGGTCATCGACGAACTCGGCCTGCAAACGACTCCCACTTCGCTCGCAGACGATCTGACGGTCACCGCTCCGACCAAGACGGCCACCCTCGACATGGCAGTAGTGGGCGATACGCCTGAATCGGCAGCTCAAATAGCCACCGCTATCGGCAAGCAGCTCGTCGCGACGATCGACGCGCTGACGCCGCCCGGGGCGGACGGTACCAAGCCGGTCGTTGCCACGATCATTCGTCCGGCGCAGATCCCCACCTCGCCCACCACGCCGAAGACGATGCAGAACATCGCGCTCGGGCTGCTTCTGGGGCTGCTCATCGGGGCCGGGCAGGCGATCCTGCGCGACATGCTGAATCAGAGCATTCGCGGCGATCGCGACATCGAGCGTGTCACCGATGTTCCCGTCATCGGGCAGGTGCCCAATGACGACAACGCCGCCGCCTATCCGCTGATTCTCAACTCCGATCCGCATTCGGCGCGGGCAGAGGCGTACCGCAGCCTCCGCACGAATCTGCAATTCCTCGGGCTGGATAAGGGCAAGCGAGCGGTAGTCGTCACCTCGTCGGTGCCCGGCGAGGGCAAGACGACCACCGCGATCAATGTGGCGTCCACGATCGCTGCCGCAGGCGAACGCGTGCTGGTGATCGACGCGGACTTGCGGCGTCCGGCAGTTGCTAAATATCTGCATGCCGAGCCGAGCGTCGGGCTGACGACCGTGCTGATCGGCGAGGCAGAACTCGGCGAGGTGATTCAGCCGACCAGCGATTCGCTGATGGACGTGCTGGCCTCCGGGCCGGTGCCGCCGAACCCTGCCGAGCTGCTCGGTCTTCCGCACATGCAGCAGCTGATCGAGAACGCGTCCAAGCGCTACGACACGGTCATCGTCGACGCTCCGCCGCTGCTGCCGGTGACCGATGCCACCGTGCTGTCGAGGATTGCGGACGGCACCCTGGTTGTGGTGGGAGCCGGGGTTGCCAAGCGTCCGGAACTTGATGCCGCCTTGGAGAAGCTGGACATGGTGGACGCGCGCATACTGGGCTTGCTGCTCACCCGGGTGAATCAGCGCGACTCGTCGACCTACACGTACGAATACACCTACGGCCCCGATTCGCCGAAGGCCGGCCAGACCAAGATAAAGACGCGGACGAAGAATCCGGGCGGTACGTATTCGTCCGGTGCCGAGCATAAAACAGGACGCCGGGCGGAGCGCGAAGCCCAGCCGGTGCAGTGATGGCGATGGAGCCCGTTCGTATCCTGGCTGTTTGCACAGGCAATATCTGCCGGTCGCCCGCAGTCGAGCGACTGCTTGCTGCGCGGTTGGGTCCGGCTGTTGACGCCACGAGTGCGGGCACCGGTGCCGTCGTCGGCCATTCGGTCGCTGAACTGATGGCGCCGCTGGTGGAGAGCGCGGGGGCCTCCGTGGACGGGTTCGAGGCGCGGCAGATTACGCCGGCGATGGTGAAGGCTGCGGATTTGATCTTGGCATTGACCGTTGATCATCGTGCCAAGGCCGTGCAGCTGGCGCCGGCGAAAGTGCTGCGCGCGTTTACTCTGATGGAGTTCGCGCGGATCGTGGGTTCGCCGGACTTTCCTGAAATACAAGCTGTTGGTGTGGCCGACCGGTTGCGGGAGATGATCACACTTGCCGCGCCCCGGCGGATGCTGGGTGCCGGCGTGGTCGACGATGACATCCCGGACCCTATCGGCAGGTCGGCGGAGGTTTACGCGTCCTCGTTCGAGATGATCCGCAATGCAGTCGACGTGATCGTCGCGGTGGCGCGTAGTTGAATTGGCGATCGGCGTGCAGTCAAGAGCAGCACGATTATGCCGAGATTCCCAGAGCGTCGAATACTTCGTCCGCGTCAGCAAAGCGAGACTTGCCGGACGCAAGGATTTCCGCCGCCTCCTTCAACGCCTGGACAGATTGCGGGTTCGGCTCCTGATAACTGAGGTTCAGCGGGATTCGGTTTTCTCGGACCATCTGACGGTAGAAAGCTCGCGTGACGGAGGACAGGTCAAGGCCGCAATCTTCTACGATGCGTGTCGCCTGATCCTTCGTTTCTTCATCGACCCGTACAGTAATTGTTGCCATTTGTACCCTCCTTGTGTGACAAAGTCGATTATATGCTTTACCCGTCGATTGTGGGAGAGGGTCACTCCTGCTGCGCCTCAGCGAATATTGGCGCAGGTGAGGGCCAACGTGATCACCATGTCCGTCGGCTGGTGATTCTAATTGGGTCCTACCTTCGCTGATGCGATCGGTTCCCAGACAGTGAAGCGCTTCGCCGATCGTGCCGAAGCGTGTCTCATCGATACGCCGCGCTCGTTCTGAGTCGCTCTTAACCTTTAGCAGACCGCGGATCTATAAAAGATTATGCGCATATCCTTTAATAGACCCGCGTCCCGGCACTCCGCAACCCGTGACGGCTCACCGTCTGAGGGACAGACGTGTCGATGACTCCGCTGTATCTCGTTGTTTCCGGAATGTGTTGTCTAGCCGAGGGGAATGGAATTGGCCACGACGCTGGCGAAAACTCCGGAGCCTTGGGCGTTGGGGGTGCCGTCGATTTCCAGCAGGTTGTCGCGGGACGCCTGGTCTTGCGGGAACCCGGAATGCACGTCGATGATCGCCAGGCCTTGGCCTTCGGCCCAAGCGGCAATGGCGGCGACTGTGGCGTCCTGCTGGGCTGCGGTCGCCGACGGGTCAGGGTTCTGCAAAACGACTGCGACCGGCACTTCGGGTGACTGCAGGCGGACGGCGTCCAGGATGGACTGCATGTAGCCCGCGATGGTATCGGCGGTTTGCACGTGTCCGTAGCTGAGTATCACGGCATTCGCGGGCTGCCAGGCCTGCACCACGCGGTCAGGTTCGGTGGTGATCTCGGGGCTGCGGACGCTGGCATTCCACACGGTCAGTGGATTGCCGGACGAACTCATCTGCATCGGGGCACCCCACACGGCGGCGTCACGATCCCAAACCACATAGTCAGTGGCGCGTGATTTCGCCAGATAATCCTGCGCCCACAGGGAGACCCACTCGCCATCGTCATTGCCGGTGCCGTCGCCGAAGACCATCACCGAATCGCCCCCGGTGAGCGCTGCGGCGAACTGGGCGAGCTCGGGCGAGACGGTTTCAGCGGCCGTCGGTTCAGCGGTCTCGGACGCTTCGGTCTCCTGAGGAGAGACAGGGGTATCGGCGGGCTCCGATTCGGTGGACGCCGGTGCCGACGAGGTGACGGGAGTGGCGCTCTGGGCGCTGCCCCGATACTGCAGCAAAGCGAGCACCGCCACGACCGCGGTGACCACTGCAAGCACAACCAACCCAGTCAACGACAGGTTCAATGCTCGGTGCCGACTACTCACGAGGTTGATCTTAACCAGAAAACACCTGGCGCCATGCACCTGATCACCGGAGTCTAGAGGCGCCCTTGAGGTTTGCTACTTCTGCGCACGCGCCTTCTTTGTGGGCCCGCCGACCGCCGGAATGCTGCCGGATTCGTAGGCTCCCGGAGCGTCCACGATCAGCACCGCGCCCTCGGCCGACTCGACCATCTCCTTAGGTGCGAATGCCCTGGCGATGTGGTACATGACGACGGTGACGATGGTGCCCAGAGCGATGCCGCCGAGCGTGAAGTCTTCGGTGAAGTGGATGCTGACGTCACCGATGCCGATGATGATGCCCGCTGCCACCGGCACCAAGTTCAACGGATTACCGAAGTCGACCTGATTCTCCTTCCAGATCTTCGCGCCCAGCAGGCCGATCATGCCGTACAGCACGACCGTGATGCCGCCGAGCACGCCGCCCGGCGTGGCCGAGATGATCGCCCCGAACTTGGGTGAGAAGCCGAACAGGATTGCCACTACCGACGCCACCGCGTAGGCGGCCGTCGAATAAACCCTGCTGGAGGCCATCACGCCGATGTTCTCCGCATAGGTGGTGGTTGGTCCGGCACCGGCGAAGGTGGCCAGCATCGAGGTGACGCCATCGGCGCCGAGCGCGCGTCCCATGTAGGCGTCGAGGTTGGTGTCGGTCATCTCGGCGACGGCCTTGACGTGCCCGGTGTTCTCGGCGATCAGAGCGATCAGCACCGGGATCGCGATCAACGCGAAAGCGAAATTGAAGTCGGGAAGGTGAAAACCCACCACGTTGTCGGCGCTGCCGTACTGCCAGTTGGCCAGGTCGGTCACCGGGGGAAGGCCGATCCAATCGGCCTGGGCGACCTTCGTCCAATCGACGCGCAGTGCCTGGGTGATGGTGCCGTCGTCGGCGACCATGCTGCGCGGCCCGAACAACAGGTCGGCGACCCAGCTGAGGATGTAGCCGATGATCAGGGAAAGGAAGATGGCGATGCGTCCGGCGAAGCCCCTGAGCCCCACCGACAGGCAAATCACCACAACCATGACGATCAGTGCGATCCACTGGTCTTGCGGCCAGTAGGTTTTCGCGACCACCGGAGCCAGGTTGAAGCCGATCAGCATCACGACGGCGCCGGTCACCGCCGGGGGCAGCGCCTTGTGAATGACGCCCGAGCCCATGAAGTGGATGATCAGGCCGACGATGAACAGGCCGACACCGCACCAGAACATTGCGCCTGAGACTGAGTCGGGTTTGCCGCCCTGGGCGTAGATGGCGGTGGCGACACCCACGAACGAGGCCGAGCTGCCCAGATAGCTGGGCACCTTGTTCTTCACCACGACCAGGAAGATCAAGGTGGCCACACCGCTCATCATCACCGCGAGCTGTGGGTTCAGCCCCATCAGCAGCGGGAAGACGAAGGTGGCGCCGAACATGGCGACCACGTGCTGGGCGCCCAGCCCGATGGTCTTGCCCCAGGTCAACCGCTCGTCCGGTTTGACGACGTCGGTGGGCCCGAGGACCCCGTTGTTGTGCAGCTTCCAGATGGCCATTCGCGTCCCTTTCCAGCAGGGCAGTCTAAGGGGCGTTTGTTACAAGCTGCGAACTCAGCTGCGATCGGACGCGAGATTGTTGCCGTATCGCGCGCCTCTTGCCGATCAATGGTGGGATGGATTCATGGAATCAACTGTGGATGTTGAACTTGCCTACGGCCAAGGGTGGCTACCGGTCAGTCTTCCCGGCGATGTGGACGTCACCGTCGTCGAGCCGACCTACCATGCGGCGGTCTGTGACGAGGCGGCCTATCTTCGCGACGTTCTGGCGAACCCCGTTGCTGGGCCCAGGTTGCGGGACAGGGTGAGGCCCGGCCAAACGATGGCGATCTCGATGTGCGATCTGACCAGGCCGCAGCCCCGCGACCTGATGATCCCGGCGGTTCTCGAAGAGGTCGAGGGCATCATCGCCCCCGAGGACATCGTGGTGCTGGTCGCGACCGGCACCCATCGCGGCAATACGGACGACGAGATCCGGCAGATGCTCGGTGACGATTTTCCTGCCGATATCCGGGTGGTCAACCATGACGCTCGCAATCCGGATTCGATGACCTGGATGGGCACCTTCGGTGACGGCGTGCCGGTCTGGCTGAACACCTTGTGGGCCGAGGCCGACGTGCGGGTGACGACGGGGTTTGTGGAGCCGCACTTCTTCGCCGGGTTCAGTGGCGGGCCGAAGCTGGTGGCTCCGGGGCTGGCATCCTTGGAGACGGTGCTGACCCTGCACAACGCGGCCCGGATCGGTGACCCGAAGGCCACCTGGGGCGTCATCGACGACAATCCCGTACACCGGGATGTGCGCGCCATCGCCACCGGAACCGGCGTCACCTTCGGATTCGACGTGATCTTGAACCGGGAAAAGAAGATCGTCCAGGCGTTTTGCGGAGATCTGCTGCCGATGCATGAGGCGGCGCGGAGAGTGGCCCGCGAGATCGCGATGGAACCGGTCGATGGTCTTTTCGACATCGTCGTCACCACCAACTCCGGGTACCCGCTCGACCAGAATCTCTACCAGGCAGTGAAGGGCATGTCGGCCGCATTCTCGGTGGTGAAACCGGGCGGCACGATCATCTGCGCCGCCGAATGCCGCGACGGATTCCCCGAGCATGGGTCGTACAAAGGCGTGCTGGCTTCGGCGTCCTCGCCGGAGGAATTGTTCGCGGATATCTCGGAGCGGGAGGAGACCGAGCCGGATCAATGGCAGGTGCAGATTCAGGCGAAGATCCAGTCCGGCGCGAACGTGATCATGCACACCTCGTATCTCTCGGACGAGCAGCTCGCGCTGGCCCACCTGACCCAGACTCAGGACATCGGCGCCACGGTACGCGAGCTCTGCGCCCGAATCGGTCCGGACGCCCGGGTCTGCGTCTTGCCCGAGGGGCCGCTCACGGTGCCGTACGTGCGAGAAGGTCAGGGCAGAAGATCGAGCATTTGAGGCCTGGCCTTCATGGCGTGAATAACAAGTTCATTGCCGCTGTCAAAGACGAGGACGATCGTCTCAAGGAGGCGGCCATGAGCGTCGAAGCCGAGGCGAAGTTGACGCGCCGGCGACTCCTCATCGAGCTCGTCGATCCACAATGCCCAAGTCGCGGCGTAAGTGGAGTCCTCTGCGTTGATACCGTGCTTCAACGCGGACTTATGGACTTTCATGCCGCATATGTGGCTAGGGCTTCTCGCATGATCTCGGAACGAGTTTTGTTCTCTTCGCGGGCGCGCGCGTCAATGAGTGTCAATTCGTCTGATGTCAGCCGGACTGCTACAACCTGGGAAGGCTCAGCACCTCGGCCTGGGCGGCCTCGCCCCCGCTTCTTGAGAGCGGCTACATCAATGCCCTGTTCGGCTTCTGCTGCCCATGCCTCAATTTGTTCTTCGGTAACGGGGATGCCATTGATAGTCTCTTTTGCTCCCATGAGGTTATTGTATAACGAAAAAGAGGCCTATCCGGCTAGATCCAACCGGGCAACCACATGCGCAGGCTCCACATGGTTCTGGTCATCAACTGATCGGTGAGGATCGGGTAGATGAACCAGAAGTCGGCGACGATCGCCAGCACGATCACCCCGACGATGATTGCGCCCTTTCTGCGTCTTGGTCCGCCGTCGGTGGGGCCGAGGATCTTGCCGAGCACCATAGCCAGCACCGTCGCGGTGAACGGGATGATCATGATCGCGTAGAAGAAGAACAACGGACGATCGGCATTCGGAAACCACATCAGCCACGGAGTGAGCCCGGCGACGATCGGCATCGCGAACCGCCAGTCGCGTCCCAGCCACCACAAACCCAGGCCGATCACCAGGGCAATGAGCGCGAACCACCACAACAGCGGCGTCCCTGCGCCCGAGATGACCCGCAGGCAGGTGTCGCCTCCGGTGGCAGAGCAGCCGTCGACCCCGGGCTGGATGTCGTTGACCGCGTCGATGCCGATCACCCGGCCCATCCACAACCAGGTCGCCGGATGTGCCTCATAAGTGTGTGTCTGCTCGGCGATCCACTCGCCGGTATGAAAGCCGTAGATTTCGCGGTGATAGTAGGCAAGCGAGCCCAGCGCGTCCCCAAAATGACGCACCCAGAAGTCGTCCGGATGGCTTTCGCCGTAGTCGCGCCCCCAGCCGCCCGGCGTGGTCAGCCATGACCACCAACTGGCGACGTAGACCAGCCCTGCGGTGACGACCATCGAAATGAAGGCGAGTGGTGCGTCCAGAAGCATCGACTTGAACGCTTTCTTGGACGCCCCGGCGGTGTGCCGCGAGGTGATGTCGTAGACGACGGCCATGATGCCCATCGCCGCCAGCACATAGACGGCATTCCATTTGCAGGCGATGGCCAGCCCGAACATCAAACCGGCGGCCCAGCGCCACGGACGCCACAGCAATAGGGGTCCGTACGACCCGCCGAGATCTTGCAGGTCGTGCTTTCGCAGATAGTCGGCGAGTTTGTGTCTGAACCAGTCGCGGTCTGCTACCAGACAGGCCACCGCCAGCACCGTGAAGGTGGCCTCGAAGATGTCGAGCAGGGCGATGCGGCTCATCGTGAAACTCAGCCCGTCGACGGTGATGAACAGCCCGGCCATGCCGCCGACCAGGGTGGAGCGGGAGAGCCTGCGGGCCATCCGGATGGTCGCCATCACCAAAATCGTGCCGAAGACCACCGCCGAGATCCGCCAGCCGAAACTGTTCATGCCGAAGATGTCTTCACCGGCGGCGATCAGCCACTTACCCAATTGCGGGTGGACGACGAACGATGCGGTGTTGGTGTAGATGTCGGTGATTCCGGCCGCGACTTGGTCGTTCGCGTCCTTGGGCCAGTCTGCCTCGTAGCCGAGTTGCAGCAGCGTCCAGGCATCCTTGGCGTAGTAGGTCTCGTCGAAGACGAGGTTGTTCGGACGCGCCAGGTTGACGATGCGGATCGCGAACGCGAACGCTCCGAGGAGAATGGTCACCAGCCAGCTGAGCGCCCGGTCCTTGCGCAGGATCGCGGCATCGTCCAGTCGTTCGATGGTCGGCAGCAGCGGATCGGCATGAGTGCCGCGCACCCGCCCGGTCAGCACCTTGGGCAGCCCGGCCAGCGTCTGAGGCAGTCGGGTCAGCGCACCGAGCAGCCGGTCAGGCAGGGGAAGACTCACCCGGCCATCTTAGGTCCGCTACCCTGACAGGCATGAGCAGAGCCGAGTTCCAGCCAGGTCAAGGGCGGCTAGTGCTGGCCGGCACTCCGATCGGGGACGCGCAGGACGCGTCTCCTGCGCTGGTTCGGGCCTTGGGTGAAGCCGACGTGATCGCCGCGGAGGACACCCGGTTGCTGCATACGTTGCTCCTGCGACTCGGCATCACTACCGAAGCTTCGGTGATCAGTTTTTTCGAGGGCAACGAGGCGTCCCGGGTGCCCGGCTTGATTGCCGATATGGCGGACGGCAAGGTCGTGCTGGTGGCGACCGATGCCGGAATGCCGTCGGTGAGCGACCCGGGATACCGGTTGGTGACTGCGGCGATCGAGGCAGGTATCCCTGTGACCGCGGTTCCGGGGCCCTCTGCGGTGCTGACCGCGCTCGCCATCAGCGGGCTGCCGGTCGACAGGTTCTGCTTCGAAGGCTTTCTGCCCCGCAAACCCGGCGAGCGCCGCCGCCGACTCGCTACTCTCGCAGCCGAGCAGCGCACCATGGTCTTCTTCGAAGCTCCGCACAGGTTGGCGGATTTTCTCGCCGACGCAAGCGCGGCCTTCGGGGCCGATCGTCCGGGCGCCATCTGCCGTGAGTTGACGAAGCCTTACGAGGAAGTGATCCGCGGGCCGCTTTCGGAGTTGGTGACCTGGGCCCGGGAATCGGCGCGGGGTGAGATCACCCTCGTCATCCAAGGCGCTCCCGAGATTGCAACCAGTTGGGACGATGCTCTCGGCCAGGTCGACATCTTGATGGCCGGCGGCACCAAGCTTTCTGCCGCGGTTGCGGAGGTTGCTCAGGTGACGGGGCTCAGGCGCCGGGAACTGTATTCGAGGGCGCTCGCAGCCAGGACGATCGAGTCTGAGATGGGGACGAAGTGAGCGAATCTGTCATTGAACGGCTCGGCCTGCCCGAGTTGCCGGAGGCACTGCCGCGTCCGACCACCGACTCGCATACGCATCTCGACTCCACGCAGGAGTTCTCCGGCCTGCGCACGGCGGACAATATCGAGGCCGCCGCTTCGATCGGCGTGCACCGGATCGTCCAGATCGGCTGTGACGTGCAGAGCTCGCAGTGGGCGGTGAACCTCGCCGCGAACTGCCCACAGGTGGTCGCGGCCGTGGCCATTCACCCCAACGATGCCGCGCGGATGTCCGACGCCGACGCCGAACAGGCCTGGCGAGTGATCGACTCTCTCGCATCCGCCGGACGCCACGTGCGGGCGGTGGGTGAGACCGGACTCGACTATTTCCGCACCCGTGACGCGTCCGGTATCGCGCGCCAGAAAGTGATGTTCGTCCGGCATATCGCCACCGCCAAACAATATGGGCTCACCCTGGTCATCCACGACCGGGACGCGCACGGTGACATCGCCGACATTCTGGACGCGGAAGGCTGGCCCGAACGCGTGGTCATGCACTGCTTCAGCGGGGACGCCGAGTTTGCCCGCCGATGCCTCGACCACGGCGCCTGGCTGAGCTTTGCTGGAAACGTCACCTACAAGGCGAATCACCAGATGCGCGAGGGGCTCGCGATCGTCCCCCTCGACAGGATCCTCGCCGAGACCGATGCGCCTTATCTGACGCCGATCCCGCACCGGGGCAAGGCGAACGCGCCCTATCTGATGGCGCACACGGTTCGATTTCTGGCCGAGCAGAAAGGTGCCGATCTCGCCGAGTTCTGCACTCAACTTGACGTTAACGCGACCGCAGCTTTCGGTGGACGCTGGGGTGTGAGCATTCGTGGCTGAGTTGCTCGACCCCCGGACGATCCGCCGGCTCGCCGATCAGATCGGGCTGCGTCCCACCAAGCAACGCGGGCAGAACTTCGTGGTTGACGCCAACACGGTGCGCAGAATCGTCGCGAAATCCGGTATCACTTCGGACGACGTCGTGCTCGAGGTCGGGCCGGGGCTGGGTTCGCTCACCTTGGGGTTGCTGGAAACCGGGGCCCAGGTGACGGTCATTGAGATCGAGGACGCGCTGGCTCGCCTGTTGCCCGAGACCGTGCGGAGTCTGCAGCCTGCTGCCGCCGAACGATTACGGGTGGTAAGCGCGGACGCCCTCCAGGTGCGCGAAGTGCCCGGCCCGGCCCCGACGGCTGTCGTGGCGAATCTGCCCTACAACGTGGCGGTTCCGGTGGTGCTGCACCTGCTCGAGACCTTTCCGGATTGGCGGACCGGGTTGGTCATGGTGCAACTCGAGGTCGCTGACCGGCTGGTCGCTGCGCCCGGGTCGAAGGTCTATGGGGTGCCGAGCGCCAAACTCGCGTGGTATGCCTCGGCTGAGCGCGTGGGCACCGTGCCTCCGACCGTGTTCTGGCCGGCGCCCAATGTGGATTCCGGGCTGGTGCGCATTGTCAGGCGTCCGGCCCCGGCGACTACCGCAACCCGTGAGCAGGTCTTTCGGGTGATCGACAAGGCGTTCGCGCAGCGCCGCAAGATGCTGCGTTCGGCCTTGTCGGGGCTGTTCGGGTCGTCGGCTGCCGCGTCCGAGGCCATCGTCGCCGCCGGCCTGGATCCGACCGTTCGCGGAGAGATGCTGCCGATCGAAGACTTCGTCCGGATCGCCGAGCAGTTGCGGGAGGACGAGCGATGAGCGGGCCCGACAGCTCGTCTTTGCTGGAATGCCCTCACTGCTGCGAAGGCCGTGATACCCGGGAATCGGTGGAGGCTGACGATGCCTGACAGGAGCGATCTGGTTGTCGAGGTACCGGCGAAGGTGAACCTCGCGTTGTGTGTCGGGCCGCGCCGGGCGGATGGATATCACGAGCTGGCCACGCTGTTTCAGGCGGTCTCGCTCTATGACGAGGTCGCTCTGTCCGCCCGAGATGACGGGCAGATTCGACTGGCCATGACCGGCGAGGGCAGCGAAACTCTTGCCTGTGACCAGACCAACCTGGCGATGCGCGCCGCAGTGCTGATGCGTGAGCGAGCCGAGGCTCCCCCGGGGCTGGGGGCCGATATTCGGATTGACAAGCATGTTCCGATGGCCGGCGGGATGGCCGGGGGATCGGCCGATGCCGCAGCCGTGCTGGTGGGCTGCAACGCATTGTGGGGGCTGGGTCTGTCGCTGGATCAGCTTGCGGCACTCGGTGCCGAGCTCGGCAGCGATGTCTCGTTTCTGGTCTATGGCGGCAACGCCTTGGGTACCGGACGGGGAGAGAAGCTCGCACCGCAACCCGCAGGCGGACAGTTGGAGTGGGTCTTCGCAACGGCCCCACGGGGATTGTCGACCCCGCTGGTCTACCGGACATTCGATGACATGGCCGCTCAGGGGCGGATCAGGCCGAACGTCGAGCTTCCCGATGAGGCCCTTCGCGACTTGTGCTCCGGCGAAGCTCAACGGGTCGCACCCTGGCTGCGCAACGATCTGCAGGCCGCCGCCTTGGAGCTCTATCCCGAATTGGCTACCACGTTGGAGGCCGGACGATCGGCCGGTGCCCTCGCGGCAATCGTCAGCGGATCGGGCCCGACCTGCGCGTTCTTGGCCACCGATGCAGCAGCCGCCGACCGTTTGGCCGAGCAGCTGCCGGGTTTGTCGTCCGAGGTACGTGACGTGCGTCGGGCGCATGGCCCGGTGCCCGGCCCCCAGGCGCGAGTGGACGGATGAGATCTGTCCGGCCGCGGCTATCTGTGATTCAATCCCTATGTGGACGAAGTCGACGAATTGGTTGCGGCCTGGCAACGTGAGCGCCCCGATCTGGATGTCGAGCCGATGCAGATCTGGTCGCGGATAACCCGCCTTGCCCAGCTGCAGAACCGCGTCCGTGCGGAGTCGTTCGCTGCCCATAGTTTGCAGGCCTGGGAGTTCGATGTGCTCGCGGCGCTTCGGCGTTCGGGGAGGCCCTATCAGCTGACGCCCGGGCAATTGCTCGACAAGACCCATGTCACGTCGGGGACCATGACCAACCGCGTCGACCGGCTCTACGCGCGCGGGCTGGTGAACAGGACGGCGAACCCGCATGATGGACGCGGCGTGCTCGTCCAATTGACCGATGACGGCCGCGAAAAGGTGGACGCCGCCCTCGCGGATCTGGTGTCGGCCGAGGCCCGCATCCTCGCAGACCTGGACAGCCGAAACCAGGACGATCTGGCGCTCGCACTGCGGAGCCTCCTACTGGCCGCCCAGCAATAGCGGCGATCTGCCCCGCGACCCGGGCTTAGCCGGCCTGGTTGGAAGCAGTGAACAGACCACTGCGGTTGTGCGCAAAATAGTGCACACTTCTGCACGGTCTGTTGCCTGCAGCGAGCTGAGGTCGGGTACTCGCTCCTGTCACTCATGAGTCGGCCCGGCGACCGCGCGACCTTATGCCAGACCACCGTCGGCCTGCTTCACGGCACGAAAGGCGAAGTGGCCTGGTGCGGATCTATTTACTCAGTTCTTTGGCCGGTGGCCTCGCGTCTGATTCGTCCTGGCCCGCCTGCCGGGCATTCTCGGCATGACGATCGCGCGCCAAACTGATCAGCCGAGGCGAGTGCTGTAGGCCCGATAGTCCGTTCCAGATCAGATTCACCAACTGCGCGGCCAGCTCCTCTTTGGGCGGCTCGCGCAGGTCGAGCCACGACTGGCCCGCCGAGGCGACCAGACCGACCAGACCCTGAGCGAACACAGATCCGAGTTGCGGATTGTAGCCGCGGCGAGTGAGCGGCAACGCCAAGATATCGGCCACATGCGCGGTGATGTCCGACAAGATGGACGCAAAAGTCGGGCTCGCGTTGGCGACCGATGAGGTCTTGCTCGTCGCCATGGACGAGTCGCGGGAGATGATGCGGAATCCGTCGGGGCAAGCATCGATGTAATCCAATAGCGCGAGGGTGCCCCTCTCGATGATCTCGCGATAGTTGGCGTTAGGCGTAGCCAAGGCCCGCTGGATGGCGGTCTCCAAGGCCCGCACCTCACGGTCGACGACCACCGCGTAGAGACCTTCCTTGCCACCGAAATGCTCGTAGACGACCGGCTTGCTGACCTCCGCGTGGGCCGCGATCTCTTCGACGCTGGTGCCATCGAATCCGCGGTCGGCGAAAAGGCCGCGGGCGATCTCAATGAGCTGCTCACGCCTCTCGGCGCTGCTCATCCGCCTGCGGCCACGACGCGCACGCTGCGAATCAGCCGGACTCATGCGTCCAGTCTTTCACAGCGCTCGGACGCCGACTTCCGCGACCGGGCTCGTGGCGATTCCGCGCCGACGCGCTGCTTCTTGGCGCTATTCGGTCTCGGTCGTAGATAGATGCCAAGGCGACATGGCTATTGAGGGCGATGCCTCCGGATGTGGCGATTTGTGCCTCGGGATGTGCCGTAGGGTAGTCTCATTCACGCACCAAACCGATCCCTGGTTGGTCTGCCGGCAGGGCCCGCCTGACTTTGAATCAGGACTAGCGACGCAGGTTCGACTCCTGCCCAGGGAGCTCAAACGCCTAGTGAGACCGGGTTTGAAGGTCTCGCTAGGCGTTCTTGTTTGGGCTAGTTGGTCGATTGTGTGTGCGATGTGTGTGCAGTAGCTTCCGAAAGCTGGTTGGCGATGGCCTCGAAGGTCGCTCGCTGCTCGCTTTCTTTCATGTGTGTGTAGACCGTTGACGTCACTCCGATGGAGGAATGGCGAAGCGCTTTCGAGACGTGCAAGATGTCAGCTCCCGATTCCCAGATCAAGGTTGCGGCGACATGCCTGAGGCCATGGAAGGTCATGGGAGGAAGTCCCTGAGCTTTGACGATCTTGCCGAACCAGTACGTGGGCAGTTGAGGGTCAAGCGCACCACCAAGTTCATCGGTGAAGACGTGCCCTTCGGACGCCCAGGCGTCACCGGCATCCTGACGTTCGAGATCCTGCCTGAACCGCCATGCCTTCAGAGCTTCGAGTGCCGGGGCCGATAGCGCGACGACGGCTGCGCTCGATGCGGTCTTGGGAGTCTGTTCCGTCGGCACACCTCCAACCCTCACCCGATTGTGTTGGATGGTCAGGGTCTGTTCGGTGAAGTCCACGTCATCCCAACGCAGACCGCACACCTCGCCACGCCGGAGGGCGGCGTACAAGGTCAGTTCGTACATCGGGCCGAGACGATCGGTTGACACGGCTTGGAAGAACCTTGCCACGTCATCTGGGCTCCAGATCGTACGGGTCTCCTTTTGAACGGTTGGTGTGTCAACCGATCGGGCGATGTTCGTCTCGATCAGACCGTCCTTGACTGCGCCGGTCAACACCGATTGCAGCGTGGCCACGATCCGTTTGATCGTCACCGCTCCGCGTCCGTCCTTGGCCAGATCATCGACAAAGCTCTGTACGTGCGAGCGCCGAAGCTCAGCAATCTTGACGTGCCCCAGCTGGGGGATGATGTCATTGACGAGGTATGCCCTGTACTGTGCCGCCGTCGTCGCTTTGAGCGGGCGTGCTCCCATCGTCGTGCGGCGCTCCAGCCAGATAGGCGCGTATGCGGCCAGGGTCGTCTCAGACGGCTTCCGGAGGCGTCCTTGGTCCTTGGCTACCCTGTCGGCGTTCAATGCCGTCTGAGCTTGCTTGAGGGTGGGGTAGCTCCTGCCATTGATGACTCGGCGCTTGCCCGTCTGCGGATCGTAACCGTTCGAGACGCGGTAGCTCCAGCGGCCATGCTTGGGGTCGGTCAGCATCTTGGGGCAGGCGTTGGCTCGCTGCTCGGCAGATGGCTTCTGGGGCAGGTTGCCGTATTGCCTGCCGTTCTCGTCACGGCAGCCGCATCGCCTGTAAAGACCGTTGGCCATGTCAGGCTTCCTTGTAAGGGCCGACCGTGGGGCCGAGGTCATAGCCACCACGCCATGCCCTGTTGGCTATCTTCCAGGCGTCGTTCGGAGTCACCAGCCCGTTGGGTCCCGATCCTGGGTAACCGGCTTCGGCGTAGGCAACCCGTATAGCCTCGTCGGGACCTTCGGGATGCTCCCGGAACACCCGGGCCATTCTTGCCATCTCGCCATAATCGGGTTCATCACCCTGGAGGTTGCGCATGGCCTCCCATACTTGGTAGAGCGCCCACCTGAGCCTGGTGGCGTGCTGCTTATAGGTACGTTCGGCGGTGGCGATGGCCGCTTCTTTGAAGTGGCTTTCATAGTCGATCTCGTTGATCGCATCGGTGAGCACCTCACACACTTCCTGTCTGGGAACACGAGCCCTGTACCGGTAGTCGGCGTCGGGCGTCTCGGCTACCTCGGCATGGGGGAACAGTGCTCGGAGATCCTGGGGATCACGTGCCCGGACTTGGAGCATGGAGTGATCATTACGATCCTGCACCAGTGAGATGAAACCCTTCGTGGTGAAAATCCACATATCTGATCCTGCTCTCTCTTCTCGGGTTAGTCCTGCGGATGACGTGATGGCCGGCGCCGGTTGCCACGTCCGACTCGGGCCTCGGCGATCAGACCACGCTGCCGGGCGTTCTTCGTCCACTTGTCGATGGTCCAGACGGTGACTCCGTACCGAGCAGCCAAAGCATCTCTCCTCGGGATTCCGGAGACGGTTTGTGGCCCCAGTTCCTGCCATGCGGCGGCGTACTCTTCGGGCGTCGGCATCCCGTCGATCCGTGCTTCACCGGGTTCCAGCTCTGCAAGGGTCAGTGCCAGGAAGACCGGCTGCCCGTCGGTGAACTCCGTGTCCACACGGGAGAGGTACACCTTGGCCATGTCAACCAGATCACGCAAAGGAACCTGGGCCAGAGCGTCGGTATCAACCACCAGCTGCGGGCGCCCGATGTTGCGGATGCGGAAGTCGGCTATCGCCTTGCGATCCGGGGTCAGCACGATATGCCACTGCCAGCCGCTCTGTGGTTCGGTGATCTGGACAACCGAGTCATTGCCGATCAGATTGCCATGTTCATCGTGCTCCGGCCGTATGTATCCGGAAACCTGCCAGTTTGTATAGCGTCCGCGCATGGGTACAAACTAACACCATTGAAGTTTGTTTGCAACCGGATGAACATAGGCCTCATGAATGAATACGAAACGCAAGCGGTCATGTCAACCACTGAACCACTGCGAAAGACGGTAACCGTTGAAGAAGCTGCCCGGATGATCGGCATCGGGCGGAGCGCGGCCTACAGGCTCGTCCGTACGGGGGAGCTCCGCTCGGTGAGAATCGGTCACCGGATCGTCATCCCCTTGAAGGCAATCGATGAACTACTTGCCGCATAACCACAGCAACAAGAAATGAGAATTGAAATGCTCAAGAAAAGCACTTACCCGGAACCGAACTTCGTCCCCGAGAACTCGGGTGACACGATCTATATCCCGGACGCCGACAAGTTCTGCGAGCCTGTTGGTGAGAAGGACGGCGTGCTAATCGGTGTGACCTATGTAGGCGAGATGATCGAGATCACCGGCAACTACGAGCGGATTCCGAGCTACGAGTATCCGGCCTGGCACGAGGACTACTACCGGCAGAAGTGTGCCAAGGAAAATGAGCAGAAGGTCATCGACTTCAAGAATGGCTTTGCTTCTCGGCTGCGGGAAAACATCGTGATCTCGGTTCGTCAACAGCGTGAGCAGGACGTGATGAAAGAACTCCAGCACGACGGAATTGCCCTACCGCTGGGGGACCATACTGAACCGAGCAGACCACTGGGCAGGTTCAGCTTCTCTTGGCGCCTGGTGGAGAAATCCCCGGACTTCAAACCCGTTAATGAGGTGGTCGATATCTGGACTACGACTGCGGACGGCAAGGACCACGGGCATGGCATTTGGAACAGATTCACCTTGCTCGGTTTCCGGGGTGAAATACCGGTTGCGATGCAGGGCGGCGAGGTGGTCGAGGTCACCGAGGATAAGTGGGAATGGCAGTACCCCATCGAGGGCACATCGTTCGCTGCCTGGGTTCGTGATCTGGAGCAAGAACGGGAACGCACCTACAAGGCGGGCCTGCTCGATCGGCTCCAGGCCGAGATCGTCATCAAGCCTGCGGACGGCCATGAGCGCGAGGTCCTGGAGGATCTGCGCTTGGAGGGTTGGGCACGTGTCCTGACCAGGAACAAGGGCAGCTATGCCCTCGCCCGCGAAACCTTTGGCACCAGCGCGTCGTGAAGCTGAAGCGGGCCCGGCAATTGCCAGGCCCGCAGTGTAGTAGCTCCCTACGGGAGCAATTCTAACAAAATTAAAGCGGGTCCCGACGCCCGGACGGGACCCGCTAGGAGGTAGGACCATCATGATAAATAACAGCCCTTCAAGAAACATTCTATCAAAAGTAGATGCACTTCTCACTATTTTCCGGATGCCTATTTTCGCGCTATTCGCGTTGGCCGGCGTGGAATTGATCGCGTCTGCTCTCGGCATCGAATGCATGGCCTATTGGGGGCTCGGCCTGACGACGGGACTGTTCTGTTTCCGCGGAGGGCGAGAACGGCAGAAGGAACAGGAACGGGAGCGGGAACAGTAAACCTTTGTTCATGAAAGTTGATCGGTATATGATTAACTTATCAAGGAACGAAAGCACCGCACTTGCAAATAGATCCGAAAGTTCGCCTAGGGAGAGGGGTGAACAACCAAGAAGGGAAACAATTACGGTGCTAAACAACGTAATAGCGCAACCGTCCGACCTGATCAGCCGTGATGAGGTCATGGAACTCGCCGGAGTTTCCAATGTCATCGTCTCCAGGTGGTGGTCCAGCGGCAAGCTGGCCAAGTATCAGGCCGAGGGTTCGCGCAAGGCTTATGCCTCGCGTGCCGAGGTCCTGGATCTGATCACCCCGAAGCGGGTGAACTGATGAAATCAGCCACAGAATTGCAACAGCCCCCGGCGGAGTTAGACCGGGGGCCGCATGCAGGAGAGAATCAGCAATCTCAAGGTTCAGATTCAGGTTCAGAACACGTTGCCAATAATACCCCAATCGGTGCTATGGCGGCCTTCGGCCTGACTGCCGACGTCATCCCGCTTTGGGGTGAGAACCGTACCTCGCCTAGCTCTGGCCCGTTCGCACCTGGCGACGTGCCGGACGTGGAGCCGGACCCGACCGCGTATGACTATGCCCGCATGATCCAGCGCTCCGATACGGAGGATCATGCTGCTGACCACCATGATCGGCTTGAAGCCGAAGCAAGGGCAGGTGATCCGGACGCTCTGGACGAGCTGGCCAGGCCGACAGCACGGCGCTTGCTGGAGCTCGGGCGCACGCCTGGGGTGATCCCGCTATATAGGCAGATGCGGTTCAACCAGGCGGTGGCCCCAGCCTCACGGGAGATCATGCGCCGTCAGCTTGACGGTGATGTGATGAGCGATCCCGAACAAGTGCGCGTGGTCGAAGAGCACATGGCTGCTATCGATGAGCAAATCCGCTCGGAGGGTCACCGTATAGCTATCTCTGAATCACGTGGGGACATCCCCGATGTGCCGATGGAGGCTGGTGGTGGGGCGATCCTGGACGCTGCTGAACTGCCAGTTGCGGTGTGGGGATCTGGTCAAAACGTTCTGCTGGCCGATGGGGAGGCATTGCTGATCGGTTCCCCACAAGGCGTAGGCAAGACGACCTTGGCACAGCAGTTGGCCTTGGGATTATGCGGACTGGACAGCTATTCGGAGCTGCTCGGGCTTCCTATTAAGGAGTTGGGTGGTCCTGTTCTTTATCTTGCAATGGATCGCCCACGCCAAGCGCGCCGATCATTCACTCGCATGGTGTCCGAGGCCGATCGGGAATTGCTGGACAGCCGTTTGGTGCTCCGTGCCGGCCCGCCACCGGCGGACCTGGGGCTTGTGCCTGAGACCTTGGTGCGGTTGTGCACGGAAGTGAACGCCAAGGCGGTCGTGATCGACTCCCTGAAGGATGCCGCCATTGGCCTGTCTGATGACAAGGTCGGAGCTGGCTACAACAGAGCCCGGCAGCTCGCCATCGCTTCGGGCGTTCAGATTATCGAACTGCATCACACGCGCAAGCAGCAACAAGGCATGGCCACCAAACCGACGATCGATGACATCTACGGATCAACCTGGTTGACATCGGGAGCCGGTTCGGTGATCTTGCTCGATGGCAATCCTGGTGATCCTGTCGTCCACTTTCACCACGTCAAGACCCCAGCCGAAGAGGTCGGCCCGTTCGATGTTCATCACGACCACTTGTCCGGGCGTTCGTCTGTGTGCTCGCAACCCTCGCTGGTTGACATGGCCCACAACGAACCGATCACAGCGAAGGATGCCGCCAAGCTGCTCTACGGCTCGATCGAGCCCGGAAAGGCCGAGATTGAAAAGGCCAGGCGGAAACTTTCGGATCTCGAAAAGGCCGGCACCTTGATGCAGTTGGCGGAGCGAACGCCCAGCGGCGCGGCGCTTTGGAGCGCGTCATGACAGCTAAACAAAGTGCCTATCAGGGTTCCCTCAGGGTCACGGTCAGGGTCACGTAAGGGTTTTTTCCCGAGGCTCACGGTTGGGCTCACGCAGGCTCACGCTCCCATGTAAACGGCCTTGTCAGCGGGGTCACGCGAGGGTCACGGAGGGTCACGCACGCATCACACACCAGGGGGTCACGAAATCCCCTATCTATAGATAGGGGATGCGTGACCCGGCCACTTACAAGAAACAAGAAGACCAAGAGATAAGAGGTTCAAAATGCAAACAATGTCGGAACGGATACTGAACGCTGGGGTGCCGGACGCCCTCAGGAAGCTGGACGACCTCGCCGTGCATAGCAAGAGCCCTGCTATCCGCCGGATGGCTCGGGAGAGTGCTGACGATGCCCGAAGGCAAGGTGCTGGTGGTGGTCTGTTCAGCAGCAGTGCCCGTGCTGCTCGTGCTGCCCGAGCTGCGCGTGACGCGGAGGACGAGGCATACGAGAGAGTATGTGCCGAGGTGGCGGAGCTGGACCGCAAGAACAAGCGCCGTCCCGAAGGTTCGCCGTTCATCCGGTGCAGTGCCACATGTGCGAACGGTAACCCTTGCCGGAACAACTCCGGGACCGACGGACTGTGCGTGAGGCACCGCGAGGTGGCGGAACGCCGGGCTGCGGAGGAGGAGAAGGAGGAGAAGGAGGCAGTCCGACCAGCAGTGGCCAAGCAGGTCAAACTGCCGATCAGGCCGATCAAGCGGCCCTCGCCGGCGGGTGCGGGCGCGGGCACGGCCCCGGAGCCCGTCCCCAAGGAAGAGATGGCTGCGGCTGCTGCGGCCCGCAAGAAGTCGCGCGCTGAGCGCAAGGCGCAATATGCCGCACGGGTGGCGGAGCTGGAGCTGGAGCACGGGCGTGATGGTGCCGGTGGTGCCGGTGATGGTCAGGGTGTCGGCGCCTTATGATGCGCTGTAGGCGTGTTCTGACGAGGGAAGAACCCCGGCCTAGGAGTTGATCCTAGGGCCGGGGTTCCTTCGTTTTGTGTAAGAAACGGTCGGCGTTTCTAGACCTTGAACGGGACGTGGTGGGGTGTGGGGCGTACCCTCGCAGACGGTTTTCTATAGGACAACGTGAATATTCTGGATTCATGACTACAGGGCCAGGGAAACGCCAGCAGGCACTGCTGCGGGCCGTCCACGAGGCGGGCGATCGGCCTGTGCTGGTGGTTCCACCTGGAGCTGCTATCAGTGACGCGGTGACTTGGCGCAAAGCTGCCAAGGCGTTGGCGGTCAAGGGCAAGCTCAGAGCCATCTACATCCGGCAGAAGGATGTCCGTGGACGCTGGCGCCGGCGGCTGGCGGTCGTGTCGGTTGACAGTGGCAACTTCGGAAACGTGCTGCCCAATAACAAACCTGATTGGGTGGCGATCGCTCCGCCCTCCGTCTGCTCGGAAGTCCGGGACCTGCGCCAGGCATTGATCGGCGCGCTCCTGGGCGAGTTCGTCAACCGGCCGACCGCCGAGAAGCTGTTTGCCGAGGCGATGGAGTACACCGCGGCCCATGGCCCCCAACCCGTTGATCACGGCTAGCGCCGACTAGCGCCGACGCCGTCGCCCGCCTGCGAAAGTGTGTGCAATGTGTGTGCACACTGCTGGGGATTGTGGAATACGGGACGGCATCAGCGGGCATGAAATGACCATGAATCGGTACGTGTGAACACCTGAAAACACGGCCTGACTAGGTATTACTTATCTTTGAATCAGGACTAGCGACGCAGGTTCGACTCCTGCCCAGGGAGCTGGAATAGCAGCAACCGATGCAAGGGCTTAGAGTTGAACCGCGCGCCGAAGAACAAGCGGCGCCACCCCTGCCCGGCCGTTGGCCGGGACGCATTGTGGTGAAGGAGATTTGGTGAGCACTACTCCAGCTCAAGCCCCCGTGGCTGCCGTCATCGTATTGGCGGCAGGTGGCGGTACTCGAATGAAATCGAAGAGTTCGAAGCTGCTCCATCCGGTCGCAGGCCGCGCGATGCTCAGCTATTCACTCGACGCTGCTCAGACCCTGAATCCCGACAAGTTGGTCGTGGTCGTCGGTCACATGCGCGAGCAGGTGGAAGCGCTTCTCGAAGAGAGCTATCCGCAGGCAACCATCGTCGAGCAGCCCGTGCGCAACGGAACCGGTGGCGCGGTGGCCTGTGGCATGCAGGCCCTCGGCGACATCAACCGCGAGGTTGTGGTGACCTATGGTGACGTGCCGATGCTGAGCGGCGAGACATTGGCCCAGTTGGTGGCCACCCACCGCGAGGGCGGCAACGCCTGCACCGTGCTGACCGCGGTTGTGCCCGATCCGACCGGGTATGGACGCATCGTCCGCGAAGGTGGTCAGGTCGCGCGCATCGTCGAGCATCGCGACGCCACTGAGGCCGAGCGGCAGATCCGGGAGATCAACTCCGGCATTTACGTGTTCGACAGCGCCGTCCTGCGCGACGGGCTCGCCAATCTCGAACCCGACAACGATCAGGGCGAGCTCTACCTGACCGACGTGCTCGGTTATGCCCGGCTGCATGAACGCAACGTCGGCGCGTACATGACCGACGACATCTGGCAGACCGAGGGCGTCAACGATCGCGTCCAGTTGGCCCGAATGAACGCCGAAGTCAACAGGCGGATCCTGGAGCACTGGATGCTCGAAGGCGTCACCATCGTCGATCCGCACACCACGTGGATCGAGGCGGACGCAGACCTCGAACCTGACGTGACCATCTTGCCCAACACCCAGCTGCTCGGCGCCACCTCGGTGGCCACGGGCGCGGTCATCGGCCCCGACACCACGCTGCGCGATGTCGAGGTCGGCGAGAACGCCCACGTGATCCGTACTCACGGCGAGCTGTCGGTCATCAACGCGGACGCCGAAGTCGGCCCGTTCGCGAGATTGCGTCCGGGAACCGTGCTCGGCGCGCACGGCAAGATCGGAACGTTCGTGGAGACCAAGAATGCGCAGATCGGGGACGGCTCGAAGGTGCCGCACCTGACCTATTGCGGCGACGCGTTCATCGGTGAGGGCGTCAATGTGGGCGCCGGCACGATCTTCGCCAACTATGACGGCTCTCACAAAACTCCTACCCACCTGGGCGATTGCGTGTTCATCGGCTCGAACTCGGTGCTGGTGGCGCCGGTCGACATCGGCGACGGCGCATTCGTGGCGGCCGGCTCGGCAATCGTCGAGGATGTGCCTGCCGGTGCCTTGGCCATCGCCCGCGGACGAGAGCACCTCTCGTCCGATTGGGTGCTTCGTAAACGTGCAGGGTCAGCGGCCGCTGATGCTGCCAGCGATTCTGCCGGGGAGATCCATTCCGCGGTTGCCGAAGCTCGCGCCGCGTTGCGTGAAGAAAACCAGGAGGATGATCAGTGAGCGGTGTGAAGCGTCCCACGGACAAGCACCTGATGCTATTCACCGGGCGGGCCAACCCCGAGCTCGCCCAAGCCGTGGCCGAGCTCATGGGGGTCGAGCTGACGCCCAGCCGCTTGATCACCTACGCCAACTCCGAGGTCTACGTGCGTTACGAGGAGTCGGTGCGCGGTTCGGACGCGTTCGTCATTCAGTCGCATCCGGCCCCGGTCAACGAATGGCTGATGGAGCAGCTCATCATGGTGGACGCGCTGAAGCGCGCCTCCGCCAAGCGGATCACCGTCGTCGCACCCTGCTACCCCTACGCGCGGCAGGACAAGAAGCATCTCGGACGCGAGCCCATCTCGGCCCGCCTGATCGCGGACCTGTATTGGGCGGCCGGCGCCGACCGGATCATGAGCGTCGACCTGCACACCGCGCAGATTCAGGGCTTCTTCAACGGTCCGCTCGATCACCTGACTGCCCTGCCGGTGCTGGCCGACTACGTGAAGACCAAGTACGACTGCGAAAAGATGACCATCGTGAGCCCCGATGCGGGACGCGTCCGGTTGGCCGACAACTGGAGTGATCGGCTGCACGCACCACTGGCGATCATCCACAAGCGGCATGATCCGACGGTGGCCAACGAGGTCAAGGTGCACGAGGTCGTCGGTGAAGTCGCCGGACGCACCTGTCTGCTGGTGGACGACATGGTCGACACCGCCGGCACGATCTGCCAGGCGGCCGAGGCATTGTTCCAGCACGGTGCGGCAAAGGTCATCGTGGCCGCGACCCACGCGATCTTGTCGGGGCCTGCAGCTCAGCGGCTGAACGTCGTGCCATTCGAGGAAGTCATCTTCACCAACACGCTGCCCGTTCCCGACGGCGTGCAGGTCGAGAACATGACGGTGCTCTCGGTGGCGCCGTTGCTCGCCCAGGCGATTCACGAGGTCTTCGAAGACGGCTCGGTTGCCAGCCTTTTCGATGGGGGCTCCCAGTACTGCTAACGTTGGCCGTGCACTTGGCGAGGGGAACGCGTATGCGAACCCGTGATCGACTGGTTGGCGGCCCACTTGCGGCCGCGTCCTCCTCCCGAAGACTTACGGAGTTGAGGAGATAGCGATGGTTGATGTCATCGATCTGAGCGCGGAAGCCCGCGAAGAGTTCGGCAAGGGCGCTGCCCGCCGTATCCGCCGTGCCGACAAGGTGCCGGCTGTGCTGTATGCCAATGGCCACGAGCCGGTGCATGTCACCTTGCAGGGTCACGAGTCGATGCTGGCGCTGCGCCAGGCGAACGCGCTGCTGAACGTCAAGCTGCCCGACGGCACCGAGCAGTTGGCGCTGCCGAAGCAGGTCGTCCGCCACCCGGTGTCGGGCAATCTGGTGCACGTTGATCTGCTGATGGTCTTCCGCGGCGAGCGGGTCAGCGTTCAGGTGCCTGTCGTCATCATCGGTGAGGCCGTGCCCGATGCCCTGGTCAACACCGAGCGCAACGAGATCACCCTGAACGCGGAGGCCACCAACATTCCGTCTCGCGTGGAGGTTTCGATCGAGGGCCTGCAGGTCGGATCGCAGATCATGGTCGGCGACATCGCGCTGCCCGAGGGCGCCGAGCTGGACGATGATCCCGAGGCTCTGGTCGTCAGCATCAACGCTGCGGCTTCGGTCGAGGACATGCTCGAGACCGGTGAAGAGGCGGAAGAGGTCGTCGAGGAGCCCGAGGCCGCCGAGGGTGAATCCGAGGAGTGAGCACCTGGCTGCTCGCAGGGCTGGGTAACCCCGGCCCGGAGTATGAACGAACCCGGCACAACGTCGGATTCATGATCGCAGATGAGCTCGCCCGGCGTGCCCGGGCGAGCTTCTCCGCACCCCGGGGCATGCGTGCCTCGGTCGCCGAGACCGTGATTTCGGCAGCGGGTGTGGGTGTGCCGCCCGGCGACAAGTTGGTGCTGACGAAACCCCGAACCTTCATGAACGAGTCGGGTCAGGCCGTCGGCAAACTCGCGTCCTTCTTCAAGGTGCCGCCCGACCATGTGATCATCGCGCACGATGAGATCGACCTCGAGTTCGGTCAGCTACGCGCCAAGTTCGGTGGCGGAGACAATGGCCACAACGGGCTGAAGTCGGTGCGCGCGCATCTGCGCACCGGCGACTTCTACCGCGTCCGGTTCGGGGTCGGACGCCCAACCGGCCATCACGCGGCCGCGGGCTATGTGCTCGACAGATTCCCGGCGTCCATGCGCGAGGATCTGGCGGTCGAGGTGCAGCGGGCCGCGGACGCCTGCGAGACCCTGATGACCGAAGGTCTCCCGGCCACCCAGAACAAGTTCAACAGTTGACCACTCGACCTAGGCTGGACCGGTGAGCTTCCGGGGACTTTTCACAACACTTGCGGCCGATCGCGGCGTAGCCGAGGCCATCAGTGACGCCAAGGCGGGGCTGTCCGCGAACGAGCTGGATTGCGCGCCCGCCGGGCGTCCACCATTGATTGGCACCCTCGCCGCTGCCACCGATCGTCCGATACTCGTTGTCACGTCCACCTTCAGGGAAGCCGAACAGCAGACCGCTGTGCTGGGTTCGCTGCTCGGCGAAGACCAGGTGACCTACTACCCGGCCTGGGAGACCTTGCCGCACGAGCGCCTCAGCCCGCGCTCCGATACGGTCGGACGCCGGCTCGCCGTGCTGCGCGCCATCAAAGGCAAAGGTGAGCAGCCCGCACCCAAAGTTGTGGTCGCACCGATCCGCTCGATGCTCCAACCTCAGGTGGCAGGGCTGGCAGATCTGCGTCCGGTGGCTCTCAAAGTCGGCGCCGACTACGAGATGAGCAGGCTGACCGCCGATCTGGTGGCGGCCGCCTACCAGCGCGTCGACCTGGTCGAACGACGTGGCGAATTCGCGGTCCGTGGCGGCATCGTCGATGTCTTTCCGCCCACCGAAGAGCACCCGGTCCGAATCGACTTCTTCGGCGACGAGATCGACACCATCACCTACTTTCATGTCGCCGACCAACGCTCGACCGACGACACCGTCGACCGGATCATCGCCGCCCCCTGCCGCGAGCTCCTGCTCACCAAGAAGGTGCGGGCCCGCGCCGCCGCGCTGATCGACGACCACCCCGAACTCTCCGAGATGCTGGAGAAGATCGCCGAAGGTCAGGCGACCGAGGGCATGGAGGCCCTGATTCCGGCGCTGGTCGACAAACTCGAGCTTCTCATCGATGTGCTTCCACCTAGCACATTGATTCTGGTGAACGATCCGGAACTGGTGCGTACCCGCGCCGAGGATCTGGTGCGCACCAGCCTGGAGTTCTTGCACGCGGGCTGGGCATCGGCCGCGTCCGGAGGCAAGGCCCCCATCGACATGGGTGCCAGCGCCTACCAGCAGCTCGCCGATGTGCGCTCGCACGCGCTGGAGCGCGGCCAGAGCTGGTGGTCACTGTCGCCATTCGTCTCCTCCCCAGATGCCGAAGACACCGAGCAGCTGGGCTTGGCAGATGTCGGTAGCTGGCACGGCGACGTATCGGGTTTCGTGCAGCAGATCAGCCAAGATGTCTCCGACGGCTGGCGGGTGCTGCTCAGTGTGGAGGGCTCCGGCCAGGCGAGCCGCATGGCCGAAGTGCTGCGTGACAACGACATTCCCTCACACATCGTGGACGATCTCGACCAGCTGCCGGAGCCGGAACCGGTCGTGCAGATCTTTCGCAGTGGCATGCATTCCGGCTGGCGGGCACCCGGCATCAAACTGGTCGTCCATGCCGCGAGCGACATCACGGGCGCCCTGCCGACCGCCGAACGCTCGGCCCGCAAGATGCCTACCAAGAGGCGCAACCAGGTCGTCCCGATGGAGCTCAAGAAGGGCGACCCGCTGGTACATCAGCAGCATGGCGTCGGACGCTACGTCGAGATGGTCACCCGGACGGTGGCAGGTGCTACCAGGGAGTACCTGGTGGTCGAATACGCGCCGTCGAAGCGCGGCCAGCCCGGCGACCGGCTCTACGTGCCGATGGATCAGCTGGACGAAGTCTCCCGCTACGTCGGCGGCGAAACCCCGCAACTCGACAAGATGGGCGGGGCCGACTGGAAGGCCCGCAAATCCCGCGCCCGCAAGGCGGTTCGCGAGATCGCGGCCGGGCTGATCAAGCTCTACGCGGCCCGGCAGGCCACCAAGGGCCACGCCTTCGGGCCGGACACCCCGTGGCAGCGCGAGCTGGAGGATTCGTTCAGTTTCACCGAGACCCCCGACCAGCTGTCGTGTATCAACGACGTCAAACACGACATGGAGCAGATCATCCCGATGGACCGGCTGGTCTGTGGCGATGTCGGCTACGGCAAGACCGAGATCGCGGTGCGTGCCGCGTTCAAGGCCGTGCAGGACGGCAAGCAGGTCGCCATCCTGGTTCCGACCACGCTGCTCGTCCAACAGCACACGCAGACCTTCGCCGACCGCTATGCCGGGTTCCCGGTGACCATCGCGTCCTTGAGCCGCTTCCAGTCGGCGGCCGAGACCAAGAAGACCATCGAGGGCCTGGCGTCCGGACGCGTCGACGTGGTGATCGGCACCCACCGGCTGCTCAGCGAGTCCGTGCATTTCAAGGATCTCGGCCTGGTGATCGTCGACGAGGAGCAGCGGTTCGGCGTCGAGCACAAGGAGGCCCTCAAGAAGATGAGGGTGAACGTCGACGTGCTGTCGATGAGCGCCACACCCATCCCGAGGACGCTCGAGATGGCGGTCACCGGCATCCGCGAGATGTCGACCATCGCCACCCCGCCGGAGGAACGCCACCCGGTGCTGACCTTCGCCGGGGGCTATGACCAAGGTCAGGTGGCCGCCGCGATCAGACGCGAACTGGCTCGTGAGGGCCAGGTCTTCTATGTGCACAACCGGGTGCAGGATATCGAGAAGGTAGCCGGCGAGATCCGCCAGGCGGTGCCCGAGGCGACCATCGTCACCGCGCACGGCAAGATGGGGGAGCGGGCACTCGAAAAGGTGATGTTCGACTTCTGGGAGCGCCGCATCGATGTGCTGGTCTGCACCACCATCGTCGAGGCGGGCATCGATGTTTCGACCGCCAACACCTTGATCGTCGACCGGGCCGACCGGATGGGCCTGTCGCAGCTGCATCAGCTGCGCGGCCGGGTCGGACGCAGCCGCGAGCGTGGCTACGCCTACTTCTTGTATCCGCCCGAGAAGCCGTTGACCGAGACCGCGCATGACCGGCTGTCGGCGCTGGCCGCCAACAACGACCTGGGCGCGGGCATGGCGATCGCCATGAAGGACCTGGAGATCCGCGGTGCCGGCAACCTGCTGGGCGACGAACAATCCGGGCACATCGCCGATGTCGGCTTCGACCTCTACATCAGGATGGTCGGCGAAGCCGTCGCCGACTACCGCGGCGAGGATACCGGCGAAGAAGAAGCCGAGATGCGCATCGAACTCCCGGTGGACGCCCACCTACCCACTGACTACGTCGAATCGGAGCGGCTACGCCTCGAGATGTATCGCAGACTCGCAGAAGTGCGTAGTGAGGACGACATCGCTCAGGTTCGCGACGAGTTGTGTGACCGGTACGGCCCGTTGCCGGCGCCCACCGAGGCGCTGCTCGACGTGGCCCGATTCCGGCTGGCCTGCCGCGAGGCCGGCATCACCGAGGTCATGGCCCAGGGCAATTTCATCCGTTTCGCCCCGGTCGCCGAGCTGCCCGAATCGCGCCAGCTGCGGCTGCAGCGCGTCCATCCGGGAACGTTGATCAAGGCGCAGGCAAATGTCGCGCTGGTGCCGCGTCCACGCACCAGCGGAGTGCCCAGCGTCGCCGTCGAAGGCGAAGACCTGTTGAAATGGGCGTCCCAGGTGGTGGCGATCTTCAATACGAGGCAACTGGCGAGTGCCCGCACATGACCCGAGTAGACTCGCCGATGTGAAATCTTGCATGAAGGTGCTTACCGGAGCAGCGCTGGGGGTTGTCGGGGTTGCGGCACTGAGCGGGTGCTCGCCTGCGAGCGGAACCGCGGCGCTCGTCAACGACGTCGCGATCCCTGATGCTCGGGTCACGTCGTTCGCGGAAGGCTGCTCGGCGGTCTTGGCGTCGTCGCCTCAGCTTGCCCAAAGCCCCAACCAGCTGCGTCCGCAGATGGTCAAGTGGGCCGTGCTCGATGAGATGAGCCGTCAGCAAGCCGAGCAGATGGGCAGCAATGCGCCCGACGATGCGCAGATGCGGGACTACATCGAGCAGTCCGGGCTGAGCCAACTGCTGGGGAACGGCGAGTGCGCGGAGGCGGCGCTCGGGGTCGCCAGGCATGATCTGATCGCGCTGAGCCTCGGCTCGAATATGGACTCCTACTTCGGGGCATACACCGTTGAGGTCAACCCCAGATACGGCACCTGGGACCAAGCCAATCTCGCGGTGAGCGGCTCGGGTTCGCTGTCGGAGCTGGTGGATCTTTGAGCGAACCGTACCCTCGTGCGTCGCATCATGAGCCCTCCTCACACCCCCTGGTCAGTTCTGGTGGGCCTTCGAGCGAGCTGCATGAGCAGGACCGGTACGACGACATCATCACCGACGGGGACGTTGCCGGTGTCGGTGAACATTTGAGCGAACTGCAGAGGCTCGCCGGGGTGATGCAGCGGCTACGTGCCGACTGCCCTTGGGACGCGAAGCAGACCCACCGGTCGTTGGTGACCCATCTGATCGAGGAAACCGCCGAGGTGGTGGACGCGGTCGAAGCCGATCCGATCCAGGACACCGATCTGCGAGAAGAGCTCGGTGATCTGCTGATGCAGGTCTACTTTCATGCCGAGATCGCCCGGCGTGATGGCCGCTTCGATATCGAAGACGTCGCCCGCGGCATCTGCGACAAGCTCGTCGCCCGGCACCCCTGGGTTTTCTCCCAGGCCGACGATCCGGACGATCTGGCCGGCACCTGGGAACAGGCCAAGCAGGCCGAGAAGAAGAGGACGAGCGCTCTCGAGGGCATCCCCGAATCATTGAATACGCTGGCCAGAGCCGGAAAGGTGGTCTCGCGCAGCCGGGCCATGCAGGTTCCGGTCGAGCTGGCATCGGAGCCCATCACCGCGGACGCCGGGCGCGAGATCCTGGCGATCGTCCAACGGGCCCAGGCGAGTGGGGTGGACGCAGACCAGGCCACCCGCGATGCACTGCGCGTCCTGGAAAACCAGGTGCGTGAAAACGAGTTGCACTCACGAGCGTCAGGTTCGTGATGCACCCGATACGCTAAGTAATGGATTAGACAATCCGATCTGTACAAAGAAAGGGTAGACACCCGTGGCACTTATCGAATACATCGAGGCCCGCGAAATTCTTGATTCGCGCGGCAACCCCACCGTTGAGGTAGAGGCCTTGCTGGACGACGGCTCGTTCGCAGTCGCAGGGGTCCCGTCGGGTGCGTCCACCGGCGCCTTCGAGGCGGTTGAACTGCGCGATGGCGACGAAAACCGCTATGGCGGCAAGGGCGTTCAGAAGGCCGTTGACAACGTCAACGAGACCATTTACAAGGAGGTCGTCGGCTGGGACGCGACCGACCAGCGCGGCCTGGACGACGCGATGCTCGCATTGGACGGCACCGACAACAAGGGCAAGCTGGGCGCGAACGCCATTCTCGGCGTATCGCTCGCTGTTGCTCGCGCAGCCGCCGAGTCGGCTGAGCTGCCGCTGTACAAGTACCTCGGTGGCCCGACCGCCAACCTGCTGCCCGTGCCGATGATGAACATTCTCAACGGTGGCGCGCATGCCGACTCCAACGTCGACATCCAGGAGTTCATGATCGCCCCGATCGGTGCGCAGAGCTTCGCCGAGGCACTTCGCATGGGCGCCGAGGTTTACCACGCACTCAAGTCGGTGCTCAAGGAGCGCAAGCTGTCGACCGGTCTGGGCGACGAGGGCGGCTTCGCCCCGAACCTGGATTCGAACCGTGAGGCACTCGATCTGATCGAGGACGCCATCAAGGCCGCCGGATATCAGCCGGGCAAGGATGTCGCCCTGGCTCTCGACGTCGCCGCGAGCGAATTCTTCGATGACGACAAGTACCTGTTCGAGGGCGAGAAGAAGGATTCCGCCCAGATGATCGAGTACTACGAGAAGCTCGTTGCCGACTATCCGCTGGTGTCGATCGAGGATCCGCTGAACGAGGAAGACTGGGATGGCTGGGCCGTCATCACCGAGCGCATCGGCGACAAGGTGCAGCTGGTCGGCGACGACCTGTTCGTGACCAATGTCGAGCGCCTGCAGCGCGGCATCGACGGCGGTGCGGCCAACGCTCTGCTGGTCAAGGTGAACCAGATCGGTTCGCTGACCGAGACCATCGACGCCGTCACCTTGGCGCACCGCAACGGCTACTCCACGATGATGAGCCACCGTTCGGGCGAGACCGAAGACACCACGATCGCCGATCTCGCTGTGGCACTGGGCTGCGGTCAGATCAAGTCGGGTGCCCCGGCTCGTGGCGAGCGCATCGCCAAGTACAACCAGCTGATCCGTATCGAGCAGGAGTTGGATGACGCGGGCGCCTATGCCGGCGCTTCCGCCTTCCCGCGGTTCAACCCGGAACAGTGGTGATCATCACTTCGAACAAGATCGAGTGAGGAACAAGCCTTCATCCGTCGAGGGCCGCGCGGTAGGCGGAAAGCGGCGGATTCAGGACAAGGTTGCTTGTTCTTCGCGAGATCGAGAATGGGTGGCGACGCGAAGTGCTGCCCCCCAAGTGAGTGATTGCTGAATCTCTAACGGTGTCGGCCTCGTGTTTTCGGACGCGGGGCCGACACCGTTTCGTTCGCGCGCTGCGGGCATCTCGGCTGCCCATCACAGCCGCGCCCGATTTCGGCAGCCGCGCCAGGTATATCTGGCGCGGCTGTCGATTTCGGGCGCGGGAACGCTTTGACCGGAGCGTGAAGATCACAGTCTGGCCGGCCGGCTCGGGCGCGACGCTGGTTGATCCGACCCCTGGCCGGTGGGCGCCGGGGCCCCAGCAAGCACGAGCCCGGAAAGTTCGTCCTCACGAAAGCCGACCGTCCTCACAAAACACGGTGAGTGTTCTCGCATTTCGTGAGGACGAACGCCAGCGTTTGGGTTCCGGCGGCGTTCCACATCCGGTGACGGGGACCCGACGGGGTACTCTCGTAGCGCCGCTGGTTTTGTGACCGATGGTGGAATGGTTTGAGAGATGCGCAGGGGAGGTGTTGTGGGTGGAATCAGGCAGAGCTGATCGCCGCACGGGTTCGCGTCCGGGTGGACGTGCACGGGCCGCCGATACCCCCAGCACCAGGACCGCATCGCGTTCATCGGGACGCAATAGTTCGTCGAAGACACGCGACAGAAAGGCGTCCAAGGACTCGGCGCAGAAGACGGCGTCCACCCCCAGCACCCAGAGCGCAGGCGAGAACCCGGTCAGCGGGGTCGTACTGAGGCTGCGCAGCGGCATGCGGATCACTCAGCGGGCGATCATTTTGGTGCTGGTCATGGTCGTGCTGCTGATCAGCTATGCGACCACGCTGCGGGTCTATTTCAATCAGCAGTATCAGATGGGGCAGGCCCGCCAGGCGATCGCCGAGCATCAGCAGTCGATCACCGATCTGACCGACGAGATCGCCCGTTGGCAGGACCCCGAATATGTGAAGACCCAGGCGCGCGAGAGGCTCGGCTGGGTGATGCCCGGTGAGACCGGATACCAGGTGGTCGGGCCCGACAACGAGCCCTATGCGGGCGGCAGTCAGATCGGTTCGGCGCAGTTGCCGGAGGGCGAATACGGCACGACTTGGTGGGACAGGATGTGGGGATCCGTGGTGACCGCCGATGATCCTGAACCTGACGAGCCCGATCCCGGCCCCGTGGTGACTGCCGATCCGACCGAGGGACCCTGAATCCCGTGCACCGATTCGAGTGCTCATTGGGAGTTGGCTCGGTTTCGAGGATCTGAGGAGAGTCCGCTGGTTCAGGATTTGGGGGTGGCTGTTCTGGTCGAGGACTCTTCGGCTAGATCCGTCGGTTTTCTTTCGGCCGAGCTGATGCATCACGGCCCTGGCTCTCCCGGTATCCTTTCGCTGGGTGCGATTGGGTCATCGCAGAACGAAAACGAAGGTTGCGAGTTTGGTGGTTGACTACGAGACATTCACTGAGGCGGACGCCCAGTTTGCGCAAGCACAACTCGGGCGGGTGATGCGTGGTGTGGCCGGGGTTGCCTACCGTTGCCCGAGCGGACATCCGGGGGTGCTCGCGACCTATCCGAGGCTGCCGGGCGGGCCGCCATTCCCGACCACTTACTATCTGATCTGCCCCAACGCGGTGCTCGCCGCCTCGAGGCTGGAGGCGTCCGGAATCATGGCCGAGATGACCGCCCGGCTCGGTGAGGACACCCAGCTCGCTGCTCGCTACCGGGCTGCGCACGAGGCGTATCTTGCCGACCGCGCGGCGCTGGCGTCCGAGATCGGGGATGAGGTGCCCGAGATCGCAGGGTTCAGCGCGGGCGGCATGCCGATCAGAGTGAAATGCCTGCATGCGCTGGTGGCGCATTCGCTGGCCGCCGGGCTTGGTGTGAACCCGATCGGGGACGAAGCCCTGGCCCTGATGGGAGACTTCTGCTCGGCTCCGGCGGACGAGAGCGTCAACGGTTAGAGATTGTGCGTGGCTTATCGTGGTTTCAACGTTCATCTTTGGTGGGCGTAGGCAGATGGTGAAAGGCACACTCGGGACGGAGAATGATGGCTGAGACGGTAGCCGCGCTGGATTGCGGCACGAATACGTTGCGGTTGCTCGTCGCGACGGCGGACGAGACCGGGAACTTGAAGGAGTTCTGCCGGGAATTGCGGTTCGCCGGGCTCGGCCAGGGCGTTGATCAGTCGGGTGTGTTCGCGGACGAGGCGATGGCCCGCGGCTGGGCGATCGTCGACGAATACGTGCCGATGATCCGCAAGTTCGGCGCGACGAAGGCACGGTTCGTCGCCACGTCGGCGGCCCGCGACGCCGCAAACCGGGACGTGTTCTTCGATGGCGTCCGCGAGCGGCTGGGAATCGAGCCGGAGCTGATCAGCGGGGACGAAGAGGCGGCGTTGTCCTTCAGCGGGGCGATTTCGGGAATCGATCTTGGCGAAGGCTCGCAGGCCGCGACCGGAGCAGTACTGGTGATGGACTCCGGCGGCGGATCGACCGAACTGGTGCGTGGCGACCGGAGCGGCGAGATGAGTCAGGACATCAGCTTGAATATCGGGTCGCGGCGCGTCCGCGAGCGGTATCTGCACGATGATCCGCCGACCGCCGAGCAGATCGGGCAGGCGCGCGTCGAGATCAATCGGATGTTGGACGAATGCCCGGTCGAGTTGAGCGATATCGAGACATTCATCGGGGTTGCGGGCACGGTCACCACGATGGCGGCGCTGCACCTGGGGCTCAAGGAGTATGACCGCGAGCAGGTGCACGGCTGCGAGATGACCACCGCTGACGTCGAATCGCTTGCTGACAAGCTGCTCGGCATGAGCGCGGAGCAGATCTTGGCTCTCGGCCCGGTCGCGCCGGAGCGAGCCAAGGTGCTGTCCGGGGGTGCACTGGTCGTGGCGGAGGTGACCAAACGGGTTCCGGTGAACCTACAAGCCAGCGAATCCGATATTCTCGATGGCGTCGTTTGGTCGATCTTGCGCGATGGCAAAGGCCACCCGCTCGCGGACTGAACGAGCCCTCGTAGCCCAACGGTAGAGGCAGGCGGCTTAAACCCGCTCCAGTATGGGTTCGAGTCCCATCGGGGGCACAGACGATTGAGTTGAGTGCAGCGAGCGCTTGCGCTCGGCTGCCGAGGCGATTGAGTCTGTGATAGGCCGCGAAGCGGCCGAGCACAGTAGGAGAAAGAAGCGCCGAGCTTGCTCGAGCGCTTCTGACGTAGTGACGAATGTTGACCAGCGGCGCGAGCGAAGCGAGCAAGGACGCCGAAGGCGTCCGGAGCGCGATAGCGTGACGCCGCTGGGAACACAGTGAGGGCCGTCTGCGATAGGTGAGACCACCAGCCCGAATCGTTGGCCGCGCTGCTCATGTCCCCGCGCCTGACCAAGATCGACGTGATAGACGGCCCCGCCGATCACCAAGCTTCCGGTTCGGCGTTGACGTCTTCATCCTTGAGCCGCTCCGCATCGGCGTGAAACTGCTCAAGCCATGGTTCGTGGTCGAGCAGCCGCAATGCCTGATGCAAAGTGTCGGAAGTGCTCTCTCCTGGACGGCTTGCTTCACGAAGGATGCGTTCGTCTTCTGCCGTGGGGCGGAAGCGGATCGATGACATGACGCTGAGTCTACGGGGGCATAACTCTGTTGGTTGGCTCTGACGTCGTTGGCCCCACTGGGACCAGATATGATAGGTACGTAACTAACATTGGGGGTGAGGGTGATGACCATGATGAGTGCCCGCGAATTCAGTCGTGATGTGAGCGCTGCCAAGAGGGAGGCCCATCATGGGCCCGTGACGATCACCGACCGCGGCAAGCCTGCTTTCGTGCTCCTCACGATAGAGGACTACCGCCGGCTGGGTGAGACCGGCGAGGACATGCTCAAGCGGTTGAGTATGGAAGATGACATTGACGTTGAGTTCGAACCCCTTCAGCTGAGTCTGAAAGTGCCTGAATTGTGAGCTATCTGCTCGATACGAACGTCATCAGTGAAATACGTAAGCCTGCCCGTCGCGCTAACCCTGAGGTACGGGCATGGCTGGCGGATCAGGCACCATTAGATCTTTATGTCTCGGTGATTAGCATCATGGAGATAGAAATCGGAATCGGGCGATTAAGGCGACACGATCGGGCTCAGGCCAGTCGGCTGGACGCATGGCTGAATCACGGTTTGCTTGAGGAATTTGCAGGACGAATTCTGCCGATCGATCTGACAGTCGCTCGATGGGCCGCGCAAGCGCATGTACCCGACCCACGCCCCGAGCGGGATACCTTTATCGGCGCAACCGCTGCTGTTCATGGTCTGACTGTGGCAACGCGAAATGTCAAGGATTTTGTACCTCTCGGACTCCCGTTCGTGAATCCCTGGATGCCGACAGGCCAGCAATCGACTTGAAACGCATGGCTCGCAGTCTGCCAAGCCGGCCGAGCGGATGCCGACAGGCCAGCAATCGACTTGAAACGCATGGGCATCGTGGGCCTGACAGAAAGTCGGTGATGAGGAGCCTCACGGGACACGATCTTCCTGTGAGACTCCTCACGTTCAGGAATCAGGCAGTTACGAGGTTCTTCGAGCTTTCTGGCTGCCGGGCCTCGGTGATGCGCGTCCGCAATGCCTCAAGCTGGCGCCGCAGTTCCGCCGGCACCCGGTCACCGAACTGGGCGAAATACTCCTCGGAGAGGTCGGCTTCTTCGTCCCACGCATCGGGGTCGAGGGCAAACAGCATGGCGAGACGTTCGGCGGGCAGATCGAGGCCATCAATGTTGAGATCGCCGGACGCCGGCAATCTTCCGGAGATCGCATCGACAGCGGGCACTTCACCGGCAACTCTGCGCAGCGCCCACTCGATGGCACGGGAATTGTCGCCGAAGCCGGGCCACAGGAAATGATCGTCGGCATCCCTGCGGAACCAGTTCACCTGAAAGATCAGCGGCGCCTGGTCGCCGAGCAATTCGCCCATCTTCAGCCAGTGCGCCCAGTAGTCGGCCATGTTGTAGCCGCAGAACGGCAGCATGGCGAAGGGGTCGCGGCGCAGCGCCCCGACCGCACCTTCGGCGGCAGCGGTTTGCCGGGACGACACCGTCGCGCCGACGAACACGCCATGATTCCAGTCGTAGGCCTCGCTGATCAGCGGAACCGTGCGTGAGCGCCTGCCGCCGAACAGAATCGCGTCCACCGGCACGCCCTGAGGGGCCTCCCAGTCGGGCGCAATCGATTCGGCCTGCCCGGCATGCACGGTGAACCGGCTATTCGGGTGAGCGGCCGGGCGCCCGGAGGTGGGCGTCCAGTCATTTCCCTGCCAGTCGATCAGATGGGAGGGCGGTTGCTTGGTCATGCCCTCCCACCAGACATCGCCGTCGTCGGTGAGCGCCACATTGGTGAAGATGGTGTCGTGATCGAGCGCGTGCAGGGCGGTCGGGTTGGTCTTCTCGGAGGTGCCGGGCGCCACGCCGAAGAACCCTGCCTCCGGGTTGATCGCGTACAACCTGCCATCTCTGCCCGGACGCATCCACGCGATGTCGTCACCGATCGTCTCAACCTTCCAACCGGGGATGGTAGGACGCAGCATCGCCAGATTCGTCTTGCCGCAAGCCGACGGGAAAGCCGCCGTGAGATGGAACTGGCGTCCGTCTGATTCGCGGGTGACCCGCAAGATGAGCATGTGCTCGGCGAGCCAATCTTCGTCCCTGGCCAGCACCGAGGCGATTCGCAGCGCATAGCATTTCTTGCCCAGCAGCGCGTTGCCGCCGTAGCCAGAGCCATATGACCAGATTTCGCGGGTCTCCGGAAAATGACAGATGTACTTGTCGTCGTTGCACGGCCACGCCACCTCGGCGTGCCGATTACCGGCTTCATCGATCAGCGGGCAGCCCACCGAATGCACGGCCGGAACCCAGTATTCGCCCGCGTTGATGCGCTCCAGCGCCGGCGTCCCCATCCGTGTCATCATGCGCATGCTGACCACAACATAGGGGCTATCGGTGATCTCGATGCCGAGTTTGGAGATCGGGCCACCCAGCGGACCCATCGAGAACGGGATGACGTACATGGTGCGTCCACGCATGGAGCCCTCGAAAACCCGATGCAGGGTCTCACGCATGGTCGTGGGATTCGCCCAGTTGTTGGTCGGTCCGGCATCGTCGGGATTCTCGGAGCAGATGAAGGTCCGCGACTCGACCCTGGCCACGTCTGAGGGAGCCGATCGGGCGAGGTAGCAGCCGGGGCGCTTGTCTTGGTTGAGTTCGACGAACATTCCCGAGTCGACCATCTGCGCATAGAGCTGGTCGCGTTCGGCGAGTGAGCCGTCGCACCAATGGACGGTATCGGGTTTGGTGAGTTCGGCGATGGAGGTGACCCAGTCGGTCACCGATTGTGGAACCCCGGCGGGGGGACTGACAACTATCGATTGCGATAGCTGTGGCATTGGAACCACTCCTTGACTCAGGCACTTGCCCTTTTGATTTCGCATTTTTGGTTTCGCGCTCAAACAGGGCAATCGTCGTGACCCTGCCCTGCTTCGCTGTCGAGCTTCCTTGCTGAGCAGCTGGCGAGTTATATGTCAAGGGTACGCCATCTAGTTGCCAAAGAATAATTCGGGGGTTGCGGAGCGGGTGCCTCATCCGTCGGGCATAATGCCTTGTCATCGCTATATCGTGGATCCTGTCCGAAAGCTCCGTTCGTTTCTGCACATCCTTCTCGGCATGTCTGGCATGCCTACGCGCCATATCCTGGTTCCCCGGCGAGCGGTAGGGATCACCCACGCTCCCGGTGCCGATCGGTATGTCCGACAAGATGCTCGATGAGCGTTGCAGATTGGGGGCCGACTGCTCAGGACATATCGCGCTTCGACGGCGGTTCGTCTTACGCGACACGGATGCGCATGGTCAAGACGGATGCGGTTCTGCCGGGGTGAGTGAAAGCGCGGCAATTGACCCGCTCCACTAGGCTCGGCCCAATGAGCAAGAAAAGACTGGCGCTGATCGGCTGCGGAAAACTGAACGAAATCGTGGCGGACGCATGCGAGAGCGGTGCGTTACCCGAGTACGAACTGGTCGGCGTCCTCGGACGCGATCCGCGCAAGGCCGCGGCATTTGCTGAACGTCACCATTGCAAGGCATGCGCGTCCATTGACGAGCTGCTCGCCGAAAAGCCCGATTTCACGGCGGAGGCGGCATCCGTCCAGGCGGTGCGGGATTATGCGCAACTTGTGCTGGCCGGCGGATCGAACCTGGTGGTCTTGTCGATCGGCGCGTTCGCCGACGCGAATTTCTACGACTCGGTGAAGCTGATCGCCGCCGGCGCCGACCGGCAGGTGTATATCGCCAGCGGAGCAGTCGGAGGATTCGATGTGTTGCGCACCGCCGCGTTGATGGGGCCCGTCGATGTGTCGTTCGGCTCCCAGAAGCCGCCGGCGGTCATCGCGCAGGGCCCACTCGCGACACCTGGTGTGGGCGAGCTGGACGAACCCAAGACGATGTTCAGCGGGACCGCCGCCGAAGCCATCCAGATCCTCCCGACTCACGTGAACGTCGCGGTGGCCGCTGCCCTTGCGAGCGCCGGACCGGATAACATGCAGGTCGAGATCAGCGCGGTTCCGGGTTTCGAGGGCGACGAATACAAGATCGAACTGATCGGCGAAGAGGTGAAGACCGACCTCAATATCTACTCGCGCACCAGCAAGGTCGCAGGCTGGAGCGTGGTGGCCGCGCTCAAGAACGCGGTGGCTCCGATCGTCTTCTGAGAGGGAATCATGTTCAAGAAATTGGTGGCGATCGAACCGGTCAGTCTGGTTGAATCTGCGGAGCAGAAGCTCCATGACTACGCCGAATCCGTCGTGCTGTTCGACGACATCCCGGCCGATAACCGAGAGATCGTGGAGCGCATCGGGGATGCGGATGCGGTGCTGCTGAGCTACACCAGCAGTGTCGACGCAGAGGTTCTGCAGGCATGTCCGGGCGTCCGCTACATCGGAATGTGCTGCAGTCTGTACGCGCCGGAGAGCGCGAATGTCGATATCGCTGAGGCCAACAGGCGTGGCATCACGGTCACCGGTATCAGGGACTACGGCGACCAGGGCGTCGTCGAGTACGTGGCGAGCGAACTCATCCGCTACCTGCATGGGTTTGGCGGCAAGCAGTGGAAGGCCCAGCCGCTCGAGCTCACGGATCTGAAGGTGGGCATCATCGGCCTGGGGACGACGGGAATGATGATCGCCGCCGGGCTGCAGGCGTTCGGCGCGGATCTCTACTACTACAGCCGCACCCGCAAGCCTGAGCTGGAGGCAGCCGAGCCGACCGCCGGCCAATCAATCCCCGGCGATCGGACGAGGACCGGCGGCGCCCGGCAAGGCCTGACCTATCTTCCGCTGAATGAGCTGTTGGCTACGGTCGGTGTCGTGTGCACCTGCTTGAACAAGAACGTCATCCTGCTTCACGACGAGCAGTTCGCCCGGCTCGGCAACGGAAAGATCCTCTTCAACACCTCCATCGGCCCGTCGCATGACGTTGCCGCCCTGGAACACTGGCTCGCCAATGGCGACAACGAGTTCTTCTGTGATTCCGCGGGGGCGCTCGGCGATCCCTCCGGTGAGCTGCTGACACATCCGCACGTGAACTGCATGAACGTTTCCGCCGGACGCACCGCCCAGGCAATCGAGCGCCTGAGCACCAAGGTGCTGAAAAACATCGAGAGCTACCTGGGCGGTCAAGCCTGACGTTCGGTCACTCCAGATCACTCGGACGCCCGACGCTCGGCGGGACGGCCAGGGTCTTGGGCGCGCTGGGCAGCTCGTTGATCGCGCCGATCAACCGGTACAGCGAACCGACCTGGAACGGATCGAAACGGCAGACCAGGCGCGGCAGCTCCAAGCGGTCGCCGTCATGGATCTCGTGCTGGAGCGGCCCGCGCTTGTGAATGGTGCCATGGGCGAGCAGCCCGGCGAATCGTTCATTGAGGCCGGCCACCTCATCGTCGCTGGGTTCGGCGCGCAGCCTCAGCACGAGCCGATCGCCGACCCAACGCAGCGAATCGTAGTTGCGCCAGAATCCCGTGATCTCTTCTGCGGCCGTCGATACCGAGTCGGTGAGGCGCATCCGTCCGAAGTCGTCGGGCGAGATCACTCCCGCCCGTCCCAGATGATCGTCCATGAAATCGCGGAAACTTCGCCAGAAATCCCCTCCCGGCTCATCGAGCAGAACAACCGGAGTCGGCTCCGACTTGCCGGTTTGTTGCAGGGTCAGCAGTTCGAAGAGTTCGTCCAAGGTGCCGAAGCCGCCGGGCACGTAGACGAAACCACTCGATTCTTTCACCAGCATCAGCTTTCGGGTGAAGAAGTACTTCATGGCGACGTTACGTCCGACATCGATGGTCGCATTCGGCTTCTCTTCGAAGGGCAGCCGAATGGAGACCCCCAGCGACAGATCGGGGCCGGCGCCCTCGGCCGCGGCCTGCATGATGCCCGGTCCTGCGCCGGTGACGACCATCCAGCCGCGTTCGGCCAGCGCCGCGGCAGCGCGCTTCGCCTGCTTGTAGGCAACATCGGTGGGCTGGGTGCGTGCCGACCCGAAGATCGTGACCTTGGGAACATCGGCGAACGGCGCGAAGAGCGAGAACGCGGCCCGCATCTCGGTGAGCGCGGAACTCGCGATTTTGAGATCGAGCTTATTCGTCTGATCCGAGCCCAGACCAAGCGCCGTGACGAGCATTCGCTCGATCAGGCTTGCGTTCTGCGTGATACCGGCCTCGGCGATGACGGCCCGCAATTCCCGAGAGATCTCATCCGGCAGCGTTTGTGACTCAGACATGATTCAAGACTGGCACAGTGCTCGGGCCGCTCAAGCGCATTCTCGGCGCGCCACGCGGCTGACTCACCTGACATACTGGAAGTCGACAACATGATCCGGCACTCGGCGCTTCGCACCTGCTGTTGCTTCGTCGGGCTCGTTGATTCGAGCAGCCTCGACTGCCCGCGGCCCTCACTGCAACAGCTCGCCGGCCGACAACAATGGGGTGGTTCGAAGATGTCTGAGAACGTGCAAGAAACCTACGATGTCGTTGTCGTGGGAAGCGGGGCGGCGGCATTCGCCACGGCATTGGCCGCCGTCGATGAACAGTTGAGCGTCATCATGGTGGAAAGCACCGACCAGTGGGGTGGCAACACCTCCATGTCGGGCGGCGGCATGTGGCTGCCGAACAATCCGCTGATGAGGCGCGAGGGCGCCGGGGACTCTCGCGAGGAGGCCCTCGAGTACATGCTGGCCACCATCGGGGAGCCGGGTCCCGCCTCGTCGAAGGAGCGGATCGAGGCATTCGTCGACAGCATTGACGATTTCGTGCTGACAGCCGAGCGGCACGGTATGGAATTCATGCGGGACACCGACTATCCCGACTACTATCCCGAGCTTCCGGGCGGAAAGATCGGCCGGGCGATCGAAGGCATGAACTTCGACATCAAGAAGCTGGGTGACTGGGCCGCGACCCAGCGAGGCGTGATCCCCCTGCCGGTGCGCACCAATGATATTTGGCTGCTGGGACGCGCCTGGTCGACACCGGACGGCTTCATGCGGGGCGCACAGTTCGTCTTCCGGACGATCGGTGGCCTTGTCGCAGGCAAGAAGCTCGTCGGGCTCGGCGGAGCGCTGGCCGCGCAATACGCTCATGCGGTGCTGGTGAAGGCCCGGGTGCCCCTGCTGTTGTCGACGCCTGCCGTCGGGCTGGAAATTGACGGTGAGCGGGTCGTCGGGGTGCGCGTCCAGGACGCGGAGGGCGAGCGTGTGCTGCGGGCACGGCGTGGAGTGATGCTCGGCGCCGGAGGCTTCGAGTCGAACCAGGCCTGGCGCCGTAATTATCAGAACGTCATCGGATACACCTCGGGCAGTCCCGGCAATCTCGGTAAACCGATCGAATTCGCCCAGGAGATCGGGGCGGCCGTCGACTACATGGACGATGCCTGGTGGGGTGCCACTTTGGCGCCGTTCAACGACGGGCCGGCAGGTGGCTTCCTGGTGGGGGAGCGCGCGCTGCCATACATGATGATCGTCGATGGGCAGGGCAGACGCTTCGCGAACGAGGCCGAGTCGTACATTGATCTGGGCCACCACATGAATGACCACGACCGTGGCGGCAGCTACTGGATGATCACCGAGGGACGCTACAACCTCCGCTACTTCCGGACCTTCTCGATTCAACCCGGACTGATCAAGGGAATGACCGACAAGGCCTTCCTGCACAAGGCCAGGACGCTCGGCGAGTTGGCGCGCAAGCTCGGCGTCCCCCAGGAGAATCTTCGCGTGACGGTCGAGCGCTTCAATGGATTCGCGAGAACCGGACGTGACCAGGACTTCCACAAGGGGGACTCGGCCTACGACCGTTACTACGGTGACCCGACCGTGCGTCCGAACCCCTGTTTGGGGCCGCTCGAAAAGGGGCCGTTCACCGCATACAAGATCGTCGCGGGCGATCTGGGCACCAAGGGCGGACTGATCACGGACAAGGATGCCCGGGTGCTGCGCGAGGACGGTTCGGTCATCGAAGGCCTGTATGCGGCAGGCAACACCACGGCCACCGTGATGGGTCACACCTATCCCGGGCCGGGATCGACGATCGCACCGGCCGCGGTGTTCGGCCTGCGCGGTGGACGGCACATGGCCCGGCAGGCATAGCCGGCGGTGCCTGCCTCGGAGAATCGGCCTACATGTTGCAAGAGGTTGAGTGTGCGGCTCACTTTCTAAAGAAATCCTCGCCGTGCTGACCGCCTTTTGCCGTATACAGGAAAGAACCACCGGCGAGACCGGTGGCATGGACGCCTGATCGCTGCGAATGCTGCAACGACTCGCTCGCCTCGGCTGCCTACCGTCTCTTCGCATTCCACCGTTGTGCCGGAACGCGAAGAGACGGTGCAGCACGTGACAAATCTTGGTCGCGGCGGATGGTCAACGTGCGTCGCGACCAAGCGCCAAGACCAGGAAGTGACGGGCAGGCGATGATTCTTCGGAAGGCCCTAACTGTTGTTGCTGCGCTCCGCCTTGGCACGGGCGAGGTCCAGGGCGACGAGACTGCCGATGATGGCCAACCTGATATTGCGGGGTGCCTGCGGATCGACGCCGACCGCGTAGCGGCTGTGACCAAGGAAACTGGCAGCGATACCGGCCCATTGCCGCGATGCCCGGGCGGCAACGACGGTGGGCGTCCGGATCTCGAACTCGAATCCGAACGCATCTCCTTCGAGCTGAAGCGGCGGCGCGTTCAGGACGTCGATGTCGAACTTGGTCTTGAGGAAGGTGAGCCGCTTGGTCAGTGTCCCGAGCGGTTCGCCGCTGGGCAGCGTGAGGTTGAAGGTATCGAGGCCGAAATCGACAGGGTCGCTGACATGCACCAGCGGCGTGCCGTCAAGCTCGCACACATCGAGGTCGCGACTGCCCATGAAGAACCGGCTCGCTCCGGAGCCCTGAGTCGTGATCACTCCGATGGCCACACCGTCGGGCCCGTAGATCTCGAAATCGTTCGCCATGAAGGCTGTGACCTGTTGCATGACCAAGGTGTCATGTTCGAGAAGCGAAGGTCTTCTGGCATCACTGATCATGCGTCCATTCTTGCGCAGCCTCGTGTCACGCCGCCGGCACCGAACAAAACGGCACCAAACAGAACCGGGGCGCCACCTTTGCAGGTAGCGTCCCGGTCGAGGTTTGCGGAAGTAATCAGTCGGAAAACCAGATCGAGCTTCCTGATGGTCTACTGGCCGCCGGCGCGGCGCTTGTTGTAGACGTCGAATGCGACCGCCACCAAGAGCACGAGGCCCTTGACGATCTGCTGCATCGAGGTGGAGGCACCCATCAACTGCATGCCGTTGGACAGCACGGCCATGATCAGGCCACCGATGAGAGCGCCGGAGATCTTGCCGATACCACCGGTGGTGGACGCGCCGCCGATGAAGCAGGCGGCGATGGCGTCCAACTCGAACATGTTGCCGGCCCCCGGTTGGGCACCGTTCATGCGCGCCGAGTAGGCGACGCCGGCGACCGCGGCCAGGAACCCCATGTTGACGTACGTCCAGAACGAGACCATCTTGACGTTGATGCCCGACAACGCCGCAGCGGTCTTGTTGCCGCCGATCGCATAGACGTTGCGTCCGAAAGTGGTGGAACCGGCCAGCAGGCCGTAGATGAGCACGAGGACGGCCAGCAGGATCAAGATGATCGGGAGACCGCGAGAATTGGCCAGCTGATTGCCGAACCACATCACCAAGGCGGCGACCGCGACGATCTTCACCACGAAGATCCACATGGCCTCGACGGCCTGGTTATAGCGAATCCGTCCCTGCCGGGTGCGCCACTGTGAATAGGCAAATCCGGCCGCACCGATCGCGAAGATCACCAATGTGAACACGTCGAAGCCCGGGCCGCCGAGCAGCCCGTTCAAGAAGCCGTTGGCCACGTTGTAATAGGGCTTGGGGAACGGCGACAGCGAGACGTTGTCGAGGATCTGGTAGGTCAGGCCACGGAAGAGCAACATGCCGGCCAGCGTCACGATGAATCCCGGGATGCCGACGAAGGCGACCCAGAATCCCTGCCAGGCCCCGATGAGCAGGCCGAACACGATGGCGGCGAGCACTCCCACCCACCACGGCAGGCCTTGTCTGATGACCAGTACCGCCGACAGCGCTCCGGTCACCGCGACCACCGAACCCACTGACAGGTCGATCTGACCGAGCACGATGACGAAGAGCATGCCGATAGCGAGCACCAGCACGTAGGAGTACTGGAGGACGATATTGGTGATATTGCCGGGGCTGAGGAATGAGGGATTCAGCGCGGAGAAAAGGATGACGATGACGACGAAGGCAAGCAGAATACCGCTTTGCTGCACGTTCTTCGACAGCATTTCCTTCAAATTGAATTTTCCACTCATTTCACTGGCTCCTTGGCCGGCTCGATGGTCATGTACTCCATGAGCTTTTCCTGATTTGCTTCGGCGATCGGGAAGTCGCCGGTGATGCGCCCATAGGCGAGTGTGTAGACACGATCGCACATACCGAGCACCTCTTCGAGTTCGGAAGAGATGACGATCACCGACTTACCGGCTGCGACCATGGAATTGATCAGCGTGTAGATCTCATATTTGGCGCCGACGTCGATGCCGCGCGTGGGCTCGTCCAAGATCAGCACGTCGGCTTCGGTGAACAGCCATTTGGCGAGCACCACCTTTTGCTGGTTTCCTCCGGAAAGCGATCCGACGATCTGCAGCACCGACTGCGCGCGGATATTCATCTGCTCGCGGTATCTCTCGGCGACCGCCAGCTCCTCGTTTCCATTGACGAAGCCGGAGCTTGAGATCTTGTCCTTGCCGGCCATGGCTATGTTGTGCCGCACGTCGTCGATGAGATTCAGCCCGTAGACCTTGCGGTCCTCGGTGGCATAGGCGATGCCGTGATGAATGGCTTCCTTGACGGTGCGAGTGTGAATTTCCTGACCGTCCTTGAAGATGCGGCCGGACTGGTAGCGGCCATAGGAGCGTCCGAAGATACTCATGGCCAACTCGGTGCGGCCGGCGCCCATCAGGCCCGCGATACCGATGACTTCGCCGTGCCGGACGTTGAAGGAGGCGTCCTTGATGAGGACTCGATCCTGGGTGGGGTGCAGGACCGTCCAGTCTTCGACGCGCAGCAACTCGCTGCCGATGTGAGGCTCGCGGTCCGGGTAGCGCTGGGAGAGTTCACGACCCACCATCAGCGAGATGATCTTGTTCTGCGTGGTGGCCGGATCGGCCATATCGAGCGTCTGGATGGTCTGGCCATCTCGCAGGATCGTCGTCCGGTCGGCAACCGAAGCGATCTCGTTGAGCTTGTGCGAGATGATGATGATCGTCACACCGGAATCGCGCAGCTCCCGGACCAGATCGAGCAACACCTCCGAGTCGTTGTCGTTGAGTGCGGCGGTCGGCTCGTCCAGGATGAGCAGCTTGACATCCTTGGCCATCGCCTTTCCGATTTCGACCAGCTGCTGCTTACCGACGCCGATCTGGTTGATGCGAGTGGTCACGTTCTCGCGCAGCCCGACTTTCGCCAGCAGTTCTTCTGCCTGCCGGTTGACCGCATTCCAATCGATCAGCTTGAGCGGGCCCCGGGTCGGCTTCTCGGTGCCGAGAAAGAGGTTTTCGGCGATGGACAGATAAGGAACCAGGGCAAGTTCTTGATGAATGATCGCTATGCCCTTGTTCTCGGAATCCTTGATGGACGCGAATTCAACCTCTTCGCCATCGAAAGCGATCGTGCCCTGATAGTCGCCGTGCGGGTAAACGCCGGACAGCACCTTCATCAGAGTTGATTTTCCTGCGCCGTTTTCACCGCAGATTGCGTGGATCTCGCCGGTACGAACATCCAGATTGACGTGCTTGAGTACCTTTACGCCGGAGAAATCCTTGTTGATGTCGCGCATCTCCAAGATTGTTGACGTCATGTCTTTCCGTTTCTGAGTGCGTTAGTGAATAGGCACAATATGGGGCGCGGACGACGACTGTTCCCGATCCCTCCTTCACCGGTTCCGGCCTGACAGCTGTCGGCCGCAACCGGTGAAGGAGGGCTATTTCAGGCTCATTTACCGAAGTCCGCGCCCATATTGGTCACTCAGCCGGCAACTCCGGAGTTGACCTCTTCTTCGGTGTAGTAACCCGAATCGATGATCTTCTCCTGGATGTTGTCCTGGTAGATGGTTTCGACCTCGAGCAGATAGGACGGAACCACCTTTACGCCGTTGTCGTAGGTTTCGGTGTCATTCGCCTCGGGCTCATTGCCCTCGGCCATCGCCTTCACGGCTTCGACGGCCTGGGCCGCCAGCGTCCGGGTGTCCTTGAAGATGGTCGACTGCTGGACGCCGTCGTTGATCAGTTTGACCGAAGCGATCTCTGCGTCCTGCCCGGTCACCACCGGAAGACCGTCTTCCAGCGAAGTGCCGTAACCGGCGCCCTGTAGCGCGGTGATGACGCCGCGGGAGATGCCGTCGAACGGCGAGAGCACGCCTGCCAGCTCGGTGCTGCCACCGGCGTAGGTGGAGGTGATCAGATCCTCCATGCGCTTCTGGGCGGCTTCTTGCGACCAGCGCAAGGTGGCGACGGTGTCGAAGTCGGTCTGGCCGGACTGCACGACCAAGGTGCCGTCGTCGATGAAGGGCTGGATGGTGTCCATGGCGCCTTCGAAGAAGAAGCCGGCGTTGTTGTCGTCGGGCGATCCGCCGAACAGCTCGATATTCAACGGTCCGGTCGGACGATCGGCAACCTCGGTGCCGTTCTCGTCGACAAGGCCGAGTCCGTGGAGCAGCGCGGTGCCCTGGGCGACGCCGACCTTGTAGTTGTCGAACGAGACGTAGAAGTCGACGTTCTCGTTATCGCGGATCAGCCGGTCGTAGGACAGCACAGGGATGTTCGCGGCGCCCGCGGCGTCCAACTGGCTGGACAGTGCGGTGCCGTCGATTGCGGCGATGACAAGGATGTCTGCGCCGTTGGTGATCATCTGGTCGATCTGCTGAGTTTGAGTCGGGATGTCGTCATTGGCGAACTGGAGATCGACGGTGTAACCCTCGTCCTCCAGCGCGGTCTTCACGGCATCGCCGTCGGCGATCCAGCGCTCGGAGGTTTGCGTGGGCATTGCGACACCGATCTTGATTTCGTCGTCGCCATTGCCGGCCCCTCCGTCGCCGCTTCCGGCGCCTCCTCCGGAGCATCCGGTGAGCGCGAGCGCACCCACGGCCAGAGCGGCTGCGAAGGTCTTCGCGCGCCGTCCAAAGTTGTGACGCATGTTCATGAGTTCTCTTCCTCGTTGAATTTCGTTGTGACTGCTATGTCATGAACCCGCAGATGTTAGCGTTCTCATCCGCCTTTTGAGAACGCTAACATCCTTGCCTGTGAAGGGCAATACCAGTTGCCGCCCAGAAGGTCTCGATTTGGTATCAGTTTGTTAAGGAAGTTTCTCAATTGGGGGATCGAAGGGCGAATGCACTAGCGGCAGTGGATTACCGGCCGTGGCGTGTCAGGAGGCAGATGATGCGTCTAGTGCTCGGGTGAGATTCGGCTCTGTTGTGACCGATGGCGAGTCGGCCCTATCCGCCGGTCCTGCGGGATGCTCGGGTTGAGATCGAACCCGGGGAGATGAAAGCGGCCTACAAGTGGCCTTTGGCAGGATGCTTGAGTCGAGCTGGGGCTCGGGGATGTGACCTCAGTCCGTCAGAGCCGCGGTCGACTCCCGGATGATGAGCTGCGTCGGAAGCGATATCGGGCTGAGCGGTTGATCTCCGCGGATGGCGTCGATGAGTGTGGTGACCACCTGATGCCCCAGTTCGTGAAAGTCCTGGCGAACCGTGGTCAGGCTCGGGATGAAGAACTTCGCCGTCGGGATGTCATCGAAACCGACGATGGAGACGTCGCGTGGCACCGACAGCCCGGATTCGTGGAAGGCACGAATAAGGCCGAGCGCCAGCTCGTCGTTGGCGGCGAAGACCGCGGTGGGCACACCCTCGCGGACGAACTGGAGGCCCATGTCGTAGCCGGTCTGGGAGTTCCAGCCCCGGGCCACCGGCTCTCGGACGGGCAGTCCGGCCTCGCTCATCACGCGGCGCCATTCGGACTCTCGTGCCTGGGCCTCCGACCAATCGGGTGGGCCGGGTACATGCGCGATATCGGTATGGCCGAGTTCGATGAGGTGGTGGACGGCCTGTCGGGCACCACCTTCCTGGTCGACGCTCACCGACAACACGCCGGCGGCCTGGGCGACCATGGGCGAGCGAACAGCGACCACCGGCACCGGGACGTCCAGTAAGTCGACATTCTCGGCCATCTCGACCAACGGAGCCACGATGACGATTCCCTCGACGGCTTGACCCAGGAAGTGATCGACCGCGCGGCGCAGCGTCTCGGGCGTCGAGACCTCGAGCGGCGCAACGCCGGTGAAATAGCCGGCCTCGCGCGCGGCCAACTGAATGGCCAGCAGGATCGAACTCGGACCATGATGCACGGAGGTCGTCGTGATGATGCCGATGATGCCCGACCTGCGCGTCACGAGTGCTCGCGCTACCGAATTGCGGCGGTATCCCAGCTCGTCGATCGCTTGTTGTACGCGCTGTCTTGTCTGAGCAGTCACTTTGTCGCTGCCGTTGAGCACCCGTGAGACGGTCTGATGCGAAACGCCGGCAGCAGCTGCGACATCCATCATGGACGGCGGCCGCCCGGCTCGCTCGATGCCCATGGACGAGCTCCTCTAGGTTCGCAGGTCGTGCCTGAGCTGTGCAGTAAGGACCAAGGACCCGCCCGGCGTCCGACCGTTTGTCACCGATGGCCATTCGGCCTTTTCGCTGCCAGGGCCTTATCGCGCTGACCGGTGGGCTCGATCATTGCCCGCATCCGAGTTCCGTGGTCAGAATGTTAGCGCTCAACCAAGCCTTGCGGATACCCGCCTATTTGCTGGACGAGCATGCTCGGGCGCCTTTTTGGTTGGTGACCCCGCGGGCACGTGCATGCTGGCGCCGAGTAGTCGGTCTTGGCTTTCGCGACTGCTGCGATCCCACGCGCACGTGCATGTAGGGGATCGAGACCCCCGTCCGGGGGCGATCCCGCGCGCGCCCGCAGATGCGCCGCTGACTCTTAATCAGCGGGTTGTGGGTTCGGGCGATCCCGCGCGCCCGCAGATGCAGGGCCCATGTGGATCGGTGCTGAGCCGAGTTGACAGTGAACTGCCGCTATCGGGGAAGAGTGCGTGCGGCACCTCGGCGCACGGTGAGCCCGGTCAGCAGCAGCTGCGCGGCCAGGCAGGCCCCGACCCCCTCGCCCGCGCGCAGCCGGAGATCGAGCAGCGGCTCTAGGCCCAGCTCGGTGAGCACCGCCGCATGGGCCGTCTCACGGCTGGCGTGTCCGGCGATCAGGTAGGGCTGGATCGCCGGGTTGACTTCGACCACCGCGAGTGCGGCGACCGAGGTGGCCAGCCCGTCGAGCACCACGGGCGCTCCCGATTCGGTCGCGCCGAGCACCACGCCGGCGAGCAGCGCGAACTCGGGGCCGCCCAACTCGGCCAGTGCGCGTTCGGGATCGCGGCGCAGGGCCTCGGCGTCCACCCGCATGAGAGCACTGGAGATGGCCGACGCCTTGTGCGCGATCATGTCGGAGTCCGAGCCTGCGCCGATGCCTGCGGCCTCGGCCGGGGTCAAACCGGTGAACACGCAGGCGAGCGCAGTCGCCACGGTGGTGTTGGCCACCCCAACCTCGCCGAGACAAACGATTCCATCGGCTGCGGCTTCGGCACCGATCTGTCGTCCATGTGCGATCAGATCGGCAAGGTCTGGCTGGGTGAGCGCGGCCGAGTTCGCCAGATCGCCGCGAATTTCGCTGGGCCGGGCCTGCCGGGCATCAGCGATCGGGTCGCCATGCACCTCACAGTCGACGATCACGGTCTGCAATCCGGCCGAGTGCGCGGCAAGCGCGCCCAGCGATTGCCCGGCCACCGCGGCCTCCATCACCTCGCGCGTGACCGACTGGTCGAAGGCGCTCACTCCGAGAGCAGCGATCGGATGATCGGCGCCGGCCAGCACCAAGGTGCCGCCGAGCGGCAAGTCAGGCGAGACCGCCGTCAGCCGGTCAAGGGCCTGATCGAGTTTGCCCAGCGAGCCGGGCGGGGTGAGGATCGCGTCCGCGGCATCTCTCGCCCGGACGACGTCGCGCTGGCTCGGTGCCGCGACCTCTGACCAGAGCGGAGAATCGGGGCCGGTGACGATGGGAAAACGGCCGGAATGCTGCGGCATTGCGAGATCTTCTTTATTGCTCGGTGTAGCTGACCGCGCCACGATCGGCCGGGCCTGGGCATCGGAGTCGGAAGCGGCGTGAAGATGACCGGCCGGCTGAGCCATCATCGAGTTCTGTTTTGGCTCCGGATTGTTTTCTCGGACAGAGGACGCTGTGCTTGGGTCTGCAGTCTGCCGTGGCGCGGTTTCGTGCTCGATGTGGCCTGCAGGCACCGCCACCAGCGCCGATGCGGGTGGTTGGGGAGCACGGGTAGGCCAGCTCTCGTGGAGCACCACGTCGTCGAGCGGAGCCTTCTTCGACCAAGCCCGCCGCTCCAGCCCCGGATAGGGTGGACGCTCGTCCGGCCAGCCCAGACACATCCAACCGAGAGTCTCCACGCCTTGCGGTAGCGCGAGCAGATCGATGAGTTCCGTGGGACGCATCAGCGTCACCCACCCCATGCCAAGTCCCGCCGCCCGGGCGGTCAGCCACATGTTCTCGATGGCGCAGGCACAACTCCACAGATCCGCATCGTGAAAGGTGTTGCGTCCAAGAATCGCTCCGGGAGGAGTGCGCCGGTCGCAGGCCACCACGATGCCCAGCGGGGCCTCGCGGATTCCCTCCAGCTGCAGATCGAGCAGCCGGCTCGCCTGCGCGGCGGGGAGCTGGTTCGCTTGGCGGAGGCGCTCCCGGTCGGCCATCCAGGCGGCCCGGGCGCGGGTGCGCGCATCGCGGACGACGATGAAACGCCAGGGCTGCGAGTGACCGACACTCGGACCTCCATGGCCCGCGTTCAATACCTCGCGAACCAGCTCGTCGGGGACATCGTCCGGACGATACCTCCGGATGTCGCGCCGGGCGCCGATCACCTTGTCGAGGGCCGCCCGGGTGTCCGCATCGAAAGCCCAGCCGGTGAGATCGTCGTCGCGTTCGGCGGCAGAGGTCTGATCCCCGATGGTCGGAACGGGCCGCTGCCAGGCAGGGCGAGGGGAAACAGAATCAGCAGAGGACGACGTCATGATGTCTACCTTAGCTGGATGAGAAATCTCGGTGCGGCGGCCATACTGGATAGAGCCAGCAAGGAACGATCTGAGTGTTCGCCGGGGCAGTGGGGTTCCGGCGATCATCCACGGGCACCGACGCCAGGAGGCATCAGATGACAATGACCGTCGCGGAATACGCGAAGCACTTCGATATGGCACTGCACTTGCAGAGCTCGACCGAGGACGACATCAGGGCGCACGCCCGCCACGCCGTTGAGGCCAATGTCGCCGCCTGCTACACAAGCTCTTATTGGACGCCGGTGGTCGCCGAAGAATTGAAGGGCTCCGATCTGCGGGTGGGAACGGCCATCTCCTTCCCCTATGGCTGCACATCGACGGCGATGAAGTTCGCTGAGATCGAGGAAGGGCTGGAGGTCGGGGCGACTGCGGTCGACATGGTCGTCAACATCGGACGATTGCGTGCCGGCGACAACGACTTCGTCCGTAACGAGGTCGAGGGCCTGGCCGAGCGGGTTCAGGGCAAGGCGATCTCGAAGGTGATATTCGAGGTCTGTTTTCTGACCGACGGCGAGATCGCCACACTTACCAGGATCTGCTCCGACGCAGGCATCGACTACGTCAAGACCGCGACCGGTTCCGAAGGATTCCCGACCGAACACCAGGTCAAGGTGATGCGCGACAACATCACGAACCCCGCGACGCAACTCAAGGTCTCCGGTGTGCCGCGCACGTTCACGCTGCCCGCGACACTGTGGATGATCGAGAAGCTCGGGGTCTCGCTGATCGGCACCCGCTCGGCCGCCGATCTCGTCGACCAGTACGCCGCCTATCTCGGGCAGGAATGAACCATGACCGACTACCTCGTGGGTATCGACGCCGGGACGACCGGCTGCAAAACCATCGTCTTCGATCTCGACGGCACCATTTGCGGGCAGGACTACCGGGAATATCCGTCCGTCTTTCCGGCTCCGGGCCTGGTCGAGCAGACCTATGACGACATCATTCCGCCGTTGATGGATTCCTGCCGCGCCGCCATCGAGGCGTCCGGGGTGCCGGCGGAGCAGATCAAGGCCGTGGCCTTCTCGTCCCAGGCGCCGCTGCTGGCGATGATCGGCGGCGACGGCAAACTGATTCGTCCATTCGTCTCGTGGCAGGATCTGCGCGGCGCGCCGTACATCCCGAAGCTGCGCGAGGCCTACGGTGCCGAGAAGTTCTACCTCGAGACCGGCGACCCGATCGGGACGAACACCGCCGCACCGAAGTGGGCGTGGCTCAAAGACAACGAGCCTGACAACTGGGCGAAGACCGAATGGTTCTTGTCGGAGCAGGAGTTCTTGCTCGCCGAATGGGGAGCAGACCAGTACTGGACTGACCTGTCGTCCGCCTCTCGCGAAGGCATGCTCGACGTCGACACCATGAGCTGGTCGAAGCCGGTCCACGAGCTGATCGGGATACCGGTCAGCAAACGGGCCAAGATCGCCGCCGAACCAGGCAAGGTCGTCGGCTCAATCGGCCCCGAACTCGCCCGTCAGACCGGCCTGGCCGAAGGCACCGCGTTGTGTGTGGGCGCGCACGACCAGAACTGCTCCACCTTCGGCGGCGGGGCCGTGCACGGCGGTGACTGCGTGATGGTGATGGGCACCTTCGGGTCGTGCTACGTCGTGATGGACGAACCCAAACGTGACCCGGCCCGCAAATTGGTGGTGAAACCCAATCACGGCATGGGCAATTGGACGATCGAGGCGTTCTCGACCACCTCGGCGTCGTCCTTCCGCTGGTATCGCGACACCTTCTGCGACATCGAATGCCAGGCAGGCAGGGTCGCAGGCGTCGATCCGTACGACATCATCACCAAGCAGGCCGGTGGTTCACCGATCGGCGCCAATGGCGTGACCTTTTTGCCTTATCTGGGTGGTGCGTCCGGTGCCCGGCAGAACCCGGACGCCCGGGCCAACCTGAACGGAATGACGCTCGCCACGACCAAGGGCGACGTGGCCAGGGCTGTGCTGGAGGGCGTCAGTTTCGAGATGCGCGATGTGCTGGACGCTCAGTCGGCGGCCGGTATCGAGATCGAGACGATCAGGTTGGTCGGCGGGGCCGCGAAGTCGAAGATGTGGTCGCAGATGCTCGCCGACATCTTCCAGCGTCCGATCGAGATCCTGCGCACGTCCGAGGCCGGTTGCTTGGGCGCCGCCATGTATGCCGGTGTCGGCGTGGGACTGTACGAATCGTGCGAGCAGGCTGCCGATCGGGCGGTCGCCGTCGTCGACCGGTTCGAACCGGAGCCTTCGACGGCGGCCGCCTACGATGAGGCCTTCCAACGGTTCGTCGACGTCTACGAGGGGTTGGACGACAAGGTCTTTTAGCCAGCCGACCCGAGCCTCGATCGACTAGAACATTTACCCTTGTCGCGCGGATATCGCAGCCCAATCGTGATCAGTATCCAGTCGTCGCTAGCTTGCCCGGTTCTTCGGCCTGAAGCTGCCACAGTGCCGGCCAGGCCTACTCTGGGGCTATGAGTACCCGCGACGTGCCGGCGCAGATCGGCGACCTACCGCCTATCGGGCGTCCGGCCAACAGTGCGCTGCTGGCGATCGGGGTCACGACTCTTCAGCAGGCGGCCACGATGGGCCGCAAGGAGCTGCTGGCATTGCATGGCGTGGGCCCGAAAGCCGTCCGGATTCTGCAGGCCGAGGCCGACTCCCGAGGCATCACCCTTCAGTCTTGAGCGTGATTGACTCGTCCACCCGATGGGCGTCCTGCGGAATCAGCCTCGAGTTCGGGTGGCTCATCCAGTCGATAGGCATTTCTTTGATCCGATCGGAGGATCAGTACTGGTCGCCGACCTTGATGATCTGGCCGTTCACGATGCCCTCGACGGCGAGCACATAGGCTCGCCCGACCTCTTCGTCGCTGACCGGACGATGCCCGGTGAACGACGAATAGAACTGTGGCGAACGCTCCAGCACATCCGGGGATACCGCGTTGACGCGGATGCTCCGGGGAGCCTCGGCGGCCGCGGTGATCACGAACGATTCCAGGCCGCCGTTGACGAAGGCAGCAGCTGCACAGGTCGCGATCGGTGTGCGGGCGGTTACTCCACTGGTCAGGGTGATCGATCCACCGTCATTGACGTGTTTAAGAGCTTCAATTGCGACTCCGAGTTGCCCGAGTGCCTTCGAATTGAAAGCTGCCGTAAAGTCGTCGCGATCAAGCTCGGTTACCTGCTTGTACGGTGTCGGACCGAAAGCGACGACGACCGCGTCCACCGACCCCACTTGCTCGAAAAGGGAGCGAACTGAATCCGGGTCGCCGAGATCGACAGTGACCTCGGAGTGGCGCGAAGCGCGAATGACCTCGTGGTCACGCGACTCGAGGGTGTCAGCGACGAGCGATCCGATGGCGCCCGTGGCGCCGATGATGAGAACTCGCAAGGTGTTTCTCCTTTCGTCTTTGGCGGCAGTGTTTCAGATGCTGCCCAGTTTTGTGGACGAAACCCGAATCGGTTCGCCTTCGATCAGGAGCCCGCTCCAAACGCGGCCAAGCCCAGCGATGGGTGTCCATCAATGTTGTTCCCGGCACAAGGCGCGTGGATGCCAGGTGGAATGGATGTGGAAGATGGGGGCCGTGGCGCGGGAGTCGCCAAAACCGGAGTCAATCCTTCGGCCGGAAGTCGGCGATCTGGTCGGGAGTGCGCGGCACCCACTTGGCGAGCCAACCACCGCCGAGCACCCCGAGGGCGCCGATCACAACGGACGCGGCACCCAGGCCTGACAATGCGGTGGCCGCCGAGATCACCATCGGCCCCAAGAACTGGCCGGAATCGGACAGCACACGCCAGCCCGCGAGGAACTGGGAGCGTCCGAATCGGGGTGCGGCATCGGCTCCCAAGGTGAGCACGATGCCGGAACTGATGCCGTTGCCCATGCCCAAGATGGCCGCGAGGATGGCGATCGAACCGGCGGAATGTGTGACCGGCAGCAGCGCCAGCCCGATGCCCAGCAAGAAAGTGGTCGGCACGCAGACCCACCACCTGCCGAAGCGATCCATGATCATGCCACCGGGGAAGAAGAGCAGCACCTCGAAACCCATGGACACCGCGTAGAGCAGGCTGACGGTGTGTGGCGGAAGGCCGTTGGCCTCACCCCATAGCGGGATGATCGTCTGCCGGGCGGTGCGCAACATCATGAGGGCCATGCATCCCATGCCGACGGTCAGCAGCGAATGTCTGTGGTCGGCCAACACCTTGAAGGTGTGCGGGCGCTCACCTGCCGCGTTCACCTGCTGTGCGCGGTCGGCGGAGAGCTTGGGCAGCAGCATGGTCACCGCAGCTGCCACCAGCGAGGTACAGGACGCGAAGACGAAGGCATTGCGGATCTCACCGCCGCTGATCAGCGCCGAGACCGCGAGCGGACCGATGAAGCTGCCGATCCGGAAGACCCCGCCGAGACTCGACATGCCGCGGGCGCGATACTTCAGCGGTATCGCATCGGTGACATAGGTCTGGCGGGCCAGCTGGAAGATGGAGCCGGTCATGCCGTGAATGAACACGGCGAGCCCGAGCACGGTGATCGAGCCGGCGAGATAGACGCAGACCATGATGGCGGCGTCCAACAGGCAGGCGAGCACGATGCTGAGTCGCTCCCCGAGGCGGGCGGCGATCGTCCCGGCCGGCAGGTCGAAGATCAGCATGCCGATGCCGGGGATCGCGGTGATGAACGCCGCGACCCCTGGGCTCGCGCCCAGCGCGGTCGCCTGCAGCGGGATCAGTGGGATGATCGCACCGAATCCGATGGACGCCAGCAAGGTGGGCCCGTAGATCGCGATCAGCACTCGCGCCCACTGCGCCCTGGACTGGGGCCCGGGCGCTGCATCACTCACGATTTCCAGTCTGGCACTTTTGCCCGGGAGGCTTGATCGGTGGCCAGATAGGGACGCTGCCGGCCGACGGCGTGCAGAACCTTCCGCGATTCGAAGATCAAGGGCGCCGACACGCTGGGCGATGTGGGTGTGGTCGGCCGGTTGCGGAAGATTCTGCACGATTGAACGATGCAGCGGGCTCACGAGGCGCCTTCGGGAATCACCAGTTTGCGCGGTGCAGCTGGGGCGCGCTGGGCAACTGATCCCGCGGGACGCCCAACTCGGCAGCGGCGGCCGCAGCCCAGTGCGGATCGCGCAGTGCAGCGCGTCCGACGGAAATGGCGTCGGACTGCCCGGTCGCGAGGATGGTCTCGGCCTGCTGCGCCTTAGTGATCAATCCGACCGCGCTGACAACGGTATTCGTGCCGTCGAGTGCGGTCTTGATGCGGGAGGCGAGTGGTACTTGATAGCCCGGACCCACCGGAATCGTGCCATTGCCGAGGCCGCCGGACGACGCATCGATCCAGGTGACGCCGTGGTCGGCTACCAAGACTTGCGCCAGCCGGGCGGTCGCGTCGACGTCCCAGCCATTCTCGACCCAGTCGGTCGCGCTGAACCTGATACCTAGCGGCTTGCCGGCTGGCCACACCGCACGCACGGCCGAGACAATCTCACGGACGAAGCGGCTGCGTCCGGTTTCGTCACCGCCGTACTCATCGGTGCGCTTGTTGGTGAGCGGAGACAAGAACTCGTGCATGAGATAGCCGTGCGCGCCGTGTAATTGCACGACGTCGTATCCGGCCTGGTCGGCCCGCTGTGCCGCCTGAGCGAACCTGCCTACGATCTCGGCGATGTCGTCCTTGCTAAGGTTCTCCGGGGTGCGAGTTTGCCAGCCACCCTCGGCCTCGGGAACATAGCCCGGTGTGAATCCCGGTAACCCGGGATAGGTGGAGGCCTTCATGCCGGCATGCGCCAGTTGAACGGCAGCGATCGCCCCCTGGGAGTGCTCGAAGGCGACGATCCTGGCATGGGAATCGAGCTGCTCGTCGTTCCAAATGCCCAGGTCACGAGGGGAGATTCGACCGTGCGGCTCGACGGCGGTTGCCTCGGTGGTGACCAGTCCGAAACCACCTGCCGCGAACGAGCCGAGTTGCTGAAGATGCCAATCGGTGGGCACGCCGTCTTTTGCTTCCACGCTGTATTGACACATCGGCGCGATGAATGCACGGTTGCGCACTTGGATTCCAGGGCCTTCGGCGGCGGCAAGAGTGATAGGGGAGAACAGGATCGGATCGTTCACGGTTTCAGCCTATGTGCGCGCTGGTGATGTGGGCACCGCGTATTCTGACATGTCCGCTCGAACCCTTGTGAGCGTCAATTGATGGAGGTCTGGGGCAGCCTGCGTATCCGGGCAGGTCTCTTGGTGGACGCCTTGGCTGTGGCGTCGACACTCGGACCCCTCGCATCTCGCACTCCGCAGGGCAGGAGACACGAGGCAGGGGTTGGTTCTGAGCATCGGTATGTACAGGGTTCGTCGATTCGTCCGAATAGCGTCCCGTATGCCTGGGTCCGGGTAAACGACGGGAATCGCAGAACCTCGGGTACGCCTACCTCAACGCCGAGCAAGATTTAGGATGAACTTGTTCTAGTTATTATAGAAGTATGTTGTGGCAGGTTGATCCGCGAGATCCGCAGCCGATCTATGAGCAGATCGCTGAGACCGTGCGGCGTGCCATCGCTGAGCAATCTTTGAAACCTTCCGATCGGTTGCCCGCTGCGAAAGAACTTGCGACAAGCCTGGATATTAATCTGCACACGGTGCTCAAGGCCTATCAGGAACTGCGTGATGAAGGCCTGATCGAACTTCGCCGCGGCCGGGGCGCGGTGGTGATTTCGTCCGATGCCGGTATGTCGAAGCTCACCACGTTGACCGACGACCTGGTTGCTCAGGCAGCGAGGCTGGGCGTCAGTCGGAACGAACTCGTCCGGATGATTCTGAAAGGAGACAACGGTGAGTAATAGGAGCGACTCGAAGCGCCGCCTCGATCACGGTGATCTGATGGCGCTCGCGATAAGCGCTGTTGTGATCATCATCGTGGCGGCGGGGATGACCGTGACGCTTTGGAGTGTGCGTGATCAGCTGCCCGCTGCGGTTGCAACTCACTGGGGCAGCAGCGGTCAAGCCGACAGTTTCGCCCCGCTCGGCAGCGTGTTTGTGGAAAACCTGCTCCTCAGCGCGCTGGCACCTCTCGGCTTGCTGCTTCTTCTCGGTGTGGTGATGAGACAACAAGTCCGGTATACGGCAGCATTCGCTATAGGTATGGCGGTGTTCATCGCCGGATTGAGTAACGCCAGTGTCTGGATGCAGCGGGGCATGAGCGCGGACGAAGTCGCCGCCAGCGATGCGCCGCGCCTGATGGTGGATGATTCGGTTCGTGTTGCCTGGACCGGACGAACTCGGTCCTCCGCAGTGATGTGGGCGGTGCTGGGGCTCGGCGTGCTGGCAGTGGCGATCCCGGCGATACAGACGCTTCTTGCAGGCTCGGTCGGGCTTGGGCTCCTTCTACTGATACTGGCCGCGTTTATCGCATTGAGTGCGTTTGCACTGTCGGGAACCGTGACCGTTGACGCCCGGGGTCTGCGGGTACGCTCGCTCGGCGCTATCTCCTGGGCCACGATCCCGCTGGATTCGATCGCCGGAGCGACGGTCGCCGAGGTCAGGCCGCTCGCCGATTTCGGTGGCTGGGGTCGTCGGCTCGGACGCGATGGCAGCCATGGTGTGATCACGGCGTCCGGCCCCGCGCTCAGGCTTGACCGAGGAGACGAGGGCGCATTCCTCATTACCGTGCAGGACGCAGAATCCGCCGCGGCAGCGGTGAACACGCTTGTCAATAGGAGAAACGAGAAATGAGTAGCGATGCCCGGCAGCCGGACGAAAAGTGGAGCGAGGAGGCGCGATCGGATGGCATCCAGGATCCCGAGGGCGTTCGATCTGACGGCGCTGCAACCAGCTCGCAGCAGAATCCGGCATCCATGCAATCAGAGGAGGATCCACAAGTCCCACGGCGGCCGAGAAAGACTGATGAGGGCGCGTCCGGGGATGATGCGTTGCGGCCGGATGGAGACCCGCAAGCTCCTCGGACACGAGCGCACCTGCGGCCGAAGATTGACGAGGACCTGCAAGCGAAGGCCGTGCTGCCTTCTGAGGCGCAGCCGGGCACTGACACCAGGCCGAGTTCGGGAACCGGAACTGCGTCGGCGCCGAGCTGGCGTCCGGTCATCATCTACTGTGTGGTCGCCTACGCGCTCGCCTGGTTGGCGGCGCTGCCGCTGTGGCTCGGATCAGGCCTGACCAGCCCGGCGTTCCTGGTCTGCTCGGTGACCATGATGTTCACCCCGACGATTGCCGCGGTGATCGTGACGAAATTCGTTGAGCATCGTCCAATCTGGTCCGCACTCGGCATCAAACCGAATGCCTCGGCCGGGCGGACGATCGGTTTTCTCGCGCTCGCCATGGTGGTCATCTACGCGGTAGTGCTGCTCGGGATGGTATCCAGCGCGTTGTTCGGCACTTACAAGTTCGATCTGGCGGACCTTTCCGGGTTCCGGATGCTGCTCGACTCGCAACTGGACGCGGGCGGCACGCCGGTCGAATCGTTGGGCATGCCGCTGCGGCTGGTCTGGGCGCTGCAGTTCGTCAATGTCGTCATCGGCTCGGTGATCAACGTGATCCCTGCCGCGGGCGAGGAGGTCGGTTGGCGGGGATATCTCTTCCCTCGGCTTCTCGAGCTGACCGGCTCGCTGCCCGCGCTGCTGATCTCTGGTGTCATCTGGGGACTGTGGCATGCGCCGCTGATCTTGCTCGGCTACAACTATCCGTCGAACCCCGGGCTGGGTCTGCTGGCGATGTGTGTCTTCGCCATCGGCATCGGAGCAATCCTCGCGTGGCTACGGCAAAAGGGTGGCTCGATCTGGCCGTCGGCACTGGCACACGGCTCGCTCAACGCGGCGGCCGGATCGTTCATGCTCATGTTCGCGGACGCAGACTTCACCGTCGACACCATGAGCGGGACGATCATGGGGTGGGGCGGCTGGCCGGTTCTGCTGGTGGTGGTCGTCGTGCTGCTGGTCTGTCGGGCCTTCGGGCCTGTTGCGCCTCACCGGCAGATAGGGTCAGACCATGTATGAATATGCTTTCGAGTTGGTGCCGTTCACACTCTTGCTCAAGCCCAAGGTGGACTACGCGGAAGTGACCAGGCAATACGCCGAGCAGGGCTGGCGGCTCGCACATGTCGTGTCGGTGCCATCCAATGAAGGAAACGGCCAGGCGATTCAGCTGGTTTTCGAGAGACCCTCGAAGGGTCCTCAGGATGTCACCCGGGCCGACTACCAGGCACCGCCCAATTTCAACGGTCGATGACTTCGATCCAGTAGGCACCCAGCCCGGCCGGGAAACTCGCCACCAAGCTCAGGGCAGAGTCGCCGTCCGGACGGTACTGCCCGACGATCCGGTCGATCTCGGAGGCGACCAACAGATCGCCATTCGGCAGGATCGCGAAGCCGCGCGGCTGAGCAACGACGTCCGAATGCGCGATCATCTCGCCCAGCACGCCGTGCGACGCGATGTCCAGGGCAGTGATGGTGGCTCGCGTGCGCTCCGAGCAGTAGAGCCGGGTCTCCGAATCGTCCAGATGAAGGTCGGCACCCCAGATCAGGTCCTCGGCGCGCGGATCCGCGCCGAAGCGGCTGTGGGTGAGCCCCCGGTCGGTCGGGATGCACACCTGGGAGGCGATGAAGTCGAGTGTCCCGGACGCCGGATCGCGGCGGTAGTGCAGCACCTCGCCCGAATACTCGGTGTTGACGAACACCGACTCCTGATCGCGGGTCACGATGATGTGCCTGGGCCCCGATCCTTCTGGCGCTGCAACCGTCGGCGGGTCCAGCGGCGCCAGGCCGGCATCGGTCACCGAATACTGGGCGATCAGATCGTCGTGCAGTGACACAAAGTAGGCAAACCGGCCATCGGCGCTGACTTGCACGCTGTGCAGGTTCGGGTAGTGGATCTCGTCGCCGAGCGGATGCAGCGCACCGCTCTCGTCGACCGTGAAAACCCCGCCGACGCCATCGTGGTAGGACGCCCAGAACAACCTGGAACCGTCATCAGACAACCGGAGATAGACCATCGCGCCCGGTGCCTCCACCCGGCCGACCGCTTCGAGGGTCCCGGTGGCGCGATCGAGCTTCATGGTGGTGACACCACCCGGCTTGGTGGTGCCCGCAAAAACCAGATCTCGCCGGGCATCGACCGCCAGCGGCAGCCCCGGAACGCCGACTTCACTGACCGCGAGCGGCGTCAACGTGTCCCCGGTTAGATCAAAGGTGTTGATCGTGCCGTCTTTCGAATTGCCCAGCAACACCAGAGAAGAAGTCATGGGCTGAGCCTAGCGCTCAGCCGGCGGCCGAGGTGTCGATCGGCAGCTTGCCGTCGGTCACCGCCTTCACCAGCGCAGCGTGATCGGCCTCGGTCTGGTCGGCATAGGCCCGGGCAAAATTCGCGAACGCCTCGGCTGCGGCGTCCGATCGTCCCAAATATCCGGCAATTCTGGACGCCCCGGAGGTGCGCGCATGGCTTTTCGCCAACAGCAGGCCGAGCACCCGGGCGTAGTCGGCAACCGCTCCCGCGTCCAGACCGTCGATGACGACGGCACCCTTCATATTGCGGTACTGGCGGATGTATACCTGCAAGGCGGGCGAGCCCGGCATCTCGGTGTAAGGGCCGAGATAGGTAGCGGTCGAGCGATCGGTGGATGCCGGCAGCGTGGCCCAGCCGAGCAGTGGATCGCTGACGGTCTGCAGTGACTGCTGGTACTCGACGACGCGCTGGCCCTGATGCTTGTGCCAGGCCTGCGAGCCGTGCATGAAGGGAGCCAGCACCGATCGTCCGGCCTGTTTCAGCTGCAGAAAGAGCAAGTCGTCGGGTGCCGACCCCTCCAGGAGGACGAGGAACGCGCGCAATCCGACCGAGCCCACGCCGACCACCTTGTGTGCGCAGTCGACCAGCCGATAGCCGCCGATGACCCGTCGCCACTGCAACGGCAAGGTGCCCAGGTAGTCGTCGAGGGCCTGGGTGATCTGCTCGAACCGGGAATCCGACACCTTGGTGAGCAGCGGGGCGTCTGCCTTGATCTGCAGCGCTCCGCCGTCGCTCGACGTGAGCTTCGGGAGCGCACGATCACTGGTGCGCTGTCTCGCCTTGTCTGCGGCGCGAGCGACCTGGTCGCGCAAGGACGGCTCGATGACCGTCTCGTTGAGCCGGTTGAGATCGACTCTCAGGAAGCTCCTGGCAAGCAGCGGCACCTGGGCGAGATGTGCCAGCTCGTCACGGTAGGCGGTCACGCAGGCCTTGGCCGCGTCGGAACACTGGGCTTCGCTCAGGTTGTTCTGCCGTCCGGCTACGTGGACGCTCGCCACGAGCCGCCGCATATCCCACTCCCACAAGCCGGGATGGGCCTCGTCGAAGTCATTGAGGTCGAGCACCAGCTCGCCCTCGGGGGAGCGATAGAAGCCGAAATTGCCCAGGTGCGCGTCCCCGCAGATGATCGCACTGATGCCGCTGGCAGGAAGTGAGGCGCAATCGCTGGCGCAGACATTCGCTGCACCACGCAGAAAGCCGTACGGCGACTCGGTCATCCGGGCCACGCGGACGCCGATCAGGCGCGGTACCCGCCCGAGGTGGGCGTCCATGATCTGAGTGACGGGGTCCGGACGATTGTCGGCGGGATGCCAGAACCCGAGCGTCGAGCGCGGCACCTTCACCCGCAGCGACTTGCCGTAGGCGCGGGACTCGGCGCGGCTGGGGATCGGCTTGCGTACCGAGCGGAATGCCTCGGCATCGGTCAGCGTCTGCATCGACATGATCCGATGGTAGCCAGGGAGGCTGATCAGCGATAGAGAACGCCGCCGTGACCAGGCTGCTTCGGTCATTGGGTTCGCTTTGGTTCGCATCGGGCACAAGAACGAACCCAATAACGGTATGTCGGCGCGGTTGCAGTAGCGCTCGGGGCGTTGCGGGCAGACGTCAGGTGATCTGACACTGCGTCCATGGGACGAAGCCGTCGCCTGCTCCGCCCGGGAAATCCCTCATTTGTTACGTGACTTTCCTCTAATAAGATGGCAGCGGCATCGCGGAAAGCGGTGTCGAAGGATGATCAGGAGGCCCCGGTGCAGAGCAGTAATCCCGTTTTGACAGGCCGCAATTCGTTTACGTACTTCAACCCGAATCAGCAAGGCGGCTACGCCACCGACGCCTACGGGTACCAGACCGCGAACGGCTACACCCCCCAGCCTCAGCAGGTGACCGGCCGGATGACCATCGATGATGTCATCACGAAGACCGCCATCTTGATGTTGACGCTCGTCGCCGCCGCCGGCGTGTCATGGATCTTGCTGCCGGCAACCATGCTGTATCCGGTGGCGATCGCCGGCTCGCTGGTCGCCTTCGTGACCGTCTTCATCGTGTCGATGCGCCACAAGGTGTCGGTGCCAGGAGTCTTCGCCTATGCGATCATCGAGGGCCTGATGCTCGGCGCATGGAGCAAGATCTTCGAATCGCTTTACCCGGGTCTCGTATTGCAGGCCGTGATCGGCACCTTCATCGCGGCATTCGTCGTCTTGGGTGCCTACCAGTTCTTGGGCGCCAGAGTGCGCGGACGCATCGCCAAGATCGTGACCGTTTCGATCATCGCCTACGCGGTGATGTCGCTGATCAACCTGATGCTGATCTTCGCCGGGGTGAATCTCGGCTGGGCAGCGATCGGCGCCAGCGCCGGCCCGCTCTCCTGGATCTCGGCAGGGCTCGGCGTGGTGCTCGCCGCGGCCAGCCTGCTGATGGACTTCGACGCGATCGAGCAGGGTGTACGCACCGGCGCTCCTGATTCTGAGTCGTGGCGCGGCGCCTTCGGTCTGCTGGTCACCATGGTCTGGCTGTACACCACGCTGCTGCGGATCCTGAGCTTCTTCCGCAACTAGGGCGTAGCGCCGCATCGCCGGTTTCGCCGATGGGACGCGGTAAGCGCCGCGCGGCGGAACTGAGATAAACCCTTTGCACGACATAGGCGGACGATCCGATACCGCCGATTACACCTTCACCACCGACCCGGAGTCACCCCCGGGTCGGTGGTTTTGTATTTGACCCGCATTAGCCTGGAGGCCGTGAGCGAGACGAACACCCCAACCAGACGCAAAGAATCAGCCGACCCCAGTTTGCCAAGAAATGAGACAGGGCCTGAGCCGGTGATCGATTCCTCACAGGGCGACCGTGTCGGAATGCCCTCGATTACTCATTTCGGAGCCAACCCGACGACCGACGGGGAGCGGGGATCGGCGGCCGAATTGCCTGATCGCATCCGGGTGCACGGTGCTCACGTCAACAACTTGAAGAACGTCGATGTCGAGGTTCCGCTGCGGACCCTGGTCGGTATCGCCGGGGTTTCGGGCAGCGGCAAGTCGTCGCTGGCGCTCGGCGTGCTCTATGCCGAAGGTGCCCGCAGATATCTCGAAGCGTTGTCGACCTACACCAGGCGGCGCATGGCCCAGGCCCCCAGGGCCGCGGTCGAACTGGTCGAACATGTGCCCGCCGCGTTGGCGTTGCGGCAGCGTCCGGGAGTGCCCGGGGTGCGCTCGACGTTCGGCACCTCCAGCGAGTTGCTGAATGTGCTGCGGCTGATGTTTTCGCGCCTGGCATCCCATGTCTGCCCCAACGGGCACCATGTGCCGCCCACCATCAATGTGGCTGCGGAGCGTCCGATCAACTGTCCGGTCTGTGGCGCCGAGGTGAGTGCCCCCGGCGCGGAATCGCTCGCCTTCAACTCCGCCGGAGCCTGCCCGACCTGCGAGGGAACAGGGGTCGTGCGCACCGTCAACGATGCCGCCCTGGTGCCGGATGCATCGCTGAGTTTGGACGACGGGGCGGTCGCGCCCTGGCAGATGTTCGGGTTCAACGTGCAACCCGATATCGCCCGCGAATTCGGCGTGCGCACCGATGTTGCGTGGCGTGACCTCAGCGACTGGGAGCGTCAAATCGTGCTCGACGGTCCCGAGGAGAAGAAGCACATCACGATCACCAGCAAGAAGGGCGTACACGAGCTCGACTTCACCTTCCGCAACGCCCGACTGACGGTCACCGAGGAGCTGAAACGGGCCGATAACGAGAAGCGGCTGAAACGCGTCTCCCGCTTCTTGAGCGAGGGAACCTGCCCCGATTGCGGCGGCACCCGATTGAGTGAGGCAGCGCGTGCTCCGCTGATCGGCGACCTTAACCTTGCCCAGGTCACGGCGTTCACCTTGGACGAGGTGCTGGCCTGGGCGCCCGGCGTGCCTCAGGCCTTGCCGGAAGAAATGCAGCAGATGGCGCGCGGCCTGGTCGATACGTTCGAGTCGATGGCCCGGCGGCTGGTTGAGCTGGGGCTCGGCTACCTGTCGCTCGACCGGGCCGGTTCGACGCTTTCCACCGGCGAACGGCAACGCGTCCAGTTGGCCAGGGCGGTTCGCAACCGGACGACGGGTGTGCTCTATGTGCTCGACGAGCCGTCGATCGGCCTGCACCCGGCCAATGTCGACGGATTGATCGGCGTGATGCGCGATCTGCTGGCCGACGGCAATTCGGTGGTCTTCGTCGACCACGATGTGCAGATTCTGCGCGAGGCCGGTTGGCTGATCGAGATCGGCCCTGGGTCCGGCTACGAGGGCGGTCAGGTGATCGCCCAAGGGACGGTGGACGACCTGGTCGCCTCGCAAGTATCTTCTGATTCGAATACTAAGCCCGGAGCCGACCCGAATGGAGGCACCGGCATCAGTCTCGACGCGGAGCACTACTCCGAATCCGAGTCGGATGCTGGAGCTGCAACGAACACGGGCACCCGGCTGGGCGGCCGCGGCTCCGGCTCGCGACTTGCTGGATTCTTGGCCGGGACCGAAGATGTCATCGTCCGGTCTCGCGCGAGCGCTGACCACGTCTTCGATCTCGGACGCATCAGGTTGAGCACCGATGCCGTGCATACCGTGCATCCGCTTGAGGTGAGCTTTCCTGTCGGCCGTCTCACCGCCATCACCGGGGTCTCCGGATCGGGCAAGACGACGATGATCCTGGAATCCCTGGTGCCGGCATTGGCGGCCAGATCGGATCGGGAAGATAGCGCACTTCCGCCGCATGTGCGTGCTCTCGACGCCGCGCCCGGCACCAAGGTGCATGTGGTGGACGCCACCCCGATCGGCATCAATGTGCGCTCCACCGTCGCCACCTACTCGGGGGTGATGGACGAGTTGCGCAAGGCGTATGCGGCAACGGATAAGGCCCGCAAGAAGGGGCTAACGACGTCCGATTTCTCGTACAACACGGGCTCGCTGGCCTGCCCCAGATGCCAGGGGACCGGCGAGATCTCGCTCGACGTGCAGTTCTTGCCCGACATCGACATTCCGTGCCCGGATTGTCATGGTTCCCGGTTCGCGCCCGCCGCAGACGAGTTCGTGATCGACGGCATCTCGTTGCCGGGGCTGCTCCGGTTGACCATCCGCGAAGCGATCGACGCCATCCCCGACATTGCCGGCGTGAGCCGCAGACTGCGCACCTTCGACGATCTCGGGCTCGGCTACCTGACGCTCGGCGAGGCGACCCCGGCGCTGTCGGGTGGCGAGGCGCAGCGCCTCAAACTGGTCAATCAGCTGCATCGCAATCAAAGCGACGCCGTCTTCGTGCTCGACGAGCCGAGCGTGGGCCTGCATCCGCTCGACGTGCGCACCCTGCTGCAGGTGCTGCAGCGCCTGACCGACCGGGGAGCCACCGTGATCGTCATCGAGCACGATCTCGATGTGATCGCCAACGCCGACTACGTGATCGATATGGGGCCGGGCGGCGGAGCCGAGGGCGGCCGGATCGTCGCCTCCGGTACTCCCGAGCAGGTCATGGACGCCCCCGAATCGCTCACCGGACGCTACCTCGCCCGCCACCTGGGCAATCAGCGCAGCCGGATCTGATCCAGGTGCCGGTCGAGCAGCGAGCGGGCACCCGAGGTCCACGGCAGCGCCCGCCAGCGGCGCACCGGAACCCAGCTTGCGGCCATCGTGGTGCCGCCGACGTCGAGTACCTCGGGGTCGGTCGGGTCGGGGCAGACAGCGGTGTAAATGATGCGCAACGCCTGAAAGTCCTCCAGCACGCCGGTGGGTGAGCGTCCGACCCAATGATCGGATTGCACATCGATCAGCCGCCTGATGCGAACCTGCTGCGAGCTCTCTTCGGTGATCTCGCGGACGACGCCCTCGCTGGGTGTCTCGCCCGCCTCCAGCCCGCCGCCGGGCAGCTGCCACAGCCCGGGGATGGCCGTCCGGTCGGAGCACTGGGTGCCGAGCACGCCACGCCGCGAACGGACGATGGCATACGCCGCGATCCGCTGATGGGGCACGGGACGTTCGCCGGGTGCGAGCTGCAACGCCGGGTCGAGTCCACGCGACTTCACCCGCGGCGCCCGCGAACCCTTCGTCCGCTTTCTGACTTGGGTCGTCAGCACGATCTGGTCATCATCGAGCCGGGCGCTCAACGGGCGCGTGAGCAAAAATCCGTGATGCCACAGCAGCATACGGGGGTCTTCGCCGTGGGCGAGGATCGCATTTACGGAGACCTCGGCACCAGGTGCCAGCACTCCTATGATCCTCATAGGCCCATCATGGCATGACCCATCAAGTGGCTCACGACTCGATTTTCACCCCATCGAGGTCGGTGATCATCTGCTGCCCACCCGCGGCAACGGTGATCTGTGGAGCGGCGGCGTCATTGGGCTGATCGACGGTGATGGTGACGTCGGTGGCGTCCGGTTGCTCGAGTTGCACGGGCGCCGTGCGAATAAGTTGGGCGATGACCGCGGGGTCGATCAACGTCTGATCGAACTGCTGGTTCGAGGGCGTCTCGTGGCGCTGGGTCAAGAACATCGGCACCGTTGCGGTGCGGATCCGCCGCTCGACCACGTCGGGTGTCGTCACCACATCGGCCCAGACCTGGTCGCCCACTCCGGCGGTGTTGCCGGCCGAGACGGTCACGCCCACCTGGAGCACGAGTAATCGCGTGTCATAGACATCGTCGAGACCCGCGGCAAGATCGGCGTCGTCGGTGAGATCGAGCCGGGGGATGGTCGCACCGTCACGATCGAAGAAGACGGTGGACGATTCGGGGGTCGTGGTCACGGTCATCAGCACTTGGCCGTGGTCGTACTCGTTGATCTGCAGCTCTTGCTTCTCGTTCGATCCCGAAAGCAGAGCGGCTTCGGTGAACAGCGCCGCGATATCGGAGAGATCGAAGGTATTGGGGTCGAAGCTGGTCGCGGCCACCAGGTCGGTTCCGTCATCGCTCGGAGTGATCACGCCGTTCGACCAGACCATCGAACTCGGCCGATCGCCCGAACCGATGTAGGTCACCCGCGCCTGGGTGCGGCTGATCACTACCCGGACGATCGGTTCGCCGCCGGTCGCGTCCACCAGCTCGGAGACCACCTGCTGGGCCAACCCCGGCGAATAGAGATCGGATTCGGCCGCCAGCACCGAGGCAGACGCACTGGGCGTGGACGCCGCTGTTGTCGGCGACGACTGCGCCGTAGGGGAGGGCATGGCGCACGACGACAGCATCAAACATCCGGCCAGGGCGATGGCCGGCGCGAGAGTGAATCTGCGTGCCGTCACATAGTGCAGGCTACCGTGGGTTTATGTGCCCCATCGATCTCAGCCGCCGCGCGGACGAGGTTGCCCCCGCGCTGCTGGGAGCCGTCTTGCGGCGCGGGCCGGTAGCGATACGTCTCACCGAGGTCGAGGCCTATCTCGGCATGGACGACCCGGCTTCGCATGCCTACCGCGGCCCCCATGGCCGCGCGGCCACCATGTTCGGCGAACCGGGCTGCCTCTACGTCTATCTCAGCTACGGCATTCATCTTGCGGCAAACCTGGTGTGCTCGCCGGCCGGCTCGGCATCGGCCGTGCTGCTGCGGTCGGGCGAGGTGATCGACGGGCTCGAACTGGCCTGCGAGCGACGCGGCTGGGATACGGCAGAATTGCCGCGTCCCATCTCGAAATTGGCCAGCGGGCCGGGAAACCTCGGCTCGGTGCTCGGTCTGACTCTTTCGGACGACGGCGCCAGGCTGGGCGCCGAATTCACCCTCGAACCTGGCCCGCACTCGCTACTTTCTGATTGCCACGGCTCGACCGGCAGCCGCGACCAAACAGATGCGGGCCCAGGTGGTTTCACTTCCTCGTCACAGCTCACGCGCAACCTTGATGGACAGAGTGAAACCACTAGTCACAGCGTCATGAAAGGGCCACGTACCGGTATCTCGAAGGCCCCTGATTGGCCTTTGCGCTACTGGCTTTCCGGAGAGAAGAGCGTCAGCCCGTACCGGCGCAGCGCGAAAGCGTCAAGGCCCGACATAAAAGCCTGAGGCAATCGTGCAATCCCTACCCCTGGGCTGCTTGATGGCACTAAGGTAACTGCCAACCCGGACCAATCTCATACGGGATCACAACTCAACGAAGAAGTGAGAAGCCCATGGAACAGACAAGTGAGGCCACTGCCGAGACCGAGGGTAAGACCGTGGTCGTGAGCCGGACGCTCAAGCAACCTGTGAAGGTTGTCTGGGATGTGCTCATGACCGACGATGGTGCCGAAGCCCTGCTGGGGCCGGGCGCGAAACTGGGAGCCAAGGGACATACGTGGCAGGCATATAGCGGACGCGGAGGCGTGATCCGCAGCTTCCATCCACTGGAGGAGATCCGCTTCTCGTACCGTTCCAAAGATGACGCGAAACCATCGATGGTTACGCTCAATCTCAAGCCTGCGGGCGAAGGCGAAACCGAAATCGAGATCGAACACTCAAATCTCGGCCCGGATATCGACCGCGAGTGGGCAAAAGATCGCTGGTCGGCCGCGCTGGAGCGCATCGAAAGCGACGCTCTGTAGTCAAGGATCCTCCCGGATTCAGGGACCGCCGTTCGACGCGTCAGTTTCCTGCCAAGCGATAGCGGCCCTGCAGTAAATATCAGAATCGATGTCCCGATCACTGGCGCAAGCCAGGTGATCGGGACATCTTGTGTTCGCCTCGATCGCCGAGGGCTGCGGCCGGGTAATGTCATCGTCCATGATGCGCTTTTCGAAGAATCTGCTGCTCGTGCTCGGCGTGGTGGTTGCCATCGCGTTCGTGGCGTTGATGGTCTACGACGTCGTCCAGATCAATCAGCTGCATGCGGTTGCGATCGCTAATCGGAGCGCTGGATTCGCGAATCCTCGCAACTGGGTGATGCTGGGTGCCGCGCTCGGCTTGGTTGCGGGCCTGCTGTTGGGCCTGGGAATCGCGATGCCCAGCAAGAGCTTCAAGGCGCGCTACGCCGAGATCCGCAAGCAGGAAGCGGGCGACTCAGCACGCGCCGAACTCGAAGACCAGTTCAATCAGGCCGACACGCACGTCGCTGATCCACGGGGAGCGACCGATCTCGATCTGGACGCCGGGCAGCCCGCCAAGAAACAAGACCCTGAGATCTAGACCCGCAGGGTCACCGGCTATCGGGCGGTCTCGACTCCCCAACCCGGCATAACGGTGGCGTCCGGACGGTCGGACGAGCGAGTATCCGCTTCATCGTCATCATCATCGGTCGACGCGTCGGGAGTGGCCGACGAGGGAGTCGGGGTCGGCGTGGGACTGGGCGTCTCTTCGGGAGTCATCTCCTTTTGGGGCACGCCCAAAATGATGGGCTCGGGAGACCACCGTTCGCCTGTCGGTGTGGGCGTGGCATAGCTGGTGGCCGCCGACGCTTTCGTGTCGACGGGCTCGGCCGCTGCCGCCGAACTCGTCTGTGGGGCGCGCCCTATGGCGATCGTCAATGCGACCAGCGCAACCACCAGCGCGACAGACCCGACGATCAGTGCCCCCACGAACCCACCACTGCCGTGGTGGGCCGACGTGTTCTTGCCGAAGAAGTTGAACAGCGGGAGACTGTCGCTGTTCCCCGTGGCCGATGGAAGAATCTCAGTGTTCTTCTCAGGTTTCTGGTCAGCCATCACGCCTCCTTCCGGCATTCGCTCAAGGAAAAGCCCTGATCCAGCAGTGTTCGGACCCGGCCTTTCGCACGCTTCAAACACCAATCCTAAGGGATTCCTTAAAATCGGGCCAGCCCCCGGTCGGTCGGAGCCGGCCTGCCGTCCGCTCATAGGGATCGGACGAGACTCCGCAGCGGGGTACGGGCGGCGCCGGGCAAGGCGTGCGGCAGCACATGTCATAGCTGGTTGCGCAGGAGCCGAGGACCATCGGCGGCCGCCAACGCGCGCCGGCAATCAAGTGGCGTCCGATCGCAGCCCATCACCTTGGCTTTGACAGCACAGCCCAGGCGGAGTTGGCTTTGGGTATGCCGAACGTCGACGAAGCCGCTCAACTGATCGCCCTCGATTGGGGCACCACCCACGCCCGCAGCTATCTGCTGGCGGCCGGCCACGATGCACCCCGGCTGCTCGACCAGCGGCATGGCGACGGCATTTTGTCGGTCGCTGCCGATGATCCCGACCGCGACGGGTCGTTCAATGCGATTCTCGGATCCATGGTCGCCGATTGGCTGCAGGGTGATCCCGGACTGCCGATGATCGCCTGCGGCATGGTGGGCGCTGCACAAGGCTGGCGCGAGGCAAGCTACCAGCCGTTACCCACACCCCTGGCTGCCGGATCCGGATTGACTACGGTGGATACCCACTATGGCAGGCTTCCCATCATCGGCGGGGTGAAGAAGAGCCAACCTAACGCGGACGTGATCCGGGGTGAGGAGACGCAGCTCGCGGGCTTGGTGCCAGAGCTGGATCCGGGTCAGGCGACGCTGGTCGTGATGCCCGGGACCCACACGAAATGGGCTCGGGTGCATGACGGGGTGCTGCTCGACTTCGACACCGCGATGTCAGGTGAACTTTTCTCCTTGTTGGCCGATCAGTCGATGATCGGACGCGCAGGAGCACCTGCCGCTCCCGATCAGGATTGGCGAGTCGGTTTTGACTGGGGCTTGGATCGCGCCGAGATCAAAGACTCGCTGGCCTTCGCTGCCTTCGTCATCCGCAGTTCGGTGCTCGACCGGCAACTTCCTGCCACCCAGGTGCGTGACGCGATCTCCGGTTTGCTGATCGGTGCCGAGGTGGCCGATCGTGCGGCGAAGGCCGACCTGACGCAGATGCCGATCGTGTTGGTCGGCGGCACGAGCCTGACCGAGCGCTACGTGCGGGCGTTGGCGCGCTACGGAGCCGAAGCGTCCATCGCGCCCGATGATGTGACGGTCAGGGGACTGTGGCGTTCGGCGGCCGGCGCGGGTCTGATCGATTGAGTACTCGCGTGGCGGGTGCACTGTCGGCAGCCGTCGATTGACCACATCTCGCCACAGCATGCAAGCGTGATCCGGCTGGTCTGGAAGGACGCGTTCGAGTGTGCACGACAATATCGAAGAGACAGAATCTGTATCGGTCGCGCGCTGTGGTCCACGAGTAGGGGCGGTCGCGAGCCCGCACAGGCGACGCCGTGGGAGCATGAGAGGCAGCAGGCAGGAAGGAATGATGATGGGCACCGAGGGACTGATCGCAATTTTGCGTGGCGTGCGTCCGGACGAAGCCGCCGAGATCGGAGAGGCAGTGCTGGCCGGTGGCATGACCACCTTGGAGGTGCCGCTCAACTCACCGTCGCCGCTGACCTCGATCAGCGCTCTGCGCGAGCAACTGGGTGATCGCGCAACGGTCGGCGCCGGCACCGTGCTCACCGCTGACGATGTGAATGCCTGTTACGACGCCGGTGCGCAGATCATCGTCGCACCCAACTGCGAGCCGGCGGTCATCGCACGGGCCGTGCAATTGGGCATGACACCCTACCCGGGAGTGGCGACGGTCACCGAGGCCTTCCACGCGATCAATGCGGGCGCCCGGCATTTGAAGATCTTCCCGGCAAGCGTGCTGGGGACGGCGTCCATGAAAGCGTGGCGTGACGTGCTGCCGGATGACATATCGTTCTTCCCGGTCGGCGGCATGGACGCTTCGTCCGTGCATGAATGGGCCCTGGCCGGAGCGTCCGGCGCGGGCTTCGGAGGCTCGCTCTACAAGGCAGGACGCAGCGCGTCCGAAGTCGAGGCGCGGACCGGGGAACTGGTCAAGGCATGGTTGGGGTAGTACCGCAGTCGTAGATCGTGTACGATTTCGCGCAACAGAGACGGCATGGCGAGCAAGGGGCTCGCCGACGCGGATCTGCCGATGAACTTCACCAAGACCTCATCCGGCTCGGCTGCAGAACAAGGGCAGCCCAACCAAGCGGCCTTGGTGAACAACAGGATCTCCACGTGGCGAGCCCCAGGGCGAGCAACTACTGAAGGTGCTGTGTTCGTGAGGAAACTCGCGGGTGAGTCGGCATGAGTGCGGGCGGTCGGCAGTATTCGGACGAACCAATGGAGGTTGCGCCAGTGTCCGACACTACGACGGTTGTGGAAGAACACGACCCCTATCAACTCGATCCAGCCGACATCATGGAGCCGCCCAAAGGCTGGCGGGCGAGCTTCAAGTACCTGGGGCCAGGCCTCATCATGTCGGCCTCGATCGTGGGCTCAGGCGAACTGATCGCCACCACGGTCGCCGGCGCGAAGGTCGGCTTCGCCCTGCTGTGGCTGGTGATCTTGTCCACCTTCGTCAAGGTCGCCATCCAGATCGAACTTGCAAAATGGACGATCGCCACCGGCGAGGCCGGCCTGACCGGCTTCAACCGGATACCGCCGAAGCTCGGACGGACAGGATGGATGACCTGGGCCTGGCTGCTGATGGCGCTCGCCAAGATCACCCAGATGGGCGGGGTAGTCGGTGGATCGGCTGTCTCGCTGAGCCTGCTCTTCCCCTTCGGTGGGGACCCGCTCAATAAGACAAGTCTGACGATTTGGACAATTGTCGTGGTCGCCGTAAGCATTGCAATCTTGTTCTCGAGCAAGTACGGCGTGGTGGAGACCATCTGTAGCGTCTTCGTTGTCGCGTTCACGATCATCACCGTTGCGATCGCGTTCGGGCTGCCATTCACCCCATTCGCCTATGGCTGGGCCGAGATCGCGTCCGGTTTGACCTTCGCAATGCCGGCTCTCGCGGTAGCGGTGTCGATGTTCGGTATCACCGGCGTCGGTTCTGATGAGATCACCTTCTACACCTACTGGTGTGTGGAGAAGGGATATGCGCGGTGGGCTGGCCCCAACGATGGTTCGCCCGAATGGCAGGCGCGTGCCGAAGGCTGGATCAAGGTCATGAAGAAGGATTCCTGGCTGTCGTGGGTGATCTACACCGTCAGCACGCTGGCCTTCTACATCATGGGTGCGGCGGTGCTGCATCCGCAAGGTCTCTTGCCCGAAGGCAATGCCGTCATCACGACGCTTGCCCGGATGTACACCGACTCGATCGGTCCGTGGGCCATGCATGCGTTCCTGATCTGCGCCTTCACCGTTTTGATTTCGACATTGTGGGCCGCTATGCCCAGCCACTCCAGGCTTTGGGCGAACTTCTTTGCCAATGTCGGAGTCTTCGACTGGAAGAACGATCCGAAGGCCCGGATGCGCTGGATCCGCATTTTCACCGTCTTCCTGCCGATTGCCTGGGCGGTGATGTACCTGGTCGTCCAGTCGCCGGTGCTGATGGTGCAGATCGGTGGCATCGCAACCGGCATCTTCCTGCTGGTGGTCGTGGTCGGCGTCTGGTATCTGCGCAAGACGGAGATGGTGGACTCGGTCAAGGGATCCAAGGCCTGGCTGGTGTTGCTCGTCATCTCCAGCGCCGCCATCGGCATTCTCGGCCTTTACACCATCGCGGGAGTTTTCGGCTTCAGTATCGGCTGACCTGTTCACGCACATAAGGACGCCCGGCATCTTGGCAACAAGGTGGCGGGCGTTCTCGCTGCCGGAATACCCTTAGGGCACTAATAGATCGTCCGGTTGGCGAGCGGTATTTGATTGTGCCGGATGCACCTTACCGGGCGGCGCAGCTGGCGCGCTCGGTAGCTGCGGATAATGATCACCGGCGAACGGCCGGGACGAAGCAACGAAAGGCTCATTCACTATGGAGAATCGTCATACGGTCAGCAAGGCAGAGACCGCCACGATGACCACGGAGGAGTTGCGCGCCAACTTCCTCGTCCCGGATCTGTTCAATGATGGCGAGATCACCTTGGTGCACAGCCATGAGGATCGCGTGATCCTCGGCGGTGCCGCTCCCGTTGATGAGCCGCTGTGGCTGCAGGCTCCGCCCGAGATCCGGGCCGACTACTTCCTGCAGGGCCGCGAGATGGGTGTGTTCGTCATTCAGGGCACCGGTGTGGTCACCACCGACGGCGATCGCCATGAGCTGCCGAAGGGTGCCTGTCTTTATGTCGGACGCGGGGTCCGCGATGTCAGCTTCGCCGCTGCCGGTGACGAGAAGACGCTGTTCTACTTCTTCAGTGCCCCGGCGCACACCAGCTACCCGACGGCATCGGTGATGCCGGGTGAGGGATTCCACAAGGAACTCGGCGACCAGGAGCATGCCAATGCGCGCACCCTGAATCGCTACATTCACGAGGACGGCATCCAGTCGTGCCAGATCGTGATGGGCCTGACCTCGCTGCATCCGGGCAGCATCTGGAACACCATGCCCGCACACACCCACGACCGCCGCACCGAGTGCTACCTCTACATCGATGTGCCGGACGACGCCCGGGTGCTGCACCTGCTCGGCGACCCGAACGAGACCCGGCACATGGTGGTCGCGAACCATGAGGCGATCATTTCGCCGAGTTGGTCGATCCACTCCGGCGTCGGCACCCAGGCCTACAGCTTCATCTGGGCGATGGCCGGCGAGAACAAGGACTTCGACGATATGGATCATCAGCCGATCGACACCCTGCTGTGACTCCGAGTCGTCGTCGGTTAGTTCTCCACGACGGCGCCCTCAGGAATCTCTTGCGGTTGCTCGGTCGTCAACACGGCGTCGCCGCGCACCACCACATCCTTGCCGAAGGTGAAGTCACCGGTCACCTGCAGCGAATGGGCTTCGGTCAGCGACGGGGGACCTGCCGGGAAGTGTTGCTCGAAGTCACCTATCAGTTTGTAGTAGTCGGGGTCGAGCCGGACGACCGGACTGATCTCGCGTCCGACCAACAGGGCGTCGTCGGTGAACTCGTAGATATCGCTACGTAGCACAAGTAGATCAGCGGTAGCCTTGACCGGCAGGAAGCGGCTGCGCGGCACCCCGATCGCCTGCGCTCCGTCGAAGACCTCGACCGCGGCCCCGATGGCACCCTCCAACTGGACCACCGCAGGCGACCCGGCGTCGGCAGGATCGACCGTCTTCCGGTTGATGATCAGCGGCAGCGAGATAGCGCCCTGGTTGGCGTCCAAGACCTCGACCACTTGCTGCAGGTCCAGCCACAGGTTGTTGGTGTGCGTCCAGGGGTGTTTGACGATGTCGATGAACGAGTCCATCTCGTCGGGGCTGACCTGCGCCGTGTCGCGTAATACCAGCCGCCCATCCGCGATGCGGTGAGCCAAGTGCCCGCCCTTGCGGTCCATGTCGGTGCGTTCGGTCACCTCGGCGGCATAGGGAGCGCCACTTGCCGCGAACCAACCGGCCAGCCGGGGATCGGGCACCGCGCCGAGGTTGTCCATGTTCGCGACGAACAGGTAGCGGAACCCTTCGTCCAACAGCTTGGTGATCAGCCCACTCGCATATAGCGAGGGATAAAAATCGCCGTGGCCCGGCGGGCACCATTCGAGACCGGGATTCGCCGGCCACTCCACCGGCATGCGCGTGTCGGCCAGCAGCTTGGGCTCGCGGCTTTGGACGAACTCCAGCGGCAGGTCTTCGACCGGAAGCTCCGGGTATCGGGCCAAGGCGTCAAGCGATGCCTGCGAGGTGTTATAGCTGTTCATCAGCAACAGCGGCAGCCTCACCCCGTGGGCTTCGCGCAGGGCGAGGATCTGGCGGACGACGATGTCGAGAAAGGTCAACCCGTCACGCACCGGGATCAGGCATTTCGGCCCGGCGAGCCCCATCGAGGTACCCAGCCCACCGTTCAGCCGCACCACGGCGGTCTGGGCGAGTGCCTGCGCGGCATGCTCGTCCAACTGCTGATCGGCCAACATCGGAGGATCGGTCAGCGGCTTGAGGTCGGCCTCATGCAGATAACCCGTCTCACCACTTGCCAACCGCTGGAAACGGTCGACGAACGCGGCGATGACCGATGGCGCCGCACCATCAGCGCGGAGTTTGTCGATGGCGGCATCCAGCGCCGGGTCTGTCATGAGTGCTCCTTTGCAAACCTATGTTCGGTAGCCCGATGGGCGGCTCCGAGATGGTTAAGCCCGACCAGCTGCCGCGTCTTCTGGCGAATCCTCCGACGCCGGCACTGGGTTGAGACTGCGTGGATCGTGTCCACTCAAGAGAGTTTAGAGCGTGGCGCCGACAGAATCTGAAACGATGGGGTGAGGGTTCGCCTGCGGGCCAGCGGCGCCAGGAGATTCCAGAGAAGCGGCACGCGGTGGTGACTTCTTGGAGGACTCCGAAGCGATGGTGCCCAGGCCGGCGCATTCGCGGGATTGCCGGTAAAAGGCGAGGTTCGCGTCACACAGCCGCCGTGGTTCGGTGTCGCGGTGAAAGGAGAAGTACGTCGTGAACTATTCGATGGTGGTCAGCGATTGGGACGACACACTGACCCCGATCGGCGACACGATTCCACAACGTACCAAGGCGGCGCTGGACCGGATCCGGGCCGAGGGCGTGACGATGGCGATTGTCTCCGGACGCAGCCCACATGGCATTCATGTTCAATTGCGCCGCAACGAGATCGATGATGCAGGGCTCTACATGATCGCTTACAACGGAGGGCTGGCAGCCCAGGCCTGGGACGACGAGCCGCTATTTTCGCACCAGCTGGACCGAGATCTTGCGGTGCGCGCGGCTCGGGTCTGCGCCGAGGCGGGCGCAGCGGTGATGGTGCACAGCGGACGACAACTGCTGACCGACCGGCTCGACAACTATGGCGTGCAGTTCGAAGCCGAATCGAACGATTTCGAGGCGGTGCTGGTGCCCGATTTCGAGAATCTCGATTTCACGCCCGTGAAGTTGCTCGTCGGAGGCGAAAAACAACAACTCACCGAGCTGTGCGAGCGGCTGCGCACCCAGTTTGCGGGCCAGGCCGAGGTAATGCTGTCGGCAGATTTCTTATTGGAATTCACCGCCAAAGGCGTTGATAAAGGCAATGCCCTACGAGGACTGTGCAAGGCGATCGATATACCGATCGAGCAGGTCGTGGCATTTGGCGACAACCACAACGACATTCCGATGTTGAGGGCGGCGGGGCACTCGGTCGCCGTCGCCAACGCCGTGCCACAGGCGCGCGAGATTGCGGACGAGATCGTCGGCCCGTGCACCGAATGCGGCGTGGCCGATGGCCTGGATGAGCTTTTCCCAACGGCTTTTCGACGCGGGTGAAACGCGTATCGGTGAGCTGAATGAATCACGTCAGGTAACCCAGCGAGCGCCGGGAGCATGGCGTGGATTCCGCCGCAACGGCGGGCACCGGACTCGTCCGCGGGCTCGTGATGGGTGGAGCGTTCGCCGGGAGCATTTCTGAAGCCCTTGCCCGGACGCTCGTCATCATCGTCGCAATGGTGGGCGGGATGGCGGCTCTGGTGCAGGGTGTCGCGAGCTTGTGACCCCCCAGGGGCATTAATGAGGCCGTCTCAGTTGCCACAACAGGATCCCTGATTCTGGTCCGAAAATCGGCCCGGAGGTATCTTTTAGGACATACGAAGTTCGACGCGGTTCCGTACTGGAGCCGCGTTTTTCTTGTGAGAGGGCCTTGAAATGGCAGTGTTAGTGCAACCGACGACATCGGCTACTTCTGCGAAGCAGACGGTGAAATCGCAGGGAACAGAGAACCTGTTCTGGCTCGACTTCGGCATTGCAATTGTTGCCCTTCTTCTGCTGGCAGGTCTTATCAGCACCGCCAGTGTTGAGGTTCAGGCGATCTCGCTCGCCGTCGCGGCAATCGCCGCGTCCATCGGCGCAACCTGGTACCTGAATCGTCGCCGTAGTCTCTGAGCTGGGCTTCGATCTGCCGGCCGCGTCAATCACGGCGTTGCGTCCGAGCATGCCCACAGGTTTTAACTGACCCCCACATTTAAGAATGGGCCGGTCACCTACTTCGGATGGAAGAGGTGACCGGCCCATTTGCCTGCTCGGGTGGAGAGCCCACTTAGTCAACGAATCGCAAGCGCAATGCGTCGAGCATTGCGGTACCGAGGCCTAAACCGTTGATGAAATAGTCCTCGACCGTCCCGAATTCGATTGCGACCTGGTCGAGAGCTGCGTCCAGATAGCTGTCTCGTACGCCCAGAATCGGCAAGATCATCTCGGGCTCGATGCCTTGCGCGGCGGCCATGTCGACCAATGGTTGAAGCGCAGGCAGCAGGTCGGCGTTGGTTTGCAAGTAGTCGTCGCGCACCGTCTGCTCGTCCGCACCGAGTAGCAGCAGAAATGCTGCGGACGCCCAACCCGTGCGGTCCTTACCGGTCGTGCAATGGACGAGTGCGGTTCCCGTGCGTTTGGGATCGGCGAGGCTTTCAAAGAACGTCCGATAAGAGCGTTGCGCCGAAGTCAGCGACACAAAGTCGCGGTATTCGCTTCGCATCATGGTCTGAGCCGCGTCCGGGCTATCCAGAAGATCGAGAATCACGGTCGGATTCTGGCTGATCTCGGCGGTCTGCGAGGCGAGCCCGATCGCGCTGTCGGCAAGCACATCGAGTGCGATTTGGGTGATGTGGGCCGGCACGGTGTCGGGGGCAGCGGCGCGTTCGACTGCGGTTCGCATGTCGTAAATGGTGCGGACGCCGAGTCGCTCGAAGGCAGCCAGGTCTTCGTCCGAAAGGTTGGCAAGAGTCGCGGAGCGATAGATCTGGCGCGGACGCACGGTGCCGCCGTCGACCGGAAGCCCGCCCAGGTCGCGCATATTCGGGGCGGTGGCGAGGGCAATCCGGCGGTCCATGGAGTGAGACTACCCGGAGTGCATCTTTTCGGCGATGCCGCTAATCTTGTGCTGTTGCGTGACGCGCCTATAGCTCAGTTGGTAGAGCAGCGGACTTTTAATCCGCGGGTCCAGGGTTCGAGCCCCTGTGGGCGCACAGCCGATCGGACGAGTTCTTCGCGTGGGTCGAGGGACGCAGGCCACCGATCTCCGAGGGAATACCGCCCGGGCCACCATCGTCGATCGGGTCGCAGGCACCCTGATCAACATTTGCATCGTCGTCGAGTTCGCGGGTTTCCACTGTCGGGATCTGGCGCTGGTGCAGATCAGGACACCTGTGTCGGGTTTTCGCCCAGCGCACGTTGCGTCACGCGGTGGCGCCAGCGTCCTGTCACTATCGCAACGATGGGTAGCAGCAGCCACGTGAGCTGGCCGGCCGTTGGGCCGGCCGCCGCGGCGACCGGTATGGAAACGAGGAACACGGCCGCTTGGGCCGCAGCGTCGATACGCACGGCCCACCGCGCCCCGGGAACATCGTCGACGACCAGACCGCGTGAACGAGCGATCTCCCACATGACGAGCTGGGTAAGGATCGCGAGTGCGATATTGAGTGCGTACAGCACCGTCGCCAGCGGATAATCGGAGACCTTCGGATCGCTGATGCCCTGAGTCGTGAACGGAAGAAAGACGATGAGCCCTACGAGTGCGAGATTCGCGACGATAAGGGCGCCATCGAGCCCGAGGAAATGGCTGAGAAGTTCGGCGTTGCGTTTCCAGAACGTTGCGATGACGATGAAGCTGATGACGAAGCCGAGTAGTTGGTCGGCTAAGCCGTCGGACAACAGCGCGTGCATGGAGCGCCATGACTCGGCTTGCGGCAGATCGATATTCGCGATGAGTAGTGTGATCGCGAACCCGTAGATCGCGTCGAAGAAGCCGACACCACGGTCGTATTCAGGCTTCTCGCGCGCGAATAGTCGTTCAACCATTGCCCTATCCCCTCGTCTCCCGATTGGCTCAATTATCGGGTGCAGCACTGGTCGTCCGCCATGACTGAGCGCTCCTCAGTAGGCGTCCGGCGCGAACGACGACGGATATATCGGCATGATGCATGCGTTACCAAAATACGGACGACGAGGTCACGCGACCACGACGCTTAGCCATGCGTCCACGACACCGGTTGCGATCGTCAGCGCGAAGAGTCCCACCAGATAAGAGGGCGTCGGGACTCTGGTTCATGTCTCCCACTCAGTGGAACAGCTCAGGAATCAGCGAGGCGCCGTAGGGCGCTGCCCTTATGCGCAGCGACGTGATCGGTCTTGTCGCTCTCGATCTCGTACTGCGGATCGTCTTTGCTGGCTCGGTGTGTGTGGCCTTTGTAGTCGAAGTCGCTGGTATGCACCTTGGTGATGTGTCCGCTGACGCGTCCGGCTTCGGAATTCCAGCTGACGTGGTCGCCGACTTTGAATCGTTCGCTCATGCTCATTTTCCTTCCTCTTCGATTCTCCGCCGCATACGCGGTCGGGGCCAGCTCTCCTGAATCTCACAGTGAACGGTTCCGACGACCTCGGCGATAAACGCAATGCTTCGGGCGTTCAGAGCACTCCGTTTCGTGTCGATCAGCAAACCGGTCGTCCATCGGTCTTGTTCATCGGATACGTGACGATGCCGTTGCCGTCGATGCGAGCGCCCTTGGTGAGAGTGGCGGGTGTCAGGCGTCCGCTAGGCATGAGGTGGGCGACGGGAATGTTCCGAGCGAGGAGGTGGTCGGCGATGATGCGGCGGTGGCAGCGCCACCACACCGCTTCGGAGCACATGATCACGGGCAGTTGTCCGGGTGTTGCGAGTTCGATGAGATGGGTGGAGTGTCCCACCGTCAGGATGCGCGGCGTGCTCAGCGGCGCATAGTCCTCGGTGAGGGTCACCATCGGCGTTTGCCGGGGCTGATGGGTTCAGATCGGACGATCCCTTTCCAGCCTCGTTCCTCCAAGAGGGCGAACAGCCGTTGGGCAACGGGAGAGGTCTCGGCCGATGCGGCGTCCAAGACGGCGGCCACGTTATGGTCGAGCTCGAAGTCGTCCCGCTTGCCGGACTTGAGGGATCGGGCGTTCATGCGATCCAAAATATCGGCGATTTCGGCCACGCGAGGATCGTCAGCGGCCCATTCGAGCGCCTCGCTGACAAGGCTGTAAAGCCGCAGTACGTCCGGATCATTCAGGTCCTCGTGCTTGTTCGCCATGATCGCGTCGATCCGCTCCGGCATCTGCGCGGCGATCACGATCCAGGCGTCCCGCTCTTTTTCGATGTACCACTCCCGGACGCCCATCCGGCGCAGCCGGTCGAGGTAGCCGACCACGCTGGCCGGAAGCGCCAGTTGCTCACCGGCGGCGAGGCGGGCGAGACGCTTGCGGGTGTCCTGAAGCCGCCGCACCTCGGCCCGCAGCCGCGCATCGATGTCGTGAACCTGTTCGGCGAATGCGTCCGGCTCGGCGTCGAGAAGGTCTCCCACCTGAGCCAGCGGCACGCCTGCACCGGCCAGGACGTGGATACGGATCAGCCGTACCACGGCTGCGGCATCGTAGCTGCGATATCCGGAGTGGTTGCGTTCGGGCTCGGGCAGCAGGCCGATCTTGTGGTAGTGCCGCACCGTGGCGACCGTCACGCCCGCATAGGCGGCGAGCTGGCTGATTGTGAGCATGGCTCCACTTTGCCTTAGGTCCCTCCAGTCCCTCAGGTGATCTTTCGCCGATAGATCGTGATGGCGAGTAGATACGCGACCACGAGAATGCCGATGCACCAGACCAGGGCTGTCCCAAGGTCTGCACCGATGGGTCGTCCGGCGAAGAGATCGCGGATGGTGTTCACGATGGATGTCACCGGCTGATGCTCGGCGAACCAGCGCACGGGCCCGGGCATGGAGTCCGTCGGCACGAACGCTGAGCTGATGAACGGCAGAAGGATCAGCGGGTAGGAGTACGCGGTCGCCCCGTCGATCGACTTGGCCGAGAGCCCGGCGATCACCGCGATCCACGTCAGCGCGAGGACGAATAGGCCGACGATGCCGGCGACGGCGAGCCAGTCGAGCAGGCCGGCATTCGTCCGGAAGCCCATCAGCAGGGCGACACCCACGACGATGACCAGCGAGATGAGGTTGGCGACCAGCGAGGTCAGCACGTGTGCCCAGAGCGCTGCTGATCGGGCGATCGGCAGCGAGTGGAACCGGTCGAAGATGCCGCCGGTCAGGTCGGTGAAGAGCCGGTAGCCGGTGTACGAGATGCCCATCGCGACCGTGATGAGCAGGATGCCCGGCAGCATGTAGTCGATGTAGCTGCCGGTGCCGGACTCGGGCCCGGTCTGGATGGCGCCGCCGAGGACGTACACGAACAGCAGCATGATCGCTACGGGCTGGATCGCCGTCGTGATGATCGTGTCGGGGCTGCGGGTGATGTGTTTGAGCGACCGCCCGGTGAGCGTGGCCGTGTCGGCGAAGAAATGCGTGGCCATGATCGTCCTATTCCTTTCCTGGTTCGGTGGTGGGGTCGCCGCCGGTGTCCCGCGCGTTGCCGTCGCCGACGAGGGAGAGAAAGACATCCTCCAGCGACGGCTGCTTCTCGACGTATTCGATCTCGGCGGGCGGCAACAGCTTCTTCAGTTCATCGAGGGTGCCCTCGACGAGGATGCGTCCTTGGTGCAGAATCGCGATCCGGTCGGCCAACTCCTCGGCCTCATCGAGGTACTGCGTGGTCAGCAGCACCGTCGTCCCTCCCGCGGCGAGTTCCTTGATGGCTCGCCAGACCTCGATACGTCGTTCGGGGTCGAGGCCCGTCGTGGGTTCGTCGAGGAAGATCACCGGCGGGTCGCCGATGAGGCTCATCGCGATGTCCAGCCTGCGACGCATGCCGCCGGAGTACTCGGCGACCTTCCTGCCACCGGCTTCGGTGAGCGCGAACCGACTGAGCAGGGTGTCGACGATCGCGCCGGGGTTCTTCAGGTGACGGAGTTTGGCGACGAGGACGAGGTTCTCTCGTCCGGTGAGGATCTCGTCCACGGCTGCGAACTGCCCGGTGAGGCTGATCGACTCGCGCACTTGGGCCGGCTGGGTGGCTACGTCGAAGCTATTGATGGTCACGCTGCCGGCGTCGGCCTTCAGCAGGGTGGAAAGGATTCGCACCACCGTGGTCTTGCCCGCGCCGTTCGACCCGAGCAGGGCGAAGATGCTGCCTCGGGCGACGTCGAAGTCCACCCCGCGAAGCACCGTGAGCTTCCCATACGCCTTCTCCAGACCTCGCACCCGGATCGTCGGAGTGTTTGTCGACATTGTTTACCTCCTTTATCGCGGAGCTGGACCGCCGAGGCGGGAAGCTCCACTACAAGGGTGCAGGGTTGATGCAGGATCAAGGTCAAGCCCAAACTCTTGCCACAGCTCGAGATCGGTTTACGCCGCTGGTGGACGCTCACTTTCCGCGGGCTCTGGCTGTCCTCCGGCAGTCTCAGTGCAGCCGGGAACCCGTGGTGCGGTGCTCATCGTCCTTCATGTTCGGCGGGCGCGAGAGCGGCGAGCTCGCGTGGGTTGCCGCCCATGATTACGGCCGCGTGACGGGTGATGGTCTCAACAGGCCAGTCCCACCAGGCAACGGTTTGGAGCAGCGCTGTCTCTTCGTCCGTAAACCTGGTTCGGATCAGGCGTGCCGGGTTACCTGCCACGATCTGGTAGGCGCCGACATCCTTGGTGACGACGCTGCCCGCACCGATCACGGCGCCGTCGCCGATGGTGACGCCCGGTAGAATCATCGCGCCGCGGCCGATCCACACGTCGTTGCCGATGACGGTGTCCCCGGGCTGCTCGATCGCCAGAAAGGTATCCAAGGTGGCGTCGGCCCAGTCGCCGCCGAACATCGTGAATGGGTAGGTCGAGGGCCCCGCCATCGGATGGTTACCGCCGGGCATCAAGATGGTGACCTTGGGTCCAATGGTGGTGAATCTGCCGATGCGCAGCATCTGTGGCCCGTACAGGTACTTCACGCAGCGCTGCTCGAACGGGGTTGGGTCACCCTCGCTGTCGGCGTAGCTGAAGTCGCCGACCTCGATGAACGTCGAGGTGATCTGGTTCTTGAGAAAGGCGACATTCGTGAGGTTCGGCCGGGTGGTCGGGGTGAGCTGGTCAGGATCCGGGACGTGCGTCATTGGGTCTCCTCGTGAGTGATTCTGACGGTTTACCTTGGCAACGCTACTTTTCGGTCGGGCAAGAGCGTTCGCGGCAAAGCATCAAGAACGCACCAGTGGAAAAATCCACTAGGTTCAAGTGGAGAAATCCACTAGGTTCGGGTCGCGGACGCGAGAGTAGCGAGGTCACGCATCCGCGAATGGCTCCGGTGATGTGGCCTGATGCAGGCCTTCCTCGTCCATGGTGATCCAGGTGTCGATGCCCAGGCGGGCGAGGAAGCGATCGTCGTGGCTGACGACGATCAGGCCTCCGTGGTAGGCGGACAGTGCGTCCACGAGTTCGTCGACGCTGTGCAGGTCGAGGTTGTTGGTCGGTTCGTCCAGGACGAGCAACTGGTTGGCTGGGTCGGCCAACAATAAGGTGGCCAGCGCGATCCGGAATCGCTCCCCGCCTGACAGGTCACCGACCTGCCGGTTGATGACGTCACCGCGGAACAGGAATCGTGCCAGGCCTGCCCGCAGTTCGCCGTCCGGAATGCTGGGCGCGGCGGCACGAACGGTATCCAGAAGTGTCGCGCTGTCGTCCAAATGGTCGAGACATTGCGGCAGATAGCCGATCCGATCGGTGAAGCGGCGCGCGTGGCACATCGGAGTTCGTGCGCTCGTCGTCTCGACAGGTCGACGGTCGTCGGGACTCACGAGGGTCTCCAAGAGCCGGGTCTTGCCGATCCCGTTGCGGCCCGCCAGAGCAACGCGTTCGGGCCCCTGGACGATGAACCCGTGCCCATGGTCGTCGCGTAGTTCGGCGAGTCTGCGCCCCGCGGGTACATCCGGATCGGGCAGATCAATGGAGATCGTGGCATCGCGGCGAATGCGTTCCTCCTGGTCGGCGACCAGCTGCCTCGCGACGTCGACCGAGGCGTCGAGCTGACCGCGCAGCTTGCCGGCCGAGACCTGGGCCTCCTGCTTGCGGTTGTTCATGATTATCTTCGGCTTGCGCTTGTTCTCGAAGTCGGTACGCGCGTAACGCCGGCGGCGCGCCAGTTTCGTCTGTGCCTCGACGCGTTGGCGTTGCTCGGTTTTGAGGTGTTGCTCGGCCGAACGCAGCGCCTGTTCGGCGGCGGCCTGCTCGGCGGCCAGGTGCTCCTGATACGCGTCATAAGGGCCGCCGAAAATGGTGAGCGAGCCATCGCGCAGCTCGGCTGTGGCGTCCATCAGGTTCAACAGGGTGATGTCGTGGCTGACAACGATGAGCGAGCCCTTCCACGACCTGATCGCCTCATACAGCAGGCGGCGCGAATCGCGATCGAGATTGTTCGTGGGCTCGTCCAGCAGCACCACTTCGTCCCCGGAAAGCTGCAGGCCGACGAGCGCGGCCAGCACGGTTTCGCCCCCTGACAAGGTTCCGACGAGACGATCCAGTTCGATGCCGGGCAGGCCGATTCGGTCAAGGGCGGCAAGGCTCCGGGCCTCGACCTCCCAGTCGTCGGCCAACACCTCGAAGTGAGCCGGATCGGCGTCACCGGATTCGATCGCGCGCAACGCGTCCAGACGATCATGGACGCCGAGCAGCTCGGCGACTGTCGCGGTCGTGTCCAAGGTGAGGTGTTGCGGCAGGTAGCCAACCTGCCCGGTCACGATCACGGAGCCGGATGTCGCGGTGAGGTCGCCCGCGATGACGCGTAGCAGCGTCGTCTTGCCGGTGCCATTCGACCCGATCAGGCCAGTCCGACCCGTGGCAAACGTAGCGGACAGGTCACGAAAGACGAGATCACCGTCCGACCACGTGAAAGAAAGGTTCGCCAGCGTCACGGCCGGCTTTTGTGTAATAGACATGTTGGGCTCCCAAAGTTGTCAGTGGATGCGCTGACAACGGAGTCCCAACCATTCAGGACGATCGACGACGTCAGCGCGTGATGGACGCAGCCAGACGGTCGTAGATCAGCATGACAAATCCTTAGTCAGGAAATCGGAACGTGGCCAGCCTACCAGTGCATCGGATGGTACAATTTCCGGTACCAGTACTGTAGGAGGCTGTATGTCAACGATCTCCGCGAGCACGGCCCGCAGGGAGCTATTTCCGCTCATTGCCGAGGTGAATGAAGATCATACCGAGGTACGCATTACCTCAAAGGCCGGGAATGCTGTTCTGATCTCCGAAGCGGAGTTTGAGGCCTGGCAGACAACTCGTTATCTGTTCTCGACCAAGGCCAATGCGCAGCATCTGCTCGAATCCCTTGCTCAGGCGGCGGCCGGTGATGTGCATAGCCATGACCTTGACCGCGCGTGAAGTTGGTAATTACGGCCAATGGCTGGAATGACTACTGCCACTGGCAAGAGACTGATCGCGCCACACTCAAAAGAGTGAACAAATTAATTGACGCTGCGATGCGCACACCGAAGGACGGGATCGGCAAGCCCGAAGCGCTCAAGTATCAGCTAGGTGAGGTGTGGTCGCGTCGCATCACCGAGGAACATCGCCTTGTTTACAGAATTGGTGATGCTGAGATCATCATCCTCCAAGCTCGCTTCCATTACGACGCGTGACCTGGCCACCGCTGCAGCAGCCCCCAAATTGCGTGATGTTGTGCGGCGCTTGCATGAGGCAGGCTTGTCGGTGACAGATGCCGCCGCGGTGCTCGGAGTCTCCCGCGGTCGAATCTCACAACTCGCAAAGGCGTGAGATGTGGTCGGGCCGCGGCTGCGAGAAGTGGGCGCATTGATGGCAGAGGACTTGTCATTGTGTGGGTTCAGACGCCATGACGGGCGCTGAACCCACACAATGATCGGTCGATTAGGCGAGGGTGCCCATCGGGTCCCAGGCGGGCAGTTTGATCGGGTCGGAAGCCACCGCCGGACGCAGGTCGTCGGGCAACGCGTCGATCTTGACGACCACTTCGAAGACGTAGTCGGAGAGCCAGGCATCGTCCATGGTGAAAAAGCCCTTGTCGCCGGGCTCATCACCCCACGAGTTCTCGACCCTCCAGCGGCGCGGCGTGCCGGCGTCGGCCAGGTCGACGCCGGTGAACAACATGGCGTGATTCATGGCCGACTCGCCCGTGTTCACCCGCTGCTCCTTGGTCGTCGACAGATCGACACCGAACAGACCCGAATAATCGTGCAGATTGCCGACCAACAGGCCGAGGTCCCGATCGCCCTGCTTCGAGACATCGGCACCGAACCAGACCGGTTCGCCCGAGCAGATGGCGTCGGCGGCAAGCTTCTTGATGGTGGTCATCGGTGCGTTGATGTAGCGAATCTCGCGCCCACCGACGACGTTGCCGAGATGCTCGACGGTTAGCGCAGCTCCCTTGGGGTGCTCGGTGCGGGGGTCGTCCACCAAGCAGACGTAATTCGTGAGGTCGATGCCGACGTAACGATCGTAGAATTCGGCAGGAGTCAGCACGCCGTCGCGATGAAACGCCTTGTCATCGTCGATCCACTCCCATTCGAAGCTGGACGGCGGATTACCCAAGCTGATGACCAAAATGCGCCAGACCTCGCCGAGCACGGCCTTCTTGATTGCTGCCAGGTCTTCGGACGAAGCACCCGAGTTCACCTGTTCACGCAATTCGAGGGCGCTTCGCCGGAGCAGCGTTTGCAGCTGGGTGTTCATCCGATGAGTGCAACTCGACGCCTGGGTCTCGGGCATCGCTTCCTTCGGAATAACCCCATGCTTCTGATAGACCGACACCGCCATATCCCACTGGCCACCATCACCCAGCACATCGGCCAGCAAGAATTGAATGAGCCGCGAATCCAGCGGCTCGGAAGCGGTCGCAATGATATCGGTGAGAAAGAAATTGGCGCGCTCGAATTTGTCCCAGAACATCGCGTAATTCTGCGAGAATTCGAAATCCTTGACGCCGAGTTTCGCTCGGGTTGTGGCGCGCAGCAGATTGAGGGACGAGAACAGCCAGCAGCGTCCGGACTTCTTCTGTGAGGTGATCGCCCAATCGTCCAACCGGTTCGAGATCACTCTCGGCGTCGCGACCACCTTGGCGCGGTCGAGCGACGACTCATCGATGCCCGATTTGGTCACGGCATTGAGCGCCAGCCGCAAGGCAGGATCATCGATCGCGGCGAACTCGGCGAGCACGTCGTCGGTGAGGGCATCAGATGCGGTCGGGGATTGCGGTCGTGAAGTCATGCATCAGTTCTACCGCGGACGAGCCAGTCAAGGCGAGAGCGGGATGCTCACCGCAGATACGCGGTGTGATGCAGGACCCCAGGCGAATTGTCGCTGCGTGTCGCTTCCTGTATGGGCGTGCTCGCGCCACTTTGGGATCTGCTTCGTTCGCTGCCGGGTCTGGGGACTCACAAATTCGTAGATCCTATTTGACAGTGCTTCCGCTCAACCCTAGCCTTATCAACTGACGGCAAGATCGCCTTGATGATGAGGCGCTCACAGAATCAAGCAAGGTAGCTCGACCAAACCGTTCGGAGAAAACACCCATGACTACGAGGCTCCACTCGTCGGATGACCACGACCCGGCAATTGAAAGCGAAGCCACCGAAACCTCCACTCATGTCGGCATGGTGACCGCGAGCGACGATTCCGATCCCTATGTATTGGATCCGTCCAAGGTGATGGAGCCCCCGAAGGGTTGGGCTGCAAGCCTGCGTTTTTTCGGGCCCGGAATGGTCGCGTCCGCCGGTATTGTCGGTTCTGGCGAATTGATCACCACCACAACGTTGGGCTCCAAGGCAGGGATGATGCTGCTTTGGCTGATCCTCGTCTCAACCGTCGTCAAGGTGGCTGTCCAGATCGAACTCGCCCGCTGGTCGATCTCCACCGGCAAGCCCGGCATCTTCGGATACGACCACGTTCCGCCGAAGATTGGCAAGCGCAGTTGGGCGTCCTACCTCGTCATCCTCCAATTCCTACAGTTCTTGGCGAACCTTGGTGGCATCGTGGGCGCGTCTGCAGTTGCGATGTCGATGCTGCTGCCGATCGGAGGAGATCCGTTCTCGGCCCTGTCCATCGGTATCTGGTCGTGGATCTTCACGGTCATCGTGATCGTTATTCACCAACTCAACCGCTACTCGGTAATCGAGACCGTCTCGACCGCCCTGGTTCTTCTGGTTACCGTAGCGGTGATCGTGATGGTGTTCGGCATCCAGGCGACGGAGTTCGCGTGGACGGCCGGCGACCTGGCAGACGGCATGAGGTTCAAGCTCTCGGCTGGCGCGATGGGCATCGCACTGTCAATGTTCGGCTTGACAGGTGTGAATGCCAACGAGATCTCCGGCTACACCTTCTGGGTTGTCGAAAAAGGCTACGCCACCTGGACCGGCCCGAACGACGGCTCGGACGACTGGGTACGGCGCGCCCGCGGCTGGATCTCGGTCATGAAGAAGGACGCCTGGGTGTCCTGGTTCGTGTACACGTTGGCCACCGTGGCGTTCTACATCTTGGGTGCGACAGTGCTCTACAAGCAGGGTCTCAGCCCGACCGGCATCGATGTAATCGAGACCATTTCCCGTATCTTCACCGATACCCTCGGAGCCTGGGTCGGTCCGGTGTTCTTGCTGCTTTCTGCCATCACTTTGGCCAAGACCCTGTTCACCGCGACGCCCAATCTGTCGCGCCAGTTCGCGGCTTCGCTCGCGGTGTTCGGTGTGTTCGACTGGGCCGATGCCAAGCGGCGAAACCGGGTTCTGCGGACGCTCATGGTCATCTTGCCGGTGTGCTGGGGTTTGACTGCCACCGTGTTTCAGGAGCCATTGCAATTGGTCATCCTCGCAGGGATTCTACAGGCCGTATACCTCATGATCATCGCGATCGCCACGGTCTATCTCTCGTTCACCGAGACCGATAAACGGATCAGAGACGGCGCACCGACGATGGTCTATTTGCTGATCTCCGCTGTCTCGATCTTTGCTGTCGGTGCACTCGCAGTTGTCGATGTTCTGTAGGCGGCCGGGCCCGTCGTCCATGGGGCCTGAATCACAGGGCGCTGGTGTACAGGCCGAGTTGTACGGCCGGATCTGATCTTGTGAGGCTTTGTCTTCGTCATTCGCCGTCTCGGGCGCGACTGGTATAGGTGCCCGCTGTCAGCGTCCTGAACGATGCACGCACGATTTCTTCGAGGACGCCCAGGTCGTTCTGTTCGAGGTCGGTCAGGTAGACGCATCCCACTGCGGCGCGATGCGGGCCGAGACGTGCGAGCCGTTCTGTGTGTGCGGAGGTGCCATCAGCGAGGTAGATCGAGGTTGCGGCCTTGCGAGGCGAGAACGCTGCGGCAGGGCTCGTACCTGTTCGCCCGCTGTCGTAGCGGTAGTCGTATTTGCCGTAGCCGATGATCGTTCCTTGCAGCCGGGGTTGTTCACTGGTGGCGCGGGCGAACAATGCCAGCAGCGTCCGGGCGTCACGGCGGCGCTTCATAGGAGTGACGCCGGCGATGAACTCGGTGATCTCGTCGTCCATCGGTCAAGCGTATGTGAACACGTCGGTGCATGAATAGTTGTCGCCTTCGCCCACAGGCCCGACGACGACGGGGAGTCAGACTTCGGAGACCGTCTATGGAACGGCCTTCGCATTCATCGTTGTGGGAACACTTGCCGGTCGGACTCGCGAAGGTTCATCGCCTGGGGCATCACAGAAGTGAAGTGTCTTCGGGCATGGGATCGGCTCGGCCGTTCGTCCTAGACTCGTTGTATGACGCAACGAGCTGACGAGGTGTTCCGGGCGGGGCTTGAACTCGATCTGGATGAACGCGCCGTGGTTGCCCACCGCTTGCTGGAAAGCCTTGATGCGGAAGACCACATTACGCACACCGAAGTTGATGCTGATTGGCGCGAAGAGATAGGTTCCCGGCTTGACGAGATCCTTGAAGGAAAGGTTGAGCTGGTCAGTTTCGAGCAAACCCGCGCCAAGGCACGCGCGCTGCTGAACGAGTTGCACAAGTGACTCTTCAGAGGAATCTGCACCCCGAGGCAGACGCCGAATTTCTTGACGCGGTCCGCTACTACGAGGAAAGAGAACGCGGGCTCGGAGCTGAATTTGATGCGGCGGCTGCAGGAGCAGTCGAAGATATTGCCCGGAATCCGGAGGCGTGGCCGATTTTTCCTGGCTGGACGCGTCTGCCAGTTGTTCGGACGCGGAAACTGCGAGGATTTCCGTATCGCGTCGTCTATTTCACGAGGGACGACCAACTGATGGTTGTTGCGTTCGCGCACCAAAGCCGTCGTCCTGGATATTGGAAATCCAGAGTTGCGAGTTCATAGGCCTCGTGAGAATGCTGATCTGTTTTTCGGGCGACGCGGCCTGCCCGATAATTGGCATGTGCGTAAACGGTGGGTGATCGTCTGGGTGGTGCTGTTCGCTATCCAGTGCGTCCTGCTGTATACCCCCGATGTCGGTGATGGGCCGGGTGCACTTGCGTCGCTGTGGGACCTGCTTCGTCCACTGCCCGGGCCGACGGCGATGGGAGAGCCCGGATTCGACAAGATCGTCCATGGGTCGTCGTTTGCGCTCATCGCTCTCGTAGGCATCCTCGCCCGTTGGCCGGCCTGGCTGGCGCTGGGCATTCCCCTTGTTCACGCCCCGATATCGGAAATCATTCAGTGGCTGTGGATCGATGGACGCGCCGGTGACTGGCGCGACGTGTTGGCGGACTGGGCCGGCGTGCTGCTGGTCGCGGTCACGGCGACGTTGTGGAGAGGTCGGCGCGAGCAGCTGGCTGAAAAGTGAAGCAGCCGACGAACAGGGTGAATTCCGTGGCGGATGACCGGCGATCAGTCAGCGATACCACGATTCGGCGAGATCGATCATCAAATGCCTATCGGAAGACTTAATTTTACTTGGGGGCTGACATTCATACCAATGCATTGTGTCGGCGTCGATAATGACGCCGCACTCGCTAACTGCTCTTGCCGTGTTCAACTGGCTTGCCGTGTTCAACTGGCTTCGGGCCGGGGGAACTGTTCCCCTTCCTATTGCGGCCAGGACGCCAGCAGATCTGCCGCGTTGAAGGAGAGATCGACATCGACCGCGTTGGTGGATTCCGGAGTGACGGCAGCGAGTCGTGCGTCCGTGCTTCGGGGGACCAGCTTGCGCGCCTCGGCAAGCGCGGCGATCTCTCGACGAGATACGCGACCATCCGGGCGCCACTTGATGGTTCCGAGTAACACGGTGTGATCTGGACTGGTTGCGACTACATCAAACTCTTTTTGTCCGTCTCTCGTCCACCATGCCGAGACCTGCTCGACAGCGGCCAAGCGATCGTCGTGGGCGGCCAATCGGAGCAGTGCCTCTCGGACGACCGGCTCAATGCTGCGGCCTCGCCACGACGGCCAGTCCCTGTCGAGTCGGGAGATAACCAGGTCGGAGCGGCCGCGGGAGATCTGCTCAAAATCCCGACCGATATAACGAAACCAGAAGCGTAGATAGGGATCGGTAACTCGATATCGACGCAGGCGCCCTTTATTCGAAGCCCAGGCGGGTACTTCCATGGTGACCAGGAGTTTCTCGTCGGTTAGGACGCGCAGTGCACGAGTTGTCGCGGTCTGAATCCGGGCCGTTTCTGTGGCATTCAAGTCACTCGCAACGAGGTCGTTGAATCGAGGGGTCGTGGTTTCGTCGGCCCCGATCGACGCAAGCACACGCGACGCCGCACGAGAATCGGGAAACTCGGCATCCAACGTGAAACGCGCGGTTGACACCAGTGGGCTGTACGGGTCGCGCAGCGCCTCATGCGCATAGTGAATGGCGCTTTGTCCGCCGTGAGCCAGGTCAGTGACGAGTCGTGGATATCCTCCGGTCATCAGATATGCGTCAAAGACATCGGTAGCGCTCGAATCAGGAATCGCCTGTGCTATTTCAGCCGGATTCAAAGGATCGATAACCAACGGACGCACCCGGCCAAAAAGAGGACGTCCATGTTCATTGAGGCTTTCCATCATTGCGACATCAGAACCGATGAGAATGAGGAGAATAGGTAGCTTTTCCAGGCGGCGGTCCCAGATATTCTGCAGCGTTCCTTCTAATGATGGATCTGCTTCAACGGCCCATGGGAATTCGTCCAGCACGACGACGATCGGATGATCACGTGCTGCTTCCTCCGTGATGCGAAGCCATTCACGCCAGCCCGGGACGCTGAGTTCGGCTGTGAGATCTGCGCCGGGCAGTGGCCTGAGCGACTCGGTCAGAGCGAGCGTGGCATCTTCAAGTTGTGTGCGAACGCCGGCGCCTTGAGTGGCGACGGTGAATACATATGGTGCCTCGCAGTGCCGGACGAATTGCTCGACGGCGGTCGACTTTCCGATCTGCCTGCGTCCATGTATCGCCAGAATTCGGCCTTGACCACTGTGTGTCACAGCGTCAAGGTGATCCTGCAGTGTCGAGATGGTTGCAGAACGACCATAGAAGGGTGGCTGCCGTTTATCATACATGGACGTATCATACATGAATGTATGTAAACTCTCCGCGAGCGTCTCTGGGGTGGCGTCCTGCCTTTCGAGCCTTGGTTCCAGAGGTCATCTCGCGGCTAAGGGGCCTATAGGCGACGGGCTGCGGACCCGATCGTGTGCTCCACGGCCTGCCCCGGAATAACGACGGCTGCGTGTGCTGTCGTGCAAGATAGGTCGTTGAAAGGAAAGAAGCTCAGATGACAAGTATCAGCATCGTTGGTTCCGGAAATATGTCTCAGGCACTTCAGGCGTTGTTCACCCGCGCGGGTGCGACGGTTCAGGTTGTCAACCATGGTGACTTGGCCAGCACCGCCATTGAGGGCGACATCGTCGTCTTGGCGGTTCCCTACACCGCGCTCACCGAGATCGCGGGCACTTTGGGCAGCAAGCTGGACGGCAAGATCGTCGTCGATATCACCAACGTCTTGGATTTCTCGAGTTTCACGCCGATCAAGTTGCCTGCAGGCAGCGCCGCGGCCGAGTTGGCTGCCGCCGCCCCGAACGCGAAGGTGCTGAAGGCATTCAACACAAACTTCGCCGCGACTTTGACTTCCGGCAAGGTCGAGTCTGCCCCGATCTCGGTGCTGGTCGCCGGCGACGACGCGGACGCGAAGAAGACTTTCGGCGAAGTCGTCACCGCATCCGGCGCCGCTGTTTACGACCTGGGTGGCCTCGATCGTGCAGCGGAACTCGAATCTCTCGGCTACACCCAACTGCTCCTAGCGGGCACCAATCAGATCGGCTGGACGAACGGTTTCGCGCTGTTCAAGTGAGCCGTCCAGTCCTGCGGAAGACGGTCGTCCCGTAACCGCTTCACTGCGCTTCCGGAAAGGCGGAGGGACCAGGGCGCCTGATCCCTCCGCCTCGTCATGATCCCTTTCACAATGAGACCAACGAAGTCGTTGATGAAGAAGTTGTGACAGAAACCGCCACTCGTTGTGTCACTCCTCGTCAGGGCTAGAACACCCAGGTGGCCGCAGGCTGCACCGGCCACGACATCGCCCGATGCAAGAGATCGGCGCTCCCGGCCACATGCTCGACGATCTGGTCCGCTCGTGCCATTCCGGCGAGAACCGGGCGTCCAAGATAGGCCGCAGACAACTGTGAAATCGATAACGACACGTCAGCCGCGGCCCCCGCTGCGGCCCGGTTCACCTCGGCTCTGCCGCCGGAGATCACCATTCGCCACAGGCCATGGTTGATCGGCAACAAGGGGTCGTCGATCTGCAGCACAAGGTCCAGATCGGCTTCGTACCGCCGGCTGGCGAGGCAGACCGGCAGATCGAGGATGCGAGCGAAAAGGTCGTCCTGCACCCCTGGAGTGGCCGCCCTGGGATCGGGCAGCATGAAGACGAGCGGAGAGTCCACCGGCACTCGCTGCGCCTCCACGATCCGGACGAGGTCCACGTCCGCCATCGCCTGCCACAGCGCATACTGGGCTCCCGCATCCAGCGCGTTCCAGTCGGTGACCGGTGCTATTCCTGCCCGATCACTGATATGCGGACGCGTGAAAAGTGCATAGCCGGCCGGCTCATCACCGCGGGCCACGCGCAGGATGCGCAGCGGCTGGCCGGGAGCGAATTCGCTGGTCAAGGCGTGCTGTTGGAAACCGGGCAGCTCTCGCACCGGGGTTCCTGGACGAGTCTGGGCCTGCTGGATCTGATGGATGAACGGGGCATCGCGCCCGGGATCGGCGTAGTCGAAGTCGATGCTGAAGTCGTCGGCGGAGTATCCGTCAGGGGCGATTAGCCGGGTGCCATGGGGAATCCGCAGGTTATAGGAGTCGCTGGCGTGCCCGAAACCGAAGCGTCCATAAATCTCGTAGTCTTGGGCGAAGAGCATGCTCAACCCATCCCCACGAGTGACGCCGGCCTCCAGATATCGCCCGATCATGCGACGTAGCAGACCCTGTCGGCGATAGTTGGGATGCACCGAGACTGAGGTCAGCCCGTTGGCGCGGATGCGTCCACCCGGGATCGCCAGTTCGGGGAAGGGATAGAAGGCGGCCTTGGCTGCGAGACGGTCACCGTCGGCCAGGCCGATGGTGTGCTGCCAGTCGACCGAAAACGGAAGCCGCGTACGCTGCTCGATAGAGAACGAGCTCGGCCAGGTCCAGGCGTCGAGGGCCTCGAAGCGCTCACGCCAGCCTTCGTCGAGCCGCACGAAGTCAATTTCAGACATGGGCCCTACGCTACTTCTGTGAGGGCGGCAGAGCAGCAGCGAGCGGGCGCTGATCTCGATCCGCCAGCCGTCAACTCGTGCGCAACTCCGCCAGGAATCGTGGGGCCAAAGAGCGGAGCGCCGGCAATCTCAGCAGGGATCCGGCGGGACATGGTCCATCGCCGAGAGCCCGTCCTACTCGACCGGACCCAACCTGATTGTTGCTGTTTACACAACGGCGGACGGCCCGCGCACGTGTTGGTGCGGGCCGTCCTTGAGTCTTCCGAGATTTGCGTCTTCTTGCTGCCCAGCCAGCCACCTCATGGGACCGAGAGGGCCGCAGAAGTCGAACCGGTTAGTCCTCGCGGGGATCTTGCGAGCCGAGATCCTCCGGGTCGTCCGCCGCATGCCGATCTTGGGGGGAGTCGGACGACGGGGGAGTCATCGGATGGCCGCCTCGGGGGCCATGCGGGTGATGGTGGCCGTGATGGCTTCGTGGTCCAGGCCGGAAATCATCGTCCTCCTCGGGGTCGAATCCGGTCTCGCTCCATGGGTCGGGACCGAAGGGGAATCCGCCCGGGCCGAAGGGGAAATCGCCCGGTGTGAATCCTGGGAACGGCCCGCGCGGGCCGCGACCGTGATGCTGTCGGAACTCTCGGATCATTTCGTGGCGGGCCTGGAAATCATCACCCGACTCTTGCTCGAGTTGCTCAATGATGCGTCCGAGGTAGTCGGCGAAATTGGCCACTTCGTCGTCGCTCAGGCATTCGAGAAATGCGAGCCGGGAGGTGCTCTCCGCGCTGTCGTCCTGAGCGGCATCGCGTCCGGTGTCGGTCAGCGTGACCGTTACGGTACGCCGGTCGTTTGGCGAGGGTTCGCGGGTGACAAGGCCTTGGGCCTCGAGCTTGCGCAGCAACTCGGCCATGGATTGGCGAGACATGCCCATCAGGTAGGTCAGTTCGCGCTGGGTCATCTCGGGCTTGAGCTTCAGTACGGCGAGGATGCGGCCTTGGCCACCTCTCGGATCACGCCACGGCTCGCCTCCCGGCCTGCGTCTGCGTTGCCTGCGGAACTGCAGGACTGCGACTTCGCGCAGCCGCTCGGCCGCCAGGCGGCGGGTGTCAGATTGTTCGTATTCGTTGATGTTGTCAGTCATTGTTGATCGTCCTTTGTTTCGATTGGTCCTCACCTTCTGTCAGGTACCTGACAACAACTATGCGTCGGCTTTACTGATTAGTCAAGTACCTGACTAATTCTTGTGTCGAATGCATGGATCGCTAGGAGTCGAGCGCGTGGATGCCACGGTGTGCTCGATCCTGGCTGTCTTCCTATTGGACGATCTTCTTATTGGACGATCCTTGTCGCGACGCTCGTATGGTCTCGAGCGGTGCCAGGCAGGCCTGTTCTGCGTCCGTACTTCTTTCAACGTCGAGCGGATCCCAGGGCCGATGGGAACTGGGAACAAGAAGACTTCGTCCCCGGTCCCCATCGGCGCATCATCACTTGAAGAAGGGCCCGTAGTTTGCGCAGGCGCGATAGTCGGCGCCTTGAACGTCTGCGGTGCCGAACAATGCCCAGTTGCGCGGACGCATGATGTCGCCTTCCGACACGTTGTGCATCGACACGGGAATCCTGAGCATGGACGCAAGAGTGATGAGGTCGGCACCGAAGTGACCATAACCGATCGCACCGTGATTGGCACCCCAGTTATCCATGACCGAATAAGTAGAGGTGAAGGCACCCTTCCCGGTCAGACGAGGAGCGAAGAATGTCGTCGGCCAGGTGGGGTCGGTGCGTTTCTCGATGATGCCGGTAGCCTCGTCCGACAGCTCAACCGACCAGCCCTCGGCAAGCTGAAGCACCGGACCCAGCCCCTCCACCAGGTTGATACGCGCCATCGTCAAAGGCATACCGCCCCTGGTACGGAAATGGACGGAGAATCCACCGCCGCGGAAGTACGGCTTGTTGGACGGATGAAAGGTGGCGGCGTCGAGCGCTGCATCGACGTCCTGCTCGGTGACATTCCACCATTCCTTCATGCATGGCCTGCCCTCGGCATCGACCATGGCTCCGGTCGCGTCGATGGATGTGGCGCCGGAGTTACGAAGATCGAGGAATCCATCCTCGGCATGCTCGGGTACCTCTTCACCGGTCACCCGCTTGACCGCACTCGGGCTCCAGTAAGTGCGCACATCGGAGAAGAGCTGAGTGCGATTGGTCAACAGCTGGTTGAGTAGCATGGACGCGCCGTTGAGCGTGTCATTTTCGGTGGCCATCGTCAGAGGCTCACGTGGACCATTCCAGTCGAAAGTCGTATTGAGAAGGGTCTCCATGACGTCGCCGTTCGGCATGAAATCTGTCCATTGCCGTTGGCCTTGGAATCCCGAAACGATCGCATTGTGGCCTGCCGACTCCTCCTCGAAGCCGAGTTCGGCGAGCTTCGGATTGCCGAGCATCAAATCGCGAGCGATCAGTACCATCTTGATCGAGTAGTCCCACTGCTCTGTTCGCTGCTGGTCGGTGAGAAAATCCTTCTCGTCATTGGCCAGATCCTCGCCCTCGTGAAGGTGGCTCGCGGCCCATTGCCGGGCGGTGGAGTACTCCTCCGGATCATAAATGCCCAGTCGGATACGCCTCTCGATCTCTACCTCGTCGACCGACTCGACGCCGAGGCCTAGGTAGTTCCGGAAGAAGTGCGGATCGACCATCGAACCGGCGATGCCCATGCACTGCGACCCGATCTGCAGGTAGTTGCGCCGCTTCAGAAGTCCGACGGCGAGCGCGCTGCGCGCGAACCGCAGGATCTTCGCGGCAACCTCGTCCGGGATCACATCGTCGTCGGCTTCTTGCACATCTCGGCCATAGATGCCGAAGGCGGGAACGCCGTACTGAGCGTAGGCGGCCATCGCAGCGGCCAAGGTGACCGCACCCGGTCGCTCGGTTGCGTTGAGGCCCCACACCGCGTGCTGGATCGTAGGATCCAGGTCCAGGATTTCGGTGACGTAGTCCCAGCACGGAGTTACCGAGAGTTCACCGCAGATCGGCTGCTTGGCGAACTTCTCCGAGCATGCGGCCGCCTCGCCTGCGCGTCCGATGGTGTCGTCCGCGATAACACAGCGGACCGGCGTACCATCCGGATATCTGAGCGCGCCGCTGATGAGATCGGCAGCAGCATGCGCCATCGCCATGGTCTTGTCTTCTAGCGTCTCCCGGATTCCGCGCCGCCGGCCATCGATGATGGGGCGGATTCCGATGACTGGATTCTGCATCTTTCACTCTCCCTTGAGCTGGACTTCGACCGGCGCTGGTCTGATCGCCGGAACTCGAACCGGTACTGAGCGAAGGGCTCCTTACGGTCGCATAGTAATCGGTTGCTCAGATGCTAGGTCTGTTGCGCGGGGCTGTCAACGAAGAGGGTGTTGACTTGCTGAGCGCTATTGCGCGCTCAGTTCGCCTCGGCTCGAATGCGGAGAATGGCCTCGGACGACCCCACCGATCTGGTCAAGCTAGATCAAATAGGCAAGTAAAACCGATGTTCATGAGATGGCTCGAAGAGACTTCCGAAGCGACGCCGCGTCGGGCCATCCTCCTGATCGGCTCTGCTCGACGATGCGGCAGGCGACGATTCGGGAACTCGCGAGAGCCTGGCTGTTGACAGCCGGTCGAGCCGAGAGTCACAATCAGAGCAATCGGTTTCACAAGGCTGTGAGGCGAACATATGGGTAATGAAGCTATACGACTCCGCAACAGCGGTGCGGTCACGGCTATCGCCGTCGACCTGGGCGCATCCGGCGGCCGCGTCGTGCGCGCATCTTGGAATGGCTCGCACCTTCGCCAGCAGGTCGTGCACAGGTTCGCGAATGTTCCCGTACACAGCAACGGCCGCCTCTCCTGGAATCTGGACGAATTGGTCACCCAGATCGGATACGGCATCGACCTTGCCAATCAGCTCGGCTCCGTTGAGTCGGTCGGCGTCGACGCTTGGGGAGTCGACTACGGACTTCTCGACGAGGCGGGTGCCTTGCTCGCGGCCCCGGCATGTTATCGGGGCGACCCTGCCGCCGATGTCTTCGCCTCGCGTACGGCCGACGAGAACAGACGGTTGTATCAGTGCTCCGGCGTCATGCCCATGTCCATCAATACCGTCTTTCAACTGACTGCAGAATCCCTGGATCAGCACGGCCATCTGGCGCAGGCAGCGATGCTGCTGATGACTCCGGACCTCGTTCACCATGCCCTTTGCGGGTCCCGGGTCTCCGAACAAACGATCGCCTCGACCAGTGGGCTGTTGAATCTGGGCTCGCGGACCTGGGATCACCGGCTCATCGCGGACGCAGGACTACCACCGGGTATCTTCCCCGAGCTGGTCGCCGCAGGACAGCCGGTCGGTGAACTTCTGCGTCCATCGGACAAGAGCTCTCGTTCGATCCAGGTGGTTGCACCTGCGTGCCATGACACCGCGGATGCCGTGGTGGCCGCTCCACTGCAAAACGACACGGAGGTGTTCGTCTGCACGGGGACCTGGTTCCTGGTGGGCCGCGAAACCCGGGAACCGGTGACCAGCCGGGACGCGCTGGACGCGGGCCTTTCAAACGAGTGCGGTGTCGGCGACAGCACTCTGACAATGGCGAATGTGACAGGGCTGTGGATTTTGGAGCAGTGCCGAGCGCATTGGGCCGAGCAGGGCATCGATGTCTCGTACGAGCGCCTCAATAGTCTTGCTGCTTCGGAGCAGGCGGGCCGTTGGCTGTTCGATCCCGATTGCCCGATGTTCGACCATCCCTACGACATGCCTGCCGCGATCCGTTACTACTGCAAGCGAACCGGGCAAGAACCGCCGAAGACGGTTGGCGAGATCGCTCGGGCGATCGTGGACTCCCTGGCCGCGCGCTGTGCTCAGGTGATCAAGGATCTGGACACCGAGCTCGGTTCCTCCGCGGCGGTCGTCGTGGTGGGCGGGGGCACCCGGAACGAGCTACTGATTCAGGCGATAGCGAGCTTCTCGGCCCTGCAGACGCGCGTGGGCCCGGCGGAGGCGACGTCCGCAGGAAGCGGGGCGATCCAACTGATGGCCGCAGGCGAATTCTCCTCCATCGAAGATATCCGCGCGGCAATCCGGACGAGCACCGGTCAGCGAAAGTACCAACCGCAGAACACGGACGTGTATCGCGAGGCGTTCGCTCGGTGGCAGAGCATCCGGGCGCGGGGCCGAAGCCTCGGGCTCGGGCACGAAGACGATGAAGGAGCACGAGATGGCATTACTTGGAATTGACCCCCTGCTGACAGGGGAATTGCTCGGACAACTGGACGCGATGGGCCACTCCGACGCCATCGTGGTGGCGGACGCACACTTCCCCGCGCAACGGCTGGGCAGACCGGTCGTTGAGCTGCCGGGACTCGCGGCCCCACGTGTGGCAAAGGCCATACGATCGGTGATCTTGCTGGATGGCGAAGGCTCGACTCAACTCATGGAGACCGCCGACGGCAACCTCTCGGACGTCCAATATGAGCTCATCCGAGCCGTCGGGATCGACGACCCGTCCGTGGTTCAGCTGGTCGAGCGTTTTGCGTTCTACCGTGAGGCTGCTCAAGCAGCCGTGGTGGTGCGCACGGGCGAGAGCCGTCCCTACGGAAATCTCATCCTTCACAAGGGAACATTCCCGCTGGCCACCGCCGGGGGCGAGGTTCGATGAACGGGGCGGCAACGACGGGCGGCGGCACTCCTTTGCTGGAGGCCCGTGGGGTCGGCAAGACGTTCCCGGGCGTCAAGGCGCTGGAAGGCGTGAACTTCACCCTCGGCTACGGCGAGGTACTGGGGCTGATCGGCGAGAACGGAGCCGGCAAATCGACGCTGATGAACCTGCTGACCGGTGTCTATCCGATGGAGTCGGGCGAGTTCCTTTTTGAAGGGAAGCCGCTGGAGGTCACCGGCGTGGCCGATGCGATGAAGAAGGGGATATCGATCGTCCATCAAGAACTCAGCCTGACTCCGGACCTCACCGTTGAACAAAACATCTACATCGGTCGAGAGCCACGCAAGGGCCCATTCCTGGACAAGACAACACTGCATCGTCACGCTGTCGAATTGCTCGACCGGCTACACATCACCATCGATCCCACTACGCCCGTCTCGAGAATGTCGGTGGCCCATCAACAGATGGTCGAGATCGCGAAGGCGCTGTCCTTCAATCCGCGCGTCCTCGTCCTGGATGAGCCGACCAGTCCTCTCAACGATGCGGAGGTGGAGGCCCTCCTGGCGTTGGTTCACGACTTCATCACGCCGCAGACCGGCGTCATCTACATCACGCACCGGTTGGAAGAACTGAACGAGGTTTCGAACAGAATCACCGTCTTACGCGATGGGCGCACCGTCGACACCGTTACCACCAAGGACACCACTCAAGGCCAGCTCGTTGCGAAGATGGTCGGACGCAGCATCGACACCTCGCGCAAGCCGGAGCCCATCTCGTCCGACAGCCCAGTGTTGCTCCAAGTGGAGAATCTGTCCACGGCGACGCTGTTGAGAAACGTCAGCATCGACGTCCACGCCGGCGAGATCCTCGGTCTGGCGGGTCTGGTCGGTGCCGGCCGCACCGAACTCGGCCGGGCCATCGTCGGCGCTGATCCCATCTCCGAAGGGACGCTTCATCTGCGGGGTAAGAAGGTTCACCTGTCGACTCCGGCGATCGCGGCTCGTCACCGCGTCGGCTACCTTTCGGAGGATCGCAAAGATCTCGCACTGCTGCTGAGCCAATCGGTCACGCACAACGTGGCGTTGTCGGCCATGCAGGAGAAGTTCACCAGAGTGGGATTCGTCAATGACAAGGCGATGACGGCCGAGGCGCAGGCGCAACGTGGTTCCCTTCACATCAAGACGCCGACCGTCGATCAGCTGGTTCAGAATCTGTCCGGAGGCAATCAGCAGAAGGTAGCCATTGCACGTTGGCTGGCGAAGGACTGTGACGTGCTGATCTTCGACGAGCCCACCCGCGGTATCGACGTCGGCGCGAAGGAAGAGATCTACACGCTGCTCGAGAAGCTGGCTGCGCAGGGGCGGGCGATCATCATGATCTCCTCCGAGATGCCGGAGATTCTCCGCATGTCCCACCGCATTGCAGTGATGTGCGAGGGACAGCTCGAAGGAATCCTCACGGCAGAAGAAGCCACCCAGGAAAAGATCTTGCACCTTGCCACCCGCACGCAGGCCGATGACATCGACGTGCGAGCGATCACACCCATCTCTGAAACGGAGTCAGCATGAGTACTGAAGTGAAGGAACCAGAGCCGGTCACGGCAGCGTCCGAGAAGCGATCGAGGATGACCAAGGGGCTCTATCAGTTGCTGGCCTTCGGCGGCCTACTCGTCATCTACGCCTTCTTCGCGCTCATCAGCCCGAGCTTCCGCACGAGCGGCAACCTGATCTCCATCCTCTTCTCGGCCGTGGTGATCGGGATCTTGGCACTGGGCGAACTGTTCGTGATCATCACCGCCGGCATCGACCTGTCGGTCGGGACGGGCATGACGCTGATGGGAGTCCTATCGGGATTGGTCGTGGTGAATGCCGGAATGCCTGCCTGGGTCGGCGTTCTCGCAGCATTGGGCGGCGGCATGGTGATGGGATGCATCAACGGGCTGGCGGTGTCATACCTGAAGCTGCCGCCGTTCATCGCCACCTTGGCCATGATGATGATCGCCGAGGGGCTCGCACTGGTCGTGTCGGGCAGTGCGCCCATCTACTTCGACCAGGATCCCAGCTACGGCAAGATCTCGACGGGCGAGATCATTCCGGGCATCCCGAATGCCCTGCTGGTTTTTCTGGTTGCTGCGATCATTGCGTCGGTCGCCCTCAACAAGACCATCCTCGGACGCTATGACGTTTCGATCGGATCCAATGCCGAGGCAACCCGCCTGTCCGGCGTCAACGTCAAGAAATGGACCGTCGCGATCTATACGCTGGCCGGCGTATTCACCGGTTTGGCCGGTGTGATGATCTCGGCACGATTGTCCTCGGCGCAACCAGCCGTGGGCACCGGTTACGAAATGAACGCCATCGCTGCGACAGTGATCGGCGGCGCATCGTTGGCCGGCGGCAAGGGTTCGGTATCCGGTGCCGTCATCGGCGCACTCATCATCTCGGTCATCAACAACGGCCTGCAGATCGTCGGGGTCCCACAGGAATGGCAGACCGTCGTCTTAGGTCTGGTCATCATGGGCGCGGTGATGCTCGACAGCCTGCGCCGTCGCGGCAACTAACCCTGCGCGTGAGCGTCGCCGCTCCGACGAATTTCGGACGCCCGGGCTCGCAGCACCTTTCTTTCCTCACAGACTTCACACAACACACCACAAAGGAGACACAGATGTCACGGCAAACAAAGAAGCTTGCAGCGCTTGCCCTGGTAGGAGCGCTGGCTCTGTCCGCCTGCAGCGGCGGCAGTTCGGGAGACACCAGCGGCGGCGGAGGAGACGACCAGCCATATGTCGCCATCGTCTCGAAGGGCTTCTCCCAGCAGTATTGGCAGATCGTCAAGAGCGGTGCAGAGGACAAGGCAGCGGAGCTGGGCGTCCGCATGACCTTTGTGGGCCCGCCTGACGAGTCTGCGGTCGAGGATCAGATCCAACAGCTGACAGACGCATTGGGATCCAACCCGGACGCCATCGGATTCGCCGCCCTCGATAGCCGCGCAGCCGCACCGCTGATGGACCAAGCCCAAGAACGCGACATTCCGGTCGTCGCCTTCGACTCGGGCGTCGACAGCGATATTCCTGTCGCGACCGTCGCCACGGACAACAAGGCAGCGGCCGCGGAGGCCGCCGAGCACATGTCAGACCTGCTGGGAGGCAAGGGAAAGGTTGCCGTCATCGGCATTGACCAGACGTCGAAGTCAGGCGTGGACAGGCGGGACGGTTTCGTCGAGTGGATGACGGAGAACGCTCCGGACGTCGAGGTGCTGGAACCGCAGTACGCGGAATCCGATCAGACCAAGGCTGCCGATATCGCAAAATCGTTCATTCAAGCGAACCCCGACCTCGATGGCATCTTCGGCGTCAACGAGGCTGCCGCAACCGGTATGGTCAAGGGTGCCCAGGAAACCGGCAAAGAGGGCCTGACCCTGGTCGGCTTCGACTCCGGCACGGCTCAGGTGAACTTCGTCAAGGACGGCACGATGGCCGGCGCCGTGACCCAGAATCCCTACGGAATGGGAGAACAGGTCGTCCAGACCGCCGTCGACGCGATAAACGGTACGACCGTCGAGAACTTCATCGACACCGGATTCTATTGGTACGACCAGTCGAATATCTCTGATCCGGAGATCGACAAGTCACTGTATTACTGACGATCCACAGGAAGAAGGAATCACTGATGCTGTTGGCCAAGGCGCGCGAAGAGATCGCGTCCCGGTGTGCCGCATTCGGTTCGGATGGACTGGTGGTGGCGACCTCGGGCAACATGTCGATTCGGCAAGGGGAACTGGTGGCGATCACGCCCACCGGAGTCGATTACCGCACGATCACGCCGCAAGACGTGGTGGTGATGGACCTGGAGGGCACTGTCGTCGACGGTGATCTCAAGCCGAGTTCGGAATGGGAACTCCACCTCGGGGCTCTGCGGGCGACCCAAGATGCGTCGGTCGTCCACACCCACTCGCCGAACGCGACAGCGGTTGCGTGCCTCGACGGCATCCGTGAGGTTCCGGCCGTGCATTACTACGTCGCGATGTTCGGCGGAACGACGCTGCCGGTGGCACCGTACGCTCGCTACGGGACGCCGGAACTTGCGCACCAGGTTGAACAAGTGTTGGCCGGTCATACCGGGGCGCTGATGGCAAATCATGGCGCTGTGGTCACCGGCCCGGGTCTTGCGGGTGCGTATGTCAAGGCACAGGAGGTGGAGTGGCTGTGCGATGTCTACCTGAAAACCCTGACGGCAGGACGGCCGAGCATCTTGTCGCAAGCACAAGTGCAAACGGTGATCGATGCGCTTGACTCCTACGGGCAATAGACCACGCTACGCCGTGCGATGGTTGGCGAAGCCTCGGCTGGATTCCCGTTCGACCAAGGTGGGCTGAAGAACCAAATGCTGTGACGGAGAGTCGGGATGCGCCGACCGGGCATTGAGTAGCTGCGCGGCGGCGATCCCGATCTGTTCGACCGGTTGGCGGATGACGGTGACCGACGGCTGGACCAAGGTCATCCACGCCTCATCGTCGGTGCCCACCAGGCCGATATCGCGGGGCATCGAGAGCCCGCGGCCCTTGATCGCTCGATAGGCGCCCGCGGTGGTCACGCCGTAGCCGGAGAAGATCGCGTCGGGGGCGTCCGGCTGGTTGAGCATGTTGGCAACCGAGAATTCGCCGGAATCGCCCCGCAGGTCGGTCTGGGAGACCATCGCGTTCGGCAGATCTATCCCGCGTTCACGCAGCGCCGTCCGGAATCCCTCAAGCCGATGCGCCATCGAAGAAACGTGGCGTGGCCCGGCCACGCAGCCGAACCGGCGATAGCCCTGGGCAGCGAAATGCTCAGCGGCCAGCCGCCCGATGAGTGCATTGTCGACGACCACGGAATCCCCGTCGTAGCCCTGAACCAATCGATCTATGAGGACGACAGGGATGCCGGCACGCGTGAGCGGCGTGAGATCGGTACGTACGGCGGAAGCAGCAGCTATGGCGACCCCAGACATCCGGCGTTGGATCACGGCGTTGATGTAACGGTTCTCACGGTCGACCTGCTCGTTGGTGTTGCACAGCATCACGGAGTATCCGAGATACTCGGCGGCCTCCTCCATCGAGGCCACCAAGCGGGTGAAGAACGGATTCTCGATGTTGGACACGATGATCGCCCAGGTATTGGTCACCTGACGCCGCAGGGCCATTCCCATGAAATTGGGAACATATCCGGTCGCTTCGACGGCCTCGTGTACCCGTTTGGCCATCTCGGGATCGACGGTGGACTTGCCGCTGAGCACGCGGGAGACTGTCGCCGAGGACACCTGGGCGGCTGCTGCGACATCCTTCATCGTGACCGGACGGGGCAACTTGCCCTGCATAGCTGTCCTCCAGGTCGCCTGTACACTCTGTTCGAGAAATCGTATACCCGCGGGCGCCTTCCGGACGCGAAACTGGCCGCAAGCAAACCATCTGGCGTTGTCGTCACCTGGTCAAGGTGGCAGACATGAAGTCTTCGACGCCGTCGAGGATGGCCTCGAATCGCCAGGAGTTCACCAGGTCGAAACCGTGTTGGGCGCCGGGCAGCTCGGCATAGACCACCCCCGACGGTGATTCTTCGCGTAATTTCGAAACCAGCGCACGGGAGTTCTCCACGGTCGCGTTGTTGTCGGTGGTGCCATGCGTGACGAAGAACGGCGGCGCCGACGAAGCGTCCATCACCAGCGGGTCCGAGGGCAGCGGGTTGTCCGGGCCCCAATCGAAGTACGGGCCGTAATAGCCGTACAGCCCGATGACCGCGGCGACAGAGGTGTCGGACGACTCGAAGCCCGGCTGGAATCGCGGATCGTGCTGGCTGAACGCTGAGATGGCGCTGAGGTGCGCGCCCGCCGAACTGCCTGCCATCACCACCTGCCTGCCGTCGCCTCCGTAGTCGGAAGCATGATCGTGGGTCCAGGCCAGCGCACGCTTGGCGTCCGAAAGATGGTCGAGGAAACCTGCCCTCGGACGCAGCCGATAGTTCGCGCTGACGCACACCCAGCCCTGCTCGGCCAGCCGGTGGAGCAACCCTTGGGCCTCCCAGTGCTTGCCACCCATCGTGTAGTAGCCACCGTGCAGATAGAGCAGCGCCGGCCCACTCACCTGCTGGTCTTTGCGATGGTAGACATCCAGCCGCTGCAGTCGGTGATCGCCGTAGGCCAGATTGCGATGACGCACCACCGAACGCGGACGCACGGGGAACGGCCACAGCGCAATCAGCCACCCCGGCCGGGTGCCGCGTCCGGGAGCCGATTTCACCGGGCTGATGCCGCCGGCACGAAGGGCCCCAGCGACGATCGTCCGGGAGCCTCGGGCACGCCATCCGATGGCGAACAAGATCCCGCCGACGATCAGCGTCAGTACGGCGGCGATGACGACAGCTTCCGGCGTGTGAAAGTCTCCGCTGACGATCGAGATCCCTAGCCAAATCGGCAATAGCAGGGCGGCGTAGTGCGGAACCTCGTTCACCGCCATACCCATGAAGTAGGTGATGCTGGCGAGCCCCCTGGGACGCTGCGGCTGCCACCAAGCGGCCATGGCGAACAATCCCAGTGCGATGATCGAAAAGTACAGTCCATAGGGCATCTCCGGATCTCCTTCCGGAATCGCTTTTCGGTGTCCTTCCACCGTAGCCCCGCCGCGGTTGAGGCCGCGAGTACCAGTTTGGTCAGCGTCAGCTCGGGGGCGAGTTCCAGGTGCGCACGGCGGCATGCACGTCGTGGTTCAGGCTGGCTCCGACGAGAGTGCCAAGCCCGATCGCGAGCAGCGAGACGAAGACCTGCACCAGTAGTGCGAGTGAGCCGGTCTCGGCGGCGAATCCGCTCATCCCGATGAAACCGAGCGCTCCGGGAACCAGCAGAAAGTACCCCGCCGTACGCAACACGACGGTTGCGGGGGCTCCACGGAAACGCTGCACCGCGCGTCCCAGCGGCTCCAAGACCAACGACCCGGCGAAACCCGACAGCGCCGGCCCGACGATGAACGATCCGGCGAACTGTGCGGCATAAACAACCAGCAGCACGAACAGAATCCAGCGCAGCGCTCCCTTGGGCGCGACCATGTACAAGGTGAATCCGATACTGGTCAACGCCACACCGACCCAGGGCGCCCACAACCCGAGCATGGCCGGCGCACCGGGAGTGGCCGGCATGTCGACCAGCTGCCAGGCCGCGTAAACCCCGAACGCGAGCAGCCCGAGTTGGGCGAATCCGTAAACCAACCGGCTGGCTCCCGCTACGACTTGGCTGCTGGCCAACTCCACCGCGGCAACCGTGAGCATATGGCCGGGCAGGAAGGCCAATAGCGCCGGTGCCACCAGGCGCAGCGGATCGTCCGGAACCAGGCGGGCGAACGTGAGCAGAGTGAGCAAGGTCAGCAGGAATGACGTGAGCACCGGGAGCATCACCTGAACCGATGCGCGTCCTCTGGTGAAGGTCACGGCGAGCCCGACCAATGCCCCCATGATGAGGTAGCCCGGCAAGGCGGTGGCCGTCGGATTGATGACCATACCGAAGCCCAGCGTGAGAATCGCGTGTCCCAGCACCATGACGCGGCGGCTGAATCGCGGAGGTTGTTGCTCAATGCGAGATAGCTCTCGGATGGCCTGCTCGGGCTCGGGATGATCGCGAACCACCCGCGTCACGAGCTGCTCGGTTGCGCCTGCCTGGTCGAGGCGGTAGCTACCCGAAGCAAACGGGAACGCACTGGTGTGCTCCTTGAGCGGATCGTCCACCAAGATGGACGTCGGCAGCACCACCATGCGTAGATCGGGGCGTTCATAGACGCGGGCTATCTCGCTCAACTGGCGTTCGATCTCGCTGGTCGGCAGTTGCGAGGCGAGCATCGCCAGCCCCAGCCTGCCGATCAGCTCGGGGATGGACATGCCGACATGCGCGGGTGCTGTGGGCGCCTCGTGCTTGCCCCAGGTGCGGGCAATCCGAAGCAACCGTCGCATCACGAGATGGTCGGTGTTTGGCCGAGTTCTTATGACGCGCTTTCCGGATCGCTTCGGCGTCGGGGGAGTGCGCAGGTTCTCCGTCGGCTGAAAAGCAGGCAGGGAGGTCTTGGTGACCGACGGCAACAGCGTCGTCGACTCGTCCATGCCGCTAGGGGCATGCGTGGTGGCCGCGGTGATTCCGCTGGTCAACTCCGAGTTCTGGCGCGTACGCACTCCTGCCTCCCTGGCGGCGATGATGGCTGGTGGTCCCCGAAGAATCGGCGAGGACGGCTCACAGTCTAGCTACCGCTCAGAAGACGAAATTCGGGGGAGTGAGCTGCCGAAGGCCCCCGGTGAGAGGGCTGCTACGTCGTCCGAAGACCGCGTCAGGGATCCGACTGGGCGGCCGCGACTAGGAGGCCGTTGCTCTGCGGGAAAAGCCGAATTCGGACGCCGTTGCCGAAAAACCCCGTGATGCCTTGACCCTGACACCGTGTCAGGTTGTTGGGTGTAACTATGGATGAGCGCACCACCAAACTGAGGCGGCTGCTTGAAGTGCCCGAGTCGTCGGCGCGGTTGCAGGCCGCACTTGCCGCGGGCACCGACCCCGCGACGGCCGACATTCCGGTGCTCGTGGAGCGTTGCCGCGTTGAGCCGGACTTCTACGTCCGCGACATGCTCACCTGGGCGCTGACCCAGCATCCTGCCGACGCCACGGTGCCGAGGCTGCTGGACGAGCTCCGCATGCCGCAGGTACCGGGCGACCTTCTTTTGCACGGTCGCGCGCAGGCGCTGCATACCCTCTCGAAGATCGGGGACGCCCGGGCCTGGCCGGCTGTCACCGATGACCTGCTGGCCGATGCGGACGACGAGGTCGCTCGCGCTGCCTGGCGGGCCGCCGTGGTTGTGGTGCCCGACGACCAGCGGGAAAGCCTCGCGCAGCGGCTGGCAGGTCAGCTCGGCAGGGGAGACCGCGCCATGCAACTCTCGCTGAGCAGAGCGTTCGTCGAACTCGGATCGGCCGCCGATCAGGCCCTGGCGCAGGCTACCGACGACAAGCGCGAGGCAGTACGGCTGCACGCGCTCGCCACCCAGCGGCTCGTCCAGGACCCGGATTCTGGCTTCGACGCCGCGGTCGCCGAGGCCAAGAGGTACCTTGCCGTAGGTTCGTAGCATGCAGATCGGTGAGGTATCCAGACGATCCGGCGTGAGTGTGCGGATGCTGCGGCACTACGACCGGATCAACCTGGTGCGTCCGAGTGAGCGAACTGCGTCCGGCTACCGTGAATATTCCTCGGAAGACCTGCGGCGGCTGTTTCAGGCCGAGGCGTTGCGAACCCTCGGCCTGACGCTGGCGCAGGTGGCCGAGGCCCTCGATGCCCCGGATTTCGCTGTCCATCAGACGCTGGCGCAGCTCGTCGACCGCACCCGGGATCAGATCGCTGCCGAGCAGCAATTGCTGGGGCGGCTCCTCGAGATCGACTCCACGGCGCCGCAGGACTGGGGCGATGTGCTCGACGTCGTCTCCCTGCTCACCGGATTGCGGTCGGCCAGCGCGAGTGAACGCCAGGAGTCGGCGCTTCGTGCCGGACGAGAGCCCGCGTCCCTGCTGCCGCAATTGGTGGACGCCTATCTGGCCGAGGACGAAGCTCACGCGTCCGGTGCGCTGCGCTGGGCGATCGCTCAAGCGCCGGGGGACGCGATTCCGCTGCTCGCGGCCCATGCAGCCGACCCGGATCAGGCGACTCGCAGCCGCGCTGTGTCGGCCTTGTCCAAGCTCGGCGGCGTGGCGGCTGCGTCGGCGCTCGGGCCCTTTGTCGATGATCCGGACCCGCGCACCGCGGCACGCGCGGTGCTGGCGATCGCGTCGACCGAGCTCGAGCTCACGGCGCCGCAACCCGCTGAGGCATCGGTAGCCGGCCAGATCCTGCGGGCGGAGGATGAAGAACGAAACGCGGCGCACGCGCAAGACGGGCAAGGCGACACCGCCGATCGTGATCGAGTGGTGCCGACAGCTGTCGGCGGCCGTATGGGAAGCGGCATCGATTCGTCCGATCTTCGAGACCGGCTGGTGCAGATGATCGTCGACGGCATCGACGATGTCGCGGCGTCCGAGGTATTGGGAAGGCTGGCCGCCCGCTCGGCAGCGGCGGCGACGCAGATCGTCGATGTTTTGCAGGAGCGGATCGGCGAGCTTCAGCGCGCAGCTCCGACCGATCCGCAAGCTCGTGGACGCCTGGTTCAGGCCCTCGGCGAACTACCTGGGCAGCAGACGGTCGAGTTGCTGCAGACTTTGACCGGCGACGATGACCCCGCGGTCGCCATGACTGCCCGCTATCTGCTGAATCGGACCGGCCTTGGCTCGACGACGGGCACATGCCCATAATTGGTCAGTGACTCCCAGACGGCCGACCGAACCCGAACCTGACAATTCGCCCAGATACGCGCCACCGGTCGACCTCAGCAAATTCGCGATCGTGTCGATCGCCGCGGCCCTCGTCACAATCGTGCTGAAAAGCGGGGCCGCTTGGCTCACCGGATCGGTCGGCCTGCTTTCGGACGCGGCGGAGTCGCTGGTCAATCTGGTCGCGGCCGTCGTCGCCTTCATCGCCTTGAAGGTGAGCATCAAACCTGCGGACGATAATCACCCCTATGGCCACAGCAAGGCCGAATACTTCAGTGCGGTGGTCGAAGGGACGATGATCTTCGTCGCCGCGGCGTTCATCATCGTCAGTGCGGTGGAGCGGTTCATCAATCCGCGGGAACTGGAACAACTCGGGTTGGGCCTGGCGATCTCGGTGCTGGCGGCCGTCGTCAACGGCGCCGTCGGGCTACTCCTGCTACGCAAGGGACGCGGCAGCGGCTCAGCCACCCTGGTTGCCGATGGCAAACATCTGCTGACCGATGTCGTGACCTCGGCCGCGGTGCTGATCGGCGTCGGGCTCGTGGCGCTCACCCATCAGCCACGGCTGGACCCGATCGTCGCACTGCTCGCCGGCGTCAACATCTTGTGGACGGGCATCGGGCTGATCCGTGACTCGGTCAACGGCTTGATGGACATCACGCTTCCCGACGAAACCAACGAGAAACTCGAAGCGGTGCTCGACAGATTCCGCAGACCCGGGGCGATCGAATTCCATGCATTTCGCACCCGGCGGGCGGGCAACCGTCAATTCATGGACGTGCATGTGTTGGTGCCCGGCACCTGGAGTGTCTACCGGGGCCACGACTTTACCGAGGACCTGATCGACGCGATCGTCGAAGTGGTGCCGGATATTCGCGTCTCGGCCCATCTCGAGCCGATCGAGGATCCTCGCTCCTATGCAGATGAGGACGACTACTGAGACGGCTCAGCAATCGTCCTCGTCTGCGCAATGTCAGCTGTGCAGCACCCGGCGAAACCAAGTACGGCTCGCAAACGGGCACTTGTGATCAGCGGCGCGAGGAGGCGAGCACCAGAGTGCTCGTCTCCCCTTTTATCGCATCATTCGCTTTTGCGCTCGACCTCGTCGGGTTCGCCTTCAACCTCAGCCGCAGCATCGTCGAGGGCATCGGCCATCTCGGTCGCGTCGGCGACAACGTCATCGGCGGCCTCGGCCGTTTCCGGGTCCACAGGCTCGTCCGCGGCCTCCTCGACCGGCGCGTCCTCCTCAACGGCAGCTGCCGAAGCCGACGAAACGAGAGGCTCAGCCGCTCCCTCGTCCTCGACGACGGTGACATCCGAAGTAACGGCTTCGTCGACGGCCGGTTCGGCTGCCTCGTCCTCTGTTTGGGCAACAGCCTCCGGCTCGACCGCGACGACGGTGGCGATGCCGTAGTAGCCATAGAGCTCGGCTTCTTCGTCCGCGTCAAGATGCTTGTCAGGGTCGACCCGGGGGGCTTCCTTGACCTTGTCGGCTGCATACGGGGTGGTGATCTTGCCGTCGGCGACGACAGCCTGTTCCAACGGTACGAAGGTCTCCTTCAACCCGAACAGTCCGGTCTTGACGGTCACCCAACTGGGCTGACCGGTCTGGTCGTCCAGGTAAACCTGGCCGACACTGCCGACCTTGTCGCCGTTCACGTCGACGACGTCGCAATTGAAAAGCTCTTCGTAAGCGTTATCGGCCATAGCGGCAATCCTTTCGTCTCGTCCTAGCCTAGAGCCCCCTGCGCCCGGACGGCGCGAACGGCAGACCGTAATGCCGCAGAATCTCTGCCTCTTCGGTCGGTGGGGCCCCGGGATCTTCCACTCTTGTCGCGTTGCACAGGCGTCTGGGCCGTTCGAGCCGCGAGACGCCAGATAGTCTTCCGCGCCCGGCGTTCTCAGCGTGTCGTGCCGGGATCGATGTCTTCGCTGATCGTGCCCCGCTCCAGCCGGAGCCAGCCACGCCGGTGCGGATCGAAGCTGAACCGCAGCTGATCATGGTGCATGATCGTCCAGGTGACGATGATCAGCCCGATCGCGACGATGACGACGCCGAATCCGATGGTCGCCTGCGGACCGATATTGTCGCCCAACCAGCCGACGATCGGCGAGACAAGCGGGGTGACGCCCATCACGACCAGCCCCCACAGCGCCATCACGCGTCCACGCATCTGGGCCGAGGTTGCCGACTGAACCATGGTGTTTGCCGTCACCATCACGGTAATGGTGGCGAACCCGGCGGGTATCTGCCAGGCGACGAACCATCCGAAGCCGGGCGCGAACATGGCGAGCAGGTTGAAGGCGACATATCCGAACATGCCGCCCAATACGTAACGCAGGCGTGGACGCGCACGCCCGGCCGACCACAGCGCCGCAGCCAGCGCGCCGGCACCCATCATCGAACCGACGATGCCGTACTGGCCGGCACCTCGTCCGAAGTATTCGGTGGACATGACCGCGTTCGAGATCTGGTAATTGAAACCGAGGCCACCGACGATGAGCCCACAGGCGAGCAGGATCATGATGTCGGGTCGATGCCAGGCATAACGCAGGCCCTCACGGGTACCGCCGCGGCCCTTGACCACCGGGGCAGGATGCAGTTCCTTCTCCCGGAGCAGCATCAGACAGGTGATCATGACGACGTAACTGAGTGAGTCGACGGCCAGCGCGTAGCCGGTGCCGAGCAATTCGATGAGCAGGCCGGCGATGCCGGGGCCGAACAGCCTGGCCGCGTTGAAGCTGGCGGAGTTCAATCCGATCGCGTTCGGCAGGTTCTTCTGTGGCACGACCTCGCTGACGAATGACTGGCGCGCGGGATTGTCGAAGGCATTTGACAGACCGTCGTTGGCCGCCAGCAGATAAACCATCCACAGCTGCGCGTGCCCGGTCAGAACCAGGGTGGCGAGGATGATCGAATCCATTGCCAGGACCGACTGGGTGATCAAGAGGATGCGCCGCTTCGGAAAACGGTCCGCAATCGAACCCGCCCAAGCCGTGAGCAGCAATTGTGGGGTGAACATGATCGCGGTGACCAGACCCAGCGCCGATGCGCTGCCATCGGTCAATTCGACGAGCACCAACCACGAGATGGCGGTTCGTCCGACCCATGAACCGATGTTGCTGGTCAGGGCACCTGTGAAGTAGCGGCGGTAGTTCGGTACGGAAAGGGAGCTGAAGGTCGCGATCATGTCAGGCGTAAGGCTACGCCAGATGCGCTCCGTTCACCCACCGGGCCCGGAAAATTTTACAGTCCGCGCAAAAAATCTTCGTCCTCGTCCGGTGGACGCATCTCGCCGGGTGGTGGGCGCCGTCCGGGAGGAAGCGGGCGTCCGAAAAACAGCCAGGCCAACGGGCCAACACCAGGAAGGCAGATCACTACGACCGCCCACAACCATTTCGGCGCACGCCGTACCTCCCAAGCACGCGCTTGGGCAACCTCGATCGTGCAGTAAATCGTCAAAGCGATAAGCACGATGATCGGTACTATGCGGGCCATGGCTCCAGTCTACCTAGGGGTCTTCAACCGGTGATCCTGGCGGGCTCGTAGCATGGCGGCGTGGCTTCTCGCGTACGCCTGTGTGATCCGGACGAAGTGGCTCGGCTGTTGCCCGCCGCTCTGGACGGTGAGTTCGTGCTCGCTCCGGTGGCCGACCGGCGTACCGCCGAACTGATCGATCCGTCGGTTCCGGTGAGTGAACCGGAGGCGGCAGTCATCGTGACCACTTCCGGATCCACCGGGAGTCCCAAGCAGGTGGTCTTGTCGTCGGGTGCGATCCGGGCGTCCGCGGCGGCGTTTCGGCAACGCTTCGGCGCCTTCGAATGGACGAGCGAGTTGTCGCCCACACACGTCGCGGGGCTGATGGTGGTTGCTCGTGGCCTACTGGATCGTCCGTTCGTCGCAGGACGCCGGGCGATCTCGATTGTGCCCACCCAGCTGGTGCGGGCGCTGCGCACCCGGGCGGACACCGCCGAACTTGCCGGTTATGACGCCGTGCTGGTCGGCGGGGCGGCCGCGGACCCGGCGCTGCTCGAGCAGGCACGCCGTGCCGGAATACCGGTGCTGACCAGCTACGGCATGAGCGAGACCTGCGGGGGAGTCGCGTTCGACGGCGTGCCGCTTCCGGGCGCCGACATCGGCATAGCCGAAGACGGCCGGATCAGCATCGGCGGACCGATGCTGTTTTCCGGCTACCGGATGGACCCGCGCGCCACCCGGGCGAGCCTCGTCAACGGCAGGCTGGTGACCCACGACCGTGGCGAGTGGACGCGGGACGAAGCCGGCGAGCCGCGGCTTAGGCTGCTCGGACGCGTCGACGATGTGGTGATCTCGGGTGGAGTCAACGTCGACCTGGCCGAGTTGCAGCGGCTTCTCGACGCCCACAGTGACCGACCGGCAAAGGTGGTCGCGGTGCCGGACGCCGAGTGGGGCTCCCGAATTGTACTGGTGACTACCAGCGATGATCGTGATCTTGCCGGCTGGCGCGATGAACTCCGAGAGCATCTGGAGTCGGCCGCGCTCCCGCGCCAGCTTCTTGTGGTGGACGCGTTCCCTTACACCGCTTCCGGCAAGCTGGACAGGCAACGGCTCGTCAACTGGGCCGACGATCAAGCCGCGGGCTGACCACTCGGCCGGCGTTCGTACGAGGGTTGTGGCGTTCGAGGCCGGGTCGGCGGATCCAGGTTCAGCGCGCATCTCGCCCGAGAGTCGTGTCGTTCGGCCTCAGGCCGTGCAGAACCTTCCGCGATCGGGCTGTGGTAGCCCTCATTCGGTGATTCACTAGGAGAGTTGCTGAGGCGGGGCGTCGATCGGGGACGGTTTCGCACGCAGTAACAGGCGCATTCGTGGCAGGATGATTCCTGGTGCCGGGGCCGGATGACGTTCGGGCGGGGCTATCGGGGTCACAAGCGGGCGCAATCGTCCGATGGATGTGGGCCCAGGCGAGATATGGGAGGAAGGAACCGTGGCGAGTGCCGCCGAGTGGATCGAGGGGGCGCGGCTGCGTACCTTGCCCGCAGCGATCTCGCCGGTGCTGGCAGGCGCCGCCATCGCCGTGGCCGAATCCGGATTCAGCGTCGTCCGTACCCTGTTGGCGTTGCTGGTGGCGCTCGCCTTGCAGGTCGGGGTCAATTACGCCAACGACTATTCGGACGGCGTGCGCGGCACCGATGCCGCCAGAGTCGGACCGCAACGGCTGGTCGGTTCGGGCGCGGCGCGTCCGGGGCAGGTCAAATATGCGGCCTTCGGCTGTTTCGGTTTGGCCGGGATCTTCGGCCTGATCCTGATCGTTTTGTGCGGCCAGTGGTGGTTGCTCGCGGTGGGCGTGGCCTGTGTGCTGGCCGCCTGGTATTACACCGGGGGTAAACACCCATACGGCTACCTGGGGCTCGGCGAGGTCTTCGTCTTCGTCTTCTTCGGCCTGGTCGCCACCGCCGGCACCGCCTATGTGCAGATCGGCCGCGCGCCCTGGACGGCTTGGACGGCGGCGGTCGCCATGGGGGCGCTGGCCTGCGCGGTGCTGGTCTGCAACAACCTCCGCGACCTGGAGAACGACCTGGTCAGCGGCAAACGGACGCTGGAGACCCGGCTGGGCGATCGAGGCAGCCGAGTCTTTTATGTTCTGCTCGGTGTGGTCGCGATCGCGATGGTCGTGGTCACCGCGGCAGGCACCACCTGGTGGGCGCTTGCCGGATTGGCTATGGTCGTTTTCTTGGTGCCTGCGTCCCGGCAGATCGTGAACGGTGGCCGGGGCATGGCGCTGGTTCGCACATTGAAGTTCACCGGCTTCGCCGAACTGGCCGGTGGCACGGGGCTATTTCTCGGAATGCTGATCGGAGTGTGACATGTTCGCCGATGTCTTCGACGAGACATTCGTCTTTAGCATCGATATGCGGGCGCGGTTCCGCAATATCGAGCATCGCGAGGGGATGCTGGTGCGTCGCGGTGATCTGTGGAGCGAGTGGAGTCCCTTTCTCGAATACCCGGACGAAGAGGCCGCGACCTGGTTGCGGGCGGCGCTCGAAGACTGCGCGGCGGGTCAGGCGCCATCCGCACCAGCCGATGACCTGGTGGACGACGTACCGGTGCATCGCAACCGGATGCCGGTCAATGTGACGGTTCCGGTGGTGTCGCCCAGGCGCGCGGCCGATTTGGTCCGGGCGTCCGGATGCCGCACCGCGAAGGTGAAGGTGGCCGACCCGAACTCTTGTCTGTCCGATGATCTGGCCAGGCTGGCCTCGGTGCGCGGCGCTCTCGGCCCGGAAGGCAACCTCCGGGTGGACGCCAACGGCGCCTGGACGGTCGATCACGCCGAACATGTGCTCGAGGCGATGGCCGGTTTCGATCTGCAATACGTCGAGCAGCCGTGCGCGAGCGTCGAAGAACTCGCCGAACTGCGCGAGCGGCTGAGCAATGCCGACACTCCGGTGGCCATCGCGGCCGATGAATCCATTCGCCTGGCCGATGATCCCGACCGGGTGGCGGAACTGGGGGCAGCCGACGTGATCGTGCTGAAGAATCAGCCGCTCGGCGGCCGGCGGCGCTGTGTGGAAATCGCCGAGCGACTCGGAATGTCGGCAGTGATCAGCTCGGCGCTGGAGACCAGCATCGGCATCTGGGCGGGGCTTCGTGCCGCGGCGGCCTTGCCTTCGCTCGATCTGGCGTGCGGGCTGAACACCGTGAAGTTGCTGGCGGACGACGTCGTCGAACAGCCGCTGATCGCCACCGACGGCTACCTCGACCTCGGAGAACGGCCACAGCCGTCTGCGAAGGCATTGAAAAAGGTGAAGGCGGACGCCCACCGGCAAACCTGGTGGCACGACAGGCTCGATCGCTGCCTGGAACTCGTGATGGCCGAGCAGCGATGAGTTCTGCCCGGCTGGGACTGGCGATCGCTGGCGGCCTGGCGTCCGCGGGTATCCGGAACGTGGTCGTGTGCCCCGGATCCCGCAGCACCGCGGCGGCGGTCGCTTTCGCCCAGCTGGCCGCGCGAGGCGAACTAAGGCTGCACACCCGAACGGACGAACGAGGCGCCGGATTCTTGGCGCTCGGGCTCGCCAAGGCCGGCGGTGCCGCCGCGATCGTGGTGACCTCGGGCACCGCCGTCGGCAACCTGATGCCGGCGGTGATGGAAGCCCGGGCGGCCGGAGTATCGCTGGCGGTGATCACCGCGGACCGGCCAGCCACCCTGATCGGTACCGGTGCGAACCAGACCACCGATCAGCTGGGAATCTTCGGACGCCAGGTGGTCGCCGGCCTCAACCTGGCGAGCAGCGACGACGCGCCCAAGGCCTGGGCATCGCAGCTGACGCGGGTGCTGGCCTGCTGTCTCGGCGTCCGTACCCGCGAGCCCGGCCCGGTGCACATCAACGCCGCCTTCACCGAGCCCTTCCTCGATGCTGAATCATTAGATGAAAGTGATCCGGTTGGCGACATCGACCCGACGAGCGCTCGATCTCCGTCGGTGAACCGAAGCAGATCTGATGATCGTCCTGCTTTGGTTGGCGATGATCCAGCGGGAACAGGCGAGAGATCAGGCCAGGTTGCGTCGGGCAGCTCGGTCGTGCTTGAGGACGATGTGCCGGGGATGGCAGTGGGGCCGGGAACTGCCGCGACGGGTGACGTCGTGCCTTCTCAATGCGCGGTTGGCGGCGGAACAGAGTTCTTCGCGGGCTCGGCATTCTCGGTGTCGGCTTCTCGTCCCGCTCTCCCGACGAGGCTTGAGGCAGGGCCGCGAACCGTGGTGCTCGCGGGCGACGCCCCCTTGGCTGTTGGACGCCGGGCCCGGGAGCTGGCCGAGCACGCTCGCGTGCCGTTACTGGCCGAGCCCTCCAGCAACGCGCGGTCGGGCGGTTGCGCCATCGCCCGTTACCGCTTGTTGCTCGATGGCGAGGTGGGAAAGCGGATCGAAAGGGTCCTGGTTTTCGGACATCCGACCCTGTCGCGTCCGGTATCGAGGCTGATCTCCCGAGACGATGTCGAACTGGTGATAGTCAGCGACCGGGCGAATTGGCCCGATCCGGGCTGGTCGGCCAACCAGGTGGTCGACGATGTGGAACTCGAACCGGCCGACAACGGCGAGTGGCTGGACGAGTGGAAGACCGCCGATCGGCAGGTGCAGAAAAACCTGCTGACCGGTACATCGCCTGCCGGTGAACGAACGGGCTCCGGCCAGCTGGGTGAGGCTGGAGCGCCCGTTGCCGCTACGGCGGATGAGCACCGCGCCGATCCCGAGAGTCGGCCGGCACACCCACATACGGCACAGCCAAGTCGGGGCTGGTCAGAGTCCTGCTCGAAACCGACGGTACCGGTAAGTGAACGTCCGGTCACCGGGCAGCAGGTTGCGAACGCGGTGGTGGCGTCCACGCCGGAGAACCTGGTCTTCGGAGCCTCGAACCTGATCAGGAACGCCGACCTCGCTCCGATTCCCGCCGCCACGACGGACAGCACCGAGACGGCCTGCTGGGCCAATCGCGGGCTTGCCGGAATCGACGGCGTGATTGCCACCGCCACCGGGATCGCGCTCGCTACCGCACAACCTGCCACGGTGCTGCTCGGCGATCTCGGATTCCTGCACGACGCGGGATCACTACACATCCCGGCCGGGCAGCCGGTGCCCGACCTGCGCGTCGTGGTCGCCGACGACAACGGCGGCAGCATCTTCTCCACCCTCGAAGTCGCCGACTCGCCCTATTACGACGAGCTCTTCGCGATGCCCCACGGGCGCGACCTCGCCAAGGTCGCCGCAGGATACGGCTGGCCGACCACCCGTATCGACAGCATCGACGAGTTGACGGTGCAGCTGAGCGCGCCGCCGCACGGCATCGAGATCGTGGTGGCAGCGATCACAGATCGGTCCTGAACTCGCGGGCAGGTCGAGGTCTGGGAGTGGTGTGGGTTGCCGGAAAGCGAGCCTATCTGTTCCTTTTCGTCGAGCGGCGGCAACCCACACAGTCGCCCGGGGCGGAGATCAGTGCTCGGCCGTCAGCTCGACAGAGCCGTGTTCAGACCGGAGCCAGGATCGCAAGGCGGCGGTCGCCCGGACGTCGTCCTCGTTGTAATCCAGGACGCGCTGCTGCGCGTGCGCCCGGATCTGTGCGTCGGCGGCATGCGCGGCCTCGGCGAACCAGGATTGCGAGTTGAGGCCACCGGGGGAGTCGTCGCGCCAGCTGAACCCGGCCCCCGAATGAGCAACCTTTTTCAGGCCGAGCCCGTGCACCCCGACGAAATTCTTCTTGACCGCGGTGAACAGGTCGACGTGAGCCGACTTGAGCAGCCGCAGAGCCTCGGCGAGAACGGTGTCGCCTGAGCGTTTGGCCAGCTTGTTCAGGTGCACCATCTCGTAGTCGGAGTAGTGATAGACCTTTGCGTCCGGGTTCTCATGCAACACCTCGGTCAGCCAGCTCATGGCCCGGACCGCGATCCGCGTCTCGTCTTGATCGTCCAAATCGTTGAATTCGCCGAACCACCGATAGTGCCCCTGCTGCCAGCCGTCGAGCCCGGATACCCAAAAGCCCCACAAATAGATCCGGTCATCGGCCGAGGTCTCGATATCCCAATCGATCTCGATGCCGGCCCCGGGCAGCCGGATCGCGCCGGTGGTGGTGCGCTCGAGCTCAACCCCACGGCTGATCATGCCGGCCCGCCGCGCGGCGAGAAGCAGCCTCTCCCTGGCGTGATCGCGGTGCCGGACCTCCGGCAGATAGCGGGGCAGCAGAACCTCCAGATCGGCGGTCGCCAGATCGTGGATGCTTTGAATACCCATGCTGCGCAGCACACTGATCTCGCGCACATCCAGTGGGGATTTGTCGATCCGCACCGACAAATCGTCGGTTCCCATGATCGGTGCGCAGCGGGCCCACCATTGGCAGGAGTTGCATTCCCGCACGTAGATCGGACGCACCACCGGGCCAGCGTCCGATTCGCCTTGCGAGCGCAGGCGGGCGGCCTTGGCCACGCTCACCCTGAAGCCGTGCTCGTGGTCGTAGCGTTCGATCGGCGAACGCAACTTCCATCCGGACGCAGCCGTACGCGAGAAGGTGCGAATCTGTTTGCGAGTCAATTGCACCCAGGAAATGGCCAGGGTGCCTGCTGAACCGGTATTGGTGACCAGGCCGAGCGCGGGAACCCCGGCCTGGCTGCCCTCGGTGAAGAAGGTCCGGCGCACGATATCGCTGCCGATGATCCCGGCGAGCGGATCGCCGGCCGACTGCCAACCGGCGGCCTCCAGAAGCCGCCAGAAATGGGCGAGCTGCAACTGATCGTTCTCGCGTCCGGTGCGCAGTTGGGCGTCCGCCAGGTCGAGGGCGTCTCGGGGGAAAGGGGTGCCCAGTGGGCTGGCGGCCAGTTGATGCGGACGCGAATGACGTTCCAGCATCCGTTTCGCCTTGACCTGAAGCGGCAGGTACCCGGGATGGCCACCGGCGCCATCGGCCCCGCGAATAAGAACGGTTGGACTGCCCCAGCGGTGCCCCTCGTAGTCGATCGGGAGTCTCGGGGCGATGATCAGCGGCACTCCGCCGGTCACCGCATCACGGGTGGCCTCCTGGATCACCATCAGGTCCTCGCCGTCCAGCAAGCGCAGATCGAGCGCGCTGGGCACCGTGGCCAGCCTGGCCAAGACCCGGTCGATCTGCTCGCGGTGGCTGAATCGATCCGCCTGCAGCTCGCTGCTGATCCTGACCCCGGCCATTGCGGTATCGCCGGGCAACGAAAGGGAGGTATCGAAGTGGTTCTGCACCTTGACCGGGCAGCGGATCGCCGCATAGGAGTCGAGCAGCACCGGGTGCGGCGGCAGACTCATTCCGCCCAGCCGCGGTGCATGGCGACGATGCCCCCCGTCAGGTTCTTCCACTGGACGCGCTGCCAGCCCACGTCGTTCATCATGTCGGCGAGCGTGTGCTGATCGGGCCAGGCCAAGATCGACTCCACCAGGTAGTCATAGGCCGGTGCGTTCGACGACACGGCTCTGAACCTGGGCATCACATGATTCATGTACCAGCGGTAGAGCGTGCGGAACGGCATCCAGGTCGGCGTACTGAACTCGCAGACCACGAGGCGTCCGCCGGGCTTGGTGACGCGCAGCAGTTCGGCCAGCCCGGCGCAGGTGTCCTGCACATTGCGCAGCCCGTAGCTGATCGTCACGGCATCGAAGCTGTCATCGGCGAAGGGCAGCGCCAAGGCGTCGCCCGCGACGAATCGCAGATCGGGGTAACGCCGGCGGCCCTCGCTGAGCATGCCGAGCGACAGATCGGTGGGGAATGCGATCGCGCCCGCCTGGGCGAGCGGCTCCGACGACGTGCCGGTGCCGGCCGCCAGATCGAGGATGCGCTCGCCGGGTTGCGGATCGATCGCCGCGATCACCGCCTTGCGCCAGGCCCTGACCTGGCCGAACGTCATGAGATCGTTCATCAGGTCATAGCGGCGTGCGACGTCATCGAACATAACGGCCACGTCGCCGGGTTCTTTATCGAGATCTGCTCGCATTGGCACCCCCCTACCTTGCCACATGTCCGCCGGAACCATCGAGCGCGTTGCTGTTCATCGGGATGCCGGACGCGGAACACGTTCTAGTGCTCGCCAGATGTCTCAAGATGCCCGGGCAGGCCGACGAGTTTGTCATCTGGCGCACACACAAGCGCGTTGGGCTCGGTGACGCACGGTCAAACGTCCATGCCGGGCGTGTCCCGCGGCAGCGGTGCTATGGTGATGGCAATCCATGCGGAGAACCGGGCGCAAATCCCGGGCTGACCCGCAACCGTGACTGGCCTGAAAACCAGAAGCCGGACCGATGCATGGAGGTCAATGAAAGAACCGTCTCGTCGCGGTAATGCGAGACTGGGTCAGCCCTCGGGCTCCCCACAGTCGCAACGTCGCACAGGGCTCGGGAACCGAGAGGCATTCAGATGCGTAGTCCCACTAGCTTCCTCCGTGCTAGCACGCCATCTGCGCACCCCTCGTTGCTCGCGGCATCTGTCAGGTCCATCGGGATGCGTCCACGGCGCTCACCGCTGGAACTGGACTCCGGCGCGAATCCACGGTCGCGCTAGAGGAGGCGAACTAACAGGACCCGGCACCTCACCAGGATGGATTTCCCTCCCAAATACAATCCATCATCACCACGCCCGCAGGTGCCGGGTTCTGTTGCGTCCGGAAACTACGGCGAGCGTGCCGGGCACCTGAGAAAACTCAGAACGCCGATTGCATCCATGCCGGACCTGCGGGATCCCAGGTTGGAAGCACGGTCCACAATGGAGGTCATGGCCAAGCGCGAGACGGTCCTGAAAGTGACCGACCTGACAAAGAAATATGGCGATCACATCATCGTCGACCGATTCAATCTGTCCGTGAGCTCGGGTGAGGCCGTCGCACTGACCGGACGCAACGGCTCGGGCAAGTCGACCGTCTTGCGCTGCATCATCGGGGCCGACCGGCCCAGCGACGGACGCGTCGAGGCGTTCGGACGCAAGGTCAGCGAAACCGACCCCCAGTTCCGCCGCGACGTGGCCACCGTGGTGGACGACCTGGACTTCTTCCCCGACCTGTCGGTTGTCGAACATCTCGACCTGTTGGCCCGCGCTCACGGCCTGGCGGACCCCGACACACTGGTCGACGAGGTCTTGGACGAGGTGCAGCTGGTGCCGCAGTCCTCCCAGTTGCCCGGCACGCTGTCCAGCGGCCAGCGCCGCCGGCTGGCCCTGGCGACCGCGCTGGTGCGTCCGCGCAAACTCCTGGTGATGGACGAGCCCGAGCAGCGCCTCGACGTCGAGGGTGTGGCCTGGCTGGGAGCCCGACTGAAACATGAAATGAGCAAAGGGTTGGCGATCGTGATGGCCAGCCACGAGCCGTCCCTGGTGAACGCGCTGGGAGCCAGAATCGTGCGGCTCGGCGAGGCGTCCGAGATGAGCGAGTCGCAGGCTGAGCCGGAGTATGAGTTGTGAGCCGTAACAGCAAACGCAATCGCCGTCAGTCGAAGCCCAAGGCTCAGCAGCCGCAGCAAACCGCGCCCGCCACCGAACTCGTGGTGGAAGAGCCGGTGACCTATGAGCGCACCGAGCCGTTCGCCGACGTCGAGGATTATGAGTCCGGGTTGGCCGACGAACGCCAACTTCGGCTGCTGATGAAGGACTGGCGCAAGGGACGCGCCACCCGCACGATCTGGGACATGATCACCGACGGCTATGTGATGATCTTCTCGCTGGTCATCATTCTCGCAATGATCATCAGCGGCATCATGTCGATTCAGCAGTCGGCCGCCGGATGCTCCACCTCGGGCTGTCTGACCTCGCGCGGACTGCTGCCCTGGCTGGTGCTGGCCCTGTTGATCGTCGTCGGGGTGAGCGTGTCCCGGATCTTCGGCCCGGTGATCGCCTCGGCCGCCGAAGGTTTCTGGCTGCTGGACGCCCCGGTGCGCCGCAGTCGGCTGCTGAACCGGCGGCTGTGGGGAGTCGTCATCGGTGCCGGAGTGATCGGCGCGATCCTTGGTGGCGCGATCACGATGGTCACCGGCCTCAGCTGGGCATCGATCGCCACCTGGGCTGCCGCCATCGGATGCGCCACCGCCGCGGTGGTGGCGTTGGCGGCCATTGAGCAGGCAGCCGAACGCACCACGGTGCTGGCCATCGTCCAGACCGTGGTCGGGTTGGTGGCGACCGTCGTGCTGGTGGCGATGATCTCGGTGGCCTCCGAGCTGCTGGTTCTGCCGATCGATCCGCGGCACACCGAGGAGTTCGGCATCGTGGTGCTTGCCGCCGCCGCGGTCTGCGTGGTGGTCTTTTCGGTCGTCGCCCGCCGCAAGCTGCACAACGTACGGCGCACCCGGCTGGTGTCGGGAGGCGATCTGCTGTCGGGCATGCAGGGCGCGATGTTCGCTTTGGACTTCGGATTGATGCGAGACATCGTGGTCAACCGCCGCTGGCTGACCAAGGGCCATGTGCAGCCGTCGAAGGGCCGGGCTTCGGGACGCGCGACCCTGGTCTGGCGGGAAGTCGATCGGGTGCTGCACAATCCGCGTGCCGTGCTGGTGCTGCTGGTGAGCGCCGTGGTGCCCTACGCGCTGCTGTCGATGGGCCTGGGCAACCTCACCCCGGTCATCACCGCCGTGGTTCTGCTGTTCGTCATGGTGCCCTTCTTCGATTCGCTTCGGGTGCTCAGCCGGACGAAGGGTCTGGCCCGCTGTTTCCCGATGTCGACCTCGCAGCTGAACGGTGCGTTGACGACGGTTCCCGCTGTCTTGGCGCTGATCTGGGGGCTCGCGGCCGGTCCGGCCTTCGTGCTGATCGGTGACCAGGACGCGACGTTGGCTGGTCTGGGCACCGGTTTGATGAAGGGCCTGATCACCGCGGCCGCCGGGTATATCGCCGCGATCCGCTGGGTGAGCGCGAAGTCGGCCGACTACTCCTCGCCGATGGTCGCCACCGGCTTCGGCGCCTTGCCTCCGGGCCTGATGTTCAACCTGCTGCGCGGATTCGACGTAATCGCGTTGATCACGCTGCCGTTGCTGTTCAACTGGAGCCCGTGGATCTCGGTGATCATCGCCGTCATCTGCTACCAGGTGCTGCGCTCGGGCGGCATCAATACTCAAGACCTGATGGAGCAGAACGCGGAGGCTCAGCGCGAACTTGCTGCGGCCAAGGGCGGAGCGTCCGGTTCGAAGGAGAAGATCAGCTACACCCGCACGCCGCGCCGCTAGCCGCAGCGCCGGACGTAGGCGGGTCGTGCGCGCAAACAATCGGGGCACTCAGGGTTTGGTTTGATCGTCGGACCGGCGGTCGGGCGCTGCCACGACCACCACCGATATGCTGCGCCAGATATTTGAAGCCGCGCCCGATATACCTGGCGCACCATTGCATTACGGGCGCACAAATCGTCGATGCGGACTAAACCAGGGCTAAACCTGAATCCGCCGATTTACCGCTGCTGCGCGATGGCGGCCATCGACGGAATCAGGCTCAACTCGGGTGACGAACGGATCCTCCGGTCGCGAGCCGCATCAGGTCGGTGTCGAGATCGATGTCGAGTTCGGTGCCACCGGCCGAGCCGAAGCTGTGCTGATAGCTCTGCCACGACTCGTCCTTGATCGCACGGGAGAATCCGCTTTGCATCAGCAGCCAGAGCTCGAACGCGGCGCGATCGATGCGCGTGCCCAGCTCGGTGGAGTTCCAGTCCTCGCTTGCGGCGAAGACCGAGGTCGGCACCGGCAGAGTGCGCAGATACGCGAACAGTGCCCGCATCTGGTCGTCGATCACCAGGGCGTGGCGTGCGCTGCCGGCGGTCGCGGCCAACACGACAGGTTTGCCGATCAGCAGGTCGTTGTCGAGCACCTGGAAGAACGAGCTGAACAACCCGCTCGGCCCGGCCTTGTAAACCGGGGAACTCGCCACGATTCCATCGGCGGCGCCCAGCACTTCCACGGCGTGGGTGAGGCCCGACCCGAGCAGGGTCGACATCATAGCGGTGGTGATCTCAGCGGCGAGCGAGCGCAGATCGATGACGTCGATTTGCAGCTTGCCGCCATGTTGCTCGGCCTGTTCTGCGACACGGCCGGAGATCCGGTCGGCCAACATCCTGGTGGACGACGGGTCGCTGGTGCCGCCGCTGATCACGGCAAGCCGGTAGGTTGTTGGTTCAGTCATGTCGATGACACTTCTTTCTTCTGCAAATGCGTCGCGGCAGCGAAGACGGTAGATGCATCGGGACCATTGGGTCTTGGATCATCCAGGGTCAGGTGGATTCTGACCGCTGCGTCGGTGCCGTGGCGAGGGACGTGCACAGGCGTTCCAGGTCGGATTGCTCGTCCGGGTTCAGCCGGGTTTTGACCAACCGGGCGACGGTGGACGCGTGCCGTCTGCCGGTGCGGCGCTGAGCCGCGCGTCCGGCTTCGGTGAGCGTGAGCAGCACCGAGCGTCCGTCATCCGGGTCGCGCCTGCGATCGATCAGGCCGCGGGCGATCAGCCGCTCGACCAGCCGGGACAGCGCCGGTTGGCTGAGCAGCACATGCCGGTTCAGGTCGCTGAGCCGCTGTGGATGATCGCACTTCGACAGCGTGTAGAGCACGTCGTACTCGCGTATCGTCAGCTCGTCCCAGATGTCGTCGGCGATGAGTTCGCGCATCACCACCGAGTGGGCGGTGAGCAGCGACTCCCACGCGTCGTTGGCGAGATGTTCGGCGGACCGGGTCATTGCTGCCCACTCCCTCAGATCAGGCTCGGGTAGGAGACCTGGCCCGATTCGCTGTCCTGATAGGGCGAGCCACCGGTCACATTGTCGCCGCGATTGGCGTTCGGACGCGGCTGCCGGGCGGGCTGGTCGCCGTACTTCGCCAACACCTGCGACTCGTGGGTCGGGGCCTCGGCCGATTCCGGATCCCTGCGGGACTCCAGTTCTTTCCGGAGCACCGGGATGACCTCTTCGCCGAGCAGATCGAGCTGGTTGAGCACCGTGGTCAGCGGCAGACCGGCATGATCCATCAGGAACAGCTGGCGCTGGTAGTCACCGAACGAGTCGTGGAAGGTGAGCGTCTTCTCGATCATTTCCTGCGGGCTGCCGACGGTCAGCGGCGTCATCTGCGTGAAGTCCTCCAGCGATGGGCCATGCCCGTAGACCGGGGCCTCATCGAAGTACGGGCGGAACTCCTTGACCGCGTCCTGCGACTTCTTGGCGAGATAGGCCTGACCACCGAGCCCGACGATCGCCTGCTTTTGGTTGCCATGGCCGTAGTGCTCGAAACGCTTGCGGTAGAAGTCGATCAGCCGCTTGGAGTGTTCGGTGGGCCAGAAGATGTGGTTGGCGAAGAACCCGTTGCCGTAGTAGGCGGCCTGTTCGGCGATTTCCGGCGTGCGGATCGAGCCGTGCCAGACGAAGGGCGGCACATCGTCCAGGGGCCGCGGGGTCGAGGTGAAACCCTGCAGCGGCGTGCGGAACTCGCCCTCCCAATCGACGACATCCTCGCACCATAGCCGGTGCAGCAGGTTGTAGTTCTCCAGCGCCAGCGGCAGGCCCTGGCGGATGTCGGCGCCGAACCATGGGTAGACCGGAGCGGTGTTGCCGCGTCCGAGCATCAGATCCATCCGGCCGCCCGAGATATGCTGCAGCATCGCGTACTCCTCGGCGATGCGCACCGGATCATTCGTGGTGATCAGGGTGGTCGAGGTGCTCACGATCAGCTTCTTGGTGATTGCGGCGATGGCCGCCAGCAGGGTGGTCGGCGATGAGGAGAAGAACGGCGGGTTGTGGTGCTCCCCGATCGCGAAGACGTCCATGCCGACCTCCTCGGTCTTCTGAGCGATCTGGACGATGCCCTTGATACGCTCCGCCTCGCTGGGCGTGTATCCCGACACCGGATCGCGCGTGATGTCGCTGACCGACATGATCCCGAACTGCATGATCGTTCCCCGTGTTCCCTTCACGAAACTAAATGCGTTTGCATGCATCTCAACAATCCGGGTGCCCTGTTATTCCCGATGCGACACAATGCGGGGAGTGCGAAATCTGCGGGGTAGCGATGCGCGTTCTGGTGCTCCGTGGTCGAGCTGGCTGCTGATAGAGGACACCAGCAGGACGGTTGCCGGTCCGGTTCGAGGCCCGGGTCGGATGAAGTGGAATGGGCCAATCATGTTGGTGCGCACAACAAGATATCGTGAGTGGTTTTTCCTCCTGACGAGTAAGAGCACCCACAACGGGGACAGCTGAGCAAGATATGCAGATGGTGATGCCGGGGCGGGCGATACCCTCTTACAGCGTCCCGCGCAGGGCCGCTTTCATCGGCGCGAACTTCGCGTCGGTCTCGGTCAACTCGGCATGGGGTTCGGAGGCGGCCACAATGCCGCCACCGGCGTAGAGTCGCATCCTGCGCGGATCGGTGCCGTCCAGTTGGCCGCAGCGCAGCGCGATCGCCCATTCGCCGTCGCCCTGAGCGTCGACCCAGCCGACGGGCCCTGCATAGCGTCCGCGATCGAGCTTTTCGTTGTCGGCGATGACTCGCCGCGCCACGTCGGTCGGCACCCCGCATACGGCGGCGGATGGATGAGCGGCTGCAGCCAGCGCGAGAGTGCTCACCTCGGCGTCCGACACCCCGCAGATGTCGGTGGCCAGGTGCATCACATTGGGCAGCGACAATACATAGGGCGCTTCCGGCACGTGCATGCTGAGCAATCGGCTGCCGAGCGCCTCCACCACGGAGTTGACGGCGAGTTGATGCTCCTCCAGATCCTTCACGGACGAGATCAGCCGGGCCGCCTGCTGGGTGTCGTCCACGCCGTCGAAATGCGGCACGGTACCGGCCAGCACCCGCGAGGTGATCAGGCCGCGCTCACGGCGTACCAGCATCTCGGGAGTCGATCCGACCAGGCCGTCGATCAGATAGTTCCAGCACGATCCGTAGCTGGACAGCAGCTGGCGGAGCAGCCACCGCGGGTCGATCTGCTCATCGCTGCGTGCCTCGATATCGCGGGCCAGGACGACCTTGCGGGCTTCACCGGCCCGGATCCGCCCGGTGGTGGACGCGACGATCTGCATCCAGTCGGTCTCGCTGACGCTGCCTGGGACGAACTGCAAGTTGTCGGGCGCGCACGGTCGCTCGGCAACTCGGGGCGGCAGCTCGGGGCTCACCCGGTCATAACCGAGCCTGGTGAGCCAGCACTGGCCCTGATGGCGTCCGACGATGACCTCCGGCACGATCAGCACGGACGAATAGTCGGTGTGGTCCGGGTCAAAGCAGAAGGTGCCGTAGGCCAGCGGCCCGGTGCCGAAGCTGCCGGGCATCTCCGTCTCGTTCTCGATCGCGGCGACGGTGGCCTGCCACCATTGGTCGGCCTCGGTCATCGAGGACCCTTCCCAGCGGGCAACCTCACCCAAGGCGACGAACCCTTCGTTGCCGCGAAGGAAACAGGCGTCCTCGACGCACATGAAATCAACCAGCGGGCCGGGGTCGTCGATCCAGATAGTTGACGCATGTAAACGAGATGACCCTGGGTTAACGATCACCCCACGAGATTACCCGATCCGGCGACGGCGATTGCGAGGCTAGACTGCCCGAGCAGGAACAGCCCGAGGAGGATGCCATGCCGCAAGGACCATCGTCGACCATCGGGGGGCCCCGGGCGTCCGCGATGACGATTGCTGAACCCGAACAGACCCAGCAGGCCGACGTGGTGATCGTCGGTGCGGGCCCAGGCGGATCGACGGCCGCGATCCTGCTGGCGCGCGCCGGGCTCGACGTTCTGCTGCTGGAGAAATCCGAATTCCCGCGCGAGAAGGTGTGCGGCGACGGCCTGACCCCACGGGCCGTGCGCATGCTCGGCCGGCTCGGCATCGACATCGGCCCGGATTCGGGCTGGATCCGCAACAAGGGCCTGCGCATCTATGGCGGACGCGTCGAGCCCTTCGACATGCCGTGGCCCGAGCTCAATTCCTTCCCCGACTTCGGCTTGGTCTGCCCGCGCTCGGTCTTCGACGATCTGCTCGCCGGGATGGCCGCCGAGGCCGGCGCCCGGTTGCACACCGGCGTGCGGGTCAGCGCACCCATCGTCGACGACCGGACGAAGCGGGTGCTGGGCGTGACCGACGTCAAAGGTCGCGAGTACCGGGCGCCGATCGTGATCGCCTGCGATGGCGTCTCGTCCAGGCTCGCGGAGGCAACCGGACGCTCGCGCCTGGCCTCGCGTCCGATGGGCGTGGCGGTGCGCAGCTACTACACCAGCCCGAAATCGGACCTCGAATGGATGGAAAGCTACCTCGAACTGTGGGACGGCAAGCCCGGCGAATCGAATCTGCTGCCCGGCTACGGCTGGGTCTTCGGGCTGGGTGACGGCACCGCCAATGTCGGGCTGGGCATGCTCGATTCCTCCAAGGCCTTCGGTAAGACCGACTACCGGCAACTGATGCGCAGCTGGCTCGACAACACCCCCGAAGAGTGGGGCTTCCAAGAACAGACCCGTACCGAGCCCATTCGCGGCGCGGCACTGCCGATGGCGATCAACCGGGCTCCGCTCTATAAGGACGGCCTGATGCTGGTCGGCGATTCGGCGGGCATGGTGAACCCGTTCAATGGTGAGGGCATCTCCTATGCGATGGAATCTGCCGAGATGGCGGCCCGCGCCATCGTGGACGCGCATGCCCGCGGCTTCGGAACTCCCGGCGCAGAACTGGCCTTCGCGTCCTACATCGGGCAGGTGAAGCAGGCCTGGGGTGGCTACTACCGGCTGGGCACCGTTTTCGTGAAGTTGATCGGCAACCCGCAGATCATGCATCTGTGCGTGACCTACGGTCTGCCCGTCAAACCATTGATGCGTTTGGTGCACAAGCTATTGGCACATCTGACAGATGAGCCGGGCACCGATTTAAATGATCATCTAATCAACTTATTGTCCAGGGTCGCGTTTTCGACATGACGATTCTGTCGTGATAGTACAGAATGGATCTTGATCGCCTTCAGGGGTTGATCGCGGAGAAAACCAGGAGAAGGGCGGGCTGACATGAACCCCTATATTCCGCTGGCCGGGTTGGTGGCTCTTGCCACGGTGTTTGTGCTTGTGGCTATCCCTTTGAGTGTGGTGATCGGGCCCGCGCGATACAACCGCACCAAGTACGATTCCTTCGAGTGCGGACTTCAAGCGACACCCCAGCCGGCCAATGGCGGACGTTTCTCGGTGAAGTATTACGTAACAGCAATGTTGTTTATTATGTTCGACATTGAGATCGTATTTCTTTATCCGTGGGCCGTGGCTTTCGGTTCGTTGGACACCCTCGCCGTTGTCGCCATGATTTTGTTCATTGTCACCGTCTTCGTCGCCTACTACTACGACCTGCGTCGTGGTGGCCTGGACTGGGACTGAGTCGGAAGGGAAAACCCTCCATGGGTATCGAAGATCATGTACCTCAGGGCGTCTTGCTGACCACCGTCGAGGCAATCGCCGGGTGGACGCGTAAGGCTTCCTTCTGGCCACTGACGATGGGCCTGGCCTGCTGCGCCATCGAGATGATGCAGTTCGGCGGTCCGCGGCACGACTCCGGCCGGTGGGGCCAGGAGGTTTTCCGTGCGTCACCGCGTCAAGCCGACCTGATGATCGTCTCCGGCCGGGTCAGCCAGAAGATGGCCCCGGTCGTGCGTCAGCTGTGGGACCAGATGCCGAATCCGAAATGGTGTATCTCGATGGGCGTGTGCGCCTCGACCGGCGGCATGTTCAACAACTACGCGATCATTCAGGGCGTCGACCACATCGTTCCCGTCGACATGTATGTTCCCGGCTGCCCGCCGCGTCCTGACATGCTGATCGACGCGGTCTTCAAGCTTCGTGAAAAGGAAGTCCAGTGGGACCCGATCGGTCGCGACCGCGACGATCAGGTCGCCGAGAAGGAAGCCGAGGCGCTCGCCAGGCCTGCGCTGGTGGAGCAGAAGGGGCTCATGCGATGAGCGAGAAAAGCTCGGAACCCAGAGATCCGAAGGTAGTTGGCACCGCGGACAATCCGGTGGCCGGCCCCGAGGAGGTCACCAAGGGTGAGCTTGTTGCGGAGGGCAGCGAGGCCAACGACGAACTCGCGGGTAGCCCGCACTCGCATCTCGACCAGGTACTGATCGACCAGGAGCCCACCGAAGGCCCGGTCGTCACCGTCCGCAAGGGCATGTGGGGATCGGGATCCGATTCGGGCGACACCTCCGGCTTCTCGGGGATGACCCGCACCATCGAGCTCGGCGGCAACGCCACCCCGCCTTTCGGTGGCTGGTTCGATGACGTCGCCGACCGGCTCGCCGAATTGGTGCCGCATTTTGCGTCCCGCGTGATGGTGTGGCGCGGCGACATCACCTTCTTCGTGCCACGCGAAAAGCTGCTCGAAGTGGTCACGGTGTTGCGCGATGACCCGGCGCTGCGTTTCGAGGTCTGCATGGGAGTGTCCGGAGTGCACTATCCGGAAATGGCGGGCCAAGAGCTGCACGCCTACTACCACCTGCTCAGCTACACCCACAACCGCCGGATCAACCTCGAGGTGACCTGCCCCGACGACGATCCGCACATCCCCAGCATCTGCTCGGTATATCCGATGGTGAACTACCACGAGCGCGAGACCTGGGACATGTTCGGCATCATCTTCGATGATCACCCGTCGTTGACCCGCATCCTGATGCCGGACGATTGGGCCGGCTTTCCACAACGTAAGGACTACCCCTTGGGCGGTATTCCGGTCGAGTACAAGGGAGCAGTCGTTCCGCCTCCCGATGAGCGCAGGAGCTATCAGGCATGAGCGAGCAGACCACACATAGCGCGGGTGTGCCGGGCGACGAGGATGTCTTTGCCGTTCCCGGCGAGCCGATCGTCGACCAGGCCTACCTGTCGTCGGGTGCCGACTGGGATCAGGTCATCGACTCCCAGCGCGAGCGCGCCGACGAGATCATCGTCGTCAACCTCGGGCCGCAGCACCCCTCCACCCACGGCGTGATGCGTCTGGTGCTGGAGATGGACGGCGAGAACGTGATGAGCTGTCGTCCGGGCATCGGGTTCTTGCACACCGGCATCGAGAAGAACTCCGAATACCGCACCTGGACGCAAGGCCCCACCTTCTTCACCCGAATGAACTATGTGGCCGGCATCCACAACGAGGCAGCCTTCTCGATGGCCGTCGACAAACTGCTGGACATCACCGACGACATTCCCAGGCGTGGCACCCAGCTGCGCATCCTGGCGCTGGAGACCAACCGGATCGCCTCTCATCTGACCGCGGTCGGCGCGAACTGTTTGGAGCTGGGCGCGACCTCTCCCCAGGAGGTCGGGCTGCGCGAGCGGGAACGCACGCTGGAATTCACCGAGGCGCTGACCGGTCTGCGGATGAACAACGCCTACATTCGTCCCGGTGGCGTGCAGAACGACATGCCTGGCGACGGCATCGACCTGCTGGACGAGCTGATCAAGCAGCTGAAGAAGAACATCCCGGAGATCGCGGCGTTCATGCTCGACAATCCGATCTTCAAGGCGCGTACCCAGCATGTCGGCGTGCTCGATCTCTCGACCTGCATGATGCTCGGCATGACCGGCCCGGTGCTGCGTTCGACCGGTTACCCCTGGGATCTGCGCAAGACCCAGCCCTATCTCGGCTACGAGCACTACGACTTCGACGTCTGCACCGAGACCAGTTGCGATGCCTACGGGCGTTTTAAGATCCGCTGCGACGAGATGATGCAATCGCTGCGCATCCTGGAGCAGGTCCGCGACGAGCTCGCCGAGAGCGAGGGCGAGCCCTACCGGGTGCAGGATCCCGACCTGGAATGGCCGAGCGACCTGACCGTGGGAGCCGACGGCCAGGGCAACTCGAACGAGCACATCAAGCACATCATGGGCGAGTCGATGGAAGCCCTCATCCACCACTTCAAGAAGGTGACCGAGGGATTCAAGGTGCCGGCCGGCCAGGTGTACGTGCCGATCGAGGGCCCGGCGGGCGAACTCGGCGTCCACCTCGTTTCGGACGGTGGCACCCGGCCTTACCGCGCGCATATGCGCGACCCAGGCTTCCACCACATTCAAGCCCTGCCGATCATGACCGAGGGCGGCATGCTGTCAGACCTGCTGATGGCGCTGGCCAGCATCGACCCCGTCATGGGGGGCGTTGACCGATGACCGACACCTTGCTGACCCAGGGCCCCCGGGGCCGCGCGCGGTCGGCTACCGAAGGGCCGAACACAGTGGCGCAATCTCTAAGGGGTGAAGCTCGATGAGCGGGCATGAGTTCATCGCGGCATTCGATGATGCCTCGGGTATCGACACGCACGACGAACAGACCAGTATCGGTGAGACCACGATCGCGGAGATGCGCGAGATCATGGCCCGCTATCCCGATCAGCGCTCGGCGCTGCTGCCGATGCTGCACCTGGTGCAATCGGTCGATGGACGCATCAGCGATGCCGGCGTGAAGATCTGCGCCGACCTGCTGGGCATCTCCACCGCCCAGGTGAACGGGGTCGCGACCTTCTACACGATGTACAAGCGGCGTCCGGCCGGACACCACCACATCGGGGTTTGCACCACCACGGTGTGCGCGGTGATGGGTGGCGACGTCCTGCTGGATCAGATGAAGGACAAGCTGGGCATCGACGAGGGCGAGACCACTCCCGACGGCATGTTCAGCCTGGAGCGCCTGGAGTGCAACGCGGCCTGCGACTTCGCTCCGGTGATGATGGTCAACTGGGAATTCATGGATCAGATGACCCCCGAGAAGGCCAATGAGCTGATCGACAACCTGCAGGCAGGCAAAGAGGTGCACTCCACGCGTGGCGCGCACATCACCAGCTGGGCGGAGGCCGAGCGGGTGCTGGCCGGCTTCTCTGATGGGCTGGCCGACGAAGGACCGACCGCAGCCGGCGCCTCGCTGGCCGGGCTCAAGATCGCTCGCGAGAAGGGCTGGAAATCGCCCACTCCGCCTGCACCTGCCGAACCGGCAGCCGACGATGGAGGTGAGTCCAAGTGAGCGTTGACGTCCTCACCCCGACGCTGACCGACAACTGGGATCAGCCCGAGGCCTGGAAGATCGCCAACTATGAGGACCAGGGCGGCTACCGGGCGGCTCGCAAGGCACTCGCGATGAATCCGGACGACCTGATCAACCTGGTCAAGGATTCCGGATTGTGCGGCCGCGGCGGCGCAGGCTTCCCGACCGGCGTCAAGTGGAGCTTCATTCCGCAGGACAACCCGAACCCCAAGTATCTGGTCATCAACTGCGACGAGTCGGAGCCGGGCACCTGCAAAGACATGCCGATGCTGATGGCCACCCCGCACACCCTGGTGGAGGGCGCCATCATCAGCTGCTATGCGGTGCGCGCCCACCACGCCTTCATGTATGTGCGCGGCGAAGTGCTGCACGTGATCCGCAGGCTGCGCAAGGCCGTCGAGGATGCCTACGCCGCGGGCTACCTCGGCAAGAACATCTTCGGCACCGGCTACGACCTCGACATCGTGGTGCACGCCGGCGCGGGCGCCTACATCTGCGGCGAGGAGACCGCGCTGCTCGACTCCCTCGAGGGACGCCGCGGTCAGCCCAGGCTTCGTCCGCCCTTCCCGGCGGTCGCGGGCCTGTATGCCTCGCCGACCGTGGTGAACAACGCGGAGTCGATCGCCTCGGTTCCGGCGATCGTCGATCGCGGGGCCGAGTGGTACAAGTCGATGGGCACCGAGAAGTCGTCCGGATCGACGATCTACTCGGTGTCGGGCCATGTGAAGCGTCCGGGTCAATACGAGGCGCCGCTGGGCACCACCTACCGCACCCTGCTGGACCTGGCCGGCGGAATCCGCGACGGTCACCAGCTGAAGTTCTTCACGCCCGGCGGATCGTCCACGCCGATCTTCACGCCCGAACAACTCGACGTGAACCTCGACTATGAGGGCGTCTCGGCGGCCGGATCGATTCTGGGCACCAAGGCCCTGCAGACCTTCGACGAGACGGTCTCGGTGGTGCGCACCACATTGCGCTGGACCGAGTTCTACAAGCACGAATCCTGCGGCAAATGCACGCCCTGCCGAGAAGGCAGCTGGTGGCTGGTGCAGACCCTGCACAACCTCGAGCAAGGCAAGGGACGCGAGGGCGACATCGAGAAGATGCTCGACCTGTGCGACAACGTCACGATGAAGAGCTTCTGCACGTTGGCCGACGGCTTCGTGGCCAACATCACCAGCTCGATCAAGTATTTCCGGGAAGAGTTCGAGGCCGGATATCACACCCCGGCGTGGGAACTGTTCCCCTACGAGAAGAGCGTCTACTTCCCGTATGAACGCGAGAAGATCGCTGTGAGACAGGGGGCAGGCGAGTGAGCACCGACGTCAAGAAGCCGGATGCTGAGGTTGCCAAGCCGGATCTGGTGACCGCCACCATCGATGGTATTCAGGTGAGCGTGCCGAAGGGCACGCTGGTCATCCGGGCCGCGGAGCGGATGGGCATCGAGATTCCCCGGTTCTGCGACCACGAGTTGCTCGACCCGGTCGCGGCCTGCCGGCAGTGCATCGTCGAGGTGCCCGACGGCGGCAACGGGCGTCCGATGAAGCCGCAGCCGGCCTGTGCGCTCGCGGTGATGCCGAACATGGTCGTCGAGACCGCGGCAACCAACGAGAAGGTGGCCAAGCATCAAGAAGGCATGCTCGAGTTCCTGCTGATCAACCACCCGCTGGACTGCCCGATCTGCGACAAGGGCGGCGAATGCCCGCTGCAGAACCAGACCATGAGCCACGGCCCCGGCGAATCCCGGTACGAAGGCCTCAAGCGCACCTATCCGAAGCCGGTGAACATCTCGCCGCAGATCCTGATCGACCGGGAACGCTGCGTGCTCTGCCAACGCTGCACCAGGTTCGGCGAGCAGATCTCGGGCGACGATTTCATCTCGCTGTCCGAGCGCGGCGGGCTGAGCCAGATCAACATCTACGCATCACGGCCCTACGTGAGCTACTTCTCGGGCAACATCGTGCAGATCTGCCCGGTGGGGGCGCTGACCAGCGCCGACTACCGCTTCCAGGCCCGCCCGTTCGACCTGGTCTCCACCACGACCACCTGCGAGCATTGCGCGTCCGGCTGCGAGTTGCGCACCGACCACCGGCACTTCCAGGTGAAGCGGAGGCTGGCCGGCAACGACCCCGAGGTCAACGAGCAGTGGAACTGCGACAAGGGGCGTTTCGGCTTCTACTACGGACGCCAGGCAGACCGGTTGACCAACCCGCTGGTGCGCCGCAACGGAAAGTTGGAGCCCGCCAGCTGGCCCGAGGCCATCGATGCAGCGGTCAACGGACTCAAAGACGCCGGTGCCGCTGCCGGAGTGCTCACCGGTGGCCGGCTCACCTTGGAGAACGCGTTCGCCTACTCCAAGTTCGCGCGCACCGTGCTGGGCACCAACTCCATCGACTTCCGCTCCCGCGCCTACGGGGCCGACGAGGCAGGATTCCTGGCCGCAGATGTCGCCGGAGCACCGATGGACGTCACCTTCGCCGACCTGGAGAAGACCGGCACTGTGGTGCTGGTCGGCTTCGAGCCGGAAGAGGAGTCGTCCGCGGTCTTCCTGCGGTTGCGCAAGGGCTACCGCAAGAACAGGACGAAGGTTCTCGCTGTTGCACCATTCCTGACCAACGGTTCGAAGAAGATGGGGGCCACACTTGTCGCGGCCGCTCCCGGTGAGGAACTGAAGGCGCTCGATTCGATCGCCGGGGAGCTCACCGAAGGAACCATCGTGCTGGTGGGGGAGCGGGCATCGCTTACCCCCGGGCTGCTGGCGAAGATCCGCGGACTTTCCGCCAAGGGCGTGCGCTGGGCATGGATTCCGCGTCGCGCAGGCGAATTGGCGGCCCTCGAGGCCGGCTGCCTGCCCGGGCTATTGCCCGGCGGCAGGCCCGCAACCGACGCTTCGGCTCGCGTTGACCTGCAGGCTGCCTGGGGTGTCGACCATCTTCCCGAGGACGAAGGCCTGGACGCCGAGGGCATGCTCGCCGCGGCCGGGTCCGGCGAACTGAAGGCACTGGTCACCGCGGCCGTCGATCTGGCCGATATGAACGATCCGGAGGCCGCGCAGGCTGCCCTGGCAAGTGACGGCGTCTTCGTGGTCAGCCTGGAACAGCGGCGAAGCTCGGTGACCGAGGTCGCCGACGTGGTCTTCCCGGTCGCGCTGCTCGAGGATCAGCTGGGTACCTTCATCAACTGGGAACATCGCGTTCGTCCGGTGAACATCATCAATGCCAAGGCCCCCTCGGTGATGACCGACGTCCGGGTGCTGGCGGCGCTGGCCGACGCCTTCGGTTCCGATCTGGGCATGCGTACTCCGCCGCAGGCCCAGGCCGCCTTCGCCGAGATCAGCGACTGGGAGGGCGCCAGGCCCGGCTTCGTCTCGCAGCCGGCGCGCGCGTCCGAACTCAGGGCAGGCGAGAGCCAACACGGCCTCAAGCTCGCATCCTGGCATCAGGCCGTGGACGATTCCCGCTGCCTGGACGGTGCCGAAACCCTCAAGATGGCCGCACCGGCTGCGCGGGTTCGTATCTCGCAGGCCACCGCCGAGCAATTGGGAGCGGCCGATGGCACCACGGTGACGATCAGCACGCAGGCCGGAAGCGTCGAGCTGCCCGCCGAGATCACCGCGTCCATGGTCGATGACGTGGTCTGGGCGCCGACGAACTCCGGCGCCGAGTTGCTCCGTTTACTGCACGTTCGCCCCGGCGAACGGGTTCAGGTGTCGGTTGTCACTACCGCAGGAGGTGCGGCATGACCGGAATGGAAACTGTCTTCCTCGATGACCCCTGGTGGATCGTCCTGATCAAGGTGGTCGGCATCTTCGTGCTGCTGCTGACCTGGACGATCTTCAACGTCTGGTTCGAGCGGCGAGTGCTCGGCAAGATGCAGAACCGCAAGGGCCCGATCATGAACGGACCGCTCGGCCTGGGACAGGCCCTGGGCGACGGCGTGAAGCTGCTGCTCAAGGAGGACTTCCGTCCGGCCCGTACCGACGCGGTGGTATTCAGCCTCGCCCCGATGCTGACCGGCGTCGCAGCGTTCGCCTCCTGGGCCGTCATTCCGCTGGGTGGCCCGGTGCGCATGTTCGGCGTCGAGACCAGGCTCCAGCTCACCGACCTGCCGGTCGCGGCACTGGTCGTGATGGCGATCGCCGGCGTCGGCTTCTACGGATTCGTGCTGGCCGGCTGGTCGTCCAACGGCACCTACTCGCTGCTCGGCTCGATGCGCGCCACCGCCCAGGTGATCAGCTATGAGATCGCCATGGGCCTGTCGCTGGTGGCGGTGTTCATGTACGCCGGCACGATGTCGACCTCGCAGATCGTCGCCGCCCAGCAGGAGCCCATCAATCTGTTCGGGTTCACCATTCCGCTGCCCAGCTGGTACGGCCTGTTGCTGCTGCCCAGCTTCGTCATCTACTACATCTCGATGTTCGGCGAGACCAACCGTCAGCCCTTCGACATGCCCGAATGCGAGTCCGAACTGGTGTCGGGCCACATCACCGACTTCTCCGGATTCCGGTACGCATTGTTCTTCCTCGCCGAGTACATCAACGTCGCCACCGTGTCTGCGGTGTGCGTGACGCTGTTCCTCGGCGGCTACCACGCGCCCTGGCCGCTGGCCGGCACATTCGTCGATCAGGGCTGGTTCGGTCTGCTCTGGTTCGTGCTCAAGGTGCAGATCATGTTCTTCACGGTCTCCTGGGTGCGGGCCGCGGTGCCGCGCGTGCGCTACGACCAGATGATGAAACTCGGCTGGAAGGTGCTGATCCCGGCCAACCTGGCCTGGATCGTGCTGCTGGCCCTGGTGCGCGGCGCATCGGTACACGGCTGGTGGGCCAACCCGATCTTCATCGGCACGCTGATCGTGTTCATCGCGGCGGTGGTCGCGGTCATCTGGATGAGCGGGCCCGAACCCGAACCCGAGCCGGAGATAGCCGATGAGGACGCAGAGTTCGACGCGTTCGCGGGAGGCTATCCGGTACCACCGATGCCCGGTCAGAAACTGATCAACAAGGTGGTGACCTCGACCGGCACCGAAGAACCGGTCGGCGCAGCGTCCGGATCGGCGCGGCGCTCGTCCACCTCGAATGGAGCTGAACTGTAATGGGAGCCTGGTCAGGTTTCGGCATCACCTTCAGAACGATGTTCCGCAAGACCTTCACACAGGGTTATCCGCAAAAGGGCCAGGAGAAGGTCACCGCGCCGCGCTACCACGGCCGTCACCAGCTGAACCGCTGGCCGGACGGGCTGGAGAAATGCGTGGGCTGCGAGTTGTGCGCCTGGGCATGCCCCGCCGACGCGATCTACGTCGAAGGCGCCGACAACACCGAAGAAGAGCGCTACTCCCCGGGCGAGCGCTACGGCAAGGTGTATCAGATCAACTATCTGCGCTGCATCCTGTGCGGCTACTGCATCGAGGCCTGCCCGACGCGTGCCCTCACCATGACCAACGACTTCAAGTTCTCGAACCGGACCCGCGAGCTGATGATCTATGAAAAGGATCAGTTGCTGGCGCCGCTGCTTCCCGGCATGGAGCAGCCCCCGCATCCGCGCAGGCTCGGCGATGACGAGAAGGACTACTTCCTGGGGCTCCCGCCCACCGGCCAGCTCGACACCCGGACCGGCAACCCCGCAGCCAAGGAGGCTGAGAAGTGATTCCGCTCATTACCGGGCAAGCAGTCGCGTTCTGGATCTTCGCGCTGCTTGCCGTTGCCGGGGCGCTGGGCATGGTGCTGGCCCGCAAACCCGTGCATTCCGCGATCAGCCTGGCAGGCATGATGGTGGCGCTGGCGTGCCTGTACGCCTCGTTGGACGCGCCGTTCTTGTTCGTCGCGCAGATCATCGTCTACACCGGCGCAGTCATGATGCTGTTCTTGTTCACCATGATGATCGTCGGCGTCGACACCACCGACTCGCTGATCGAGACGCTGAAAGGTCAGCGGGTCGCGGCGGGCATCTTCGTCTTCGCCTTTGCCGCGCTGCTGATCCTGGCCGTCGGCAACGGCATCGTCACCGGCAACGGCGGCCTGGACGAGGCCAACTCCGCGGGCAACGTGCAAGGCGTCGCCCAGATCATCTTCGGCCCGTACGTCTTCGCGTTCATGGTCACCGCGGCACTGCTGATGATCGCCACCTTGGCGGCCATCGTGCTCGCCCACGGCGAGAAGCTCACCAAGGCCGAAGGCCAGGCCGACAAGGCCCGGCGCAGGACCCGGGAGTTCGGGGACACCGGCAAGGATCCGGGCCCGCTGCCCGGCCCCGGCGTCTATGCCCGCAACAACTCGGTCGAATACCCGGCCCTGCTGCCCGACGGCCGGATCGCCGAGAAGTCCGTGTCGCCCACACTCAAGATTCGCGGTGTGGCGATCGTCGAGAACGACGGGTTGCGGGCTGCGCACCGTGCCGCCATCACCAACTTCATCGAAGTGGAAGACGAGAACGAAGGCACCGACGAAGCCGACATCACCGCCGACGAGCTCGCCGATCCCGGCCAGCCGGAGCGTCCGGCGCTCGGGGACGCCGGCCACGATTCCGGCGATGACTCCGACACCTCTGAGGAGAAGCGATGAGTCCGAACGCCTATCTCGTCTTATCGGCGATCTTGTTCTCGATCGGCGTGCTGGGATTCCTGGTCCGCCGCAATGTACTGATCGCCTTCATGTCGGTGGAGCTGATGCTGAACTCCGCCAACCTCGCGATGGTCGCATTCAGCTATGCCAACGGCAACCTGCTGGGACAGGTCGGGGCATTCTTCGTGATGGTGGTGGCCGCCGCCGAGGTTGTCATCGGATTGGCCATCATCATGATCATCTTCAAGACCCGCCGCTCGGCCTCGGTCGACGACCAGAACCAGCTGAAGCACTGAGGGGGCAGTGGTGAGTCCGTTGGAAATTGTTATCCCTGTGGAAGCTACAGGGTTGTTCTCGTACGCCTGGCTGATGATTGCGATACCGGCGCTGGTGTCCGCGATCCTGCTGCTGGGCGGTAAAGCCACGAACGCCTGGGGGCATTGGCTCGGCGTGCTGGGCGGGCTCGGCTCGTTCGCCATCGCCTTCGTGCTGTGGCTTCAGATGCTGGGCTCACCGGCCGGTGAGCGCGCCGTCGAGGTTCCGGTCTTCGACTGGTTCAACATCGGCACGCTCCAGGTGAGCGCCGATCTGCTGGTCGACCAACTGTCGATCCTCTTCGCGCTGCTGGTGACCGGCGTCGGCTCGCTGATCTTCATCTATTCGGTCGGCTACATGGCCCATGATCCGAACAAGCGGCTGTTCTTCGCCTTCCTGAACCTGTTCATCACCGCCATGCTGACGTTGGTGCTCGCCGACAACTACGCGCTGCTCTTTCTCGGTTGGGAAGGTGTGGGCCTGGCGTCCTATCTGCTGATCGGGTTCTGGCAGGAACGTCACTCGGCAGCGCTGGCCGCCAAGAAGGCCTTCGTGATGAACCGTGTCGGCGACCTCGGCCTGCTGATGGCACTGTTCACCATGGTCGGCCTGTTCGGCTCGGTGAACTTCACCGAGGTCAACCAATCGGTCGGCGAGTCAAACCCTGGCTGGCTGACCGCGATCGGCTTGTTCCTGCTGCTGGCAGCCTGCGGCAAGTCTGCTCAGGTACCGTTGCAGGCCTGGCTGTTGGACGCCATGGAGGGTCCCACCCCGGTTTCGGCGCTCATCCACGCGGCGACCATGGTCACCGCCGGTGTCTACCTGGTGGTGCGCAGCCATGCGATCTACGAACTGACGGCCGCCGCCTCGCTGGCGGTCTGCATCGTCGGCGTGGTCACGCTGCTGGCAGGTGCCTGGATCGGGTCGACCAAGGACGACATCAAGAAGGTGCTGGCCGGTTCGACCATGAGCCAGATCGGCTACATGATGCTGGCCGCGGGCATCGGGCCCGCCGGCGGCGCGTTCGCGATCTTCCACCTGTTCACCCACGGCTTCTTCAAGGCGAACATGTTCTTGGGTGCCGGTTCGATCATGCACGGCATGAACGACGACACCGACATGCGGCACTTCGGCGCGCTGCGCAAGGCGATGCCCTGGACGTTCTGGACGTTCGCGGTCGGCTACCTGGCGATCATCGGCATCCCGCCGTTCGCCGGCTTCTACTCCAAGGACCACATCGTGGTCGCCGCCTGGGATCGTGGCTGGTACTTCGGCGCGCTGGCGATCCTCGGCGCAGGCATCACCGCGTTCTACATGACGCGCCTGATGATGATGACCTTCTTCGGCACCAAGCGCTGGGCCGACGGCGTCCACCCGCACGAATCGCCGAAGGTGATGGTGTTCCCGCTGGTGGTGCTGTCGATCGGAGCCGCCGTGCTCGGCATGGTCTTGAACACCGCGATCCAGCACTGGCTGGCTCCGCCGACCGGTGGGCATCCCCACGACGCCACGCTGTGGGACATCCCGTGGCAGGGCTGGGTCACCTTGGCAGTGGTGCTGCTCGGTGTGGCCATCGGCTACCTGGCCTACCGCGGCCAGATCAGCTATGAGCAGCCCCGCACCCTCAACCCGATCGTCTATATCGGACGCAACGATCTGCTCGCCGACAAGTTCAACGACGCGGTGTTCGTGCGCGGTGGCGGCAAGGCGGCCCAAGGTGTGGCGCTGGTCGACGACGTGTTGATCGACGGCGGAGTGCGCAGTGCCGCGACCGTCGCGACCGGTATCGGTGGGGTGCTCGCCAAGCTGCAAAGCGGATACACCCGAAACTACGGCCTGACGATGGTGATCGGTGTCATCGTGGTCGGCGCTGTCTTGTTCCTCGGCCGGCTGGCCTGAGGGGAGGAGCTCAGATGGATAACTCGATCCCCTTGCTGACGATCCTCGGCCTGGTGCCGTTGGTCTTCGCGCTGATCGCATTCGTGGCGAAAGCGAAGACCGGCAAGCAGCTGGCCTTCGTCGGCTCGCTGGTCACCTTGGCCCTCGGTGTCTGGGCGTTCTTCGCCGCAGGCTCGTCCGATCTGTCGGAGACGATCTCCTGGATCCCACAGATCGGCGCCTGGTATGCGCTGTCGCTGGACGGCATGGGCCGGGCGATGGTGCTGCTGACCGTGCTCCTGGTGCCGGTCGTGTTGGGCGCCGAATGGACGCTGGACACCAAGACCGTTACCGGACACGAAGAACCCCGCTGGGGCGGCAACGTCTTCGGCGCGCTCGCCCTGCTGGTGGAAAGCTTCGCGCTGTACGTCTTCATGTCGGCCGATGTGCTGCTGTTCTACATCTTCTTCGAGGCAACGCTGATCCCGATGTTCTTCCTGATCACCGGCTGGGGCGGAGCCAAGCGGGGCAGGGCAGCGATGAAGTTCCTGCTGTACTCGCTGGCCGGCGGCCTGATCATGCTGTTCGCGGTGATCGGTGTCTACGGTGTCACCTCGGCGGCCGGCGCGCCCAGTTTCCTCATCGACGACTTCGCGGGCCTGCCGTTGGACGAGACAACCCAGAAAGCGCTGTTCGTCGGTTTCTTCATCGCATTCGCGATCAAGGCCCCGATGGTGCCGGTGCACACCTGGCTGCCCGACACCGCCGAGCAGGCGGCGCCCGGGGCAAGCGCACTGCTGGTCGGCATCCTCGACAAGATCGGCACCTTCGGAATGATCCGGATCTGTTTGGGTATGCTGCCCGGCGCGTCCTTGTGGGCGACCCCGCTGGTCGTGGCGCTCGCGGTGATCTCGATCATCTACGGTGCCGTGTTGGCCATCACCAGCAAGAATTTGCTGCGGCTGGTCTCTTACACCTCGATCAGCCACTTCGGTTTCATGGTGCTCGGCATCTTCGCCTTCACCACCACGTCGATGGGCGGATCGATCTTCTACATGCTGGCTCACGGATTCAGCTCCGCGGCACTGTTCGTGGCGGTCGGATTCCTGCTGAATCGGCGCGGCTCGGTCGAGATCGCGGACTTCGGCGGTGTGCGGCAGCTGGCCCCGCTGCTGGCCGGGGTCTTCCTGTTCTCCGGACTTGCGACGCTGGGGCTGCCCGGTACCGCGAACTTCGTCGGTGAGTTCTCGATCATGACCGGTGCCTATCCGCGTCAGCTCGTGGGCGTGATCGTCGCGGTGCTCGGTACGGTGCTCGCTGCGGTCTACATGCTGTGGGCCTATCAGCGGGTGTTCACCGGCAAGCCCACCGCCGAGGTGACCAAGACCGTCACCGGTGACTTGGACGCTCGCGAGAGGCTCGTGATCGCCCCGCTGATCGCGCTGCTGTTGCTGTTCGGGTTCTACCCGCAGCCGATGATCAACGTGGTTGAACAGACGGCCACGGCGACCATGAATGTCGTTGGCATGACCGATCCGCAGCCCGGGTCGATGGGAGGAAAGTGATGATCGAGGAGTTTCTGCCTGCCGCACCGATCTTGTTGGTGCTGGTGGGCGGCACGATCGCCATCGTCCTGGAGGGTGCGGTTCCCCGGCTGGTTCGTCCGACCGTTCAGGCCTGCTGGACTCTGCTGGTGCTGGTCGCGGCCTTCGGTTGGACGCTGGTCGATTGGCTGGCCTCGGCCCCTCAGCTGACCGCCATGAATGCCTTGAGCGTGGATGGTCCGGCACAGCTCGCCTGGATGCTGTTGTTGTTCTTCGGTGCGCTTGCGGTGCTGCTCTTCGCCGACCGGCGGGTCGGCGGCGGGGAATCGCCGTTCGCACCCAGCGCTTCGGCGGCGCCCAGTTCGCAGGCCGAGCGTGAAGCCATCGCCGCCCGCCAGGAGCAGACCGAGGTCTTCCCGCTGCTGCTCTTCTCGATCGGCGGCATGATGGTCTTCGTCTGCGCCAATGATCTGCTCACGATGTTCGTCGCGCTTGAGGTCTTGTCGTTCCCGCTGTATGTGCTCTGCGGTATGGCGCGTCGGCGTCGGCTGCTGAGCCAGGAGGCATCGCTGAAATACTTCCTGCTCGGCGCCTTGAGTTCCGGAGTCTTCCTGTACGGCGTGGCGCTCACCTTCGGATACGCGGGCTCGTTCCACTTCCGCGACATCGACATCGCCATTCAGGCCGGTGCCCAGTCGCCGTGGTTGCTGCTCGCCGGACTCGGCCTGGTCACGGTCGGCGTGTTGTTCAAGATGGGTGCGGTGCCCTTCCATAACTGGGTGCCCGATGTCTACCAGGGCGCTCCGACCCCGGTCACCGCATTCATGGCCATCTGCACGAAGCTGGCCGCTGCCTTGGGTCTGCTACGGCTGCTCTATGTGGCGCTCGGCTCGCTGCGCTGGGATTGGCAGCCTGCTCTCGCGGTGGTCGCCGTGGCGACCATGGTCGTCGGTTCGTTCGCCGGCCTGCTGCAGTCGGACGCCAAGCGGCTGTTGGCCTACTCGTCGATCGCGCACGCCGGATTCATCCTGGTCGGCGTCATCGGCGCCGTGACCACGGCCAACGGATTGGCCGAGGGCTGGAGCGGCTCGGTGTCGTCCATCTTCGTCTACCTGGCCGCCTACGGTCTGGCCACGGTGGGTGCTTTCGCGATCGTCACCCTGGTGCGCCGCTCGGGTGCCGAGGCCACCAGCTTCGAAGCATGGGCAGGGCTCGGACGCAGAGATCCGCTGCTCGGCGTGCTGATGACGATCTTCCTGCTGAGCATGGCGGGTATTCCGCTGACCGGCGGGTTCATCGGCAAGCTGACCGTGTTCTCCGCGGCCTGGGCGGGCGGCTACTCCTGGCTGGTGCTGATCGCCGTGATCGCGTCCCTGGTGACCGCCGGCTTCTACTTCCGGGTCGTCTGGATCATGTTCGGCCAGGCGCCGAGCACCGAGGTCGCACTGGTCAGCCCGGGAATCGGGACCCAGGTGGTGATTTGGATCGGCGTTATCGGTACGCTACTTCTTGGCGTGCTACCCGGCCCGCTGTTGGACATCGCGATCAACTCGGCAGGATTCATACGCTGATAATGGCTGACGAACAATTTGCGCAAACCGTTGCATCCCAGCTTGCCGTCATCGAAGACAAGTTGTTGGAGGCAACGGTTTCGCAATATTCGTTCGTAACCAATGCCGCCGATCATGTCATTTCGGCGGGAGGCAAGCGGTTCCGCCCAGCGATGGTGGTGACCGCCGCTCATCTCGGCGATCACTTCGATGTGGATCGGCTGGTCAGTGCAGCCCTGGTGATGGAGCTCACCCACGTCGCCAGTCTGTATCACGATGACGTGATGGACGAGGCCGAACTCCGGCGCGGAGTGACGAGCGCCAACCAGCGCTACGGCAATTCGACGGCCATCCTGGTCGGGGACTACCTGTTCGCGAAGGCATCGAGCCAGGTCGCGACCCTCGGTGTCGATTACGTCGATCTGCAGGCGCGCACCTTCGCCGAGCTGGTCGAAGGGCAGATGGCCGAAACCGCGGGGCCCGGCCCCGGTGAGGATCCCGTTGACCACCACTTCAAGGTGCTCGCGGGCAAGACCGCCTCGTTGATCCGTACCTCGGCGGTGTTCGGTGGCATGATCGGCGGGGTTTCCGACGAGAGCCTGGCGGCATTGGCCCGATTCGGTTTCGAGATCGGCATGGTCTTCCAGCTGTCGGACGACCTGATCGACATCGTCTCGGAGAAGACCGGTAAGACCCCCGGCACCGATCTGCGGGAGGGCGTGCCGACACTGCCGACGCTGCTGCTGGCGTCCTCCGACGACGCCGCAGATCGGCAGCTCGCCCGCTTCATCGCCGGCGGCCTGGACGACGACGCCGAACTCGCGAAAGCCCTGGCGGCGCTGCGGGCCAGCTCGGTGATCGACCGGACCAGGGACGAGATCACCCGGCGAGCCGATAACGCGCGCGGCTATCTGGCCCCGCTGCCCGATTGCGACGCCAAGGACGCGCTCGCCAGGCTGTGCGACGAGGTCGTCACCCGCTCGTCCTAGCCCAGCGAAGCGGGTAATCGCCTACTTCGAGATGATGTCCATGATCTTCTGGTAGCCGGTCGGGAGATTGATCCCTGCCACCGAGGATGCCTCGGTCATCTCGATCAGATGCACGTCGTGAGTCGCGATCGCCGGTACTTCTGCCACCGCGGTGCCGGAAAGAAGCTCATCGAAAGGTTCTTCGCCTGCTCCCTGGAAGTTCTCCAGGAGAATGATGTCGGGGTCGGCTCTGACAAGTGTTTCGGCGTCGATGGCCCCGGTGCTGGTGATGCCCGCAGCGGCTGCCGCGTCGGTGGCACCGGCACGCAGGGCCAGGCCGGGCAGCATATTGTCCGACGCCATGGCCATCACATTTCCGCCCCGCGCCATCAAGACGAGCACGCTTGGCTGTTGATCGGACTTTTGGGCGTCGATCTCGGCGATCGATTCACGTAACCGGTCGGCATAGTCCTCGGCCGCCGACTGCTGTCCAACCGCTTCGCCGACCTTGAGCAATGCCTCGGCGTAGGCCTCCGGGGTGCCGAAGTCGGCCGATTCGAACGCGATCATCGGCACGCCGGCGGCCGCCAGCTGCTCGGCCGCACTCTTCTCGCCGCCATGCCGCGAGGTCGTCAGCACCAGATCGGGTTGGTACGAGAGAATCTGTTCGGCGTCCGGATTGATCCCGGCAGGCAAGGTGTTCTCCACCTGCTGGGCCAGCTGCGGAACCATACCCATTGCGGGGGATTGCGAGCCGGCGGCTATCCCGGCCATCGAATCCGGTCCGGCCAACAGCAGCGCCATGTCGGCGGTTTCGCTGGTGACCGCGATGATTCGCTGGGGCATGACGACAGTGGACGCTGCGGTCGGCGAGGTGTCGTGTGGTGAAGGTGAATTCGTGGCTGAGGTGCCGGAGGAACACCCGGCGAGCAGGGCTGTCCCGAGGGCCAGCGCCCAGCCTGCTCTCGGCAACCGAGCGCGAAGAGATGCTTTCATCTGATTCCTTTCTGATGGGTGTCACAACGGTGTGACGTCGAGGGCACCGGTGACCGGTGAGATGCGAATATCGGTGTCGATGCCGTAGGCCATGCGCAGCAAGCGCGGGGTCAATACCTCGTCCGGTCGGCCCTGGGCGGCCAAGGTGGCACCTGCTGGCCCGGGAGCCAGCAGCACGAGGTCGTCGCAGAAGCGGGCCGCCAGCGACAGGTCGTGCAGTACGACCAGGACCAGTCGGCTGTGGGGGTCGGACTCCAGCCAGGGCCGCAATAGCGACAGCACAGCCATTTGGTGGGTCATGTCGAGGGCAGACACCGGTTCGTCGAGAATGAGCGCCGGAGCGTCCTGGGCGAGGGCTCGAGCCAGGCCGGTGAGTTGGCGTTCTCCGCCGCTGGTCGCGGCTACCGGACGCTCGGCCCATTTGTCGGCGCCGGTCATCCGCAGAGCCTGTTGGACGGCGCGGCGCTCGTCCGGATCGATCGCAGCGAACCGGGACCTTCTCGCGTAGCGTCCCAACTCGACCAGCTGTCGTCCGGTGAAGTCGGCAGCCGAAATCGTGTGCTGTGCGAGGTAGGCGAGATGGCGCGCACGGCTGCGTGGATTCATGCTGCGCAGGTCAATCCCGCCCACCCGCACGGTGCCCTGATAGTCGACCAGCCCCAGCAGAGCCTTGACAAGAGTCGACTTCCCGGTACCGTTTGGCCCGATCAGCCCGTGAATCCGGCCGGGACGAATATCGAGCGTCAGGTCGTCGACGATGGTCCGCACCCCATAGCGAACCGTGAGACCCGTGGCCCGCAACCCTGCCGATGTCATCGCGCTGCCTGCCTACGCAGGACGAGAAATAGCAGGAAGGGGGCACCGATCAGGGCGGTGAGGGTGCCTGTCTGGAGCACCACGGGTGTGAAGATCATCCTTGCCGCGGTGTCGGCCGCGGTCAGAAAGATGGCTCCCAGCATGAATGAGGCAGGCAGCAGGAAGGTGTGATCGGAGCCGAATAGCAAGCGCACCAGATGAGGCACCACAAGGCCGACGAATGAGATGATGCCGGTGGCGGCCACCCCGGACGCGGTCGCCAGCGCGGCGAACGCCAGGACCAGGTTCGAGACCAGGCGGACATGGACCCCACTCGACTGCGCAGTAGTGGGTCCCAGTGCCAGCATGTTCAGTTCGCGGGCGAAGAACAGCGTCCCTGCTACGCCGACCATCAACGGCGGGGCGACCATGGTGACGTCGGCCATGGTGCCTCCGGTGAGGTCACCATTGAGCCAGAACATCGCCGAGCGGGCATCCTCCGAATTGACGGCATTGGCTATCAGCGCGGCGGTGAGCGCACCCAGGAACGAGTTCAGGGCGATGCCGACCAATAGAAGTGAGGCTGTCGAGGCGCCTCGCCGTCCGAACCCGATGATCTGGACGATGGCGCTGGCCGCGAGGGCGCCGGCGAAGGCTCCGACCGGAAGTGCCCATGACGTGGCGCTCACAGCGCCGGTAACGATCAATGCTGCCGCGACCACGGCAGCACCGGCCGACACCCCGGTGATGCCCGGCTCGGCGAGAGGATTGCCGAACACCGCTTGCATCGCGGCGCCTGCGACGGACAGACCACCGCCCACCAGAATCGAGATGAGGATTCGGGGCAGCCGGATCTGGGTGATGAGCGCGTCCTGCGCGCCTGCTCCGATATTCGTGGTGGCCAGGTGCCCAAGAGCCCGCAAGGCCTGTGTCATGGGGACACCGACCGGTCCGATGCATACTCCCACGAGGGCGGCGGCCGCGACGAGCACGGCAAGTGCCACCAGCAGACGGATCTGTGTGCGTGTCAGTGTCATGACGCGGCAATCAGAATCAACGCGAATGTCATGGCGAGCAGACTAGAGGATAATGATTCTCAATATCAAACCGCGGCGGTTTCGGACAGGGGCAAACAAAAGCCCGGTGTGCACATCCAGGAACAGACGTGCACACCAGGCCTTCGTGATGGGGGCTCGGGTCAGTAGGCGGAGGCTCCGTTGGTCACCGGGGCGCCGTACTGGTTCGGGCCGGGGGTCGGCGCCATCAGGCAGAGGATCAGCACGATGATCTGACCGATGAACGGAATGAGATTCAGCAGCACCAGGAGCCCGCTCTTGCCGGTGTCGTGCAATCTGCGGACACTCACCGTGATCGACGGCAGCAGGATCGCGAGGCCGAACAAGCTCACCACGATGGTGAAGGGTGAGTTGCCGTTCGCGTTCATCGTGAGATTCACCAAGATGCCGAGCACGAAGTTGATGACGAAGCACGACAGAACCCAGGTGCCCCATTCGGCCCGGCTGGCGCGTCCGTCGAAGACGATGTACTTCGACAGGGTGTATTTCAAAGAATCGATGATGTTGTTCATGTGCTCTCCTTTGGTGAAGGGCGACGGTTCTCTTCTTGAGTTAAGCGCCCGCAGGGCGGGCGGCTCGATGTACAGCGGAGCCTTGATCAATGAGCCTAGCCGGACGCCGGGCCAGACATCCCGGTAGCCATTCAGCTTGTCGCGATCACCGGCGGTAGTCGAATCTCGGGCTTGTCGACTTGCCGACCTGCAACTTGCTCGCGGCATTGCGGCATGTGGACCACTGGTGCCGGACGCCGAGCCACTAGGCTTGGCGCATGAAGGGTCATTATCTGTGCGCAAGCGCCATTGCAGTCCTGGTCGGACTCGCCGCCTGCACCGGCGAACCCAACGACATCCCGGCTACCAGCGATCAGACCTCGGCGTCATCGACGCCACAGACTCCGTCGGGTTCGGTTGATGCCTCTTCCGCGTCGACGTCGTCACCTGCCGTGCCGGAGCCTTCGACACCCCAGACCCCGTACGACACGACCCCGACCGAGGCAGCCGGTTCATCGTCGGCTCATGGTTTCGAGATGACCGATGTCCGTGTCGGCGACCACGATGGGTTCGACAGGGTGGTGGTCGAGTTCACCGGCGGTCAGATCTCGGATCTGGCCTGGTTGACCAGCTACGAACAAGACCCGGCCACTCAGGGCAAGGGCGATCCCATCGACCTGGGAGCCGACGCCTATCTCAGGGTGATCGTCCGGGGGCAGCTGTTCCCGCCCACGTCCGATGACCCGCCGAGTGGTGTGCTGCCGTCGGCAGCCCAGGGCAATGTGACCGGCGTCTATGTCGATCCGGTCTTCGAAGGGGACTCGGTGGTATGGATCGGGCTGGACGCCGAACGTGGCTTCGCCGTATCCACGCTGGACGATCCGGGCCGCCTGGTCATCGACATCGAAGAGTGATGGTGCACCGAAAACAACCGGTCCCACCCGGGGACGACCGGATGGGACCGAATTGCTGATGCTGGCGGTGAGGTCACCAGATTCGGACGCGCTCGCTCGGCTCGAGCCATAGCTCATCTCCGGGCCGGGTGCCGAAGGCCTCATGGAACTCGTTGATGTTGCGCACCGTCTGGTTGCAGCGCAACTCGTCGGGGGAGTGCGGGTCGGTCGCCAGCCGCTCCTTGAGGGCCTGTGGACGCATGATCGTGCGCCAGGTCTGCGCCCAGCCGTAGAAGAGCCGCTGGGCGGCGGGGATGCCGTCGACCGGTTCGGGATCGTGGTCGCCGACCGCGATCCGCCAGGCGTGGTAGGCGACCTGCAGGCCACCTAGGTCGCCGATGTTCTCGCCGAGGGTGAGCTCACCGTTGACGTGCACATCGGGCACCTCGGCGGGGGCCAGTTCGTTGAACTGGGCGACCAGCGACTTGGTGCGCTGCTCGAACGCCGCACGGTCTTCGTCGGTCCACCAGTTGCGCAGCCTGCCGTCTCCGTCGCAGGTGGAACCCTGGTCGTCGAAGCCGTGGCCGATCTCGTGGCCGATCACCGCGCCGATGCCGCCGTAGTTGACGGCATCGTCCGCGTCCGCGTTGAAGAACGGCGGCTGCAAGATGGCGGCCGGGAAGACGATCTCGTTGCGCAGCGGGTGATAGTAGGCGTTGACGGTCTGCGGGTACATCAGCCATTCCTCGGGGTCGATCGGGCCCGACAGCTGATGAATCATATAGTCGAAGGCGAAGCTCTCGGCGCGCAGCACATTGCCCAGCAGATCGTCCGCGGTCAACTCGAGCGCAGAGTAGTCGCGCCAGCGATTCGGGTAGCCGATCTTGGCGCGGAACTTGCTGAGCTTCTTGAGTGCCTCGGCGCGGGTGTCGTCGGTCATCCAATCCAGCGTGGAGATCGACTGCCGGTAGGCCTCCAGCAGATTCGCCACCAGTTCTTCGGCGCGGGCCTTGGTGGCGGGCGGGAAGTGATCGGCCACGTAGATGCGCCCGACCGCCTCACCCAGCACGCCTTCGACCAGCGAGACACCGCGCTTCCAGCGTTCGCGGAGCACCGGGATGCCTTGCAGGGTCTTGCCGTAGAACTCGAAGTTCTGGTTCACCATGGCGCCGGTCAGGTAGGGCGCGAGCGCGTCGATGATCTGCCAGCGTTCCCACGCCTTCCAGTCGTCCAGAGCGTCCGCATTCACCAGGGATGCGACGTCGGGCAGGAAGGTGCGCTGGCAGTTGACGACCTCGGCGACGGCCTCGGCGGGCAGCTCCGCCCCGGCCAGGAATTCGTCCCAGGCCAGATCGGGGCTGAGCCGGCAGAACTCCTCCCAGGTCTGCGGGAAGTACATCTGCACCATGTCGCGGGTGCGTACCTTGTCCCAATGGCAACCGGCCACCTTGGTCTCCAGCTCGAAGATCCGGCGGGCCTGGTCGGCGGCGTCCGGCAAGCCGGCGAGGGTGAGCATCGCTTCGATGTGCGCAAGGTAGGCCTCGCGGATCTCAGCGTGCTCGGGTAGCCGGTAGTACTCCTCGTCCGGCAGGCTGATGCCCGACTGGCCGACGAACAGCAGATAGCGGGCCGGATTGCCGGGGTCCGAATCGTTGTCGAGATCGACGAGGGCGCCGATGCCGCGCCTGGCCGACCAGCCCCAGAAGTGTGCCAACTCGGCGACCGAACTGATCGCGTCCACCTTTTCGAGCAGCGGGACGAGGGGAGCGACGCCGAGCGCCTCGACGGCATCGGAATCCATGAACGATGCGTAGAGGTTCGCGATTCGCGTGCTGTCCGGGTCTCCGTCGGGCGTGCAGGCATCAACGATCTGCCGGATCGCCGCCTCGGATTCCTCCCGTAGCTCGTGGAAGGCACCCCAGCCGCTGCGGTCTTCCGGGATTTCGGCGGTCTTCAACCACGAGCCGTTCACATGCCGGAAGAGGTCGTCGGCCGGACGCACATCGCGATCGAAAAAAGCTTGATTCAATGCTTCGGTAGTCACCGACTCAGCCTACCCATGCGCGACGGAGCGTGGCGTCCCGATGAGTTCCGCCATCTGCGAGATCAGGCGACCATCCAGGTATCGTCCCCGGCGAGCAACGCCTGCAACTGGGCAGACTTCTCGTCCGCGCTGTCGGGGGCGCCACCCTGGGCGGTGGCGATCTGTTGGCGCGACATGTCATCGAAAGTCGGACGCTCGACACTGCGGAAGACACCGATCGGGCTGCGCTTCATCACCCCGGAGTCGGTGAGCCTGCTCAGCGCGAACGCCCGGGTCGGGTCGGCGGCGTGAGGATCGTGCCGAATCACCTTGTCCAAGCCGACCTCAGCGACGCGGGCGAGTTCGAGATGGCCGTCGGCGGCCTGCACGACCCCGAAATCTCCGCCCGCGGTCAGCACGGGCTCGCCGGCCTCGAGCTTGATGACGCCATCCGAGTCGGGGCCGGTCAGGTCGTCCCATGCTCCGTCATTGAAGATCGGGCAATTCTGGTAGACCTCGACCAGCGAGGATCCGCGGTGCTCGAATGCGGCGCGCAGGGTCGCGGTCAGATGCGTCCGGTCGGAGTCGATGCTGCGGGCCACGAAACTGGCCTCGGCGCCCAACGCCAGGCTGACCGCGTTGACCGGGGTGTCCAACGATCCGTCGGGGCTCGACTTGGTGACCTTGCCCAGCTCACTGGTCGGCGAGTACTGGCCCTTGGTCAAGCCGTAGATGCGGTTGTTGAACAGCACGACCGTGATGTTCACGTTGCGCCGCAGCGCGTGCACCAGATGATTGGCCCCGATCGACAGCGCGTCGCCGTCGCCGGTCGCCACCATGATCGCCAGATCGGGTCGGGTGACGGCCAGGCCGGTGGCGATCGTCAGGGCCCGGCCGTGGATCGAGTGCATGCCGTAGCTGTTGACGTAATACGGAAATCTCGCCGCGCAGCCGATGCCCGAGATCACCACCGTGTTCTCGCGGGCGATCCCCAGCTCGGGCAGCAGCCCCTGCACCGTGCTCAAGATCGCGTAGTCGCCACAGCCCGGACACCAGCGCACCTCCTGGTCGCTGGTGAAATCCTTGCGTTTCAGCGGATTGATGGCGAGCGGCACCTGATGCAGGCCGCCGGGGCTCGCCGACGATGCGATGGGCTCAGGCATGCTGAACCTCCTCCACTTCACTCAACAGATATTCGGTCAACTCGCTGACGCTCAGCGGCAGGCCACGCATCCTCGACCAGCTTCTGGCGTCCACCAGATACTTGGCCCGCAGCACGGTGGTCAACTGGCCGAGATTGACCTCGGGGACGATCACCCGATCGGCGCGGTGCAGCAGATCGGAAAGGTTGCCCGGCAAGGGATTCAGATTGCGCAGATGAATCTGGGCGATCGGGACGCCGAGCTCGCGCACCCTGCGCACCGCGGCCGTGATGGCTCCCCAGCTGGATCCCCAGCCCACGACGGCCAGCCTGGCGACCCCACTCGGATCGTCCCAGCCGACGTCCGGCACCGGAATGCGGGCGATATGCTCGGCGCGCAGCTTGACCATCAGATCGTGATTGTCGGCGTCGTAGCTGACAGAGCCCAGGCCGTTCGACTTCTCCAGGCCACCGATACGATGCTCCAGGCCCGGCGTGCCGGGCAACGCCCAGGGCCTGTTCAGGGTCTCGGGGTCACGCCGGTACGGCGCGAACGTGCCCTGCTCGGTGTTCGGCTCGGTGGCGAAACCCGGATCGATACCGGGTAAGGTCGCCGCTTCCGGAACCAGCCAGGGCTCCGAACCGTTGGCCAGGTATGCGTCCGATAGCATGATCACCGGAGTGCGGCGCTCGATGGCGAGCTTGCAGGCCTCGAAGGCGGCCCGGAAGCAATCCGAGGGTGAAGCAGGCGCGATGACCGGCAGCGGCGATTCACCGTTGCGTCCCCACATCGCCTGCAGCAGGTCGGCCTGCTCGGTCTTGGTGGGCATACCGGTGGAGGGGCCGGCGCGTTGCACATCGATGACCACCAGCGGCAGCTCGGTCATCACGGCCAGGTTGATCATCTCTTGCTTGAGTGCGAGGCCCGGCCCCGAGGTGGTGGTGACCCCGAGGGCTCCGCCGAACGAGGCGCCCAGGGCCGCGCCGACCGCAGCGATCTCGTCCTCGGCCTGGAAGGTCTCGACGCCGAACCCTTTTCGTTTGCTCAGCTCGTGCAGCAGATCCGATGCCGGAGTGATCGGGTAGGCGCCCAGGAACAACTGCAATCCGGACGCCACCGAGGCGGCCAGCAAACCGAGCGCGGTGGCCTGATTGCCGGAGATCTGGCGGTACTGGCCAGCTTTCTGGGCGATCGGGGCCACCTCATAGCGCACGGCGAAGGTCTCGGTGTTCTCGCCATAGTTCCAGCCGCCCTCCAGGGCTGCCAGGTTGGCGTCGCGCACGTCGGGGTTGGACGCGAACTTGTGCGCCAACCATTCTCTGGTCGGGGTCATGTCGCGGCTGAACAGCCAGCTGACCAGGCCCAACGCGAACATGTTGCGCGTCCGGGAGATGGCCTTGCGGCCCAGCCCGAGCCCCTCGACGGCCTGAGCCGTGGTCTTGGTCAGATCGAGGGTTACCACCTGATAGGTGGCCTCCAAGCCGTCGTCCTCGAGTGGGTTGGAGGTGTATCCGGCGTGGTTGAGGTTGCGTTTGGTGAACTCGGACGAATCGGTGATCAGCACCCCGCCTCGGCGCAGTGCCCGCAGATGGACCTTCAGTGCGGCGGGGTTCATGGCCACCAACACATCGAGATCTTCGCCGGGGGTCACGATGTCCCGGTCCGCGAAGTGCACCTGGAAGCTGCTGACGCCCCCGAGGCTGCCTTGCGGGGCCCGAATCTCGGCAGGAAAATCGGGCAAGGTGACGATGTCGTTGCCCTGCCGCGCCGATTCGGTACCGAACCTGCCGCCGGTGAGCTGCATACCGTCTCCAGAATCACCAGCAAACCGCACGACCACCCTGCTGACTTGCTCGGGCACCGGTAACCTCCAAATTCGCGGACATGAGGCCGCGCGCACCAGTTGGCGCAGCCTTCGAGAGGTCGCGCAACCTCTCCAACGCTTTTTCTACGATAGTTGTTGCGAAAAACCTGGCCGCCCGCTCACAGGTGGTTATGCCGTCTCTGCCCGCTCGTTCACTCAGGGCGTAGGGTTGACCCCATGCCCGCAGATCGCCGTCGACCGATGCCGGGTTCGTGGGCTGCTGGTTTGGACGCGACCGGATGCGCGGCGAAATCAATCGAGCAGGTGCCGAACGACGCCGATGGGTTGCGTGGCTCGGCCGGGTCGTCGGGGTGCCAGTCGTGCTGAGGATATGGCTGGCTCAGATCGCGGACGCCTGGCGCGCAAAGAACGTCCGCCGGGGCTTCTATGGCACCTTGCTCATCACGCTCGGCGCATTCTCACCGGCCTATCTGCCCCGCAACTCGCCGTGGTGGCAGATGCTTTCGGACGCCGACGTCTCCGGCTGGCCGGCCAAGCTCACCGGGACACTGCTCACCATGGTGGGGCTCTTCTTGCTGTTGGACGCCTGGTTCAGGCTGCGGCCACGCAAGAACGCGAGCGAACCCGAACAATATGTTTACTACCACGTGCGACACTGGGCGATCCTGCTGATCTGGGGCGCCCCCTTCCTGTTCGCGCCACCGATCTTCAGCCACGACGCCTACAGCTATGCCGCGCAGGGCTGGCTGATTCACAACAACATCAACCCCTACGAGGCCGGCCCTGCCGTGCTGCCCGGGGCCTTCGCCGACCAGGTGTCGTGGGTGTGGCGCGACACCCCGGCGCCCTACGGGCCGCTGGCCTTGCAGCTGCAGCACGCGATCGTCGACGTGATGGGATTCAGGCCTTACGCGTCCGCGGTGGCGATGCGCATCCTCGCGCTGGTCGGAGTCGGCCTGATCGGGCTGCTGATTCCGCGGATCGCCCGCATCAGGGGTGCCGACCCGGCGTTCGCCGCCTGGTTCGGCACCCTCAACCCGGTTCTGGTGATCGACTTCGTCGGCGGCTCACACAATGATTCGCTGATGATGGGGCTGGTGGTTGCCGGGCTGTGGGTGACCCTGTGGGGGGCGAAGCCCACGGGGGAGGGCCTGGAGACCGGGCAGGAACGTTCAGCCGTGGGCGGGCTGGAGCCAGGCTTACCGGCCGACTCACCTTCCGGCCGCCGCTGGCGCACTATCACCGGTCTCAATTGGTGGTGGCTGGTGGGGGCCGTGCTGATCGGGCTGGGTGCGACCATCAAACAGCCGGCCATCATGGCCGCTTACGCACTGCCGCTGATGGCGCGTCCGTGGGCCAATTGGAGCGTGCGAGAGGTGGCGATCACGGCGGCGCGGGTGCTTGCCAGTTTCGCTGTGGCCATCGGCACCTTTTGCCTGGTGAGCCTGGCGACCGGGCTCGGCTTCGGCTGGATCAACGCGGTCAGCGTGCCCGGCAGAGTGGTGACCATCGCTCCGTTCACCGTGATCGGGCAGGCCATCCAGCTGGTGCTGAACCTGTTCGGCCTCGACCCCAGTGGTTGGGCCGCGATCACCGTGTCCCGCACGGTCGGCGTGATCTTCGCCGCCCTGGTGATAGCGGCGATGGCCGTGACGATCGCGAGGACGCGTCCGATTCTGTTCTTGGCGCTCGGCTATCTGACCGCAGCATTGTCGCTGCCGGCAGTGCGCAGCTGGTACATGTTGTGGGGAGGGCTGCTGCTGCCGGTCGCCGCCCCGCCGCGCCGGGTGGTGAACATCGCGGTGTGGACGACGGTGGTGCTGCTTTGCTACAACGGCATCAATATGGCGTGGCGTAACGACACCATGGCGCTGGGCTTCGCCGCCGCCGCGGGCATCGCCTGGCTGGCTCGTACCCACGGCGGCGCGGCACCGGGCACCGGCAACCGGCGGCGCCGGATTCCCGCAGGAGCAGACCATATCGAGTTGCAGAAGGACTGATTGATGTGACCAGTGAAATCGTGACCGAGATCTCGGACGGCGTGGGCACCATCGTGCTCAATCGTCCGAAGAGCATCAACGCGCTCACTTGGGCGATGGTCGGCGAGCTGTCGGATACCTTGCACGCCTGGGCCGATGACGACCGCGTCCGGCAGGTGAGTCTCGCGGGCGCGGGGGAGCGTGGTTTTTGTGCGGGTGCCGATGTGAAAGCGTTGCGCGAAGACGTCATCGCGGGACGAGAACAGCACGCGCTGGACTTCTTGTACACCGAGTACGAACTCGAGCAATACATCGCCTACTACCCCAAACCGGTGACCTCCTACCTGGTCGGCGTGGCGATGGGTGCCGGGCTCGGCGTCGGCCTGCACAACACGAACAGCATCGGCGAGCCTGGCACCCGCTGGGCGATGCCCGAGGTCGCCATCGGACTGTGGCCCGACGTCGGCGTCTGCTATGAGCTCTCGCGGACCCCGGGACACACCGGCGAATACCTCGCGATGAGCGGCGAGACCACCGACGGCGAGTCGGCGCATTGGGCCGGGCTGCTGGTCGAATGCCGCGGCTGCACAGGTCCCGGCGCATCGCCGCTCGCCGGAGCCGCGCTGTGGATCGACGACTGCTTCAGCAAGCCGGACGCTCCGAGCATCCTGGCCGCCCTGGAAGCTCATCCGAATCCGGACGCCCGGCAGGCCGCGAAAACGATCCGTTCGCGCAGCCCGCTGTCGGTGTGCATCGCGCTGCAGGCGGTGCGAGGCGCCCGCCAGATGCCCAACGTTGCACAGGTCTTCGACCAGGACCGCACCCTGGCCACCACCTTGATGGCCAACCCGGCAGACTTCGTCGAGGGAGTGCGCTCCAAGATGATCGACAAGGATGGTGCCCCCAAGTGGCGGCACGCCCGGGTCGAGGACGTCGACCCTGCGCTGGTCGCGGCCCGGTTCCAGGCCTGAAGCCAAGCGCCATCTCCATTGGCCGGCGATCCGTGCGCTGTCCGCGGTGACCAGGTAGCCGAGGCACACTCGACGCCGCGAAAGTGCTTGCCCTGTTTCAAGAGCTTTCTGATCGTCTCGCTGAAGCTGGTTTATCAGCACAGTTGTTTGTCGTGGGCGGTGCTGCGATGGCACTTGCTTATGATCCCAAGGGATTCCTGCCTGGAGACGACGAGAACCCTCACACCGTATTCGAGACATTCTCGACTCCGTGGTCTGGCAACTAGCCGGACTATGACGGCATTGCCGGCTCGGTTGCTTCGTTCAGATCGCGTAGTCGATGACCACCGGGGCGTGGTCGCTGATCCTGGCCTCGTAGGACGATTCCCGGTCCGTGCCACCAGTGGTTGCGGATTTCGCAAGCTTCGGGGTGGCCAGTTGGTAGTCGATCCGCCAGCCGGTGTCATTGGTGAACGCCTGGCCGCGCCAGCTCCACCACGAGTAGGGCCCCTCCGCCTCCGGATACAGCCGCCGCATTACATCGACCATCGTCCGCGGCGAAACGATGGTGTCGAACCACTCCCGCTCCTCGGGCAGGAACCCGGCCGACTTCTGATTGCTTCGCCAATTCCTCAGATCGTTGCGGGTGTGCGCGATGTTGAAATCGCCCATCACCAGGTACTCGCGGCCACGCATCGCAGCAGCCCTACGGGCGTGCTGCAGATGTTTCGCGAACCCGGCCAGAAAGACCATCTTGCGCTGGTATCTGATCTGCGCGGCCTCGCTCATCGGCGCATTGCCTGGCGCGTACGGAGTGTCCCCTTTGGGTATGTACACGCTGGCGACGGTGAGCGGAGCAGAGGCGAGATCGACCTCGATGTAGCGTCCCTCGGCCATGAACTCGCGCAGCTCACGCGCCAACGGATAGTCGTTGCCCAATTCGGCCGGCTCCGGCTGACTACCGGACGCCCAACACAACGCGTGGGAGCCCCAGGCGCGAACCGCCGACACCGGCTGTTTGGTGAGCAACGCCACACCGTTGCGTCCGGCCAACGTGCCCGGATCGTAGGCCACGTGATAGTCGCCGAAAATGCCCAGCGGCAACTGATCGGCCGAACAGCGCACCTCCTGTAACGCCACGACATCGGGTGTCCGGGCATCGCGCCAGGTTGCGAAACCTCGCCGCTCAGCTGCCCGGATTCCGTTGACATTGTGTGTGGCGATGCGCATGAGGCCAACCATAGGAGATGCCTGCGATCTTTTCTGACTCGCCGCCAGGTTCCGGTATGAGGTTACGGGCTGTTCAGGCTTGGGAAGAGGCGGATCCTTCGCTATTATCTGATCGATCAGTTAATTAATTTCTTATGTACTTGCCCCGCGAAAACAGGGAGGGGACGATGGCCAGGACGATCGATCCGGAGAAGGTCGCCAAGAAGAAGGCGGAGATCGCCGAAGTCGCCGCAAGGCTCTTCGCGTCCCAGGGCTTCGAAAGCACCAGCGTCGCCCAGGTCGCGAAAGAGGTCGGCACCAGTCCCGCGAGCATCTTCTACTATTTTCCGGATAAGGCGTCCCTATTCCGTGCGCCCTTCGAGGCCGACCTGCCGGTGGCAGAGAAGCTCATTGAGCAGCATCGGAACACTACCGATCCACTCTCCTCGATCCTCGACGTGGTAACAGTGCTCGCAGCGGATGCCGCTTACCCGTACGCCCAGGGGATGCTCGTCGAATCCTTACGCAGAATGGGACATGACCCGCACCTCATTGCGGTCTCTGAGAAGGTCGCGTCCACCCAACGACAGGGACTCGCCGAACTCATCGCCCGTGCGATCGAGGCGGGCCAGGTCGATCCCACGCTTGATCCCGATCAGAGCGCTGGCTGGCTGATGGCGATTGTCGACGCCTGCTACCTCAACACCCAACCCGGGCACGACCCGTCAGCACAGGTGCGGCGCACTGCGCTGGGCTATCTGAAGCCAGGTAACTGAAAGGATCTGACCTTGTCCGATAGGAGTGCAATCACCGTCGCTGTACCCGCGAAGTATCGACCGATTTTTACCACCACAGGGGCAGCCATCGGCCTGATTGCCGCGTTCGTCGTCGGCCCGGTTGTCGGCTGGCTGTTGGGCCTGATGGGGGATGCTCCCGGCCTGTTGCGCCTGGCTGCAGAGCTTCCGTTCGCGTGGGCCGTACCGGTCTTGCTGATCGTCGGTGCTATTGCGGGCTTCCTCATCTGTCAGTCCTGGATAGAGGACGCCGGCACGATCGAGGTCGCGGTCGAGGGGCTCACCGTACACACGAAGGACGTCGACCGATTCGTCTCCCGCGACCGGATCGTGCAGGTCGTGAGGTCCGGAAAGGAATTGGTGCTGCTGGACGACCGTGGCGAGATCTACCGCGGCGGTATCGAAGGGGAGCTGGTACCCGGACTACGGATGGCCTTGGAAGCCCACGGATATCCATCACTGATCGATGGTGATCCCTATGAAGGGACGTTCACCACATGGGTTGATGGGGACGGACGACTGACGGAGACCGTCGAGGAGCTGCTGCGTGACCGGCGCCGGGCACTGGCAGACAAGCGCCCGGGAGCTGCAGAAGCCGCGCAAGACAAGCTCCGCTCGTTGGGTGTGATGGTTCGCGACCGGGACGGACATCAGCAGTACCGCTTGGCCGACGAGTCGCCAGGGGTGTTGTAGCCTGCGCATTTCGAGACGGGCCGAGGTGAGTGCGGTCAGAGTATATGTCGGCTTGTCACAGAGGTTGTGAGGGACGTTCGGGAAGTCCATACAGACCGGGCGCCTAAGCTCGATGAATGAGCAAGAAGCGGACGCCGGCCGGCCGGCCCGATCCAGGTCATGGCACACATCTGAGTTTCCGCAGCAAGGCGGCCTGGATAGCGGTCATCTGCTGGTGGGCGGCCGTGCTGCTCGCGGTGGGCGGCTTGGCCTTGTTGAACAGCTGGCTGGCCGACGAATCGCGCGTCGGTGCCGGGCGTGCCGGTATCTGGCTGATCGGTTTCGCCGCAGCAGCCGCGCTGACCGGCACGATCGGCAGCATCGGCTCCGTGCTCCGAGACTCCGGACGCATCCGGATCGGTGCAATCTTCTTGCTGGCGTTGCCGGTCGTCGGGATCGTCGTCGCGCTGATCGCCGTGTCGTCCACCGTCTTGAACCCGACCGATCCACTGATGGTGATCTGGGCGATCGTCTCTGCGCTCCTGCTGTTTTTCGGGACGCTGCTGATCGTCATACCCGAGCATCTGGGTATTTTCTGAGCCGGGTTGAATCCCCACCGGCGAGCGACAAGGATTCAGGCTATGAGCATCGAAACCGTTGAGGTCGGTGGCACCATCCGGCTCGGGCAGTTCCTCAAGTACGCGGGAATCGCCGATTCCGGGGCGCACGCTCGCGAACTGATCGAGGCGGGTGACGTCGAGGTCGACGGCGAACCCGAGACCCGCCGCGGACGTCAATTGCACGGCGGCGAAGTGGTTACCGTGATCACCGACGCTTTCGAGACCGCAGTGCGGGTGGCCTGAGCCGGGGAGTCACGAATGAGCTTCTGGGAGATCCTCGGCCAAGGCGCCGCCGCGATCTACAGCCTGATCACTCTCGCGATCGTCACCGTCCTGGTGGCGCGCACCAGCAAACGGGTGCTCGGCATTCAGGTCTCGGCCTTTCGCGCACTGATCGTTGTCATCGGCCTGTTCTCGATACTCGGGCCGTTGGCCGTCTACTTCGGCGACGACACGCAGTTCGACGACACGAGCACCGCAGGCGTCATCTCGGTCACGGTGTTGTTGATCGCCCTCGCCCTGGGTGCCTTCGCGATCGGCATGCTGGTGCTGATGGTGCTGGAGATCATCATCCCGACCGGCTCGACTCCCCCTTTGCGAGTGCTGCTGACCGGCTGGCGGGCTCGGTTCAGACGAACCGGACGCTACCTGCAGATCATGGCTATTCTGTTCCGCCGGGGCCTGACCGCCCCGCTTCGCGGCGTGCTGAACGTCGGGCCGAGCACCGCCGAGTCGGTCAGACTGGCCATGCAGGACGCCGGCGTCACCTTCGTCAAGCTGGGCCAGCTTTTGTCGACCCGAAGCGATCTGCTGCCACCGGAGTTCATCACCGAGCTGTCCAAACTGACCAGTCAGGTTGAGGCGCAGCCCTACTCGCGCGTCCAGAAGGCGCTGACCGCCGAACTCGGCGACAACCTCGGCAGGCTCGAGGTCGATCCCGAGCCGCTTGCCTCGGCGTCGCTGGCCCAAGTGCACGCGGCGGTGCTGGACGAAGACACACAGGTGGTCGTCAAGGTACAGCGGACCAATGCGCGCGAGCAGGTGGCGATCGACCTGCAGATCCTCAGACGCCTGGCCCGCCGGCTCGCGCGCAACGCCGACTGGGCGCGCAAGCTCGGGGTGGACGACATCGTCGGCGGTTTCGCCGACTCGGTGCGCGACGAACTCGATTTCACGATCGAAGTGAACAACATGGATACCTTGCGTCCGGCATTGGTGGCCGGGGGAGTGCGGGTGCCCGAGGTCTATCACGAGCTAAGCGACGACCGGCTGATCGTGATGGACCGCTTCGACGGAACGCCGGTGGCGCGAGCCGGCGAGTTGCTTTCGGCCATGCCCCAGCCGACTCGCGAACGGGCGGCCACGGTGTTGTTGAAGGCGGTCCTGGGGCAGATTCTCGACCAGGGTGTCTTCCACGCCGACCTGCATGCCGGCAACGTGCTGGTCTGGCCCGATGGTGCGGTCGGCCTGCTCGACTACGGCTCGGTGGGCCGGTTGGACGCCACCGCCCGGCGCAACCTGGGTCTGCTGCTCTGGTCGGTCGACGCGGATGATCCGGCGCTCGCCACCGACTCGGTGCTCGAACTGCTCGACCACGACGGTCAACTCGATGAGCACGATCTGCAGCGCCGACTGGGCGCCATCATCACCCAGGTGCGGGCCGGGGCGACCGGCAGCACGATGGCCTTCTTCACTCAGCTGCTGCGGCTGGTGATGGATAAAGGGATGAGCGTGCCGGGCAATATCGCCTTGGCCATGCGTTCGCTGGGTGCCTTGGAGGGGACGCTCAAGCTCATCAACCCCGCGCTCGACCTGATTGCGACCGGACGAGACCAGGCACGTTCGGTGATCGGGGACATCACGCCGGAGGGCGCGAAGAAACAGATCGCCAACCAGGCGATCCGGCTGGTGCCGCTGGTCAGCCATCTGCCGAGGAGAATCAATCGCATCACCGAAGATCTGTCGACCGGACGCTTCACCAGCCATGTTCGGGTGGTCTCGCATCCGGACGATCAGGCGTTCCTGACCGGACTGGCGAACCAGGTGGTGGTCGCGGTGCTGGCCGGGTTCGCGGTGATCGGCGCGATCTTGCTGGTGACCGCCGATGGGGGCCCGACGATCGAGGGAACCTACCGGCTCTTCGACATCCTCGGATTCCTGCTCGGGTTCGCCGGTTTCATCCTGGCGCTGAGGTCGGTCGCCATGGTCTTCGGACGCCGGACCTGAGCGTCGGCTTGTGTATGAATGCACAAAGCTCTTCTCGGGCGTCGGCAAATGATGCGGGGGCTGCGGCATGCTGATGTCGTCCGTTGGCGCGAGATCGGAGGAGCATCATGGCCGCATCGTCGCCGAATCCCATAAGCGAAGTCCTGATCGCCTGGGCCGGTATCAAGGACGACGCAAGCCGTACCTTTGCGTCCGGTGACCTCGCCGGTGCCGAGCGGGAGCTGCGGGGCGCCATTGCGATACTCGCGAGCGCAGCACCCTCGGCCCAGGCCTCGACCTTCTCGGATGGCGATGACGGTATCCGGCTGCGTCTGGGAGGCGTTGACGGCTCCATGTGGCGGAAGTATCTGGCCCTCGCCGACGCGATGCGGCTGCTGATAAACGCCAAGATCCACCGGATGGTGGCCGAGCCGGCGTTCGCCAACATCAAGAACCTTGAGGCGATCGACCAGCTGTGGGAACGCGCCAAACTGTCCAGGCAGCTGGGGCAGGCAAGTTTCCGCGATCCGCCGGCACCGAGCTACGAACTCGCCGCCGCGCGCACCGAGGCGAACCTCCTCCTCTGGCGTCATCAGCTCGCGGGCGGCCACACTCATCTTGAGGTGGGATCAAATCACGTTCGGCATTTTGAGGTGCTGCTGGATCAAGCCCAGCGTCCGGAGACCGCGGCCGATTACGTTCGGCAGGCGCGAATCCGGATCGATACCTGTCACCGGCTCCTCGAGCAGTCGCAGCACATCGCGCCCGACGTCGTCCGTAGTGAGTCAGCGATGTTGAGCGATACCGAATACGTCTGGGCGGTGCTGGACGCCAGGGACGAGGTCACCGGTGAGCTTTATGCAAACCGCTCCCGGCAAGCCACCTTGATTGCCGCGCAGTACCAGAAGATAGCCAATTCGCGCCCGCCTGAAGTGGGCTAGCGATAGTTCACGAACTGGATGGCGAAGTCGTAGTCGGCGTCCTTGATGAGCTGCTGCACCTGCTGCAGGGCATCGCGGGATTTGGAACTCACCCGGAGTTCGTCGCCTTGGATCTGCGCCTTCACGCCCTTGGGGCCCTCATCGCGGATCAGTTTCGAGATCTTCTTCGCGTTGTCCTGGGAGATGCCGTTCTGCATGTCGGCAGTCATGTGCCACAGCTTGCCTGATAGCTTCGGGTCGCTCGCCTGAACCGACTTGAGGTCGACCTTGCGGCGCACCAGCTTCGACTGGAAGACATCCCAGATCGCCTTGACCCGCTCCTCGCCGCTGGCCTGCATCGCGATCTGATCGCCCGACCATTCGATCGCGGCGTCGGTGCCCTTGAAGTCGAAACGCTGCCGCACCTCACGGGCGGCCTGATTGAGCGCATTGTCGACCTCCTGCCGGTCGACCTTGGAGACGATGTCGAAAGAACTGTCCGCAGCCATGGGGCAACCTTAATCCATTACGACGCCTGCGGGACCGCCAGTGACCAATCACCTCGGCATCCATGGCCACGCGAGCGGTGCCCCAATTGCCCGGCGTCATCTACGAGCTCTCGGGCGGGTCTCCTCTACCTGTCTCATGGACGGGATTCGCGAACCAGTACGAGCCGATCCCGGTTATGACATCTCTCGGGGCGTCTGCTATCGTCTTTTCTCGCTGGTTAGCAATACGGCAGCTTGCCCGAGCGGCCAAAGGGAGCGGTCTGTAAAACCGTCGGCTTCGCCTACGATGGTTCGAATCCATCAGCTGCCACCAGTATCGAAGGTCTCCTGATCCGTCTGGCTCAGGAGACCTTTTCGCTCGGCTCAGTCGGTGTGTTTCGCGCTTCGCGCGTCAACACTTTCAATCGCCTCGGAAGTTGCGAGCAAGCTCGCACTCCACTCGGCTCAATCAGTGTGTTTCTCGCTTCGCTCGGCAACACCTTCCATCGGCTCGGAAACGTGAGCAAGCTCCCGTTTCCCTCGCCTCAGTCGGTGTAATGCGGGGTGGTCGCCAACTCCTTGGCGATCTGGGCGCCGAGCGCCACGTTACGGCGATACAACTCGGTGTTGAGCTCGCGGGCCCGGCCCTTGGTGGCTTCCTCGAAGCTGGCCAGCAGGACCTGGGTGTCCTCGGGGCCCTGGGGGGCCGGCAGATTGGACGCGATTTCGGCTGCCTCGCTGACCCGGGATTGGTAGTCGTCCACCTGAAGCTCGGGAGGTGTCGGATTGGCGACCAGCAGCGACTGGCCGAGCCCCAGCTCATCTCGGGCTCGGGCGATATCGGCGACCTCGGAGGGATCGGTGACCTGATGATCGACCTCGTAGCCGGTATCGGCCTGATACATGCTGGGGAAGTGCGAGGTGCGGTAGCCGAGCACCGGGATACCCATCGTCTCGAGACGCTCCAAGGTTGCCGCGACGTCCAGCATCGGACGAACTCCCGAGGTGACCAGCACCAGCGGATGGGTCGATAAGGCCATCAGATCACTGGACTCCTGAATGAGATTGCCGCTCTTACTCGCCCGATGCACGCCACCCAACCCGGTGGTCGCGCAGACCTTGATACCGGCCCGGTGGGCGAGATGAACGGCGGCTGCCAGTGCCGTGCCGCCGGTCAGCTTCCGGGTCTCCACGACCGGCAGATCGCTGATCGAGACGCGTACGGTGCCGGGCTCATTGGCTATCCGCGCGAGCTCGTCGTCGGTCAGGCCGATAACCAGATCACCGTCGATGACGGCGATCGCGGCCGGTACCACATCGGATGCAAGGATCTGCTGCTGCACAGCCTGAGCCATCTCGAGGTTGAGGGGCCGGGGCATCGAGTGCGTGATGTTCGCGGTCTCCAGGGCAAGCACGGGATAGCCGTGGTCAAGCGCGTCGCGCACCAGCGGGCTGTAACGAATCGTCACCAATCCTCCAAGATCGTCAGTCCGGGTCAGGCCCCGGGTCCGTCTACGCGCGCCGCCTTGATATCCACGGTCAACTACGTCGCATGCCGGTGGTATGCCAGGCAGTGGTTGCCGTCCGCCGACCTCGCGCGCCGTCACCAGGGCGACCGAAATCGCGACTGGTGCGTTCATCGTAACCACACCGGCCACGGCAAGCATTGCCGATTTGATAGTTCGGAGAAAGAACGATAGGTTATCTCCTCGGCTGGCCCCGATAGCTCAGATGGTAGAGCGCGTCCTTGGTAAGGACGAGGTCTGCGGTTCAATTCCGCATCGGGGCTCCGTCGAACTCGGAGGTTCCGCTACCGCAGCAGAGCTACTATCTGGGGAAGACGCAAGGCGGGATAGCTCAGGCGGTAGAGCAAGCGGCTCATAATCGCTGTGTCGCGGGTTCGAGTCCCGCTCCCGCTACCGCAACACACGTCACACGAGCTGAAGAAGGACCATCATGGCGAAGAAAGCGGCGGACGTTCGTCCGAAGATCACTTTGGCGTGCACGGAGTGTAAAAATCGCAACTACATCACCAAGAAGAACCGCCGTAACACGCCGGATCGTCTTGAGTTGATGAAGTTCTGCCCCCGCGATGGCAAGCACACCCTGCACCGCGAGACCCGCTGAGTCTCGCTGAAGACCAAAAGCTGACAAGCCGCCTGCTGATGCAGGCGGCTTTTTGGCGTCGCTGCTTCGTGTTTCGACGAGCTTGCTGGTGTCTTGGCGAGATGGGTGAGTTTTGGGCGTGCCCGAGCCGCAACCTGGCTGCTCAGCCCGGGTGCAGTGTGGTTTGCGGTGGGCCGAAGCCTGGTATTTCGGCTAGCTTGGGTGGGTGCCTATTTCCGCAGAACACGTCGGACGCAGCTATCCGGCGACCAAGCCGTATCGGGTGAGCCGCGCAAAGATCGCCGAGTTCGCCACCGCGCTGCACGACGATAACCCCGCCTACTTCGACCAGGACGACCCGATCGCGCCCCCCACCTTCGCCGCAGTGATTGCTGCCCAGGCATGGGACGCCATGTTCACCGATCCCGACCTCGGGCTGGCCCTGCGCCGGACGATTCACGCCGATCAGCGGTTCGACATCGTCCGCCCGCTTCGCGAGGGCGACGACGTGGTGGCCACCTTGACCATCGAGAAGGTCCGCAGCCGCGGCAACGTCGACATGGTCACCGTAGGGGTCGCGCTGTCGACGGTCTCAGGCGAGGAGCTCGGTACCGCCACCAGCCAACTGATCCATACCCGTGAGGAGGCCGCGGCATGAGCGGCGCCGACCTTTCCCAGATCGCGGTGGGCGATCAGCTGTCCGCTCTCGAACTGCATCTGACCAGGCAAGACGTGGTGCGCTACTCGGGAGCCTCCACCGACTTCAACCCGATTCACTACTCCGACCGGATGGCCCAGGCGATCGGGCTGCCCGGGGTCGTCGTCCACGGCATGTGGACGATGGGTGCCGCGCTGCGCATCGTGACCGACTGGGCCGGCGATCCTGCGCGGGTGGCCAGCTACTTCGTCCGCTTTGTCAACCCGGTGCCGGTGCCCGACACCGACGAAGGCACGACCGTCGAGGTGCATGCCCAGGTCAGCGCCGTCGATGACCAGCTGGCGACCATTGCCATCGAAGCAACCCACGACGGCAATAAGGTGCTCGGGGCCGCCAAAGCGACCGTTCGGCTTGGTTGAGGAATTGATGACTGAATCCACTTGGGTGCCCGAAGACATCGTCCCTGTGACCGAGGAGAGTTGCTCGGTCGAGAGGCTATCGGGTCAGCTGCCCGCCCAGCGGACGAGCGACTCCCCGGTTCTCGCCGAACACACCACCTTCAAGATCGGTGGGCCCGCCAATAAGCTGGTCCGCGCAACAACCCGCGACGAGATCATTGCCGCGGTGAGCGAGGCCGACCGGGCAGGCGAGCCGCTGCTGGTGCTCTCCGGCGGATCGAACGTGCTGATCGGCGACGAGGGATTCGACGGCACGGTCGTGCTGGTCGACAACCACGGCCTGGAGGCCGAGGTGAGCGGCTGCGGCGGGGCGTTCGTCCAGGTGCAGGCCGGCGAAGTCTGGGACGACTTCGTCGCATACACCATTTCTCAGGACTGGGCCGGTATCGAGGCGCTCAGCGGAATCCCCGGGCTGGTGGGAGCCGCCCCGATTCAAAACATCGGCGCCTACGGGCAAGAGGTCGCCCAGACCATCGCGCGGGTGCGCACCTGGGACCGCCAGAAGCAAGAACTGAAGACCTTCATGGCCAGCGACTGCAACTTCGGATACCGCGACTCGGTGTTCAAGCGCTCCAGGGCCGACGACCAGGCGACCGGACGCTTTGTGGTTCTCGACGTCTGGTTCCAATTCGGGCTAGCCAGTCTGAGCGAGCCGGTGCGGTATACCCAGCTGGCGCAGACCCTGGGGGTCGAGGTGGGGGAGCGAGTCGATGCCCGCAAGGTCCGCGAGGCCGTGTGGGCGTTGCGGGCAGGCAAGGGCATGGTCATCGACCCACATGATCACGACACCTGGTCGGCCGGCAGCTTCTTCATGAATCCGATAGTGGACGAGTCGGTCGCTGCCCGGTTGCCGAGCACGGCCCCACGGTTCGCCCAGCCGGACGGCCGGATCAAGACGTCGGCGGCCTGGCTGATCGACCACGCCGGATTCGGCAGGGGATACCCGGCCGAAGGCGCGGCGAGGCTGTCCAGCAAGCACGTGCTGGCGCTCACCAACCACCAGGACGCCACGGCTGCCGACATCGTCTCCCTCGCCCGCACGGTGCGGGCAGGGGTCATGGAGCGGTTCGGAATCCGTCTCGAGCCTGAGCCAGTACTTGTCGGCCTCGAGATCTGAGGATCATCGCTTTGATCTCTCAGCCCTTGACGACAGCGGCGATCGCCTTGGCCACGTACTCGACGTTGTTCTCGTTGAGGGCGGCCACGCAGATGCGTCCGGCGTCGGTGCCGTAGACCCCGAACTGGTCGCGAAGCCGCAGCATCTGATCACGGTTCAATCCTGAATAGCTGAACATGCCGACCTGCTCGGCGACATAGCCCATTTCGGGCAGCCCCTCGGCCGCCAGATGGGAGGCCAACGAGACCCGCATCGACTTGATGCGCTCGCGCATCTCGGTCAGCTCGGCGGCCCATTCGGCGCGAAGTGCCGGGTCGGCGAACACGCTCGCCACCAGCTGCGCGCCGTGCGTCGGTGGGTTGGAATAATTCGTCCGGATCACGATCTTCATCTGAGATCGCACCCGTTGGGCCTCATCAGTATCTCGGCAGACGATCGACAGCGCTCCCACCCGCTCGCCGTAGAGCCCGAAGTTCTTGGAGAACGAACTCGAGCAGAACAGGTTGCCGAGCCTGGTGGCGAAGGTGCGTGCCACCCAGGCGTCGGAGTCCAGGCCCTCGCTGAACCCTTGATAGGCCATATCGAGGAAGGGCACCAACCCGCGCTGCTCCACGACGTCCAACACCTGCAGCCACTGATCGTGCTTCAGGTCGTAGCCGGTCGGATTGTGGCAGCAGGCGTGCAGCACCACGATCGTGCCGGGTTCCGCCTGGCGAAGATCGGCCAGCATGCCCGCGAAGTCGATGCCGCGATTCTCAGCGTCGTAATAGCGGTAGGCGGAGACCTCAAATCCTGCCCGCGAAAACAGCTGCCGGTGATTCTCCCAGGAGGGGTCGCTGATCAGTACTGTGGCGCCCGGGTTCACCTGGCGCAAGAAGTCGGCGCCGAGCTTCAGCGCGCCGGTGCCGCCGAGGGCCTCCAAGGTGACGACCCGCCCTGCGGCGAGCACATCGGAATCCTTACCAAAGACCAGAGCCTGCACGTCGGCGGTATAGCTTTTCAGGCCATCGATCGGCAGATAGCCGCGCGGCCTGGGATCCTCGGCAAGCTTCTGCTCGGCGAGCTTCACGCAGCGCATCAGCGGCAACTTACCCGAAGCGTTCTGATAAACACCGACCCCCAGATTCACCTTGGCCGGACGCTGATCGGCGTTGTACTTTTCCGTGATGCCCAAAATGGGGTCGGCCGGGGCTTGCTCGACGGAACTGAAAAGCGTCATGGGTAAATCCTTCGCATTAGGTTCGTGCGGTGCCAACGCTACTGCCGCGAGTCTGCCGAGCAGCCGGGGTTTTGCTGAATGGAACTGCAATCGCCGGCGGTCGATGACGGTCAGCCAGGTGTTTTCTCGAGCGCTTGCGCCCGCTATCCCTGAGGTCTGCACCCCGTTTCGCCAATTCGCTTGCGCGAACTCGCCGTGATCCGGGCGTCCGGTTGGGTGCTTGGCAATGCGAAGCGGCCTCGGTTCGCATTGCCGTAGGCGACCTAGTACACTCAAATACTTGTCGGCAACTTTCAGCGTCCGACCCTGCCTTCAAGCAGGGACGCAGAGCTGGGCCGATGGTGAAGGGCAATAGCTCAACTGGCAGAGCAGCGGTCTCCAAAACCGCAGGTTGGGGGTTCGAGTCCCTCTTGCCCTGCGAACCGGGCGTGGGTCGAGGCGCGTTCCTTGCCCCACGCCAGTTTCATGACAGCAGGAAATTCGGTGGAGGACGAGTAGTGGCCGATAGCAGCAAGTCCCGCGGCGATGGCAAGCCGACGCGCGCAGCTTCGCCGACCCCGGAAAGCGACGCCGAAGAGCCGAACCCCGAGACCCTCGATCATGATGCCGATAACGATGCGGACGCCGCCGACCAGGCCACTGAGGCTGACGAGTCCGGCGACGACCTCGACGGCAGCGCAGACGATGCGGGCGATGCCGAGCAAGCAGACGAGGCCGACGACGAATCGGCCGAAGCGGAACTCGCCAAGCCGAAGCCTGTCAAACGCAATCAGACCGTAGCCCCGGTCAAGAAGGCCAAGCCGACCCCCAAGCAGTCGGACGCCAAGAAGGGCGAACGCAAGAGCACAACCCCGGTGCAGTTCGTCAAGCAGGCGGTCGGCGAATTGAAGAAGGTCGTGTGGCCGACCCCGCACACCACGTGGCAGTACTTCTTGGTCGTGCTGGTTTTCGTGCTATTCATCATGGCTTTCGTGGCCGGCCTGGACGCCCTGTTCGGCTGGCTGCTGTTGCTGTGGCTGGCCTGATCGACACAGGAGGAATGATGAGCCAAGACGCCGATGACGACCTGAGTCGCGACGATATCGAGATCGACCTGGGTGAGAACCCCGACGATGATTCGCAGTCTTCGGACGACGTCGAGATCAATCTCGACTTTGCCGACTTCTCCGAGCCCGAGGAAGACTCGGACGATCTGGGCATTGACCTGTCTCCCGAATCCGATGAGAGCGAGCAGGGCGCCGAATCGGACGAGGCAGCCGAGCAGGCGTCCGAGGAGACTGACGAAGCCCTCGAGAAGGCACTCGACGAGTTGCGCGCCGAACTTCGCGCGAAGCCGGGTGACTGGTACGTCGTGCACACCTACTCCGGCATGGAGAACAGGGTCAAGCAGAACATCGATGCCCGGGTGATCTCGCTCAACCTCGAGGACTATATCTACGAGACCGTCGTCCCGACCGAGGACGCCGTCGAGATCCGCAACGGCCAGAAGAAGACCGTCACCCGCACGTTCATGCCCGGCTATGTGCTGGTGCGCATGGATCTGACGGACGAGGCCTGGTCAGCGGTGCGTCACACGGCCTCGGTGACCGGGTTCGTCGGCCACGCCCAGCAGCCGGTGCCGCTGGACATGGCAGAGGTGGAGCGCATGCTGACCCCTGCGGTGCAGGCCAAGGTTGCCGCCAGCGAACAGGCGCCGGCCGCCAAGCGCAAGAAGATCGAGGTCGTCGACTACCAGGTGGGCGATTCGGTGCAGATCATCGATGGCGCCTTCGCCGGCGTGCACGCCTCGATCACCGAGATCAACCCCCACAACCAGCGCGTGAAGGCCATGGTCGAGATCCTGGGCCGCGAGACCCCGGTAGACTTGACCTTCGCCCAGATCCAAAAGGTCGTCTAGACCTTCGAAGTCTGGTGCCGCTTCGGCGGCAACCGGCGTCAGGTAGGACGAGGGCCGTCTACTTCGTCCGACTCGATGCCAAGCCCGAATTCAGCGATTCGGGATAGGTAGGAACAGAACAGAAAAGGACCCAAAATGCCTCCTAAGAAGAAGGTAGCGGCGATCGTCAAGATCGCTATTCAAGCGGGTGCCGCCACTCCGGCTCCGCCCGTCGGTACTGCTCTTGGCCCCCATGGCGTCAACATCATGGAGTTCGTCAAGGCATACAACGCCAAGACCGAAGCCCAGCGCGGCACCGTCGTGCCGGCCGAGATCACCATCTTTGAGGACCGGACCTTCACCTTCATCGTGAAGACCCCGCCCGCCGCAGAGCTGATCAAGAAGGCCGCCGGCCTGCAGAAGGGCTCGGGCGTCCCCAACAAGGAGAAGGTCGGCAAGATTACCAAGGATCAGGTGCGCGAAATCGCCAACACCAAGATGCCCGACCTGAATGCCAACGACATCGAGCAGGCGATGAAGATCGTCGAGGGCTCGGCCCGTTCGATGGGCGTCACCGTCGAATGATCCGCTGACGCGGAGCATCTGGGTGCAGCAGGCACCACGACATAATCAACCCCTGGAAGGGCGGACTGGCCCGCACCAGGACCTGGTGAATCAGCTCGCGAGGCTGACAGAAAGGAACCAGACATGAAGCACAGCAAGCGCTATCGCGCTTCGGCAGAGCTGCGGGACGGCGATCAGCTCTACACGCCGGAAGAAGCAATCGCGATCATCAAGAAGTTCCCGGCAGGGGGATTCGACGAGTCGATCGAGGTATCGATGCGGCTCGGCGTCGATCCCCGCAAGGCCGACCAGATGGTCCGCGGCACGGTGAATCTGCCCAACGGCACCGGCAAGACGGCAAGGGTCCTCGTCTTCGCCCAGGGCGCCAAGGCCACCGAGGCCCTCGAGGCAGGTGCCGATGAGGTCGGCTCCGACGAGTTGATCGAGAAGGTCGGTGCAGGCTACCTCGACTTCGACGCCGTGGTTGCGACTCCCGATCTGATGGGCAAGGTCGGACGCCTGGGCCGCGTGCTCGGCCCCCGCGGCCTGATGCCGAACCCCAAGACCGGCACCGTGACCATGGACGTCACCAAGGCGGTCAGCGACATCAAGGGCGGCAAGATCGAGTTCCGCGTCGACCGGCACGGCAACCTGCAGTTCATCGTCGGCAAGGCCAGCTTCACCGAACAGGCTCTGCTGGAGAACTACCGCGCCGCGATGGACGAGGTTTCCCGCCTGAAGCCGAACACCTCGAAGGGACGCTACGTCCGCAAGATCACCGTTTCGACGACCATGGGCCCCGGCGTTCCGGTGGACGTGGCCGCCTCGAAGCCGGCGACCGAGACCGCTGCCTGATAGCGACCGGTAGCACCGGGTGTGTTCCCGGATTCGTCAATGGCGAGCGCGGTGCTAATCGGCGGGTTTAGGTTAACGAACGATCCCTGCCAGGTTGATTCCTGGCGGGGATCGTTGGCTTCTGAACCAGCAAGATGCGTCGTGCCTGGTCCATCGCGACGTGGCTCGTCCAATGGCGATCGAAGTGTCCATCGTCCGTGTGTAGACGCTCGCCGTCCTGCATGGATGCTCGCCGTCCTGCATAACGCCTACTCAAACTAAGTTTGCTGCTGTTGCAACGTAGGCGAACTCCTTTTGGGTGAGTGGCGTGCACGGCGATAGGCGTTCGTGGGTTATGGCGAGCGATGTGCATCGCGCCGAACGGATGGCAACCGATCGTCCGTCATCGGTGCTCGATTTGGCTCGTCAAGGCTTGCCGACTAACATGAATCGGGCCGAAGACCGCAGGTAGGTGTACTTCAAAGTCCGCAAGGACGCCGGCGCAGGTGGAACCAGCATTGAGCTGCCCGAACAATCAGGCAGTGTGAGTGCCCCGGAGACGCCCGCGTCCCGGGGGTTTTTTATGTCCCGGGTAGTGCATGATCTCGCGGACTTGGGTACTAGCCCGGACGAATCGGCGGCTCGACGCCGGCATCGGATGGGTGCGATGGCCAGCTGGATTTGCGACGACGACTCAACGGTCGCTCGGAGGAGTCAGAGGATGGCCAGCGCGCTCGATGGTGTCGCCCATCAGGTCGATAGGACGATGGATCCGGGTATCAACAAGAAGTGGGAAGGAGACCCAATGGCGAGGCCTGACAAGGCAGCCGCGGTCGCGCAGCTGGCAGACGAGTTCTCCAGCAGCAACGCCGTCGTGTTGACCGAGTATCGCGGACTCACCGTCAAGAACCTGAAGGACCTTCGCAGGTCCCTGGGGGAGGACGCCAGCTACGCCGTTGCGAAGAACACCCTGGCTCTGATTGCCGCCCGGCAGGCCGGCGTCGAAGGACTCGACGACGAACTGACCGGACCGACCGCACTCGCCTTCGTCAAGGGCGATGTGGCCACGGCAGCCAAGAAACTGCGTGATTTCGCAAAGGCCAATCCGCTTCTGGTCATCAAGAGCGGCGTTCTCGAGGGCAAGGTCCTCAACGCCGAACAGGTCAAGAAGCTGGCCGATCTCGAATCGCGTGAAGTCCTGCTGTCCAAGCTGGCTGGCGCGATGAAGGCTTCGCTGAGCACTGCGGTTGGCACCTTCGCCGCCCCGCTCACGCAGGCTGCACAGCTTTTCGGCGCTTTGGAAACCAAGCAAGCCGACCAGAAGCCCGACACCTCGGCAGCTGCCGAGACCACCACCGACGCGGCAGCCGCGGCTGCTGACAACCAGTAAGAAAGGACGCCAATCATGGCGAAGCTGAGCACCGAGGAGCTCCTTGACCAGTTCAAGGAGATGTCCCTCATCGAGTTGTCCGAGTTCGTGAAGGCTTTCGAAGACGCCTTCGATGTCAAGGCCGCCGCTCCGGTTGCCGTCGCCGCTGCCGCAGCTCCGGCTGCCGGCGAGGAGGCTCCGGCCGCCGAGGAGAAGACCGAGTTCGACGTCATCCTCGAGGCCGCCGGCGACAAGAAGATCGGCGTCATCAAGGCCGTTCGTTCGCTGACCAGCCTGGGCCTCAAGGAGGCCAAGGATCTCGTCGAGTCTGCCCCGAAGGCCGTTCTCGAGAACGCCAAGAAGGAAGACGCCGACAAGGCCAAGGAGGCCCTGGAGGCCGAGGGCGCCACCGTCACCCTCAAGTGACCAAGGCACCTTTGCCGGGTATCTGCTGATCGCAGAGAACTCATCAGCGAACAGGGGCGGACGCATTGCGTCCGCCCCTCTTCGCGTCCTCGCCGCCACTCGCTTGGCGGTAGGCGCGCCCGATGTAGTAAGCCGCGCCAGGTATATCGGGCGCGTGATCGGATTTCTGGCGCGGGAATGCGGGCGAATGCGATTCCCGATCACCAGGCCGAGGACCGCGCGATCGCGCAAACGCGGCTGAGCCAGCGGGTAAGCGGCAATCCGAGCGCACTATCTGCGCTCCGCAGTCATCCAGATGGCCCGTTGGCAACCCGCTTGCAGCAAGCTGGTGGCCAGCAAAATAGCCGGCTCACCGGCATCTCCGCTTGACTGATGGGCCTTGCTTGATGCACCCTTTTCGTGGAAGCGAGCCCAGGACCAGACGGGCGGGTCGGAGTTGACCCGTTGATTTGCATCCGGTATATAGCGCGAGCTATAGTTTTTTGTTGCACATATCGTTTGGTGACCCATGTATTTGACATGGGTCGTTCAGCATGCATAGAACCACCGTGAGTTCTGGAAGGACCACATCTTGGCCACCTCGCGCAATGCGTCGAAGAACACCAACGTCATCTCCACCAGCGGCCGTATCTCGTTTGCCAAGATCGCCGAGCCGCTGCAGGTGCCTAATCTACTCGACCTGCAGATTGATTCGTTCAACTGGCTGATCGGCAGTGAGGCCTGGCAGCAAAAGACGGAGCAGGCCCTGGAGCAGGGCAGGACTGACGTCAACACCAGGTCGGGCCTGGAGGAGATCTTCGACGAGATCAGCCCTATTGAGGACTTCAATCAGACGATGTCGCTGAGTTTCCGCGACCATCGTTTCGAGGAGCCCAAGCACTCGATCGACGAATGCAAGGATCGCGACACCACGTACGCGGCCCCGCTGTTCGTGACCGCCGAGTTCATGAACAATGAGACCGGCGAGATCAAGAGCCAGACCGTGTTCATCGGCGATTTCCCGTTGATGACCGACAAGGGCACGTTCATCGTCAGCGGCACCGAGCGCGTGGTGGTGAGCCAGCTCGTCCGCTCTCCCGGTGTGTACTTCGAGCAGACCCCCGACAAGACCTCCGACAAGGACATCTTCACCTGCAAGGTGATCCCGTCGCGTGGTGCCTGGCTGGAGTTCGAGATCGACAAGCGCGACCAGGTCGGCGTCCGGTTGGACCGTAAGCGCAAGCAGAACGTCACCGTGCTGCTGAAGGCGCTCGGCTGGAGCGAGGATCGCATCCTCGAGCAGTTCGGCCAGTACGAGTCGATCCGGATGACCCTCGAGAAGGATCACGTCACCACTCAGGACGAGGCCCTGCTCGACATCTACCGCAAGCTGCGCCCGGGCGAGCCGCCGGCCCGCGATGCGGCCGAGCAGTTGCTCACCAACTACTACTTCAACCCGAAGCGCTACGACCTGGCCAAGGTCGGACGTTACAAGATCAACCAGAAGCTGGGCCTGAACCTGCCGTTCGACACCCAGGTGCTGACGATCGACGACATCGTCGCTGCGATCGACTACATCTGCGCGCTGCATGAGGGCAAGACCGAGATCGAGCGTGAGGGCGGCCAGACCGTTCTGGTCGAGGCCGATGACATCGACCACTTCGGCAACCGCCGGCTGCGTACCGTGGGCGAGCTGATCCAAAACCAGCTGCGCACCGGTCTGGGACGCATGGAGCGGGTCGTCCGCGACCGGATGACCACCCAGGACATCGAGGCGATCACCCCGTCGACCCTGATCAACATTCGTCCGGTGACCGCGGCGCTGAAGGAGTTCTTCGGCACCTCGCAGCTGTCCCAGTTCATGGACCAGAACAACCCGCTGGCCGAGCTGACGCACAAGCGTCGTCTGTCGGCGCTGGGCCCCGGCGGCCTGAGCCGTGACCGGGCAGGCATGGAAGTCCGAGACGTGCACCCCTCGCACTACGGACGCATGTGCCCGATCGAGACCCCTGAAGGCCCGAACATCGGCCTGATCGGATCGCTGGCCTCGTTCGCCCGGGTGAACGCCTTCGGGTTCATCGAAACCCCGTACCGCAAGGTCGTCGACGGCCGCGTCACCGACGAGATCGACTATCTGACCGCGCACGAAGAAGACCGGTACAACATCGCGCAGGCCAATGCGGAGCTGGACGAGAACGGCCGCTTCGTCGAAGACCACGTCGTGGTGCGTGTGCGCCACGGCGATGCGGACGCCGTCCCCGCGAGCGAAGTCGGTTACATCGACGTCTCGCCGCGCCAAATGGTGTCGGTCGCCACCGCGCTGATCCCGTTCCTCGAGCACGACGATGCGTCGCGTGCCTTGATGGGCGCGAACATGCAGCGCCAAGCCGTGCCGCTGATCCGCAGCGAGGCTCCCTACGTCGGTACCGGCATGGAATACCGCGCCGCTGTCGACGTCGGCGATGTCACGCTGGCTCATCGTCCGGGTGTGGTCACCAGCGTTTCCGGAGACCTGATCGAGGTCGCCAACGACGATGGCTCCTACGAGACCTTCCGGCTGGAGAAGTTCCGCCGCTCGAACGCGGGCACCTGCGTCAACCAGCGTCCGATGGTGCATGCGGGCGACCGTGTCGAGGCCGGCACCCCGCTGGCCGACGGCCCCTGCACCGACAACGCCGAGTTGGCGCTCGGACGCAACCTGCTGGTCGCGTTCATGCCCTGGGAGGGCCTCAACTACGAGGACGCGATCATTCTCAGCCAGCGCATCGTGAGTGACGACGTGCTCACCTCGATCCACATCGAGGAGCACGAGGTCGATGCCCGCGACACCAAGCTCGGCCCCGAAGAGATCACCCGCGACATCCCGAACGTCTCCGACGACATGCTCGCCAACCTCGACGAGCGCGGCATCATCCGCATCGGAGCCGAGGTCACCACCGGCGACATCCTGGTCGGCAAGGTCACCCCGAAGGGCGAGACCGAGCTGACTCCCGAGGAGCGCCTGCTGCGCGCCATCTTCGGCGAGAAGGCCCGCGAGGTGCGCGACACCTCGATGAAGGTGCCGCACGGCGAAGACGGAACCGTCATCGGTGTGCGCGTCTTCGACCGCGAAGAGGACGATGAGCTGCCCCCGGGCGTGAACCAGATGGTGCGCGTCTACGTTGCCCAGAAGCGCAAGGTGCAGGTGGGCGACAAGCTCGCCGGCCGGCACGGCAACAAGGGTGTCATCTCGAAGATCCTGCCGCTGGAAGACATGCCGTTCCTGCCCGATGGCACTCCGGTCGACATCATCTTGAACCCGCTGGGTGTGCCGTCGCGAATGAACGTGGGTCAGGTGCTGGAAACTCACCTCGGCTGGATCGCCCACTCCGGTTGGGACATCACCGAGGTGGACGAGGACTGGGCCGAACGGCTGCGCGATGTCGGCCTGGGCCAGGTGTCCGGCGACCAGCGGCTGGCCACTCCGGTGTTCGACGGCGCAGGCGAGGACGAGATCGGTGGTCTGCTGACCAACGGTCTGCCTAACCGCGACGGTGTTCGGATGGTGAACGGTGACGGCAAGGCCACCTTGTTCGACGGACGCTCCGGCGAGCCTTTCCCGGAGAAGGTCGGTCTGGGTTACATGTACATGCTGAAGCTGCACCACCTGGTCGACGACAAGATCCACGCGCGCTCGACCGGTCCGTACTCGATGATCACCCAGCAGCCGCTGGGTGGTAAGGCACAGTTCGGTGGCCAGCGTTTCGGTGAGATGGAGGTGTGGGCTCTGGAGGCGTACGGCGCCGCCTGGGCGCTGCAAGAGATGCTCACCATCAAGTCCGATGACGTGCCCGGCCGCGTCAAGGTCTACGAGGCAATCGTCAAGGGGGAGAACATCCCCGAGCCCGGCATCCCCGAGTCGTTCAAGGTGCTCGTCAAGGAAATGAAGTCCTTGTGCCTGAACGTCGAGGTGCTGAGCAGCGACGGTGAGGTTGTCGATCTGCGCGACAGCGAGGACGACTATCGCACTCAGGAAGACTTGGGAATCGACCTGTCGAGGCGTCCGGGTGCTGACTCGTTCGCCATCGTGGACGAAGTCTGATCCGCCAACCCTCAAACGCTACGACCAACGACCCATATTCGGGAGACAAACAAGTGCTGGATGCCAATACCTATGACCAGCTGCGCATCGGGCTGGCGACTGCGGACGAGATCCGCGAGTGGAGCTACGGCGAGGTCAAGAAGCCGGAGACCATCAACTACCGGACGCTGAAGCCTGAGCGCGACGGACTGTTCTGCGAGAAGATCTTCGGGCCGACCCGCGACTGGGAATGCTACTGCGGCAAGTACAAGCGTGTCCGTTTCAAGGGCATCGTGTGTGAGCGCTGCGGCGTCGAGGTGACCCGCTCGAACGTGCGCCGTGAGCGCATGGGGCACATCGAACTGGCCGCCCCGGTCACCCATATCTGGTATTTCAAGGGTGTGCCGAGCCGGCTCGGCTACCTGCTGGACATTGCGCCGAAGGACCTCGAGAAGGTCATCTACTTCGCCGCGTACATGATCACCCGGGTGGACGAAGACGCCCGGCACCGCGACCTGCCGAGCCTGGAGGCCAAGGTCGGGGTGGAGCACACCCAGATCGAGAAGCGCCGCGATTCCGACATCGAGGCCCGCTCGATGAAGCTGGAAGAAGACCTCGCCGCGCTCGAATCCGAAGGTGCCGAGAAGGACACCCGCAAGAAGGTGCGCGACGCCGCCGAGAAAGAGATGAAGCATCTGCGTGACCGTGCGCAGCGCGAGCTCGATCGTCTCGATGCCGTCTGGACGCGCTTCAAGTCGCTCAAGGTGCAAGACCTCGAGGGCGACGAGGTGCTCTACCGTGAGATGAAGAACCGCTTCGGCCGTTACTTCGAGGGCTACATGGGAGCCGAGGCGATCCAGAAGCGTCTGGAGAGCTTCGACCTGGCCGCCGAGGCAGAGTCGCTGCGCGACGTCATCAAGACCGGCAAGGGGCAGCGCAAGACCCGCGCGCTCAAGCGCCTCAAGGTCGTCCGCGCCTTCCTCGACACCGGCAATTCGCCGCTCGGCATGGTGCTGAACGCCGTCCCGGTGATCCCGCCCGACCTGCGCCCGATGGTGCAGCTGGACGGCGGCCGGTTCGCGACCAGCGACCTGAATGACCTGTACCGCCGCGTGATCAACCGCAACAACCGTCTGAAGCGCCTCTTGGATCTCGGCGCGCCCGAGATCATCGTGAACAACGAGAAGCGGATGCTGCAGGAGGCCGTTGACTCGCTGTTCGACAACGGACGCCGCGGGCGTCCGGTCACCGGGCCGGGCAACCGTCCGCTGAAGTCGATCAGTGACATGCTGAAGGGCAAGCAGGGCCGGTTCCGCCAGAACCTGCTGGGCAAGCGCGTCGACTACTCCGGCCGTTCGGTCATCGTGGTCGGCCCGCAGCTGAAGATCCATCAGTGCGGCCTGCCGAAGAACATGGCCCTCGAACTGTTCAAGCCGTTCGTGATGAAGCGGCTCGCCGAGCAGAACTACGCCCAGAACATCAAGAGCGCCAAGCGGATGGTCGACCGTCAGCGCCCGCAGGTGTGGGACGTTCTCGAAGAGGTCATCGCCGAGCACCCGGTGCTGCTGAACCGTGCACCAACTCTGCACCGGTTGGGCATCCAGGCGTTCGAGCCGCAGCTCATCGAGGGCAAGGCCATTCAGCTGCACCCGCTGGTTTGTGCAGCATTCAACGCCGACTTCGACGGCGACCAGATGGCCGTCCATCTGCCGCTTTCCACCGAGGCTCAGGCCGAGGCCCGCATCCTGATGCTGTCGAGCAACAACATCTTGAAGCCGGCAGACGGCAAGCCCGTCGCGCTGCCCAGCCACGAGATGATCATCGGCATGTACTACCTGACCCAGAACCTCGACGGTCTGCCGGGTGAGGGACGGGTCTTCAGCTCGATCGACGAGGCCGTGATGGCCTACGACCTGCACGAGATCGACATTCGGTCGAAGATCAAGGTGCGCGTCCACGACATCACCCCGCCCGCCAGGCTGGCCGACCAGGTGCACGCCGACGGCTCGCTGCTGATGGACACCACCTTGGGCAAGATCATCTTCAACCAGACGATGCCCGACAGCTACCCGTTCGTTGAGTCCCACGTCGGTAAGAAGCAGCTGGGTGCGATCGTCAACGACCTGGCCGAGCATTACCCGAAGACCGTGGTCACCGAGGTGCTCGACAACCTGAAGGACATGGGCTTCAAGTGGGGCACCCGCTCGGGTGTCACGGTGTCGATCGGCGATGTGCAGACGCCGCCGAACAAGCCGGAGATCATGGCCGGATACGACGCCAAGGCCGCGAAGATCGACAAGCTCTACGAGCGTGGTGCGGTCACCGAGGAGGAGCGCCGTGAGGAGCTCATCCGCATTTGGACCGATGCGACCGCCGAGTTGACCAATGCGATGGAGGCCAACTTTACGCAGACCAACCCGATCTACATGATGGTGAACTCGGGGGCACGAGGCAATATGACGCAGATGCGTCAGATCGCAGCAATGCGTGGCCTGGTGGCCAACCCGAAGGGCGAGATCATCGCGCGTCCGATTAAGTCGAACTTCCGCGAGGGCCTGACCGTGTTGGAGTACTTCATCTCCACTCACGGTGGCCGTAAGGGACAGGCCGACACCGCACTGCGTACCGCAGACTCCGGTTACCTGACCCGCCGGTTGGTCGACGTCTCACAGGACGTCATCATCCGCGAGGAGGATTGCGGTACCGAGCGTGGCCTGACCAAGACCATCGCGACCGCGGACGAGGCCGGCGCGCTGCGTCCGGTCAAGGCGCTCGACACCAGCGTCTACGGACGTAGCCTCGCGGTGGACGCCGTCAGCGAATCCGGTGAGGTCGTGGTGCCTGCGGGTACCGACCTCGGCGAGGTCGAGATCTCCGCGATGATCGCCGCCGGTATCGACACCTGCAAGGTGCGTTCGGTGCTCACCTGTGATGCTGCTTCCGGCACCTGCGCGATGTGCTACGGACGCTCGCTGGCCGGCGGCAAGCTGGTCGATGTCGGCGAGGCGGTCGGTATTCAGGCCGCGCAGTCGATCGGTGAGCCCGGCACCCAGCTGACGATGCGTACCTTCCACACCGGTGGTGTGGCGGGCGACGACATCACGTTGGGTCTGCCCCGCGTGGTCGAGCTTTTCGAGGCTCGTACCCCGAAGGGCAAGGCGCCGATCGCCGAGGCCGATGGCCGCGTCAAGATCGAGGACGGGGACCGTGGCCGCAAGCTGGTCATCGTCCGCGACGACGGCCAGGCCGATGTCGAGTACGTGGTGCCGCGTCGTGCCCGGTTGGAGTTCGACGACCATAACGGTGTGCACAAGGTGGTTTCCGACGGAGACCATGTCAACATCGGCGATCAGCTGACTGCCGGCACGATCGATCCGCAAGACGTGCTGCGCGTCCAGGGCGTGCGCAAGGTGCAGGAGCACCTAGTGGCCGAGGTGCAGAAGGTCTATGCGACTCAGGGTGCCCCGATCCACGACAAGCACATCGAGATCATCATCCGCCAGATGCTGCGCCGGGTGACGGTCATCGACTCGGGCGACACCGACATGATGCCCGGCGACCTGTTCGACCGTCAGACCTACGAGCAGGCCAACCGCAAGGCGCTCACCGAGGGTGGACGCCCGGCCGAGGGGCGTCCGGTGTTGATGGGCATCACCAAGGCCTCGCTGGCAACCGATTCGTGGCTGTCGGCGGCGTCCTTCCAGGAGACCACCAAGGTGCTCACCGATGCTGCGATCAACGGCAAGTCCGATCACCTGATCGGTCTGAAGGAGAACGTCATCCTCGGCAAGCTGATCCCGGCCGGCACCGGTCTGGAGCGTTACCGCAACATCCGGGTCGAGCCGACCGCGGATGCCAGGGCGAACGCGTACACGCTCAGCTACGACGCCTTCGACTACGACTTCGGGTCGGGCACCGGAGCTGCGGTGCCGCTGGACGACATGGATTACCGCGATCTGCGGTGATTTCTTGAAGCCGGCTTGAGTGTCCGATTGAGGCACTGATCGGTTGAAACGTGGAAGGGGCGTTCGAGGGCAAACCTCGGGCGCCCCTTACCCGTGTTCGCGTGTTTGGTGGCCGGTCCGCGCGATGGCGTGGCAGCGATCCACCTGCGGTTCGCCTCCGACGCCAGGCCCGCCGTCAGGCGTAGTTGCGGGCGTCCGACGTAGTGCCCAGGGAGTATCCGGCAGTTCCCGGCAACCGGGTTGCCGTGCTAGCAGCACCCGTGGTGTACTTCACGGGTGCACCCGGACGCTCTGGCCGACGATGGCCGTATGCCCTGGTTGAGTTGATTTGTGTCGATGTGAAAGAGGTCCGATGAGAACATCACAGAAGGTAGCCGCAGGACTCGGTGCCCTCGCATTGGCCGGATCGTTGAGCTTCGGGACAGTGAGTTTCGCCCGTGCCGCAATCGAGCCGATGCTCACGATCGCGTCTGTTGAAGTTGACGAGGATGACGTTCCTGTTCTGACCGATGCCCCCTGGATCGATGCGACGGTTTCCGGCTGCTCCGAAGCAGATGGGGTAGTGAGCATCTATGCACAGCTAAGCTCCAGCGATCTTGATGGCCATGTCGTCTGGGAGGACACCTATGATGCGCCGGAAAGTGGAGATTTGCAGATTCAGTCGGTGACCCCGCTACCGGGCATCTTCTATGACTTTGATATCTCCTGTATGGAGGCGGCAGATGATGATCCCGCTGACGGCCACCCGGACTCGGCCCTGTTCAGGTCCGGCACGGGATACCTTGATCTGACGGGACCGGAGGCCGGCGGCTCGTGGGCGACCGACGACGAGGTCGCAATCTCCAGCCGGGCCTTCCCGGACAGCGGTGCGTACTTCCCGGAGGAGGAGCACGCTTTCACTCCTGGTAGCGAGGTCGTCGTAAGCGTGAGCGATCCCGATGGCACCGTGACCGAGATCGGCACTTTCACTGCGGACGAGAACGGTGATCTTTCGGAAAGCTCGGTACTTCCCTACACAGTGGAAGGCATCTACACCGTTACCGCCACCGGGACCAGGGTTTCCGATGATCAAACGTCGGACATCGTGCTGCTCAATCAGTATCAGCAGGTCGCTTCCGAGGAACCAGCAGAGCCGAGTGATCCCGAGACTCCGGCCGAACCGTCCGATCCTGAAACTCCGACAAATCCTGAGCGTCCGACCGAACTGCCGAAGACGGGCAGCGAGGAACTCGGAATGACCTCGGCCGCAGCGGTGATCAGCATCGCGATGGGCGCGGTAGCGGTCGTGCTGAAATCTCGCAAGCACGACTGACCGGTGCGCACTCGGGGAAGTTTCGCTAGTCACAGGTGAATCGACGAAGGCAGTCGACATTGGCATCTGCATTTCGGGATGAATTATGAGAATAACCTGTGAATGTGTTGTAATGCGCCTAGGAACGGTGGTCGCCGGAACTTTGGGTGCTCGTGACCATCTGACCCCGACCAATCAGATGATTACAGGGAGAAACCCCATGACTTTCTCGAGAAAAGCGATCGCCGCTCTCGGCGCGGTCGCGCTGGCCGGCGGCCTCAGCTTGTCGGCGACTTCAATCGCGTTTGCCGAAGAGGCAGGTGCTGAGGGCAGCGCGGATTACAACGCTTCGTCGCAGGGAACTCCGGCGCCACGTGGCGTTGAACCCCAGGCCGACGAGTCGGAGGGGGACACCCAGGCTGCTCCCGACGCCGTCGTCGTGCTGACCGATGGCAGTGGGCCCGTTGTGACGGCAACCTTGTCCGGCTGCTCGGTCGAAGATGAGGTCAGCACCATCGAAGCGGTTCTGTACGACAACGACCTTGGCATGGAATTCGGTGGTGAGATCTACGACGCTCCGGCCAGCGGCGATATCGCCATCTCGGTCGTTGCCCCGTTGCCTAACAATTACTACCTGGATGCCTATTGTTTCGGGCCCGATGATGCCTCGTCCGATGACGATGACAAGATCCTGATGGATGAGCCCTTCCAGGTGCAGCGTGCGCTGCTGAATCTGACAGGCGATCAAGCAGATGGCACCTGGCAGGTCGGCGATCCTACGACTATTAACAGCGTCGCCGTCGAGACCGAAGAGCCGACTGCCTTCGCGCATGCCTTCGACCCGAGCAGCACTGTGACCATCACGGTTACCGATCCCGCCGGTAACTCTTATGATGTGGCCGAGTTCAACGAGCATGCACCTTATGTTGCCGACGAAAATGGCGATCTGAGCCTGCTGGCCTTCTTGCCCTTTACCGTTGACGGCACCTACGAGATCACCGCTACCGGCGCTCGTGAGGGCCAGCCCGTGGTGCTGTTCAACACCTACACCCAGGTTGTGCCGGAGGAGCCGGCTCCTGAGCCGAGCGAGCCTGCGCCCAGCGACCCGGCACCCGAGAAGCCTGCTGAGTTGCCGAAGACCGGCGGCGAGGGTGTCGATCCTGCTCCGATCGCTTTGCTGGTCGGGGTGGCCGCGGCTGCCGGTGCTGCAGCTTTGCGTTCGCGTAAGCACTGACCAGTCGGGTAACTGACTGAATTCAAGCGGTCGTCCGTTCGTCCATTCAAGATGAACGGACGACCGCTTTGTGTCAGGGCTAACGCGGATCTGGACAGCAGCGAGCGGCCGATGAATCGAAGCGGGAATAGCTCACGAAGCCATGGTGTTGCCTAGAAGGCAAGCAAGATTTTGACCGGTCCTTGACCGCCTAGTAGACTGCACAGTTGTGTCCGGTCTGTCCGGCACCATGTGCGTACCCTGGCGGTTGAGCTGGGCACCTAAACGTTGCGAGGAGCCTAGGACAAGTGCGGAGTTCGCACGGCGGCTCCCACGCGTCCAAGGAATATCGGTGGTTTCTTGTGCGTAGTGACGTGCCGCAGCCAGGGAAGTAGACAACGAGCGGTGTGCGCCGCCTCAACCAAGGCGCGCGCCACATGACGGAAAGAGATACCAGCAGGTGCCCACCATCCAGCAGCTGGTCCGCAAGGGCCGCACTGACAAGGTCAGCAAGAACAAGACGCCCGCGCTCAAGGGTTCGCCCCAGCGCCGCGGCGTGTGCACGCGTGTTTACACCACTACCCCCAAGAAGCCGAACTCCGCGCTGCGCAAGGTCGCTCGTGTCCGTCTCAGCTCGGGCATCGAGGTTACCGCCTACATCCCGGGTGTCGGCCATAACCTGCAGGAGCACTCGATGGTGCTCGTGCGTGGTGGTCGTGTGAAGGATTTGCCGGGTGTGCGCTACAAGGTCGTCCGCGGTGCTCTTGACACCCAGGGTGTCAAGAACCGCAAGCAGGCCCGCAGCCGCTACGGCGCGAAGAAGGAGAAGTAATGCCTCGTAAGGGTCCGGCGCCCAAGCGCCCCGTGATCATCGACCCGGTCTACGGCTCTCCGCTGGTTTCCCAGCTGGTCAGCAAGATCCTGCTCGATGGCAAGAAGACCGTTGCACAAAGCATCGTCTACACCGCTCTCGAGGGAACTCGTGAGAAGACCGGTGTCGATCCCGTGCAGACGCTCAAGAAGGCACTCGACAACGTGCGCCCTGCCGTTGAGGTGCGCAGCCGCCGTGTCGGTGGCGCCACCTACCAGGTGCCGGTCGAGGTCAAGCCTGCTCGCTCCAACACGCTGGCCATGCGCTGGCTGGTCGGCTATGCCCGCGATCGTCGCGAGAAGAGCATGTCCGAGCGGCTGATGAACGAGATCCTGGACGCGTCGAATGGTCTGGGTGCCACGGTCAAGAAGCGTGAAGATACTCACAAGATGGCAGAGGCCAATCGCGCCTTCGCTCACTACCGTTGGTGATCTGCTGAGGGTCGCCCTCTGGTAGGGGGCGACCTTTCGCATGTCCGGTCCGGGTTCGCTTGGGCCAACCGACGATGTCGAACGACAACCATCACACTTATAGCCACAAAAACGACAAGAAATAGGGGATTTCGTGGCCCTCGACCTGCAAACCGACCTACACAAGGTACGCAATATCGGCATCATGGCTCACATCGATGCCGGCAAGACGACCACTACTGAGCGGATCCTGTTCTACACCGGCATCACCCACAAGATCGGTGAGGTGCACGACGGCGCTGCCACCATGGACTGGATGGAGCAGGAACAGGAACGCGGCATCACCATCACTTCGGCAGCCACTACCTGCTTCTGGAAGGGCTACCAGATCAACATCATCGACACCCCAGGCCACGTCGACTTCACCGTCGAGGTGGAGCGCTCGCTGCGCGTCCTGGACGGTGCGGTCGCCGTCTTCGACGGCGTCGCCGGTGTCGAACCGCAGTCCATGACCGTGTGGCGCCAGGCGTCCAAGTATGGCGTCCCGCGCATCTGCTACATCAACAAGCTGGACCGTACCGGTGCCTCCTTCGACTACTGTGTGCAAACCATCAAGGATCGGCTGCATGTCGATCCGGTTCGCCTGCAGTTGCCGATCGGTGCCGAGCACGATTTCCTCGGTGTCATCGACCTGGTCGAGATGAATGCCAAGACCTGGCGTGGCGAGACCCAGATGGGCGAGGACTACGTCGTCGAGGAGATCCCGGCCGAACTCAAGGACGCCGCTGATGCGGCGCGGGCCGAGATGATCGAGGCCATCGCCGAACACGACGATGAGCTGATGGAGACCTACCTGGAGGGCGAAGAGCCCACCGTGGAGCAGATCAAGCGCGCCGTCCGCACCGGTGTGCTGAACAATGCCTTCACCGCGGTGGTCTGCGGCACCTCGTTCAAGAACAAGGGTGTGCAGCCGCTGTTGGACGCGGTCATCGACTACCTGCCGGCTCCGGTTGACGTCCCGGCCATCCAGGGCTTCAAGCCCGGTGATGAGTCTGTGGTGATCGAGAGGCATGCCGACAAGACCGAGCCGCTCGCGGCACTGGCCTTCAAGATCGCCGCCGACCCGCACCTGGGCAGGCTGACCTTCGTGCGCGTCTACTCCGGCGTCCTGCAGTCAGGCAGCCAGGTGCTGAACGCGGAAACCGGCAAGAAGGAGCGCATCGGCAAGATCTACCAGATGCACGCCAACAAGCGCCAGGAGGTCGACTTCATGCCCGCCGGCAATATCTGCGCGGTCATGGGGCTGAAGAACACCGGCACCGGTGACACCCTGTGCGATCCGTCGAACCCGGTCATGCTGGAGTCGATGGACTTTCCGAACCCGGTCATCGAACAGGCCATCGAGCCGAAGTCGAAGGCCGACCAGGAGAAGCTGTCGATCGCCATTCAGCGCCTGGTGGAAGAGGACCCCACCTTCCAGGTGCATACCGACGAGGACACCGGCCAGACCATCATCGCAGGCATGGGCGAGTTGCACCTTGAAGTCTTCATCGACCGCATGAAGCGCGAGTTCCACGTCGAGGCGAATATCGGTCGGCCGCAGGTCGCCTACCGCGAGACCTTGCGCCGCCCGGTGCAGCACGTCGAATACACGCACAAGAAGCAGTCGGGTGGTTCGGGCCAATACGCAAAGGTCATCATCGACCTGGAGCCGACCGAAGCGGGCTCGGGCTACGAGTTCGTCAACGCCGTCACCGGTGGACGTATCCCCAAGGAATACATCCCCGCCGTGGACGCAGGCGTCAAGGAAGCCATGCAGTTCGGTGTGCTGGCCGGCTACCCGGTCGAGGACATCAAGGTGACCTTGACCGATGGCGCCTACCACGACGTCGACTCCTCCGAACTGGCGTTCAAGATCGCCGGCGCGATGGTCTTCAAGGAGGCCGCCCGCAAGGCGAGCCCCGCCCTGCTGGAGCCGCTGATGGCCGTCGAGGTGACCACTCCGGACAACTACCTCGGCACCGTCATCGGCGACCTGAACGGACGCCGTGGCCAAGTGCAGTCGATGAACGAGGAACACGGCAACCAGGTCGTGAAGGCTCTGGTGCCGCTGTCGGAGATGTTCGGTTACGTCGGTGACCTGCGTTCGAAGACCTCGGGCCAGGCGACCTACACCATGGAGTTCCACTCCTACGGTGAGGTGCCCAAGAGCCTTTCCGACGAGATCGTCGCCAAGGCACGCGGCGAGATCTGATCGTCCCAGATAGAACCACTGCTAGCGGGCATATTAAGATGTCTGCTAGCAGCAGGTCGCCCGGGTATCCAAACTGGCTCGCGGTCAGTTCGCTTTCAGCGCTGCCCAACCGGTTTGACTCTTGGACCGCGGGCGACGAGAATTACTAAGGTTCGTGGGTGAACGCCCGCGGCCCTGAAGCTAAAGCAAATCAGGACAATGGAGCTGCGGGGTCCTCCCACAGCCACGAAACAGGTGTGCCACGCAACCAGCGTGGCGACTAACCAGAAGGAGCCCAAGTGGCAAAGGCCAAGTTCGAGCGGACCAAGCCGCACTGTAACATCGGCACCATCGGCCACGTCGACCACGGCAAGACCACGCTGACGGCGGCGATCACCAAGGTGCTGCACGAGAAGTACCCCGAGTTGAATGCGGAGTCCGCTTTCGACCAGATCGACAAGGCGCCGGAAGAGCGCCAGCGCGGTATCACCATCTCCATCGCGCACGTCGAGTACCAGACGGAGAAGCGTCACTACGCGCACGTTGACTGCCCCGGTCACGCTGACTACGTCAAGAACATGATCACCGGTGCTGCCCAGATGGACGGCGCAATCCTGGTTGTCGCCGCGACTGATGGCCCGATGGCTCAGACCCGTGAGCACATCCTGCTGGCCCGCCAGGTCGGCGTGCCCGCCATCGTCGTTGCCCTGAACAAGTGCGACATGGTGGACGACGAGGAGCTCATCGAGCTCGTCGAGATGGAGGTCCGCGAGGCGCTGTCCGAGCAGGACTTCGATGGCGACAACTGCCCGGTCGTCCGGGTGGCCGCGTTCCCGGCCATGAACGGCGACCCGAAGTGGACCCCGTCGATCCTCGAGCTCATGGACGCCGTGGATGAGTACATCCCGCAGCCGGCCCGTGAGCTGGACAAGCCCTTCCTGATGCCCGTCGAGGATGTCTTCACCATCACCGGCCGCGGCACCGTGGTGACCGGCCGTATCGAGCGCGGTCACATCAAGACCGGCTCGACCGTCGAGCTCGTCGGCTTGGCCCCGACCCAGACCACCACCGTCACCGGTGTCGAGATGTTCCGCAAGATCTTGGACGAGGGCGAGGCGGGCGACAACGTCGGTCTGCTGCTCCGCGGCACCAAGAAGGAAGACGTGGAGCGCGGCATGGTCGTCGTGGAGCCGGGTTCGACCACTCCGCACACCGAGTTCCAGGGCAACGTCTACGTGCTGACCAAGGAGGAGGGTGGCCGTCACAAGCCGTTCTTCTCGAACTACAGCCCGCAGTTCTACTTCCGCACCACCGATGTCACCGGCACCGTTTCGCTGCCGGAGGGCACCGAGATGGTGATGCCCGGCGACAACACTGACATGAACGTCGTGCTGCAGAAGCCGATCGCCATGGAGCAGGGCCTCAAGTTCGCCATCCGCGAGGGTGGTCACACTGTGGGCGCCGGTCGCGTGACCAACATCGTTAAGTGATCTGAAGTAGGCATTGGCGCATAGCTGCCAACTGGTTGTGGTCCGTTCCCGAAAGGGAGCGGGCCACAATTGTGTTTAGGAGGAGTCGGGTTGAGCCAGAAACCTGCCGGTTCGCTCAGCTGTTTTTCAGATTCATAGCCGACTGTTTGCGCGACGCGCGGGTGAGGTTCTGGACCTTTTGGTAGCAACTGCTTTACGTTCTGTTGAGCGGTGTCTGATTGCGACCCGTGTATACAACAGAAAGCAGGACAACGTGATTCGGGATCTTCCCCGTTACTCGAATTCGGCTGTCCGATCCACTCGGCGCACCTGGCGATGCATCGTCCAGGCAATTGTTGGCGCCGGCGTCGCTGTGGCGCTGTCGATCGGACCGGCGACGGCGAACGTTCATGCCGATGAGCTGGACGACCAGTACGAGCAGGTGCAAGCGCAGGTCGATGCCCAGGCGGCCGAAGTTGGCGGGCATCAAAGCGAGTGGGACGCAGCAAATGGCGTGCTGCAACAGTCGCAGTCAGAGCTGGCCGATGCCCAGGCGGTGTTGGCGAGCGCGCAGTCCGCGGAGGCGTCCGCCCAGCAGAAGTCGACGGAAGCGGCACAGGCGCTGCAGACCGCGACCGAGAATCTCACGGCGGCGCAGTCCGATGTGGATGATGCTCAGGTGGCGGTCGACGAGCAGCAGAAGAAGGTCGGACTCGCTGTCCAACAGGAAACCCAGCAGAATAAGTCGCTGACGGCGGTTGGGCTGCTGTTCAGCAATATGAGCACCAGCGATCTGAACAATCAGCTGCAGTGGACGAACAACGCGATGAACTCGATCCAGAACGAACTGGACGTGCTCAACGCAGCGTTGGATGATCTGGAGGTCAAGCGCGATGCGATGGCCTCAGCCCAGCAGGACGCGCAGCTGGCCAGGGACACCGCGGTGGCCCAATTCGAGGAGGCCCAGCAGACGTCGCTGACGGCCTTGGACGCGGCAAATCAGGTCGCGGAGAAGGTGGCCGCCAGCCAGTCCGCATTGGATGCGGTGCAGCAGATCTTGGACCAGGCGCTGGCCCAGGACTCCGAGCTTCGCCAGCGGGCCTCCGACCTGGCCGGGCAGATTCAGGCCAGGGACGACGCGGCGGCAGCAGCTGCTGCGGCGGCGGCAGGAGCGTCGGCGGCGGGTTGGGTGGCCGCCCAGTCGTCTTGGGTAACGGCGAACATCGCGCCCGGCCAGATCCAGCCCTTTAGTGTCGAGCAGGCGGTGGCGCAGGCCGAGGCCATGAACGGCAACATGAATTACGGGGACATGTGCCTGGCGCTGGTGGCGGCCTTCTACGGCTATTCGAGTTCGGGCGTCAACAGCGCCACCGATGCCGCCAACATCGTGGCCAACGCGGGCCAAATGCAGTACGACACATCGGCCATCCCGGTGGGGGCGCTGGTGTTCTACGACGGAACTCCGGCCGGAAACCCGTTCGGCCATATCGCGATGTATGCCGGCAACGGGATGATCTACTCCAATGGCGCCGCCAACGGCGGGGTCGGAATGATCTCGCTCGACACCCCGTCGTCCGGCTGGGGAGAGCCGCTGATCGGCTGGTCGAGCGTCTGGTTGCCCTACGCGACGGCGTGATTCCGCTTGCCAACGGATGCTTGCACGGTCGAGTCTTCATTGGAGTGCAGCCGCCAGCTCGAGGCGGAGTATCGCGTGCTCTGTTCGAGCGATCTCTACGTCGCGGGCATCCGTAGACTTGCGGTATGTCCGAGCGTGATGAACCATGGAATGACCCGGATGGGCCGACGCTCGAACCGGACGCAGTTCTGGACCCGGTACCCGGCGTCTCGCAGACCAGCAGGACGCTGACTCTCATCCTCGACGATCTGCTCCGGGTGCCCGGCACCGAGATCGGCATCGGCCTGGACGGTTTGGTGGGGCTCATCCCCGGCATCGGGGACGCCAGCACGACGGTGGTTGCCACCGCGATCCTGGCTGACGCCGTGCGCAACAGGGTGCCGATACCGGTGCTTGCCCGGATGGGATTCAATCTGGGGGTGGACGCGCTGCTGGGCCTGGTGCCCGGAGTGGGTGATCTGCTCGACATCGCGCACCGCGCGAACCGGAAGAACCTCCGCCTGCTGGAGGCCGCCGTGAACGATCGGCAGCGCACCAAGCAGCGTTCCACGGTCTACCTGATATGCGCGATCGGGCTGGTCGCGAGCACGCTGATTGTTCTGCTCGCGGCCCTGATCTGGGGGATATGGCTGCTGTGGCGGCTGATCACGGGCTGATCGCCATACATCAGATAATCGGACAAACAGTGAGGGCGCCCGGTCTCCCGGACGCCCTCAATAGTTTTCTACGCCATGTCAGCTATCTCGTCGGCGGCACGCCACCTGTACCCGCAGACGGCACACTCGCTATTGCTGTACGTAGTTGATCAGATGATCTCGCTCGTCGGTGAGAGAGTCGAGGCGAGCCTTGACCACGTCACCGATGCTGACGATCGCAAGCAGCGAGCCGTCGTCTGAGACGACGGGCAGGTGGCGAATACGGAACTCCGTCATGACCGCCGCGAGGTCGGCGGTGTCGTCGTCCAGGCCGGCGACGTGCAGGTCGGTGTCCATCACCTCGCTGACCGGGTGTTGACGCACATCATCGTCGGCCTGGGCCAAGGCACTGATGATGTTGCGTTCGGCGACGAGCCCGATGGGCCGTCCATTGTCAACAACCACTACTGACCCGATGCGGTTGGTGACGAGCAACTGCAGCAGATCGGCCACAGTGGCGTCCGGGGAGACCACGACCACGTCGTGGCCCTTTCTCTTCAGTACGTCATGGACTCGCATGCCCACACAGTAGCCGTGTGCGGGGCATCGCGGGAAGACTTTCGAAGTCATCTGATTTCTTCTTGCAGCGTTCGGCGATGGCCGCCTGCTGAGTTCGGCACCCGGCGACGAAACGGTAGGCTGAGGGATTGTGACCACACCAGCTCGTACCCGTGTCGCCCCCAGTCCCACCGGTGATCCGCATGTCGGCACCGCCTATATGGCCTTGTTCGACAAGGCTTGGGCGCGCAAGACCGGGGGCCGGTTCGTCCTTCGTATCGAAGACACCGATCGCAACCGGTTGGTCGAAGGCTCCGAACAGCAGATCTACGATTCGCTCGCCTGGCTGGGGCTCGATGCGGACGAAAGCCCCGAGCTCGGCGGGCCCTACGCGCCGTACAAGCAATCGGAGCGGCTGGACACCTATCGTCCGTTCGTCGACAAACTGATCGAGGACGGTCACGCCTACTACTGCTGGTGTTCGGGCGAGCGGTTGGCGCAGATGCGCAAGGAGCAGCAGGAATCCAAGCAGTCGAATACCGGCTACGACCGATTGTGCCTGGGCATGACCCGCGAGGAGCGGGCCAAGCTGCCCGGGTTCAGCGAGACGCCGGTGGTGCGGATGCTTGTTCCCGACGATGTGACGCTGAGTTTCCATGATCTGATTCGCGGTGAGGTGAAAGCCCCTCGTCCCGACGATCAGGTGATCTTGAAGGCAGACGGTTTCCCGACCTACCACCTGGCCGTCGTGGTGGACGATCACCTGATGGGCATCACCACGGTGGTGCGTGGCGAGGAGTGGATCTCATCGACGCCGAAACATCTGCTGCTGTACCGGTGGCTTGGCTGGGACGCACCGGATTTCGCGCACATGCCGCTGCTGCGCAATACCGACAAGTCGAAGATCTCGAAGCGCAAGAATCCGGCTGCGCGCCTGATGTGGTTCCGCGAACAGGGCTATCTGCCCGAGGCACTACGCAATTTTCTGCAGCTGTTGGCCTATCCGCCGGCCGAGGGCGAGCAGGAAGTTTCTTCGTTCGACGAGTTCGTCGAGGGGTTCGACTGGGGCAAGATCAGCACCGTCGGCCCGATCTTCGACGTCAAGAAGCTGGATTGGCTGAACGGCGTGTACATTCGCTCGCTGCCCACCCACGAGCTGGCCGATCGCATCGTTTCGTATGCGTTGGAGTCGGGGCAGTGGTCCTCGGTGCCCGAGGGCGGACGCGAGACCGTACTGGCGGCGACGCCGCTGATCTCGGAGCGGCTGGTGACACTGGCCGAAGCGCTGCCGAAGCTGCAGTTCCTTTTCGATTCGGACTATGACCTGTCGATCAATCCGGCCTCGGTTGCGAAGCTGAAGGACAACGCCGGCGAGGTGTTGGCTGTGGCCGAGACAACGTTGAAGGATCTGGGGGAGTGGACGACGGGTGCCATTCATCAGGCGCTCAATGTCGCGTTGGTGGAAGGTATGGAGTTGAAGCCGAAGTTCGCCTTCGCGCCGATCCGGGTGGCGATCACCGGCGAACAGGTCTCACCCCCGCTCTTCGAATCGATGGAGATCCTGGGCAAGGATTCGAGCCTGGCCCGGATAGCGCGTCTGGCCCAGGAGCTATAGGCCGCGTCGCGCGGGCACGTGAATGCGGGTCGTGCCTCCCGGGCTGACCTGGTAGCAGTACCCGAGTTTTGAAGTCCAAATAAAGGTGCCGGGGGACGGTTGCTGGAGTTGCCAGCCGCCGTTGGTTTTCGCTCGGTGTGCCTTTCGGGAGAGCGGGCCGAGGTTGGCGGGGTTGGTCTGGCCGGTCGGCTGGTTTTCGCCTCGGTGAAACGGCATCGTGTGGTCCTGGTCGCAATAGCGGGACGCAGTGGTGCCGTAGGGGAATACGTCGACCGGATTGCGTTGCTCGATGACGAACCGCATCTTCTCGGGAACCTGGTATGCGTTGGTCGGTTTGATGTCTGTGGGGTTGATAACCGGTCGGACGACGACTGCCGAGTCTTTCAGAAATTCGGGTAGCTGGCTGACAAGAATCGGCCCCCAATCTTCAATCCGGGCTATGCCGGTCGGCGGCAGCTGAGGTTGGTAACAGGTGATCCGCCGCTGGTTTTCTGTCGGGTTACGGGCTGATTCACAACCGGCTGGTTCTGCATTTCCGGCGCCTGCCGCAGGGTCGTGGGCGGCTCCGTGCGGTTCGTCATCTCCGCTTTGACGATTCACCGTCGAGGCACTGTCTCCGGAGTTATGGTCCCCCTTGTCATCGATCGATGACGGACCGGCTGCTGGGGTAGCGAATGCGAGATTATCGGCGTTGATATGCACGATCAGGGTGTGGGTCGGCATAGTGGTGCGGCGGGATGTTTGTGCGCAGCTCCCTTGCGTCTCCCGGTCGTAGCTCATCTCGCGCGCTTTCCGATCTTGTTGGTCGGGTGTCTGCTGTGGCCATGATGCTGCTGGGACCGGGAGTCTGCTTGTGTCGTCGGTCTTGCCGATGCTTGTGCTGTCATGATTGTCGAGCTGATGTGACTCGGCCCGTCGGCAGGCGTCCGACACAGAGCTGGCTGTCGCTTGACCTGCCTGGCCGTCGGCCCGCGTGTTGACTTCTTGGTGGGTGCGGCAGACGATACCGAGGGCTTGGGCGCGTCGCCGGTCGTGGTCATCGAATGAATCACAGTCGGGGTCGGCGGGGATCAGTGCGGCGACTTGCTTCAAGATCGAATCGAACAAGATGCCGTCGCGAGCGTCAACGACGCCGTAGATCGTGACGTGCCCGTCCTCAATGGGAGAGACCCGGATAAACCGCGCCTTGCGGGCGGCTTCGTGCCGTTGCTGGGCGAGTTGGGGGTCGGCGGCGATGATCCATTCGTCCATGCGTTTCATGGCCAGGGTGAACGGCAGTAGCCGTAGCGCGTGGGCGAGCTGTTCGTCCACACGATGGGCGGCTTCGAGGGGGAGGTGATGGCATCGGGCACAGGCCTTCTTGGCTTGCCATACGCGGATGTTTCCGGCCATAACTTTTTGCAGAGTGAGGGGGAATCGGTAGCCCAGATCCAGGGCTTCTCCGATCCGGGAGATCGCCGATCGTGCGGTGATACCGAGCAGAGGTCCGATTTCAAGGGCGAGATATTCGCCCAGGTGTGGAGTTCCGTCGTGTCCGTAGGCGGTGAGCTTTTCTCCGTGGGTGTCACGTTCGATGGCGGCGTCGACTGCCTCGGAGTTGACGTCCCAGACTTCGGCGGCGTGCAGGATGGCGATGAGTTCGGCTACTTCTGCGGCGATCACTTGATGGTGAGCATGGTCGAGCGCGGTGAACGCTGTGGCGCGTTCGGCCGGTGTGGCCACGAACTCGGGATCGGCGACCATGATCCGCTTGTCGTCATCCGGCAGCACAGTCCTGGACGCCGCGGGAGCTCTCAGTCCTGGGTATGGAGGAAGGGCAGCCGCAGGAACCGATCGCGTAGAGACCCGGCAGTCTCCAGTCGCTGCGTTGCTGGCAAACGAAGGCACCGGATTCTTGCCGAGCAGTGCCGACGCTAGACCTGCATCTGTGGAGTCGGTTGGTGACGAAAGGATCGGCCGAGCGAAGGCGTCATCTGAAGATTGAGAACGACTGGATCGACCGGTCGTTGAGGCCCTGCACGTGAGACTGCTTGAACGAGCGCCCGCTCCCAGCAAGGACGGTTTTCCGACGGCGATTGCGCTGCCGGGTCCCCAATTGGTGGCCGTGGGAGTCTTCATGAAACAAACAATACTCGAACAGAAGATCGGATACTAGACCCTAACCGCACATACTGGATATATTATCGAACAATAGTTCGATGTTGAAAGCGTTCGGAGCGGCGACGTGGCCGCGAGCCGCATCGTTCATCGCTGATGCGATGACGTCACCGAGTTCGGGCAGCGATCATCGGCAAGTAGACCTCGCTTCCCCTTGTTCGAGTCGATGGAGATCTTCGGTAAGCAACCAGGCCCAGGTTCTGACCTGCCTCGCGGGGGAGCTATAGGTCAGAGTCCCGATTCCTGACGTCGCTGAGTTGTCCACAGAACAACTGACCTGGCTTGACCCTGCTCAGGAGATGGCTGAAACTGTGGGTACTTGTCAGTGCTGACTTGAGCCCCAGGAGTTTCAGATGCGTGGACGCATGGGTGTAGTGGCGGTTGGTTTATCGGTTGTGCTCGTTTTCGGGGCGTGCACTCCGGGCGGTGCGGAGCCGAGTGGAGGTGGCGCTTCGTCGGCTACTCCGATGGCTTCGGTGTCTGCGGCGCCGTCGTCGGATGCTGAGATGGACGCACTGTATGCGGAAGCCGAGCAGGTCTTTCGCCGGTCAATGGAATTACGCAACCAATTCGAAGGGTCCGGAGATTACAGCGAGTTTCCTGCCGAGCTCAATGAACTATTGGCGGATCCGTACCTTGATTCGGTCCATCAGCTGTTCGACTTTGGGCGCGAGAACGGTCTCCACGGTCCTGCTGGAGTTGGCCCGGCTTTGACCGTCGCCCGCTACCCGGGCGTTAGCAAAGGAGGCTCGGAAGTCGCGTTACGCGCTTGTCTTGACTCAAGAGACGCGCCTGCGCTTGATGCGGATGGGGAAGTGTTTTCTGAAGGTGGCCTCTTTCACATGAAATTGTTCTTCAAGCATTTTGAGGGCTCGCTCAAGCTCTTCGATGGCACCACAGGGAGTGTGGACGAATGCCCATTTGGCTGAGATCAGTATTCGCAGCTTGGCTGTGCATTGTGCTATCGCTGACTGCGCAGGTAACAGCGGCCAACGCTCATTGTTCTGATGTTCAGGGGCAATACGGCACTATCCAAACTTGCTCTGGCGACTCGTCACTCGAGATTACGGCTGGGGAGACGCAGCCTGGTTCCGCTGGGGTGGTGGCGGATTCGGGTTGGTCTGTGGTGGATGGTGTCGCTGGTGGTTCTGGTGGCGGTGAGGATGTGCCGGTGGTGGTGTGTGATTTGTTCTCCCATGTGGCGGCGGAGGGTGCTTCGGGGTTGAAGTGTCCGAATGGCGGGAGGTTGTTGCCGGGCGCGGCGCCGGCGGCGGATGTTGCTGATGCTCCGGTGGTGGATGTGGGTGCTGTTGCCCGGTCTGCTGTTGCGTCTCTTGGTGTTCCTGCGCCGCGGGTTCGGTTGTCTCCGGAGCCTCAGGATAATGAGTGGGGTGCTTTGGGTGTGGGGTTGCCGATTTGGGGTTGGGTGGATGATCCCGGCTCATTGACTCAGTCGGCCAGTGCGGAGGGGATTGATATTTCGTTGACGGCGTCGCGGGGCACCGTGAGGTTTGATTGGGGTGATGGCACGGTTTCGGAGTGCACGCAGATGTCGGAGCGTCCGGCGGGTGTGGATCCGTTGACGCCGTCTCCGACGTGTGGGCATACGTATCTCAAGCGTGGCGATTACACGATTACTGTGACGGCAGAGTGGTCGGTGGCGTGGTCGGCGTTGGGTCAGCAGGGTGAGGTGCCGTTGGTCTCGAATACCGTGACCTATGAGATGCCGATCCGCGAATTCGTCACCGTCGTCATCGGCTGACCATGTGGCGAAATATCGAGAGAGCAGCCGAGCTAGCTGGCAAGCCAGTGGCAGCTTTGGCGCGGACGGACGCCGAGGAGCGGGCTGGCCGGATCCCGCGCGAGCATGGGGCAACGACCATTGTCCCCTCCGAGTTCTTCGATGAATTGATTGCCGCGTTCGAGGACCCTGCGTGTCCGAATCAGATACTCGCGGAGGCTGCCGCGCACCTGCACGAGACGATTGATCGTGACTGAGCGCCACCGGTCGCAACGATTGGATCGGTACAGGTGCGATGTGATTGGTTAGCCTACGAAGCTTGCCCGGATCTGTCGTCGTCAACTGCCTTTACCGATACTGTGAATGGATAGTCACGGTACGCGGATGTCTGAGGGGTATGGGCCAATGGGTGGGACTGAGCTTTTGATCATCGCCCTGGAGGTGAAGACGGCAGCTTCCCCCAGCAGCGTCTCGCGTGGTTTGAGGCCTTCGATCACCAAATAGGCGACATCCGATTCGGGGTCACCCAGATCAGCCGCGGAGAATTGGTAGGCATTCCGGTCGGTCGCCGCTTGGCCTGGAGCCACCCGGGCGCGATAGGTCTTCGAGCGGTCCTCGGCGGCGTCCAATGCGCGGAGCAGCCGTCCGGGAGAGATTGAAGACTCAATTGTTGGCATGGACGACACCATAAGCCATCAACCGGCGGCAACCTTCGGGCAGCAAACAGACCACCCGATTTGAATCCGGGGCCCACTTCGTGCGATTATTTACAGGTTGCTCCTTTGGGGCCCACGTGTGCGCGCCGCGGATAAGGCAGTAAAGCTGCCGAGGCCGGACGAGTGGACAGGTCTCGGAGCGAAGGCTTCTGATGGTTGGCGCAGCCGCCAGGGGAAGCCGCACCAGCTGGACGTGGGCATGGCCCACTGCGCCGGCGATCGCCTTCGGGTGGACGCCGCGGGCTGGCAAGCATATGAACAGAGGGCTTGTGGTAGTGCGGTGAACCAGGTGCGACACGCCCGACCGCGGGGGTCGAGCAATACGGCATTGACAAGCGATGTTGGACGGGATTTGGGCTGATTTCAGGTTCAGATCACAGCAGGGACGAGTAGAAGGAACAACCGTGGCGGGACAAAAGATCCGCATCAGGCTTCGGGCCTATGACCATGAGGTCATCGACTCGTCGGCGCGCAAGATCGTCGACACCGTCACCCGGACGGGTGCCAAGGTCGCCGGCCCAGTGCCGCTGCCGACCGAGAAGAACGTGTGGTGCGTTATTCGCTCCCCACACAAGTACAAGGACAGCCGCGAGCATTTCGAGATGCGTACACACAAGCGGCTCATCGACATCCTCGACCCGACCCCGAAGACGGTTGATTCGCTGATGCGGCTCGACCTTCCGGCAGGCGTCGACATCGAGATCAAGCTCCCGTGAGGTCGATTGAAATGACAGAACGCAAAGCAAAAGGCCTAGCGGGCTACAAGCTGGGCATGACCCAGTTGTGGGACGAGAACAACCGCGTCGTCCCCGTGACAGTTATTCAGGCCGGCCCCTGTGTGGTTACCCAGGTGCGCACTCCCGAAGCCGACGGCTACTCGGCCGTGCAGTTCGGCTTCGGTGCCATCCGCGCCAAGTCGGTGACCAAGCCGCAGGCCGGCCAGTTCGAGAAGGCGGGTGTGACTCCCCGTAAGCATCTGGTCGAGTTGCGCACCAGCGACGCCACCGAGTACGCCGTCGGACAGGAAATCACTGCCGATGTGTTCGCCGACGGTGACTTCGTCGACGTGACCGGCGTCACCAAGGGCAAGGGCACCGCAGGTGTCGTCAAGCGCCACGGCTTCAAGGGCCTGCGCGCCAGCCATGGTGTGCACCGCAAGCACCGTTCGCCGGGCTCCATCGGCGGATGCTCGACCCCAGGCAAGGTCTTCAAGGGAATGCGGATGGCCGGCCGGATGGGCGGCGAGAACTCCACAGTCCAGAATCTGAAGGTGCACGCAGTTGACCCCGAGAAGGGTCTGCTGCTGGTGACCGGTGCGATCCCCGGCAACAAGGGCTCGCTCGTGGTCGTCCGCAGCGCAGCCAAGAAGGGTGATGCCAAGTGAGCGAATCGCGAAGCGTTGACGTCCTCGGCGCAGACGGGAAGAAGGCCGGAACTGCCGAGCTTCCCGCCGAGCTGTTCGATGTCACGACGAATGTCCCATTGATCCACCAGGTGGTGGTTGCTCAGCAGGCCGCGGCCCGCCAGGGCACCCACTCCACCAAGACCCGTTCGACCGTGTCGGGCACCGGCAAGAAGCCGTTCCGCCAGAAGGGCACCGGCCGGGCACGTCAGGGTTCGTTGGTCGGCCCGCATTACACCGGTGGCGCGATCGCGCACGGCCCGCAGCCTCGCAGCTACGCGCAGCGCACGCCCAAGAAGATGATTCAGGGTGCTCTTCGTGGTGCCTTGAGCGACCGTGCTCGTGAGGGCCTGGTCTTCGTCGTCGATCAGTTCGGCTTCGGCGAGACCCCGTCCACCAAGCAGGCGGTCAAGCGCCTGCAGGCCCTCGGCGACTACGTCCGCTACCTGATCGTCCTCGACCGTAGTGACGAGATCAGTTGGCTGAGCTTGCGCAACCTGCCCGGTGTCGCGGTGCTCGCCGTCGATCAGCTGAACGCCTACGACGTCGTCTGTTCGGACGCGGTGGTGTTCACCCAGGCAGCCCTCGAGGCGTTCGTTGCCGGGCCTGCAAAGGGCAAGTCCGTCAAGGCCGTGGCCACCGAATCCGAGGCCGCAGCGCAGGAGGATGAGAAGTGAGCGACGTCAAGATCCCCGACCCCCGCGACATTTTGATCGCGCCGGTCGTCTCAGAGAAGAGCTACGGGCTCCTCGACGAGAACAAGTACACGTTCATCGTTGACCCGCGCGCCAACAAGACCCAGATCAAGATCGCCGCAGAGCAGATCTTCGGCGTCAAGGTGCTGTCGGTCAACACGATCAACCGGCAGGGCAAGGCGCGTCGTACCCGTTATGGGACCGGCCGCCGCTCGAGCACCAAGCGCGCCATCATCAGCGTTGCGCCCGGTGACCGGATCGATATCTTCCAGGGCCCGACGGCCTGACGACAACAAGGACGACGAGACAGATGGCAATTCGCAAGTACAAGCCGACCACTCCAGGTCGCCGTGGTGCGAGCGTCTCCGACTTCGCCGAGGTCACCCGGTCGACTCCTGAGAAGTCACTGGTGGCACCCAAGACGAAGACCGGTGGACGCAACAACCAGGGCCGCATCACCACCCGCCACATCGGTGGCGGACACAAGCAGGCCTACCGCCTGGTTGATTTCAAGCGCTACGACAAGGACGGCGTCCCGGCCACCGTTGCTCACATCGAGTACGACCCGAACCGCACCGCCCGCCTCGCGCTGCTGCACTACGCGGACGGCGCGAAGCGTTACATCATCGCCCCCGCGGGTCTGGCGCAAGGTGCCAGGGTCGTGTCGGGAATTGATGCCGACATCAAGCCCGGCAACAACCTGCCGCTGCGCAACATTCCGGTCGGCACCACGGTGCATGCCGTGGAGCTGCGTCCCGGTGGTGGCGCCAAGATGGGCCGCTCCGCAGGCGCGGCCATTCAGCTGGTCGCTCGCGAGGGCAAGCACGCCACGCTGCGTATGCCTTCGGGCGAGATGCGCATGGTCGACGTGCGCTGCCGCGCGACTGTGGGTGCCGTCGGCAACGCCGAGCAGTCCAACATCAACTGGGGCAAGGCCGGCCGCATGCGCTGGAAGGGCGTCCGTCCGACCGTTCGCGGTGTTGTGATGAACCCGCACGATCACCCGCACGGTGGTGGCGAGGGCCGCACCTCCGGTGGTCGTCACCCGGTGTCGCCGTGGGGTAAGCCAGAAGGCCGCACTCGCAACAAGAACAAGGCCAGCAGTAAGTTGATCGTCCGCCGCCGCAAGACCGGCAAGAAGCGCTGACAGGGAGTTTAGGTAATGCCACGCAGCCTGAAGAAGGGCCCCTTCGTCGACGAGCACCTGGCCAAGAAGGTCGATGCCCAGAACGAGAAGGGCACGAAGAACGTTATCAAGACCTGGTCACGACGCTCCATGGTCGTGCCCGACATGCTCGGTCACACGATCGCCGTGCACGACGGTCGCAAGCATGTCCCGGTATTCATCACCGAGGCCATGATCGGTCACAAGCTCGGAGAGTTCGCCCCCACGCGTACCTTCCGCGGCCATGTGAAGGACGACAAGAAGAGCCGTCGGCGCTGACGCCTGGGAGACAAGGAACTGATTCGACAATGAGCAACAACAACGAGCGACCCAGCCGTCGCCTTGCCCTGCTCGGCGATCGGCCTGGCTCATATGCCATCGCGCGTCACGTGCGGATGAGCCCGACAAAGGTACGCCGAGTGGTTGACCTGGTACGCGGCATGGACGTCAACGACGCCCTGTCGACACTGCGGTTCGCGCCGCAGGCCGCCAGCGAGCCGGTCTACAAGGTGGTGGCCTCCGCGGTCGCCAACGCCGAGAACACCGAATCCCTGCGTGCGGACGATCTATTCGTCTCGCAGGCCTTCGTGGACGAGGGCGTCACCATGCGCCGCATTCGCCCCCGGGCCAAGGGATCGGCAAGCCGCATCTACAAGCGTGCCGCCCACATCACCGTGGTGGTCGAGCCCAAGGCCCCAAAGGCCGCTAACACCAAGAAGGAGGCCTGAGCATGGGACAGAAGATCAACCCGATCGGCTTCCGCCTGGGTGTGACCACCGACCACACCGCACGTTGGTACGCCGACAAGCAGTACGCCGAGTTCGTGGGCGAGGACGACAAGATCCGCAAGTATCTGACCGGCAATCTGGAACGCGCCGGCATCTCGCAGATCGAGATCGAGCGCCGCTCCGAACGGGTGACCATCTTCTTGCACGCTGCCCGCCCGGGCATCGTCATCGGCCGTAACGGTGCCGAGGCGGAGCGGGTGCGCGGTGCGCTGGAGAAGCTCACCGGCAAGCAGGTGCAGCTCAACATTCTCGAGGTGCGCAACCCGGAGACTGATGCCCAGCTGGTTGCCCAGGGCATCGCCGAGCAGCTTGGCGCCCGCGTGGCCTTCCGCCGCGCGATGCGCAAGGCCCAGCAGACCGCGATGCGCTCGGGTGCCAAGGGCATCCGGGTGAAGTGCTCCGGACGTCTGGGCGGCGCCGAGATGAGCCGTTCCGAGGGCTACCGCGATGGACGCGTGCCGCTGCACACTCTGCGTGCCGATATCGATTACGGCTTCTACGAGGCCAAGACCACCTTCGGCCGTATCGGTGTGAAGGTCTGGATCTACAAGGGCGATGTCATCGGCACTCGTGCCGAGCGCGCCGCTCAGAAGGCGGCCCGGCAGGCCGCTCCGTCACGTGGTCAGCGTTCCAACCGTCGTCCGGGTCGTGGTGAAGGCCGCGGTCCGCGCCGCAACCGGGCAGAAGAGGCTCGCGCCGAGGCTCCCGCTGCCGCCGCTGATCAGGGCGCCCCGAGCGCCCCCGCAACTGAGAACGCAGGAGCCTGAGCATGCTGATTCCTCGTCGTGTGAAGCACCGCAAGCAGCATCGTCCGCATCGCGACGGTCTGGCCAAGGGCGGCACCGAGCTGGCCTTCGGTGATTTCGGCATCCAAGCGCTGGAGTCGTCCTACCTGACGAACCGGCAGATCGAGGCCGCACGTATCGCCATGACCCGCCATATCAAGCGTGGTGGCAAGGTGTGGATCAACGTCTACCCGGATCGTCCGCTGACCAAGCACCCGGCCGAGTCCCGGATGGGTTCCGGCAAGGGTTCCCCCGAATTCTGGGTCGCCAACGTCAAGCCCGGACGTGTGCTGTTCGAGCTGGCCGGCGTTACCGAGGACGTGGCCCGCGAAGCCATGCGTCTCGCTATTCATAAGCTGCCTTTCAAGGCCCGCTTTATCAAGCGCGAAGAGGTGAACTGAGATGGCTGATACCAAGGCACGCAATGCCACCGAGCTACGCGGTCTGTCCGGTAAGGAGCTCAACGACCAGGTGCTGGCGCTGAAGGAAGAGCTGTTCAACCTGCGCTTCCAGTCCGCTACCGGTCAGTTGGAGTCCACCGCTCGGCTGCGCGAGGTTCGCAAGGACATCGCACGTATCTACACGGTGCTGCAGGAGCGCAACCTCGGCATCATCGAAGACCCTGATCAGAAGGCTGACGAAGAATGAGCGAGACGAACACCGAGGCCCGCCGTCCCAGCCGCAAGGTCCGCGAGGGCGTTGTGGTCTCCGACAAGATGGACAAGACCATCGTGGTGGCCGTCGCCGACCGGGTCAAGCACCCGCTGTACGGCAAGGTGATGAGCCAGACCACGAAGCTCAATGCGCATGACGAACAGAACCAGGCCGGCATCGGCGACCGCGTTCGCGTCATGGAGACCCGTCCGCTGTCGGCCACCAAGCGCTGGCGGCTGGTCGAGATCATCGAGAAGGCCCGCTAAACAACATCGATGCGTCTTCGTCATCCGGCCGAGCAAACCTCGGGCGGACGAGAAGACCAGCGGGAACCCGAAACTGTCCTGGCAAAATCCAGGTCAACCAACAAGTTCCACAAGGCCCTGTGACCAGGGAACCGGTGGGGCGAAGGAGAAGAAATGATCCAGCAGGAGACGCGACTGAGAGTCGCCGACAACACTGGTGCCAAGGAGATCTTGTGCATCCGTGTGCTCGGCGGTACCAAGCGTCGCTACGCCGGTCTCGGGGACACGATCGTGGCCACCGTGAAGGACGCCATCCCCGGCGGCAACGTGAAGAAGGGCGACGTGGTCAAGGCTGTCGTCGTCCGCACCGCCAAGGAGCACCGTCGTGTCGACGGCTCCTACATCAAATTCGACGAGAACGCGGCTGTCATCCTGAAGAACGACGGGGAACCTCGCGGTACCCGCATCTTCGGTCCGGTCGCCCGCGAGTTGCGTGACAAGAGGTTCATGCGCATCGTGTCGCTGGCCCCGGAGGTGATCTGAGTGAAGCTCAAGAAGGGTGACCGCGTCAAGGTCATCGCTGGTAAGGACAAGGGTGCGGTCGGCGAGATCATGGCCGTCTACGCAGCCGACAATCGCGTCCTGGTGCAGGGCGTGAACATTATGAAGCGCCACGTGCGCGATCAAGCCGATCCGAGCACCGGACGCACCACCAAGGGTGGCGTGATCAGCTCCGAGGCGCCGATCCATGCGTCCAATGTGCAGTTGGTCGTCAAGGACGACAACGGCAACGAGGTGGTGACCCGCGTGGGCTCGAAGCGCAACGAGGTGACCAAGACCCGCCCCGACGGTTCTGAGTACACCGGCACCCGTGGGGTGCGTATCGCCCGCAAGACCGGGAAGGAGATCTGATGGCCCGCAAGTCTGAGACGCTCGAAAAGCCGGCCGAGGTGGCTGTTGCATCCGCGGCGACCACCCCGCGACTGAAGAAGCGCTACACCGACGAAATCGCGCCAGCCTTGAACGAGGAGTTCACGTACGCCAACGTGATGCAGATTCCCGGACTGGTCAAGATCGTGGTCAACATGGGTGTCGGCGATGCTGCGCATGACTCCAAGGTGCTGGACGGCGCCATCCGTGACATCACCGCGATCACCGGCCAGAAGCCGCAGGTGACCAAGGCCCGCAAGTCCATCGCACAGTTCAAACTGCGTGAGGGACAGGCGATCGGCTGCCACGTCACCCTGCGCGGTGACCGCATGTGGGAGTTCGCCGACCGGCTGCTCACCACCGCGTTGCCCCGTATCCGCGACTTCCGCGGATTGAACGGCAACCAGTTCGACGGCCGGGGTAATTACACCTTCGGACTGAGCGAACAGGTCATGTTCCACGAGATCGATCAGGACAAGATCGACCGGGTGCGCGGCATGGACATCACCTTCGTCACCTCGGCCACCACCGATGTGGAAGGCCGTGCGCTGCTCAAGCACCTCGGCTTCCCGTTCAAGGCGGTCGACGATGCGAAGGCCGCCCGCGGCGTGAAGGTTCAATACAAGTCGAAGTCGGCCGCCAAGGCCGCGCTGAAGAGGAAGTGAGGCACCGATGGCTAAGACTGCGCTCAAGGTCAAGCAGGCCCGCAAGCCGAAGTTCAAGGTGCGCGCTTACACCCGTTGCCAGCGTTGCGGACGTCCGAAGTCGGTTTACCGCGCTTTCGGTCTGTGCCGTATCTGCCTGCGCGAGCTCGCCCATGCCGGCGCGCTGCCGGGTGTGACCAAGTCTTCCTGGTGAGCCACTCACCGCTCCAATCCTGACGTGGCAGGTCCCCGGACCGGGGAAACCGCTGCGAGAAAGAGGCTAATAAGCCATGACGATGACTGACCCGATCGCAGACATGCTGACGCGTCTGCGCAATGCGAATCAGGCCTACCACGATTCGACATCGATGCCGCACTCGAAGATCAAGGCAGGAATTGCCGACATCCTCAAGCAAGAGGGCTACATCGAGTCGTACAAGGTGGCCGAGCCCACTGAAGGCGAGGTCGGCAAGACGCTGACCGTCACCTTGAAGTACGGCGATGATCGCACCCGCTCGCTTGCGGGGCTGCGGCGCATCAGCAAACCCGGTCTGCGGGTCTATGCAAAGGCGAACAACCTGCCCAAGGTGCTGGGTGGTCTGGGAATTGCGATTATTTCGACTTCTCAGGGCCTCATGACCGACAAGCAGGCACACCAGAAATCGGTAGGCGGGGAAGTCCTCGCCTACGTGTGGTGACCCGACGAGGTTGAGAAGGAGGAACTGACATGTCACGAATTGGCAAGCTCCCGATCACCGTACCGTCCGGTGTCGAGGTGACCATCGATGGTCGCGACGTCGCAGTACAGGGACCGAAGGGATCCCTGAACCGTACGATCGCCGCCCCCATCACTATTGAGAAGAACGACGAAGGCCAGTTGGTGGTTGCCCGTCCGGATGACGAGCGCACCTCGCGCTCGCTGCACGGGCTGACTCGTACCCTGGTGAACAACATGGTCATCGGTGTCACCGATGGCTACCAGAAAACGCTCGAGATCGTCGGCGTCGGCTACCGCGTGGTGCAGAAGACCCCGACCCAGGTCGAATTCGCCCTGGGCTTCAGCCACCCGGTGATCGTCGACGCCCCCGAAGGCATCACCTTCGAGGTCGAGACCCCGCAACGAATGCACATCCGCGGAATCGACAAGCAGATCGTCGGCGAGGTCGCTGCGAATATCCGCAAGATCCGCAAGCCCGAGCCGTACAAGGGCAAGGGCGTGCGCTACCAGGGCGAGCACGTGCGCCGCAAGGCTGGAAAGGCTGGTAAGTGATCATGGCTATCTCGCTGCGTACGAGCAAGCACACCGCCACGAAGACGGCGTCCCTCAAGCGTCGGGCCGTTCGTGGACGCAAGAGGATCTTCGGATACCCCGAGCGTCCTCGTTTGGTGGTCACCAAGAGCGCCAAGCACACCCTGGTTCAGGTCGTGGACGACGTTGCCGGTCACACGCTGGCTTCGGCGTCCACCATGGAGCCCGAGCTTCGGGCTCTGGACGGCGACAAGACCGCCAAGGCCATCAAGGTGGGCGAGTTGATCGCCCAGCGCGCGAAGGACGCGGGTGTCACGCAGGTCGTCTTCGACCGCGCGGGGCACCAGTACCACGGTCGGATCGCGGCGCTGGCTGATGCCGCCCGCAAGGCCGGCCTCGGGCTCTGAGACACGACGAAAGGTAAATGAGCGATGAGTGAAACCCAGCGCGGCAGCGGCCGCCAGGGCCAGCGTCGCGGCCGTGATGATCGTCGTGGCCGTGACCAGAACAACGATCGCGATAAGAAGGATCAGTACCTCGAGCGGGTAGTGTCCATCAATCGCGTGGCCAAGGTCGTCCAGGGTGGCCGCCGCTTCAGCTTCACCGCGCTGGTCGTGGTGGGCGATGGCGAAGGCACCGTGGGCGTCGGCTATGGCAAGGCCAAGGAGGTGCCCGCGGCAATCGCCAAGGGCGTCGAGGAGGCCAAGAAGCATTTCTTCAAGGTGCCGATGGTGCAGCGCACCATTCCACACGAGGTCACCGGGGAGCGCGCGGCCGGCGTCGTGCTGCTGCGTCCGGCATCTCCCGGTACCGGTGTGATCGCCGGCGGGTCGGCTCGCGCGGTGCTGGAATGCGCAGGCATCCAGGACGTGCTCGCCAAGTCCCTCGGCTCGCCGAACTCGATCAACGTGGTGCACGCGACCGTTGCGGCTCTCCAGCAGTTGGAGGAGCCGGAGCAGATCGCCAGGCGCCGCGGCAAGTCCGTCGAGGAAGTTGCCCCGGCAGCTCTCCTGAAGGCCCGCAAGGAGGGCGCGAATGCCTGACATCAAGGTGATCCAGGTCAAGTCGGGCATCGGTGAGAAGCCCGCCGCTCGGCAGACGCTGCGAGCACTGGGCCTGCGCAAGATCGGTGACCAGGTGGTGCACGCCGACCGTCCCGAGATTCGGGGCATGGCTCGCGCGGTACGTCACCTGGTTGAAGTAGAAGAGGTGAAGTGACGATGGCGCTGAAGGTACATCATCTGCGCCCCGCCCCCGGAGCCCACACCGACGCCAAGCGCGTCGGTCGCGGTGAGGGCGGCAAGGGCGGCAAGACCGCCGGCCGTGGCACCAAGGGCACTGGCGCACGCAAGAACGTCCCCGAGAATTTCGAGGGCGGCCAGATGCCGCTGCATATGCGTATTCCGAAGATGCGCGGCTTCCAGAATCCGTTCAAGGTGAGCTACCAGCCGGTGAACCTCTCCCGCATCGTGGAGTTGTTCCCCGAAGGCGGCGAGATCGGTGTCGATGACTTGGTGGCTGCCGGGGCCGTGCGTCCGGGCAAGCTGGTCAAGGTGCTCGGCAACGGCGAGACCAGTCTCGCACTGAGCATCACCGCGGACGCGTTCTCGGCTTCGGCCAAGCAGAAGATCGAGGCCGCCGGGGGCAGCGCCATCGAGCGCTGAGCCAGCGGACAGGCCTTGACCTGATTCTGAGCAATTGAAACGGGCGATCCCTCCAGGGGTCGCCCGTTCCGCTGTTCCTACCCGAAGACGTCTGACAGCCGCGCCCGATATCTCCAGGCGCGCCAGGTATCTCGGGCGCGCGTGTCGATTTCGGGCGCAGCTGGGGCGTACGGCCGCCCTGGGGCGCGGCTGCCTCATCCATATGGCTCCGCTGGGGCTATCCGTGTGTCGCGGCTGCCTCATCCGTGTCCGGCACAGCTGGGCCGTGGCGCAACCGTGATCCGATCTGAGTAGGGATCCGGCTGCCAACTTGGTAGGCTACAAGAGTTTGCGTGCCCTGTGCGCTTGGCGCACCCGTCCCCACGCCGATCCATCATCGAGTCAATGAAAGAGGGAACCGGATGGTCTCCGCCTTCCTCAACGCGTTTAGGACGCCGGACCTTCGCAAGAAGATCCTGTTCACGTTGGGCATCATGGTCCTGCTGCGGCTGGGATCGACGATCCCCACCCCAAATGTGAACGCGGCGGCCATCCGCACATGCGCGACCGACGCCACCAGCGGCGAGGCCGCAGGCGTCTACTCGATGATCAACATGTTCTCCGGTGGGGCGTTGCTGCACCTGTCGATCTTCGCGCTCGGTGTGATGCCCTACATCACCAGTTCGATCATTCTGCAGTTGCTCACCGTGGTTATCCCCAGACTGGAGACCCTCAAGAAGGAGGGCGGCTCGGGCCAGCAGAAGATCACCCAGTACACCCGCTGGCTGACCATCGTGCTGGCGGTCCTGCAGGCCACCTCGTTCACCATGCTCGCGGTGAACGGCAATTTGTTCACCACCTGCTCGCTGGACATCGTGTACTCGAACGACATCTTCCCGATCGTCGTGATGATCCTGACGATGACCGCCGGTACGTCGGTCATCATGTGGTTCGGTGAACTCATCACCGATCGTGGTGTCGGCAACGGCATGTCGGTGATCATCTTCACCCAGATCGCAGCGCGGTTCCCGGCGTCCATGTGGAATATCCGCAACGGGCAGCCCGACCCGAATCGTGGCCTGCTGGTGATGTTGTTGGTGATCGCCGTCGGCCTGCTGGTGATGGCCGGCGTGGTCTACGTCGAGCAGGCGCAGCGCCGGATTCCCGTGCAATACGCGAAACGGATGGTCGGCAACCGGCTGCTGGGCGGGTCGTCCACCTACATTCCGCTGAAGGTCAACCAGGCGGGCGTCATCCCCGTCATCTTCGCCAGCTCCATCCTTTATCTACCCGTGCTGTTCACGATGTTCTCGCCGACCGGCAAGGTCGCCGAATGGATCACCACGAACATGGCGACCGGTACCGGGCTTTGGTACAACATCATCTTCTTCGTGCTGATCGTCTTCTTCGCGTACTTCTACGTCTCGATCACCTTCAACCCGGTCGAGATCAGCGACAACATGAAAAAGTACGGCGGATTCATTCCCGGAATTCGCGCGGGACGGCCGACGGAACGGTATCTGGCCTATGTGCTCTCGCGCTTGACCGCCCCGGGCGCGCTTTACCTTGGTATCATCTCGCTCATCCCATCGGTGGCAATCCTGCTGTTCAATGCTGATCAGAACTTCCCGTTCGGCGGGACGAGCCTCCTCATCATGGTGGGTGTTGGCCTCGACACGGTGAAGCAGATCGAGAGCCAGCTGCACCAGCGACACTACGAAGGATTCCTCAAATGAGATTGATCATCATGGGGGCTCCGGGCGCAGGTAAAGGCACCCAGGCCCCGCACATCGCCGAGCACTTTGGCATTCCCGCGATCTCGACCGGCGACATGTTCCGCGCGAACGTCAAGCAGAAGACACCGTTGGGCGTCAAGGTCGAGGCCATCTTGGCGGCGGGCGACTACGTGCCGGACGAACTCACCGAGCAGATCGTCGCGTCCCGCCTGGACGAGGACGACGCGGCCGGCGGGTTCCTGCTCGATGGTTTTCCGCGCACCATGCATCAGGTTGCTGCGCTGGACGATTACCTGGCGGCCCACGGCCAGCAGCTGGACGGTGTGCTGTCTCTCGAGGTCGATCGCGAGGCGTTGATCGCCCGGCTGTTGAATCGTGCCCAACTCGAAGGACGCGCGGACGACACCGAGGCCACCATCCGGCACCGGATGGAGGTCTACGAGCTCGACACCAAGCCGCTGCTCGACGAATATCGCGGTCGCGGGCTGTTGATCCAGGTCAACGGCGATGGCGAGGTCGATCAGGTGACCGAACGCGTGATCAAGGCACTGCCGCAGGCGGCCGACCAGAAGTGAGTTCGCACGGCATCGAAGTCAAAACAGCCGATCAGATCAAGGTCATGCGCCGAGCGGGACTGGTGGTGGCGAAGGCGCTGATCGCCATGGGCGAGGCGGTGCGTCCGAGAATACGGACCGCCGACCTCGATGTGATCGCCCGCAAGGTGCTGCAAGACAACGGTGCCACCAGCAATTTCTTGAACTACGGAGCCGAGTGGGGCATCCCGCCCTACCCGGCAACCGTGTGCGTCTCGGTGGACGAGGTCATCGTGCACGGAATTCCCGGCGACCGGGTGCTCGAAGAAGGGGATATCGTCTCGGTCGACTTCGGCGCGATCGTGGACGGCTGGCATGGCGATGCCGCCCGTACTTTCATCGTCGGAGGCGGCACCAGCACCGAGGCTGCGGAGCTGGTCGAGATCACCCGCAAGGCCATGTGGGACGGTGTCGCCGCAGCGGCATCCGCAAAGCGGGTGGGTGACGTCAGTGCCGCCATCCAGGCCTCGGCCGACGGATCCGGACGCAGAGTTGGCATCGTCCGGGATTACACCGGGCACGGCATCGGCACCGAAATGCATCAGAACCCGGATGTGCCGAACTATGGTCGTCCACGCCGGGGTGCAAGGTTGGGTACCGGAATGTGCCTGGCCATCGAGCCCATCTTCACGCTGGGTTCCCCCGGCACCGTCGAATTGGACGACGAGTGGACGGTGGTGACCGAGGACAACTCCTGGGCTGCCCACTGGGAGAACACGGTGGCGATCACCGAGGACGGCTTGTGGGTGCTGACCGAACTCGACGGTGGACGCGCAGAGCTCGCCGCCCGCGGTATCGACATCAACGACCTTTCGCAGTAGGGCACCGCTGAGCAACCTCCTGAAGGGTCGTGTGTTTCAGGTTGGTAAATGATGTCCATCATTATGTGAGATAGCAGATCACTCTATGGGATCCGCGTACGCTCTGGTCTGATAGTTATCCGTTCAACGGTTTGTTTCGTCGACCTGAGGAGGCTCGCATGCGGCTGGGATTCATCACGATCGGTCAGGCTCCGCGCGTGGACATGGTTCCTGAGATGCAGCAGTGGCTGCCCGCCATCGATACCCTCGAATACGGTGCGCTGGACGATCGGACAGCCGAGCAGGTTGCCGCGATGGCGCCGAACCCGGACGACGAGTTCCTCACAACCAAGCTGCGCGACGGTTCGAGCGTGGTGATCGGGCGTGAACACCTACTGCCTTTGATGACCCGGTGCATCGCCTCCGCTGAGGCCGACGGTGCCGATGCGATTCTGATCGTATGCACGGGGGAGTTCCCGGCCTTCGACCACCGGCGTCCGCTTTATACCGCCGACCATCTGCTCACCCACGCGGTAGCCGGTGTGACCGGGGCAGATCAGGTGGGCGTGCTCTCGCCGTTGGAGGAGCAGCGCGAGTCGTCCAAGAGTAAATTCTCGTTGGCCCATGTGGTGGCGACGGCCGCCGCGAGCCCCTACTCAGCTGATGCCGAGGACGAGATCGCGCAGGCCTGCCGCGAACTTGCCCAGGCAGGCGCCGGCTACATCGTCTTGGACTGCATGGGCTACACCGCGCGACACCGGGACAACGCGGCCCGTGCGAGCGGGGTGCCGGTGATCCTGGCCCGCGAAGGGGTGGCCCGGATGGCCGCGCTCGCAGTCTCCGCCGCAGCTGCCCAGGGCGAGAGGGAAGGAGCGTAGGTATGGGTGTTGCCATCATTCGTGTGCTGACTCGTAATGATCAAGCGTTCCTCGACACCCACGGGGAGATCCTCCGCTCGACCTTCGGAGTCGATTACGTCACCCGGTGCATCCCCGGCCAGCCGAACGGCATCCATTCGGACGAAACCTTCGCGCTTGCCGTCCCGAAGATCGTCGATCTCGGACGCGAAATGGCCGCTCTGCCCGGTGTTACTTCCGTCTTTGTCAGCTGCGCCGCTGATCCCGGGGTTCCCGAACTCAGGGAGTTTCTCGATATTCCGGTGGTCGGTGCTGGCAGCGCCGGCGCCGCGGTCGCGCTGGCGTCCGCGGACAAGGTCGGCGTGCTTGGCATTACTGAAGAGGTTCCAGCGGTGGTGCGAGCCATGCTCGGCTCCCGGCTGGTGGCCGATCTGGTGCCCGATGGCGTCCACAACACCACCGACCTGATGGCTCCGTCGGGTCGTGCATCCGCATTGCGGGGTGCCGAACAGCTCAAGATGCGTGGCGCGTCCGCTATCCTGTTCGCTTGCACAGGACTGACCACGATCGGGCTCCGCCCTGAGGTGGCGGAGCGGATCGGTCTACCCGTTATCGACGCCGTGCTGGCCGGTGGCTCGGTTCTGCAGCATCTCGAGGTCTTCTCCCGCGCCTGAGTTGCGGCTCAGGCCGTCGAATAGGCCATCCAGAAACATTTCTCACCACAGCTCAACCCGCAATCCTCAAGAAGGAGTAGCTATGGCTAAAAAGTCGCCGCCAATGCCCAGGGACGCAAATCATCCCCGGGCATTGGCTCCACTTAACTTGATACTGATGATCTTTGCCTCTGCCTTTGGCGCCATCATCGGTATTCAGATCATTACGTCGTTGGGTGTTACCCCGAATACGGCTATTATCGGTGTGCTTGTCGCCATTGCGATCAGCCGCATTCCGATTCAGGGATTGCACAAGCTCCGTAATGTGCATGCGCAAAACCTGATCCAGTCGAATATTTCGACCTCGACGTTCGCGGCGGCGAATTCGCTGCTCTTGCCAATCGGTATTCCGTTCATTCTCGGACGCCCCGAGCTGGTCTTCCCGATGCTCATCGGGGCGGCCGCGGCCATGCTGATCGACTTCTTCATGCTGTATTGGATGTTCGATTCCAAGGTCTTCCCGGCCTCCAACCCGTGGCCGCCAGGGTTCGCGGCCGCCGAGGCCATCAAGGCCGGCGACAAAGGCGGACGACGGGCCATGCTGTTGGGCGCCGGAACCCTGGTCGGTATCGGTGGTTCCGCCATCGGTATCCCAATGTCGGCATTCGGCGTAGCCTTCATCGGCAACATGGTGGCCTTGGGCTCATTTGGTGTCGGTCAGCTGATCGGTGGCTATTCGACCAACTTGTTCGGATTCAAGCTCGGTGATCGCTATATTCCGCACGGCATGATGATCGGAGCCGGCGTGGTCGCGCTGATCCAGGCCGTCGTGATCGTGGTTAGGGCCCGCAAGCAAAAGCCAGGTGCCACGACCGAAGAGGAACAACTCGCCGAAACCGTCGTCCAGGCCGGTGACCTGACCACCGAGGTCGCTCAGGCGGAGTTGGCTGCCGAGAAGGCGACTGACACAGCGGACGCCGACTACGGCGAGGGCTTCATCGGTGAGGAGCATTACACCCGTGACTCGAGTTTCGTCTCCAAGGCATTGACCCGGGGGATCATCCTCTACATCGTGGCGGCCCTGGCGCTCGCCCTGATCAGCGGAATCGTCACCGACATGTCCGGCGGCCAGTTGGTCGCCTGGGTGTTGTTCGCTTCTATCTCCTGCCTGATGGCCGAGTTCATCGTCGGCCTGTCTGCCATGCACTCCGGTTGGTTCCCGGCATTCGCGACCTCACTGATCTTCCTGACCATCGGCATGCTCGCCGGATTCCCACCGCTCGCAGTCGGCCTACTCGTGGGGTTCGTCGCGGCCGGTGGCCCGGCATTCGCCGACGCCGGTTACGACTTCAAGGCCGGCTGGTTGCTGCGAAAGGGAGAAAGCGCGGCATTCGAGTTGGCCGGACGCAAGCAGCAGTTCATCGCCGGTTTGATCGGAATGGGTGTCGCGCTGGCGGTTGTCGCGCTGACCTATCACTCGTATTTCAATCAGGATCTGTTTCCGCCGGTGGTCAGGGTTTACCAGTCCACGATCGAGGCGGGGTTGTCGGATGCCAGCATCTGGAAGCAACTGCTCATCTGGGCGGTGCCGGGTGCCATCATCCAGGCGATCGGCGGGGCAAATCGGCAGATCGGCATCATGCTGGCCACCGGCTTGTTGCTGTCGAATTCACTCGCCGGCTGGACGGTGCTCGCGGGGCTGCTACTGCGTTTCGTTTATGGCAAAATCCGTGGTGAACAGGCCGAGAGTGAAATGACGATTGCCGCTGCCGGATTCATCGCGGGAGACGCCTTGTGGGGATTCGGGTCGAATATCGTGAAGGCTTCGGTCAAGTAGATATTGCCGCGATGATCGGGATTCAGGGCTCGGCAGGGAATCGACGCATAACGCAGCGGAAATTCTCTGCCGGGTCCTTGTCCTGGTTCTCACGCGGAACTTAACAAGAAAGGTGTGGTGCGGCACATCATGCGCACATTGACCATGGACGACGTCGAGCCCGCTGTTTACGGTGGAGTCGTGCTGGGCGGCGGAGGCGGTGGCCGGGTGACCGATTCGCTTGCCAATGCCAGGCTGGCGCTGACCTATGGACCGGTGACACTAGCCGATCCCGCGGAGCTCGATCCGGATTCCACGGTGGCGGTGATGGCCGGGGTCGGAGCCCCGGCCGCTCCCGACCAGTACCTGGTTCCGGTGCAGCACGTGCGGGCACTGAATCTGCTACGCGAGGGGCTGGCGAAAGCAACCGGCTATCAGCCGCTCGCGGCGGTGGTGACCAACGAGAACGGCGCCATGGGCACCGTCAACGGCTGGGTGCAGGCCGCCGTCACCGGACTGCCGGTGATTGACGCCGCCTGTAACGGACGCGCTCACCCGACCGCGCTGATGGGGTCCTTGGGCCTGCACCGGGACCCGGATTATCTGGCCTGGGCCGGGTTCGCCGGAGGTACCGGAGCATATGAACTCGAAGGTCTGCTCCGTGGCAAACTGGCGCACGTCTCGTCGATGATCCGTACTGCCTCGGTTGAGGCGGGCGGTCTGGTCGGGGTGGCCCGCAACCCCGTTCCGGTTTCGCGGCTGGTTCGCGACGGCGCCCCCGGGGCGATCTCCCAGGCCCTTGAGGTCGGTGCGGCGGTGCTGGCGGCGGGTGCCGCGGGAGTGTGCAAGGTATTGGGTGGCCAGATCGTGGCAAGCGGACCGGTCAAAGGGCTCCGGTTGGAGCAGCGCGGTGGCTTCGATATCGGCGAGGTCAGCGTGGGCGATGTGCGGCTGTTGATCGCCAACGAATACATGGCCGCGGATCGGGCCGGCCAGCGAATTGCGCGATTCCCCGACCTGACGACCACTGTTTCGTCTGAGACGGGGATGCCGGTGACCTCCGCCGATCTGGTCGATGGCATGCCGGTCGATGTCGTGGTCGCGCCGCGTGAGGCACTCAAGTTGAGCGTGACGATGGACATGCCCGAGCTGTTGGTCTCTGTGGAGGCATTGATGGGGGAGAAGGTGTAGTTTCTTCCTCAAACGAACGGGGTCTTCGCCCGGGTAACCGGACGAGGACCCCATTCGTTGTTAGCCGACTGCCTTGCGAGTCGCGTGACGCCTAAGTCTGATGGCGCCGTGCCCAAGGGGTGTGGCTGCAGGAAGCGATCCTGCCCTTTCGGTCGGGCGAGCGAGAGCAACCAGGTCCTCGGGTGACTCGGTACACGCGCCTTGCCCAGGATCGCTGAGGCGAGCTTTCTCCCGGCGCCTTCAGGCGATATCGAAATGCGGCGTCCGAGAGAGCAGTTCGGACAGATTCGCGCCGGTGGTCAGCAGGATCGGATCCTTACCCCGGTCGAGCAGCACGGCACCGGTCGTCCCACCAAGCGTGGCCTGCTGCCCGCTGACCTTGAGCCAGGCCCCTTCGCGCAGGCCCAAAACCGTCACGTCGTTGCATTCGTGGAATTCGGCGATGCGCTTCTCGCGGGTCTCGCCCATGTGGGTGCTGGCGGGGTCGGCCGAGACGAAATGCGGGTTGATCTGGAACGGGATCAGGTCGAGTGCATCGAATCCGGCGGGCTGGACGATAGGCATGTCGTTGCTGGTGCGGATCGTTGGGCAGGCAACGTTCGATCCGGCGGATGCGCCCATATAGTGCGCGCCGTCGGCAACCGCCCCGGAGATGGTCTCGAGCAAGCCCCGCTCCTGCAACGACTTCAGCAGCCGGAACGAGTTGCCCCCACCCACGTAGACGGCTCCGGCATCGCGAATGGCGGTGCCGGGATCATCGACGGTGTGAATGCCGGTGATCTCGATTTCCATCGGCTCCAGAGCCCTGGAAACAGCGGCGGTGTAACCATCGAGATCGGCCATCGCGAACGGCACGAAGATGACCTTTTTCGACGGGAAATGCGCGGTGATCTCTTCGGCCGCATGCGAGAGCATCGGATGACCGAATTGGGTCGAATTCGACAGCAGAAGGAGTTCCATGAGTGTCCCTTTCAGGTCAAATGTTGAATGCTGCCATCACAGAAACCGACGCCCTGCAAGACGCTCGCCGAGCTTGTCGGCGGCGGCGAGAAGGGCCGGCAGGTGGCCGTGCAGATCGTCCGGCTGCTCGGTCTTGCGCTCGCCGAGACTGAGCGAGCCGATGATGCTGGTACCGACTCGCACCGGTACGGCAAGCGCCCGGGTGGCGGGATCATACTCGCCATTCGAATAGGCGAAACCATCCTCGACAGTGGCGGCGAACAGCTGTTCCAGCTCTTCCTCGTCGGTGACGGTTAGATCGCCATAGCGAGCCTTCGGACGCCCGGCCAGCATCTGCCTGCGCAACGAGCGGTCGAGGAAGGCGAAGTAGGCGCGAGACGTCGCGCCGGCGTGCGCAGGATAGAGCTCGCCGACCAACGGGGTGATGCGCACCGAGCCCAAGCGACCGCTGACCTCGGCGATGCAGCGCACGTAAGCGCCATCAGGAATCGCGAAGACGATGTCTCGTCCCGACGCCTGCGCGAGCTCGGTCATGGTGGGAATTGCGAATTCGGCCAGGCCACCCGAGCGCTCCCAATCCTGGGCGAGCCGCCAGACCTGCGGACCGAGACTGTAGCGGCGGGTCACCGGGTCGCTGATGAGAAAGCCTCGGGCCGCGAGGCTGGCGAGCAGCCGCTGCGCCGTCGACTTGTCCCAGCCAAAGCGGGCCGCCAACTCGGAGACTCCCCAGTCGTGTTGCGACGGGGTGAAACTGGCCAGAATCTGGAGCGCCCGATCGACCGTTTGCAACGGCGACGTGCGACTGGGCTGGGTGGTTGGGGCGGGCCCCGGTTCGGCCTTCACAGCAACAGCTTATCGCCTCGTCTTTTGGATAGTCTGAGCCAACTTCCCAATGTCTGAGATACTGGCCTGGGTTCGGATAGTCATAGCGATGAGGAGTGAATTGTGCTGTATCAGGTGCTTCAACTGCTGGAGATTCTCGATTCGCCTACAGCAAACGGCCAGGCGGTCGTCGACTACTTGTCCGGACTCGGGGCTCACGACGCCGAGATCTCGACTAGCGAACTGGTCGGTCCCCGCGGCAGCACCGGTGTGGTGCGGATTTTTATTCCTGGTAGCCAGGGCAAGTCGTCCGGCGGCACGGCTCCGACCTTGCAGGTGGTCGGGCGTCTCGGTGGGCTGGGTGCTCGCCCCGAGCGCATCGGCTTCGTTTCCGACGGTGATGGAGCGCTCGCGGCCTTGTCGGCCGCTGCAAAGTTACTCAAGATGCATGCGCAGGACGATGTGTTGCCCGGCGACGTGATCTGCAGCACCCATGTCTGTCCCGACGCTCCCACTCGTCCGCACGAGCCCGTCCCGTTCATGGACTCTCCGGTCGAGATGAGCCAGATGAATGAGGCCGAGGTCGACGACGCGGCGGACGCCATCGTGTCGATCGACACCACCAAGGGCAACCGGGTGATCAATCACCGCGGCATCGCGATCTCGCCAACGGTGCAGCAGGGCTACATCATGAAGATCTCGGACGATCTGGTACGCATCGTGGAGACGGTAACCGGCGAAGCCGCCGTGATCTTCGCCCTCTCCACCCAAGACATCACTCCCTATGAAAATGGGCTCTACCATCTGAACTCGATCCTGCAGCCCGCCACCGCGACCGACGCCCCGGTGGTCGGCGTTGCCTTGGTCACCGAGACCGCCGTTGCAGGATGTGCTACAGGTGCTACCCATGAGACGGACGTAGCTGATGCGGCGAAGTTCGCGGTCGAGGTCGCCAAGGAGTTCGGTGCCGGCACCGCGAGTTTCGTGGACGCCCGCGAGTTCGACCAGATGGTCTCACGCTACGGCTCGGCCAAGAAGCTGCAGACGGTCGGGGACGAGTGAGTCTCAAAGGCGCAGATCGGTGAGTGGGCCATAGCTCCATGGACGTCGGGATCGCAGGTAAGGGATTTCGTCGCGGGCGGGCACTACGTCGTCCAGATCGACAGTGCCCACGACCAGGTCTTCGGCAAACCGTGCGCCCTCGGCGAGGGTCTGGCCGCGGGGCCCGGCGATCTTCGACTTGCCATGCATGGTCAGAGTCTCACCCTCGGTGCCGACCCTGTTGACGGCCGCCAAGAAGCAGCGATTCTCAAGAGCGCGGCAGGCGATGTTGATATCCCAGATGTCCTCGTCCTCCTGGCACCAGGCGCTGGGCACGACGATGAGCTCGGCCCCTTGCAAGGTGAGAACCCGGGCGGTCTCCGGCAAGCCCATGTCGTAGCAGATCATGATGCCCAGGCGTCCGAAGTCGGTGTTGAACACGGGCATCTCGCGCCCGGGAGCGAAGTAGCGTCCTTCAGTGGAATATGCGTGGTTCTTGCGATATGAGCCGACGACCTCGCCATTTCGGTCGATCAAGACAACAGAGTTATAGGCCACACCCGCAACTGAGCTCGCCTCAATAAGCGGCAGCACCACCCACAAGCCCAGCTCGGCAGCCAGTTTGCCGATGCGTTGGGACGCTGGCCCCTCCGCCGACTCAGCCAGCGAATGGAGCTTGTCACCGAGCAGATCCTGCCTGTAGCCGGTGGTGCCGAGCTCAGGAAAAACAACCAGATCTGCGCTCAGGTCAGCGGCTTGGCGAAGATAGCGCTCAATTTTGGCCAGGTTCGCGTCCTTGTCACCGAGCACGCAGTCATGCTGGGCGAGGGCGATGGTCACTTGGCGCGTCATGATTGATCCTTCCTCGTAAACCGATGGTCAGTGTCATAACCGATGTACCGCTTCGGCTGTGCGCAGCTGCGACCACCCGCACACCCGATGACGATGGAGGGCGCTTGCGTGGCTGCGAACCTGGCCAATCAGCCGCCGGGCCGCTCCCGGGACGGTCGCTCGCCGACCTACCCGCCTGCGATCAGATCCTGGCATCAGCGATCGGGATTCGAGCGATCGCGCACCACTTCTGGCGCCGTCGGCGTCAACTGCAGGCGCCCGGCGGCCTTCGCCCGGACCCTGGTTGCGTTGCCCGGCAGATAGGCCAGCGGCACATCCTCCAGATCGACGATCTCCACCGACGCAGGTTCGGCACCGGCATCGATCGCGGCGTCCGTGGCCTGCTTCTTGGCGATGTCCATGGCCTCCGCCCTGGTCATCTCGTCCAAGGTGAAGATGCGTTCGACCTGCCCACTGACCTGGGCGATGGCAGCCCCGATGGCATTGGCCACCTCGAAATGCTCGGGTTTGATCACCACCGACGCTCCGGGAATGTCATCGGGAATGATGATCGAGCCACCGCCGACGGCCATCACCGGACGGTCGGCGGCACTGGTTTTCACCTTGTCGATGGCGTCGGCGGCAAGTCGCTGAATCTCCTTCCAGGCGCCAGAAACCAGGTCCCGCCCGAGGTCCTTCACTCGCGAAGCGTCACCAAGATCGGCATGACCCGACGCCACCGCGATATCGGTGGCAGTCAGCACGTCGCCGCCGAACACGAGAGCCTTCTCGGTGATCTCGTAGCCCACCGAATCGGGCCCGATGCTGACGCTGCCATCTGCGCGGCGCCGCACGATCGAACCGCCGCCCAGCCCGATCGAAACCAGGTCGGGCATCCGGAAGTTCGTCCGGACTCCGCCGATCTCGGCGGCCAGCGACGACTCCCGTGGGAAGCCCTTGACCAGCACTCCGACGTCGGTCGTGGTGCCGCCGACGTCGACGACGATCGCGTCGTGCTCGCGAGCGAGGAAGCTGGCGCCGCGGATGGAGTTCGTCGGGCCACAGGCAATCGTCAGAATCGGATAGCGCTGTGCGTATTCGACGCTCATCAGGGTGCCGTCATTCTGGCCGAGATAGACCTTGGCATGAATGCCCTGGGACGCCAGCGATGCCACGAACCCGTCGACCGTCGCTCTCGCCACATCGACCAAGGCCGCGTTCAGCACCGTCGCGTTCTCGCGTTCCAGAAGCCCGATGCTGCCGATCTCGTTGGAAAGCGAGACCGGGAAGCCGGTGCCCAGTTCATCGCGCACAATCGCGGCGGCACGTTCTTCGTGCTCGGCGCTGACCGGTGAGAAGACCGAGGTGATCGCCGCCGAGGTCACGCGTCCGGCCACCTCGCGGGCGATCTGGCGGATACGGTGCTCATCCAGTGCGGTGATTTCGCGTCCGTCATATTCGGTGCCGCCGCGCACGAGGTAGCGCTGCTGCCCGATTGCCTCACGCAGGTCCTCCGGCCAGCCCGTGAGAGGCGGAATCGCCGCGGTCGCGGGAAGCCCGATACGGATGACGACCACCGAGTTGAGATGCTTGCGCTCCACCACGGCATTGGTGGCCTGTGTGGTGCCGAGCATCGCGTAGCCGATCTCGGCAGGATCGATCTTCGACGACGCCAAGACCTCGGAGATCGCGCGTCCGATCCCCGCATCCACCGGACGAGTCGTCGGCGCCTTCGTGGTCGCGAGCGGCCGCAACTCTTCATCCAAGATGGCGGCGTCGGTGTTGGTGCCGCCGACATCGATACCAATGCGATACATCACAACTCCTTGGCTTTCGCAGCGCGATCGGCCACGGCGCGGACGCGATCCTCCAGCGGGATGTAGTCGACGTCGTATCCGAAGTATCGGGGTCCGACGGTCTCGATTCCTTTCTGGGTGCGCCACTGGTCGTTCGCCCTGATACCGATCACGATGACGCGCGCACCGTAACGCAAGCCCTCGGTGGTGATCGGGTGGCCCGTCTCGACATCCAGGCTGACGATCAAATCAGGAGTGGTGGCCAGCACTGCGTCGTCGGTGCGGGCAATCAGGTTCTCGTTCTGGAATTCGAGCCGCATCCGCTGACCGTGATAGTCGTCGGAGCCGGTGATCGCTGCCATACCGCGCACGAATCCTCCGTCGGTACGCCGGACGATATCGGCAACCTTGCCACGGAACAGCTCGACGCCGCCGGTTACGTCGAGCACGGCTGCGATCGGATCGGAACCATCGTGCTTCGAACATCGCAACACGCGACCGATCTTCTCGGTGAGGGTGATGGTGCCATAGATACCGCCGCGGTGGAGTTCGGCACCGGTCATCGGGTAGATCGCGTCCATCACCGAACCACCCATCTGTACCGTGGCGGCGCGGGCCAGCCGCTCTGTCCAGACGTTGTCGATGGTGGTCAACAGCAAGGTGTTGCCCTTCTCATCGCTGAGCAGCATCGGTGTGGCCGATGTGCCGTGCAGATGGAATGTGACCTGCTGCAGCTCGGGGAACGCCCTGCCCATGCCGTCCGCGTCCACGATCGGCAGGCCCAAGGTTGCGGCGAGTGCGATCGGGAGCATGGAGTTGACACCGCCGGCTTCGATCGGCATGGTCGCGAACACCGGCTTGCCGAGATAGCGCTGAAGCTGATCGAAGGAGTGCAGGATCTCCTTGCCGGAAGGGATCTTCTCGATGATCACGGTCGGGGCACCCATCATCGCCGTGGGCACGACGAGGGCGTCATCTGGCACGTCGGAGGCGTCGATGAGTTTGGCTGGGCCGTGTTCTGCCACCGCCTGAAGTGCCATCAGTTTGCCGACGAACGGGTCGCCGCCGCCGCCGGTGCCCAGCAGTGCCGCACCCGTGGCGATATCTTCGATCTCTTGTGCACCGAGTAGCCGCACGCTCACGCCACCATTTCTGTACGGGCGAATGTCGCCTCGCCGGATTTGCGGGTCTTCGCCACGACCTGCATCGCCACCCAATAGAGCACGCCGGCGCTGACCAACGAATTGATGGCCGGAATGCCCAATCCGACGAACTGCCCGATAAGGAAGGCGGCAATCCACACCCCGATCGCCACCGGGTTCCAGGTGTCAACGCTGGTCGGCAGTTCCCCGCTGGCTCGAGACTCATCGAGCGCCGCCCGGTCACGCTTGAGCACGTAGTAGTCGACCACGATGATGCCCGCGATGGGCGGAATTGCCACACCGAGGACGGTCAAGAAGGTGGTGAAGTAGTTGATGATGCCGATCATCGACAAGGCGGTTCCGCCCAGCCCCAGCACCCAGGTGAGGGTCGTGCGCCCGATCCGGGCGTTGAACAGCGCGTTGATCATGGTCGCCAGCCCCAGACTGGACGAATACAGATTGACGTCGTTCAGTTTGACCGTCGAGAAGATCACGATGGATGCGCCGATCCAGCCCGTGAGCGTCATCATGATGTCGACGATGCTGTCGGTTCCGGTGGCGTGGGCCAGCAGGACCGCGATCAGATTCATGCCCAACTCGCCGACGAATGTGCCGATCAGAGTCATCCAGAAGACCTGTTTGCCGCCCCGCAGGTAGCGGGCGGTATCCGGAGTGGTCACCGCGCCTATCATGAACCCGCCGGCGACCATGGTGGTGGCGGCTGCGAAGGTTAGTGCCGGCCCAGGAGGGGGAGTGCTGAGGTAGTCACCGATGCTGTGACCCGTCAGCATGACGACAGCGGCGTAGATCACCGCGAGTATGAACAATGGCACGAAGACGGTGGCGACCTTACTGATCGCCTTGATGCCGAAGACCACCAGCACGGTGATGGCCACCCCTGTGAGGCCTGCCCAGATCGGTACGTTGAGAGTCCCGGTGACCGCGTACATGCCCTCAGCAAAGACCGAGTTCTGGACACCGAACCAGCCGACCAACGAGATGGCGATGATGCCGCCGATAACCGACGAACCGGTCTTACCGAAGCCCGCCCAGCGAGACAACAGGCTGGTTGACATGCCCTCCTTGGCAGCGGCAGTGCCGATCGCCCAGCTGACGACCTGTAATAGGACGCTGCCGACCATGGTCGCGCCGAGCGCGCCCCAGAAGGTCATCCCGTAGCCCAGTGCGGCTCCGAGCATCAGTTGGGATACGCAGGCGAGCGATCCGATGCGGATGACCAGAATCTCCCAGGTCGGCCGCTTCGCGTCTGCTGACACTCGTGCCAGCGCGAAATCATCGCCGTGATTGGCCATGACGATCTCCTCGATGTTGAGGTGCGCCGTTCTGTGGCCGTCCAGTTGCTGTGAAGAGCTCTACGGAATCTCCGAAGAACCTACGCTGATTCGTCATCAAGTCCTATTCGCAGCACACCTTGAGTAGGCGTCACCATCATCATGGGCAGTCCCTGTGGCGTGAGCCGAATGGTGACTAGGACGACAGTAATGGCGATCGAGCGTCGCGGACACCGATCCCTATATGTGATACGTCGCGTTGGTATCTGATTCTCACGCACTTCCCGCATCGGGCCCCGACTGCATTGCAGTCGCGGCAGCCGGGGAATTCCTCGAGGCCTCAGGAGGCGAAAACTCCCAGGATCGGGTTCCACTCGGTGACGGTGAACGATTCCAGAGCACCCTCGACCGACATCGGGTCGGCGGCGATCGCCTGCTTGACCTCCGCAGCGCTTCCGGCACAGAAGATCAGATTCGCGGAGTCCCGCTCGGTGCCGACATAAGGACCTGACGCCTTGAGCGTCCCCGCATCGACCAGGGTGCGAAGGTACGCACGGTGATCGGGACGTGTCTTCGCTACCAGATCGGCGTCGGTGACATAGAGATACTGCACAACGTAATAGGCCATGCGAGAAGCCTAAAGTATCCACCTGCTCAGATGCACGGACGTGGTGTGACCGTCAAGACAGCCGCCCGACCACGTGCCCGGGGGGATCGCGACTATGGACGACGCATGTTTCGCGAGAACAGCCAGCACATCTGTCAGAGATGGCCGTACTCAGGGTCGCTTCGGTGCGGTTTCAGTTTGAGCCCGACCGATGCTGAGCCGGACTGGCTCGCCGCGAATGCGCACGTTCCATCGGCATCGCTCGCCATAGTTCATAGGAGCTCACGTTCGTGCACGGTACTGATCCAAAGTGAGCCTGCTCGCGTTGCAGCGGTAGCGGGCTTGCTTTCGGTGAGCGTTGTGCACGGCGGTGAGCTCTTGAGGCTTAAGGCGAGCTAAGGGTGCGTTCTAGCTACGCCGCAGGCCCAGGCGCCATTGCCCATGCCTTGCGCATCAGGTCGTCCAGCAGCGACGGGGTGGAAGCTTCTCGCCAGCCCCAACGGACGATCCAGTATCCCAATTGCCGGATCTGCTCTTCACGCCGCTTCTCCGCCATGATCGCGTTCGCCGGCGAACGGCCCCGAAGCAAACCTTCTTGATACTTTATGCGACCGTCGCATTCACCGACCAGCCTTAGATCGGGCCATGCGAAGTCTGTTCGTGCGATGAACTCCGAGTCATCCCAGATCTCGAACTGTAGCTGCGGCGCAGGATAGCCGAGGCGCCTGAGCTGGACGCGACTCAGAGACTCCGCCGGTGATTCCGAACGCCCGTCTGCAAAATGTGCCGCGCCGCGCGCCTGGCTGATGCCTCGTCTGCTTGAGGCGCCGTTCAGCGCCTCTGCCAGTTCGATGGGATCCATGCCCTTGTGGAGCGCTGCATCCAGCATAATCACGGCCCACTCGTGGGGAAGCGTCCTGCCCAGATCGACGGCGGTGCGCGCGAGGTTCGTAGCTTGGAGTCCCTCCAGTATCGTGATCTCGGCCTCAACAATCCCCGCGTTTCGTAGGAAGAGTTCGCTCGTCCGTCGGCCGTGGCTTGGGCCGCACTTCGTGACGTTGACTTTGGCTAACTCGTCTGAATACAAGGGCAGCCCGTGCAGGGCAGCTGCCGTCATGTGGCTGAATACAGTGCCCGGAAGCAGTAACGGCGCGGATGCTCTTGCTCGGCGGATGTGCGAGGCGCGCTCATCCAGTGTTGCTGGAGCGCTGTACACGCCACGTCTGATCCTGGTCAGTTCGCGCGAATCGACCATTCGTCTCAAGTCGGAGCTATTCAAACCTTCGAGTTGCAACTCGGCTGTTGTCATCAAGCTGGTTTCCACGTCCAAAGTATTGTCAATTGATTCGCGGGTCGTTCAAAAAAGCGCGTTCTGTGGATAACTTGTCGATGGCGAGTGTGGTTGGCGTGATCGTCCTGCGCGTGTGCATGTCAACACAGCGATGCTGTAAGACGGGAAATGGGCCGTGCAAGGGCAAATCTGTCAAGTGGCTTGCGGCCGGTCGGTCCCGTGGAACGAACTCTGGCATGCCATCCGCCACTCAATGTGGACGATCACCCGACACGGCGTCGATCTCAAAAGCTTGCCGGAACTCGTAAACGCTCGCAATCGTTCGTTAGTGCTCGCGTTCGTGCACGGCGCTGAGCCAAAGTAAGTCCGCTCGCGTTGCAACGGTAGCGGACTTGTTTCCGGCGAGCACTGTGTAGGGCGGCGAGCCTTGGAAGCAGACGGCGAGCGATGCGCTCGTATGGCGAGCCTCTCAGACATGCGGCCGTTCGATCGCTCGGCCGATGCGTCTACAGGCCATTCATGCCCGTTATCGGAATGGAGCACTTCGCCCACAGCACCGATTTGGGCAAGCGGGGACGCAAAGGGTAGCATGGGTCGTCGGTCATTGGATTCATCATGCCCTCAGTGTGTTGAATCGGGTGACGTGCGTCCCAATCATGCAGAGAGCAGGAGTATGGCGAAGAAAGAAGGAGCACTCGAACTCGAGGGCACCGTGGTCGAGGCCCTGCCCAACGCGATGTTTCGTGTTGAGTTGGACAACGGTCACAAGGTGCTCGCCACGATCAGCGGCAAGATGCGTCAGCACTACATTCGAATCCTCCCGCAGGACCGGGTGGTCGTCGAGTTGTCTCCGTACGATCTGACCCGCGGGCGTATCGTCTACCGCCACAAATAACAAGGAGAAGCTCGAATGAAGGTTCAGCCGAGCGTCAAGAGGATCTGCGACAACTGCAAGGTGATTCGTCGCCGTGGTGTCGTCCGGGTTATTTGCACCAACCCGCGGCACAAGCAGCGTCAAGGCTGATCCGACGCGCACGACCACAACTGAATATCTCAGCAACGTGAGAGCAAGCTGACTCTTCGCGAGTTCAGTGCCCACCTCCGGACGAAGGCCGGAGACCCGGACGAAGTATTCACTTCTGATCAGGCGATCCGGGAACGCCTCACGCCATACACCTTCGTGTCGACCGGCCCAACAAGCCGGGAGACGAATAATTTGAAAGGTAACCGCCATATGGCACGCCTCCAAGGTGTCGACCTTCCGCGCGAGAAGCGTCTGGAAGTCGCACTCACCTACATCTACGGCATCGGCAAGACCCGCGCCGCAGAGATCCTGGCAGCCACTGAGATCAGTGGAGACATCCGCGTGAAGGATCTGACCGACGAGCAGCTCGTCGCGATGCGTGACTTCATGGATGCGAATTACGAGGTCGAAGGCGACCTGCGGCGCTCGGTCGCTGCGGACATCCGCCGCAAGATCGAGATCGGCACCTACCAGGGCCGTCGGCACCGCGCCGGACTCCCGGTTCGCGGCCAGCGCACTCGCACCAACGCCCGTACCCGCAAGGGTAGGAAGAAGGCTGTTGCGGGCAAGAAGAAGGCTCGCTAAGCCCCACGGGGATAGCCCTCCACTAGACATCTGCCAAGGAGAACAACTTACTTATGGCTACTGCAGGCCGAAAAGGTGCCGCTGCCAAGACCAAGGTGCGGCGCAAGGAAAAGAAGAATGTGGTTGCCGGACAGGCCCACATCAAATCCACGTTCAACAACACCATCATCACCATCACGGACGCCACCGGCGCAGTCATCGCCTGGGCCAGTTCGGGCACCGTGGGCTTCAAGGGTTCGCGCAAGTCGACCCCGTTCGCCGCTCAGATGGCCGCCGAGGCCGCAGGGCGTCGCGCGATGGAGCACGGCATGAAGCGTGTTGACGTTTTCGTCAAGGGTCCTGGATCGGGACGCGAGACCGCGATTCGTTCGCTCGGTGGTATCGGGCTCGAGGTCGGCACCATTTCTGATGTCACCCCGATGCCGCACAACGGCTGCCGCCCGCCCAAGCGCCGTCGCGTCTAGTCAACCCGAGCCTTAGAAAGGACTTAACAACCATGGCCCGTTATACCGGACCCATTACCAAGAAGTCCCGTCGTCTCGGGACCGACCTCGTCGGCAACGACAAGGCATTCGAGCATCGCCCTTACCCCCCGGGCCAGCACGGACGCGGACGCACCAAGGATTCCGAGTACCTGCTGCAGCTCAAGGAGAAGCAGAAGGCCCGCTACGCCTACGGTGTGCTGGAGAAGCAGTTCCGCCGCTACTACGCCGAAGCCGACCGGCTGCCGGGCAAGACCGGCACCACGCTGCTCCAGATCCTGGAGTCGCGCCTCGACAACGTCGTGTACCGCGCGGGATTCGCGTCCACTCGCCGTCAGGCCCGCCAGATGGTCAGCCATGGCCACCTGCTGGTCAACGGCAAGCGAGTGACGATCCCCAGCTACCGGGTGAGCCCGCTGGACATCGTCGACGTCGCGCCGAAGTCGATCAACATGACGCCCTTCGTGATCGCCCGCGAGACCTGGGGCGAACGCGAGGTTCCGGGCTGGCTGACCGTCAAGCCGAACCGGATGCGCGCGCTGGTGCACCAGCTGCCCACCCGCGAGCAGATCGCGATCGACGTCAACGAGCAGGCCATCGTCGAGCTCTACTCGAAGTAAGAGATTGCGGGAGCAGGCCGGGCTGTGGGCAAGCGTGCCTGCCGCCGGCCTGGTTCCCGCGATTTCCAGAACCAACGGGACGCGGAAAGGTTCCGCGTCCCACCTATCGCACCGTCATATAGCGGTCGGTGCGGGAAGGACACCTTATGCTCATCGCACAGCGCCCGACCCTTGTCGAAGAGGTCGTCGCCGAGAATCGTTCACGGTTCGTCATCGAACCGCTGGAGCCGGGCTTCGGGTACACCCTTGGTAACTCGCTGCGCCGCACGTTGCTGTCGTCCATTCCGGGCGCCGCGGTCACCAGCATCAAGATCGAGGGCAACCAACACGAGTTCAGCACTCTTCCCGGAGTGATGGAAGACGTCACCGAGATCATCCTCAACCTCAAGTCGTTGGTGCTCACCAGCGAAGAGGACGAGCCGGTCGCCATGTACCTGCGTAAGTCGGGCGCCGGGGCTGTCACTGCAGCCGATATCGCCGCACCGGCGGGCGTCGAGGTGCTCAATCCGGAGCTGCACATCGCCGAGCTGAACGAGAAGGGCGCCATCGAGATGGAGCTCATCGTCGAGCGTGGCCGCGGCTACGTCTCGGCTGCTCAAAACGATGATCCCGAGGCGGAGATCGGCCGTATCGCGGTCGACTCGATCTACTCGCCGGTCACCAAGGTCACCTACAAGGTCGAGGCCACTCGCGTCGAGACCCGCACCGACTTCGACCGGCTGATCCTTGATGTCGAGACCAAACCCGCCATCACGCCGCGTGATGCGGTGGCCAGCGCAGGCAAGACCCTGGTCGAGCTGTTCGGCCTGGCTCGCGAGTTGAACGTCGAGGCCGAGGGTATCGATATCGGCCCCAGCCCGGTGGACGAGCAGCTGGCAGCAGATTTGCAGCTGCCGGTCGAAGACCTGAATCTCACCGTCCGCTCCTACAACTGCCTCAAGCGCGAGGGCATCCACACCGTGGGTGAGTTGGTCGGACGCAGCGAACAGGATCTGCTCGACATCCGCAACTTCGGTTCGAAGTCGATCGACGAGGTCAAGCAGAAGCTCGCCGAGCTCGGCCTGTCGCTCAAGGACAGCGCTCCCGGCTTCGATCCGCTGGCTGCAGCCGACCAGTTCTCCGATGCCGATGGCGACGAGGACGACGAGTTCATCGAGACCGAGCAGTACTGATCCCTCACTAATCACCTGGAGAACGAATAATGCCCAAGCCAACCAAGGGCCCCCGCCTCGGCGGCAGCCCTGCCCACGAGCGGATCATCCTGGCCAACCTGGCCAGCCAGCTGTTCGAGCACGGCCGGATCACCACCACCGAGACCCGCGCCCGCCGGATGCAGCCGCTGGCCGAACGCCTGATCAGCAAGGCCAAGCGCGGTGACCTGCACAATCGCCGGATCGTGCGCCAGACAATCACTAGCCCGGACGTACTGCACACGTTGTTCGCAGAGATCGCCCCCGCGATGGAAGGCCGCGACGGCGGATACACCCGGATCACCAAGATCGGCCCGCGCAAGGGCGACAACGCCCCGATGGCGGTCATCGAACTGATCACCACCGCGCCGGTCGCTTCGAAGAATGCTGCTCCGGCCGCCTCGGACGTCAAGGACGCCATCGACCAGGCAGCGGACGAGGATCTGGCCGCCGACGTCGAAGAGGTGGCAGCCGCTGCCGACGAGGCGGAGATCGAAGCCGAGGTAGTGGCTGAAGAAGCCGCGACCGAGGCCGAAGAGGCCGATGAGCAGGCTCAGGAGAAGTCCGAAGAGGCCTGATCTCGATCGGCTGACCGCTCACAGGACCCCTTGAGGGTCCATAGACTGCTGAAGACCGGTGGTGTCCTATTGGGGTGCCACCGGTCTTTTATGTTGCCTCGGATTTGTGCCGGCAACCGGCCGCGCCGGGGGCGCAGGGTGGGTAGGCTCGTCGGGTCGGCGATCGGAGGGAGGCCATGGTGGCTGAGTTGCGCATCGCTCAACTCGCGAACTTCGTCGGCCCGACGTCGGGCGGGATGAAGGTTGCCATCAACGAACTCGGTCGTGGCTATCTCGGCCACGGCGCTCGGCGGATGCTTATCATTCCCGGTCCGCGTGACCAGGTCACCGAGTCCGACGACGGGATAGTTGCCGAGATCCGGGCGCCGAAGGTGTCGTCCGCCTACCGGATGATCGTCGAGCCCCGGCGCGCCTTCGAGCTGCTCGCGAAGTTCGCTCCCACATCGGTGGAATGCTCCGACAAATGGACGCTGTCGTCGGTGGGTGGCTGGGCGGCCCGGCGTGGCGTCGGCTCGGTGCTGTTCAGTCACGAGCGGCTGGACGACATGGCCTCGAACTGGCTGCGCAGCCGCCGGTTCGCGAAGCCTGTGGTGAAGGGCATGAACCGCCGTCTGGCCCGTGATTTCGATCGTGTGGTTGTGACCTCCGATTATTCGTCGGGGGAGTGGACGGGGTCAGACGCCGAGCTCCGCAAGGTGCCGCTCGGTGTCGATCTGGAGACCTTTCGTCCGGACCAACCGGCTGGTGCCGAGAGTTCGTTCCTGGGCTCCTCGCCTTTGGAAGGCGTCGGTGACGGTGAACCTGAGCGGGACCGGCCACTGCAGCTGTGCTACGCGGGGCGGATGTCGCACGAGAAACATCCGCAGCTCGCGGTGGCCGCCGCATGCGAGCTGCATCGGCGCGGCGCCGACTTCGAGCTGCACATGTATGGCACCGGCCCGGATCTGGAGAAGCTGCGCCAACAGGCCGGAAACGCGCCGATCTTTTTTGATGGCTTTCTGCCCGGACGGGCCGAGGTGGCCAGGGTGCTGGCCGGCTCCGACATCTCCCTTTCGGTGAGCCCGACCGAAACCTTCGGGCTGGCGGTTCTCGAGGCGTTGGCCTGCGGAACTCCGGTCGTCACCTCCGACCGCGGGGGCGCCCGCGAATTGATCACCAGCAGGTGCGGCGAATGGGGGACTCCTGATGCCCCGGGAATCGCGGACGCCATCGAGCGGCTGGCCTCACGACTGGACGCAGGCGTCCGGTTGGCGGCGCGATCGCATGCCTGCGAATACGACTGGACGAGGCCGGTGTCACGCATGATGGAGATACACGAGCGGGCGACGTGGACGACGAAAGGCAGGCGAACACGATGAAGGGTAGTAAGGCGTGGTGGCTCGGGTTGTTGACCGGAGCGGCGGCGGTCGCGGTCGCTCCGGTGGTGATACGGGCGCCAAAACCGGCACTGAACCTGCCGCGTGACATTCGTACCTTGGACGAGGCGCTCGGCGACTGTCTTGCGTCCGGCCAAGATGGCTGGGATCTGGTGGACTACGCGACACGGCTGGTGAACGAGAAGTTCACCCGGTATTCGGTCTGGCATCTATGGGAGAACTCCGGCCTAGCCTTCGCCAACAGCAGAGGATTCTCCGAGCAGTACAACCTTGCGCTGGCCCGGATCCTTGCCGGTTTGGGATACGAGGTGCATGCCGTGCATGCCCGGCATGTGCGTTTCGATCCGGAGCGTCCCGGCAGTGCGCCCTGGCGCGACGGTCACACCTGGCTGAAGGTCGGCTATCAGGGCGAGACGCGCGACGTGTGTGCCTCCCGTGCACAGCACCGTGCCGGCCAGGTGAGTTTCACCGCCCAGAGCGCGACCAAGCCGGTGCGTTTTTGGACGGGAGCTGCGGTGCGGCTGGGGCTTGCGGGTCCGGTCGGCTATGAGGTGTGGAAGTCGCTGCTCGATCGGCGTCCCGTACCGCGCTGGGTCTTCCGGGGATTCCACGATCGCGGATGAGAAGAGCAAATCAATAAATGAGAGGGCCGCTGAGATGTCTCCCAGCGGCCCTTCGCCGTATTACTTAACTTGCAGGAATGATCAGCTCATCCCGAGCTTCGCCGTGCAAGCGGGCCAGGCACCCCAACCCTGCGCGGCCTGCACCTTACTGGCGATCTCGATCTGCTGCTCCCGGCTGGCCCCGGCTGCGGTGGGGGCATATGCGGTGCCGCCGTAGGCAGCCCAGGTCTGGGCGTTGAACTGGAGGCCGCCGGAGTACCCGTTGCCGGTGTCGATGGCCCAGTTACCGCCGGATTCGCACTGGGCGATCTGATCCCACACGGAGCCGTCGGCGACCGATGGTGCGGACCCGCCGCTGTTGCCGCCGGAACTGCTCGCCGGAGCCGCGGCCTTCGTGCCGACCTTCACCTCGCCGGTGACCGGCTCGGTCACCACAGTCTCGCTCACGACGGTACGCGATTCCTCCTGGCCGTCAACCTTCACGACCTCGTACACGACGCTCTTCTCGCCGTCCTTGCCCTCGGTCACCACCTGCGTGGTGCCTTCGTCCAAGCTGGCGTCATCGGTCTTGGTGACCTCGTGCTCGATCGCTTCGCTGGTGGTCTCCTCGGCGACCTCGACGCGCTTGACGGTGATCGCCAGACCGGACGACAGCGCGGTGTCAACGCCGGGCTCGACCCGATCATTCTCACCGAGAGTGATGCCCTGATCGGCGAGCAGATCTCCCACGGTCGCCGCGGCCGAATGATCGGAGATGGTCTGGCCATCGACGGTGAGCTGAAAATCCTTCGGGGTGGTGGCGGTCACGGTGAGACCCTCACGGCCCAGCGGCATCGAACGGTCGACCGAGAGGCGGATATCGGGATCATGCAGCCCGATCTCTTCGAGAGCATCAGCCAGCATGGTCGCCGTGGTCCAATAGGTCTCTTCCTCGCCGTCGGTGACCACGGTGAGCTGGCGTCCGTAGTTTACGGAGATGGTGTCGCCGTCGGAAACCTTGGCGTCGGCAGCCGGAGTGACGTCGTCCTTATCGGTCAGGTCGATGGCATGGGCGTTCAACACGTCTTCGACATCGTTGCCCCAGGCGGTCACCTCTTGCGCCTCGCCATCCACGAGCAAGGTCACGTCCTTGTTCATGGCGCTGGCATAGCTGCCGAACCCGAGGGAGCCGGCAGCCACGGTACCGGCCACGGCGGCGATCAGGGTTTTCTTCGTCAACTTCACGTATATCTCCGATTCTCAGGATTGTGGGCCCGCGTGAGCCCTTCTGGTTTCGGTCTTCGATGTAGTTATTTCAGTGTTCGGGTCGCTACGCTCCCCTGCGACTGATTCAATCGCTAATACCAGCCGTTTGCGTAGGAGTGTGCGAGCGCCTGCTGCCAGCCGCCATAGCGCTCCTTCACATACTGATCGCCCCACTGGAGCGCGACAATCGGATCGTTCCAGCTGCCCCCCAACTTTGAGCAGGGCAGGGCCTGGGTCAGGCCGCAGGCTCCGCTGGACGCGTTCACTGCCGAGGGATTCCAACCTGATTCGCGCTGTACGAGGATTTCGGCGGCCGACCAATCCGACTCGGCGATACCTGCCTGGGACATCCAGTCCGCGTGGCTGCCGGTGTAATCGGTCTGCTTGGTGCCGACGCTGATCTGTTCGTCGATGGGGTCGGTGGTGACTTCTTCGCTCACCACGGTCCGGGACTCCTCGGCCCCGTCGACCGTGGTCACCTGGTAGATGACGGTCTTTTCACCGTTGGTGCCCTCGGTGGTCACCTTGGTGGATCCCTTGGCCAGGGACGAATCGTCCGTGCGGTGCGATTGATAGTCGATCGCCACGTCTTCGGAGACCTCGCTGACCTCGACTCGCTGCACCGTGACCTCGGCGCCCTCACTCAAGGCGGCGGTGAGCTTGGGGCTCACCCGGTCGTTGCCGTCCAGCTGAATGCCGACCTCGTTGAGCAGGCTCTGGACGTCGGCAGCCGTGGTGGTCACCTCGGACCATTCACCGTCCGCCCAGATCCAGACATCCTTCGGGGTGCTGGCCGTGAAGGTCAGGCCGTCGCGTCCCAGAGGAGTCGAACGGTCCACCGACAGCCGGGTCGCCGGATCATGCAGGCCGATTTCTTCGAGTGCATCCTGCACCGTGGTCGCGGTCGTCCAGTAAGTCTCTTCCTCACCGTCGGTGATCACGGTCACCGGACGCACGTATTTCACGTCGACTTCGGTTCCGTCGTTGATCGGGGCATCGGCCGCGGGGCTGACCTCGTCGCGATCATTGAGCGCGATACCGCTGGCATTCAGCGCGTCCTGCACGGTGTGGCCCCAGATGTGAACGACCTGCTGCTCGCCATCGATGGTCAACTCGACCGCCTTGTTTGCTGCGCTGGCGGTGGCACCGGCGCCAAGTGACACCACGGTGACAACACCGGCGATGGCTACGGTGAGTGATCGTCTCATCGGTTCGTTTTCTCCAGTGCGCTAGGCGGCTCGTTCGATGAATAGCCTAATCGAAACCTGAGAAATATCAAAGAAAACCTGAGAGTATTACTGAAACACCTAGTCGCAGCCGGACAGTCCTTCTCAGGATCTCTCAGTCTTGGACGCTGACTGGTTGCTCGCTCGCCGAAAGGGGTCTGCTGCTGTTGCAGAGCGCGCGATATCTCCGGGTTGTGGCCAGGGGGTTGTGTTCAGGGGAGACCTGGCACAGCAAAGCGCCCTCGTCCGGATGGACGAAGGCGCTTTGAGTAAGCGGAAAACGGGTACTACTTGACCGAGGCCTTCGCGAAGCGCTCGGCAACGTCGTTCCAATTGACGACATGCCAGAAGGCGTCGACATAATCGGCCTTCACGTTCTTGTACTGAAGGTAGAAGGCGTGCTCCCACATGTCGAGCAGCAGCAGCGGAACCGAGCCGACCGGCAGGTTGTTCTGATGATCGTAGAAGGACAGCGTGTTCAGGCGTCCCGCGAGCGGATCGTAGACCAGGGCGCCCCAGCCGGAGCCCTGAATCGACAGCGCCGCCTGGCCGAACTGCTTCTTGAAGGCGTCGAAGCTGTCGAAGTACTCATCGATGGCCGCAGCGAGGTCTCCCGAGGGCGCTTCGGGAGCGTTCGGCCCCAGGTTCTTCCAGAACACGCTGTGGTTCTGATGCCCGGCGAGGTTGAACGCGAGATCCTTCTCCAGCTTGCTGATGGTTCCGAAATCGCCCTTGTCACGGGCCTCGGCGAGCTTGTCGAGCGCAGTATTCGCACCGTCCACATAGGTCTTGTGGTGCTTGTCGTGGTGCAACTGCATGATCTCCGCGCTGATGTAAGGCTCCAGCGCGCTGTAGTCATAATCAAGGTCAGGCAAAGTGTAAACAGCCATTGTCGCTTCTCTTCCTCTCCCGTGGGGGAATCGTGTCGTTCCCGGAAAGCAAAAACTGGAACCGGGCACCGTTGCCTTGTACAGCGGCGACCGCCCAGCTGTTTATTCCGGACTCGCCTACTTCTAAAGGTTTCACAGTCCTCCGTGACATCCAGGAGTCGTGTGTCGCGCGCCCGCGGGTGCAGCCGCTAGGTGTGCCCTTCAAAAGACGACGAGCCCAGTATTGGAGGTCGCCCGGATGGACCGTGCCTTCCGGGCGACCTCGTGATTGTGATCAGCCCTTGATGTCATCGCCGGCATCCTTGACTGCGTCCTTGGCCTGCTCGCCGGCCTGCTTCAGCTTCGACTTCGCCTGATCGGCGTTGCCCTCGGCCTGCAGCTTCTGGTTGTCGGTTGCGTCTCCGACGCTTTCCTTGATCTTGCCGGCTGCCTCTTGGGCCTTGTTCTTGATGTCGTCGCCCAATCCCATGGGTGGCCTCCTCTGCATATCGGGTGCGGTTTCAGTCCACACTAGGAGAATTGGCTAGCCACCGTGGCTGATTCGCTGCACGCGAAAGACCCGGAACCCTTTGGCCGACGCGATCCGTTCGGCGTTCCAGCCCTGGGTGGCGAGCCAGACCTGTAAGGAGTCGGCCCCGAGGTTCTTGCCCACCACCAGAAATGCCGAGCCCCCCGGGCTCAGCCTGGGCAGCCAGGTCAGCAGGAGTTGATGCAGAGCTTGCTTGCCTATCCGGATGGGAGGGTTCGACCAGATTTCGTCATAGCGCGGTTCTTCGCTCAACAGCTCATCCGGACGCCTGGCCCGCACTCGATCGTCCACTCCGAGTGCCCGGGCGTTTTCGGTCGTCAGTTGCAGGGCGAGGTCGTTGACGTCGACGGCGTCCACTTGCGCGTTCTCGCATTCGCTGGCCAAGGCGATCGCTATCGGACCGAATCCACAGCCGAGGTCGAGCAGCCTGGTGGCACCGTCGTCCGGCGGGGTGGCCGAGCGAAAGAGCACCCGGGTACCGATGTCGAGTTGGTGGGCGCTGAAGACCCCGGGCGCCGAATGGAATTCGTAATCGCGGTCCCAGATTCTCGCGTGCACCAGGTGTCTGGACGACCGGTCGGTTGGGGTCTCGAAATAGTGGCTCATTGATCGATCTCCTGCGGTTTGCGAAAGGACCTCGCTTGGGCTGCCCGGGCGGCCAACTGATCGTCCGGCGGATAGCCGACTTCCTCCAGGCAAAGCCCGTGGGCGGGCATCACGTAGACATCGTTGTGCCGCACCGGATGGGCGGCGACCTTGCCGAGCCAAGCCTCGTCGCGTCGTCCGGCACCCACCGCCCACAGCGCCCCGACCAGAGAGCGCACCATCGAATGGCAGAAGGCATCGGCGGTGACGTGGCATTCGATCATGCCGGTTTCGTCATCTCGTCGCACGGCGTGAAGGTCGGTGAGATGTCTGATCGAGGTGCCGAAATCGTTGCGCCGGCAAAACGGGGCGAAATCGTGCAGCCCGATCAGCAGCGTGGCCGCCTGGTTCAGGGCGTCCAGATCGAGACGTTCGCGGACGCGGGCCACGTGGCCGCGCAGCAGCGGATCGGGCTGCGAGTCGGCGTCCCACAGCCGGTAAACGTAGTGTCGCCAGATCGCCGCGAACCTCGCATCGAAGCCTTCGGGGGCGCGTTGCACCTGGTGGACGACGACATCGTTCGGAATCACCTTGAGCAGCCGCGAAGCCAGATGGGTGGCGTCATATTCCCTGGCCAGATCCATATGGGCGACTTGCCCGCGAGCATGCACGCCGGCATCGGTGCGCCCGGCAACCGTCAGCTGAACAGGATCGGTTGTGCGCAGCACCGTGCTGATCCATTCCTCCAGAGTTCCCTGAACGGTGCGGAGCCCTTCTTGGGACGCCCAGCCATGGAACCCCGATCCGTCATAGGCGATATCGAGGCGCCATCTCCTGGCGGGTTTGCCGGACGCCTCGATGCTCATGAGACCCTCCGGTAGGCCAGATCGGCGACGGGGCGCCCGACGTCCAGGCCGCGTCGCTCGAACTTGGTGATCGGACGCTCCGCCGGGCGCAGAGCCAGGCCGTTGCCGCCCGGATATAGGTTCGCCAGGCCACCAGTGGCGTCCAGTACCTCACGCATCTGGTCGGCGTAGTCGGGCCAGTCGGTGGCCAGCCACCACTCGCCGCCGATGGCGAGCCTGCCGGCGGCGAGCCGGGCGAACGTGGGGGAGACCAGCCGGCGCTTACGGTGCCGCTTCTTGGGCCACGGGTCGGGAAAGAAGGTGGAGATACGGGTGATCGAGCCTTCGGCGAACAGCGACTCGAGGCCCTGCACCGCGTCGGCCATCATCAGCCGCACATTGTGCACGTCGGCGGCCGCGAGCTTCGACATCGTGCTCGCCAAGGCTCGCTCGTAGACCTCGAAGCCGATGATGCGGGCATCGGGGTGGGTCAGGGCGCAGGCAACCAGGGCGTCTCCGGTGCCCGACCCGATCTCGACGAATATCGGCGAATCCTCAGCGAATGCGGAACCGAACTGGACACCCCAGTCGACCCGTGTCCCAGGGGCGATCGACGTGCTGAGCGCGCCGTGCGGCAGCTCGATCAGGTATTCGCCCGCGAGCCGGTGCAGCGCCTTCTGCTGGCTGGCGTTCATTCGGGGGCTGCGGCGCACAAACGACACGACCCCCGGCAGTTCTCCGTGTGAACGCGCCGACGGGCCGCGATCTGCCGAAAAGGGGCCGGAGCCATCTGCACTGGCAATCAGGGGCGCGTCGGACATGACTATCAGGATAGTTGGCCTCGGCGGCCCGGGATTCTCGTGCTGAATGATCCGCAGGGCGAGTCCGGCCGAGAATGAGCGGATAATGTCGGCGGCTCCTCAGGGGAGATTCGACGCAGAATCGGTTGCCGTAGCAGAGGTGATCAAGCACGATTGACCCATGCGAACTCTGCTCAATCTGATCTGGCTCGTCCTCGGTGGGATTTGGCTTGCCGCCGCCTACTTCATTGCCGGCATCATCGGCTGTCTGTTGATCGTGACGATTCCGGCGGGCATCGCCTCGTTCCGGATGGCGCGCTACGTCTTGTGGCCGTTCGGTGCCATCGTGGTGAAAAAGCCGAACGCCGGCGCCGGCTCGGCCGTGATGAACGTCGTCTGGTTCGTCACCGTCGGCTGGATTCTGGTCGTGGTGCACATCATCACGGCGCTGACCCAGGCGGTGACGATCGTGGGCATCGCCAACGCCGTGGTGTCGATCATGATGATCCCGGTGACCGCCTTCCCGTTCGGCAAGGACGTGCTCGACAAGGACGATCCCCGCGCCGCCTATCAGACCTCGCTGGTGCAGTGGCGGTAGGCAATGAGGCGCAGACAACGTAGAGGCTCACCGTAGCGGTGAACCTCCACGAAGCCCGTGCCAGGTGTGAAACTACGCCTTGCGGTACTCCTGCATCAGATTTGTCGGCATCAGCTCATAGCCGTGGAATGAACGGGTGAACGAGCCCGAGCCGCGGGCCAGACCGCGCAGATCGATTGCGTAACGGCTGAGTTCGCTCTGCGGCACCAGCGCCTTCACGATCGCCTGGCCCGAGGCATTGCTGTCGGTGCCCAGCACCTGGCCGCGCCTGTTGCTCAGATCGGTCATCACGGTGCCCAGGTATTCGTCCGAAACGGTGACGCTCACCTCGTCCATCGGCTCCAGGAGCGCCACCGTCGAATCGGAGGCCGCCTCTTTCAACGCCAGGGCGCCGGCCGACTGGAAGGCCATATCGGACGAGTCGACCGAGTGCGCCTTGCCGTCATAGAGGGTCACCTTGACATCGACCATCGGGTAGCCGGTCAGCGTGCCCTTCTCCATCTGAGAGCGGACACCTTTTTCCACCGACGGAATGAACTGCCGGGGAACGGCACCGCCGACGACCTCGTCGATGAACTCGAAGCCGGCGCCGCGCTCGTTCGGCTCCACCTTGATATCGCAGACCGCGTACTGGCCGTGCCCGCCCGACTGCTTGACGTGGCGTCCATGAGCGGTCACGGGCGCGATGAAGGTCTCGCGCAAGGCGGTGCGGATCTGGTCGGATTCGATGTTCACTCCGTACTTGTCCCACAGCCGGTTCATCAGCAGGTCTTGATGCGCCTGTCCCATCGTCCACAACAAGAGTTGGTCGGTGCCGGGAGCACGCTCCAGCCGGATGGTGATGTCTTCGACCTCGAGGCGCTGCAGGGCGCCGGCAAGCTTGTCCTCATCGTTGCGGCTGACCGCGCGGATGGCCACCGGCAGCAGCGGCTCGGGCAGCAGCCATGGCTCGACCACCACCGGCTTGTCCTGATCCGACAGCGTGTCGCCGGTCTCGGCAGTCGTCAGCTTGGCGATCATCACGACCTCGCCGGCCGTCGCCTGATCCTTGGGATACAGGTCGAGTCCGTTCGGCGCGCTCAGCAGACCGACGCGCTCCTCATCGTCGTGATCGGGGTGATGCTCGTTGACCACGCCCTGCAACTGCTCGCGGTGCCCGGCCACATGCACGGTGGCGTCCGGACGAAGCGTTCCACTGAACACCCGGACCATCGATTGACGCCCCGCGTAGGGGTCGGAAGTCGTCCGGATCACCTGGGCCACCAGCGGACCGTCGGCATCCACCTCGGGAGGATCGATCGGGTCCCCGGAAAGATCAGCCATCATCGGCGGCTGGTAGCGCAGCGGGGTCGGGAAGCCACGGTCGATCACACCGAGAAGTTCTTCGGTGCCCACACCGGTGGTCGTCACCGGGATCACCGGATGGAACTTGCCGTGATAGAGCGCCTTCATCATGTTGTTGACGACCTGGTCGACGGCCAGTTCTTCGCCCTCGAAGTAGCGCTCGAGCAGCTCGTCGTCCTCGGATTCGGTGATGATCGACTCCACGTAGTCGGTGCGGAAATCCTCGATCGCTGCCCGCTCAGAATCGCTGGCGGCACGCGCCACCCGCTCGCCGGACGAATAGTCGTGCACCTTCTGACTGAGCAGCGACAGGCTGCCCACGATCTGGTCGTCATCGCCGACGAACGGCAAATAGGCGGGGTGCACGCCCGCCCCGAAGATTTCCTGGCAGCGCTGCACGGTCTGCTCGAAACTCGCATGCTCGGTGTCGAGCTTGGTGACCACGATCGCCCGCGGTACCCCGGCACCCGCACATTCCGACCACAAGATCTGGGTGATGGCGTCGATGCCATCGGCGGCACTCACCACGAACAATGCGGCATCGGCGGCGCGCAGCCCTGCGCGCAACTCACCGACGTAATCCGGATTGCCCGGCGCGTCCAAGAGATTGATGACGGTGGACGCCCCGGTGGTGATGGTGGCCAGCGTCAGCGAGGCCGAGCGTTCCGCGTTTTCTTTCTCGCCGCGGTATCCGGGGATGCGGGTCCTTATCAGATTCTCGAACAACGTGGTCTTGCCCGAACCGGCCGATCCGACCAGGACCACGTTTCGTATGTCTGCCGGGGAGTTCACCTTGGGTGCTTGTGTGCTCGTCTTTGAAGCCATGACCTAACATTGCCGCGCCCGGCGATGTGCTGCAAGAAGTACGGCGAATTAATCTATGGGCTCTGCTATGGATGGCGTCCAAGATAGTGGTATTTGTGCTTGTCAAACGTCTGGAATTCGTCGATTGGCCCGGTGCGTCGGATCCTGTGATTCGGGTGAATCGTGGGGACCGATGCGGCAGGTGCGCGCCGCCCGGGTTCGGCGGCGGGCCCATCGTTGGTACCCTCGCTGGGTGCCTGCACGATCTACGACCACTTCTTTGTACTCCGGATTCCGGCCCGAAGTACAGGGTCTGCGTGCGGTGGCGGTGCTGATGGTGGTCGTCTATCACATCTTCATCGGGCGGGTTTCCGGCGGCGTCGACATCTTCTTGCTGATCTCGGCGTTCTTCATGACGCTGTCGTTCGTTCGCAAGTTCGACGATGGCCGCCCGCTGGCGATCGGACGCTACTGGCTGCACACCTTCAAAAGGTTGTTGCCGGTCGCGATCGGCACGATCGGGATCACCTTGTTTGCGCTGGTGAAGTGGTTCCCGGAGTGGGCCTATTGGGCCTATCGCGGTGAGGCGTTGGCGTCCGTCTTCTACCTGGAGAACTGGCAGCTGGCGGCGAACCAGGCCGACTACTATGCCGCCGGTGACTCGCTCGCCTCACCATTTCAGCATTTCTGGTCGCTGTCGGTGCAAGGCCAGGTCTTCTTGGCGTGGCCGTTGATCTTCGCGCTCACGGCCCTGATCTGCCGGAAAACGGGGCGCCGGCCGGTCAGGGTGCTGGCCTGGGTCTTCGGTTCCATCTTCGTCGCATCGTTGGTGTTCTCGATCTACCTGACGCACGCGAACCAGCAGCTCGCCTACTTCCACACCAGCGCCCGGGCATGGGAATTTGCTCTCGGATCGCTGTTGGCACTGGCGATTCCGTTCGTTCGTCCGGTCAAGTGGCGCAGAGTGGCCCTGGGCTGGATCGGTTTCGCCGGCATGATCTCGTGTGGAGCGGTGCTCGATGTACAGGGGGTCTTTCCCGGCTGGATAGCGCTGTGGCCGCTGGGTTCGGCAGCCGCGATCATGGCTGCCGGGCAGTCCGGCTCGCCGCTGGGAGTGGACCGGATCTTGTCGTGGCGTCCGGTGCAGAGGCTGGGCGACTCCGCCTACGCCTTATATCTGGTGCATTGGCCGATCCTGGCCACCTTCCGGGCCGTCACCGATCAAATACACGTGCCTCCGTTGGCAGGTCTGGTGCTGATCGCCGGCTCGATCGCGCTGGCGATCACGCTGACCAAGCTCGTGGACGAGCCGCTGCGCCGTTGGAAATGGTCCGAGGCCACCAATCGGCGGATGGCTATCGTCGTTGCCGGCTGGCTATGCATCGGCGCGGTGCCCAGCGGCATCTGGATCAACTACGACTCCCAGCGGTTGCGTGCCGAGACCGAACAAGCACGCATGCAATTCGTCCGGAACAATCCCGGCGCCCAGTCGTTGATGAGCGACTTCGTCTACGAAGGCGAACCCGGCGCGCCCGTGCTGCCGAAGGTCGGCGAACTGAACCGGCAATGGGTGAGCTTCCCCGAACAATGCTCGGCACGATTCGCCCCGCAAAACGACCTGGGTGCGGGCGAATGCTGGCAGACCCCCACTGCCTTTCTGCCGTCGCTCACGGTGGTGGTGGTCGGCAACTCCCACACCCAGCAGCTGCTCGGTACCCTGCAGCCGATCGCTGCAGAGCGCAACTGGCAGCTGGTGATCCTGCATTCTCCCGGATGCAGTTTCGGGCTGGGTGGGCCGGAGCCCTGTCAACAGACGAGCGCCGCCTTCTCGCAGTATCTGCTCGACGTCAATCCCGATGTGGTGATCACGCTCGCCACCCGCACAGAAGTGGAGAATGCGGCAGGGGAGCGGGTTCCCGATGGCTTCGCACAGGTCATCGACCCGCTGCTGGACGCAGGTATCTCTGTGGTGGGTCTCCGCGACACGCCACGGTTCGCGAGCGCCCCGGTGGACTGCTTCGCGCGGGCGAACGAATCGTTGGACGAATGCAGCGTGCCCTTGGAACAGATGCAGGCGAGCGCGAATCCGGCGAGAGCCTGGGACGAGCGTCCCGGATTCAGCAATGTCGACCTGAGCGATCTGTACTGCCCGAAAGACGAGTGCCCCGTGGTGATCGGCAATGTTCTGGTCTGGATGGATCATGATCATCTGACCCAGGATTATGCCTCGACGATGGCGGTGCCGGCCCGCAATCGCATCGTGACTGCCGTCGAAGGCTGACCTTCGCGGCCAATGAGCGCGAGGGCCGCAAGGGCTTGTTTTGACCGCGGCGACCCGACGAACTACAGTTGCTTCCGGTCGTTCCCGCGCGGTGTCTTCGTGGCATCGGGTCCCAGGAAGAATGGGGGCGGCCATTGAAGCATGTTCACGCGGAGCATCAGCCCGTGTGTTCTGGACAACCACGACGGGAAGATGCACTAACCGTGACTACTTACAGCCCGAAGCCTGGTGATCTCACCAGGAATTGGCTCGTGATCGATGCCACAGACGTCGTGCTGGGACGCTTGGCCACCACGGTGGCCGGGCTACTGCGCGGCAAGAACAAGCCGACGTTCGCTCCCCATATGGACGGCGGTGACTTCGTGATCGTCGTCAACGCCTCCAAGGTGGCGCTGACCGGCAAGAAGTCGACCGACTCGAAGCGTTACACCGTCTCCGGACGCCCCGGCGGCCTGCGTACCTTCACCGCCGGCGAGCTTCGCGACAACGATCCCCGTGCCCTGGTCGAGAAGGCCGTGTGGGGCATGATGCCGAAGAACAAGCTGAGCCGTCAGCAGATGGGCAAGCTCAAGGTCTACTCCGGACCGGATCACCCGCATGCTGCGCAGCAGCCGCAGCCGTACGAGATCACCCAGATCGCGCAGTGAGCGCGCACAACAACGAGGATTTGACCGTGTCCGAGACTCAGACCGAAGAAGTCGAAACCAATACCACCCCGTTCACCGATGAGCAGAACCGCGAGATCGCCTATCGTGCGGATTCGGCAGCAGGCGCCCAGGGTGCCTCCACGTCGCGTCCGTCGGTCATCGCTGCGGGCCAGGGCACCGGCCGCCGCAAGGAGGCCATCGCCCGCGTCCGCCTGGTGCCGGGCACTGGCAAGTGGTCGATCAATGGCCGCTCGCTGGAGGATTACTTCCCGAACAAGGTGCACCAGCAGTCGATCAACGAGCCCTTCGTCACCGCCGGTGTGGTGGGCTCCTATGACGTGATCGTGCGCCTGGCAGGCGGCGGCGTGACCGGCCAGGCCGGTGCGGTTCGCCTGGGCATCGCCCGTGCACTGAACGCCATCGACGCCGAGGCCAGCCGTCCCGCCTTGAAGAAGGCCGGCCTGCTAACCCGTGACGCCCGCATCAAGGAGCGCAAGAAGGCAGGCCTCAAGAAGGCCCGCAAGGCTCCGCAGTACTCGAAGCGCTGATCTTTCGTATCGCGCATTCTGTAGCGGCCGGTCATCTACGGATGGCCGGCCGCTGTGCTTTCATCTGGTGGCCCGATGCCGGGATTACCGGACGCGACCATTACGCTTGGCCCTTATGGCACGACTATTCGGAACCGATGGAGTACGCGGAGTCGCCAATGCCGACCTCACCGCAGAGCTCGCGATGGAGTTGTCAACAGCGGCCGCGAAGGTGCTCGGTGAGGCAGGGGCGTTCACCGGACGCCGCCCCACGGCGCTGGTCGGACGCGACACCCGTATCTCGGGGGAGTTGCTCTCGGCGGCAGTCAATGCGGGGTTGGCGAGCACCGGTGTGGACGTCATCGATGTGGGTGTCGTCCCGACTCCCGGGCTCGCCTATCTGGTCAACAAGCAGGGCACCGATCTCGGCGTGATGCTGTCGGCCTCCCACAACCCGATGCCGGACAACGGCATCAAGTTCTTCCAGCGCGGCGGGGTCAAGCTCGACGACACGATCGAGGACTCGATCGAGGAGCGGCTCAACGAGAACTGGTCGCGTCCGGTCGCCGGCGATGTCGGGCGCATCGATGCCGACGAGGGCCACGCGCTTCGCCAGGGCTACATCGACTACCTGGTGTCGAGTCTGGAGGACACCAGGCTGGACGGTTTGAAGGTCGTCATCGACGCGGCGAACGGGGCGGCGTCCTTCACGGCGGTGCCTGCCTTCGAGGCGGCCGGGGCCACGGTGATCGGCATCCACAACACTCCTGACGGTTTGAATATCAACGACCACGCCGGGTCGACACATATCGAGTCGCTGCAGGCCAAGGTGGTGGCCGAGGGTGCCGATCTGGGCATCGCGCTCGACGGCGATGCCGACCGCTGCCTCGCCGTGGACGCGAGCGGCGCGGTGGTCGACGGCGACCACGTAATGGCGATCCTGGCGCTCGATCTGAAAGAGCAGGGCAAGCTGCACAACAATACCCTGGTCGCCACGATCATGAGCAATCTCGGATTGATCAATGCGATGCGTGAGAACGGCATCCAGGTCGAACAGACCCGGGTCGGCGACCGCTATGTACTGGAGACCATGGCGAGCAACGGGTTCACGTTGGGTGGCGAACAGTCCGGACACGTCATCATCAGCGAATACGCGAACACCGGTGACGGTGTGCTGACCGGATTGCATGTGGCGGCGCGGGTGGCGCGCTGCGGCCGTCCGTTGACCGAATTGGCATCGGTGATGACCACACTGCCGCAGGTGATGATCAACGTGCCGAATGTCGACAAGATGCGCGCCGGCATCGATCCCGAGATCACCCGGGCAGTCACCCAGGCCAACAACAAGCTCGGGGACAACGGACGCGTCGTGCTGCGTCCTTCTGGTACCGAGCCGTTGGTACGGGTGATGGTGGAGGCCGCCACGAGCCAGGACGCCCAGCAGGTCGCTGAGGAGTTGGCTGCACTGGTCGCCACCCGCCTCGCCTTGTGAGAGTCATGGCCGCCGCGAAGTTCCGGGTACCGGGCGGACGTGCGCCCGGCTGGCAACGCTTGGCGATGGATATCGTCCGGTCTCGGTTGTTCCAGACCTTCATCATCGTGGTTATCGTCGCCAATGCGGTGGTGATAGGCATCAACACCTTCACCTTGGACAGCCGGATCGCCAACTTCTTGATGCGCGGCGACTGGATCTCGGTGGCGATCTTCAGTGTCGAGTTGGTTCTTCGGTTCGCTGCCGACGGGTTGAACGTGAAGAAATTCTTCTCGTCGGGGTGGAACACCTTTGACTTCTTGGTGGTGGCGGTCTGCTTCGTCCCCGGGGTGTCGACCAGTGCCACGGCATTGCGGCTGGTTCGATTGCTGCGGGTCAGCAGATTGCTGCGAATCATGCCGGACGCCCGGGTGCTGCTGCGCGGGCTGCACAATGCGGCCGGGCCGGCGCTGTCGCTGGGTGCACTGACGGTGCTGCTGTGCTACCTCTACGCGGTCGTCGGCTGGATGGCGTTCCACGACAAGGGTGGCGCGGATATGCCCGGATACTTCGACAACATCGGTGAAGCGATGCTCACCATGTTCGAATTGCTGACCTTGGAAGGCTGGAACCAGACGCTGCACGATCTGCGCGAGATCAGTCCGTTCGCCGTGCCTTACGTCATCTCCTTCCTGCTGATCGGCACCTACATCGTGCTGAATCTGGTGGTCGGCATCATCATCAATAGCCTGGACGACGCCTACAAGGAACGTGACCACGAGCGGGCGCTGGAATGCATGGCGGCCGGTGACCAGCGGGCCAGCATCGAGACGACCGTCAGCGAGTTGCGCGAATCCTTGGCCCGGCTGGAGGCCCAGTTGGGCGAGTTCAAACCCTCAGGTGGGGCACGGGTGATTTCAGGGCCGGGTGGCGAGGGGCTCTACACCGCCGAAAGTGAGCTGTCCGGCCCGGCGAGCTGACGGCAGCGTCCGAACAAGTAGCCCCGGAAACCTCGACCAAGCTAGCGCTCAGATCCGCCGGATGCGGACTTCGGAGATCACGTGGTCGCTGCCTTTGCGCAGGATGGCGGTCGCCCGGTCGCGGGTGGGCTCGATGTTCTGGACCAGGTTGGGACGATTGATCGTGTCCCAGACGTCAAGGGCCTGACGGATGGCTTCGGCGTCCGATAGCTCGGCGTAGGCGCGGAAGAAACTGGTCGGATCACGGAACGCAGTGTCGCGCAACGCCATGAACCTGGCCACGAACCAGCTTCGGATGTCTTCTTCATCGGCATCCACATATACGGTGAAATCAAAGAAATCGTTCAGGGCCAAGCTGCTTCCGACCGGAGCCGGCTGCAAGACGTTGAGACCCTCGACGATCAAGATGTCCGGACTCGACACGGTGATCTGCTCATCGGGAACGATGTCGTAGATGACATGCGAATATACCGGCGCGCTGACCTCGGGAACGCCGGACTTCACCGCAACCACGAATGCCAGCAGCGACCTGCGGTCGTAGCTTTCCGGAAAACCCTTCTTGTCGAGGATCCCGCGGTCTTCCAGCACGGCGTTGGGGTGCAGGAACCCGTCCGTGGTGATCAGATCCACCTTCGGATGGCCCTGCGACTGCTGCAGGAGTTCGCGCAGCAGTCGGGCGGTGGTCGATTTTCCGACCGCCACCGAGCCTGCCACGCCGATGATGAATGGGGTGCGGCTAGGTGCGACGTTCAAGAAACCGTATGAATCGGAATACAGCTGGTCGTGATTGATGCGATAGAGGTTCAACAACTCCGCCAGCGGCAGATAGACCTCGGCGACGTCACGTTCATCGGTCGGATCCTGAAGGCCACGAAGCCGCTCGATGGTCTCCGCGTCAAGGGCCAGCTGACCATCGGTAGCCAGGTCGGCCCATGCTTGGCGCGGCACGGTTACCCACGGACTACTCACAGCAGCGTCCCCCAATTCGGACATGACCGAAAGCCTAGCGGGCAAGGTGAACCAGCGCGAAGTGAAGTCGCGGCGAGCAACCCGTCTGAGTTCTACTTCAAGTTCATGCGATAATGCAAGAAATTTCAGATGGACGCGAGCAGGCGAAAACGCTTGGCGTCCATCGGCTTCAGTGAGATAGCTAGGGTCCCACCCCTTGCGGATAGAAGGTGCGTGTGGTCGCGAACTTGTCCGATATTGACACCCAACAGCTGCGGCAGATGGCCCGGGTAGCACGACTTCACTACGAGGAGGGCCTGCGTCAAAATGAGATTGCTTTCAAGCTGAGTCTGTCTCCGTCGAAAGTGTCGCGCTTGCTGAAACGAGCAGCAAGCGTGGGCGTTGTGCAGACTATTGTGAGGGTTCCAGACGGTGTGCATGCCGGACTTGAGGAAGAACTCGAAGGCAAATATGGACTTTCTGAGGCGGTGGTAACTGATGCTCAGGGCTCACACTCTGAAGTCTTGCCATCGCTCGCTGACGCTGGTTCCGCATACCTTGAAACCACGTTGATTTCTCCGGTGATTCTGGGGGTCTCGGCGTGGAGCGAGACGCTGATGTCCGTGACCAATCGGCTCACCCACGGATCAGCGCCCCGCATACGCACAGTAGTCCAACTTGATGGCGGAGTTGGGCATAGCGAGACCCAGCTTCAGTCAGCAAGAATGCTCGAGCGCCTGGCTGCTGTGAGCGATGGTGAACCTGTGATGGTTCAGGCGCCCGGTGTTGCTTCGTCGAAGGCCACACACGATGCATGGATGCGCGAAGAGACGGTTCGGCACGCAATGGGTCTATGGGGACAAGCGGAGGTTGCTCTGTTAGGGATTGGTGCGTTACACCGATCAGAACTTGTTCGCAGCAGTGGCAACTACGCGCGAGCGGAAGATGTAACGGCTTTGGCTAAGCGTGGCGCTGTGGGTGATGTGTGCCTACGGTATTTCGATTCGAATGGTGATCCGGTCGCTTCCTCATTCGATGAGCGGGTGGTTGGTGTCACCTTGGCAGAACTAAGACAGATCCCGCGCAGGATTGCTGTAGCTGGAGGAGCTGAGAAGATTACCGCGATCCGAGCCGCGTTACGAGGGGGAATTATCACGACATTGGTGACCGATCTCGGCGTGGCTCGGGAACTAGCCGCTGACTGAAAGGCAAACAAGATTCAAAAGGGTCTTGCCACACCTTCAGTGTGACAGTACTGTCAGACATGACAGAAATTGCACATCAAGGAGGAACAGTGCTCGTCAACTTTAGAGAGATGCTTGCGGACGCCACGCGTAACCATTACGGAGTCGGCTGCATTAACACGCCCAATAAGACCTATCTGCGCGCCTTGGTTGAGGCGGCGGAAGAGATCAACGCGCCGTTGATCATCGATCATGCGGAGGTCCACGATCCTCTCATTCCGTTAGAACAAGTCGCCGCAGACATGGTCGAGGCTGCAGAGAAGGCGAAAGTACCGGTGGCCGTTCATATCGATCACGGTGAATCGATGAACTTCATCGTTCGTGGCCTAAACAACCGATTCAGCTCGGTCATGTACGACTGCTCCAAGCTGCCTTTCGAGGAGAACGTTCAGAAGGTCAAAGCGTTCATCGAGATGGTCCGCCCGGCGGGCATCACTGTTGAGGCCGAGCTCGGTGAGATGCCCAGTACCTTGCATGACACCCATGCCGGTGATGCGGACGCTCCGAAACCAGGATTCACCGATCCAGCGAGGGCGTCGGAATTCGTCGAGCGCACCGGAGTCGACGCACTGGCCGTCACTTTCGGCACTTCGCACGGTATATACGTCGAAGAACCACACCTCGATCTGAACCATTTGGCCAAGTTGCGTGAGGCCACCGGCGACACGCCTCTGGTGATGCACGGCAGCTCGGGAGTTGCTCTTCCGGAGATTCGCAAGGCGATCGATGGCGGTATCGCAAAGGTGAACTACTACTCCTACCTCGCGGTCGATTCTTCGGACTTTGCGCGTACTTGCCTTGAGCAAGACAAGGAGGCAGGGATTCCAACCTTCTACCACGAGCTTGTCGAAAAGGTATACGCGCATACCAAGGACGAAGCCAAGAGGCTGCTGTCCGAGTTCTTGAACGGACATGAGCGTTAATCAGGCGACCATGGTCCATCAGGAGATTCTCGATCCGAGCCTTGTCAGGCTCAATATTGACCCGCCGCGGGACTTCTCGTCGCTGCTAGATCTGCTTGCCGAGATGCTTGACGATGCGGGCCGACTTGTGGATCGTGCTGTGTATCGGTCCGATATTTACGCGCGGGAGACCGAGGGCTCAACTTACATGGGCCAGGGAATCGGTATTCCCCATGCGAAGTCCTCGGGTGTGCGCGCCGCGTCGGTGTGCGTGCTACGACTCGCCCGTCCGATGACATACCAGTCCCACGGTGAAAGTGGGCCGGTCGACAAAGTATTCGCGATCGCTGTCCCGGCAGATGCTGGAACGCAACACCTGAGAATCCTTGCCAAGATTGCGCGAATGCTCGTCGACGAGGCATTTATGGCCGAATTTGAGGCGTCCGAATCGGCTGACCATCTAGTGGAATTAATAGCAAATCGACTCTGACATTGGAGAAGTCAATGAAGATCGTTGCTGTGACATCTTGCGCAACCGGTATTGCGCACTCATATATGGCCGCTGAGGCCATCGAGAAGATCTGTAAGAAGCAGGGTTTCAAAGTCAAGGTTGAGATTCAGGGAGCGATGGGTATTGAGAATGCTCTGTCGAATTCCGAGATATCCGCGGCCGATGCCGTCGTTCTGGCCAATGACGTGGCGGTAAGTAAGGCAGACCGCTTCAAAGGTCATGAACAAAAGACCGTTCGGTTATCACCGCACAAGGTGATTCAAAACCCGGAAGCGGTAGTTCACGAGTTGGAAACAGCCCACCTTATCAAGGAGGGTTGAGCAATGAGTGTCAGGGAAGAGGGCCGGAAGCTTGGCCAATCGCTGATGACCGGAGTGTCTTACATGATCCCGTTCGTGGTGGCCGGCGGAATTCTCATAGCCTTGGGCTTCGCATTCGGTGGCATCTACGTAGGCGATGGCGAAGGCTTCTGGACGGACATTTTTGCCATCGGCAAAGTATCGATGGGCCTGATGACCGCAGTGCTGGGCGGATATATCGCCTATGGAATCGCCGACAAACCCGCGTTGGTTGCGGGCTTTGTCGCCGGTGCCATCGCCAACAACCAAGGTTCAGGCTTCATTGGCGCAATCCTTGGCGGCATTATCGCTGGATATCTTGTTCTCCTGCTGAAGAAGATCAAGCTTCCTGCGGTGCTGCGATCATTGCTGCCAGTCCTGATCATTCCGGTGATCTCGGTGTTCGTAATCGGTGTTTTGATGTATTACGTTTTTGGTGGGCCGGTAGCTTGGCTGAATACGTCGCTGACCAATTGGCTACAGACGATGTCCGGCGGAGCCAAGGTCATCCTGGGTATAGTCCAAGGCGCCATGCTGGCCCTGGATATGGGAGGCCCCGTCAACAAGGCCGCCTATGCGTTCGCGTTGGCAGCAGCTGATACGGGAAACTGGGCACCTATGGCGGCGAACTTCATCGCATCCATGTCGCCACCGCTGGGGGTCGGATTGGCCGTCCTCCTCGCGCCCAAGAAGTTCACCAAGGCCGAGCGTGGATCACTAGGTGGCCTACTCGTGGGCGGCTTCGGGATGATCACTGAGTTCGCTATTCCTTTTGCTGCTGCAAATCCGTTCAGAATTATCCCGGCGTTGATGGCCGGAAGCGCGGTCGGCGGCGCGCTTTCTTATCTCGCGGGCCTCACCATGCAAGCCCCACACGGCGGTCTATTCGTGCTGCTGCTGTGCAATAAGCCATTGATCTTCTTGTTGATCTTGGTGATTGCTTCTCTGGTTACCGCCGCTCTGATCATCGTACTCAAACCGAAGCCGTCCGACGATGCCTCGATGGGCATCGATATGGGCGACATGCTCGGCGGCGATGATCAGGCGAGCCCGGAAACACCCGCAACTCGTGACAGCGAAGAAACGACAATCAACAACAACTAACGATTCGTCCACGAAGATGTCCGTTGCTCGAGGCAGAGGCGGCGGCCTTATCGGTGGACTTTGATTAAAAGGAGAAAAAGATATGCCCCGCTTCCAGGATGTTATGGAGCACTTCCCGTTCGAGCCGGAAGACAAGGCTCCGATGCTAATCCGTAAGACGGACTACATGCACCATATCTACCCACCAAATAATGCGTTCACGAGCGACAACAACTACTTGATCGTCTCCACCGACACCCTTTTGCTCGGTATCTATGAGCTCGCGCCAGGTGGGTCCTTCGAGCCCATCGATATCCATCCGGGTGACGAGATGTACTACATTCTCGAAGGGCCGGTTGTTCAGAAGAGCAACTATGGTCAATACGTCGAGATCCAAACTGGAGAGGGCTTGCTCATTCCGCAGGAGACCTGGCACCAGGGGAACAACTTTTCGGATCACAAGGTACGCATCCTGTTCTTCATCGCGCCGAAGGCCTGGGGCGAGGATGTGCCTCCGAAGGTATTCCCAACCGCGGATGACACTAAAACCTTCAAGGGACGTAAGAACGGTCAAATCCCGGATGTTTCTGGCGTGCAAGGGATAACTCGAATGCCGACGACCGATGATCTGGGTCGCTGGCCAATTGATGGCAGGGCGGCTCGTCAAAAGCCATCAAATATCTGGCGCATCACCGATCAGGATAAGCTGGTCACCCTCCTCGGCAATGATTCGCCGATGCTCATGAAATTCACCGTGAGCACTGACTACGGTCATATGGGAGAGATGATCGTGCCTCCGGGCGGTGGCAAAGGGCCGCGTTGCTCGGAGCCCACCTCGCATGAGGGTGATCTGGTGCTTTACTGCATGGAGGGCCCGATCACGGTCAACTTCCCGGAGCGGCTCGAGAGCTTCATCATGGAGCCAGAGGAATCAATCTTCGTCCCCGCCGGAGAGGCCTATCAGCTGGTCAATTTTGATGGCTATCCGGTACGGGCGGTCTTCGCTATTGCGCCTGGGCTGTGAACTGAGCAGTTGGGAAGTTATTAAGACACAGCGGTTGCCCGTCCTCGGGGCGGCCAGCCGCTGTGCCCAGAACCATCGTGAACGAGGCTCGGCGTACGCGTCCGTGGAAGATGTTGATCTTCTTGAGTCGCCTGAGCGATCTGCGAGCGTTCAACGTGACGGTGAATACAAACAACTACGACGCATTGGATAAGGTGTCTGCCATGTGCGGAATCATCGGTTATGTCGGCCCGCGGGACGCCCAAGATGTCATCATTTCGGGTTTGCGCCGACTCGAATATCGCGGATACGACTCGGCGGGCATCGCCGTCTTGGCGGATGGCAAGCTGAGCATCGCCAAGAAGGCCGGCAAATTGGCCAACCTCGAGGCTGAACTCGAAACGCTGGATTTCCCTCGATCCCACCAGGGCATCGGTCATACCCGCTGGGCAACCCACGGTGCGCCGACTGACGAGAATGCGCACCCGCATCTGTCAGGCGATGGGCGCGCCGCCGTCGTCCACAATGGCATCATCGAGAACTTCGCCGAGCTGCGTGCCGAGCTCGTCGAATCCGGCGTGAGCTTCGCGTCCGAGACGGACACCGAGGTCGTCGCGCATCTGCTCGCGGCAGCGCTGCCAACAGCTTCGAGTCTGATCGATGCAATGGGCCAGGTCGTCGCTCGGCTCGAAGGGGCATTCACCCTGGTGGCGCTCGATGCCCAGCGTCCGGACGAGGTCGTTGCCGCTCGGCGCAATTCCCCGCTGGTCGTGGGCGTCGGCGAGCATGAGAACTTCGTGGCGTCCGACGTGCTGGCCTTCATCGAACACACCCGCGATGTCGTCGAGCTCGGGCAAGACCAGATCGTGCACATCACTCCCGAAGAAATCACGGTCGTCGGTTTTGATGGCAAGCCTGCCGAGACCAGCCGGTACCACGTCGACTGGGATACCTCGGCCGCCGAGAAGTCCGGTTTCGACTGGTTCATGCGCAAGGAGATCTTCGAGCAGCCGAAGGCGGTCGCCGACACCCTGCTCGGCCGCTACAACTCCAAGGGCGAGTTGGTTCTCGACGAGATGCGCGGCATCTCTCCCGAAGACCTGCGGCGCATCAACAAGATCGTCATCGTGGCCTGCGGCACTGCCTATTACGCGGGCATGGTCGCGAAATACGCCATCGAACATTGGACGCGGGTGGCCTGCGAGGTCGAAGTGGCTTCCGAGTTCCGTTACCGCGACCCGATCATCGACCCGCAGACCCTGTGCGTGACGATCAGCCAGTCCGGAGAGACGGCGGACACCTTGATGGCCATCAGGCACGCGCGGGTGCAGGGCGCCAAGGTCATCGCCATCTGCAATACCAACGGCGCGACCATTCCCCGGGAGTCGGACGCGGTCATCTACACCCACGCCGGGCCCGAGATCGGGGTTGCGTCCACCAAGGGCTTTTTGACCCAGTTGGCTGCCTGCTATCTGCTCGGCCTCTACCTCGCTCAGGTGCGCGGCATGAAGTACGCCGACGAGATTCGGGTCATCACCGACGAGTTGGAGCGCACTCCGCAGATGATTCAGCAAATGCTGGATAGCGCCGACGACATTTACGCTCTCGCACACAAGCTCGCCAAGGCCGAGGATTTCATCTTCCTCGGACGTCACGTCGGCTACCCGGTCGCTCTCGAGGGCGCCCTCAAGCTGAAAGAGATCGCCTACCAGCACGCGGAGGGCTTTGCGGCCGGTGAGCTCAAGCACGGCCCGATCGCCATCATCGAACCGGGCATGCCGGTCTTCGTCGTGGTGCCTCCCGCCGGCCGCGACCAGCTTCGTGACAAGGTGCGCAGCAACATCAAGGAAGTCAAGGCGCGCGGCGCGCACACCATCGTCCTGCTCGAGAAGGGTGACGACGGCATCGAGGCGGACGCGGACGAGATCATTCGGTTGCCGCATACCTCGACGTTGCTGCAGCCGCTGGTGGCCACCGTGCCGCTGCAGCTGTTCGCGTGCGAGTTGGCCACCACGCTGGGCCACGATGTGGATCAGCCGCGCAACCTGGCGAAGTCGGTCACCGTCGAGTGAGCCGGGCGTGATCATCGGCGTCGGGGTCGACATCTGCCAGGTCGTGAGAGTCGCGGGAATGCTCGAACGCAGGCCCGGCCTGATGAGCAGGCTGTTCACGGCGGCGGAGGCTCACACCTCCGAGGGCGAACCACGAACCGCGGAGTCGTTGGCGGCCAGATTTGCTGCCAAGGAAGCACTCGCGAAGGCGCTCGGTTCGCCCGGCGGCATGAGCTGGCTGGACGCCGAGGTGACGACATCTGCCGATGGCGCACCCGCGTTGGCCATTAGCGGTACCGTTGCGGCGAGGGCCGCCGAATGCGGGGTTACGAATATCCAGCTGTCGCTCAGCCATGATGCCGGGTTGGCAACGGCTTTTGTCATCTGTGAGGGGAAAACGTGATCGGGATTCAGTCAGTCGACAAGATCCGCGACGCCGAAGCGGAGTTCATGGAAGCAAATCCGGACGTCAATTTGATGCAACGGGCTGCCGGCCATGTCGCCGATCTCGCCAGCCGGATGATGCCGGAAGGAACCATCCTCGTCGTGGTGGGCCCCGGAAACAATGGTGGCGATGCGCTTTTTGCCGCCCGTAAATTGGTGCGCGACGGCCGCCGCCAGGTGCTCGCCTGGCTGGTCTCCGACAAGGCCCATCCGCAAGGTGTGGTGGCGGCCCGCCAGGTCGGCATCCGGTTCCTCGACGAGATGGACGTTGCCCGCCTGCTGCCCGACGTCCGGCTGGTCATCGACGGCATCACAGGCATCGGTGGACGCCCCGGCCTGCCCAAGAACGTGCACCTGTTCGCCGAGATGTGTAACGCGCTGTGCATTCCCGTGCTGGCCGTCGACATTCCCTCCGGGCTGGCGGCCGAGGACCATCACCGTCCCGAACACGTGTTGGCCGCGACCCGCACGATCACCTTCGGCGCTCCGAAACTCTGCCATCTGGCTCAGCCCGCCGCCAGCGCATGCGGTGACGTCGAGGTGGCGGACATCGGCCTCACGATGCCCAAATCGAATTTGCGGCAGGCCCAGCGAGTCGACGTCGCCCGTTGGTGGCCGTGGCCGACCCCGTACACGGACAAGTATTCGCGCGGCGTGCTGGGGGTCGACACCGGCTCCGCCCGTTTCCCGGGGGCAGCGGTCCTGTCGGTGACAGGTGCGGTCTACTCGGGCGCCGGCATGATTCGTTTCACCGGCAGCGACCGGCTGGCCGAACTGGTGCTGCGCAAACTGCCTTCGGTGACCGTCAACAGTGGTCGCGTCCAGGCCTGGTTGGTGGGTTGTGGCTGGTCGGACGAGGGCGCCCCGGAGCGTTTCGGACCGATCCTGGAATCGGGAGCGCCGGCGGTGGTGGACGCGGACGCACTGCGCCACCTGCCGAAGAAGCTGCCCGAGGGCTGGCTGCTGACCCCGCACGCCGGCGAGCTTGCCGGCCTGTTGGGCATCACCAGGCGAGAGGTCGAAGACGACCCGATCGGGAAGGTGTACGAGGCCGCGCAACGGTTCGAGACCACCGTGCTGCTCAAGGGAGCCACCCAGTATGTGGCCAATCCGTTCCAGGAGAGGGTCTCGCTGGCGATTGCCGGACCTTCTTGGACGGCGCAAGCCGGCTCAGGCGACCTGCTGGCAGGCATTTGCGGCACCCTGCTGGCTGCCGGCCTACCCGCGCCGCAGGCAGCGACACTGGCCGCATCGGTGCAGGCCATGGCAGCGGCCAAGAAGCCCGGCCCCTTCCCGCCCGATGTGGTTGCCGAGGCCATCCCCGAGGTGCTGGTGCACCTGGCAGACTTGGCTGATCAGCCGGTCTTGGCGGGCGACCTGACGCCGAGATCGATCGCCGCGCAGTAGTAGTCGAGCAACTGGTCGCATAGCTTGGGCCACGTGCGGCCTTCGACGTGCTTGCGGGCCGTCCGGCCGAAGGTCACGCGCTTGAATCGGTCACCCGCCAGGTCGTTCACCTCGGCCCGCATCGCGTCCAGGTCGCCTGGAGCATAGAGCCAGCCGTTGTGCGACGAATCAATGAGATCGATAGGTCCGCCCCGGCGCGGCGCGATCGTGGGAAGCCCGCTGGCCTGCGCCTCCTGAATCGCCTGACAGAAGGTCTCCGATTCCCCGGGGTGGACGAACAAGTCGAGCGAGGCCAAGAAGCGGGGCAATTCGTCCCCGGATTTCATGCCGACGAAGACGGCCGACGGCAGCCGTCCCTGCAGTTCGGCACGCTGGGGTCCGTCGCCGATGATCACCAAGCGGACGCCCGGCAGGCCCTCAAGCGCGACGAGATCGTCGACCTGCTTCTCCGGACCCAGGCGTCCCATATAGCCGACGACCACTTCGCCGTTCGGCGCCCACAAATCGTGCAGGCTCTGGTCGCGCTTGGCGGGATGGAAACGATCGGTATCGACTCCGCGACCCCAGACGTCGACCCGGGAGAATCCGTGCTCGATCAACTGATCGCGGGTATAGCTGGATGGTGCCAAGTTGATGGTCGCCATGTTGTGCACCTTGCGCAGGTGCCGCCAGAAAATCGGCTCGGCCGCCGGGTAGCCGTACCGGACCGCATAGCGGGGCACCTCGGTCTGATACAGCGCCACGCTCGGCACGCCGAGTTGGGCCGCCGCCATCACACCCTTCGAACCGAGAATCACCGGTGCCGCCAGATGCACCACATCGGGGGCGAAATCGGCCAGCGCCTTGTGCACCGAATTGCTAGGCGTCGTCGACAGGCGCATATCCGGATACCACGGCAGATAGACCGAAGCCGTCGTGACTACCGGGAATCCGGCGTAGCTTTCGGGAACCCCGCGAGGATCATTGGGGGCGATAACCAGCGCTTCGTGCCCGCGATCGCGAAGATGCTCCAGGGTTCGCAGGACCGAGTTGGTGACACCATTCACGGAAGGCAAGAAGCATTCGGTAACAAATCCAACTCGCACAGCTTTGATCCTACCTCGCATTCGGATGTGCGATGGCTGCTGAAGTGGATCGTGCTCGCGTCAGCGGTCCGCAGGATCCGAGGCGAGGATCCAGCGGAAATAGGCGATGCGATCGGCTATCGAGCGTTCGGTCAGTGCGGACGATGGCGCAAGCGGTTCGAAGCCGTGCACGACGCCGGGACGAACGATCAGCTCGGTGGGCACGTGATCCCTGATGAGAGACAGCGCATAGGCCACGTCTTCGGCGTAGAACATGTCGGCATCGCCCACCTCTACATATGCGGGAGGCAGGCCGTGAAGATCCGCGCGCTGCACGGACGCGCGAACTCGTCTCGGAAGCGCTCGATATCGACAGGCGCGTGCCATGAGATTCTGCCGGCATCCGGCCCGCGCGTAGACTAACAACCTGTGATCGAAACCGACATGGATCAGCAGCTGGAACTGAGGCTGGCGTCCCCGGGCGATGCCGAACTGATGCACGGCGTGATCACCCAGGCATTCGGTTCACGTGCGGCTCTCAATCCGCCGGCCGATGCGATGACCGATACCGTTGCCGACATCGAGGGGCGAATCGCCGATCAGGTCGGCATCATCGCTTCGGACGAAAGTGGCGTCGCGGGGTGTCTGTTCTGTTCCATGCATCCGGACGCAGAGGTGCCCGTCGGCATGCTGCATCGAGTCGCTGTTCTTCCCGGCCACCGCCGCAATGGGGTGGCCTTTCATATGGTGATGGCCGCCGCCGGCCTGGCAACCGACGCCGGTATGCGCAGACTGCGGCTGATCGCCCGCCAAGAACTACCGGATGTGGTCGAGTGGTGGAAAACCCACGACTTCACGATCGTCCAAGAACTGGACGAGCACCAGCTGCTGCTCGATACCGCGCTGCCCACCAGAGTGAGCGTGCCCACCGCGGACGACATGCGCGAACTCGGCGTCCGGCTCGCAGCTCTGCTGGCACCGGGCGACCTGATCGTCGCCAGCGGCGAACTTGGTGCCGGAAAGACGACCCTGACCCAAGGAATCGCGGAAGGACTACAGGTTTCGGGCCCGGTCACCTCGCCGACCTTCGTGCTGAGCCGTATTCACCACCCGAGGGGCACGGCACCACAGCTCGTACATGTCGACGCCTACCGGCTCGGCTCCGAAGCAGAGCTCGACGACCTCGACCTCGAGGAGACGATGAGCGAGTCGGTGACCTTGGTCGAATGGGGCGCAGGTCTTGCCGAGCACCTGGCCGGCGATCGGCTGGACATCGATATCGAACGCAGCGATGACATCGAGGACGACACCCGCACCGTGATTCTGCATGGTGTCGGGCCCCGCTGGCGTGCGGTCGATTTGTGGACTTTGAATGCCGGGCGGCCCGCCGGCAACCAGGAGGAAAAGTGAACGAAGCGTCCGGCTGGGTGCTGGCCGTGGACACGGCCAGCGGCATCAACGTGGGGCTCGCCCACGATGGACAACCGATCGATTCGCGTACCGAACTCAGTTCTCGCAAGCACGTCGAAGAGCTGATGCCGATGATCGACGACTTACTCGGCGCACATGCCGTCACCGCGCGCGATCTCTCGCTGATCGCCGTGGGGATCGGTCCCGGACCGTTCACCGGGCTTCGGATCGGCATCGTGACCGCCCGCACGCTCGGTGTGGTCGCCGGTGTCCCGGTGCGCGGGTTCGGCAGCCTGGACGCGATCGCCTTGGCCTGGTTCGCCTCGGATGCGCGTCCGGATGGAGATGTGGTGGTGGCCACCGACGCTCGCCGCAAAGAGCTCTACTGGGCCACCTACGATGCCTCGGGCGAACGGCAGTCCGGCCCTGCGGTGACAGTGCCCGGCGGCTTGCCGATGCTGCCGGTCGGCGGGCCGGGCATCGAGGTCTATCCCGACGTGTTCACCGGACTGGTCGCCCCCGGGGCACCTCGCCAGTTGGACGCCGCCTTGACCGCCGCCCGGATCGATGACTTGCCGGATACCGGGCTGGAACCGGCATATCTGCGCAAACCGGACGCCGAGGTGCCGCACACCCGAAAATCCGCACTGGCTTCCACCAAGAAGCTGCGGGTGGCCTACCGACAGGAGGGGCGATGATCGTCTCAACCGCCAATCGCGGCGATCTGGCTGCATTGCTCGCTTTGGAAGAGTGCGGCTTCGACGGTGCCCAACGCTGGAGCGCTGCATCGTGGGCCAGCGAACTGGACGCCACGGGCCGGCTGGTGCTGGTCAGCCGCGACGCGTCCGGTATCGATGCCGTCGCATGCTTCAGCGTCACCGATGAAACAGCCGAACTGCTGCGGGTGATCGTCCAACCGGCCAAACGCGATCAGGGTTTGGCACGCCGCCTGCTCGGCGTCGGTAAGGAATGGGCGGAGGCATCTGGAGCTGATCGCATGCTCCTCGAAGTCCGGCAGGACAACGATCCGGCCGTCGCGCTCTACAGTTCGGCAGGATTTGAACCGATCTCCAAGCGTCGCGACTACTACGGCCCCGGTCTTGACGCGATCATCATGGTTTCTGAATTGCAGCATCCGGCATTGGCTGCTGCTGGAGGGTGGTTGGCATGAGCGGGCCCTTGGTACTGGGCGTCGAATCGAGCTGCGACGAGACCAGCGTGGGCATCGTCCGCGGCACCGAACTCTTGGCAAACGAAGTGGCCAGCTCGGTCGAACTGCACGCCCGCTTCGGCGGCGTGGTGCCCGAAGTCGCCTCCCGCGCGCATCTTGAAGCCATGGTGCCGACCCTGCAGCGGGCGCTGGCGACCGCTGACATCGACCTCGCCGAGGTGGACGCGATCGCCGTCACCGCGGGCCCCGGCCTGATGGGGTCCTTGGTGGTCGGTCTGTCGGCGGCGAAGGCGCTGGCGTCGGTGCTCAAGGTTCCGTTCTATGGCCTCAACCACCTGGTGGGCCATGTCGCGGTGGACATTCTCGATCACGGTCCGCTGCCCGAACCTGTGCTGGCCCTGCTGGTCTCCGGGGGGCACACCCAGCTGCTGGCGGTTCGCGACATCACCGGTGACATCACCGAGGTCGGTACCACGATCGACGACGCGGCGGGAGAGGCCTATGACAAGGTCGCCCGGCTGCTCGGGCTGGAATACCCCGGCGGCCCGGTGATCGACAAGGCCGCCCACGACGGCGACCCGAAGGCGATCCGGTTCCCCCGCGGCCTGACCGCGCGCCATGACCTCGAGAAGCATCGTTTCGACTACTCCTTCTCGGGTCTGAAGACCGCGGTCGCGAGATACGTCGAGCGCGCCGAACGCGACGGGCAAGAGATCAGCGTGCCCGATGTGGCAGCCAGCTTTCAGGAGGCAGTTGCCGACGTGCTCACCGCCAAGGCCGTCGACGCGTGCCAGGAGCTCGGCATCCAGCACATGGTGCTGGGCGGGGGAGTGGCCGCCAACTCCCGGCTGCGCACCCTGATGGCCGAACGCTGTGAGAATGCCGGTATCGAGCTGCGGCGTCCGAGGCCCGGCTTGTGCACGGACAACGGAGCGATGATCGCCGTGCTCGGTTCCCGGGTGATCGAGGCCGGACGTGCCCCCAGCAGCCTGGAGATTCCGGCCGATTCCGGCATGCCGGTCACCCAGGTCGTCGCCTGACGATCCTTAGTAGGTGCCGTGCCGTACAGTCCCGAATTGACCACTCTTGGTTTCGTGGTATCGCAAGACCGCGAGCACGTGCTGATGGTGCACCGGATCTCCCGTTCGGACGACGAACAGCTCGGCAAATGGAACGGTCTGGGCGGCAAGGTCGAGATCGGCGAAGACATATGGTCGGGCATGGCCCGGGAGCTTCGCGAAGAGGCCGGCATCGAAGTCGTCTCGATGCGGCTGCGCGGTACCGTCAGCTGGCCGGGCTTTCACGCCGACGGCGCGTCCGTTTTCGGGTTTGTCTTCATCGTGGACGAATGGATCGGCGACATCCCCGAACGCAATGCCGAAGGGCCGTTGGTGTGGCAGCCGATCTCGGGCCTCGCCGATCTGCCCATGTGGGAGGGCGATCGTTACTTCCTGCCGCAGACCTTCGACCCCGAGGTCGAGCAGTTCCACCTGGTCATTCCCTATCAAGACGGACGCCCACTCGGCTGGTCCGGTGTCGTCCGGTGATCGGGCAATCGTTCTGGAACGAGCGGCTGGAAGCCACCGAACTGGCGATGGCCGAAACCGATCCCGAATCGCTGGCCGCTGCATCGCGGCTGCGCGCCCACTTTGACGCGGACGTCGCCGCGTTCGCGCTCACCCAGGCCAGTCTGCGGCGTAAGGCCCGGACCAAATTCGGCGAGCGGGCAGCAGCGATGTGGTTCACCCGCGATGGGTTGGAGCAAGCCACGCGTCCCGCGGTTTCGGCTTGGCGAGCCGAGCGTTTCCGTGCAGCAGGCGTGCGCCGGGTGATCGATCTGGGCTGCGGCATCGGTGCCGACGCCCTCGGTTTTCTGGACGCCGGCTTGGAGGTCGTCGCGGTCGAAGCCGACCCGTTGACCGCCGAATTAGCTCGGGCCAATCTGCCCGGTGCGCAGGTGATCTGCGGGGACGCCGTCGAACTCGCTTCGAGGCTGCTGGCCGACGCCGATGAACATACCGCCATCTTCGTCGACCCCGCCCGGCGCACCGGTGCCGGACGCAGTTGGCGGGTCTCCGATTTCAGTCCGTCATGGGAATTCGTCCTCGGGCTGTTCGAGAGCGGACGCCCGGTCTGCGCGAAGCTCGGCCCGGGGCTGCCCCGCGAGCTCATCCCTGAGGGCGTCGAGGCCTGCTGGGTCTGTGATCATGGTGATGTTGTGGAGGCGGGGCTATGGAGGTTCGATAGCCCATCCGGTTCGGTCAGCGCGGCGGTTCTGCTGCCCGGAGAGCACCGCATCGAGGCGAGCCCCGTAGCGTCCAACATGCCGGTGGCGGAGCCTGGGCGTTTTATCCTCGAACCGGACGGGGCGGTGATCAGAGCACGGGCCATCGATCAGATCAGCCCGGCCACCTGGCTGCTGGGCCCCGGGGTCGCCTACCTGTCGAGTGACGAGCCGATCAGCACGGTCTTCGCGTCCTGCTTCGAGGTTTTGGAGACGCTCGACTTCCATCAGAAGACGCTGAAGGCCTGGGTGCGCGACAACGAGGTCGGCGTGCTGGAGATCAAGAAGCGTGCGGTCGACATCGATCCCGCCCGGCTGCGCCGCACGGTCAAGCCCAAGGGCCCGAACCAGGCGACCTGGGTCATCAGCCCCACCGTCGACGGGACGCGCGTGCTCGTCTGCCGCCACGGCATCTCGTCTGGCACTCGGCTTGTGTGAGTGCCAACGGCGGGGCTAATGTGGTTTTTGGCACTCGACCAGGTCGGGTGCCAACGATCGGAACGGCACCGCGACGACGTCCCGTTCGTACTGCAACGTGACACCTAGACAACAGAAAGGGGTTTGAACGTGGCAACCACGATCAAGCCGCTCGAGGACCGCATCCTCGTTGAGCCTCTCGAGGCCGAAACCACCACTGCTTCGGGTCTGGTCATTCCGGACACCGCCAAGGAGAAGCCGCAGGAAGGCAAGGTCGTCGCCGCCGGACCCGGTCGCATCGACGACAAGGGCAACCGCGTGCCGATGGACGTCAAGGAAGGCGACGTCGTCATCTTCAGCAAGTACGGCGGCACCGAGGTGCGTTACGACGCCACTGACTACCTGCTGCTCAACGCCCGCGACATTCTCGCAGTCGTCGAGAAGTGAGGCGCTGATTCATGGCTAAGCAGCTTCAATTCGACGAGGAGGCACGCCGCTCTTTGGAGCGTGGCGTCGACACCCTCGCCAATACCGTCAAGGTGACGTTGGGCCCCAAGGGCCGCTACGTCGTCCTCGACAAGAAGTTCGGTGCGCCCACCATCACCAACGACGGCGTGACCGTCGCCAAGGAAGTGGACCTCACCGATCCCTACGAGAACCTCGGCGCTCAGCTCGCCAAGGAGGTCGCCACCAAGACCAACGACGTGGCCGGCGATGGCACCACCACCGCGACCGTGCTGGCACAGGCACTGGTACACGAGGGCCTGCGGGCCGTCGCATCCGGCGCCAACCCGGTCGGCCTGAAGCGCGGCATCGACAAGGCCGTCGGCCTGGTGACCGACGAGCTGCACTCGGCAGCCCGTGAGGTCGAGTCGACCGCCGACATGGCGAGCGTCGCCACCATCAGCTCCCGCGACGACGAGATCGGCGAGATCATCGCGCAGGCCTTCGACAAGGTCGGCAAGGATGGCGTCATCACCGTCGAGGAGTCGAACACCCTGGGTACCGAGCTCGACTTCACCGAGGGCATGCAGTTCGACAAGGGCTATATCTCCGCCTACTTCGTGACCGACCAGGACCGTATGGAGGCCGTCTTCGACGATCCCTACATCCTGATCAACCAGGGCAAGATCTCCAACATGAACGAGCTGCTGCCGATGCTCGAAAAGGTCATCGCAGCGCACGGCCAGCTGGTCATCATTGCCGAGGACGTCGACGGTGAAGCGCTGTCGACCCTGGTGGTCAACAAGATCAAGGGCACCTTCAGCGCCGTTGCCGTCAAGGCTCCGGCCTTCGGCGATCGCCGCAAGGCCATGCTGCAAGACATCGCGACCCTCACCGGTGGCCAGGTCGTGGCCCCCGAGGTCGGCCTCAAGCTCGACCAGGTGGGTCTCGAGGTTCTCGGACGCGCCCGTCGCGTCGTCGTGAACAAGGACAACACCACGATCGTGGACGGCTCCGGAGACCAGGAAGAGGTCAAGGCTCGCGTCGAGCAGCTGCGTGCCGAGATGGAGCGCACCGAGTCGGATTGGGATCGTGAGAAGCTCGCCGAGCGTGTTGCCAAGCTCGCCGGTGGCGTCTGCGTGATCAAGGTCGGCGCCGCCACCGAGGTGGAGCTGAACGAGAAGAAGCACCGCATCGAGGATGCCGTCTCGGCCACCCGCGCGGCCATCGAAGAGGGCATCGTCGCCGGTGGTGGCGCGGCCCTGGTGCACGCCGCCAAGGTGCTGGAGAGCGTCCAGACCGACAACAAGGACGAGCAGGTCGGCATCCAGACCGTCCGCAAGGCCCTCGTCGAGCCGTTGCGCTGGATCGCTGAGAACGGCGGTGTGCCCGGCTACGTGATCGCAGCCAAGGTTGCCGAACTCGGCGCCAACGAGGGCTACAACGCCAAGACCGGCGAATACGGCAACCTGATCGATCAGGGTGTCCTCGACCCGGTCAAGGTGACCCGTTCGGCACTGGCCAACGCGGCCTCGATCGCGTCACTGCTGCTCACCACCGAAACCTTGGTGGTCGAGAAGAAGGACGACGAGGACGAGGACGACAAGTAGTCGCTGACTTCGCATCAAAACGGGCGGTGGCCCGGGCTTCCAATTGGGGCTCGGGCCACCGCCTGTTTGGTTGTCTGCAGAGTGACGGTTCGGCATCGATCGGCCGAGCCTGCGCACGCCGCACCCGGACGACCGGCTACTATTCCCTGCGTGCAGCAGACTAGCGGTGGGCCCGGGCCGAGCCCTCAACCAACGGTCGGCACTCACCCGGCGATGGCGTCCATCGGCCGGGCCAGGCTCATCGGGCTGGCGGGCAGTCTGCTGCTGGCGATTTCGGCGTGGATGGCCTCGCCTTGGGGCTTGGGATTCGCCGGACGCTTCAATCCGTTGTGGCTTCGCTGGGTTCACACGGTTCCGGCAGTGGCAGGTATCGTGCTGCTCTTCTTCGGCTGGCTGAGACTGCGCGGAGCCGAACCAAAACAGATCTGGCAAACCTTCGCATTGTGGTGCGTCCCGTTGCTGCTCTGCCCGCCACTGCTCAGCAAGGACGCCTGGGCCTATCTCGAGCAGGGTTGGATCGTGTGGCAAGGGCATGACCCGTACACCAGCGCATTGGGGACGGTGGGCGGGCCGTTCGCCGGCCGGGTCGATCAGTACTGGAAATACACCACGACCATCTATCCGCCCGTGGCGTTGATGATCCAGGCGGCGGTGGTCGGCCTCAGCGGTGCGAACCCCTTGTGGTCGCTTCTCGCGATGCGGGTGCCGGGTCTGCTGGCAGTGCTGGTGATCGGGCGTTGCCTGCCGCGAATCGCGGCCGCGGGCGGCCAGACGGCGAGCAATGCGCTGTGGCTCGGGTTGGCGAATCCTGTCGTCCTGGTGCATTTCATTGGCGGCGCGCACAACGATTCGTGGGGTGTGGCGCTGTGCGTCGCCGGGCTCTGGCTGGCCATTCGTGCACGAAGGTGGTGGCCGCTCGGCTGTGTCGCCGTCGGCCTGGGGATGGCCGTCAAACAACCCCTCGGCCTGATGATGGTGGCCGTCTGCCTGGTCGGTGCCACGGTGGTCGGCCGACGTGATACCGAAAATGGCGGCAGGGTGGCCGACAACGAGCAACCGGCGGAGGGGGAACCGATCGGATCCGCCGGAGACACCGCGCTTCGCGAGCAGGGACGAGCAGATGCCCGTACCGGCCAGATTCTGGCTGCGGGCACGATCTCCGAGGGTGGAAGCTACGAGCCGGGGTTGGGTCATCCTGGGCAGGGCCGGTTCCGTTCATGGCTGCACGTCGCGAACCGTCAGGCAGCCGCGGCGTGGGCGCAGATGATCGGGCAGGCTCTTTGGCGATTGCCGGTAGGGCTGGTTTTCACGTTGGTGGGTTTTGCGATCCCGACGGTGGCGTCCGGTTGGGGGATCGGCTGGGCAGCAGGATCCGGCGCTCCGACCACGGCCGGCAGCCAGTCGGTTGCGCACACGGTTGCTGCCGCCATCGAGATGTTCACCCCGATCTCTTTGGCCGGCGCCAAATTCGTGGTCAATCCGATCTTCCTGGTTCTCGGTCTGCTGGCGATCATCTGGATCGGTTGGCTGATGGCGGCCTCACGTCCGGTCGCCTTCACCGCTTGGGCGCTGATCATCTTCGCCTTCAGCTACCCGAGCCTGCAGCCGTGGTACCCGCTGTGGGGAGGCGTGCTGTTGGGCACGATCGGTCTGGGCCGGCGAAGCTCGGCGTGGGTCATCGCCGGCACCGGTGCCATGCTGACGACCAACGTCTTTCTCGACTATGCCGGGCTGCCGATTCCTGCTGCCCAAGGGATAGCGCTGGCCTGCGCCGTGCTGCTGGCGTATTGGAATCTGCGCGGCAAAATCGGACGGCTAGACTGGCCTTCACCAGCCTCGTGATGGAAGGGATATGCGTTGTCGGAACAGTTGACTTCCGCCGGAATACCACCAATGTTCGAGACTCTTGGTCTCACTTTCGACGACGTCTTGTTGCAGCCTCGTGAATCGGACGTCATCCCCAGTGAGGTCCGCACGAATGCCCGGCTGAGCCGCAATATCACCCTCAATCTGCCCTTCCTGTCCGCGGCGATGGACACTGTCACCGAGCAGCGGATGGCGATCGCAATAGCGCGCGAAGGCGGGCTCGGCGTCCTGCACCGTAACCTGTCGATCGAAGATCAGGCCAAGATGGTCGACCAGGTGAAGCGCTCCGAGGCCGGCATGATCGACGAGCCCATCACCATCGGCCCGGACGCGACCTTGCGCGACGCCGATGAGCTGTGCGCTACTTACCGCATCAGCGGCATCCCGGTGGTGGACGACCAGATGATGCTGCTGGGCATCATCACCAACCGCGACATGCGCTTCGAAACCGATCCCAACAAACTGGTCGGCGACGTGATGACCAAGATGCCGCTGGTGACCGCACCGGTCGGTATCAAGCAGGACGATGCCCTCACGCTGTTGGGCAAGAACAAGATCGAGAAGCTTCCCCTGATCGACGAGACCGGGCATCTGCGTGGCCTCATCACGCTGAAAGATTTCGTGAAGTCGGACCAGTATCCGAATGCCTGCAAGGATCCACAGGGCAGGCTGCGGGTCGGTGCCGCGGTCGGCGTCTTCGGGGACGCCTGGGAGCGCGCGATGGCCATGGTCGAGGAGAGCGTGGACTGCTTGGTCGTCGACACCGCGCATGGCCACTCGAAGGCCGAGGCCGAGTTCATCAGGCGGCTCAAGTCCGACCCCGCCACCCGGGGTGTCGACATCATCGGCGGCAACGTGGCGACCTACGAGGCAACCCGGGCCCTCATCGAGGCCGGTGTCGACGGCGTCAAGGTCGGTGTCGGCCCTGGTTCCATCTGCACCACCCGCGTCGTGGCAGGTGTGGGAGTGCCGCAGATCACCGCGATCCACAACGCCGCCCGGGCCGCGAAGCCCGAGGGCGTGCCCGTCATCGGCGATGGCGGCCTGCAATATTCCGGCGACACCGCGAAGGCGATCGTCGCCGGTGCCGACACGGTGATGCTCGGCTCGCTGCTGGCCGGCTGTGCCGAGAGCCCCGGCGAACTGGTCTTCATCAACGGCAAGCAGTTCAAGAGCTACCGCGGTATGGGATCGCTCGGGGCGATGGCCACCCGCGGCAGAACGATGAGCTACTCCAAGGATCGCTACTTCCAAGCCGATGTCACCAGCAACGACAAGATCATCCCGGAGGGCATCGAAGGGCAGGTGCCCTATCGCGGACCGCTCTCCCAGGTGCTCTACCAGCTGGCGGGCGGGCTGCATCAGTCGATGTTCTACTGCGGTGCCCGCACGATCGATGAACTGCAGAACAACGGACGCTTCGTCCGCATCACGTCGGCCGGGCTGCGCGAGTCGCATCCGCACGACATTCAGATGACGGTAGAAGCACCCAACTACTCCTCCCATGAGTGAGAGGCGGCACTGAGGCCGCATCCCGAGGGCCCGCCTGATGGCCAAGTAATGCACCCGGCGGCGTCATCCCCTAGATTGGTGGGGCGCGCCGGGAAGTAGATGCTGCTGGTTGATGGCCGGTGGACCCAGGTGCCAGCCGATATTGGAGGATCCATGCTGTACGACATCGGACGCAGCAAGCGCGCCGCGCAGGCGTTCTCGCTCGATGACGTGGCGATCATGCCCACTCGCCGTACCCGCGGAATAGAAACCGTCGATCTTGAGTGGAGGATCGACGCCTGCACCTTCGATTTCCCGTTGGTGGCAGCTCCGATGGACTCGGTGATGAGCCCTGCCACGGCGATTGCGTTCGGACGCCTGGGCGGTCTCGGGGTGCTGAACCTCGAAGGCGTGTGGACCCGCTACGAGAATCCGGAGCCGCTGCTCGACGAGCTCGCCCACGTCTCCGATGAGGCCGAAGCCACCCGCAAGCTGCAGCAGATTTATGCCGAGCCGATCAAGGCCGAGCTGATCTCGGAGCGGTTGCGTGAGATCCGGGAGGCGGGCGTCAACGTCGCCGGCTCGCTGAGCCCGCAAAACACCCAGGAGTTCGCCTCGGTGATCGAGAGTTCGGGTCTCGATTTCTTTGTGGTGCGCGGCACCGCAGTCAGCGCCCAGCATGTCTCGAATGCCGCCGAGCCGCTCGATCTTGCCAAGTTCATCTACGAGCTGGATGTTCCGGTCATCGTCGGCGGATGCGCCACCTACCAGACCGCACTGCACCTGATGCGCACCGGTGCTGCCGGGGTGCTGGTCGGCTTCGGTGGGGCGGCGACCTCGACCAACAGCCAGGTGCTGGGCATTGAGGTGCCGATGGCCACCGCCATCTCGGACGCCGCCGAAGCTCGCCGCGATTACCTGGACGAGTCGGGTGGCCGCTACGTGCACGTCATCGCCGACGGTTCGATGGGCTATTCGGGCGACATCATCAAGGCGCTCGCCTGCGGCGCGGACGCCGCGATGCTCGGCACGCCGCTGGCCCGGGCGACCGATGCTCCCGGACAGGGCTGGCATTGGGGCGCCGAAGCCTGGCACGAGAACCTGCCGCGCGGACGTCGCGTGCAGGTGGGGCAGCTCGGCAGCCTGAAAGAGGTCGTCACCGGGCCCTCACATACTCCCGACGGCACCATGAACATGGTCGGCGCGCTGCGCCGGGCGCTGGCGACGACCGGATACACCGAGGTGAAGGCCTTCCAGCGCATCGACCTGATCGTGCACTGACATGACCGCCGATCAGGAGCGGGCTCAGTCCGAGCTGCTGCAGCTACGCAGCAGCATCGACAATTTGGACGCTGCGCTGATTCATATCATGGCCGAGCGATTCAAGATCACTCAGCGGGTGGGCAGGCTGAAGGCCGAACACCGGCTTCCCGCGGCCGACCCGGCCCGGGAGGCCCAGCAAATCGAGCGGATGCGTGGCCTGGCCAGACAGTCCGACCTCGATCCCGAATTCGCCGAGAAACTGCTCAACTTCATCGTCCGTGAGGTCGTGCGGCACCATCTCGAGATCGCGGACGAACACGCCGGCAGCAATTAGGCGATCACGTCGCCGGAGCGTACGTTGCTGGGGATGCCGACCACCACGGCGCCGGGCGCGACATTCTTGACCACCAGCGCGTTCGCGCCGATCTTTGCGTCGTCGCCGACGGTGATGTCGCCGATCACCTTCGCGCCGGCACCGATCAGCACCCGGTTGCCGATGGTCGGGTGCCGCTTGAAACGACCCCGCGCGCGTCCACCCAAGGTGACCTGATGATAGATAAGCACGTCGTCACCGATGATGGCGGTTTCTCCGATGACCACGCCCATGCCGTGATCGATGAAGAAGCGACGGCCGATCGTTGCGCCCGGATGGATCTCGATTCCGGTGATGCCGCGGGCGAACTGGCTGAGCAGCCGGGCGGGAAACCGCATGCCCGGCTTGCGCCACAGCCAGTGCGCGATCCGGTATGCCCAGATGGCGTGCAGCCCCGAATAGATGATTCCGACCTCGAGTTTCGATCTGGCCGCAGGATCCTCGCGCTGAGCGGCGCCCAAGTCCTCGTCCAGACGCGACGCGACCAAGCGGACTCTCGAAAACAGGCTCACGTGCTCATCCAATCACCTGAAGTGGGGAACTGACCAGCAAAGACAACGATATGCGCAGCTGCCGGGAAACAGCCCGAGTCCCCTCCCCACGATCCGCGCCCGAAATCGAGAGCTGCGCCAGGTATATCTGGCGCGGGAGCAGATTTCGGGCGCAGATTTCGATAGCAGTGGCGTCCGGCGTAACGGCCGGCCGCGACAGGAGAGGGGAGTGCCTGACAGGGGCTATCTCAGTCGAGCAGATCGGCCCATAGCGGGGTCGACAGATACCGTTCACCGAGGTCGGGGACGATCGTGACGATGGTCTTGCCGGCATTCTCGGGGCGGTTGGCCAGCTCGAGGGAGGCAGCGACGTTCGCGCCGGCCGAGATGCCCGCGAGGATGCCGTCCTTTGCCGCCAGTTCACGGGAGATGTCGATGGCGGTCTGGCCCGGAATGGCCAAGATCTCGTCCAAGACCGACTGATCGAGCGTGTCGGGGACGAAGTTGGCGCCCATGCCCTGGATCTTGTGCGGCCCGGCGGTGCCCTGCGTCAGCAGCGGCGACTCCGCGGGCTCGACAGCAACGACCTTGACGGCTGGGTTTTGCTCCTTGAGGTATTTGCCCGCGCCGCTGACGGTGCCGCCGGTGCCCACCCCGGCGACGAAGATGTCGACCTTGCCGTCGGTGTCGGCCCAAATCTCGGGGCCGGTGGTCTGGTAGTGGATGGCCGGGTTGGCCTGGTTCTCGAACTGACGAGCGAGCACCGTGCCTTCCTGCTTGCCCAGTTCCTCTGCCTTGGCGACGGCACCCTTCATGCCGTCGGCGCCCGGAGTGAGCACGAGCTCGGCGCCGAAAGCGCGCAACACCGCGCGGCGCTCCTTGCTCATGGTGTCCGGCATGGTGAGGATCACTTTATAGCCGCGAGCAGCACCGACCATCGCGAGAGCGATGCCTGTGTTGCCGCTGGTTGCCTCGACGATCGTGCCGCCCGGCTTGAGCTCACCGGACTGTTCGGCGGCGTCAACCATGGCGACGCCGATTCGGTCTTTGACAGAGTCGGCAGGGTTGTAAAACTCGAGCTTGGCAATCACCTTTGCCCCGGCGTCGCCGACAACGCGATTCAACTTGACCAGGGGAGTGCGCCCAACTACGGCGGTGACATCGTCATATACAGTCATGGTCGCGTAACTAGCGTGGCTGGTGCTTCATTCCATACCCGCTGGGGTATTTGGACGCGGCCGCTCGCCACGGCACAACCAGCGCGAAGGCCGTGCCACTCGCTGCCGCGTAACCAGCGCCAAGGGGCCCGTCCACCAAGCAGACTTCCGGATGGAGCGTCATCTGCGCCCACAACCTGTTGTCTTCGCGGGACGCGGCGAAGGACCCCTAAACTAGAGCCCATGCCTTCACGTCCTGTCATTGTTATCGACTACGGTGCCCAATACGCGCAGCTGATCGCCCGCCGGGTGCGTGAGGCTCACGTCTTCTCCGAGATCATGCCGCACACCGCCACCGTGTCCGAGATCCTCGCCCGCGACCCACAGGCGATCATTTTGTCCGGCGGTCCGCAGTCGGTTTACGCCGAGGGCGCCCCCCAGGTGGACGACGGGCTTTTCACGGCCGGAGTCCCGGTCTTCGGCATCTGCTACGGCTTTCAGGTGATGGCCCAGTGCCTGGGCGGTGAGGTGCGGCAGACCCACACCTCGGAGTTTGGACGCACCCATCTCGATGTGGACGATTCGTCCCCGTTGCTCGCCGAGGTACCCGCCGAGTTGAGTGTGTGGATGAGTCATGGCGACGCGGTGACCAAGCAGCCGGACGGCTTTCGTCCGCTCGCCCACTCGCAAGGCGCCCCGGTCGCGGCATTCGCCGACCTTGGACGCAAGCTGGCCGGCGTGCAGTGGCACCCCGAGGTCGCCCATACCGAACTCGGCCAGCAGGTGCTGGAGAACTTCCTGTACAACGTGGCCGGCATCACCCCGGACTGGACGAGCGAGAACTTCGTGGCCGAGCAGGTCAAGGCGATTCGCGAGCAGGTCGGCGACCGGCAGGTGCTCTGCGGGCTCTCCGGTGGTGTCGATTCGGCGGTCGCCGCCGCCCTGGTGCAGCGGGCCATCGGAGATCAACTCACCTGCGTGTTCGTCGATCATGGCCTGCTGCGCAAGGACGAGGCCAAGCAGGTGCAGCACGATTTCGTCGAGGCTACCGGGGTGCGGCTGGTGGTCGCCGACGAGAAGGACCGCTTCTTGAACGCGCTAGCCGGGGTATCCGATCCGGAAACGAAGCGAAAGATCATCGGTCGCGAATTCATCCGCAGCTTCGAGGCGGCCGCCCGCGATATCGCAGGGGAGCGGGGCATCGAGTTCCTCGTCCAAGGCACTTTGTATCCGGACGTGGTCGAATCCGGCGGCGGCGACGGCGCGGCCAATATCAAGAGCCATCACAACGTGGGTGGATTGCCCGATGACTTGCAGTTCACCTTGATCGAGCCGCTGCGCACCTTGTTCAAGGACGAGGTCAGGGCCGCCGGTGTCGAGCTCGGCCTGCCCGAAGCCATGGTGTGGCGTCAGCCGTTCCCCGGGCCGGGCCTCGCGATTCGGATCATCGGTGAGGTCACCTGGGACAGGCTGGAACTGCTGCGTGACGCGGACGCCATCGCCCGCGCAGAACTGACCGCCGCCGGTCTCGACCGGGACGTTTGGCAGATGCCGGTCGTGCTGCTCGCCGACGTGCACTCGGTCGGCGTGCAAGGTGACGGCAGAACCTACGGGCATCCGATCGTGATCCGCCCGGTGTCAAGCGAGGACGCGATGACCGCCGATTGGTCGAGGCTGCCCTATGACGTGATCGAAAAGATCAGCACCCGAATCACGAACGAATGCCGCCAGATCAACCGGGTCGTCCTCGACGTGACCAGCAAACCACCGGCCACCATCGAGTGGGAGTGAGCGCCGCTCCTTGCGTTGATCGCCGGTGAGCAGGATTCAGCGCTCATGCAAACAGCTGGTCAAGCAACGAACTGTTGCTTGACCAGCTGCAATATGTCTATCGAATGGCGGCAGGATCAGTCGTCGGCGCGGAAGGCATCTGAGGGGCCGTCCGGATCGTCCGACAAACGAGCGTCACGGCGACGCTGGTAGTCGCCGTAGCGCTCGTGAATCTGGTCCGCACCGGTCTGGCCGCTGCCTTCGTCCGGAATTGCCAGCCAGGCGACGGCGTAGGCCGCGCACACAGTGCCGACGCTGAACAGCCCCAGCGCCACTGTCACGACCCGGATGATGGTGGGGTCGATGTCGAAGTATTCTGCAATGCCTCCGCAGACACCTGCGATGACCCGATGATCGCGGCTACGAACAAGTTTGCGAGTACTCATGAATCCATTGTCCCTTCTGTGGTGATGTATTCCTGCTCAATCTGTCATTTGGTTCAGATATTTGGTTGTGACGAATCTTCTGTGGTGATCGATGACTCACCCGTCCTCGGCCCGGGGCGGGCCACTGCGCTACCCGGAACGGCTGTCTGATCTGCGGCAAGAATTGCGGCGCCTGCGTTGCGGGTGTTGTGAAACGTGTGGTTTGTTTGCATCGCCCCAGCCAGCTCACCTTCATCACCCTCACCGCTGTCGATTGCGCTTGCGCCGGGGCAGCAGCCCGATCAGGCCGCCGGCGATCAGAATCAGCGGAGCGAGGATGCTGAGCGTGGTCATCGTGCTCACCATCTGGGCTTGGTTCAGTACGGCCATACCTGCCATCATCATGAAGACGAGTCCCACGATGATCGGCGTGGGTGAGAATCCGGATCCACGTCTCATGAGTCCACCCACAGTTGGGAATCGTGCGCGTCGATTGTGATGGTCAGCGTCGGGCGATCCTCGTCGACGATCTGCTGGTAACTGGCCTGACCCGACCCGGTATACAGGTCATCCGGCAGGGCGATGACCGACGAGGCGTAGGAGACTTCGACGATCACATTCTGATCATCGGGAATCGTCAGCGCGAACTGCGAGTCGTCAAGGTCGATGTACCACATCTGATTCTCGGTGATGGCCATCGAACTCAGATCGGTGGCGTCCTGCTGGCGGTAGTAGGTCACGTTCGTGAGCTCGCTCGGCGCCGCATAGGGAATCGTGTCGGGGCCGCGCGCCGCTGTCACCGTCAAGCCAACCGTCAGCAGCGTCGCGATGATGATGCCAGGCACGATCAATGCCTTCCCCGTCCCGAATCTGGCAACGATCATCAGCCCGAAACCGATGATTCCCAATGCGGCAGCGAGCGGAAGAATGACGTTGCCCTGATCCAGCAGCGTCGCGCCGAGAGCAGCCGCTGCCGCTACGGTGAGAGTGATCACAGTGACAACGGTGGCCTTGTCGGTCCGCGATTGCGGTGCCGGTGCCCAGTATCTGACGGCCTGCCGCTGCGAGTTGATGTTCTTCATGCGTTGCCGGCGTCCGGCCCAGATGGTCGCGGCGATGACGGCAATCGGGAGCCAGCCGAAACCGGCTATCGAACTGAGTACCAGGCAGGCCATCAAACCGAAGGCAAGCGTCCAGCTCGCCACGATGCGCGGCTGCAGCGTCCGCCAGCCATGGCCGAGATGGTCGAGAGGAGCCTCGTCGCTGGCCGAATTGCGGGTGAGCAACCAGCCGGCGAAGTAGGCAACCACACCGATGCCCGAGCAAAGCCCCGTCATCACGAACAGGCACCGCACGAGTAAAACGTCAAGACCGAGCCAGTTCGCCAGCGCAACGCTCAATCCGGTGACCGTGCCCTGAGTCCGCGTGCGCCTCAATTCGAGGAATTCGCGGGCCCAGTCGCGTTGTGGACGAGGCGCGTCCGGACGCAACGGCCACCGGTGAGACGGTGGCGGTACGGTCGCGGACATGGTTTCAAGTGTTGCCCGCGTTACGCAGACGCGGAACCGCTCTGAACCCCGACTGATCCCCGATATCGCACCTTACGGGAGCCTTCGGGGTCGCCCGGGTGGAATTGTCCCGGTGAACGTGTGAATCTTGAAGGGTGACGAACGTCCCGGGTCCCCCTTACCAGCAGCCGGGTTCGGTCATGTCCACCCCTCCGGGCCCGCCACCGCACCCCGAACGGAAACTGACCCGAGACCGATCGGATGCCTGGTTGGGCGGTGTTGCCTCCGGTATCGCAGCTCACCTCGGCTGGCCGGTCTGGCTGGTGCGATTGTGCTTCGTCGGTCTCGCTTTCACGAACTTCTTGACCGTCGGCGTCTATGCCGTCTTGTGGATCCTGATGCCGGCATCTCAGCCCGGCGAACAACCACCGGGACTACAGGCGGCAAGCCACCAGGGTATGCGGCAAGCAGAGACCTCCAAGGGTACGAGTACCGGCCGGATCATCGGGATCGTCATGGTTGGCCTCGGATTGACGATGGTCGCCAGAATGCTGGGCATGGGGCCGGCAAATTCCTTCTTCTGGCCGGTGCTGCTGGCTGCCATCGGTGTGGGGCTGGTGTGGCTTCAGGCCGATGACGATGACGAGATTCCTGCGCCCGCTCCCGGGGACGCGGCCGATACCGGGGCCGGACGCCACCGCCTGGCGCGCCTGATCAGCAGGCGGCGGCTCGCCGAGGGGACACGAGTGGTCGGCGGCATGACGCTGATCGGTTGCGCGGTGGCGCTGGCCGCTGCTTCGCAAGGCGGCGTGAGCCAGTTGCCGATGGTCGCAATGGTCGCAGGCCTGACGATTGCCGGTGTTGCCGTGGTGGCGGCGCCATGGATTCTCCGCTACCGACGCAAGATGGCGGCGGCCTACGAAGAGAAGCTGATCGCCGACACCCGGGCCGATATGGCTGCGCACCTTCATGACTCGGTGCTCCAAACATTGGCGTTGATCCAACGCCAGGCAGATGACCCGAAGCAGGTGGCCGCGTTGGCGCGCCGTCAAGAACGCGAGCTCAGGTCGTGGCTGTATGCCGATCAGGCCGGTCCGTCCACTTTGAAGGCAGCGCTCACCGAGGCCGGCGGTGAGGTCGAAGACGAACGCGGTGTTCCCGTCGAGGTGGTCTGTGTCGGCGACATCGAGTTGACCGACGACCTGCGGGCGCTCGTCCAGGCAGCGCGGGAGGCGATGATGAATGCCGCCAAGCATTCCGGGGCCTCGCTCATTGATGTCTATGCTGAGGTCGAACCCGAAGAGGACGCCTCGCTCGTGCAGGTCTTCGTCCGGGACCGTGGCAAGGGGTTTGATCCGGGCGAGATAGCGGACGACAGGATGGGCGTCCGCAAGTCGATCGTTGGCCGCATGGAACGCCATGGCGGCACCGCAAAGATTCGTTCGGCTCCCGGTGAGGGAACCGAGATCCGATTGGAGATGAAGGCATGACCGCTACCCAGCCCGAAACCACCCCCGAGCACACCGGGCCATGGCGGATCGTCCTGGTGGACGATCACGGTATCTTCCGGGCCGGTGTGCGTCACGAACTCGAGCAATCGCCGGACAAGGTCGACGTGGTGGGCGAGGGCGAAGACGTCGCCACCTCGGTGCGGACGATCACCGGCTCGGTGCCTGATGTGGTGCTGCTCGATGTGCATCTGCCCGGAGGCGGGGGAGCCGAGGTCATCAAGCAGGTGCACGAGACGCTGCCACAGGTGAAGTTCTTGGCGTTGTCGGTCAGTGACGCCGCGGAAGACGTCATCGGGGTCATCAGGGCGGGTGCTCGCGGCTATGTCACCAAGTCGATCAGCACCGCAGAACTCATCGAGGCGATCGGGCGCGTGGCAACCAACGATGCCGTTTTCTCGCCCCGGCTGGCAGGTTTCGTGTTGGACGCATTCTCCGGCTCGATCGACGTCGCGTCCATCGACGAGGATCTCGACCGGCTCAGCCAACGCGAGCGCGAAGTCATGAAGCTGATCGCTCGCGGCTACTCCTATAAGGAGGTCGCCAAGGAACTCTTCATCTCGATCAAGACCGTCGAGACGCACGTGTCGAGCGTGCTGCGCAAACTGCAGCTGTCGAACCGCTATCAGCTGACGAAATGGGCCACCGACCGGAAATTGGTCTGAAGACGCCTCGGCTCAGGCATGTGCCCGGCCGGACATCAAGGAGCGCTCGTCCATCAGAAGATGGACGAGCGCTCCTTGTTCGTGAAGACCTTGAGACGATCAAGGCCTTGAGGTGGTGAAGGCCTTGAGTCGATCAGGCCTTCTTGGTCATTTTGTTGTAGATGAAGGTCACCAGGAATCCGCCGAGGATCGCGATGATCCAGGTGCGCAGATCCCAGAACTGACCAAGGGGAACACTGAAGATCGCCGATGAGATCCAGCCACCGACGACCGCTCCGAGGATGCCCAGCAGTATGGTCATCAACCAGCCGCCGCCACCGCCGACGACGGCTCGCGCAATCGATCCTGCGATAAGGCCCAGGACAAGCCATGAGATGAACATCATGGGCCCCAATGTAGACGCGGACGCTCAACCGAGACGATGAACCACACGCCATTTAGGTGAATCTTCAGGGAGTTTGCGGTCGGCTACCCTGGAGGGGCTATGACTCAACCAGATCTGCTCGACGGCTTGAACCCACCCCAGCGCGAAGCCGTCATCCACGCCGGCAGCCCCGTCTTGGTGGTCGCCGGCGCCGGATCTGGCAAGACCCGCGTGCTGACCCGACGCATCGCACACCTGGTGTCCGAGCGCGACGTGCATCCGGGATCGATCCTCGCCATCACCTTCACCAACAAGGCCGCGGCGGAGATGCGCTCACGCGTCATCGATCTGGTCGGCAACCGGGCCCGGCTGATGTGGGTGTCGACCTTTCACTCGGCGTGTGTGCGCATCCTGCGCTCCGAGATCGACGCGATGGGCTTCCGCAAGACCTTCTCGATCTACGACGACACCGACGCCAAACGGCTGATGACCCTGGTCGCCCGCGACCAGAACCTCGACCCGAAGAAGTTCCCGCCCAGAGGCCTGCTGAACTGGGTGAGCAACTGCAAGAACGAGCTGATCACCCCCGCCCAGGCCCAGGCGAAGGCGTCCGGGCTCGACGAGGTGCGCGCCGAGGCCTACAAGGTCTACAACGAACGGCTGCGTTCGGCCAATGCTCTCGACTTCGATGACCTGATCATGACGACCGTGTTGCTGTTCGAGCAGCATCCCGAGATCCGCGAGGCCTACCGGCGCAGGTTCCGACAGGTGCTGGTCGACGAATACCAAGACACCAACCACGCGCAATATCTGCTGATCAAGCAACTGTGCGGCGATCTCGGCACCGACGATGGGCTGCCGGACGGTGCGCCGCGTATCGATCCCGGTGAGCTGATGGTGGTCGGCGATTCCGATCAGTCGATCTATGCCTTCCGCGGGGCGACGATCCGCAACATCCTCGATTTCGAGGACGACTTCCCCGGCGCCCGGACTATTCTGCTGGAGCAGAACTATCGCTCCACCCAAACCGTGTTGTCTGCTGCGAACGCGGTGATCAGGCATAACTCGGGTCGTCCCGAAAAGCGGCTGTGGAGCGATGCCGGGGACGGCGACAAGATCGTCGGCTATGTGGCCGACACCGAACACGATGAGGCCCGGTTCGTCGCTAATGAGATCGACTCATTAGTGGACAAGGGCCAGGGCAAATACTCCGACATGGCGGTCTTCTACCGCACGAACGCCCAGTCGAGGGCCTTCGAAGAGGTGTTCATCAGGCTGGGCCTGCCCTATCGGGTGGTCGGTGGCGTCCGGTTCTATGAGCGGCGCGAGATCAGGGACGCGCTGGCCTATCTGCGGGCGATCTCAAACCCCAGCGATGACGTCTCGCTGCGCCGCATCATCAACGTGCCGAAGCGGGGTATCGGGGAGCGTGCTGAGGTGTCGCTGGCGATGCTGGCCGCCAACGAGCAGATCAGCTTCGCCGAGGCCATCGATCGTGCCGAGGAAGCGCCCGGGATGGCGACCCGCTCGCTCAACCAGGTGAAGTCCTTCTCCCAGATGATGGCCGATTTCCGGGCGATGGTTGCTGCGGGCCTGCCTGCCAGCGAGATCCTGGAAGCGGTGCTCAAGCGCTCCGGAATGATCGACGAGCTGCGCAATTCCTCCGACCCGCAAGACGAGACCCGTGTCGAGAACCTCGTCGAGCTGGTCAAGGTTGCCCAGGAGTTCGTGGCGCTCGCCACCACCCAGGAACTCGTTGCCGGGGACGAGGCCGACTACGAGGTGACCGCGCCGTCCGACACCGAACTGGCGGACGAGCTGGCCGCCGCCCAGCCCGAACCCGATGCGTCCTTGGGAGCATTCCTGGAGCGAGTGGCTTTGGTGGCGGACTCCGACCAGATTCCGAACGCCACCGACGATGCCGGTGTCGTGACCTTGATGACCTTGCACACCGCGAAGGGCTTGGAGTTCGACACGGTCTTTCTGACCGGAATGGAGGACGGCATCTTCCCGCACATGCGGGCGATGACCGATTCCGCCGAACTCGCCGAAGAACGCCGGCTCGCCTACGTCGGTATCACCCGCGCCCGCAAGAAGCTGTACCTCAGCCGCTCGGTGGTGCGCACCATCTTCGGAAAACCGGCCTACAACCCGGAAAGCCGTTTCCTCGCCGAGATCCCCGAAGAACTCATCGACTGGCGGCGCAAGGTCTCCGAGGTTGCGAGTTGGGCGTCCACCGCGGCCGACCGGTCGGCCCAGGCCAGATCGGTGCTGGCATCGGGAACGGCCTTCGGATCGGGACGCGGCCCGGTCAAGAAAACTCTGCCCACAGTGAACACCGGCGACCGGGTGCTGCACGCCGCCTTCGGCATGGGAACGGTGGTGGCCACCAGCGGGGCAGGAGACAACGCCCGCGCCGACGTCGATTTCGGCTCCGGCGGGGTGAAGCGTTTCGTGCTGAAGTACGCGCCGCTGGAGAAACTCTGATCGGCGGCGCGGATTAAAGGCGCAGCGCGAAAACGCGGCTAGGCTAACCGCGTGGATCTATTCGAGTATCAGGCCCGGGATCTATTCGAATCCCAGGGCGTCCCGGTTCCACGGGGCATCGTCGCCAGCACCCCGGAAGAGGCCGAGCAGGCAGCCGCCCGGCTCGGCACGCCCGTCACCGTGGTGAAAGCCCAGGTGAAGACCGGCGGCAGAGGCAAGGCCGGCGGAGTCAAGGTCGTCCGTTCGCCAGAAGAAGCCGCGCGAGCTGCCGAGCAGATCCTCGGCATGGACATCAAGGGCCACACGGTGCACAAGGTGATGGTGGCCGAAGGCATCGACATCGCTGAGGAGTATTACTTCTCCTTGTTGGTCGACCGTGCAGAACGCCGCTGGCTGGCGATGTGCAGCACGCAGGGCGGCATGGATATCGAGACCTTGGCCGTGGAACATCCCGACGCTCTCGCCAGGGTGGCCGTCGATCCCAGAGCCGGGATCGACCAGGCCAAAGCCGAAGAGATCGTGGATGCCGCCGGATTCGCCGACCAGGACAAAGAGAAGGTGGCCGAGATCCTGGTCAAGCTCGGCGCAGCCTTCGTGGCCGAGGATGCCTCACTGGTCGAGGTGAATCCGCTGGTCAAGACGGGTTCCGGAGACATTCTCGCGGCAGACGCCAAGGTCAGCCTGGACGATAACGCGAGCTTCAGGCACCCGGGCCATGCAGACCTGGCCGACCACTCGGCGACCGACCCGCTCGAGTCCGAAGCATCCAAACGCGGTCTCAACTATGTGAAGCTCGACGGCAGCGTCGGCATCATCGGTAACGGCGCCGGCTTGGTGATGAGCACGCTCGACGTGGTCGCCTACGCCGGGGCCGATCTGCCCGGCACTCCGAAACCGGCGAACTTCCTCGACATCGGCGGCGGGGCTTCTGCACAGGTGATGGCCGACGGTCTTTCCATCATCTTGTCGGACGACCAGGTGCGGTCGGTGTTCGTGAACATCTTCGGCGGCATCACCGCGTGCGACGAGGTCGCCAGCGGTATCAAGCAGGCGCTCACCCAGTTGGGCGATCGGGCCACTCGTCCGCTGGTGGTGCGGCTGGACGGCAACAACGTCGACGAGGGACGCGCGATCTTGGCCGAATATGCGCACCCGAGCGTCCGGCTCGCCGAGACGATGGACGACGGCGCCCGGATCGCAGCCGAACTCGCGTCCGAACCGGGCGAGGCCGCGACGGAAGGAGAACCGCAGGCGGCCAGGCGAGGCACGGAATCCGAAGAGACCGACGAACCGGAAGACGCGCAACGGGCTTTGGACCCCGACGAGGCAGAACCCGACGAGGTGGAGGCTGCCGAACCGGCCGAACCACCGACCGGAGAGGTACCGGGCGAACCCGTGACCGAGTCCGGGCAGGCCGACGACGACCAGAAGGAGGCCTGAGATGGCGATCTGGCTCGGATCTGATTCGAAGATCATCGTGCAGGGCATGACCGGCTCGGAGGGCCGCAAGCACACCCAGCGGATGCTCGACAGCGGCTCGCAGGTCGTCGGCGGGGTGACCCCCGGCAAGGGTGGGCAGAGCGCCGGTTTCGAGGGCGTCGACCTGCCGGTCTTCGGCAGCGTCACCGAAGCCAAAGAGGCGACCGGGGCGAACACCTCGGTTGTCTTCGTGCCGCCGAAATTCACCGGCGCTGCGGTCAGTGAGGCGATCGACGCCGACCTTGATCTCGTGGTGTGTATCACCGAAGGTGTGCCGGTCGCCGACTCGGCCAGGTTCGTGAATCAGGCGATCGACGCCGGCGTGCGGCTGATCGGCCCGAACTGCCCGGGCATTATCTCGCCCGGTGAATCGAATGCCGGCATCATTCCTGCGTCGATCACCGGCCCCGGCCCGATCGGGCTGGTGTCGAAGTCGGGCACCCTGACCTACCAGATGATGTATGAACTGGGTGATATCGGCTTCTCGACGGCTATCGGTATCGGTGGCGACCCGATCGTCGGCACCACGCATATCGATGCGCTGGAGGCATTCGAGGCGGACGATCAGACCGAGGCCATCGTGCTGATCGGAGAGATCGGTGGTGACGCCGAGGAGCGTGCGGCCGCCTACATCGCCGAGCACATCAGCAAACCGGTGGTCGCCTATGTGGCAGGGTTCACCGCGCCCGAGGGCCGGACGATGGGCCATGCCGGCGCCATCGTTTCTGGTTCGTCCGGCACTGCTCAGGCGAAGAAGGAAGCGTTGGAGGCCGTGGGTGTCACCGTGGGGCGCACTCCCAGCGAGACGGCGGCGTTGATGCGCGAGATTCTTCACGGTTGATGAAGTTCGGCAGATGGCGTCATAACGAGCCGAGCACCCGCGTCCGGCAGTTGGAGGCGGTGGCCGAAGAGGCGGAACCATGGCGCGTGCCCTGGCCGGTGGCCAGTGCTCTTGCTGCCGTGGTGACGGCCGTGGCCGGGTGGATCCTGGTCACCGGATTCTGCGTGCTCGGCTGGATCTCGGTGCCTCAGCTCAAGGCCTCGGCGGTGCTGACGTTCAGTACCCAGGGCTGGCTGCTGGCGCACGGAGTTTCGCTGCCGCTCGCCGGCGCACAGCTTTCGATCATGCCGCTCGGATTGACCGCGATCATCGTGATCATCGGGTTGGGGGCCTGTCAACAAGCGAGCGTGCACTCCCGGCTGTCCGAGGCGGCCGGTTCCGGCAAACAACTGCTGCAGTTCAGCGGCGTGTTCGCACTCAGTTACGTCGTGATCTTGGCCATCGGACGCCAGGTCTCCGCGTCCGGCAGTACCGCCTCGAGCCTGCTGGGCGCGATCATCTTCGCAGTCGCGCTTCCGGTCGTCGGTTTTGCGCGCGCGCTGTCGTGGCGTCCACCCAAGTGGCAGCGCATCTTCCAGGCTGTGGCGATGTCGCTGACAGCAGGCGTCCTGGTGATGATCGTGGCCGGAGCGGCAGCGGTCGCTGCGACCCTCATCCACGGACGCGCGCAGGTCATGATGATTCATGAGTCGCTGCTGCCCGGGAATCTGGGCGCGGTGATGCTGCTTGCCGGCCAGCTGGCCTGGCTGCCGAATCTGGTGTTGTGGGGCGGCTCCTGGGCAGCGGGAGCCGGCATCCAGCTGGGCGTCGACACCGTCGTTTCTCCGGCCCAGACCACACTCGGCATGCTGCCATCGATCCCCGTACTCGGCGCGGTTCCTCCGGTGGGGGCCATGCCGCACAGCTGTCTGCTCTGGCTGACCAGCGGCGTGCTGGCGGGTGTGCTGGCGGCGGTGGTGCTCGTCCGCCAGCTGCAAACCGATGCCCGGGCGCAGGGCAAGCAACTCGGAATCGATGTCACAGCGATGGCCGGAGCGCTGGCCGGGGTTGCGTGTGGTTTGGTCTTCACGCTGCTGCAGGTACCTGCCGGAGGCGATCTGGGCGCGGTGCGCCTGACTTCACTCGGAGCGAGAATGACCGTCCTGCTGGTGATGGCCCCGGCGACCATGGGTCTGGCCGGGATGGCGACCGGTGCGGTGCTGGGCTGGCGCGATGGAAGTGGCACGTGGCGATCTGTCGATGCCGAAAGCACCATTGACACCGCGCCCGTGACCGATGGCGAAGAAGAACTGCCGACCACTGTCGTCAGACCCTGATCAGGGTGGAAGATCGGTCGATCGGGGCGCACGAGGACGGGTAGGCTTCGGAAAGTGACATCTCGAGTTGTCGTTTTGTTATCCGGATCGGGAACCCTCTTGCAAGCGTTGTTGGACGCTGCCGCCGAGCCCGGTGCACCGTTCGAGATCGTCGCCGTCGGCTCGGAACGCTCCGATGCCTACGGGCTCACCAGAGCCTTGGAGGCAGGCGTGGCCACCTTCGTGTTGCCGATGATGGCCGACCGCGACGAATGGGATGGCAAGCTCGCCGAGACCGTCGCGAATTACCGGCCCGATCTGGTGGTCAGTGCCGGGTTCATGAAATTGGTCGGGCCTGCTTTCTTGGAGAAGTTCGGTGGCCGGTTCATCAACTCGCATCCGGCCCTGTTGCCCAGCTTTCCGGGCACGCATGCCGTCAGGGACGCGCTTGCCGCAGGCGTGAAAACCACCGGGGCAACGGTTTTCATGGTTGATGAAGGCGTCGACACCGGACGAATCCTCGTCCAGCAAGAAGTCGACGTGCTACCCGGAGACGACGAAGTGACTTTGCATGAACGTATCAAGGTGGTCGAGCGGACGATGCTCGTCGGGCAAGTGAGCGAACTGGTGAAGGAGAAGCATGACTGAGCTGCAACCGATCCGAAGGGCCCTGGTTTCGGTCTATGACAAGACGGGGCTGGTCGAGTTGGGCAAGCAACTCGTTGCCGCAGGGGTCGAGATCGTCTCGACCGGCTCGACCGCAGGCAAGCTACGGGACGCCGGAGTGCTGGTGACCGGGGTCGAAGAGCTGACCGGATTTCCCGAATGCCTGGACGGCCGCGTCAAGACGCTGCATCCGAAGGTGCACGCCGGCCTGTTGGCCGACCGCCGGTTGGAATCGCATCGCCAGCAGCTCGACGAGCTGGGCATCGAGCCCTTCGACTTGGTAGTCGTGAATCTTTATCCGTTCACCCAGACCGTGGCCTCGGGTGCGACCCCGGACGAGTGTGTCGAGCAGATCGACATCGGTGGGCCCTCCATGGTACGGGCCGCCGCGAAGAATCATCCGAGCGTGGCGGTCATCACCTCGCCCGAGCAGTATGGATTCGTTGCCGACGCGCTGGCCGCCGGCGGCACGACCCTGGACGCCCGGCAGCAGCTCGCCGCCAAGGCATTCGCGCACACCGCCGCCTACGACATTGCGGTGGCGACCTGGATGGGTTCGGTGCTCACCGACACCTCCGATGATGACGGCTTCCCGGCCTGGGCCGGTGCCAGTTGGACGAAGGTCGGAGGGCTACGCTACGGCGAGAACTCCCACCAGCCGGCGGCCTTGTACGCCGGCCAGGACGGCTCGGTGGGGATCACCCAGGCCACCCAGCTGCACGGCAAGGCGATGAGCTATAACAACTTCACCGACGGCGACGCCGCTTACCGCGCCGCCTACGACTTCGACGAGCCGGCGGTGGCGGTCATCAAACACGCCAACCCGTGCGGTATCGCTGTCGGCGCCGATATCGCCGAAGCGCACCGCAAGGCGCATGCCTGTGATCCGGTTTCGGCCTTCGGCGGAGTGATCGCGACCAATCGTCCGGTTTCTGTGGAGATGGCCAACCAGGTGGCCGACATCTTTACCGAGGTCATCATCGCCCCGAGCTACGACGAGGGCGCGGTCGAGATCCTGGAGGGCAAGAAGAACATCCGGATCCTGGTCGCCGAGCCCTATCGTCCCATCGATCCGAGGATCACCCAGATCTCGGGAGGGGCGCTGCTGCAACGCGCCGACAAGATCGACGCCGAGGGCGATGATCCGGCGAACTGGCAGTTGGTCAGCGGAGATGCCGCGGACGAGCAGACCCTTGCCGATCTCGAGTTCGCCTGGCGCGCCTGCCGTTCGGTCAAGTCGAACGCGATTCTGCTGGCTTCGGGTGGGGCTTCGGTGGGCGTCGGGATGGGCCAGGTGAACCGGGTGGATTCCTGCAAGCTGGCGGTCGAGCGGGCGGGGGATCGAGCCGCGGGTTCGGTGGCGGCCTCCGATGCATTCTTCCCGTTCAGCGACGGTCCGCAGATCCTGCTGGACGCAGGCGTCCGTGCGATCGTGCAGCCCGGCGGGTCGATCCGCGATGAGCAGACAATCGAGGCATGCCAGGCCGCCGGAGTCACCATGTACTTCACCGGGACGCGGCACTTCTTCCACTGAGCGAGTTTTGACCGAAGCCACGATTGAGAGCACATGTCGGATGAGCTCCGGCGAATGTGGTTGCCGTCGTTCGCCGAAAAGGAAAAGATAGGCTCACTTCCCGGCAACTACATCCACCTCCGCCGGATGAGAACAGACGCTCACGACTTCGGTAACTGCGCAGACGGCTTGATACTTTGAGGAGCAAGAGATGACTGCAGGACGCATCGACGGCAAACAGGTGGCCGCCGACATCAAGGTGGAGCTGGCCGGCAGGGTGGCGGCACTCAACCAGCGCGGTATCGCGCCAGGGCTCGGCACGCTGCTGGTCGGGGATGATCCCGGCAGCCAGATCTATGTGGCGGGCAAGCACCGGGACTGCGCCCAGGTGGGCTTGGAGTCGATCCGCGTCGATCTGCCGTCCGATGCGTCCGAAGCTCAGGTCGGTGAGGCCATCGCATCATTGAACGAGGACCCGAAATGCACCGGGTACATCGTCCAGTTGCCGTTGCCCGGCCACCTCGACGACAACTGGGCGCTGGAGCAGATCGACCCGAAAAAGGATGCTGACGGTCTGGCCCCGGTCAGCCTGGGCAAGCTGATGCTCGGTCAGAGCGCGCCGATCGCCTGCACCCCTCGCGGCATCGTCGAGCTGCTGCGCCGCTACGAGGTGCCGATCGCCGGAGCCGAGGTCTGCATCATCGGACGCGGCACCACGGTGGGGCGTCCGCTGGGCGTGCTGCTCAACCGGAAATCACTGAATGCGACCGTGACCCTGTGCCATACCGGCACCCGCGACCTGGTCGAGCATGTGAGGCGGGCGGACATCGTGGTGGCGGCCGTCGGCAGAGCCCAGATGATCACGGCCGACATGATCAAGCCGGGCGCGGTGTGCATCGATGTAGGCGTGACCAGGGTGGACGGCAAGCCGGTCGGCGATCTCGCGCCCGATGTCTGGGACGTTGCCTCGTTGGTGACCCCGAACCCGGGCGGCGTGGGCCCGATGACCCGGGCGATGCTGCTGAACAATGTGGTCGATATGGCCGAGGGAACACTCTGAGGCAGCGCGGCGGACTGAGGTGCCGAGCGGTTACCCGCGTAACGTCTCGATCTGGTGATTCACGATGACGGTGGCCATCGGGTAGCCTCCATCGAAGAGACGGTGGAGGTCAGACAAACAATGAACGATCGGAGTACCGCGCCCGGCGAGGACGACCTCGCCCAAGACTTGAGCGGGCAGCCGGCGGATGCGTCCGGTCCGGCGACCATCGTGGCCGCTCCGGAGGAGGCTCTCGCCCGTGGCCGAAGGTCCGAGGTGTTGAGTCCTTGGCCGCTGCTTGCGGTACTTGCCGTCTTCGCGATTGGGATCCTGCTTGTTGTCAATTGGCATTGGCGGCGCGGATCGGTGCTGATCGGCGGCGCGGTCGTGTTGGCGGGCGGACTCCGACTGATCCTGCCACCAAAATGGGTCGGCTTGCTGAAGGTACGTAACAAGGCCTTCGATGTCGCGCTGATGGCGGGTCTCGGTGTCGCCATCATGGTGCTCGGCATGGCCGTGCCCGGGGTTTACGTGCCATGACTATGAATCAGGCGTTCGGCGACTCAGCCCGCAGAATCTCCAGACGAACAGCATTGGGACTGGGGGCCCTCGGCCTTGGTGCGCTGGGGGCCGGAGCTCTTGCCGGCTGTTCTTCCCCCGCACCGACGCCCACATCCGGTTCTTCGCCGAGCATGACCCCTACGCCGAGCATGACCCCTACGCCGAGTAACGCAGCCAGCGAGTTCGTTTTCGCCTCGTGGCTGCTGAGCGACGATGCGTCGAGTGCGGCATTGCAGGAGGCCATCGACCGCTATGCCGAGACGAGCGGTGCGACGATCACCACCGCGACCTACTCTTACGATGAATATCGTGACCGGCTGCTGGAGCAGGTCACCGGAGACGAGTTCAGCGGGGCGCTCCACATCGATAGCGCCTGGCTCCCCGATTTCGCAGCGACCGGCAGGCTGGCCGAGGTCGGATCCTTGGCCAGAGGAGCAGGATTCACCGACCGCGCGTTGCTGATCGGTGAATCGTCCGGGAACCAGCTGGGGCTGCCACTGACCAATGCCGCGATCGGTTTGATCGCGAACCAGGATTTATTGGACGCTGCCGAGATCGTCACGATGCCGACCACCCTCGACGCATTCGATGAGGCGCTTCGAGCACTCAAGGATTCGTCGGCTGACGTGGTTCCCTATGCCGGCCTCACCGAGCAATCTCGGCTGCATGAGATGCTGGTCTGGATGCAGACCTTCGGGTCGCCGATCATTGACGGCGGCACGTACGTGATCGGCGACGACGCGTCGGTTCAGGCGATGATCTGGTACAAGAGCCTCCTGGACGACGGGCTGATCGTCCCCGACATGGGTCGAGATGCCGCACGTTCGCTTTTCGCTCAGGGGAAAGTGGGCTTCTACGACGATGTGCCCGCCGCACGCGATGCTGTGTTGGAGGCCGATCCCGACGGTGAGCTGAGCGAGGCGATGATGCCGGTGCCGCGCCCGGTGCTCAAGGCGGATGACGACTCGCATGCCCTGGCGTGCGGGCAACTGATCGTCCTGGTCGATTCGGACGCGTCGTCGGCAGCCGGCGAATTTGCGAAGTGGCTCACCAGGGACGAAGAACAGACGGTCGCATTCTTCGAAGAACTCGGATTGCCGCCCAGCACGGATGCTGCGCTCAACAACGAGTCAGTGAAGCAGGATAGCTTCATCTCGGCATTCAGCGAGAAGATCACCGCCACGGCCATGCCGTCGCCGCTCGCCGGCTACGCGAAACATACTGGCATGGAGGCCGCGCTGGCCGAACAGATCGCCTCGGCTTTGCACGGCGATGCCTCGCCCTCCGATGCGATGAAAGCTGCCGGCGAGGCGATCACGAACCTGATGGTTTGAAGGAAATCGCGCCGGCTTCCGACCCATAGGGGGGAAACCGGCGCGATGTGTTGCTCAGTAGCGACCGACGATCAGATCAGGCCGAGATCCTTGACGGCCTTCTTCTCGTCCAGCAGCTCGTCGACCGAGGCCTGCAGCTTGGACTTGCTGAAGTCGTCGAGGTCGAGACCCTGAACGATCTCGTACTTGCCGTCCTTGACGGTGCACGGGAAGGAGCTGATGATGCCTTCGGGGACTCCGTAGGAGCCGTCGGCCGGAACAGCCATCGACACCCAGTCGCCCTCGGGCGTGCTGGACAGCCAGTCGTGCATGTGCTCGACGGTGGCATTGGCGGCCGAGGCAGCCGAGCTTGCACCGCGCGCTGCGATGATCGCTGCGCCGCGCTTGGCGACCTTCGGGATGAACTCGCCTTCGATCCAGGCGTGATCCACCAGCGAGCTCGCCGGCTTGCCGGAGACCTGTGCATGGTAGACGTCCGGGTACTGGGTGGAGGAGTGATTGCCCCAAATGGTCATGTGCGAGACCTCGCCGACGCCCACGCCGACCTTCTTGGCGAGCATCGCCTTGCCGCGGTTGTGGTCGAGGCGGGTGAGGGCATTGAAGCGGTCGTTGGGGATGTCGGGAGCATTGCTCATGGCGATCAACGCGTTGGTATTGGCCGGGTTTCCGGTCACCAGAATGCGAACATCGTCGGCGGCCGACTCATTGAGCGCCTTGCCCTGAGCGGTGAAGATCGCGCCGTTGGCGCTCAGCAGATCGCCGCGCTCCATGCCGGCCTTACGCGGCATCGCGCCGACAAGCATCGCGACATTCACGCCTTCGAAGACCTTCTTGGGGTCGTCGCCGATGACGATATTGGTCAGATTCGGGAAGGCGCAGTCGTCCAGCTCCATGACGACACCCTCGAGCGCCTTCAGGGCCGGGGTGATTTCGAGGAGCCGCAACTCAATGGGGCGATCGCCCAGCAGCGATCCGCTGGCGATACGGAAAAGCAGGTTGTAACAGATCTGGCCGGCTGCACCGGTCACAGCTACCTTGACTGGAGTCTCACTCACGAGGATTCCTCTTCTCGACATTGGTTTGAGTCCGACGCTCCTAGGCTAGTGCAGTCGAACATTTCCCGGGCGTCCAGGGCCCTACTAGGCTCAAACCGAAACCGCAGAAGTGAGGAGCCGAGGATGGTCACCACCAGTCGTCACGTCAAGCGCAGCGCCATTGAGTCCACTGCGGTCGAACTGAATCCGGTCTTCGTTCGCCCGGGCGAGGCCACCGAGCTGCCGAAGTTCCGCATCCCGTCGGCCGAGAGCCTGCCTGAAACGGCCTACCAGATCGTCCACGACGAGGCGATGCTCGACGGAAATGCGCGGCAGAATCTGGCGACTTTCGTCGGAACCTGGATGGACGATCAGGCGCAGCATCTCTATCTGGATGCCGCCGACAAGAACATGATCGACAAGGACGAGTATCCCCAGACCGCCGCGATCGAGAACCGGTGCTGGACGATGCTCGCCCACCTGTGGCATGCGCCCGATCCCGACCACACCATCGGCACCTCGACCATCGGATCGTCCGAGGCTTGCATGCTGGGCGGGCTGGCCTTGAAGAGGCGCTGGCAACATGCCCGCACAGCCGCCGGGAAACCGACCGATCGTCCGAATCTCGTGATGTCGAGCGCAGTGCAGGTTTGCTGGGAGAAGTTCTGCAACTACTGGGATGTCGAGCCCAGATTCGTGCCGATCAGCGAGGACCACAAGGTGCTCGACGGGCACGATCTCGAATCGTATGTGGACGAGAACACCATCGGTGTGGTCGCCATCATGGGTGTGACCTATACCGGCATGTACGAGCCGGTCGAACAGATCGCGGCTGCCCTCGACCGGATTCAGGCAGCGACCGGTCTCGACATCAAGATCCATGTGGACGGCGCCTCCGGCGCGATGGTGGCTCCGTTCCTGCAGCCTCAGCTGCGCTGGGATTTCGCAGTCGATCGGGTGGTCTCGATCAACACGTCCGGGCACAAATACGGGCTCGTTTATCCCGGCGTCGGCTGGGTGGTGTGGCGGGACCTCGAATCGCTGCCCGAGGACCTGATCTTCCACGTCAGCTATCTGGGCGGCGATATGCCCACCTTTGCACTGAACTTCTCCCGCCCCGGCGCACAAGTGCTGCTGCAGTACTACCTTTTTCTGCGGCTCGGACGCGAGGGCTACCGTCGGGTGCAGGGCGCGGCCCGCGACGTCGCCACCTATCTTTCCGCGGAGATCGGGAAGATGCCGGCATTCGAATTATGGAACGACGGCTCCGATATTCCGGTTTTCGCCTGGCGGCTGCGTCCCGGATATACCAAGAATTGGACGCTTTACGACCTGTCGGATCGGCTCCGGATGACCGGATGGCTGGTGCCCGCCTATCCGATGCCCGACGGACTGAGCGATCTGACCGTGCAGCGCATCGTGGTCCGGGCCGGATTCAGCCACGATCTGGCGGACGCATTCTTGGCTGATTTGAGGGCAGCAGTGGGGTATCTCGATGCCCTGGATGCGCCGATGCCCACCGCCCATCAGCGGTCGGGTTTCCATCATTAGTGGTCTGGACGGCATCGCGATTCGATAGCTGCTGTCTATTGGCCGTCGCCGTTCGCCAACCGCATTATGCGAGGTAGATACTAAGTCGAGTCGGCCATTACAAAGGTAAGCACGGAAGGGCTTCGTTATGCCTGGGTCGCAGCCGGCGTCCGGCGGTCGATTCAGGGTTCGCGGACGGGCATCGCGCTACTTGAAGATAACTGTGCGGATTCCGTCCAGAAAGATGCGCTTTTCGGCGAACAGCCGCACTGCTTCGGTCAACGTCTCTGATTCGAGGCCCTGCCCGATGCTCGACAGTTCGGACACGGACGCGGCATGATCGACGCGCTTCACGTTCTGCTCGATGATCGGGCCCTCGTCCAGATCGGAGGTGACGAAATGCGCTGTCGCCCCGATCAGCTTCACGCCGCGGGTATGAGCTTGCCGATAGGGGTTCGCGCCCTTGAACCCGGGCAGAAAACTGTGGTGGATATTGATGATCCGGCCCGACAAATCCGAGCACAATTCGGGTGAAAGAATCTGCATATAGCGGGCCAGCACGACCAGATCGATATCAAGATCACGGACGCAATGCCTGATCCGATCCTCGAATTCGTGCTTATTTTCCGGCAACACGACCTGTGATCCGAAATCGATGCCGTAGAACTCGGCCAACGAACGCAGGGCATCATGATTCGACAAAATGAGCGGGATCTCGATCGGCACGTCGCCGGCACGCAGGTGAAAGAGCAGATCGTTCAGGGGACCGGCCGCCTTGCTGACCAGCACCAGCGCCCGGGCTTTGCGATGGGCCTCACTCACTTCCCAGGTTGCGTCAAAAAGGGCGCTGACCTGGGAAACCACCTGACGAAAATCTTCCGGTTCGACCGGAGTGTCCACTTCGATGCGCATGAAGAAGCGTCCGGTGTCGGTGGAGCTGAATTGCTGAAGCTCGGTGATGTTGCCGCCGCAGCCGACGATCGCTCCGGTGACGGCATGGACGATGCCGGAGGTGTCGTGGCAGGAGAACGTCAATATCAACTGATGCACTCGGGCATCCTACCTGGCGGTTGCCGTGCTTCCCGCGGTTCGTTGTGCGCCTCGCGAACTGCGGTCCGTCAACGAGTCGGGAGAGCCCGGTGACGCCGCTGGTGAAATCGCTGTCAAGAACGCGGCGGCCAGTGAATGTACAGCCGCGTGACTATTCCATCAGCGACAGGGAAGAAGCCGGGCGCATCGCAGAGAGCGATCTGCTCCGCATGTGAAGCAAATAGGTGTGCTCCGAGAATCCCAGGCGGTACGCCACCTGAAGAGAACGCGGCCGTGGCAGGGGCCAAGCCGCTAGATTTGGGCGCAGTAACCGTCATGCGGGTCGGGAATCGGCTCGGGCATCGAATACAACAGGGGAGCGTTCATGGCCAAGATCAAGGTCGCCGGTACCGTCGTCGAACTCGATGGGGACGAAATGACCCGCGTCATCTGGTCATTCATCAAAGACCGGCTGATTCTGCCCTACCTCGACGTCAACCTCGACTACTACGACCTCGGCATCGAGAACCGGGACGCCACCGACGACCAGGTGACCGTCGACGCGGCGAATGCCATCAAGCGCGAGGGTGTCGGCGTCAAATGCGCCACCATCACCCCCGATGAGGCGCGCGTCCAAGAATTCGGGTTGAAGAAGATGTGGCGTTCGCCCAACGGCACCATCCGCAACATCCTCGGCGGCGTCATCTTCCGCGAGCCGATCGTGATCAGCAATATCCCCAGATTGGTCCCGAACTGGACGAAGCCGATCGTGGTCGGCAGGCATGCCTTCGGCGATCAGTACCGGGCCACCGATTTCAAAGTGCCCGGTGCCGGAACCATCACCCTCACCTACACCCCGGACGACGGGTCACAGCCGATGGAGGTCGAGGTCGTCAAGATGCCCGAAGGCGGCGGCGTCACGATGGGCATGTACAACTTCAATGAGTCGATCCGCGACTTCGCGCGGGCGTCCATGAGTTATGGCCTGCAGCGCGGCTACCCGGTGTATCTGTCCACCAAGAACACGATCTTGAAGGCCTACGACGGCCAGTTCAAGGATCTGTTCGCCGAGGTCTTTGAGAACGAGTTCAAAGACCGGTTCGAGGCGGCCGGCATCACCTATGAGCACCGGCTGATCGACGACATGGTCGCTGCCGCCCTGAAGTGGGAGGGCGGCTACGTGTGGGCCTGCAAGAACTATGACGGCGACGTGCAGTCCGACACCGTCGCGCAAGGTTTCGGCTCGCTCGGCCTGATGACCTCGGTGCTGATGACCCCGGATGGCAAGACCGTCGAGGCCGAGGCCGCGCACGGCACGGTGACCAGGCACTTCCGCCAGCATCAGCAGGGCAAGGCGACCTCGACCAACCCGATCGCGTCCATCTACGCTTGGACCGGTGGCCTCAAGCATCGCGGCAAGCTGGACGGCACCCCCGCGGTGACGGCTTTTGCCGAAACCCTCGAGCAGGTCTGCGTCGAGACCGTCGAGGCGGGCAAGATGACCAAGGATCTGGCGCTGCTGGTCGGTCCCGAACAGCAGTGGCTGACCACCGAGCAGTTCCTCGCGGCGTTGGACGAGGGGCTGGCCGCGAAACTTGGTTGATCTGCGGCCGCGACTTGTTATTGGGTGCGGTTTTACACACTGGAGCTGTAAAACCGCACCCAATAATGAATGTACCGCGCATGACACCCGGTAGCCCGTTCATTGTGAGTGATTTGACGTCTTCAGGGCACGAAATCACTCACAATGATTCGGCAGGCACAGACTCGCGCCGCGGCGCGATTGCATACCCCAGTAGAATCGTGCGCGTGAGTGATCATGCCTGACCTCCTCATCTCCATCGGGGTCATCTTCGTTCTGCTGTTCGTCGGCTTCCTGTTCTCGGCCGCCGAGATGGCATTGGTGACGCTGCGCGACTCCCAGATCCAGAAACTGCAGGCCAAGGGCAAGCGCGGGCAGGCGATCGTCGCGCTGACCGATAACCCGAACAAGTTCCTCTCCTCGGTGCAGATCGGGGTGACGCTCGCCGGATTCTTGTCATCGGCATTCGGCAGCGACTCGCTGGCCGGCAAGTATCTCGCTCCCTGGTTCGAAAGCCTGGGCTTGGCGTCCGGGCTGTCGAGCGTGCTGGCTGTCATCGTGATCACCGCCATCATCTCGTTTCTGTCGATCGTGCTCAGTGAGCTGACTGCCAAACGGATGGCCATGCAGCGTACCGAGGAGTTCGCGCTCGCGTTGGCCCCCATGGTCAGCGCTATCGCCAAAGTCGCGACTCCGCTGATCTGGTTGATCGACAAATGCACCAACATCATGGTGCGCATCCTCGGGGGTGACCCCGCAGCCGCGAAGGAGGCCGTCACCGAGGACGAGCTGCGCTCGATGGTGGCCAACGCCGACATGCTCGGCGACGAAGAACGCCGCATCGTCGACGACGTCTTCGACGCGGGCGATCGCAGCCTGCGCGAGGTGATGGTGCCGCGCACCGAGGTCGATTTCCTCTCCGGAGATATGCCCGCCTACCAGGCCGTTCGGTTGGTGCAAGACAATCAACGCTCGCGATATCCGGTCACCGACGGCTCGCCCGACCAGATCATCGGGTTCTTGCACGTTCGCGACCTGATGAACCTGGACACCGCCACCAGACAGGCGCCGATCAGGCAACTGGTGCGTCCGATTCTGAGCCTGCCCGAGACCGTGAAGGTGCTGCGGGCGCTCACCGAGATGCGCCGTGAATCGTCCCATCTGGCGATCGTCCGGGACGAATACGGCGGCACCGCCGGCATCGTCACCATGGAGGACCTCATAGAAGAGCTCATCGGCGACATCACCGACGAATACGACGTGGTGGACGCCGACCAGATCCAGCACGAGATGGTCTCCGACCTGGAAGGACTGATCTCGCTCGAGGATTTCGAGGACCGCACCGGATTCGTCATCCCGGAAGGCCCCTACGACACCCTTGCCGGATACTTCATGTGGGTGCTCGGACGCGTGCCGAAGCTGAACGACAAGATCGTTGTCGAGTTGGCCCCGGAGAACGCTCCGGAGGACGACCCCCAGCTGACCCGTTTCTCGATGCGGGTCTCCGAGATGGACGGCCACCGTATTGCCTGGATCGACCTCGGCCGGCTGGAAACGGTGGGGGCACCGGCAGCGCCCGAATCAAACTCCACTTCTGCCAGAAGCTAACCCTCGACACTTCTGTGTGGATCGATCATTTTCACAAGCGGGACGCACGGCTTGTCGAGTAGTGACCGAACGGGGCACCTTGTCAGAAGACAGGGCACCCGTTCGGCAACTGCATCAGATATCAGGCGTCGATCATCTCGCCGGACAGGAAGTCCGCATAGGCGGGCAGATCGAGTTGGCCGTTACCGGAGATGCCGATCAAGATGACCTGGCCCTCGCCGTCATCCTCGGCTGCCTTCAGGTGCTCGACGGCACCGGCAATGGCGTGATTCGATTCGGAGGCGGGGATGATGCCCTCGGCGCGGGCGAACAAAACCCCGGACGCGAAGGCTTCGCGCTGCTTGATCGCCACAGCGTCCAACAGCTTCTGGTCGTACGCCGCGCTGACCAGCGGGGACATGCCGTGATAGCGCAGCCCGCCGGCGTGCACGGCGGCCGGCACGAAGTCGGCGCCCAGCGTAAACATCTTCAGCAGCGGCGTGAACCCGCCGGCATCACCGAAGTCATAGCGGTATTCACCCTTGGTCAGCGAGGGTGCGGCGTCCGGTTCGCAGGCGCGCACATGCACATTCGCGCCCTCGGCAAGGTTCCGGTGCAAGAACGGGAAGGCGAGCCCGGCCAGATTCGAACCACCACCTGCGCAGGCGAAAAGGTGATCCGGCAGCCGCTCGCCGGCCAACTCCAGTTGAGCCAGTGCCTCCAACCCGATCACCGATTGATGCAAGGCGACGTGATTGAGCACGCTGCCCAGCGCATAGTTCGCTTCCGGATCGCCGGCAGCGACCTCAATCGCCTCGCTGATCGCCATGCCGAGCGAGCCCGGGGTGTCGGGAAACTTCTCGCGCAGCTGTCGTCCGATCTCGGTTCCATCCGACGGGCTCGGGGTGACGTGGCCGCCGAAGGTTTCCATCTGGATGCGCCGATAGGGCTTGGTCTCGTAGCTGCTGCGAACCTGCCAGACGTCGCAACGCAGCCCGAAGACCTGACACGCGAACGACAAGGCGGCACCCCACTGGCCGGCACCGGTCTCGGTGCACAGCCGCTTGATGCCGGCCTGCTTGTTGAAGTAGGCCTGCGCCACCGCGGAGTTCGGCTTGTGGCTGCCCACCGGAGAGGCACCCTCGTACTTGAAGTAGATGCGCGCCTTGGTGCCGAGCGCCTGCTCGAAGCGGCGTGCCCGATAGAGCGGGGAAGGGCGCCACAACCGATAGACCTCACGCACCTCGTCAGGGATTGGGGTCCATCGCTCGGTGCTCATCTCCTGCTCGATCAACGCCTGCGGAAAGATCGCTGCCAGATCTTGCGGCCCGGCGGGCTGCTTGGTGGCCGGGTTCAACGGTGGCGGCGGTGCCGTGGGAAGATCGGGAGTGAGGTTGTACCAGTGCGTCGGCAGCTGGTCCTCGGGCAACAAAAACTTGGTGCGCTCATCGGTCATGGGTCGAGGTTATCGGATCGGTGCGCTACCGTCGCTGGGTCGTCCCATCAGGAGGTATGCAATGCATCTGCGTGATTTGGTGATCTGCGTCGCCGGTGCGGCGGTTCTCAGCGGTTGCGCAAGTGGTCCGCAGGGTGCCTCCGGTGCCGCGAGCGACGGATCGCCCACGCCGGGCGCGTTCAAGGCATGCATGGCGGCCGACAGCGCCGGCTTCGCCGATGGCGCGGAGAACCAGGCCGCCTACGAAGGCATGCTGCAGGCCGCAACCGAACTGAATCTTCTGGTCAGTCAGGCGCAGGCGGACGACGACGCCGACTATGCGTCCACCGTGAATGATCTCGCCGAAGGTGGCTGCTCGCTGATCGTCACGGTTGGCGATGCACATGCCGGGGACGCGCAAACCGCCGCTCAAGCCCATCCCGGCGTGTTCTTCTTGCTGGTGGACGCCCAGGCCGAGACCCCTCAGACCAACCTCAAACCGCTGCTTTTCGACACCGCGGATGCGGCCTTCTTGGCGGGATACGTGGCAGCCGCGCAAACCTCGAATGACCGGGCAGCAGTCGCGTCCGACGCCGATGACGTCTACCGAAACGGCTTCACCGCAGGCGTCGACTACTACAACCAGGCCAAGGGAACCAACGTCACGGCCTCGGACACAGATGGTGCGGTCAGCGATTCCGTCCGAAAGGTGGTGGACGCAGCAGTCATCACGACCATCGGTGAGGCCACCCGGGGCCAGTTCACCAGCGCCCCCTATTTCGGGACGCTGAAAGACGGGGGAGTCGACATCGTGCCACTGCCAGACGACGCCAGCGACGAACTGCAGGCCGAGGTCGCCCAGTTGCGCGCCGGCCTGATCGACGGATCGATCACCCCTCCGGCCGCCGGTTAGGGCCGAGCCGTTGTGCCTCCCAGGCGTCGGGGCCGGAGACCATTAGGCTAACGAATCATGAAAAAGGGATCGAGCGTGCTCGTTGCGGGATTGTTGGCATGCGCTCTTGCAGGATGCGCCCAGCCCCCGGTGATCGATTCGACGGCGTCCGCAGAGCCTCAAGAGGCCGATGGCTATCAGGCCTGTTTGATGACCGACGCGTCCGATGACGCCGAGGGTGGCCCCGCGCAGCAGGCCCTCGACGGGCTGGACCGGGCCAAGACCGAACTCGGCGTGCAGATCAACCCGATGACGGCAGAATCGTCCGCCGATTATCCTCAGGTGCTGCAGACGCTGGTCGATTCGGATTGCTCGGTGATCATCGCGCTCGGCAGCGGGACGGCCGACTCCACCCAGGCCGCCGCCAAGGCCAATCCGGGGGTGCAATTCGCTCTGGTCGATGCCATCCCCAACTCGGCGCCGGCCAATCTGCGAACCGTGATCTTCAGCACTCACGAGTCGTCCTTTCTTGCCGGATATGCTGCGGCGGCGAGTTCTTCGAGCGGAAAGGTCGGCGTGTTCGGGGCACTCAGTGTGCCGGCGGTGACCATCTATATGGATGGTTTCGTGCAGGGCGTCGACTACTACAACGACGCGAAGGACGCCGACGTCGAGGCGCTGGGCTGGAGCCTGGACTCTCAGAACGGGACCTTCGTCCGGTCGGACAGCTCGCCGTACGAAGACGCCTCGGCGGGACAGGCGGCCGCCGAATCGTTGACCGACGATGGCGCCGACGTGATCATGGCCGTGGCGGGGAAGTCGGGCGAGGGCGCCTTGCAGCTCGCCGAGTCCGACGGCAAGACCAAGGTGATCTGGACCGAAACCGACGGATGCCTGACCGAGGCCGACTATTGCGGTCAGCAGCTGGGGTCGGTCGTCAAAGACCGTGGCGCAGCCATCTATGAACTGATCAAGACCGATCAAGAAGGACGCAGTTCCTCCGGTGCCTTCACGGCTTCGCTGCGCAACGAGGCGACGGCTTTCGTCCCGTCCAGCTCTGCTGATCTCGGAACCGATCTGAGCAAGGAATTGGACGACATCGCAGCGAAAATCGTCGACGGCTCGATCACCGTAACCTCGCCGTCCGCGATCGGATAAGCCGCAAAGCTGCTCGGCACGTGCTGCCATCGATAGCTCCGCAACCACTCTCCGAGGGACCGGCTACGCGGACATTATTACGTGAGGCACGCGCAACGCTTCCCGGACCTTTTAGCTGAGTCAAGTCGGGCACGGGCGCATCGGCGCCGCAGTTGCTAGGATAAACACGGAATTCAACCCTGATCCGCGGGTCGGCGTAGCCGGAAAGCGTTGGACGAGGGTTTAGCAGGAGGATGGTTCGATGTCGCAGGCGATGCCTCAACAGTTGGCGCAACCGGTATTGGTCACGCCTGCCAAGGCAGCCATCTTCTTGACGCTCACTGTGCGGCAGGGCTGCGAGCAGGCCGCGCGGGAGGCCTTGGCCGATGTTCCGGGGCTACGGCGATCGGTCGGCTTCCGCATTCCCGAGGCCGGCCTGACCTGCGTGGTGGGTATCGGATCGAGGTTCTGGGATCGCGCCTATACCGATTTGCCCCGGCCTGCCGGTCTGCACCCGTTCATCCCGCTGAGCGGATCGGTGCATACTGCGGTATCGACCCCGGGCGACCTCTTCTTTCATATCCGGGCCACCAGACAGGATTTCTGTTTCGAGCTCGCCCGGCAACTGCTCATCGGGCTGGACGGTCTGGTCGACGTGGCCGACGAGGTGCACGGCTTCCGCTACTTCGACGAACGCGATCTGCTCGGGTTCGTGGACGGTACCGAAAATCCGGAGCCTCCCCTTGATGACGTCACCGCCGCGCTGGTCGCCGACGACGCCGTCTATAACGGGGCCAGCTACCTGATCGTCCAGAAGTACTTGCACGACATGACCGCGTGGGAAGCGCTGCCGGTCGAGGAGCAAGAAAGGGTCATCGGGCGCACCAAGCTCAGCGACATCGAATTGGACGACGACGTCAAGCCTTCCAACAGCCACGTGGCATTGAACACGGTCACCGGGCCGGACGGCGACGAGCAGCAGATCGTCCGCGACAATTTGCCGTTCGGCCACTTCGGCGACGCCGAATTCGGTACCTATTTCATCGGCTACGCCGCCGACGTGAGCGTCACCGAGCAGATGCTGACCAACATGTTCATCGGCGATCCGCCCGGAAACTATGACCGCATCCTTGATTTTTCGACGGCAGTGACGGGTTGCCTGTTCTTCGTGCCGCCTGCGGCATTCTTGGAAGATCCGGAAGATTTTGCGATCGCGGACGCCCCGGTGCGTTCTGTCGAGACAGCAGCCGTCGTCGGCGCCGCGGACGCAGCGGCAGCCGGGATCACCGACCACACAGATACCGCACCTAGCTCACCCGCAGATGGCTCGTTGGGTATCGGCAGTTTGAAAGGGAGTCACCACTAATGAACAACCTGCATCGTGAACTCGCCCCGATCTCCGAGGCGGCCTGGGCGCAGATCGAAGAAGAAGCACGCCGCACCTACACGCGCTGGATCGCCGGGCGTCGGGTCGTCGATGTCACAGGGCCCGATGGCGAAGAACTGTCGGCGGTCGGCACCGGCCATCTGCGTCCGCTCGACGAGGCCGAGGACGGCGTCATCACCCGGCAGCGTGAGGTGAGACAGGTGATCGAACTCCGGGTTCCGTTCACCGTGACCCGTGCCGCGGTGGACGATGTGGTGCGCGGCGCGCAGGATTCCGATTGGCAGCCTGTGAAGGATGCGGTGCAGCAGATCGCCTTGGCAGAAGACCGGGCCGTCTTCCACGGACTTGCGTCCGCGGCGATCGAGGGAATCGCGCAGACCAGCAGCAATGATCCGATCGTGGTGCCCGAGGACGTTCGCGATGTGCCCGAAGCGGTGGCTCATGCGGTGAGCGAGTTGCGGCTGGCCGGTGTGGACGGTCCCTACACGCTGCTGCTTTCGGCTGATCTGTACACCAAGGTCTCGGAGACGACCGACCAGGGCTATCCGGTCTCGGAGCATCTGGCCAGGGTGCTCGATGGCGAGGTCATGTGGGCGCCCGCCCTGAAATGCGGAGGGGTGCTACTCACCACCCGCGGCGGTGACTACGAGCTACACCTGGGTCAGGACCTGTCGATCGGCTACTGGTCGCATGACGCGAACGGCATCGAGCTGTACCTGCAGGAGTCGTTCACCTTCTTGAGCTACACGGCCGAGGCGAGCGTCGTGCTGAGTTCGGTCGCCAAGTAGCGTTTCGCACGTGATCATTGCAGCGGCGGACGGGTCGTCCTTGTCGAATCCCGGCCCCTCGGGTTGGGCCTGGTATGTCGATGACGATTGCTGGCATGCCGGTGGTTGGCCGAAAGGCACCAACAACAAGGGTGAACTGTTCGCCGTGCTCGACCTGCTGCGCTCGACCCAGCATCTGCCGGACGAGCCACTCAAGATTCTCTGCGACAGCCAGTACGTGATCAACGCGGTCACCAGATGGATGCCTGGCTGGAAGCGCAAAGGCTGGAAGAAGGCGGACGGTAAGGCCGTCCTCAACCAGGACCTGCTGAAGCAACTGGACGAAGCACTGGCCGGACGCGATGTCAGCTTCGAATGGGTCAAAGGGCACGCCGGACATGCCATGAACGAGGCCGCTGACGGCAGGGCCCGCGCGGCGGCTACCGCCTATCGCGATGGCACCAAAGTCGATCATGGGCCCGGGTTCGCGGGTTCGGAACCGGCCGACGAGTCCGTTCTCGAAGAGGTGGCGGCTACACCCGACGTCGCTGTCGTCCGCCGCGAAGTGGCCGAGAAGAGAGCAACAGCCGAGCCGGGATTGGACGCCCAGCCGATGCTCGGGCTCGAATTCGATCCCGACATCGACCAGGTCACAGGCTTCGAGAAAGAACTGCTGACCGACAAGGTGCGTAGCAACCCGGAGCGGGTGCGGCAGTTATTGCATCCGAAGTTCAGCGAATTCGGGGCGTCCGGGCGCATCTGGACGCGCAATCGCCTGCTCGCCGAAATCGGCCCCATGCCGGTGCGCGTCAGCTTTGAGCCCATCGGTTCGGAGCGGCTGGCCGAAGATGTCATCTTGTTGAGGTGGCGTGCAGTCGGGGCACACAGCACCTGGCTGCGCAGCTCGATCTGGCAGCGCCTGGACGGCCGCTGGCGGCTGCTCTTCTCCCAGGGCACCCAAGTTCCGTGATCTTCTGGCCGGCCAGAGAATTAGCGCTGTCTCGGCGGTGATATGTATTCCGTCCCAAACGGGAAAATAAAGTTGCTGGTGAACGACGCGGGAAACAGAAGATCCATCGATGCATTGCGTCAACGCCAGGCGCTCAGCGCGGGTCGGTGGCGCGCCGGATCCAATCGCCCATGCCGGGGGTGATGAAACGCAATCCACCCGCTGCGTCGCGGTAGATGGTGCCCTTCTTGATCAGCCGATCACGCAGATACGAGACGGCAGACGCGCGTTTGTGAAGTTTGCGCGCGACGTCTCCGCCGGTGGGCAGAGTAATGGAGTCTTCAACATCGGCAAGTGCGGCGAGATACTCGCGTTCCTTCGGGCTGGCGTCGTCCCATCTGCTCTGGAAGAGCTGTGCGAGGTCGGCAACGATTCGCGGTGTTGCCTTCTTCGCGTGGGCGATGGTGATCGTCGGCGAGCCGTGCGAGGCGCGCCAAGCGAAGTGCCCGGCTACCTGGATGGCGTAGGGATATCCTCCGGAAAGCTCCAGCAGCGCATCAACGCAGGCCTCGCTCATCGGACGCCCGGATTGGGCGGCCGGGCCACTCAACGCTTCACGGGCATCCACCGTGGGCAGGGTCTCCAGGGCGTGCCATTCGGCTCGTTCCAAATATGTGGGGAGCGTGCGGCCGCGATTGCCGCGTAGCGAGGGCAGCGTCGCGATCACCATCACCAGCGGCCATCCTTCGGGGACGTTTTCTTGCAGCACTCCGCCCAGCTCGAGAATCTCGGCCGCGGACGAGTTCTGCAGTTCGTCCAGAGTGAGCAGCAATCCGCTGTCCCGTTTCACCGCGGCGGCCATGGTCGTGCGGAATTGTTGCCCGAGGGTTGAGTCGACGTGTTCTGCCTCCCACTCGATCTCCACTCCGCCGCCGATCCCGATTACCTGGGCTTCAACCTTCGTGGAGGTGATCTTTGAGTGAGTCTTGGTGCGGCCTTTGGGGGCTTCACCGTGGAAGAGCTTCTCGGCGACCTGAAGCTTTGCGATCAGCTCAGGCAGCATCTGAGCACCCTTGGCCTCGACATGCACGGTGGGCCAGGAGAATCGGGTGGCGGCTGCCTGGGCAATTTCACCGAGCGTCACGGTCTTGCCGACGCCGCGCGGTCCGACCAGCACGATCGGACGAGGGGTCCTGCCGTCGAAGGCGGCGACCTCGAGTGCTTCGCCTGCGGCGTCCAAGATATCGTCGCGTCCGGCAAAGACCAGGGGCGCCTGATTGAAGCCCGGACGATAGGGATTCGGTTGTCGCGAAGGTGTCTGTTCCGACATGCAGCAGAGTCTAGTGGTTATAGCGCCGAATGGCCGCTATAGCACGATATAGCAGGTAGGAATGTCCGTCCGGTATTTCTGGCGGCGATGAATCCAGTTCTCGCGCCCGAAATCGAGAGCCGCGCCCGAGATCTCGAGCGCGGGAGCAGATTTCGGGCGCGGCTGCGAAAGGGGCTCGACTGCCCTCGGCCTTCCTAGGCGTAGGTGGCGCATTCGCCGACCACGTCGATGTGACCGTTGCCCTCGATGAAGTCGATCTGGGCGGACGCAATGGTGCCGCGTCCGTGATCACCGAAGTAGAGGTTGCCTTTCATCTTGTCGTAATTGCCCATCAACCCGTCCGCGATCCAGGCATCCGCGACCTGCTGGGCAACAACCTCGTTGGCCTGGGTGATGTCCAGGAAATCCACGTTGTCGGTGGCGGTATCCAGGTCGCGCGTGGAGAACTGACCCTCCAGGCTCACCTGCGTGCCCTCGACTCCGGAACCGTTCGTGCAAGACGCTTCAGAGATCTCCAACGGAACTCCCCACAGTAGAGCGGGATCCGTGGCATTCAATGCGCTGGCCTGCAACGCGGCGAGATCCTCGCGGACCGCGGAGACGGGAACCGCCGGATCGACTGGCTCGATCGGCGAATAGGTCTCGGCTGGAGCGGGGGCCGCGGTGGGCGTGGCGATCTCGGTCGGATAGCCGGACGAATAGTCGGTGGCGGGGGAGTGATATCGGACGAAGGCCCAGGTCTGCCACAAGGTGACGGCGACCAGCCCGGCAACGATCGCTCGCCAGGCGAGCTTGCGTCCCGGCAGCGACAACTTGAGGTCTTGATTTCTGCGCCGCCAAGACAGCAATGTGGCGCAGATCCCCGTTGCGAGAGTCCAGACAATGATCGGCGGAGCAAGCGGAAATGACCAAGCCGACCAGTGGTATTTGGATTGCGTCAGGGCCTGGAATATCGCCAGGACCGCGCCGAAACCGCCGCAGGAAATGAGCACTTTGGTGAGGGGCGACCGCGCGTTCATGGTGGTCCCGGTGACGAGACCGATGAGCACTGTGATGGCAGCGACAACAGGCGTCCAGCCGGCGGCGAAGAGCCAGAAGATCTGGGCGGCGGACACGACATAGAGGTCCCCGAACCGTGCGGCGACGAACGCGGCGATGACAATCGCACCGACCAGAAACGCCGAAACTCCGACCCACAGCGCATGACCGATCACGCGCAGCAGCGGCGTCCGGATGTTCACAGGTCACCATTGTGGTACCCGGGGAACCGATCTGCATCGGCTCTCCGTCCCGAGGTCTGAGTCAGGTGGACCGACTTTGGGCGTACGCGATGTAATACAATTGTGTTACCGGGTCGTGGCCGAGAGAAACCCCCCGTCGTCCTGGTTGGCAGAAAGACTGGCAGTGAATACAAGGGGTGAAACGATGACGAACACTACAATCTCGCTTCGGTTGACGGCCGAGGAAAAAGCATTGATCTCTGAATGCGCGACGACATACGGCGTTTCAGTTTCAGAGTTCTTACGGGAATCTGTTTTGGAGCGGATCGAGGACGAGTTCGATCTACGGGTATGGGACGAAGCCAAGGCTGAGTTTGAATCCGACCCCACTACGCTGACCGCGGCCGAGATCGCGGCCAAATACCTATGATGTGGCGGCTGCTCTATTCGCGCCGCGCCGACAGACAACTAGCAAAGCTTGATCCGGGTGTGCGGAGAGTGATCGTTGCATGGCTGGCGAAGAACATTGACGGGTGCAGCGATCCCCGGGCTCATGGCAAGGGACTGACGGCTGACTTGTCCGGTAAATGGAGATACCGGATTGGCGACTATCGGGTGCTGTGCGAGATCCGCGACCACGACCTGGTGATTCTGGCTCTTGAGGTCGGCCACCATAGCAGGATCTACCGGCCGTGATTGGGCGTAACCACCTATAGGTTGCTTACTGCCTTGAATACAGAGGCTCTGCTGCTTTCGGCAGTGCCGGTCTTCATTAACGAGAGATGCAACTGAGCAGCGCTGTATGCGTCGCTGTTCGTGATGACAAAGCGAATCGGTTCCCGGGATGAGCCGTGAACGGAACACTCTTGCCGAACCCCTAGAATCGGACCCATGTGCGCTCACGTTCTTGCTACCGCTGCTTGGCCCTATGCGAATGGGCCGCGTCATATCGGGCACGTCTCCGGCTTCGGAGTGCCCTCCGACGTCTTTGCACGGTTCATGCGAATGTCGGGCCACGAGGTGCTGCTGGTTTCGGGTTCGGACGAGCACGGCACCGCCATCCAGGTGAAGGCCGAGGCCGAGGGTCTCACCCCGCAAGAGGCCGCTGACAAGTACCACCGCATCATCGTCGAGGACCTGCAAGGCCTCGGGCTCAGCTACGATCTCTACACCCGCACCACCACCGAGAACCACACCAAGGTCGTGCAGGAGATGTTCCGCGTGCTGCACGACAACGGCTACATCGTCGAGAAGACCCTGATGGGTGCCATCTCGCCTTCGACCGGACGTACCCTGCCCGACCGCTACATCGAGGGCACCTGCCCTATCTGCAAGTTCGAGTTCGCCCGCGGAGACCAGTGCGACAACTGTGGCAACCAGCTCGACCCGATCGACCTGATCAACCCGCACTCCAAGATCAACGGCGAGACCCCCGAATTCCGTGAGACCAGCCACTTCTTCCTCGACCTGCCGGCGCTGGCCGATCAGCTGAAGGACTGGCTCGACACCCGCCAGGACTGGCGTCCGAATGTGTTGAACTTCAGCTACAACTACGTCAAAGAACTCAAGCCGCGCGCCATCACCCGCGACCTCGACTGGGGCATTCGCATCCCCGTCGAGGGCTGGGAAGAAGACGACATGAAGCGCATCTACGTGTGGTTCGACGCGGTCACCGGATACCTGTCGGCGTCCATCGAGTGGGCCAAGCGCACCGGCGATCCGGACGCCTGGCGAGCCTGGTGGACGACCGACAACGCCCGTTGCTATATGTTCATGGGCAAGGACAATATCGTGTTCCACTCGGTGATCTGGCCCTCCATGCTGCTCGGCGTCAACGGCCAGGGCAGCCGCGGTGGCAAGCCCAGTGAATGGTTCGGCACCCTCGATCTGCCGACCGAAGTGGTCAGCTCTGAGTTCCTCACCATGAAGGGTTCGAAGGTCGACACCTCGCACGGCCACGTCATCTACGTCCGTGATTTCCTGCGCGAATTCGGCCCCGATTCGCTGCGTTATTACATCGCGGTCGCCGGGCCCGAGTCGCGCGATACCGATTTCACCTGGGACGAATTCGTCCGCCGCAACAACACCGAACTGGCGAATGAATGGGGAAACCTGGTCAACCGTTCGGTGTCGATGGCCAATAAGAACAATGGCGCCATCCCGCCGATCCACGAGTTGCTGCCGGTCGATCAGGAGCTGCTCGGTTCTTCTAAGGCAGCGTTCGATACCGTCGGCACCCTGCTGACCCAGCGCAAATTCAAGCAGGCCATCTCGGAGGCCATGCGGGTGGTCAGCTCGGCCAACCAGTATTTGTCGCAGACCGAGCCGTGGAAGCTGAAGGACGACACCGACCGCCGCGACACCGTGCTGCACGTCGCCCTGCAGATCGTCTCGGACGCCAACACCTTGCTCACCCCGTTCATGCCGCATTCGGCTCAGAAGGTTTTCGAGTTGCTGGGTGGCGAGGGTGTCTGGGCGGCTCAGCCCGAGATCCGCGAGGTGGACGAAGGCCAAGGCACCCGTTCCTACCCCGTGCTGACCGGAGATTATGCGAGCGAGCGGGCCCGCTGGGAATCGCGTCCGATCGTGGCGGGCACTCCATTGAGCAAGCCGACCCCGTTGTTCCGCAAGCTGGACGAGAAGCTGGGCGAGACCGGCCCCGAGTGGGCGCCGCTTTCGTAACACGGCTGGCAGTGCCAGAGCCATCAGATCAACGGCAGCCCCGGCAGGTTGGTTGCAGGTCTCAGGCCGCGCACGATATCGAGGTCGGGTTCTGCCATGCCGGTCGCAAGACGAAGCCGGTAGCGACCGTCAACCGTAGCGCGACACGCGCAGATGACTTGGTCGCCGTTTGCCTGAGCCTGCTGATCTCGTATGCCTTGGCTAAACTGACCACGGAGGTGTGAGATGTCTACTGCAGTACCGTCACCGTTGATCGAAATGCCTGGTGGAGTTCAGATCCCGCAACTGGGATTCGGCACCTACAAGGTGGGCCAGGACGAGGCGTATTCGAGCGTCCAGGCTGCTCTTGAGGCCGGATACCGGCATATCGACACCGCCGAGATGTACGGCAATGAGGCCGAGGTCGGCAAGGCGATTGCCGAAAGCGGCGTGCCGCGCGACGAGGTCTTCATCACCAGCAAGCTCAACAATCCTTTCCATGAACCGGACGCCGCCCGCAAGGCGTTTGCCCAGACCCTGGAAGATCTGCAGGTCGATCACGTCGATCTTTTCTTGATTCACTGGCCGTTGGCGAAGACCACGGACTATGTGGCGACGTGGCGCACCATGCTGGAGTTTCAGCAAGATGGCAGGGCACGTGCGGTCGGTGTCTCGAATTTCGAGCCGGAACACTTGCACGCGATCATCGACGCGACCGGTGTGACGCCCGCGGTCAACCAGATCGAGATTCATCCCTATCTGGCCCAGCAAGACCTGGTCGGGGTGAACAACGAGCTGGGCATCGTCACCGAATCCTGGTCGCCTTTGGGGCGAGGGAGCCTTCTCGAAGACCCGGTGATCACCTCAGTTGCCGAAGATCTCGGACGCTCAACCGCCCAGGTGATCATCCGCTGGCATCTGCAGCGCGGCCTGGTGGTGATCCCGAAGTCGGTGCATCCCGAGCGCATCGCAGCCAACGCCGATGTTTTCGACTTCGAGCTGACCGAGGCACAGATGGGCCTGATCAATGCCCTCGATCGGGGACAGCGCACCGGATCCCACCCTGACAAGGTGGAGCTTGCATGAACCTGACGGCCTCCGATATCGAGAAAGCCGCCGGAAATCTGGCGAGGGTCGCCCGCCGGACCGAACTGATCAGAAATGACCGGTTGAGCGACCTCACCGGCGCGCAGGTCTTGCTGAAGCGCGAAGACCTACAGCCGGTCCGCTCCTACAAGCTGCGCGGCGCCTACCATCTGATGAGCACCCTCACTGATGCCGAGAAGGCTGCCGGCGTGGTCTGTGCTTCTGCCGGTAACCACGGGCAGGGGGTCGCCTATGCGTGTGCACGGCTGGGCATCAAGGGGCGCATCTTCTGTCCCACCACCACACCCAGGCAAAAGCGCGACCGGATGAGGTCGCTCGGTGGCGAGTGGGTCGAACTGATCTTCGTCGGCAACTCCTACGATGAGGCGTCCGCGGCGTCCAAATCGGTATCGCAGAGTACGGGTGCGGTGCAGGTGCCCGCTTTCGATGACCTGCGGACGATCGCCGGTCAGGGCACGGTTGTTCCCGAGATCGTCGATCAGCTGGGCACCGCGCCCGATGTGCTGCTGGTGCCGGTTGGCGGGGGAGGCCTGCTGTCGGGTTGCCTCGCCTGGCTGAGCGAGCGCTGGCCTGCTACCAGGGTGATCGGGGTCGAGCCGGCGGGAGCGGCATCCATGCAGGCGGCGTTGCGAGCCGGGCATCCGGTGCAGTTGGACCACATCGAGACCTTCGCCGACGGCGTGGCAGTTAGCAAGGCCGGAGACCTGACTTTTGAGATCATCAATCGCATCGGCTGCGAGTGGGCGACGGTCACCGAGGGGCAGATCTGCAGCGAGATGCTCGACCTGTATCAAACCGACGGGGTGATCGCCGAGCCTGCGGGAGCGCTGGCGTCCGCGTCCTTGCGTTCGATCGTGCAGGTCGAGCCTGGCCAAACCGTGGTCGCCTTGGTGTCGGGTGGCAACAATGACGTCTCCAGGTACTCGGAGATCATCGAACGCTCGCTGGTTTTCGAGGGACGCAAGCACTACTTCTTGGTGCAGTTTCCACAAGAGCCCGGAGCTTTGCGGGGCTTCCTCGATGGGGTGCTGGGCCCGGACGACGACATCGTGCTCTTCGAGTACACCAAACGCAGCAACCGTGATCTCGGACCGGCGCTGGTCGGCATCGAGATCGGTGAGCCGTCAGAGCTACCGGCCCTGCTCCAACGGATGGCTGATTCGCCGCTGCAGGTCGAGGCGATCGACCCGGACAGCCCGTTCTACCGTTTCCTGGTCTGAGTGCAGTCGAGCCGATCCGCAGACCGATGGTCGAGCAGTAGTTATCCACAGGCGATCCTGGGGTTGGCGACGAACTGGTAGCTTGCGGTCCAACATCTCTTGACCGCAGGAGTGGACCATGACAACGGATGTCACGTCTCGTCACCGTTCCCGGCGCACGGTTGCGCTAAGCTCAGCGCTCTTGCTGGCTGTGCTGGCAGGAGGTATCTCGTCACCTTCGGCCCATGCCGCTCCAAGTGACACGTCGGCGACGGTGCCGACCATGATCGTGCTGGATGCGTCCGGATCGATGCTCGCCGACGACGCGCCCGGGCTTCGGATCGATGCCGCCAAGCAGGCCGTCACGAACTTGGTGTCCGGGCTGCCGCAAAACTCGGAGCTGGGTCTCATCGTCTACGGCACCGGCACCGGAAACTCGGACGCCGAGATGGCCGCCGGCTGCGAAGACATCAAGACGTTGGTGCCGCTCGGTCCCGTGAATGCGCCGTCGTTCATTTCGACCGTGGATGGGATTCAGGCATCGGGTTATACGCCGATGGGGTCCGCCCTGCGGGCTGCTGCCGACGCGTTGCCTGCCGATGGACCCAGGTCGATCGTGCTGGTCAGTGACGGAATTGACACCTGTGCGCCGCCTCCGCCGTGCGAGGTAGCAGCCGAACTGGCTGCCGGCGGACTGGACCTGGTCATCCACACCGTCGGTTTCCGGGTGGACGATGACGCCCGCGCCGAGCTGGAATGCATCGCGCAGGCAGCGAACGGCACCTACAAGGACGCCGGAGATTCCAAGGAACTGGACGATGCCCTGCGCGTTCAGGTCGACCATGCGATCAATGGCTACACGGCCGAGGGGCAACCGGTGACTGGCGCGGCCGAGATGACCGAGGACGCTCCGCTGCTCGGCGAAGGACAATATGTCGACACCCTCGAAAATGGGAGCATGCTCCCCGTTGACCGGGAAAACGCCAAGTTTTACCGTCTCGATGTGCCTGAAGGGTGGACCGCGCATGTCTCGGCCACGATGTCGGTGCCTGTTGGCGCGTCGGATGAGACGGACGGGTGGTACTTCAATCTCTCCTTGGAGCTGTACGAGGCCGATATGTCATTTTGTGCGTCGCAAGTAAGTATGAGTTCGCCCGACACAAGAGCAGGCGTAACTACCAAGGTTCTGCATAGCAATGAATGCGAGCAACCGACCTACTTGCAACTCGCTCGTGATGGACAGAAGTTCAGCGACGTTCCGGCGACGGTCGAGATCCTGATCCGGTATGAGCCGCCGGCCGACGCGTCCGACTTGCCTACTCCTGAGGTGCTCGAAGCGCCGGCAGAACCCGAGCACAATGACTCCGCGACAGCGGTCCCCGGTGGACTCTCGTATAACGAGGCGACGGTACTTGCCGCAGGTGAAACCTATGAAAGCACCGTGGTGACCGGGGAAACGCGCTATTTCCAGATCCCCGTCACCTGGGGACAACAAATCGCCTACACGATCACATTCACGGGCAAGGACTCCGGTGATAATCGGTGGAGTGACGTGCGGATGTTCACCGATAATCCGCTGCGCGAGAAGATTCCGTTCTTCATAAGCGGGGGATCGTGGGCTCCGGGTTTTGGAGGCACTGAGGAATACGGCGCCGGAAGCGAGGAGAAAGTTCGCTACGGATCGGAGTATTACGGCCTTGATGGCGACTACTACCTGCGCGTCCAGGCCGATGACACGCAGGGCGACGCCTATGAACTGACCTTCTTGCTGACCATGATCACTCCCGGAGATATTGAGCCCGGTCCCGTCTATGACTATTCGGCGATCGAGTCTTCCTCACCTATGCCCGCGCAGGCGCCCGAGGGCTCGGCGGAGTCTCCCCGAACGGCAGTTTCCGGCGCGATGGTCTGGGTCGTCATCGGCGCGGTGATTCTCTTGGCCGCAGCTACGGGCACATGGGTCGTTGTCCGTCGAAGGAAAGAGAAGTCCCATGAGTAACGAGAAGACCCCGGCATACAAGGGACGGTCGATGACGGTTTCGTCGCGCCAGAGATCGGCGAGATCTTGAACCAATGTGTGGCTGAGGCAGACGCAAACCCAAACGATTTCGTGACGATCGATGATTTCGAACGAGAGGTGCGATCAAGGCGCAGTGCGTGAGCTTTGAAATCCGGATCAGCCGCGCTGCGAGACGCCATTTCGATCAGATCACGACTTGCTGACCTTGCGTGCTACCTGGTTCGCGTAAATCGTTATTGCTATCAGGATTGCGATCATCCCGATTTGATAGCTCAAGCTGACGGCCCGTGAGGAGACTGCGAAATCGATCCAATTCACCTTGCCGTGGAAGATAAGCACGACGATCCCCGCCACGACTTGAAGTGCTCCGAGCACGATCATGGGCCAGGCAATCGCGCGATGAGCCGCATACCAGGCGTCCTTACTTGACATGACCGCTTCGGTCTGGATGCCCGCCACCCAGTTCGGACGCAGCCGAGCTCCCCACCAGAGAATCCCTATTCCGAGGAAGATGACTCCAAGAAGTAGGAGCGTCGTCGCTGCGCCTGGCATATCCACCTCCCTGGCGATTGAACTAGAGGCGACGGCGCCCCAACAATCCGATGCGGGTCCGCCGCCTCTTGTACTGCCGGTTGCCCGAGAATCAGGCGGCGGCCTCCGCGGTCGCGGCGTCCTTCTTCTTGTTCGCGGCCAACTGCTTCAGGACGGTCACCACGAACGCGGCGACGAGAGTGCCTGCGACGATGCTGACCAGGAATCCCCAGAACGGATCAATGGCGAAGAAGACGAATACGCCGCCGTGTGGTGCTTTGGAGCCGACGCCAAGTGCCATGCACAGCGCGCCGGTCACGGCCCCGCCGGTCATCATCGACGGAATCACTCGCAGCGGATCGGCGGCCGCGAACGGAATCGCACCCTCAGAAATGAACGCGGCACCCAGCAGCCAGGCTGTCGTTCCGTTCTCGCGTTCTGCCTCGGTGTAAAGGTTGCGGCGAACCGTCGTCGACAGCGCCATCGCGAGCGGGCCGACCATGCCGGCCGCCATCACCGCGGCCATGATCGACCATGATGCCTCGGTACCTTGCGAAAGTCCTGCGGTCGCGAACAGGTACGCGGCCTTGTTGACCGGGCCACCCAGGTCGAAGCACATCATCAAACCGAGGATCACGCCGAGCAGCACGGCGGAGGTTCCGGTCATGCCGGTCAGCCAGTCTTGCAGGCTGGTCATCAGGGACGCGAGCGGGCGTCCGAGCAGGAGCAGCATCAGCGACCCGACAAGCAGCGTCGTGACGAGCGGAATGATCACCACCGGCATCAGACCGGCGAGCCAGCGCGGCGGCCTGAGCGACGCCAACCACATCGCGAGCAAACCGGCGAGAATGCCTGTCACCAGGCCACCGATGAACCCCGCACCGATCGCCACCGACAGCGCGCCGCCGATAAAGCCTGGGGCGATGCCGGGGCGTCCGGCCAGACCGAAGGCCACATAGCCGCTCAACGCGGCAACCAAGAAGCCCATGCCCCAACCACCGAGGGCGTTGAAGACAGCACCCAGATACAGCGCCATTCCGGCAGCTGATGTCGTTGCCATGCCGGCGGCAGTCTCATAGGTCTGGGCGTCCGGCAGATTCCACAGCGAATAGTTGAGCGCCACGTCTTCGGCGACGAACGACACGTCATAGCCTCCGACGGCGAAGCCAAGAGCCGTCAACAATCCACCGGCAGCAACGAACGGGATCATGTAAGAGACGCCGGTCATCACAGATTGTTGAATGCGTTTGCCCCAGCCGACTTTCGCTCCGCTGGTGGCGGCAGCATCCGAACCGGTTCCCGAACCACCGGCGACGCGCACCGCGTTCGGGTCTTCGGCGGCAGCAACCGCCTCGTCCAGCATCTTGCCGGGCTCATTCATCGGACGCTTCACGCTCGATTCGATCACCGGCATGCCGGCAAAGCGATCGCGTCCGGAAATACCCACATCGGCGGCGATGATGATAGCGCCCGCCTTGGCGATGACCTCGGGCGTGAACGGATCGATGCCGCCCGACCCTTGGGTCTCGACGTGCAATTCGATGCCCTTCTCCTTGGCGGCTTCCTCGAGTGCTTCGGCCGCCATGTAGGTGTGGGCGATGCCGGTCGGGCACGAGGTGATGGCCAGCAGCACGGGCTTATCGTTCGCGGCTGGCTGCGTGGCGGAGTCAACGGCGGGTTCGTCGGCGGCGCGGGCAGGTGGCGCGGATTCGTCGGCGGCCCGCGCGGGCGGCGCAGATGTGGTTTCGGCCGGCTTCGCCTCTTCGGGCTGGACGACCTGCAAGATCAAGGACGCGGCTTCGTCCGGAGTGGCGGCCGAGCGCAAAGCAGCCAGGAAATCCTTGCGCACCAACGACCGGGACAGTTTCGCCAACAACTTCATATGAGCATCGCCGGTGCCCTCGGGAGCAGCGATACCGATGATCAGGTCGGCGGGGCCGTCCTTCGATCCGAAATCGACCGGTTCGGCCAGCCTGATCAGCCCCAGCGAGGCCTGAGTCACGGCGTCGGCGCGGCAATGCGGAATCGCGATTCCACCGGGCATGCCGGTGGCGAACTGAGCCTCACGTTTCTCGAACGCTTCTTGCAGACCTTGCCGATCTGCGCGCCCGCTGGCCGCGATCAGTTCGGCCATTTCGGCGATGACTGCATGTTTATCGCCGGTGATCGAGGCATCGAGCCTTACTAACTCGGGGGTGATGAGCGGTTCTGCCATTGTGTTACCTCTCTGATCGCGACTACGCGAAGTATCAAAGGAGTACTACCGTGGGCTCATTCTTTCAGGTTGCCCGTCGGCTCCGCTATGAATCGCCGCTATGAGTAAGGTCCCTCCAGAGAATTACTGCTGCGACGCATTGATTCTCTGTCAGTCCCTAAGATCCCCTGGCAAACTGAGGCTGCCCTAACCAAACCCCTGTGCCGGGTCATTATGGCAGATGTGCGAAGCTGGAGAGCGTGGCAGTAGAAAAAACGTGGGAAACAATGGACGGCAACGAGGCAGCCGCGCGCGTGGCGCACGCCCTCAGCGAAGTCATCGCGATCTACCCGATCACCCCCTCGTCACCGATGGCCGAATCATCGGACGCCTGGAGCACCGCCGGACGCACGAACATCTGGGGGGAGGTACCCGAGGTCATCGAGATGCAGTCCGAGGCCGGAGCCGCCGGTGCCCTGCACGGAGCGGTCACCAAGGGCACGTTGGGCACGACCTTCACCGCCTCCCAGGGCCTGCTGCTGATGATCCCGAATATGTACAAGATCGCCGGTGAACTCACCCCGGCCGTCATTCACGTCGCCGCACGTACGGTCGCCACCCATGCGCTGAGCATCTTCGGTGACCATTCCGATGTGATGGGCTGCCGGATGACCGGCTGGGCGATGCTCTGTGCGTCCAGCGTGCAGGAGGCACACGACTTCGCGCTCGTCTCGCACGCCGCCACGCTTCGCAGCCGGGTACCCTTCCTGCATTTCTTCGACGGCTTCCGCACCTCTCACGAAGAGAACAAGATTCAGACGCTGGGACGCGACGATCTGCGCGCACTCGTCCGCGAGGAAGACGTGCTGGCTAACCGGCAGCGCGGGCTGACCCCCGATGCCCCGACGATCCGCGGCACGGCCCAGAACCCCGATGTCTTCTTCCAGGCCCGCGAAGCGTCCAACGTCTTCTACGACGCCGTGCCCAGCATCGTCGCCGAGGTCTTCGACGAGTTGGCCGAGCGCACCGGACGCCGCTACTCACTGGTCGACTACCACGGCGCGCCCGATGCCGAACGCGTGGCCATCGTGATGGGCTCTGCCTGGGGCACCACCTGCGAAGCAGTCGATGAACTGGTCGCCCGTGGCGAGAAGGTCGGTGCCGCCACGCTCCGGCTCTATCGTCCGTTCCCGGTCGAGGCATTGATCGACGCACTCCCCACGACAACCAAGACGATCGCGGTGCTCGACCGCACGAAGGAACCTGGTGCTACCGGCGAACCGCTGTTCGCCGACGTCATGGTGGCCGCGGCCGAGAACGTCTCGCACTTCGATTCCGGCATGCCGAAGCTGATCGGCGGACGTTATGGCTTGTCGAGCAAAGAATTCACGCCGGCGATGGCCGCCGCGGTGTTCAACGAACTCGCCAAGACCGAACCCAAGAAGCGGTTCACCGTCGGCATCAACGACGACGTCACCCACCTGTCCCTGCCGGTGCCCGATGACTTCCGCCCTGCCTCGAATGCCCTGTCGGCGGTCTTCTACGGCCTGGGCTCGGACGGCACGGTCGGCGCGTCCAAGAACTCGGTGAAGATCATCGGTTCGGACGACGGCCGCTATGCCCAGGGCTACTTCGTCTATGACTCCCGCAAGTCGGGGGCGACCACGGTCAGCCACCTGCGGTTCGGCGACCAGCCGATCAACTCCGCCTACCTGATCGATCAGGCCGACTTCGTCGCGGTGCATCAGTTCGAACTGCTCTTCCAGATGCGCACCCTCGATCTGGCCAAACCGGGCGCCACCGTGCTGGTCAATTCACCCTATGGTGATCGCACCTGGGACGAGCTGCCCGCCGAAGTGCGCGATCTTATCAAGGACCATGATCTGAAGGTCTGGATCATCGACGCCGCCGCGGTGGCGCACCAGGCGGGCCTGGGCAAGCGCATCAACACCGTCATGCAGCCCTGCTTCTTCTACCTGTCGGGTGTGGTCTCCCGCGAAGACGCGATCGCCCGCATCAAGTCGTCGGTCGAGCAGACCTATGGACGCCGCGGCCGCGCCGTGGTCGAGCGGAACTTCGCTGCCATCGATGGCGCCATCGCCGCCCTCGAGCCGTTGAAGATCACTGAGGACGACGAACTCAACCTGCACCGGATGCCGCCGATGCCCGACGCCGCACCCGACTTCGTCAAGAGCGTCACCGCCACCATGCTGCGCGGCGAAGGCGATCTGCTGCCGGTCAGCGCGCTGCCGGTGGACGGCACCTGGCCCAGCGGCACCTCAAAGTACGAGAAGCGCGGCATCGCCGAAGAGATCCCGATCTGGGATTCCAGCCTGTGCATCGACTGTGGCAAATGCGCGATCGTCTGCCCGCATTCGGCGATCCGCATCAAGGTCACTCCCGAAGAGGGCTTGGAGGGCGCTCCGGACACCTTGCAGTCGAAGAACTATCGCGACCGCAACCTCAAGGGTCACCAGCTGATCGTCCAGGTCGCGCCGGATGACTGCACCGGCTGCGGAATCTGTGTCGACGTCTGCCCGGCCCGCTCGAAGACCGAGGTGAAGCACAAGTCGATCAATCTGGAGCCGCGCCGCGAGCACCTGGAGGCCGAGCGCGCGAACTATGACTTCTTCCTTGGCATTCCCGATATCGACCGCACCAAGGTGCGCCACGATCAGGTCAAGGGGGCCGCTCAGCTGGAGCCGCTGTTCGAGTATTCGCTGGCCTGCTCCGGCTGCGGCGAGACTCCGTATATCCGTACCTTGACCCAGTTGTTCGGTGACCGCTTGGTGATGGCGAACGCGACCGGGTGTTCGTCCATCTATGGTGGCAATCTGCCGACCAGCCCGTTCACCACGAACGCCGAGGGCCGCGGTCCGACCTGGAGCAATTCGCTGTTCGAGGACAACGCCGAGTTTGGTCTGGGCATGCGGCTCGCCTGGGAGATGCAGAACAAGCAGGCCCGCGGTCTGCTGCGTGGCCTGTCCGGGGACCTGGGCGAAGATCTGGTGTCGTCCATCTTGGACGCGGAGCAGAGCGACGAGGGCGGCATCATCGCCCAGCGCGAGCGGGTCGCAGCTTTGAAGCAAGCGCTCGAAGGTGTGGATGATCCGAAGGCTGTCAGGCTGTTGAGCCTGGCCAATGAGCTGGTGAACAAGAGTTTCTGGATCGTTGGCGGCGATGGCTGGGCCTACGACATCGGTTCGGGTGGTCTCGACCACGTGCTCGGCTCGGGACGCAACGTCAACGTGCTGGTGCTCGACACCGAGGTGTACTCGAATACCGGCGGCCAGGCTTCCAAGGCCACGCCGCGCGGCGCGTCCGCGAAGTTCGCGACTGCCGGCAAGTCATCGCCGAAGAAGGATCTCGGCATGATCGCGCAGGCCTATGGCAACGTCTATGTGGCGCAGATCGCGATGGGCGCCAATCAGCAGCAGACGGTTCGTGCGCTGATGGAGGCCGAGGCGTGGGACGGCCCGAGCATCGTGATCGCCTACTCGACCTGCATCTCGCACGGCATCGACATGCAGACCTCGATGAGCCATCAGGCCAACGCGGTGGCCACCGGATACTGGCCGCTCTACCGGTACCGTCCGACCGAGGAGGCCGAGGGCACCCCGCTGCACCTCGATTCGAAGGCACCCGTGGGCGCGGTCGCTGACTTCATGAGCGACGAGGCCAGATTCTCGATGTTGAAGCGCTCCAACCCCGAGCGGGCAGCGCACCTGTTCGCGCTGGCCCAAGCGGATGCGGACGAGCGCTGGCACTATTACAGCCAGCTGGCCGGAGTGCAGCGGGCGATGCCTGCTCAGCAGGCGGCTGCGTCCGTGGACGATGCCGAATCTGGGGCGAAGGAGAACTGACGGTGGCAGAACTGATCGGGCTTCGAGGTACATCCGCATGGAGCAGCTGGGCCATTGCGTCCGGCGCCCAGAGATTGGGCGCGACGGGCAACGATGCCGAAGCGGGAACGAAGGGGAACTGAGCGATGGCCGACCTGACAACCTCGTATCTGGGTTTGGAGTTGCGCTCGCCGATCATCGCATCGTGCAGCCCGCTGACCGGACGAGAGGACTCGCTGCTGCAGTTGGCCGAGAACGGCGCGGGTGCGGTGGTGCTGCCCAGCCTGTTCCAGGAGGAGGCCGAGGCCGAAGAACTGGCCGCGTCCGACCTGATGGACATCGGCGACGATTTTGCCGAGTTCGCGTCGGCTCCGCTGCCCGAGATCGACTTCACCGATGTCGGCCCGGCCCGGCATGTTGAATGGCTGCGGCGGGCCAAGGAGCTCGTCCAGATTCCGGTGATTGCCAGCGTCAACGGGTCGAAGGTGGGGGACTGGGCCAAATATGCGCGGCTGATGGCGGAGGCCGGGGCCGACGCGATCGAACTCAACCTGTATTCGGTGAATGCGGATCCCGGCGAGTCGTCGGCCGAGGTCGAGGCGCGGTACCTGGAGATCATCGAGTCGGTCCGTGGACGCATCGAGGTGCCGTTGGCGGTCAAGCTGTCTCAACATTTCACCGGCTTGAGCGCATTTGCCCGGCGAGCCGACGAGGCCGGCGCCGACGGACTGGTGCTCTTCAACCGCTTCTACGGCGCCGAAATCAATCTGGATTCGCTTGCCTTAGAAAGTCGGTTGGCATTGTCCTCTCCCGAGGAGTTGCGTTTCGTGCTGCGCTGGATAGGGATCCTGCGGGCCCAACGTCCGGGCTTGTCGCTGGCGGCCACCTCCGGCGTGCACAGTGGTTTGGACGCACTGAAGGCGTTGCTGGTCGGTGCCAATGTGGCGTGCACGGCGTCCGCGCTGCTGCACAACGGCCCGGGGCACCTCAAGGTGATGCTGCATGAACTGGACGCCTGGTTGGACGAGCACGACTACGAGTCGGTGAAGCAACTGCAGGGCTCAATGAGCGCGGCAAACGTGCCCGACCCGGGCCAGTTCGAGCGGGCCCAGTACATGAAGGTCATCACCTCGTCCTTGTGATCAACCCACTCTTCGGCGGCATCGTCGATTCAGGGATGGGCGAGCTAACGTTGAAACCATGGCTGAGGATCCGGCGCCGCGCTACGAATCATTTATTGACCGGCTGGTCCGCGAGGCGACCGAGCGGGGAGAGTTCGATCATCTGCCAGGCAAAGGCCAACCTCTGCACTTGAAATGGGTTGGTGACCCCGACTGGTGCTCCTCGCGCTTCGCGCTCGTCAACAATTTCGTCGGCCTCGGCAGCTCGAGCAAGCTCGGCTGCGCTCGGCCTTCCTCATTGTGGATCAAGGAAAAACTGGAACGCGAGAATCTGACCGGCGGAGAGTTGCGACGCCAATTCAAAGACCGCGGACGTGATTCGCGGCCAAGCTGACAGGCTGTGGCCCGACGCCGTAAGATTCTGGCCAATCAGAGATTGCGCTAGTGGCTTCGTGATAGATCGCGAGCAGCGGGGCGGTCTCGTGAAGCCGATTCAAAGGAGATATGCCATGGCCAAGAAGACCGTCGTTGTTGGCTCGTCGGTTGGACTGCACGCCCGCCCCGCGGCAACCGTTGCGGCAGCCGCAGGCGAGTATGACGATGAGATCACGATCGCTCTCGCTGACGGCGATCCGGTGGATGCATCCTCAGTGCTGCTCATCATGACCTTGGGCGCCGAACACGGCAGTGAGGTCACCGTAGAGTCCGACAATGCCGAGGCCGTGGACGCAATCGCAGCGCTCATCGAGAAGGATCTCGACGCCTGACCTCGGGAGGCCACACGTGGGCCTGCGCCATGAGGTTGCAGGCCCACTTTTTATGCTCCCAGCGTCCACCGCTCGATCAGGTGGCATTCGTTGGCGCGATACCAAACCAATTCGAGCGAGTTCGCGCGTCCATGAACGGGCAGCGGCCGGGTGATCAACTTACGGGTGGATGCGACACTGACCGTCTCCGACAGCCGGTCCAAAGTCAAGTGAGGTAGCGGATCATCGCCGCCATACGGGTGCACATCGGCATGCGCCCGCCAGGCCGTGTGAATGAGCCTCTTGAACTGCCGCACCGGGTCCGCGCGCAGATAGATCGTGCCGCCGGGGAACACGGCGATATCAGCAAGCTCGAAATCGAAAGGTGAACTGGACGCCGCGAGGTCGGCTATCGCGTCCAGGTTCCAGGTGGTGATCGGTGCGAGCACAGTGATGTGCGCGTGGTGGAAGCCGGGATCGTCGCTCAGAAACGCGGTGTCGTAGAACCGGGTCCGATCGACGATCCAGTCTTCCATCTCCGGCACCGGTATCTGCAGAACCGCATGCCCGGGCCAGCCCGCGAGGTCGGTCACTCCTCGACGATCTGGCAGATCATCTCGCCTGAGGTGAGCGAGGTGCCGATCTCGACGAGATCACGCACCACACCTGAGCGGTGCGCGCTGATCGGCTGCTCCATCTTCATCGCCTCCAGCACCACGATCAGGTCGCCTTCGGCCACGGTGTCGCCTTCGGCCACGGCCGTCTTGGCGATAGTGCCCTGCATCGGCGAGGTCAGCGCGTCCGAGAGATCGGCCGGGGCGGCCGAGCGTGCCCTACGGGTCGGCTTCTTCGGCTTGACGGGCCCGGTGCCACCGCCGAGATTGGCCGGCACCTTGACCTCCATGCGGCGTCCATTGACCTCGACCACCACAGCCTTGGACGGCACGTCGGTGTCGGGCTCGCCCAGCTCACCGGTGTAGGGCTCGATGTGGCCGGTGAACCCGGTCTCGATCCAATCGGTGTAGACGCCGAATATGCCGTCGGCAGCGGTGAAAGCCGGATCGTTCAAAACTGCCTGATGGAAGGGCAGCACGGTCGGCATGCCCTCGATCAAGAACTCATCGGTGGCTCGGCGAGCTCTGGCCAGGGCTTCGTCGCGGGTGGCGCCGGTGACCACCAGCTTGCCGAGCAGTGAATCGAAAGCTCCGGGCACCGTCATGCCACGCCGGTAGCCTTCGTCCATCCGCACGCCCGGCCCGCACGGGGGACGCCACCTGGTCAGGGTGCCGGGCCCTGGCATGAATCCGCGTCCGGCGTCTTCGGCATTGATTCGGAACTCGAAGGAGTGGCCGCTGATCACCGGATCGGAATCGGGCAGCCGCGCGCCGTCGGCGATCGCGAACTGCCAGCGCACCAGATCCCATCCGGTGACCTGCTCGCTGACCGGATGCTCGACCTGCAGCCGGGTGTTGACCTCGAGAAAACTGATCGTGCCGTCGACACCGACCAGGAACTCGCAGGTGCCGGCACCCACGTAGCCTGCCTCGCGCAAGATCGCCTTGGACGACTCGTAGAGCCTGGTCAGCTGCTCGTCGCTGAGGAAGGGCGCCGGCGCCTCTTCGACAAGTTTCTGGTGACGGCGCTGCAGCGAGCAGTCACGGGTCGACACCACCACGACCTGGCCGTGCTGGTCGGCCAGGCACTGGGTCTCCACATGCCGCGGACGATCGAGATAGCGCTCCACGAAGCATTCGCCGCGTCCGAAGGCGGTGATCGCCTCGCGGGTGGCCGACTCGAACATCGGCTTGATCTCGGAGCGCTGCCGGGCCACCTTGAGGCCACGGCCGCCACCGCCGTAGGCGGCCTTGATCGCGATCGGCAGACCATGCTCATCGGCGAAGGCGAGGATTTCGTCGGCGTCCGTCACCGGATCGGAGGTGCCCGGCACCAAGGGGGCGCCGACCTTCTGCGCGATGTGGCGGGCCTGCACCTTGTCGCCGAGGGCATCAATCGCGGACGGGGGAGGGCCGATCCAGGTGAGGCCCGCGTCGATGACGGCTTGCGCGAAGTCGGCGTTCTCGGAGAGAAACCCGTAGCCGGGATGTACGGCATCGGCGCCGCTACGCTCGGCGATGTCGAGCAACTTGCCGATGTTGAGATAGGTCTCGGCCGGGGTCGCGCCGTTGAGCGCAAAGGCCTCGTCCGCGAGCTCTACGAACAGCGATGCGGAATCTGAATCGGCATAAACAGCGACCGAGGCAATGCCTGCGTCGCGTGCAGCCCGGATGACACGAACCGCGATCTCTCCGCGGTTGGCCACCAGCAGCTTGGTGATCGTCATGATCCGGAGTCTACTTATCCCATGCCTATTCCCGAGTTCGTTGCTGCTCTTCGGTCAAAAATCGGTCACGATCGGTTGTGGCTGTCGGGGGTGACGGCGGTTGTCTTGCGTCCCTTGGCTGCTCCCGAGGAGGTGCTGCTGGTTCGCCGCTCGGACGACGGCAACTGGACGCCGGTGAAAGGCATCATGGAGCCCGCCGAATCCGTTGCCGGGGCCGCCAAGCGAGAATGCCTGGAAGAGACCGGCGTGGTGATCGAGATCGACCGTTTGGTGTCGGTGGGAGTACACGGCCCGGTGCGCTACTCGAATGGCGATGTCACCGACTACCTGGATCACACGGTTCGGGCGCGCTGGGTGTCGGGTGAGCCGATTGTGGGGGACGACGAGTCGGTGGATGTCGGCTGGTTCCGGCTGGACGCCTTGCCCGAGTCGATTCCGGAATCCGATCTCGCGAGGATCCAGGTTGCGGTCACCAACCCCGCCGATGTGGTGCTGGAAGGCCTGCCGCGCTGACGCATACCGTGCGTATTATCGGAGGCGGCCCGTCCGACCCTGAACTCGGTCGGGCGTATGAAACGACACCCATGCCGCACCCGCTCCCTGTCATGTGCTCGGCATCAGGGATAAGGGATCCCGTGAAGGAATTTCGCGTTAGCTGTTGACTTGTACGCTGGCATGTCCCATGCTGGCCTTAACCAGGTAGTCACAGTCGACTTCCCTCCCAGGAGCTTCGATGCGTCAAGCTGTTCGTGCAATAGGTCGAATGTTCCTTTTCCTCTGCCTGGTGGCCGGACTCGGTACCTTTGGCGCATGCTCGGCCGAGAACAGACTCTCTGTTCTGGATCGCCCGCATAACGAATTTGATGACCCTCAATCTCGGCTACCGGAATCGTTTGGCGGTGGACTGCCGGATGAGTGGCGCTGGGTGGGCGAAATTCCTGAAGGCAGGATCTATCTTGGGCTTAATCAGGACGGCATTGTTTGCACGGTAGCCGAGTATGGAAGCGAGCGCGCCTTCATGAATTGCGGTAGGACTGTGGCGGATCTTCCACAATATGCGGCTTTCTACGCCGGTGAAGGGCGAGAATTGACAGCATATATCGTTGTGCAGGACGGGCTTGATTACGTTGAATCGAACGATGGCCTCTTTTGTCTGGTTGAAAGTAATATGGCGACAATCGTGAACCCCACAGGCCACGAGTCATTCACGGCTCGCTCTTTCGACGGCAAGAGATCCGTGGAAGTGGAAGGGGGTGATGCTAGCGAATTTACGTTTCCCGAAGGTGTGAGATACTGCGCATAAATTTATTTCTAAATGAGGGCATTTGTAAAAATAGTAACGAAATTCTCAAGGAGCAGGGATCATGAGCATTAAATCGAATCTAGCTGGAGTGTCGCTGGCATTGGCCCTGGTGGGTGCGATGAGTGTGTCGACTGCGAACGCTGATCCTGATACTGGCGCTTCATGGCAGCCAAACGCTGATTGGTGTGGGACCCAGCAAGTTGCTAATCGCTATTTCTGTGGAATAGTGGCTGGCGGAGAGACAAAAGGCGGTCCCTCACTTCCGGGCAACTCCTTGGCATATGGGCAATCACCATCAGTCCTGATCGAGACTTGGGCGCGAACGTCAAGTGGCAGCATGGTGTCGTATGGCTCAGGTTATGGCGTGGCTGAAGGGCCAAGTACTGGTGACGCATCTTGGCCAAGATACTGCAAGAGTCAGTCGTCGAATGCGATCGAGTGTGGAACGCAGTGGCTATAGGTCGTCTAGGTTGTATTTTCCCCGGAACGTTGTGAACAGCGGGTTGGGGTGAGGTAGGGAGAGGCCTCCGGCAGGATGCGGGTCACCACTATTCGCACCCAAACGAGCTGGAGGCCTCTCATGACTCACGCGAAAGCACCGTTAGTCCGGAACAGCGTCGCAGGCTTCTTTATCTGATTGTTGACAGAGGCTGGTCGCACGGCAGGGCCTGCGGAGTGGTTTCAGGTGTCCCCGGCCACCGCGAAACGGTGGAGCTTGATGCTCCTCTTGTGTGTCAAGACGATGGCTCCATCGCTGACTGTGCCGAGCGAAAATAGTTGGTGAGCATTGTCGTCACTGATCGAATTCGTGGCGTGAAGGTCAGCCCAGATCCCACAGGCTTTGCCATTGGACGCCCAGGTCGAGGAGCATCTGACGGACCAGCGGCAGCGAGATGCCGACCACGTTGTGTGGGTCGCCGGTGATCGACGTGACGAACGGGCCGCCGATGCCGTCGATGGTGAACCCACCGGCCACCTTCTGCGGTTCCCCGGTCGCGGCGTAGGCGGCGATCTCGGCGTCTGTCAGATCGGCGAAGGTGACGCCGGTCTCGGCAACTCTGACTTGGCTACGGATGTCTTCCGGCCCCGCGACCAGGGCCACAAAATGCCCGGTGAAAAATAGCCCTTGCCTGGCCCGCATCCGATACCAGCGGACGATCGCGGCCTCCTGCGTTCCTGGTTTGCCGTATACCCGGCCCTCGATCTCCAGCATCGAATCGCAAGCCAGCAACACCAATGGCTCGTCCAGCCCGCCGGACGCCCCCAGTTTCGCGAGCACCGCCTCGCCCTTGAGCCTCGCCAGCTCGGACGTCAGTTCACCGCCCGCGCTTCGCTGCACCTGTGACTCGTCCACATCGGGAGCCACCACGTCCGGCTCGATGCCTGCCTGCTGCAAGGTCATCAGACGGGCAGGAGAACTCGACCCGAGGACGACCCGGCGAGGCTGCGGCACAGAAGTAGCATTCGGCACGCGTCCAGCCTAATCGCCTACCGCAGACTGCCGCGCCAGGCCTCCGGACCGGAGACGAACGGCTGGCGGACCTTGCGCCAATACGAGTTCCAGCCGCCGGCGATCGGGCGGTCTTGGTTGGCGCGCGCAGGTGCCGGCTCGGCCAGCTGGGCAGCCAGCACCACGACCGCTGCGGCGAGTTCCTCGTCGGTCGGGTTGCCGCGGACGACCTGGTAGTCACTCATAGCGGGATGTTCCCGTGCTTCTTGGGCGGCATCGCCTCGCGTTTGGTACGCAGGGCACGCAGGAAACGGATCACCTGGGCCCGGGTCTCGTGCGGGTAAATCACCTGATCGATGAAGCCCCGCTCGGCGGCCACATAGGGATTCGCCAGCGTCTGGTTGTATCTATCGACGAGCTCATCGGATTTCGCGGCGGGGTCGTCGGCGCCGGTGAGCTCCTTGCGGTAGAGAATCTTGACCGCGCCCTCGGCGCCCATCACTGCGATCTGAGCGGTCGGCCAGGCCAGATTGACGTCGGCGCCCAGATGCTTGGAGCCCATCACGATGTACGCGCCGCCGTAGGCCTTGCGGGTGATGACGGTCATCAGCGGCACCGTCGCCTCGGCGTAGGCGTAGATCAGTTTCGCGCCGCGCCGGATGATGCCGTCGTACTCCTGCTCGACGCCGGGCAAGAACCCCGGCACGTCGACGAAGGTCAGCACCGGAATGTTGAATCCATCACAGGTGCGGACGAACCGGGCTGCTTTCTCGGATGCCTTGGTATCCAAACAGCCGGCCAACACGTTCGGCTGGTTGGCGACGATACCGATGCTGCGGCCCTCTACGCGTCCGAACCCACAGATGACATTCGGGGCATAAAGCTCCATGACCTCCAAGAACTCGTCCTCGTCGAGCACGGTGCGAATCACTTCGCGCATGTCGTAGGCATGTGCCGGGTTGTCGGGCACCAGCTGGTCGAGCGTGCGGTCGCGGTCGGTGAAATCGAGGTCGGCGGTCTCGGCGAACTCGTAGATCGGAGCGTCCTCGAGATTGTTCTGCGGCAGATAGGTGATCAGCTCGCGCACGTATTCGAGCGCATCCGATTCGTCCACCGCCAGGTAGTGGGCATTTCCCGATTTGGTGTTGTGGGTGCGGCCACCGCCGAGGTCTTCCATCGAGACGTCCTCGCCGGTGACGGTCTTGATGACCTCCGGACCGGTGATGAACATCTGGCTGGTTTGATCGACCATCACGATGAAATCGGTCAGCGCCGGGGAGTAGACGTGACCACCGGCCGCGGCGCCCATGATGATGCTGACCTGCGGGATCACCCCGGACGCCTGCACATTGCGCAAGAAGATGTCGCCGTAGGCGCCCAGCGACGAAACCCCTTCTTGAATGCGCGCGCCGCCGCCCTCGTTGATGCCGATCAGCGGGCACCCGGTGCTGATCGCGAAGTCCTGGATCTTGGCGATCTTCGATCCGTACACCTCGCCGAGCGAACCGCCGAACACCCCGACATCCTGGCTGAACACACAGACCTGACGTCCGTGAATCTCGCCGACTCCGATGATCACGCCGTCGCCGTAGGGGCGTTTGGCGTCCATGCCGAAAGCGGTGGTGCGATGCCGGGCGAACTGGTCCATCTCGGTGAAGCTGCCCTCATCGACCAGAGCGAGAACGCGTTCGCGGGCAGTCATCTTGCCGCGTGCGTGCTGCTTCTCGACGGCTTGCGGGCCGGACGCATGGATCGCGTCGTCGATACGTAAGCCGAGATCGGCGAGTTTGCCGGCAGTGCTGTTGACCTCCATATCCTCAAGATAACCTGTTCCGGGCATAATCGTGGGCGTGCCTCGAACGCCTGCCGCAAATGCCGAACGTATCTCCGATCTGTTGGGCGCTAAGTCCTTCTGGCGGATCAGGACGATTGAGGTGACCGGATCCACCAATGAGGATCTCGCGGATCTGGCCCGCCAGGGTGCCGGCAGCGGCGAGGTGTTGATCGCCGAGCATCAAGCTGCTGGACGCGGCCGTTTCGAGCGCGTGTGGCAGTCGCCGCCCGGATCGTCCATCTCGACCTCGGTGCTGCTTCGGCCGCGCCGCGAACCCTTCGTTTGGGGATGGCTGTCGCTGCTGATCGGGCTGGCGGTGACCGACGGCCTGCGCGCTCTTGGCGGCGGCGATCGCGTCCAGTTGAAGTGGCCCAACGATGCCTTGATCGACGGCAAGAAGGTCTGCGGAATCTTGTCGGAGGTCGTGACCACCGAATGGGGCAATGCGGCGATTTGCGGTTGGGGTATCAACGTCTCCCTCGATGAGTCCGAGCTTCCGGTGCCGCAGGCGACGAGTCTGCTGCTCGCTGGACTGCCCACCGACAAAGACCTGGTCTCGGCTGCGGTGCTAGGCCGGCTAGGTGATTTGTTTGCCAGATGGGACGCCGGCGAAGACCTGAGCGCCGAATACGCCGCGGGTTGCGCCACTGTCGGACGCTCGGTACGCGTGCACCTCGACGCCGAATCGCCCGACAGCCCCTCGGTGACGGGCCAGGCGGTCGGCATCGGAGAGCACGGCGAACTGCTCGTCGAGCTGGGCGATCGGGTGGAGGCATTCGCTGCGGGGGACGTCGTTCACCTGCGCTGATTGGGTTGGCCCCGTGCTTGTTCCGGGTCGGCTGTTCTGGTCGGTCCGGGAGACCGGTTGCCGCCGCGAAACCGAAAAAGCAAAGATAGGTTCGCTTTCCGGCAACCGGCACACCCGAACCTCAGGCGCCCGATCCAGGAAGCGACACGCAGCGGGAATTTATTGGTGGGTCCTTAGCCTTAGACACTTCGGGGAGTGATCAGGGCATGGAATAGCGGCTCCCATTGCTCGTCGCGGGACAATGGGAACCATGGCGCTCGAACTGTATCCGGGGGAGGAATTGGTCACTGTGACCAGGCCCCACGTTCGGACGCTATTCGGGCCGGTGCTCGGACTATTCGTGATCTCCGCCCTGACCGGGGTCGGAATAGCAATCCTCGGTGCTCGATTCGACGAGCTGGGAGAACAGATCGTGATCGGTGCGGGCGCCTTGGCGACGGTCTTCGTCGTGCTGCGACCGATCGTCCGCTGGGCGGCAACGAGTGTGACCCTGACGACACAGCGGCTGATCATCCGGACCGGCATCGTGCGGCGCGACGATCGGCAGGTGCCACTCAACCGGGTCGTCGAGGTCACGATCAGCCGGTCGGCCGGCGACCTCGGATTCGGATCGGGCACCCTGCTGCTCACCACCATGGGAGGTCAGCAGCTGAGATTGGCCCATTTGCCCCGGATCAAGGCGATGTGCGCGGCGGTCAGCGAACTGTCGAACGAGGCGCAGCCACAACCATGGGGCGGCTACGATTCCTGGGCGGACCCCGAACCGTGGGGACCCGATGCCGGCCAGGACGAGTATTGGCACTGAGGGAGCTGCTCCTTGCGGGCCGAGTCCGGTCGTGAGTGTGGCGGGCGATGGTTTTGTCCGAGGGCATAACCGCGGGCGACCGCGCTGAGAAGCAGATGGATTCCCGGCTATCTGCCCTGACGACAACGACGAATGGAGCAACAGATGGCGTTGATCGCAATGGCTGGGCTGCCCGGCGTGGGCAAGACGACGGTCGCCAAAGGTCTCGCGGAGCACTTCGGCGGCGTCCTCGTCAATGTGGACGATGTCGAGTCCTCTTTGGTCAAGGCCGAGTTCGAGCGATCCTTCGCGACCGGGCTGGCGAGCTATCTGGTGGCCGAGCAGGTCGCCCGCGCCAATCTCGGATTGGGCAGCACCGTCATCGTGGACGCCGCCAATTCGGCGAGCTACGCGCGCGATATGTGGACCTCGCTGGCCAGGGAATACAACGTCCCGCTGCTTTTCGTTGAGGTGGTGTGCACCGACCTGGCCGTGCACGCCGAGCGGTTGGCCACCAGGCCGCTGCCGCCCGGGATTCAGCGGATCGGCTTCGACGAAGTCGTGGTGAAATACGCCGAATCCGAATCGTGGGGGTCCGAGCCCAGGTGGCTGGTCAACACCGCGTCAGGGGTCGACCACGATCAACTATTCGCCGAGGTGTCGGACGCACTCGCCAATTTGTGAACGGCTTACAACAGCTCAACCGGCAGTTGCTCGATCGACAGTCCACCGGCTCCCGGCTCGTCGCTGGCCGTGAAGCGGGCCACCCGCGCACCTTCGCGTTCGGCCACCGCGCCGGAGAACACGCCATTGACCCAGTGCACTGCGGCGCCGTCGTCCGCCGCATAGCCGTCCGCGAGCATGCCGGACGCGATCGCCTCGGTGAAGATCGGTTGCCGGCCACGCTCGCCGTCCCAGTGTGGGCAGAAACTGTGGGGCAGCATCCGCAGGCCATCCGGCCAGGCACGCAGATCGCCGAACGAGTCGGTGACACAACCCGAATACCAGCAGGCGGCACCGGCGGACAATCCGCCGAGCACCAGGTCTTGGTCGCGGTTCATCATCTCGGCAAGGACGCGGTCGACTCCGTGGGCTCGCCACAGCGCGAGCAGATTGACCGTCGACCCGGCCCCGACCAGCACGAGATCGGCCTGCGGCAGCCTCGCCAGCGACGCCTTGGCGTCCTGCCACAGGGTGAGGACCATGGTGCGCACACCCAGCGAGGCGTAACCGGACAGGAACTTGCGTACATAGGTCGGGTCGTCGGCCGAAGCCGTCGGCACGAAACAGACCAGCGGTGAGCGCCGGCCGGTCAATTCGAGCAAATACCTGTCGAGATTCGTGGGGGCATTGTTGTCGGACATCGAGAATCCGCCGCCACCCATGGTCACGATGTGCGTGGTCATAGGCCCATCATGGCACGGGCGATAGTCTGAGCGGGTGAGTCGCAGCACCATCGGAGTTATCGGGGGCGGGCAACTGGCCCGCATGATGTACGCGCCGGCCATCAAACTGGGCATTGACCTGCGCCTGCTGGCCGAAGGGCCAGATGTCGGCGCAGCGAGGGTCTTCAAGCATGTGACGGTCGGGGACTACACCGATGAACAGACCGTGCGCGACTTCGCGTCCGAATGCGACATCATCACCTTCGACCACGAGCACGTGCCCACCTCGATCCTGCGGCATCTGGAATCGGACGGAAAACTGGTGCGTCCGGGCCCGGATGCTTTGCAATACGCCCAGGACAAGCTCCTGATGCGCGAACGCCTGACCACGAGCCTGGACGCCCCGGCTCCGGTGTGGCAGGCCTGTGCCGATGCCGATGAGCTGAAGGCGTTCGGCGAGCGGATCGGGTTCCCGATCATCGCGAAGGCCAGCCGAGGCGGTTACGACGGCCACGGAGTGTGGAAGATCGAGACCTCCGACCAGGCGAGTATCCCGTTCGCCGAGGCGCTGAGCAGGTCGGCGGGCGAAAAGGTGGAGATCATCGGCGAGGAATTCGTCGATTTCGCCCGCGAGCTCTCGGTGATCGTGGTGCGCTCCCCATCGGGCCAGGCCGTCTGCTATCCGGTGTCGGAGACCATTCAGAAGGCCGGGGTGTGCCGTGAGACCATCACTCCCGCTCCCGGCCTGAGTGACGAACAGGCCACCCGGATCACCAAGCTCGGGCTGGATATCGCCGACGAACTCCAGATCACCGGCGTGCTCGCGGTCGAGTTGATGCAGCGCCGTGACGGCTCGGTGGTGGTCAACGAGTTGGCCATGCGTCCGCACAACACCGGCCATTGGACGATCGACGGCGCGCACACCAGTCAGTTCGAGAACCACCTGCGCGCGGTGCTCGACCTGCCGCTGGGCGATCCACGGGCACGCGACCCATGGTGCGTGATGGTCAACGTGCTCGGCGGCAGCCACGAGGATCTGCCCAGCGAGCTGCTGCATTGCTTCGCCCGGGATCCGAAGCTGCGAGTCGAGTTGTACGGCAAGCAGGTGCGTCCGGGACGAAAAGTGGGGCACGTCAACTGCTACGGCGATGACCTGGACGAGGTGCGGGGCCGCGCCGAGCACGCCGCGCGCTACCTGATGGGTGAGATCGGCATGAAAGGCGAGAGATGACAGCACAGGTGGGAATCGTGATGGGCTCCGACTCGGATTGGCCGACGATGAAACCGGCCGCCGAGGCCCTCGAGGAGTTCGGTATCGGCTACGAAGCCGACGTTGTCTCGGCACACCGGATGCCCGAAGAAATGGTCCGCTACGGACGCGAGGCACACCAGCGCGGGCTCCGGTGCATCATCGCCGGCGCCGGGGGAGCGGCCCATCTGCCGGGGATGCTAGCCGCGCTGACGCCGCTGCCGGTGATCGGTGTGCCGGTGCCACTGAAGTACCTGGATGGCATGGATTCGCTTCTGTCCATCGTCCAGATGCCTGCCGGAGTTCCTGTGGCCACGGTCGCTATCGGGGGTGCGCGTAACGCCGGGCTGCTCGCGGTCCGTATTCTGGGTGCCAGCGACCCGGAACTCGCCGAGCAGATGGTGCAGTTCCAACAGAGCCTGCGTGACAGTGCGCTGGCCAAAGGGGAGCGTGTCCGCGAAGCAACAAACACATCGACGAAGGCCGAGGGCAAATGAGCTCGCTCATCTGCCGAGGCCAAGGACGATGTCGAGTTACGAAGCAACAAACACATCGACGAAGGGCGAGAGCAATTGAGCTTGCTCGTATTGCCGAGGCCAAGGAAGAGGTTGAATTGCGAAGCAACGAGCACATCGAAAGGTCCCCAGTGAAGAAAACCGCCAGGTTGATCGTCTCCCTGTTAGCTCTCGTTCTGGTATTGAGCGGGTGCTCGGGGTCACCAAACAGCGGGCAAAGCGCGGACGCGGCGTCCGGCCTGCTGGAGCGCTACGGACTCGCCTCACTGAGCACCGACGAGATCGTCGAACAGCTCGACCAATCCGACGAGCAGCGCCCGACCGAATTGATGGGGTCGGTCAAGCCGACCGAGTTGCTGCTCAGCGATGGCGAGGAGCAGGTCTCCCTGGAGATGCCGTCGGACCAGTTCTACATCTCGGTCGCGCCCTATCTCAGCCGCACCCACGACTGCTTCTTCCATAACACCGGCACCTGCCAAGGCGAACTCGCCGATCAGCCCGTGCACCTCAACGTCACCGGCGCCGACGGCTCGGTGATCCTCGACGAGGACGTCACCACCTACGCGAACGGTTTCGTCGGTTTCTGGGTTCCGGCCGGGAGCTCGGGCACCATCACCATCAGTCAGGACGGCAAGACGGGCAGCGTCCCGTTCTCGACCGGTGACCAGGACGCTACCTGCATCACAACCTTGAAGCTAACCTGATGGACCTGGCCAAGGCTCCGATCGAATCCGATCTCGACCCGCTCGCATACCCGTGGTCGCCTCCCCGCGACAACGGGTTGATGGTCCCGACCAACGACCACGGCTATCTGCCGATGACCATCATGACCGGACGCCGGCTCGGCAAGGCGCGGTTGTTGATGTCGGACGGCTATCACACCAAGGGCTTGAGCAGCTACCTCGCCGCGCACGCTCAGACTCCGATGCGCGGACGCCACGTCGTGCTCGCGGTGGGGTCGAATGCCTCTCCCGAGGTGATGCGCAACAAGTTCCGGCGGCGTGGTTTCAATACCCCGCTGACGTTGCCGTTCGTGCGTTGCAGGGTCAGCAACCTGGCCGTCGGCTATATGCCCTTCGTCGCGCCACGCGGCTATGTGCCGGCCACCCCGATTCACGCACCGGGCGAACAGACCGTGCTGTGGGCGTCCTGGTTTGACGACGATCAGCTTGCCGCGCTGGATTCGACCGAGCCCGGATATTCGTGCACCAGGCTGGCCTCGGCCGACTATCCGCTGGTCGTCGACATGCCCGGCGGGGAGCCCATCACCAGTTACTACGTCTACGAGGCCGATTCCGGCGTGATCGAGATCGGGGGCGAGCCGACCCGGCTGGGCAGCCAGCAGGACTTCTATCAGACGATGGCCCAGGTTCCGCAATTCGCGGACGAATTCGGACGCCCCACCAGCGAGGTACTGGAGTGGCTGAAGATTCCCGAGCATCAAGATGAATTCGTGGCCAGGCTCGCCGAAGCAGGCCTGATCGGCCGGCGTCGGTTGAAGGGCGTGGACGAATCAGACAGCCCTTCGCGGGTGACCTACAGCTCGTCCCTCGGATTTGTGGCGCCCGAGAACATCGAGAACGCGATGCGAATTCAGCCGACTCGTGACGACATCGAACGCAACGGTGAGAACTGCATTCTCGTCCACCCGAGCCGGGCGACCGGCTTCGGGTCGCACGCGGTGCTCAGGCCGGCGCCGAATCTGCGTCTGGGACGCCCGGGGGTGCTCGGCAAGCTGATCGTCAGCCCCGATATCGATCCCGACGAGATCGAAGTCGACCAGCTCCTACGAGATGGTCTCGGCCTGGATCTGCAGGAGTGGGTGACGATCGAACCCGCGACGGTTCCGGACGATCCTCTCGCCGACGCGCTGGTGGGTCGGCGTTATGCGACGGTTCGCGTGCAGGCGGCCGAGCATTCCCACGGGGAGACCGATCTGACCTTGCTGCATCCGGTGATCATGACGTATCTGGGCCTGTCGGACGGCGACCATGTGGTTTATGAGGGGATGCCCGGGCCCGACGGCAAGGTAGGCGTGGCGCAGATGCGGGTCGGCATGATTCCCGAGGACGTGCTGCTCCGCCGAGAGGCGCTCAGCGAGGGCGGATTGGACGCGCTCTATGCTTCCCCCGAGTCGGCTTTGGGCGTCTACCCCGATCTGCCGATGGTGTTGATGGACTCCGCCACCCGCACCAAGCTGAACCTCGGACCACACCGGCTGGCAGCGGTCCGGGTGCGTCCGAGCCGTCGGCACAAGCTGCTGGCGGAGGTACGTGAGGCAACCCTGGTGATGGCTGTCGCCGTGCTCGGCCTGGTGACGATCTCGAACAGCGTGGTTGTCGCGATCATCAGTGCCGTCCTGATCTCGCTGCTGGCGATCGGGGTCGGCCTGCTGCGGGTGCGCTCGGCAATCGGCACCTCGAGGAAGGCCGAGCGCAATTGAAGCAGTAGTCACCTCAAGCAAGCCCGAGCGCTAAACGTGCGAAACGTCGGTTTCGGTGCCCGGGTTCACCTTTTCTCGTGAATATTCGGGGTGCCACAACGTGGTGCTGTGGAGCACCGGACGATTGCTGCGTCCTCAGTCGGCGAGCGTCAGACCCTGCCGCCAATTCAGCCGTCCACCGGTGCGCAGCAACGCCCGGCGGTAGATCCGCTCGCCTAGCAGCACCATCAGGGCGGCGAAGACCAGGTTGGCCACCAGCGCCAGCAGCGGCTCCCACCAGCTGACGGAGCCTTCGAGCAGCCGGGACGGCATCAACACGGCCGAGACGATGGGTACGAAGCTGAGCACGATGCGGACGGTTCCCGAAGCGGCGAAGGCAGCGAGATAGACCGCCATGATCAGCCACATCAGCGGAGTCGAGGTCTGATTCAGGTCTTCGCTTCGGGTGCCCAGTGCCCCGGCGGCTGCCCAGATGCAGGCGAGCGCCAAGAAGCCGGCCAGGAAGAAGATCAGGAACCAGGCCGACGCGGTCACGAAATCCGGGAGGAAATCCCGGGCCGGGGTGAAGGCCACGCCGATCAGCCCTGCGGCCAGCAGGAAAAGGACCTGTGCGAAGGCGATCAGCGTATTGCCGATAACTTTGCCGGCCAGCAACTGGCGGACCGGGATGACCGCGACGAGAATCTCGACGATGCGAGATTGTTTCTCCTCGATCACCGAGGTGGCGATCTGCATGCCGTAGGTCATCGAGCTCATCATGAACAGCACACCGAAGACCACCGCGGCTATATAGGCGGCCGGGCCGGCTGTGCTGGATACGGTCAGCAGGTCGACATCGACCCGGGTCTGCGCCTCGACCTGCGCGGTAGTGACGCCGGCCTGCTCGGCCAGCTCGGCGATCGTCTGGGCGCGCAATGTCTCGGTCAGCTGGCTGACGAAGGTGTCGTCGGGCTCGGATTCCCAGGTGGTGACCCACCCGGAGTCGTCATGATGCAGATAGACGTCGGCGTCCCCGGCCATCACCTGCGAGGTGGCTTGATCCGCGCTGTCCAGTTCGGTGACCACGATGGCGTCATCGGAGCCGGACTGCTGCAGCTGGGTGTCCATCGCGGTGGCGACCGCGGCTGCTTCGGGTGTGGTGACGACGACATCGGTGGTGTCGGCGCGCCCGCTGATCAGGAAACCGACCGCGAATCCGGCGACGATGATGCCCAAGGTGGTCAACGTTCCGATGATGAACGCTTTGTCGGTGACCTTGACCACGATCTCGCGGATCGTGACGAGCAGCCAGGCCGGCCGGCGTCCGGAGTTGTTTGTCGATTCAGGGGTCGGGGTCATGAGGCCACCTCCCGGTAGATCTCGGACAGGGTCTGGCGTACCTTTGCGAACTCGATGACATGGCCACGCTGAAGTGCCTGAGCCAGCAGTTCGTCGGCGGCGCCGGGATCAAGGATCTCGATCACGGCCGTGCCGCCGGCGACCTCGTCCACCCTCAGGCCCGGCACGTCGCGTACCCAGGAAGCGTCGGTGTCGGTGACCAGCCGATGCCTGGTGGGCCCGCGTGATTCGAGTTCGTCCTTGCTGCCCGCGGCCACCACTCGTCCATTTGCCAGGATCACCAGGCCGTCGCAAAGCCGGTCGATCAGGTCGAGTTGATGGCTGCTGAACAACACCGGCACTCCGCCGGCGGCCCGTTCGGCCAGCAGTGCGGCCATCTGGTCGACGGCTTTCGGGTCCAGGCCGCTGAACGGCTCGTCCAAGATCAATCCGATCGGGCGTGCCATCACCGCCGCCGCGATCTGGACGCGCTGCTGGTTGCCCAGGCTGAGCTTCTCGAGTTTGTCCTTCAGCCTGTCGCCCAGCCCGAAACGCTCCATCAATTCGGACGCCTCGGCCTCGGCCGCCTGGCTGCTCATGCCCTTCAGCCTGGCCAGGTAGATCAGTTGCCGGCCTATCGGCTGCTTGGCGTACAGCCCACGTTCTTCGGGCATATAACCGAAGCGTGAACGATCGTTCTGAGTTATCGGACGGCCATCCCACCTGACGGCACCGCCATCGGGCGCCAGCAGCCCCATGATCATGCGCATCGTGGTGGTCTTGCCTGCGCCATTGCCGCCGACGAAACCGATCATCTGCCCCGCCGGCACGGTGAAGGAGATGTCGTCGACGGCTCTCAGCTGGCCGAAGGTTCGGACCAGGTGGTCTACCTCAAGCATGCGGATTGCTCCTCTCGGTCGGTGTGCGGCCGTGCTGCCACGATAGACAACGCCGGCCTGAGAGCCTCCGCAATTCGGGATGTTCGGCGCGGTCATGGAATGGCCGTCCCGTCTGAAAATAGCCGATATCGCGCGTATCAGTAGATGCCATGGTGAGGTCCCGGGGCGGGAACATGGGGGTCACTAGCGGGGGCGCCGCCATAGCCCTAGCTTGTGAAGCGCTCCAGGCCGTCGGTGTTGCCGGCCGCGATCTGAGCGAACATCTCGGACGCGGCCGCGTCATCCCACATCACCACCGAGGCGCCATCATCTGTCCAGCCCTCGGTGCTGGCGATCGGCACCACCAACGACAGGCCGCTGTCGCCCGACACGCTCATCAAGGCCAAGCCGGCGCCGGCCAGATCACCGATGCCGGTCTGATCGCCTTTGGCGAGCATGTCCGAAACGGCCATGGTGGTGTTCCAATACCGGATCGGGTTGAGGATGGTGGCCGGGGTCGCTGCCTTCTTGACGACCTTGCCGATCACTTCGCGTTGCCGCTTGGCCCGCCCGATGTCGCCCTCCGGGTCCGCATAACGCATCCGCACATAGGCGAGCGCCATGGTTCCGTCGATATCGGAGCAGCCGGCCGGCAGGTCGAGGCCCGAAAAGTCGTCCTGCACGGCCTCGTCGACGCAGACCTCGATGCCGCCGACCGCGTCCACCAGATCGGTGAACCCGTCGAAACCGATCTCCAGATAGCCGTCGAGCTGCACACCTGTGGCCTGCTCGACGGTGTCCTCCAGCAGCGCGGCGCCGCCGTAGGAGTAGGCGGCGTTCAGCTTGTCTTCGCCGTATCCGGGAATCGTGACGTAGGAATCTCGGGGCAAGCTGATCAGCACCGACTGCCCCCTGAGGGGACGATAGAGGATCAGCATGGTGTCGGCCCGTGCTCCGTCGACGCCCTCCCTGGAGTCGGAGCCGACCAGCAAGACCGCGGTTCCGGGCTGGGTCGCCATCTCGGCGGTGGACTCTTCGATCGACCCCATCTTGTTGAGTGCATGTACCGGTACCGCCACCAGCCACACGACGAACGCGATGAGCAGCACGAGTATGGTGCGGCCGAGCCGGAAGCGATGGCGCCTGCGAACCTTGGCTGGACGCGGCGGGCGGCCGGGTCGGTCGGCTCGAGAACCTTGGTGCCGACCGCCGGGGGACCGCCCCGGCTGCCCGGACCCGGTCTGATGGCGGGGCGGCGCCGCTACCGGTTCTGGCCTGTGGACGTATTCGTCGGCCTCGACCTTTGCGTTGAACTCGGACACGTCATAGGACGGTGGAGAGACCCGCGGACGTCCGGAATCGTCGGCGGCCGGGGTGGAATCGCCGTTGTCGGATGGTGAAGACGAGTTGCCAGATGATGATCGGCCGTAGAGCCAATCGAGGTCTGCCTGCCGGTCACCGTCGTCAGTCATGTCAGTCAGCGTATGCCTGCCGACTAAGCGTCGCCCGTTCCTGAGTGGCCAGCGAGTCGAGTTGATCGACCGTTCCGCCGACTGCTATCACGCTGGAGCCCCCGCCCAGAACCGGGGCTATCAAGGTCTGGCAGAGGGTCGTCCACGGATCTGCACCGGGAACGATCAACTGTCGTTCGCTCGACGGTGGGACCGCCGTCAACTCGTCCCAATTCTTTTGGCAGTCGCCCGCCTCGAAGCAGATCGGGCTCTCCGGCGCCACGCGCCAATGCACATCGGGCTGACTGAGTACTTCCGCGTAGTCGGTGACTCCGGCCGGACGATCCGCAAACCCTGCGCCAAGGGGGTGCAGGGAGCATGCGATGGTCTCGACCCCGGGGACCGGATGCGGGGTCTGCGGGCCGATGACGGCGGCGTCCAGAAGATCGATCGAGGCCAACTGCTCACGGGGCGACGCGACCACCTGCCCACCCAGCTGCCAGATCGCCATCGTCCACACCAGTCCCACCCAGTGCCCGGGATCGGTGATGATGAGCGTGTTGGCGACCCGCGGCAGATCTTCGACATCCATCGACACCAGCAGGTTCGCCGATTTGTCGACCCAGTTCGCGAACGTCTTACCCGACAGCTCGGTGCGCGACCCGGCACCGAGGTCGTACCACGTGATCAGCGGAGCCGCGCCGAGCGTGGCAACCCGGTGTTCAAGCACAGCCGACAGGTCGCCCGGTTCCAAGGTGTTCGCGGGTAAAGCCATTGGTCCATGGTATTGCAGGAGAGCGACCTCGCGCGCCCGGCCGAACGATCCCATCGGATGCGATTCGGCTAAATTAGCGGTGTGCGCTACGTAGTGATCATGGCCGGTGGTTCTGGCAAGCGGCTATGGCCGCTGTCCCGGCAGGGTGAGCCCAAGCAGTTGCTGCCGCTGTTCGAGGGCAGAAGCTTGTTGCAGTTGGCCTATGAGCGGGTGCGGCAGGTGGTGCCCGCCGATCACGTGCTGGTCTGCGCCGGCGCGGCCTATGCCGATGTCGTGGCGCATCAGCTGCCCGATCTCGCCCCCGAGAATATTCTCGGCGAGCCGGAGGGCCGCGACTCATTGAACGCGGTGGCCTGGCCTGCCGCGGTGCTGGCGCGCCGCGATGCCGATGCTGTGGTGGCCGTGGTGACCGCCGATCAGTTGATCACCCCCGTCGATGTCTTCGCGCAAGCGATGGACGACGGCTTCCGGCTGGCATCCGACGACCCGGCAGCTTTGGTTGCCTTCGGGGTCGTCCCGACCAGCCCGCACACCGGCTATGGATACCTGCAGCGAGGCGCCGATATCCCCGGCTATGGAACGGCGAGCGAGATCGTCGAGTTCAAGGAAAAGCCCGATCTGGCGACCGCCGAGAACTACCTCGCCTCGGGACGCTACTGGTGGAATGCCGGCATGTTCGTCTGGAGGGCGCAGACTTTGCTGGAGCAATTGCGGGTGCTGATGCCGCAAACCTATGAGCAGGTCACCGAGCTCGCGACCCATCCCGACAAACTGGACGCCATCTATCCCCGGCTCACCAAGATCTCCGTCGATTACGCCATCATGGAGCCGGTCTCGCACGGCCGGACGAGCGCCCATATCGCTGCGGTTGCCCTGCAGATCGACTGGGCCGACGTCGGCAGCTTCGCTGCGTTGCACGAGGTCCTGGATCATGACGATTCCGGGAATGCCATCGTGGGCACGGTCGTCGCGGACGATGCGTCCGGAAATCTGCTGATCAACAACCGGCCGGGAACGGTGCTGGGTGTGGTCGGTGTGCACGACCTGTTCATCGTGCACACCGCCGACGCCACCGTGGCCGGTTCTTTGTCTGCCAGTCAGCAGGTCAAGGCATTGGCCGACCGGGTCGCGGCCGAGGCGTCCGAAGAATTGGCGTGAATCCGGCCGCCCGGCGAGCGAGGCGAGGAGCACGGCCCGGTGAGGGATCACTACTTGAAGCGTGACGAAGAATGAGCGCGCCACGCAGCGATAATCATTGAGAGGGTCCCTAAAATAAGGGTGGGCTTAAAACAGGACAGTCATGATCGAATACGCGAAAAAACTCCGGGTGCCGGCAACGATTGGTGTGCTGGCAGTTATCTGTGTCTATGTTGCCGTCGCCGTCGTCTATTTCATTGTCCTGCTGAGCGGCGGCACCTACATTGCGGACGCTGCGCGTCAGGCCGGCTCGGACACGGTCTCCCTGGTCTGGATCTTCACTGCGGTTGCGCTCGTGCTGATCTGCCTGCTGAGCAATCCTCCGGTGGCGAAGATCGCGCAGCTCATCCGTGCCTCGGCAATCGTGGTGAGCGGCGCAACGGCGGCGGCACTGATTTTCTGGATCATGGGCCTGTTCGGCGATTTCGGGGTGGGCGCGTGGCTGGCCACTCTGGGTGGTCTGGTCGAAACCCTGGTCAAGGCGGCCTGCTCGGTCGCCCTATGGCGGCTGCTGCGCTGGCCGGTGGACAGACCGTCAGATTCGGCAGACCCAACCTCGGCACAGGCCGGCGAGCCCACCTCCGAATCCGGACAGCGGCCGGCCTGGGATGCCCCCGAGGCGGTCGGCCTGCAGTGGAACCGGGCGGGCGACGCCGCTACCGGTGCGGCCCCGCCGGCACTGCACGCCACCCCGGATGCGGTCCCCGAACCGCCGGCAGCGCCCGCGAAACCTCGCCAACTGTGGTCGCGAGGCGGAATACCCGCCGAGGCCCTGCCGTCCGGCGATGAGCAGCAGCCGGCCTCGCAGTCCGAGACCCGGCCTCCGGACGACTCTCAACGCCCACCAACCGGGCAAAGTGGGCGTCCCGCACCCGATTGGACGCCTACGCCGCGTCCCGAGTGATCCCGCAAGGATCCGAATTTCGACGGCGGCGCGGATCCGGCCACAGTCGTGAATAGGGTCGCAAATGTCGCGCCGCCCACAAGCGCGCGGCGATTCTGACTCGGCGCGTCGGTGCGGGGCGGAGGGCCTGCATAAGTGCGACACCGGTGCCGCACAGGGTTCCATCAAAGCTGGTAAGTGCTGCGGCACTCATCCTGGCAGAATCAGGATTCGCGCTGAGAATAATCATGATGCTAAGGTTTTCAATCTTGACACGCCCTAAACCACATGCGTGTAATTTCATGCATGTAGGTTTTGTCCCGTTGGTCCAGTCGGAAGGAGTGAGAATGCAGCCGTTGCAGGCACTCTTCGACAGCGAAGAAAGTGACGATGGTGCGCTGGCTTGGCAGGAACAGGCTTTGTGCGCCCAAACCGACCCCGAGGCGTTTTTCCCGGAGAAGGGCGGCTCCACCCGCGAAGCCAAACGGGTCTGCCAGAACTGCGAAGTCCGCTCCGAATGCCTCGACTACGCCCTGGCGAACGATGAGCGATTCGGCATCTGGGGAGGATTGTCGGAGCGCGAACGCCGCCAGCTGAAGAAGCGCGCCGTATAGCTGGTCACCGGCCGCGTGCGAGGGATGAGCACTCGACCGGCTTTCCGATAGTTATCCGGACGCTCACGAGGTCCCAGCGCGGCGAACGAGCGCGCCGTCCGGATCAGCCCAGCCCGAGCACCATCCAATCGAATGCGATTCAGTCGTCGTCCACCTCGGGATCGAGGTCGTGCATGGAACGCCCCGTGAGCGCCGAAAGCTGTTCCACCAAGGTGATATGCACCAGATCGTAGAGATCCTCCCGGTCGGCGGCGCGGCGCTCCAAGGGCCGCCGGAAGATCACGATACGAGCCGGCCGGGTGGTGGTCGCATCGATCGCCGCCGCCAGCGGAACCCGATCGAGATACGCCCAGTCAAAGGTCGCGCTCGGCACGTCCTCGACACCGATGTCGACCCCGACGAGCGCATCGGGTGCCGTCTCCATCAGGCGGGAGACAGATTCGGTGACGGCCTGAACGAAGAACTCCGCTGCGCTGAGATGACCGGGGATACGAACCGGTGCCCCGGTGAGCGGATTGGGAAGCGCGAGCGGACCACGCATGCCCCGCCCATGCCGGTCACGTCGGTCAGTCATACCGAAACTCTAGCCAGTCCCCACGATCACGATCACGATGCGCGCGAGCGTGCTCAGAGCTGAACCTCGGGTTGAGAAACGCGCCGCGCCACCGCGGCCCATCTGGCCACATCGCGCGCCACAGGTTAGCGTGGGGACCGTGATGAACAGGCAATGCACGCGTAGCGGCTGCAAAGGCCGGGCTGTAGCAACGTTGACATATGCGTACGCAGACTCCACTGCGGTGCTGGGCCCGCTGGCTTTGCAGGCAACCCCGGGCTGCTACGACCTGTGCGCCACTCACGCATCCAAGATGACTGCGCCGCAGGGCTGGGAAATCATCCGGCTGGCCGATCCGGAGTCGTTGGTTCCCGAGCCGGACGAGGACGATCTGCTGGCCTTGGCGAATGCGGTTCGCGAGGTCGGTTTCTCCGATAATCCGGCAAGCAACCTGGCGGGCGACCCGTCGTCCGTGGTCGAATTGGGACGCCGAGGGCACCTGCGGGTGATTCAGGACGCCCAGCGGAACGTCTGAAGACAGCCACGATCCGGGCTTGTAAGCTGGCCGGGTGAATCAGCCTGCCCACATCAATATGGTCGCGTTCGACCTGGACGACACCCTGGCCGAATCGAAGTCACCGCTGAGCCCGGAGATGGCGCGCACCCTCGCCGACCTGCTCGCGGTATCGGCGGTGTGCATCATCTCGGGAGGGCAGTTTCAGCAATTCGACACACAGGTGCTGGCGCAACTGCCCACCGACGCCAACCTCGGCGACCTGCATTTGATGCCGACCTGCGGTACCCGCTATCTGCGGTTCTACGAGGGCTTGTGGCACGAGGTCTATGCACACGTGCTGTCTCAGGTGCAAAAGCAGGCGGCTATCGACGCGCTCGAGACCAGCGCCAAGCAGCTGGGGCTGTGGGAACCGGACGAGAAGGTCACCGGCCCCCGCATCGAAGACCGGGGATCTCAGATCACCTATTCGGCGTTGGGCCAGGCCGCCCGGGTGGACGACAAGAAGGCGTGGGATCCCGATGGGACGAAGCGCGAGAGACTACGCACCGCGGTCGCGGTCGAGCTGCCCGATCTCGAGGTGCGCGCCGGAGGGTCGACCTCGATCGATGTCACCCGGCGCGGTATCGACAAGGCGTACGGCATGAACAGCCTGGCGCGGCAGACCGGCATTCCGCTCACCGAGATGCTTTTCGTCGGCGACAGGCTGATGCCCGGCGGAAATGACTATCCGGTGAAGGAGCTGGGGGTTCCCTGCCATGCGGTGAGCGGCCCCGACGACACCGAACACTATGTACGCGGGCTCATCGAGCAACTGTCAGCCAAGGGAGATTAGCCGGATGAATATCGACAATTCTGTGGACGAACTCGGTCTGACCAGGCAATTCCTGGAGATCGCCGCCTGCCCGGCCTGTCACAGCGGGTTCGCCGTCGACTACGAACGAGCGGAACTGATCTGCGTGAATGCCGACTGCGCGCTGGCCTATCCGGTGCGTGACGGAATTCCGGTTTTGCTGGTCGACCAGGCCCGCAGCACGAGGTGACCGCGATGTTCAGCGAATTCGATGAGGCCCGGCTGGACGACCCGGATGTGCTGGCCGCCCACGATGAGCAGCTGCGCTATCTGGCGATGGCGGGCGCGAGGATCCGCAGTGAGGCGTTGGATGTGCGGGTTCCCGTCGACTTGACCATGACCCCGCGCGGCGTGATAGTGGCGGGCGCGGAGGCACGTTTGATCCGCGCCGTGCTGGAGCCGGTGTGCCCGGTGCCGTTGATCGCGTGGCCACTGCAAGGGCTGCCCGGCTGGGTGGGGCCGCTGGACCTGGTAGTGGTGCTGGCGAGCGAGCCCGGGGCCTACGCCGGCGCCGAACTGGTCGCGACCGTCGCGGAAGCGACCAGGCGGGGTTCCCAGGTGATGCTGGCGGCGCCCGATAACACTCCTGTGGCCGAGATGGCGTCGGCTCGGGCGATCAGAGTCCTGACCCGCACTGCGGATCCGACGGCGGCGGCAGTGGCCGTCCTGGCGCGGCTGCACGAGGCAGGTCTGGGGCCCGTGGTCACCACCGAGAGTGCGGCCGAAGCGGCGGACATGGTGGCCGAGGCATCGAGCCCGCATCGGGACTTTTCGTCCAATCCGGCGAAGGATCTGGCCTGCGGGCTCGCGGACGCCGACCCTCTGCTGTGGGGTGGGTCGGTGCTGGCTGCCAGGGCCAGCCGCAGACTCGCCGAAGCAATCCGGGCGGCGTCCGGCAGGCACGCACTGTCGGCCGGGGTCGGCGAGATCATGGAAGTGCTGAGCCACGCCAAGCCCCGCGACACCTTTGCCGACCCCTTCACCGATGGTGAGGAACGCCGCAGCGTGCTGGTCATCCTCGACGACGAACAGGCCGACGAGGCCAGCGCTCGAGCCGGGGATGCCTTACGCGATGCGGCCGTTGCGGCCGGGGTACGAGTCTGCGAACTCAGCGCCGGCCAGGGCAGTGAGATCGACCGGTACATCACCTTGCTGATGCAGGGCCTCTATGGCGCGGTGTATCTGGAGATCGGGCTGGAGGGCTAGCTGTTGTGTCTCGTGGGGTGTTTTAACGTTCGGCGGGTCGTCGCTGAATAGGTGAGGCCTTCTGGGGGACGAGAGGCGATAGGCCTTGCACGAGACGAACCTCTAGACTGCTCAGCATGGATTATCGCGTCGCTGACATTGATCTGGCCGACTTCGGCCGCCGTGAGATCACCCTCGCCGAGCATGAGATGCCGGGCCTGATGGCCGTTCGGGAACGCTACGCCCCTGCACAGCCACTCGCCGGGGCGCGGATCGCCGGCTCGATTCACATGACGGTGCAGACCGCGGTCCTGATCGAGACCCTGGTGGCGTTGGGCGCGAAGGTGCGCTGGGCGTCCTGCAACATCTTCTCGACTCAGGATCATGCTGCGGCAGCGATCGCGGCAGCGGACATCCCGGTTTTCGCCTGGAAGGGCGAAACCCTCGAGGACTACTGGGCGTGCACCACCGAGATCTTCCGCTGGCCCGGCGGCGAACTGCCCACCATGATTCTGGACGACGGTGGCGACGCGACCCTGCTGGTGCACAAGGGAGCCGAATTCGGGGCGGACGTGCCCACGCCCGGCCCGGAGGATTCGCACGAGTTCGGCGTCCTGTTGAACCAGCTGCGTGCGACCACCGACGTGGACTGGGAAGCCATCGCCGCAGGTCTGCTCGGCGTGACCGAGGAGACCACCACCGGTGTACACAGGTTGGTGCAGATGGCCGCGACCGGAACCCTGCGCTTCCCGGCCATCAACGTCAATGATTCGGTGACCAAGCAGAAGTTCGACAACATCTATGGCATCCGGCACTCGCTGATCGACGGCATCAATCGCGGCACGGACATGCTGATCGGCGGCAAGACGGCCGTGGTCTGCGGATACGGCGACGTCGGCAAGGGCTGCGCGCAGTCGCTGCGCGGCCAGGGCGCCCGGGTGCTGGTGACCGAGATCGACCCGATCTGCGCACTGCAGGCCGCGATGGACGGCTACCAGGTCGTCCGGCTGGATGATGTGGTGGAAAGCGCCGACCTCTTCATCACCGCTACCGGATGCTGCGATGTGATCAGCGCCGAGCAGATCTCCAAGATGAAGCACCAGGCGGTGGTGGGCAATATCGGCCACTTCGACAACGAGATCGACATGGCCGGGCTGGAATCGTGGCCGGGCATCGAGCGGGTCACCATCAAGCCTCAGGTTGATCTGTGGCGTTATCCCGACGGGCACGGAGTGCTCGTCCTATCGGAAGGACGCCTGCTGAACCTGGGCAACGCCACCGGGCACCCCAGCTTTGTGATGAGCAACTCATTCGCGAATCAGGTGCTCGCGCAGATAGAACTGTTCTGCAACCGGGACGCCTACCCGCTGGGCGTGCACGTGCTGCCGAAACTGCTGGACGAAGAAGTTGCCCGGCTGCATCTGGATGCCTTGGGCGCCGAGCTGAGCACCCTCAGCCAAAAGCAGGCCGACTACCTCGGCATCACCGTCGAGGGGCCCTTCAAGGCGGACAGCTACCGGTACTGACCCGGCTCGTAGCTGCTGATGCTGGCCAGGGCTTCCGACTATCGGCCCAAGCAGCGTCCTGACTATCGGTACTGGCCTGACTGCATACGGGCCTCAGCGCACGAAAGGCGCGACCATGGTGTTCACCGCGTGGTCGCGCCTTTTGCAGTATTGCCCGTCCATGGACCGGGCGGGCGAGTGCCCGATCAGCGATCCTTGCCCTTGTCCTTGCCGGACTTCAGCGATTCCCAGATCTCCTTGCACATCGGGCAGACGGGAAATCGCTCCGGGTTGCGGGTGGGCACCCACACCTTTCCACACAGGGCGACCACCGGAGTGCCCATCACCTGCGCCTCGGTCAGCTTGGCTTTCGGCACATAGTGGCTGAACCGCTCCTCGTCGCCTTCTTCATAGCGTTCTTCGACACGTTCCTTGGTTACGGTTTCCGACCCCGGCGCCAATTGACTCATGCCTCAAGTGTGACACGCTTTGATTCCTGGTTCAGCGGGTGGTGGGCGTGCGGCTTTCTGCTCTCGGCTTGAACGCCTGGGCCCGCACCAGGTTCCATCGCATCGGCAGCCGGGGGAAAGCGATCGCCGCGCCCGGTCCAACTGTGTCTACTTTCTCGCTGCTCTCGGTGCTGATCCGGACCAGCTGCATTCTTGAATGCCATGGCAGGATGGATCGGTGAGCCAACCAACCCCGGAGGAGATCGGTAGTCCGCCCCTCGTCTTCACCATCGCCATCATCGGCGGCACTCTCTGTGTCGCATTTGAGGCATATGGCACCTTGACGGCGATGCCGGACGCAGCCGGGGACCTTGGCAGGTTGGATCTGTACGCGTGGGCGTTCACCGCGTTCGTGATCTCTCAGGTGCTCGCGATCGTGCTCGCCGGCCGGCTGGTCGACCGTATCGGCCCGGTGCTGCCCTTGGCGGTCGGCATGGCGATTTTCGGCGGCGGTTTGCTCGGCGCCGGAATGTCGGTCAACATGCCGATGCTGCTCGGTTTCCGCGCGCTGCAAGGCTTCGGCGGTGGCGCCCTCAATCTGGCCATGATGGTCGTGGTGGCGCAGGCCTACGGCAAATCGCAGCGGGCCTGGATGATGAGCGTCCTGTCGTTCTGTTGGATGCTGCCGAGCTTCGTCGGCCCGCCCGTCTCCGCGTGGATCACCACCACCTGGAGCTGGCACTGGGCTTTTCTGGTCATCGTGCCGCTCCTGGTGATCGTCGCGGCCATGGGGTGGCGGCCGTTGACCAGGCTGCCGCAGCTGCGCCACGAGCCGGTCAAAGCGACCAACCCGGTGCCGGTCTGGGCGGCGCTGCTGGCCGCATGCGGCACGGCGTTGATTCAGTTCGCGGGCCAACAACTGGACGCCGTCGCACTGGGTCTGGGAGCCGTCGGTCTGATGATCCTCGTCGTTGCGTTGCCCAGGTTGATGACGCCCGGTTTCATGCGATTCGCCGGAGGGCTTTCCTCGGCGATGTGGACGCGCACCCTGGCCGCCGGGGCCTACTTCGCGGGCGAGAGCTTCATTCCGGTGGTGCTCACTCAGCTCTATGGCTTTTCATTGCGCGGCGCCGGGTTCTTTCTGGCTCTGGGCGCCACCGGATGGACGCTCGGGTCGTTCGTCCAGGCATGGAGCGGACTGAAAATGCGTCGCGATCAGATCGTCCAGCTCGGCGGCCTCTGCCTGGTCATCGCCACGGTGATGATGACGGTTGCTGCCTGGCTGGTGCTGCCCTGGTGGCTCTTCGCGGTCGGCTTCGTGATGCTGGGGCTGGGCATGGGCTTCGTGGTGAGCAGCACCTCGTTGATCAATATGCAGCTGAGCGAACCCCGGCTGATCGGACGCAATACCTCGTCGCTTCAGGTCGGAGAGGGCCTCGGCAACGCCTTGGTCACCGGGCTGGCAGGCACCATCTTCGCCGCCCTGTTCGAGAAGGTGTCGCCGGCGGCGACTTTCGGGCCGCTCTACGCGCTATGTCTGATCGCGAGCATCTTGACCTTGATGGTGGCGCTGCGCATCGGTCCGGTCCGCAACGAGTCGTCGGGTGTGGGCTGAGCCCAGTCCGCCGGTTTTCGCCTGCTGTGCGTCCCCGTCGTGGTTTGCGGCGTGAGCGGCCCAGCACCGGCCGACATGTGCTCCAATGGGATGTGCGCCGCCCCATTGGTCGGGGAGCGAGAGTGTTGAACACGTCCGGTCAGGCCGAACGAAATGAGTCGAGGAGGACTTGACACAGTCATGGATGTGCCGGTGGGAATCTTCATCGTGGCGGTTCTGCTCGCGCTGGCCGGAGGTCTGATTCAAGGGGTGATCGGCTTCGGAATGGGCGTGGTGGCCTCACCCATCCTGGCGCTGGTCTATCCCGAACTGGTGCCGGTTTCGGTGGTGATGGCAGCATCGCTGATGCCGGTGGTCACTTTGATCGACGAAGGCCGTGAGCTGGATTGGCGTGCCCTGGGCTGGATCATGCTGGGCAGAGTGCCCGCCACCATGCTGGGCATCTACCTCGTCCTGATACTGCCGGTTTCGGCGTTGCAGATGCTGATCGGCGTGGTGGTGCTCGTGATGGTGCTTCTCGAATCCGTTCGCATCGCCATTCCCCGTAACCGCGGAACCCTGTTCGGCAGCGGATTCTTGGCGGGGGTGACCGGAGGCTCCTCGGGCATCGGTGGGCCACCGATCGCCATCGTGTTGTCGCACGACGAACCGGCGCGGGTGCGAGCGACCCTGGCAGCGGCCTTCCTCTTCGGCTCGGCGGTCTCACTCGCCGGCTTCGCGGCGAGTGGAACCCTGCACACCAATTCGGTGGTCGTCGGTGCGGTGATGGCGCCGACCGCGGTGGCCGGACTGCTGATCGCCCGCCGGCTGCGCAAGCACATCGGCAGGCGCGGTTTCAAGATCGGCGTTCTCGCCTTGTCCACGATTTCGGCGTTCACCCTTCTCGTCGAGGCGATTTTTTGAGTGAGGCGCTCATTGTCGGCGTGCGAATTCTTCCGTGATCGGGGCCGATCGCTTGTGGTGTGTGCTCGGTGCTGGGTACGCGACCGTCAATCGCGGAAGGTTTTGCACGACTGCCGGTAGACCCCACTGGTCGCTGTGCCCCGGACGCCTGAAGCCCGCGTACCTCGGTGCGAGGCAACTCATTCAGGAATGGGCGCGTGAGGCTTGTTGAGCGTTCCCGCTCCTGTGGGATGCTGGAGGAGTGAGCCAGCAATACGATCCCGCCCAGCAACTGCCACCTGCCGACTGGTATCCCGATCCTGCCAATGAGGGTCAGGAACGCTATTGGGACGGTACGCGGTGGACGACCAGAATGCGTCCGATCGCCACGCCGGGACAGCCCGGGCAGACGGGACAGGTCACCACAACACCCGGATTCGGGCAGCCAGGCTTCGCAGGCGTGACCGCCACCGGCCAGACCGGCTACGGGCCTCAGGCCGGCAGCTACCAACCCGCCCAGGGTCATCAGCAGGCATACCAACCGAGCTACCCGCCCCAGCAGGGCTACTCGCAATATCAGGGTGCCGGCTATTACGGGCCGACGACCGCCGACGGTGTCCCGCTGGCCGGCTGGTGGGCGCGGGTCGGCGCGGCAATCCTCGACAGCTTGATCCTCACGATCGTTGCTGCCTTGGTGATGCTGCCCTTCGCCGATACGTTGATAACCGGTTTCAACGCGTGGTTCGAAGACATGGTGCTGGCCGCCCAGACGGGCGCATCGGCGATACCCGACTATACGGATCCGCAATACGGTCTGGCGGGCCCGATGCGGACGATCTCGTTTATCAATGTGGCGATCAGCATCGCCTACGCCACCGGGATGCTCGTCTGGAAGGGCGGCACGCTGGGGCAGCTGGCCATCGGATTGCGGGTGGCCCGCACCGGCCAGGGCCAGCAGCACAACGGTCTGAGCATCGGTACCGCTCTGCTGCGCAATGTCGCCTATTACGGATTGGGGCTGATCAGCATCCTTTTCCTCATCAATGTTCTGCTTCCGTTGGCTAACACGAAGAAGCAGGCATTGCACGACATGATCGCCCGCACCCAGGTTGTCAAGATTCGCTGAGGAATAAGTTAGGGTGTGGGTGCACACCAGCCCACACCCAAAAGGACTAGGCAGAATGAGTCACGAGTCGTCCCTGCGGATTCTTGCCGAGAAACTCGGTATTGCCACCGATTTCTGGGATTGGAAGGGGCGGCACACTCCGGTATCCGAGCACACCATCGTCGCGGTGATGGCCGCCATGGGGGTGGACGCGGCCACCGGCGAGAGCGCTGAAGCCGCTCTCGCCGAGCTGGAACTCAAGCCCTGGCGCCGTGGCTTGCCGCCGGTGGTGGTGGTCAGCGAGGGCGACTCGGCCCATGTCGAGGCGCATGTGGCACATGGCCATCCGGCACAGATCAGGCTGCGGCTCGAGAACGGCGAAGTGCGCTACCTGGGGCAGCGCCATCACATGGTGGAGCCACGCGATGTCGACGGAGTGCTGATCGGTGAGGCCAGCTTCGCCATCCCCTCGGATCTGCCGACCGGCTACCATCGCCTCGAGCTTCTGTCCGACGATCGGCAGTCCGATTCGACCTTGATCATCACGCCACGTTTTCTCGGGCTACCGGCAAATCTGGGTGACCGCAGAATCTGGGGTTACGCCGCGCAGCTGTACAGCGTCCGATCGAAGAACTCGTGGGGCATCGGCGACTTCATGGACCTGTCTGATCTGGCGGTGTGGTCGGCGACCCAGCAATTCAGTGAGTACGTGCTGATCAATCCGTTGCATGCCGCCCAGCCGGTGCCGCCGATGGATGTCTCACCGTATCTGCCGAGCTCCAGACTGTTCATCAACCCCATGTATCTGCGTCCCGAGGCCATACCCGAATACGCGATATTGAGTCAGGCAGACCGCGACCGGGTGAGCGAGCTGCACCAGAAGTTGGACGCCGAGTTGGCCGGCGAGCAGTTGATCGACCGCGACACCTCGTGGCGCTTCAAGCGCGAAGCATTGCGCATCATCTACCAGGCGGGGCTGCGTTCGGCACGGCAGATGGCATTCGACGATTTCAAACGCCGTCAGGGCCGTGCGCTTCGTGACTTCGTTTTGTGGTGCGTCCTGTGTGAGCACTACGGCAACGACTGGCGGCTGTGGGATGAGGATCTGCGGCGTCCGAGCTCGCCACGGGTGGCGAGACTACGCAACGACTATCTGGACGAGATCACCTTCAACGAGTGGCTGCAGTGGATCTCCTGGACGCAGCTTAGCGACGCCCAGCAGGCCGCGCAGGACGCCGGAATGTCGGTGGGCATCATCACCGATCTGGCGGTCGGGGTGAGCGGGGCGTCCGCGGACACCTGGATGATGCGTGACGTCTACGCGCAAGACATCAGCGTCGGAGCACCCCCGGACGGATACAACCAGATGGGCCAGGATTGGGGGCAGCCGCCGTGGCGTCCCGACCGGCTCGCCGACACCGCCTACGCGCCGTTCCGCAGCATGCTGCAGACAGCTCTCGGCCACGCGGGCGGAGTGCGGATCGATCACATCCTGGGCATGTTCCGGCTGTGGTGGATCCCTGAGGGCGGCTCGCCCAGAGAAGGCACCTATGTGCGCTACGACCACGACGCGCTGGTCGGCATCATCATGCTGGAGGCCCAGCGGGCCGGAGCATTCGTGATCGGCGAAGACCTCGGCACGGTGGAGCCGTGGGTGCGCGGTTATCTCGCCGAGCGTGGCATCCTCGGCACCTCGGTGTTGTGGTTCGAACACGATCAAGACGGCAATCCCGCGCCGGCCGACAGATGGCGTGAATATGTGATGGCTTCGGTGACCACCCATGATCTGCCGCCCACGGCCGGGTACCTGGACAAGGAACATGTGCGGCTGCGCCACGAACTCGGGTTGCTCACCGAATCCTACGAGAAAGAAGAGGCCGACGCCGAGCGCGAGCAAGAAGCTTGGATCGGGCGGCTGGACGAACGCGGCCTGTTCACCGACGATGTGGACGATGACACCGAGGCGAAGGTTCTTGCGCTGTACCGCTACCTGACGATCACCGACGCCAAGGTGCTCAATGTGGCCTTGGTGGACGCGGTCGGTGACTATCGGATTCAGAATCAGCCGGGCACCTGGCGGGAATACCCCAATTGGCAGATCCCGCTGTCGGGACCGCATGGCGAGCCCATCACCCTTGAGGATCTGTACCGGATGGAGCGTCCGATGCGGCTGGCGTCGGTGCTGAACGGATACTCCTGGGTGCCGAGCCCGTTCGGTTCCGACGGACGCTAGGCCAGCCTGAATCCGCCGATGAGCGCTGCGGCGAGTGGTATCCGAGGGGTGTTCCTCGTTCATGAGCACCGGATACGAAGAGGGCACTCACGACGCCCGGCGCGTAGCTTCGCGCTTTTGTCACTACGAAGGTTGTGAAGCCCGCGACGTGATCGGCGGATCGGTACTTCGGCCTCAGGCGATTGCGCTGCCGGAAGTCTGGCGATCATGCGTTCTTTTGTCGCAGCTCACCGTTATGGTGGTCGAATAGCCGAAACCAGGTGGGCAAGCAGCCGTAACCAGGAGGTCCGATTCATGCCGCGTACCGTCAAAGGCGTCGTTTCCAGGCAGGCGAAGCAGCTCGCCGAGCTGACCGATATCGTCATCCCCGGCCCTGGGGCGCGCGATGTCGTCGTCCGGGTCGAGGCCTGCGGCGTCTGCCACACCGACCTGGCGTACCGGGAAGGCGATATCACCGACGATTACCCGTTCCTGCTCGGTCACGAGGCGGCCGGACGCGTTGTCGAGGTGGGCAGTGAGGTGACCCATGTGGGGGTCGGCGACTATGTCGTGCTGAACTGGCGCGCGGTGTGTGGCGAATGCCGGGCCTGCAAGAAGGGCCAGCCGCAATACTGCTTCAACACGTTCAACGCATCGGTGAAAATGACCTTGCCCGACGGCACCGAACTCACTCCGGCCTTGGGAATCGGGGCTTTTTGTGAGCAGACCGTCGTCCACGAATTGCAATGCACCAAGGTGAACGAGGACGCCAGGCCCGAGGTGGCCGGCCTGCTCGGCTGCGGAGTGATGGCAGGTTTGGGCGCGGCGTTGAACACCGGTGCCGTGCAGCGAGGGGAGTCCGTGGCGGTCATCGGTCTGGGCGGGGTCGGCTGTGCCGCCGTGGCAGGGGCGGTACTGGCAGGCGCAACGAAGGTCATCGCGATCGATATCGATGCGAAGAAGCTGCAGGCCGCCGGCGACCTGGGAGCCACCGATCTGATCGACTCCAGGGGGCTCGGCCGAGATGAGATCGTCGCCAAGGTGCAAGAGCTGACCGGCGGCTTCGGGGCGGACGTGGTGATCGACGCCGTCGGCATCCCGGCCACCTTTGAGACCGCCTTCTACGCTCGTGACCTGGCCGGACGCGTGGTCCTGGTGGGCGTGCCCGCGCCGAGCGCCGAACTGCGATTGCCGCTGGCCGATGTTTTTTCGCGCGGGGGTGCCACCAAGTCGTCGTGGTATGGCGACTGCCTGCCCGAGCGCGACTTCCCCTACCTGGTCGACCTCTATCTGCAGGGCCGGCTCCCGCTCGACCGGTTCGTGACCGGCACGACCGACCTGGCCGGTGCCGACCGGGCGATGTCGAATCTGCACGACGGCAACGTGCTGAGAACGGTGGTGGTGAACTCGTGACCGCCCTCGGCAACCGCAGGGCTCGTGGCAGGCAATCTCGGTATTGCCGATCCCGCGGGCACGACAGGCCACTATCGGAGGCGGGCAGCGCAGCCGCCTCATCCGAATTTGCCGACAACAGGAGGGGACAACAATGAGCATTCGGGTCGATCATGCAATCGCCGAGGGCACCTTCAGCCTGGATGGCGAAACTTACGATGTCGAGAACAACGTCTGGGTGCTCGGCGACGAGACACAGTGCGTTGTCTTCGATGCGCCCCACAGCATCGACGCGGTTCGTGATCTGGTGGGCGAGCGGGAATGCATCGGCATGCTGCTCACGCATGCCCACGACGACCACATCCGCTATGTTCCGGACCTCGCGGCGGTCTTTGACGCCCCGGTCTTGCTCAACCCGGCCGATAAGCCCGTCTGGGACCTCACCCTGCCGGGCATCGAATGGGACGACGACATCGCCGACGGCGACACCTTCACCGTAGGTGGGGCCGAGATCCGGGCAATAGTGACACCGGGCCATACGCCGGGGTCGACCTGCTTCTATGTGCCCGCCGTGGGAGTGCTGTTCAGCGGAGACACCCTCTTCGAAGGCGGCCCTGGGGCAACCGGACGCTCGTTCAGCTCGCGCGAACAGATCGAGCGCTCCATCAAGGAGAAGCTGTTCGTGCTACCCGCCGACACCGTCGTGCACACCGGCCACGGCGCTGACACGACCATCGGTGCCGAGATCGAGCACGCGACCGGCGACTGGATGTGATTTTGAGTCGTAGTTGACGCCAACCGCGCCGTGCCCAACACAAACGCGCTCGAAATCGACATCCGCGCCAGGTATCTCGGGCGCGGCCGTCGATTCGGGGCGCGGCTGTGCCGATACAGGGTGCTAATCTCATTTTCAGACGCGGGGTGCCGGGGAAGGTACCGGCTGAGACCAGACCCGTAGTTACCTGATCTAGGTAGTGCTAGCGAAGGGACGTCAGCGATGACCCTCAGTTCTCATGTTTCGGCTCTCAATGAGAGCATCAGCGCGTTGCGGACGCAGACGCCGCTCGTGCAATGCCTGACCAACCAGGTGGTGATGAACTTCACCGCCAATATTTTGTACGCGGTCGGTGCCTCACCTGCGATGTGCGACAACCCCGAAGAGGCGGCAGATTTCGCCACCCATGTCGCCTCCGGTGTGCTCGTCAACGACGGGACCCCGTCCGCCGAACAGATGGAAGGCATGCGGCTGGCCTCGGCGGCGGCGGTCGCTGCCGGCAAGCCCTGGGTGCTCGACCCGGTCGGCGCCGGAGGTTTGTTGTGGCGCACGGGCGAAGTCAAGAAGATGATGGAGGCGAACCCCGCCACCATCCTGCGCGGCAACGCGTCCGAGATCTTGGGATTCCTCGGCACCACCTCGGGTGGCAGGGGAGTCGAGGCCATCGACAGCACGCTCGATGCCATCGACGCCGCCCGAGAGTTGGCGAGGCGGTACCGCTGTGTGGTGGCAGTCAGCGGGCCGGTCGACGTCATTACCGACGGCGACGACGTGGTGAAGCTGGCAAACGGCAGCCCGATGCTGGCCAAGGTCACCGGCGTGGGCTGTTCGCTGGGCGCGGTGATGGCCGCCTACGCATCGGTCACCAATCCATTGGACGCCGCGATCGCTGCGACGTCCCACCTCAACATCGCCGCGGAGGTCTCCGCGTCCGAAGCGAAAGGCCCGGGCAGCTTCGTGGTCGGGCTGCTGGACGCCCTCGACGCGCTCACTCCCGAGCAGGCGGCAGACCGGGTGAAGCTGTCGTGAGCGTGCGCGACAATCTCGATCTCTCGATCTATCTGGTTACCGACACTGCGCAGTGCGGGTCGCTCGGCGTTGCCGAGACCGTCCGGCAGGCGATAGCGGCGGGCGCCACGCTGGTGCAGGTGCGCGACCCCGATGCGAGCGATGACGAGTTTCTCACCCTTGCCCGCCAGGTCGTCGAGGTGGCGCGCGGCACCGGTGTGCCCGTGCTGCTGGACGACCGGGTGCACCTGGTCGGCCCGGCCGGTGCTGATGGTGCGCATGTCGGCCAGCACGACATGCCGGTGGCTCAGGCTCGCGAGATACTCGGATCGGACGCCATTCTCGGATTGACGGTGGAGACCGCTGAACAGCTCGAGTGGGCCATCGCCAACATTCCCCGGGACGCGATGGACTACATCGGGCTCGGCCCGGTGCGTCCGACCGCATCGAAACCGGGACATGTGCCGGCCACAGGAATGCGCAAGCTCATCCCCCTTGCAGACCGCAGCCCCTGGCCGTCCGTGGTGATCGGAGGAGTGAAGGCGGCCGACACCGCGGCGGTCAGGCGCTCCGGCTTCGCAGGGGTCTCGGTGATCAGCGCGATCTGCGGGCAGCCCGACGCCGGCGCCGCTACCCGCGAACTCGTGGACGCTTGGACGGCCGCCGCCGAGCCAGCGGTCGCGTTGACGATCGCGGGCAGTGACCCGTCCGGTGGTGCCGGAATCCAGGCCGACCTGAAGACCTTCTCGGCGCTCGGCGCCTTCGGCACCAGCGTGATCACCGCGCTCACCGCGCAGAACACCCAGGGCGTCGCGGGCGTGCATGTCGTGCCGGTGGAGTTCGTCCGGTCCCAGTTCGAAACGCTGATCGCCGATGTGCGCATCGACGCGGTCAAGATCGGCATGCTCGCCACCGCCGAACTCGCGGACGAGGTCGGCCGGTTGCTCGGCGAACTCAGCGTGCCGGTCGTGCTCGATCCGGTGATGGTCGCCACCTCCGGTGACCGGCTGCTGGACGACGACGCGGTCGCCGCCATCCGCAGGCTGGTAGCCAAGGCCGAGATCATCACCCCGAACCTGCCCGAGGCCGCGGTCCTGCTGGGCGAGCCCGAGGCGACCGACCTCGACCAGATGCATGCCCAGGCGTCCAGGCTGCGGGAACTTGGCTCCGACTGGGTGCTGGTCAAAGGCGGACATCATTTGACCGACCGCGCCACCGATGTGCTGGCCGGCCCCGACGGAATTCACGAGATTTCGACCCACGTCGTCCACACCAACAACACTCACGGCACCGGTTGCACACTCAGCTCAGCGCTGGCGGCCCTGCGTCCCCGCAACCTCGACTGGCCGTCCACCGCGGAAGCCGCCAAGGAGTGGATCACCGGGGCCCTCGAACACGCGGACGAGCTGCGCATCGGTCACGGGCACGGCCCGGTGCACCATTTCTATCAGCTGTGGAAGTAGCCCCTGATCGATAGATACGGAAGTGACTCAGGTACTGCAGTGGCCCGGGGAGTCAGACCACTGCAGTACCAGACGGAGAAGGTCCCACGTGCCGATCAAGCACTCTCGTGTTCCGGCTGGACTTTGCTTACGTTGGCCGGCAGACACGCGTTCTCGTGAATATCGCCTAGCCGGATGGGATTAACCAGCGCTGCAATGGTAAGAACTCGTGCGTAGTCTCATGACTTATGGCGGCGCAAAATTGCCGTAACCGTTGAGGCAAGGATTGCCGTGCCGAGCATCAAACTGAAGGCGTATCGGGCCCCAACTTCAGGAGCTGCGTTCAGCTGGAGAGGTATACCGAGGAAGGCGACACCGATTGCCCCACCGATGTTGCGTGAGGCCTGGATGATGCCGCCTGCTTTGGATGCGTGCGCTGATATTGCTATCTGCTCGACAGCGATGAGTTGTGAAGGAAGTCCGATTCCCACGCCTGCGGCTGCCATTGCGCTCCCGATAGTCGCGGCCGCGACGAGGGGCGTCCAAGCCAGGAGTAAACCGATGAGAACAATCGCCCACGCTATGCCGGTTGTGTCGTGTCGCTCCGAGACGAGGCCTCCGATAGCTGATCCCACAGCGACACCGAGGAGGGCGGGAGTCGCAAGAAGGGCAGTTCGGCCGAGGTCGAGTTGGAAGTGAGCTTGGAGTAATAGCGGTAGGTAGTTGGACACTCCGAAAGCTAGGGCAGCGAGCAGCATCGTCTGGGCAACGGCGCGTCGAACTGCGGGGGCTCGGAGTAGACGAGGTGGCTCGGTTGATGGAGACCCGATCGTGCTTTTATTTGGGAGGGTAAACAGGCCGAGCAGAATCGGCGGAACGGCTAATGCGGCAGCCAATAGCAGGGAATGGCGCCACCCAAACCACGTGCCGAGCCAGCCCCCGAGGGGGCCGCCTGCCAAGGTCACGGTGGCTTGTACCGCGCCCATGATGCCAATGAGTCTGCCGTAATGATCACGGTAAACGGCGGTAACCGCTGCAAAGCCAGCCGGTACCACAGCTGCCGCACCTATACCTTGGGCTGCGCGAGCCGCGAGGAGCATAGGGACAGAAGTCGCGAGCGAAACAGCTGCGGTGCCGAGCGCCCAGACGAGCATGCCCGTGACGTGTACCACGCGAGGTCCCACGCGGTCAGACAAGATCGCCCAAGGGGGGATGAACAGCGTAGAAGAAATCAGATAGCTGCCAGAGACCCAGCCATACCAGGCCACGGCATCGAGTTCTCCGATACCAGGCCACGGCATCGAGTTCTCCGGTGGCGGTGGGCAGGCTCACTGTCAGAAAAGTCTGCATAAGACTCGATGCCGCAGTGGCGAGCAGCACGGTCAACGCACAGAGCCTTTTCCGAGACGAACTCCAGTCTTGGCTTGGGCTATTCATGAGTCGTGGCGATCGTCGATCGTGACGGTGCCGTTGGTACCGTCCACCATGAGCTGCGCGCCGTCGGGGAGGCTGGTCGCGTTCCCGGTCCCGAGGACTGCGGGTATGCCGTATTCGCGGGCGACGATGGCAGCGTGTGATAAGGGTCCGCCGGAATCAGCGACCACGGCTGCTGCCAGGGTAAACAGCGGCGTCCAAGTGGGATCAGTATAAGGGCAGATCAGTATGTCCCCAGGCTGCAGGCGGTGGAATTCATCGGGTGAGCGAATCGCCCGAGCCGTTCCGGCCGCGCGTCCGCTGCTCGCTGGGAGCCCTCGTAGAACATCCCTATTCTCAATGACCTGTCCGCGGTCCCACCAGACAGCCTCTGCTGCACCACGCTTGCGGCGTCGACGTACGACAATCGATTGCAGTCGATCCTTCTTGTCTCTGAGGGCGGTTTCGATCTCCTCGAGGTAGAGAAAACGAATGTCGTCAGTCCGGTCAAGTTGCTGGCGAGAAACGAGCCGATCGGCGATCTCATCAATGCCGGTACGGGCCGTACAGAAAAATTCTTCAATCAGATATAGGGTACCTTCGCGACCGATGTGCTGTGCTTGTAATCGTGCGGTGTTGATTCGCCACCGGCGGCGCAGAACTCGTGGAAGCTGGTTCTCGATGCGTTCAGCAGCGTTAGCGGTGTAACTCTGGTCGTGAGGGGTCCCTCGAAGGGTTGCGGCTAGCAATGCATAGAAAGCTTCGCGGTCTTCGCGCCAGGACCGGTTGGAGAAAGGAAGGTAAAGGCGGGCCGTTCGGGCACCATAGCTGGACAAGAACTGATCGGTCAGGGTCAAAAAGTCGCGACCTGGCTGCGAGGATGAAAGAGCGTCATCAACGGCCCCTTGTGCTGCTTCGGTGACCAATGAGGCGACACCCGTCTCACGGGCGGTAGCGGCGAGTTCGTTGATCGCGGACGTGATCTCGGCGGTCTTGTACGGGACTCCCGCATAAAGGTCTTCCGGAGTTATCTGGCTCCTATGGTGCGTGAGCTTCATGATTCCGGAAGCAAGTGCCCGATTAACGATCATTGGGGCGTTGTAGCGTACGAATCGCTCGGCGGTGATCGTCGCTGCGTGTGCCACGGCGTCTCGCACCAGCGCGACTACGTCCCTATCGCTAGCTGAACCGCGTTCGCTGGCCTTGTGTGCTAGTTCGTCGAGTTGGCGGCAGTAGAGACCTTCTTCGCTGGGCCATCTGGACGGATCATGTCTCATTCCGCTGATGAATAAGGTTGGTAGGTGCGTGACGATCGCCATTGTGGGACGGGGCTTCGTGATCGTGATCCGGATAATTCCCTCGTCATCGCCTTGAGTAAGTGATGAGGCGCTGACGGCGTTAAGACCAGCGGTTGCCATGAGGTCCTGGATGGCGTCTTGCACTCGGTGAACTGCGTAAAGATCCAGGGGAAACGGCGCGGGAAAGTGTTCGATTAAGTCATCGCGTAAGGCACGTTCCAGCCGTCCGTTGGCAGGGGCGTGCCCTTCGGTGATTTCTGCGTTAGTGGTGATCGGACGGGCCTGGAGGAGATACAGTTCGTCTCCTACGAAGGCCCATTCAATGTCTTGCCCGCTCCCATAGTGAGACTCGACCCTTTTACCTAGCTCGACGAGGCGTTGAAGTTGATCATCCCGGAGGCTCTGCCTGGCCTGATCATTGATAGGTACCTCAGATGTGTCGTTCCGCCATCAGCGGCCACATCAATACGAGTCAGCTTCGATCCGATCTCTCGAGAGACGACACCGGATGGAGTGCGAGAGAGAGTGAAGGTATCTGGCGTTACGAGCGCCGCTACTACTGACTCACCCAGCCCGTAAGCGGAACTCGCCAGCATCGAAGTCTCATCGCCCGTGACCGGATTTCGGGTGAACAGTACCCCGGCCGTATCTGAAGCCACCATCGCTTGAACCACTACTGCTAGCGCAAGACCATCATCCGCGACGCCTTGCTGCCGACGGTACTCGACTGCGCGGTCAGTCCACAGTGAACCCCAGCAACGACGTACCGCGTCCAGAACCGCATCGGCCCCGCTTACGCCGAGGTAGGTATCTTGTTGGCCTGCGAAGCTCGCGTCTGCCAGGTCTTCCGCCGTGGCAGAGGACCGGACCGCTACCGGTACCCCGCCAAGGTTGGCGTAGGCCGCGCAGATTGCCGCCTGCATAGACTCCGGAAGGGAAAGGGCCAAGACTCGTTGCCGAGCGGCTGATGCAGCACCTTGCGATGCATCTGCGACGAGCTGGCTCGTGACGGAGGCGGTTGCTTCGGCGTAGGCGGCAGCGGTGACGCAGAAGCCCGGCGGCACAGGTAGTCCTGCCCGCGCGCACTCACCCAAGTTTGCCCCTTTGCCGCCCACCCTTGCCGTGTCACCAGCGGTGATTTCTTCGAGCCAAACGACCATCTGTCCGCGGCTCTCGTCCTCTATGGCCGTAGAGGTCATGACGTCACTCTATACTCGTAGAGAGGTTGATGGTGCGAGAAGGGGTAACACGTGGCAGATCGCCGGGCGCAGATCGCAGAAGCGGGCATCCGAATCCTGGCTACGCGAGGTGCGCGTGCGCTCACCCACTTGAATATCGATCGCGAACTCGAGCTGGCGCCAGGGTCGACGTCCTACTACGCACGCTCCCGCCGAGATCTCATCAGCTTGATCATCGATCGCCTGGCGAATCGCGTTACCGATGACCTCGCGGCGCAGACGATTCCTCAGGATCTGACTCCCCAGGCGGCAGCCTCGATAGTGGTCGCCGGGCTCGAAACCACTATGCGTCGTGCCGAAGACCATCGTGCTCGGCTTCTTCTCCTGCTGGAGTGCCGCAGCGATCCGGAATTACACGCGGCGCTGAGCACACGCCCTACGGTCCGCGCTACCTTTATCGATACGGCTACGGTTATGCTGCGGCTTCTCGGTGTGAGTCAGCCGAGTACGAATGCCCACGATTTTGCTGGCCTCGTTGATGGCCTCCTGATGCAGCGAGTGATTCGTGCAGCACCCGTCAACGAGGAGGCTATTGTCGCTGCGTACTTGCGAGGGCTCATGGCGAAGAGCGCGCATCGTCCGCCTAACAATCCGAATCAAGCCGAGGGTAGTTCAGCAACTCCGTCGCGATCCTAAAGATTGGCAGGCGCTTCGCCGATCAGGTAGATGTTCTCTTGGCTCTCGCCTCGTTGGCTGACGTAGACGGTCGGGATGGCCTGCTCGGCGCGGCTGATCTTTTGGCCCGACAGCGGCAACTCGGCGCGTGATTTCGCGTGCCGGTCGCGGGCCGCCGAAAGCGGCTCGGTGCCGACGATCTCGCCGTCACGCACCAGATCGTCCATCACCATCCGGTCATTGCTGTCGGCCCGCGGCGCGACATCCACGCCGATGACCTCGGCGACGGCCACACCGTGCTCGTCGATCTGGCGCATCACGGTCTTGCGGCCACCGATCGTCCCCTTGTTCTGCGACTTCTTCGCCACCGGATGCTGCTCGGCATCGGGGTCGTCCGAGTTGGCCCGGCTGACCATCTTGTAGACCATGCCGCAGGTCGGATGCCCCGAGCCGGTCACCACCGACGTCCCGACTCCGAAGCCGTCCACCGGAGCGCCACGCAACGCCGCGATCTGGTATTCGTCCAGGTCATTGGTGACGATGATCCGGGTCTTGGTGGCTCCCAGCGAATCGAGCAGCTTGCGGACCCGGCGCACCTCGACGGTCAGATCGCCGGAGTCGATACGGATGGCACCGATGCGTCCATCGGTGAGCTCGACTGCCTTGCGGATGGCCTCGTCCACGTCGTAGGTGTCGACCAGCAGCGTGGTGTCTTCGCCCATCGTCTCCAGTTGCGCTTCGAACGCCTCTTCTTCGGAGTCGAAGAGCATCGTGAAGGCGTGCGCTGCCGTGCCGCTGACCGGGATTCCCCAGCTGCGGCCCGCCTCCAGATCCGAACTCGGCCCGAACCCGGCGATCCAGGCCGCACGGGCCGACGCGACCGCGGCCCACTCGTGAGTACGGCGTCCACCCATCTCGATGATCGGACGCCCTTCGGCGGCCAAGGTCATCCGGGAGGCGGCCGAGGCCACGGCGGAATCGTGGTTGAAGATCGACAGCAGCAAGGTCTCCAACACGACGACCTCGGCGAAGCTTCCCTCGACCACCATCACGGGCGAGCCTGAGAAGAACAATTCGCCTTCGCGGTAGCCGCGGATCGTCCCGGAGAATCGATAGTCGGCGAGCCACTCGGCGAGCATGTCGTCCGCAACCCCACGCTCGGTCAAGAAAGCGATCTCATCGGGTCCGAACCGGAAATCTTTCAAACCCTCGAGTGCCCGGCCGGTGCCGGCCACCACACCATAGCTGCGTCCGGTGGGCAACCTGCGGGGAAAGAGGTCAAAGGTGCAGCGGCGAAAAGCCACTCCGGCATGCATCGCTGCCTTGATCATGGTCAGCTCGTACATGTCGGTCAGCAATGCTGTCGAGGTCATGGATCGAGCCTATGCCCCGGCTCGTCTCGCCGGGCACTCGACTCGTGGTGTGGATCGTCGAACCCGCGTTGGTGGCGCGAACCATTCCCGCCCGAACCGCCACTACCCGGCCGTACCTCTCTTCGGCCGGTAGCGGGGATCAGACACGCACGCATCGGAGCGTCCCGGCAGTCGGCAGGTAATCCGGCTGTAGGCCTTGTCGCCTTGGCTGGATGGGGAAGAATGGGCTCATGGCAGGCGAATCGACATCCGCGGCAACGGTGGGCGGCACAGCCGTCGAGGAGCTCGTGTCCGAAGAAACTCAGACCCTCCAGCCCTGGGTCACCATCGTGTGGGATGATCCGGTGAACTTGATGAGCTACGTGACCCATGTCTTCTCGACCTATTTTCATTACCCCCGGGACCGCTCTGAACGTCTGATGATGCAGGTTCATATGGAAGGGCGCGCGATCGTCAGCTCAGGGGGGCGCGACTGTATGGAGCGCGATGTGCAGGCCATGCACAGCTATGGCCTGTGGGCGACCTTGGACAAGGCAGAATGATGCTGGCTTTCCGCAGAGTCGACGATGAAATGGTCTGCCAGTTCGAGCCTGCCGAGATCAGCTTGTTGAGTGGATTGATCGGTCAGCTCATTGAACTCTTGCTGGATTCCACGGCGCCGGCCGGCGGGCCGGGCACCAGCTGGCTGCCGGACGAACCGGAGACCTCGAGCACCCCCGATGAGGAAGATGAACTTTTTGCCCGCCTCGAACGCGAAATGACAACCGAGGACGACTTCAGCTTCGAAGCCTCCTCCGATCCGGTGATTCAACGCCTGTTCCCGAACCCCTATCCGGACGATCCCCAAGCGGGCTTCGACTTTCAGCGGTTCACCCGCACCGTGCAACTCGACGACAAGGTGGACGCGGCACGTGTCATGCTCGCCGATCTCGAAGAGATCCAGGACGAGGGACGCTGTGCCGTGTGCACGACCCACTCGGCAGGATGGCTGAAGACCTTGACGAATCTGCGGTTGGCCCTCGCGGTGCGGCTGGGTATCCGCGATGCCGACGACGCCGACGCTATCAATGAACTGCCGGACGACGACCCGCGCAGCTGGACCTTCTCCATCTATGAATGGCTCGGCTGGGTGCAGGAATCTCTATTGGCGGCTCAGGAGTAAGTAAACTTGCCGTCGTGAATGACGAGTCCTGTGCGCCCATTGGCATCTTCGATTCGGGTTTCGGTGGACTCACCGTCGCCCGGGCCATCGTCGATCTGTTGCCCAGCGAGGACATTCTCTATCTGGGAGACACCGCCCGCACCCCCTATGGCCCGCGTCCGCTCGCCCAGGTGCGGGAATTCACTCTGCAAAGCCTCGACTGGTTGATCGGTCAGGGCGTCAAAGCCCTGGTGATCGCCTGCAACACCGGTTCGTCCGCTGCCCTTCGCGACGCCCGGGAACGCTATCCCGACCTCCCGATCATCGAGGTCATTCTGCCCGCGGCCCGCAAGGCCGCCGGCATCACCCGCAACGGCCGAATCGGTGTGATCTGCACCGCGGCCACCGCCAACTCCCGCAGCTACAACGACGCACTTGCGGCCTCCCCGGTGAATGTCATCACCCAGGTGTGTCCCAAGTTCGTGCCCTACGTCGAGGCAGGCATCACCACCGGCGATTCATTGATCGAGGTCGCGACCGGGTATCTCGAACCGCTGAAGCACCAGCAGGTCGACACACTCATCCTCGGCTGCACGCACTATCCGCTGTTGTCGGGTGTAATCAGCTTCATCATGGGCGACGATGTAGCACTCGTCAGTAGTGCGGACGAATGCGCCCGCTCGACATTCGGCACACTGAAACGCAAGGGCCTGCTGCGCAGCGACAATAACCAGGCGGTTCGCCGCTTCACCACCACCGGCGATCCAGCCGAGTTCGAAGGCCTGGGCCGGCGACTGATGGGTGGTTTCGTTCGCGATGTCGAACAGATTGATCTCGGCGTCACGGTGTAGCACCTTCGGCTGATCTGCTCATCGAGCAATTCGGCAGAGCGGACGGGGAAGGTTGCCGGAAAGCGAACCTATCCTTTGTTTTCTCGGTTCGCGTCGGCAACCCCGGCCGGCCGCAACCTGGCGCGCAGAGGCAGACACCGGCCGGCCCCTGCGCGCCACGACACGATTCAGACCCGCGTCGGGGCGGCCCGATTCGCGAGCTCCTCCAGCACGTGCGTGTAGGTCTTGCCGGTTGCCCTGGTCATCCCGATCTCGCAGGTGCGGTTGAGCGAGATATAGAGGTCGGCGTTCGCGGCCTTCGCCTCCGCCGCCTCGTCCTTGGTCGAGGTGGCCGTCAGCTCGGGGTGCAGCATGCCACGGTCGCCGGCGAAAGCACAGCATCGCCAGCTGTTCGGCACCATGACCTCGTCGGCAACCAGCCCGGCCAGCATGATCAGCGCGTCGTTGAGACCCAGGTGAGTGCTGGAGCAGGTCGGATGCAGCACCGCCAGATGCTCCTTGGGTAACTGCGGCAGCTTGGGCGCAATGTGTTCGGCCGTGAACTGGACGGCGTCGACGATCTTCGCGTTGGTCACGCCCTGATGCTCCAGCGCGACCGCCATGCCCTCCGTGCAGGAGGCTGCGTCGCAGACGATCGGCAACTCCCAGTTGTTACTGGCCTTGCCCAACGCCGTGGCCAACCGCTCGCCCATCAGGTTGCCGCCGCGTTTCATGCCTTTCGACTTCCATGGGGTGGCGCAGCACAGCGATTCGATCTCGTCGGGGATCTCGACCCGGATACCGGCCAGCTCACACAGCCGCCGGAAGGCGTCCGACGATCCCTTGCCGCAGCTCGCACCGGTGCCGAACATGGTGCCCACGCAGGCAGGCATGAACACGATCTGCGGATGCGGTGCATGATGCGGGTGCCTGGCAGGGCCGCCGCCCGGCAGGTCGTCCGAAAGCGTGTACATGACGTCTTCGCCGACCACCTTGCGAATGGCCCCGGTAACCGCCCGCACCGGTGCATTCGGCACATGATCGACCACCGTCATGCCCGCAGACGCGACCCTCAAGAACGGACCCCAGACCTTGGCGGCACCGTGCCACGTGGCGTCCAGCCAGGTCGGTGCAAGCTCTGCCCTGAGATCACGGATCAGTTGGCCGGTGTTGATCTGCACCGGGCAGGCCGTCTGGCACATGCCGTCGACCGCGCAGGTGTCGATCACCGAATAGCGTTCATCACGCTTCAGCTCGGCGACCAGGGCCTCGTCATGCTCGTCTTCGGCGTGCGCGATGGCCCGCTGAATGACGATCCGCTGACGTGGGGTGGTGGTGAGATGCTGGCTGGGGCACACCGGCTCGCAGTATCCGCATTCCACGCAATCGTCGAGAATCGGACGAACCGGAGCGGTGTGCTTGATGTTCGACAGATGCAGCTTCGGGTCCTCGGTGAGAACTGCGTCCGGATTGAGGACGTGTGCCGGGTCGCACGCCTTCTTGACCTGCCACATCGCGTCGTAGAGTTCGTCACCGTATTGCCGGTGCACGAACGGGGCCATGATGCGTCCGGTGCCGTGCTCGGCCTTCAGCGTGCCCTGCTTGGCGAGCACCAGTGAGACCATGTCCTCGGTGAACTCTTCGTAGCGCTTCATGGAGACCGGGCCGTCGAAGTCCTCGGTGACCAGGAAGTGGATGTTGCCGTCCTTGGCGTGGCCGAAGATCACGCCGCCTTCGTAATTGTGCTTGTCGAAGAGCATCTGCAGGTCGCTGCAGACCTTGCCCAGATCCATGATCGGCACGGCAATGTCTTCGAGCAGCGCGGCGGTGCCCTTCGGACGATTGCGCGCCACCTTGGTGTAGAGACCCTTGCGCAGCGACCACATCTGCTCGCGGCGTCCGGCGTCCTGAGTGAGTTCCGGTGCCGCGTACAGATCGAAGGAGGAGAACCTGTCCTTGCCGACGGCCGATCGCTCGGCGAGCTCGTCGTCCGAATCGCCCTGGTATTCGACCAGCAGGATGGCTTCGGAGCCGACCTGGAAACTCTTCGGAAGCACCGGAGCGGCTTCTTCGCCCATCGCGAGGATGGCTGCCGAATCAATCAGCTCGACCACATCGGCTCCGCTGTCGACGATGGTCGGCAGGGCCTGCGTGGCGGCGTCCAACGAATTGAACAGCAAGAAGCCTGTCGCGGTCTTCGAATGAATCGGCACCGTTCTGAGCGTGGCTTCGGCGACGAATCCGAGCGTCCCCTCGCTGCCGATCATCAGGTGCTCGAGGATCTTCACCGGTTCCTCGAAGTCGATGAACGAGTTGAGGCCATAGCCCATGGTGTTCTTCATCGCGTAGCGGCGCTGCAAATCGGTGCGCATTTCGGGACGCCCGAGCTGATCATGAAGCTGCCCCAGTACCTCGAAGAGCTGTGGCTCTTGAAGGGCGAGGATCTCGTTTGCGCGTGGACTCGCAGTGTCGATGACGGTGCCCGAGGGCAGCACGATCACCATGGATTCGAGGGTCCGATAGGTATTGGCGGTGGTGCCGCAGGTCATGCCGGACGAGTTGTTGGCGATCATGCCGCCGATCGTGCAGGCGATCTCGCTGGCCGGATCAGGACCGAGTTTGGTGTGGTATTTGGCGAGGCGCGCGTTGACCTGGCGGACCGTCAATCCGGGTTGGACGCGCACCCGCGCCCCGTGGTCGAGCACCTCCATGTCGCGGAAGTGCCGGCGCACATCGACGGTGAGCCCGGTGGAGAAGGACTGACCCGACAGACTGGTGCCGCCTCCGCGCAGGCTGAGCGGCCAGCCGGCGCGCACGGCGATCGCCATGGCCATGCCGACCTGGCCCGCGGTGCGTGGCCGGGCCAAAGCCTGAGGTGTGGACAGGTAGTGCGAGGCGTCGACCGCGACGGCGAAGCGATCGAGTGCCCGGGTGGTGACTTCGACGCCATCGCCGAGTGCGGCGGCGAGCTCGTCAACGTACTTTTGGGGTGCTTCGGTCAAGTGTGTTCGTGAACTGATGACAGACATAGGTGCTGGACTCCTTTGTCGTAATATGGTAGGACCATACCTCATTCAGTCGCCACTGCCACCCATCGGCAGGATCGCATAGGCGGTTCTGATGTGCTCTTCGATCAACTTAGCGGCACCTTCACGGTCGTTTTCGGCAATGGCGCAGAACACCCTTCTGTGCTGTTTGTTCAAGTCACGCCGGAAACTCTGGTAATCGGGAAGATTCTGGCTGGCCTTACGGATTGGTAGAGCCAAGGCTTGCCTTACCGCGGTGGTGAGAGTGGTGATGAGTTGATTATCCGCCAGTTGAGATATCGCGATGTGGTACTGGGTGTCGAGTTCATTGAACTCCTCCAGCTCCATGAACTCCGCCTCCATCTTGGTCAGCAGCTGATCCAGGCCGGTGAGCTTCTCGGGGGTGGCGTTGTCGGCGGCGAGCTTGGCGGAGTAGCGCTCCAGCATGATTCTGGCCTCGACCACGTCGTCGATGGGGAATTGCGACAGAGCAACGTGCAATTGAAGTAGATGGCCAAGTGCCGGGCCATTCTGCGCGGTGATGCGGGTGCCGGAGTTGGGGCCCGCGCCCACATGAGAAGTGATGAGGCCTTGAGCCGACATCGCCCGCAGCGCCTCCCGGACCGCTGCCCGGCTGACCCCGAATTCGGTCGCCATCTCCCGCTCGGCAGGAAGCAACGAGCCGACGGACAGCTCTCCGGTGAGGATCTGCCGCTCCAGTTGCTGACGGACTACTTCGTACGCTTTCACTTGGCCATCATCGGCCGCTCAGCTTTGCGGAGGCAAGCGGATATTGCACGAAGAAATCGTTGATCACATAGCCGCCCGGGTCGCCTGCGCTGGTCATTGGGGATCTGACGCCCGCGTGGCTCAGTCTGAGCTTAGGCGAGCCTAGCCCTACTTGGGGTGCGACGGCCTCGTGCTCACTTGACGCTCCAAGGCTCAGCAATTTAACGTGACGGTTTGGTAAGACCAATCCTTCTACGCCAGGGGGATTTGGCCGTGCCGAGTCTTCTAATCGTTATCGAGTGGCGGAAACGACGGAGTTTCGATGGTCTTCCTTGAAGTATTTACGCCTGACACCAACCCTTTGGGGCACCAGTGGCTATCCGCCTTGGTCGCCTTCCTTCCAGTGCTGGCAATGCTGATCACACTGGGTGCCCTGCGCTGGAAGGCCTACTGGGCAGCCATCTTCTCCTGGGCTGTCGCTTTGCTGGTGGCAATTCTGGCGTTCAAGATGTCACCCGCGCTGGCCTTGGCCAGTAGTGCCCAAGGGTTCCTCTACGGCATCTTCCCGATCGTGTGGATCCTGGTAGCGGCAATATGGATGTATCAAATCACCGTTATCTCAGGGCGATTCGACGATCTGCGCAAGACGTTCTTCCTTATCAGCGACGATCCGCGAGTGCTGGGTATCCTCATCGCCTTTTGCTTCGGCGGCCTGCTGGAAGCGCTCGCCGGATTCGGTGCGCCGGTCGCGATCGCTGCGGCAATGTTGATCGGAATCGGGTTCGGCAAGTTGCGTGCTGCTCTCACCGCCCTGGTGGCCAACACTGTGCCGGTCGCGTTCGGTGCCGTTGGGCTCCCTGTGTTGCAAGCCGCGAAGACCGCCGGACTGGATCCGCTTGATGTCGCTCCGGTGAGCGCTCGGATCTGCGCGATGCTCTGCATCGTCGTCCCATTCTTGATGTTGCAGATCATGGACGGGTCGAAGGGTGTCAAACAGGTCTGGCCGTTTGGCCTGTTCTGCGGCATCGTCTTCGGTGCCACCAAGTGGATTGTGGCGTCCACACCGCTGTACAACCTGACAGAGATCTTCGCCGCGATCATCACGGTCGTTCTGGCGATGCTGTTCCTCAAGTTCTGGAAGCCCGTCGGTGGTGAAGCCGCTGCGCAGCGCATCGGCATTCCGGTTGATGCGTCGATCGAGACCGATCCCGTTAAGGCCGAGAAGGTCGACACCTCCACGCTGACCGCGCCCCGGATCGTGATGGCCCTGGTGCCTTATGTGCTGGTCATCGTCATCTTCGCTATCGCTGCGCTTCCACCGGTCAAGGCCTTCCTCGGCAGTGCCGACGTCAAGATGAACTGGCCGCTGCTTTCCGGCAACCTCTTGACGGCTTCGGGCGATCCGGCCGGTCATCAGGTTTACACCTGGCCTTGGTTGTCTCAGCCCGGTTTCCTGCTGGCCATCGTCGCGATCCTGGTCGGATTGATCTACAAGCTGTCGATCGGGGCAATCCTGAAAGAACTGTGGGTCAACATCAAGAAGATGAAGTTCTCGGCCCTCACCATCGGCATGGTCGTCGCGCTCGCCTACGTGATGGGAGACTCCGGCCAGACGCTGGCTCTGGGTCTGTTCATCGCTGGCGCCGGCGCGATCTATCCATTCCTTGCTCCAATGCTCGGTTACATCGGAACCTACGTCACGGGCTCGGACACCTCGGCCAATATTCTCTTCTCCAATCTGCAATCGACGGTCGCTCAGCAGATCGGCCAGGGGAGCGCGCTGGGCGTGGAGGGGATGCGGCATCTGCTGGTCGGCACCGGTGCCGCTGGCGGCGTGGTGGGCAAGATGATCTCCCCGCAGTCGCTGACCGTAGCGGCCACCGCGATCGGCCTGATCGGCAGCGAGTCGGTTATCTTGCGCAAGGTGCTCAAGTACTCGGTGCTGCTGCTGGTGCTGATGTGCATTCTCGCCGGTCTAATGTCCACGCCTGTGCTGTCCTGGATCCTGCCCTGAGATTGACAACTACTGGAGGTAAAAGTCATGACAACTACTACGGCTCATGCCACCGCGGTGGCTTCTCAACCAGGACTGGGTAAAACCGTCGGGCTGTTCATCACCTGCATCAACGACGTCATGTTCCCCCAGACGGGGCAGGCCGTCGTCACGATCCTGGAGAAACTCGGCTGCACGGTCGAGTTTCCCCGGGCGCAGACCTGTTGCGGTCAGATGACCACGAACAGCGGGTACTTCGACGAGTCGATCCCGAGCGTCAAGCAGTATGTCAAGGCGTTCGCCGGTTATGATTATGTGGTGGCTCCGTCGGGATCATGCACCGGTGCTGTTCGCGAGCAGCATCCCATGCTCGCTCGCCATACCGGTGACCCCGGGTTGATCAGGGACGTCGATCGGGTCAGCACCCAGATCTACGATCTGCCGGAGTTTTTGATCGATGTGCTGGGGGTGGACGACCTCGGAGCATATTTCCCGCACCGGGTCACTTATCATCCCTCCTGCCACGGTCGTCGCATGCTGAAGCTCGGCGACAAGCCCTACCGGCTGCTGAGCAAGGTGCGTGGCATGACGATGGTGCCGCTGCCCGCCGAAGAGCAGTGCTGCGGGTTCGGTGGCACCTTCTGCATCAAGAACTCGGATATGAGCGCGGCGATGGCCAACGACAAGGCGCGGCACATTCGCGAGACGGACGCCGAGTACGTGGTGGCCGGTGACAACTCCTGTCTGATGAACATCGGCGGGGTGTTGTCTCGGCAGAACTCCGGGGTCAAGGCCATTCACTTGGCCGAGATCTTGGCGAGCACCGAGGAGGACTGAGCGATGAGCACAACTGTGGGAGCAGAAACCTCAACCACCAGCACCGAGCTTCGTCGGATCACCGAGGGCAATCACGGAGTCGCGCGGTTGACCCCGGCGCCGGACAAGCCCGGCACCTTCTTGGGAATGCCGAAGTTTCAGAAGGCGGTCAAGACAGAGCTCGAGTTGAGCGTCCAGCGCAAGAACATGCGCAATGCCACCACGACGATCCGCAACAAACGAGCGCTGCGGGTCTCAGAATCGCCCGACTGGGAGGATCTGCGCGAGGCTGCCACGGCCATCAAGAACCGGGTGTCCAGGCACTTGGATTACTACCTTCAAGAGGCGGAGAAGAACCTCACCGCCAACGGCGTCCAGGTGCATTGGGCCCGGGACGCCCAGGAGGCCAACCAGATCGTCGCCGAAATCGCCCAAGCCAAGGGCGTCGATGAGGTGGTGAAGATCAAGTCGATCACCACCCAGGAGACCGACCTCAACGAGTACCTGGAAGAGCAGGGCATCGCAGCATGGGAGACCGATCTGGCGGAACTGATCGTCCAGCTCGGCCATGATCGTCCCTCCCACATCGTGGTGCCGGCCATTCACCGTAACCGGGCAGAGATCCGCGAGATCTTCCTGCGCGAGATGAAGAACTATGGCCGGCCCGCGCCTACCGATGTCTCGTCCAACCCACCGGAGTTGGCCGACGCGGCCAGGCTTCACCTGCGCGAGAAGTTCTTGCGGGCAAAGGTGGCCGTTTCGGGCGGCAACTTCATCTGCGCCGACACCGGCTCGCTGGTGATCGTCGAGTCCGAGGGCAATGGCCGGATGTGCCTCACCTTGCCCGAGACTCTGATCTCGATGGTCGGCATCGAGAAGATCCTGCCGAGCTTCGACGACCTTGAGGTCTTCCTCAAGCTGTTGCCGAGGTCGGCGACCGGTGAGCGAATGAATCCGTACAACTCGGTGTGGAGTGGGGTCACCGATGGCGACGGCCCGCAAGAGCAGCACGTCATCTTCATGGACAACGGCCGCACCGATGTGCTCGCCGACAAGGTCGGACGCGAGGTGCTGCGCTGCATCCGCTGCGCATCGTGCATCAACACCTGCCCGGTGTATGAGCGGGCCGGCGGGCATGCCTACGGTTCGGTCTATCCGGGGCCGATCGGCATCACCCTCACCCCGCAGTTGCGCGGCGTGGACGATCCGGTCGACCGCGGCATGCCGTATGCCTGCTCGCTGTGCGGCGCGTGCAACGAGGTGTGTCCGGTGAAGATTCCGTTCACCGACATCATCCTGCACCTGCGCAACAGGGTGGCCGAGGCCGAGAAGGCCGACCGATTCGGTGCCGATGCCGAAGGAACCGTTGAACGGAACCTGATGAAGACCGCGGGTTGGCTCTTCGGAGACGCTCGCCGCTTCGAGACGGTGCAGGCGGCCACTCGGGGTGCCGGCGGGTTGTTGCGGGGTAAGCCGCTCGGGCCGATTCCGGTGCCGGTGGCCGAACGCTGGCTGAGATACCGCGACGTTCCAGCGCCGCCGACTGACACCTTCCGTAGCTGGTGGAAGAAGAACCGGAAGGAGGCCAAGTGATGAAGAGCAGCGTGCGAGATGATGCCGCGCGTACCGAGATCCTCGCCAGGATCCGCCGGGCGACCGCAGACATCACCGACAAGAATCCCGAGACCGATGTGCCCATCGATTGGGAGTACGGCACGGGCATTGCGATGGACGATGTGGTCGGCACCTTCGTCCAAAAGGTCATCGACTATTCGGCCACCGTGGTGCGGGTAAAGGAATCCCAGGTTGCCAAGGCTGTCGTTGAGGGGCTGAAGGCAATCGGCGCCGAGCACAGTGCCGTGGTGCCTGCCGGGCTGGACAAGACCTGGGTCAAGGCGATCACCGATGCCGGTATCGACGCCAGGGTTGATGATCCGCAGCTCAGTCACCAGGAGCTCAACCGAACCGAGGCCGTGGTGACTGCGGCCGCCAGCGGGGTTGCCGACACCGGAACCATCGTGCTGACCCATGTCGAGGACCAGGGGCGCCGGGCGATCTCATTGGTGCCCGACGGCCATGTGTGTGTTGTTCGGGCAAACCAGGTGGTATCGGATGTGCCCGAGGCGATGCAGGTCGTGAAGCCTGCCGTGCATGCCGGGCACCCGTTGACCTGGATCTCAGGCGGATCGGCGACCAGCGACATCGAGCTGTCGCGTGTCGATGGAGTGCACGGGCCGCGCCGGTTGTACGTGATCGTGGTGGACGACGCTTGATCGTGGTTGAGGCAGCAGAGCGATAGTCCCGCGTCCCGGGCTGCATTACGGGACGCCGGACATCACAAGGACGGCAGACGGTGCCGGGAATCAGCGGTTCCTGGCACCGTCTGCTTCTTGTCGTAGCGAGCAGGTAGGTTTGACGATCGTGAGCGATCGAATTGATGGACGTGGATTGGCCGATATGCGGCCGGTGACATTTCAGCGGGGCTGGCTCGACCATGCCGAGGGATCGGTGCTGGTGAGTTTCGGACGCACCAGGGTGCTGGTGGCCGCTTCGGTGACCGAGGGAGTGCCGCGCTGGCGTAAGGGTTCGGGTCTCGGCTGGGTGACCAGCGAGTATGAGATGCTGCCCAGGGCGACCAACACCCGTAGTGATCGCGAATCGCGCAAGGGACGCGTCGGTGGCCGTACCCATGAGATCAGCCGGCTGATCGGCCGATCGCTGCGCGGCATCATCGATTACAAGGCGCTCGGTGAGAACACCATCGTCATCGACTGCGATGTGCTGCAGGCCGATGGCGGCACCCGCACCGCGTCCATCACCGGAGCCTATGTGGCGCTGAGCGATGCGGTGTCGTGGTTGCGCGACCGCAAACTGCTGGCAGGGGAGCCGTTGACCGGTTCGGTCTCGGCGATCAGCGTCGGCGTGGTGCGGGGAGTGCCCATGTTGGATCTTTGTTACGAGGAAGACTCCCACGCAGATGTCGACATGAATATCGTCTGCTCGGGAACCGGCGAATTCATCGAAGTACAGGGAACGGCCGAGGGCGCGCCCTTTGACCGCGATCTGCTCAATCAGTTGCTCGATCTCGGTCAGGCCGGCTGCGCTGATCTCACCAGGATGCAGGCGGAGGCTCTCGCTCAGCCGGTGACTCGATGAACGTGCTGGGCAACGGCTTGGCGGGCGCACAAGTGCTGCTGGCTACCAATAACGCCAAGAAGCTGAAGGAATTGCGCCGGATCACCGCCGAGCAGGGGCTCGGCATCGAGATTCTCAGCCTGGCCGACGTGGATCCCTATCCCGAACCGCCCGAAACCGAGTGGACGTTCGAGGGCAACGCGTTGATCAAGGCGCATGCCGGTGCCGAGCGCAGCGGTCTGGTCACTCTCGCGGACGATTCGGGACTGTGCGTCGATGCGCTGAACCAGATGCCGGGCGTCCGTTCGGCCAGGTGGAACGGGCCCGCCCATGACGATCAGGCGAACCTTGATTTGGTGCTGCGCCAGGTTGACGATGTACCGGACGCGCTTCGCGGCGCGCGGTTTGTTGCCGCGGTGGCGCTGGTCACCCCTGACGGTCAAGAGTTCACGACTCGCGGCGAGATGCCCGGTCGGCTGGCCCATGCTCCTCGTGGCAAGAACGGGTTCGGTTACGATCCGATCTTCATCGCGGACGATCAGGAGGTTTCCGCAGATGCGGAGCCGCTGACGACCGCTGAGATGTCGTCCGAGCAGAAGGACGCGATCAGTCACCGTGGGCGCGCACTGCGCGCGATGATGCCGAAGCTTCGGGAAGTCTTGAAGGGATGAGCCAGTTATGAAGCAGTATCTCGATCTGCTGCAGCACGTGCTGGACCACGGCGTGCACAAGGACGACCGCACCGGCACGGGTACTCGCAGCGTTTTCGGCTACCAGATGCGTTTCGATCTGGCTGCCGGATTCCCGCTGCTGACTACCAAGAAGGTCTTCACCCGGGGTGTCTTCGGGGAATTGCTGTGGTTCCTCAAGGGGTCGACCAATATCGAGTGGCTGTCAGAACATAACATCCACATCTGGGACGAATGGGCTTCGCCGCAGGGAGATTTGGGCCCGATTTACGGTTATCAGTGGCGCAGCTGGCCGACCCCCGACGGCGGGCACGTCGACCAGATAAGCCAGGTGATCGAGGACATCAAGAAGAATCCGAATTCCAGGCGGCATATTGTCTCTGCCTGGAATGTCGCGGATATCCCTCAGATGGCACTGCCTCCGTGCCACGCGCTTTTCCAGTTCTATGTCGCCCCGCCGCAAGCTGAGGGGGAGCGCGGTAAGTTGAGCTGCCAGCTGTATCAGCGTTCGGCCGACTTGTTCTTGGGTGTGCCGTTCAATATCGCTTCCTACGCCGCGTTGACCCACATGATTGCCCAGGCCTGCGACCTGGATGTCGGAGATTTCGTGCACACTCTGGGGGATGCGCACATCTACGACAACCATATTGACCAGGTGCATGAGCAGCTCGCCCGTAAACCCCGTGATCTGCCGAAATTGTGGCTGAATCCGGAGGTAAACGACATTTTCGATTTCACTTTGGATGACATCAAAGTGACCGATTATCACCCGCGTCCAGCGATCAAAGCACCGATCGCGGTGTGAACCGCACATGCTGGATGGAGCAATACGGAGGTCATTCGTGCGGCCGAAATATCAAGACGACGCCGAATTGCCGGCCGCGTCTCGAGAGGCCAGCCATGGGAACAGCTGACGGACGGCCCAAGTTTGGCGAAATGGAGGAGCGGGGCGCATGAAGTTGATTGCGATCGCGGTCGTGGCCCGCAACAGTGTGATCGGTGACGGCGACGACCAACCGTTCAAGTTCCGGGAGGATTGGGCGCGGTTCAAGAAGGTCACCATGGGGCATCCGCTGATCATGGGCCGTAAGACGCACGATGCGATGGGTCTGCTGCCCGGCCGCTGCAGCATCGTCATCACACACGATCCGGACGCACTGAGCTTTCCCACAGGTCACGACGGGCGTCCTCGGGGGATTGCGGTATCGACCTGGGACGAGGCGGTCGCCGCTGCCGGTGGCGCTTCTCGACGCGATGCGGCCATTCCTGCTCTGAACAGTTCCGATATCGATAGCTCTGCCTCCGGGGGCGCGGCTCCGGGCGGGCTCCGCACTCCACGAGCGGCGGATTCCCCTGGTGCCGTTCCCCGTGAGGTGGGTCCGGATGATGCCGCCGGACCCGCGTCCAGTGACGAGGCCTACGTGATCGGAGGCGGCCAGATCTACCGGATGGCCTGGCCCCATCTCGATGAACTGGATATCACCGAAGTTCATGCCGACGCCCAGGGTTCCGTATTGTTCCCGGAAATTCATGTGCCCGAATGGCAGGAGATTTCGCGGGAGCCACGCGGCGAATTCGATTTCGTGAAATATGAAAGGACGCGCGGGTGAAGATCAATCTCGACGCCGGTGATGTCGCCACATTCACCAAAACATTGAGCGAATCAGACGTCTATCTTTTTGCCGGTATCACCGGCGATCTTTCGCCCAATCACATCAACGAGGAATATGGGAAGACCACCAGCTATGGAGGCCGCATCGCGCACGGCATGCTGGTGCTCAGCTTGTCGTCCGCCTGTTCGACGATGATTCAGGCCAGGTCCGGCCAGGCCTGCGTCAGTTACGGCTATGACAAGGTGCGTTTTACCGCAGGCGTCCTGCTCGGTGACACGTTGACCGTCACCTACCGTATCGATGAGGTGGACGACGAAGCAGCCAAGACCTACGCGAGCATTCAGATTCACAATCAGCGTGGCGAATTGTGTGCGGTCGCAACGCACATCCTGAAGTTCTTTGATGCGCCGCTTGGATGATTTTTCGTCACAGAGCGAGCCGAGCATCGTGGCCTAACCTGGATTCAGATATTTGTGCACATGCTCGATACGGCTAGCTGTTGTCATTGCTGATGAGCATGTCAAGCCGAGTATTGCGGAAACATAGCAGGGGGAGAGCGGTGCTGGGAGAACCAAGGTCATGAGGGTATCTCCGTCGATCCTGCATCTTGATCTGGACGCATTCTTTGCGTCCGTCGAGCAGCGCGACAAACCTTCACTGCGCGGCAAACCGGTGGTCGTCGGGGGCATCGGCGGACGCGGGGTGGTGGCGACCGCGAGCTATGAGGCGAGGGTTTTCGGCGTCCACTCGGCGATGTCGACGGGTGAGGCGAGACGGCGCGCCCCGAACGCGGCGTACCTCGGCGGACGATTCGATGCCTATCGGCAGTCGAGCCGGATCGTCATGGCGCTGCTGCGCGAGTTGAGTCCCGTCGTGGAGCCATTGAGTCTGGACGAGGCCTACGTCGACCTCGAGGCCGGCGGCATCGACACCTCGAATGCGGTGCGGCTTGAGGAGCTGGTGAGCGAGATCCGCTCGGAGTTGACCAGGCGAACCGAGGGGCTGCACGCCTCGGTCGGTGTGGGATCCAGCAAGTTCATGGCCAAACTGGCGTCCGAGGCAGCCAAACCCGATGGACAACTGGTGGTGCCGTCCGGCGGGGAACTGGAGATCATCACGCCGCTGTCGGTGCGCGCGGTGCCTGGCGTCGGACCCGCGACGATGGACCGGCTGGCCAAGCTTGGTATTGCCACGGTCGCCGATCTGCAGAAGACATCGGCCAAGGAGCTGGCGCGCGAGTTGGGGCGCTCGGCGGGGACGGCGCTGCACGAGTTGGCGTTCGCCAGGGATGACCGGCCCGTGCAGGCGGTGCGCGAAGCGAAGTCAATCTCGGTCGAGGATACCTTCGCCGAGGACCTGGTCGATCGCGATCAGATCGTGGCGGTGATCGATCGGGATTCGGCAACGGTGGCCGCTCGTGTGCGTAAGGCGGGATTGTTTGCGCGGACTGTGACGATCAAGGTGCGGCTCGGGGACTTCACCACGTGGACGCGGTCGCGCACGCTTGAGGGTGCGACCGATTCGGCGGAGCGGATCAGGTCGGTGGCCCGCGGTCTGCTCGCCGGGTTGGCCATCGAGAGCGGGGTTCGGCTGCTGGGCGTCGGCGTTGCGAACTTCACGACCGCGGCTCAAGAAGAACTGTTCTGGGCGGACGAAGAGCTGACACCCGTGACCGAAGAAGTCAGTTCGGCTCCGGCGATGAAGCGCCGGCATGGCCTGGCCGGTAGCTGGATTCCCGGGATGGATGTAGAACATGAAGAACTTGGACGCGGCTGGGTTTGGGGGTCGGGTCACGGAGTGGTCACGATACGCTTCGAGACCCGCGAAACCGGAATCGGCCCGGTGCGTTCTCTCGCGGCAGACGACCCGAAGTTGCGTCCTGCCGAACTGCTCCCGATGGCGTTCCAGGTGGACGAAGCACCGTCCGTGCAGGCGGACTGATACCAAACCTGTTTACATACGACGGTGCCGGATTCCCGACCTCATTCGGGACGCGAGCCGGCGGCCTCCTGTCGCCGGGCCAATGCATGCGCGACCGTTGCGGTGGCCGGGTAGAGCTGCCGATAGAGGTCATTGAGCTCCTCGTAGTTCGCCGCATTCTCGGGCCTGGGGTGGAGGACTCTGGCCGGTGGATTCCACTCGGAGGCAGCGATGGGCTGTATCAGGTTTGCGGCGAGCCAGGCTGAGCCGTAGCTTGCCCCGATGGTCTCTTGCGGAATGACCTGCGGACGACCGCTGATATCGCTGACGATCTGGGTCCATACGTCGCCTTTGGTGCCCCCTCCCACGGCCACGATCCGATCGATGCGTCCGCCTGCCGACTCGATGGCCTCGATGTTGTGGCGCACCGCGAGCCCGGTTGCCTCCAGAGCCGCACGATACAGATCGCCTCGTGTGTGGTCGATGGTCAGCCCGGCAAGGACTCCGCGTGCGGCCGGATCCATCAGCGGAGTTCGTTCACCGGCGAAATAGGGCAGCATCAGCAGACCGTGAGCACCGGGGCCCGCGGCGTCCGCCTCTGTCACCAGTTCCGAGAAACCCGGGGAACCGAACAGGTCGCGCAACCAGTTGGTGATCGCACCCGAGGTCGCCATGCCACCCGCCACATTGCGGGTGCCGGGCAGGGCCCCGATGGTGCCCCAGAGCGCAGGTGTGCGCACCGGTTCACTCACCGTGTTGATGAAGAACATCGTCGTGCCGTACATCAACATCAGGTCACCAACGTTGTGGGCATCCACCGACAGAGCCTCGGCCCATGCGTCGATCGTGCCGCAGGTCACCGGGATCCCCGCCGGTAGACCGCTCGCTTCGGCAGCGGCAGGAGTCACCGTACCGGCAATCTCGCCGGCCCACGCCAGCCTCGGCAGGTCGATACCGGTGGCAATCTGATCTGCCCAGGGGCGGTACCAGGTTTGAGCTTCGATGTCGTACATCGGGGTGCATTGGGAGGCCGATTGGTGATCCAGCAGATAGGCACCGGTGAGTTTCCACACCAGCCAACTGGCCGGCATGAACAGTCTCTTGGCGCGGGTGTACACAGCCTGCTCGTGACGGGCAATCCAGGCGATCTTCGGGCCGGCGGCCTGGGTGGTCAGAATCGAACCGCATCTCGCGATGATGGCATTATCGCCGCCCAGCTTCGTCGTCCATTCGGCGATCTCGTCAACCGCGCGGGTATCGACCCCATACAAGATGGCCGGTCGAACCGGCGCCGAGTGCTCGTCGGCGAGAGCGACGCACGGGCCCATTCCGGACACTCCGACGGCGACCACTTGGGCTTCGGGCTGGGCCGAGGTCAACTCGCGGCCGAGCGAACAGAACTCCTGCCACCAGATGTCGGGAGCCATCTCCACATGGCCCGGATGCGGACGCTGAACGTCGTGCTGACGTGTTGCTGTGGCGAGGACGGAACCGTTCAAACCGCTCAGCACGCCCTTGGTGCTGGATGTGCCGACATCGATTCCGATTACTGCTGCAAACATGGTGAACTCCGATCAGAAATGAATGGTTCGTGCCAAGGCTTGGACGCTGTTGTCCGCGCCCAGTGGCGTGAGACTGTGCGATGTATCTGATTGCCGGAGCAAACAGGTACATCAGGCATTGATGGTCAGGATTTGGTGCGGCGTACCTGAGGGGCCTGCGGCTGGGCGGGGCCGAGCTCATCGCGGAATTCGGCCACCAGATAGAGTGCCGCACCCGTCGCGACGGGTTGAGTGGCGTAGCTGCATGGCATCAAGAAGTTTTCCGAGTGACTGGCCAGGAAACTCAGCTGATCCACCTTCTGCCGTAGAGGCGCCAAATGATCGCCGATGTGGGCGCCGACGTCGCCGCCGAGGATGATGGTGCAGCCGAAGAGCACTCGAATATTGTGGATGGCCTGCGCCAGATCCGAGGTGTAGTCGTCCCACTCCTGCATCGTCGTTTGGTCACCGGTGCCCAAACGAGCGAAGAAGGTTTCCAGCGATCCCCCTGCCTTGCTGGCAAGCACTTTGGCGTTGCAGTACGCGTCCATACAGCCCTTTTGCCCGCAGTAACAGCGTTTTCCGCCGGGATGAATGCGCAGATGCCCGATCTCGCCCGCGAATTCACCGTCGCCCCGGAAGATACGGCCATTGATGAGCACAGATCCGCCGACGCTCTTCGAGAGGCTGATGTAGAAGGCGTTGTCAACCCCGTGATCCGGCCAGAACTCGGCGAGCCCGGCAGCGTCCGAATCGTGCACCAGCAAGGTATGGACGCCCAGGTGCCGGCCGAAGTCCTCGGCGGTGAGGCCCTGGTTGTCGATGACGCGGCCGTAGGTCACTTGCGCGGTGGCCTCGCTGATCAATCCGGGGACGGCCACTCCGACCCCGAGGAGTTTGCCGCGGTCAACGGCCGAATCTGCCAGTAGGGCCTCGACCTCGGCGCCGATGAAAGCGTAGTAATCGTCGGTCATCTCGAACTCGCGGCGGGTCTCGCGTTGTGCCAGTACTTCGCGTTCCAGGTTCACCAGCAGACAGATGACGCGGTCCTGGGTGACGTCGACGCCCACGGCCAGCCTGCCGTCGGCGACACAGGCATAGCCGATCGGGTTCCTGCCGCCGTTGGCGCCCGATGACAGCTTCGCCCGCTGCTCCAGCAGTCCCTCGTCCATGAAATGAGTGAGGTACTTCGACACCGTCGGGAGACTGAGACCCAGGGCCACGGCGATGTCATTCTTGGTAGCCATGCCTCGCTCGCGGATGAAGTCGTAGGTTGCCCGGCGGGTTCGCTTTCTGATGCTGGACGACTTCATCTCTGGTTTCACCTCCTGGGCGACTTCGTGGCCGCGAGTCTTGCATTGCCCACTGCCAGGCGATGTCACGTGCGAATCGAACTCATCCTAATGGCTGGGCACAGATCTCTTCGGGACTGACTATCAGGCGTACGCGCTCTCACCTCCTCATCTGCGGGCGTTATAGAGATTGCGGACGGCGTCGATCAGCACGGCCACGAAGATCATCAGGCCGCCGGCGAACGTGATGAGTGTCGATTCGATACCGAGAATCGCCAAGCCGACCTGAATCACGGTGAGTAGCAGAGTGCCGGCCAGCACCCCGAGCATGCTGCCTTTGCCGCCGGTGAGGCTCACGCCACCGATGACGGCGGCGGCGATGACCTGCATCTCGTAGGTCGTTCCGAATGATGACGTCACGGCGCCCATATATCCCGACAGCAGCCAGCCGGCGATACCCGACAGCAGCCCGGACACGACATAGGCCAAGATCTTCGTCCGGTCGACGTTGATGCCGGCGATATATGCACCGCGGAAGTTGCCGCCTACCGCGAACAAGGCCCGGCCGAAACGAGTGCGCGTCCAGATGATGTGGAAAATTACGAAGGCGATGATCAGCACGACGGGCAATGCCGGGAACGGGCCGATCTTTCCCTGGCTGATGAACTTATAGGAATCGGGAAGCTGCGAGATGGTGGTGCCGCCGGTGATGGCCAACAGCCCGCCCTGCAGCACCATGTTCATGGCCAAGGTCGTGATCAGCGCGTTGGCCCTCAATTTGGTGACGATGATTCCGTTCACCAAGCCGATGGCCGATCCGACGAGCAGGATGATCAGGATGGATACGATGACCGGCACGCCGGCCTTCATGGCGAGCACACCGAGCAGGGCCGAGAAACCGGCGGTTCCGACGGTGGCCAGGTTGATGTCGCCCAGCACGATGATCATGGAGATTGCGATGGCCAGCAGTCCCATGACCGTCGCCTGAACGAGGACGTTCGAGAGAATGCCGAACGAATAGAACGACGACCGGAACAAGCCCATGATCACGATGGACGCGACGAGCAGAATCCATACCGCCTGATTCATGCAAAAGTCGGCGACTTTTCGAGCAGTAGATGTCTCTGACATGGCGCTACACGGCCTCCTTCTCACGGTCCCTGATGGCGGTGAGTTCGTCGATGGTGATGTCTGTGTTGTTGAGGATGGTGACGATGTGGCCTTCGTCGAAGAAGACCAGACGATCCGCCACCCGCAGGAGTTCCTCGTAGTCGTTCGTGAGATAGATGGTGCTCATGCCTTGATCGGTGAGGCGGAGGATGGTCGCGATGATCTCTTCACGGCTCTTGATGTCGATGCCGACGGTGGGCTCGTCCAGAATCAATAGCCGCGGATCGGTGTTCAGCAGCCGGCTGACTATGACCTTCTGCTGGTTGCCGCCGGACAACTGGTCCATCTGGTCTTCAATGGAACTGCACTTGATCTTGAGAGCCTGCCGGTATTGCTCCGAGAACAGCCGTTGCTTGGCCAGATTGATGAATCCGGCCATAGCCTTCAGCTTTCCTGGATGACTGGCGATGCCGATGTTCTCGTTGACGTTCATCGTCGGCATGATGCCCTCGCGCTGCCGATCGAAGGAGATGTAGGCGATGTCTTGTGCGATGGCTTGTTCCGGCGAACTCAAGGTCAGCCGGTGACCTTCGGCGGTGATCGTGCCGGAGGTCAGTTTGGTGAGGCCGAACAGCGCGCGGCAGAACTCACGCGCCCCCGAGCCCGGAAATCCGACCACCCCGAGAATCTCGCCCTTGCGTACGTCGACCGAGACGTTCTCGAGATTTGTGCCGTAAAGCTCGTCGACTTGGAGCAGCACTCCGTCGCCGTTGGGATTGTGCGCTTCTGAACGCCTGGTGAGTTCCACATCTTCGCCCGCGACAAGATAGGCCAAATGAGACTCGGTGGCCTTCTTCGACATGTCGACCGGGTACATCTTGCCGTCTCGCAGCACTGTGATTTCGTCCGACAGGTCGAGCACCTCACCCAGATAGTGCGAGATGAAGATGAAGGCAGTTCCTTTCGCCTTGAGATCACGGACGAAACTGAACAGCTCGGCGCGTTCACGGTTGGTCAAGGCGGTGGTTGGTTCGTCCAAGATGATGAGTCTGGCACCCGAGTGCATGGCGCGGATGATGTTGAGCTTGCGAGCGTCGATGGAGCTCAGCTCTCGCACCGGTGTTCGGGGATCAACCTTCAGCCCGTAGTCGCCCAGTTCTTGGGCAGCGACCTGGTTGATCGTCTTCCAGTCGACCAGGCCGCGGCGCAGCGGCAGGACGCCCGAGAAAATGTTCTCGCCCACCGAGAGGTCGGGGAAGGAGTTCTCGTGCTGGGGGACAAGCCTGATGCCCAACTCTTGACGATTGAAGATGTTGAGGGACCTGATGTCCTGGCCATCGAAAAGCACCTCGCCGACGCTCGGAGGATAGATGCCGGCGATGATGTTCACCAAGGTCGACTTGCCGGCGCCGTTGCGGCCGAGCAGCGAGTGGATCTGACCGACTCCGACCTCCAGGCTGACGTCGGAGAGGGCACGGGTTGCTCCGAATATCTTGGATATGTTGTTGACTTGCAGTAATGGTGTCGTGTTCACGGCTGGTTCCTTCGTTGACAGTGGTGCCGCTGGCAGATCAGATGCACAGCGGCACCACGGCCTGTCGTCCGGGCCCTGCGAATTTCAGAGGTCGAACCGGATGTTGTTGGCAGATCCGGTTAGGAGGCGTTGCCCCAGATGAGTGGGTTATCCGCTCCGGAGGCATCCACCACCAGCGGGTCGAGCATCACGGTGGCGCCCGTGTCACCGGAGGTGAAGGTGACCTCGGTATTGAGATAGGAGCCCTCAGGGGTGAAGGTGCCAGATGTGGGCACCTCTTGGCCCTGCATCGGGTAGGCGTTCAGAATCTCGGTGGCGATGCCGCCCACGCCCAGCACGTCGATGACGACTTCCGCGTCCACATACCCGTCTTTGACGTAACTGAGAACGTCGCCGAGGCCGTCATGGGAGATGAAGAAGACGTGTCCCTCTTCGCCGGTCTTCTGCCACATGTTGTTTGTCTTGAGTGCTTCGACGGCGCCGATGGTGGCGGTGTCGGTTGGCGTATTGATCAGGTCGATCGTCTTCCCGGAAGAGTTCGCGTCGGCGATGACGTTGTTCAAGGCGCTGGTCGCCACATCGGATTCGGGGGCGCCGAGTACCGAGACGAGTTCGATATCGGGATACTGCTTGATGACGCTTTCGAATCCCTCGGAGCGTTCCTTGAACACCTGGGAGACGACTTCGCCGTACATGTTGACGACGACGCCCTTGGGCTCGCCGTACTTCTCGGTGAGCAATTCGACGGCCTTTTCTCCGGCCATTTCGCCGGACTTGATGGAGTCGAAGAGTACTGCGACATCGGCTTCGGCGTTGTTGGCCTTGTTGTCGATGACGGCGATCGGAATGTCCGCGTCGTTGGCGCGTCCCATCACGTCGGAGATCGAATCGGAGTCATAGGGGTTGACAACGACCGCCGCAGGCATCATATTCTGGACGATGTTGTTCAACTGGTCGTTCTGCTTGGCCGCGTCCGCTTCGGCCACTGCGACCTCGCCCTTAAAGCCGAGCATGTCGGCGGCCTGGGTGACGCCATTGGCCATGGCGACGTGAACGGCTTCGGTGGAGTTCTTTGTCGAGTACCAGATTTCGCCTTCACCGCCGGATGAACCAGAACCTGAATCTGATCCACAGGCCGCCAGGGAAATCGCCACGAGAGTCGCGGTCGCGACTGCAGTGAGCTTTTTGAACATGCGAGTCTTTTCCTTTGAGTAATCCCGACCCGTCGATTGATGTCTGAATTCGGCGGTGAATTCGGGTTGAATGTTTGTGTGCGCCGGCTTTCCCCGGCAGCTGTGACAAGACAACCGGACGAGATGCGTGGCGTGCTGTTAGACGACCGTGAAGCAGCCGTCGATGATGAGGTCGGCGCCTGATGTGTAAGTGGCCGCGTCCGACAGCAGGTAGATGACGGCCCCGGCGAGTTCCTCGGGGGAGCCCATGCGCTTGAACGGGATCATGTCCGTCCAGATCTGGCGCCAGTCCTCGCGGACATTTCCGGTCATTTCGGTGTTGATGTATCCCGGGCTGATCGAATTGACGCGAATACCCAATGGTGCCCACTCGACGGCAAGCGACTTGGTGAGATGTGCGACACCGGCCTTGGATGAGTTGTAGGACGCCTGCCCCTGCGGGATGTTGACGATGGTCGCCGACATGGACGCCGTGTTCACGATGTTGCCCTGCTTGTTGTGAGCGACCAGCCAGCGCGCAAACGCCTGTGCCACGAAGAAGATAGCGTTCAGATTGACGTCGACGACCTTGGTGAAATCGGTCGGTGTGCATTCAAGCGCCGGCTTGTGTAAGCAGATGCCCGCATTGTTGAAGAGCAGGTCGAGCGTGCCCATCCGGTCCGCCGCTTGGTCAATTGCCTTCGCGACCTGATCGGGATCGGTCACATCGCAGACCAACGCCATTGCGCTCACGCCGTGCTGCTCGGCGATCTGGTTGGCCACTTCGGTAGCATCTTGCAGATCAAAGATGACGATGTCGGAGCCCTGGTCAGCCAGCTCTCCTGCCACCACCTTGCCGATGCCTTGGCCTCCACCGGTCACGATCGTGACCTTGCCATCCAGTGTGAATCGATCGGTCTTCATTTACTTACCTCCACCCTCGCACCCTTGCGATCTAGGTTCGGCCGCATCGACGCGGCCTGCTAGTTCAAGAAACTGGTTTAACAAAAGCACATTACGAAACTAGGTGTCAAGAGGTGTACGGAATCTTCCTGGCGTGTTTGGCCGCGCTTCCGGCCGTGGGTGTTGGGGACTGTGAACGGGGGCGTGTAGCCAACGTTTGGCGCGGGCTGGCCTGTGCCATCTCGGGTTTCCCCATGACGCAATGCTCCGAGAGTTTGGGGGTATCGTCCGAAGCGTGATGCGGGAACGCGATTCAGCGGTATCTGTAGCTCAGGGAATACCATTCGTCCAGGCAATCGGGTCATCGACCAGACGTTGCAGTACCTTGTGCGCAGCGCCGATGACCGCGAGATCGGCGCGTACCTCGGAGATTCGGAGCTCGGGTTCGGCCCACGGTGACTGGAGGACTCGGGCGTGCAACTCATCGCGAGCGGGGGGAATGAGTTCGTCCGCGAGAACCGCGACGTTGCCGCCGAGGATGATCTCGGGGATGTCGACCGTATTCACGATCGCCGACAGGGCACGACCAAGCGCGGCGCCGCCGGTGGCGATCGCCGATCGCGCCTCGGACGACCCGTCGCGCGCGGCCGAGACGATCTCTTCGGGTGTCGAACCAGCAGGTAGTCCTGCACTGCGCGCCAACGCCCGGAGTCCCAGATATGCCTCCAAACAGCCGGTGGCGCCGCAGGAGCATATCGGTCCCGACGGATCCACACAGATGTGCCCGATTTCTCCCGACCAGCCGTGTGCCCCGGCCAAAGGGTGATGATCGATGATGATTCCGGCGCCAATGCCGACCTCACCGGAAACGTAGACGAAGGAGGCCGGTCCGTCGGGAGCACCGGGCCGCGGATTCGCGACCGCAAACGCGGCAAGATCCGCCTCGTTGGCAACCAGAACCGGGTTGAGATCTGACAACGGCTCCAATAACTCGTCGAGGGACAGATCACGCCAGCCCAGATTCGGGGCAAGAGCCAGGGTCTCCAAGGAAACCAGCCCCGGCAAGGCCAGTCCCGAGCCGACGAAGACCGGATTCGCGGCCTTTGCTGATTTCATTGCGGCAGTCATCACACGTCGGGCGAGGTCGACGAGTTGGGCCATGGCGACCGCGGGGTCAGATCCGGCAAAATCACCTCTGACGGTTTCTTGCGCCAAGATCTCGCCGGTCAGTTCGACGGCGCAGGCCGACAGGTAACTGATGTTGATCTCGACACCGAGACTGACCACGCGCCCGAATTGGGGAGCGAGCGGGATACCGGGGCGTCCTCTGGATGCGTCGCCGGAAGGGCTGCAATCGCAGACCAGCCCCGTGTTGCAGAGTTCGTCCACCAGGCGCGACACAGTGGCGCGGGTCGTCCCCATCCGCGAGGCGATCGTTGCTCGCGATACCGCGCCGGGGGCGGCCAGAATATGCCGCAGCACCAATGACAGGTTCATGGCGCGCACGCTCTCGACGTTGATCCCTGTTTGGAGTCGGGGGACTGTTTGACGACTTGATGATATTCGAGGCCGGCCGGCGGTCATGTTCGATGACTATACCCACGAGCGGCAGCTCGGGGTGCCCTCGCGCCGCCCCGTCGCTGGATCTGTGTGATGGCGGGTCTTGACGTGTCGTCCCACTCGTGCCTATTGTTTTGTATCGCAACAAAACAGGTTGCAGCGGCGGTGCTGCGACGCGCACATGGAGGTGTTCAGATGGCAGATCTGTGGAATATCGGGCCGATTCCCTTCGTCGGGAAGTCCGATCCACGCCAGGGCCTGGGTTTCCGCTATTACCAGCCAGATCGGGTGGTGGCCGGCAAGTCGATGGCCGAATGGTTGCGTTTCGCTGTCGCCTACTGGCACACCTTCGATCAGCGCTTGGTCGATCCATTCGGCGACGGCACCGCGCAGCGTCCCTACGACCGTTTCACCGATCCGGTCGAATTGGCACTTGCCAAGGTTGATTACACGTTTGAGCTCTATACGAAGCTCGGGGTGCAGTTCTTCTGCTTCCACGATCGCGATATCGCTCCCGAAGGCGATACCCTGCGCGAGACCAACGCGATTCTCGACAAGGTTGTCGACCGCATCGCCGAGCTTCAGCAGGCCACCGGCGTCCAACTGCTGTGGAATACCTGCAATCTCTTCAACAATCCGCGCTTCGTGGCCGGCGCAGCCACGTCGCCCTATGCCGATGTCTTCGCCTACTCCGGCGCTCAGCTGAAGCACAGCCTGGAAATCGCCCAGCGCTTGGGCGCCCAGAATTACGTCTTTTGGGGTGGACGCGAGGGCTACGAGAATGTCTGGAACACCGATCTCAAGCGTGAGCAGGACCATCAGGCCAGGTTCTTCCAGATGGCTGTTGACTACGCCCATGAGATCGGGCTGGACGCGCAGTTCCTGATCGAGCCGAAGCCGAAGGAGCCGACCTCGCATCAGTACGATTTCGACGCAGCGACCACTATCGCGTTCCTCAAGACCTACGGCCTCGACGGTGATTTCAAGCTGAATCTCGAAGGCAACCATGCCAACTTGGCCGGCCACAGCTACCAGCACGAGATCCGCGTTGCACGGGCTGCGGGTCTGCTCGGTTCGTTGGACGCCAACCAGGGCGACAAGCTGCTGGGCTGGGACCTGGATGAATTCCCGTCCGATCTCTACGAGACGACTTCGGTGATGTGGGAAGTGCTGGACGAAGGATCGATCGGACCGCACGGCGGCCTCAACTTCGACGCCAAGCCCCGTCGTACTTCCTTCACCGCGGAGGACTTGTTCCGCTCGCACATCGTCGGCATGGACTCCTACGCCGCCGGCCTGTTGGTGGCCGCGAAATTGCACGAGGATCGCTACTTCGAGAATTTGGTGGCCGAACGGTACGGTTCGTTCGACTCGGGTATCGGTGCTGCTGTCGAGGATGGGTCCGCGAGCTTGGCCGATCTGGAGACGTATGCACTCGATCTGACGCAGCGCCAACTCGTGGATGCGACGCGCTCTGACCACTTGGAGTCTGTCAAAGCAACCATCAACAACTATCTGGTGGATGCGCTGGCTGAGGCGTGAAGCTGATGCTGGCTGATCGCGGGACCTATTTCGGAATCGGATGAACTCTCGTGGAGACGAACACTTCGGAAGCGTGGAGCACGACTTGTGTGCGGACTTCGAGGTGTTCCGTCTTTGGGGTGTCTCGAGGGCTTGGTCTCGATTTCGAGACTCAAATCCTGACTTGGTCGGTACTAGTGAGACGAAGAGAAGGACGCGAAGATGAGCACTGATCGCCCGTATGTCGCGGGAGTCGATTCGTCGACGCAGGCATGCAAGGTCTTGATTGTCGATCCGGAAACCGGCGCGGTCGTGCGCCAGGGCCGCGCAGCTCACATTGATGCGACCGAGTGCGACCCCGAGATCTGGTGGCAGGCTTTCCTGTCGGCTGTTGACGACGCCGGTGGCCTGGACGATGTAGCTGCGCTGTCGGTTGGCGGGCAGCAGCACGGCATGGTCTGTCTGGACGCTGCCGGACAGGTGATTCGTCCCGCATTGTTATGGAACGACACCCGCTCAGCGGATGCTGCTCATGACCTGACTTTGGAAGCCGGAGACGGCGACGAAGCGGCAGGTGCGAAGTGGTGGGCAGAGGCCACGGGTTCGGTTCCGGTGGCTTCACTGACCGTGACCAAACTGCGCTGGCTGGCAGATCATGAGCCGGACAATACCGCTCGTCTTGCCGCTGTCTGCTTGCCGCACGACTGGTTGACCTGGAAGATCGCGGGTACGTCGTCGCTGGCCAGGCTGGTTACCGACCGCTCGGATGCGTCCGGCACCGGATACATGGCGCGTGTCGGCCGCGAGAAACCGGAGCAGGGTGAGTACCGTCGGGACATTCTCGCCAGGGCCCTTCGAATTGATGAGTCGGTGGCGGAGAGGATCGCGTTGCCGAAGATCCTTGCGCCTTTCGAATCTGCCGGATGCGGGGATGCTGCTCGCGGCTGGGAGGGCATCAAGCTCGGGCCCGGCTGCGGTGACAACGCCGGCGCCGCCCTCGGAGTTGGCCTTTCGTCCGGTCAGGCGATGCTCTCGTTGGGCACTTCCGGGGTGGTCGCCGCTGTCTCGGATCACTCGGTCGTCGATCCGTCAGGGCTGGTCACGGGCTTCGCGGATGCCACTGGACGATGGCTCCCGCTGGCCTGCACGCTCAACGCCTCGCGCATCATCGATGCCATGGCCCGCGTTATTGGTGTCGGCTACGACGAGTTCTCCCGGCTCGCGCTGTCGGTTCCTGACGCCGGGGGTCTCGTCCTCACCCCGTATTTCGAGGGTGAGCGGACGCCGAACCTTCCCGATGCATCCGCGTCGCTCACGGGCATGAGGCTTTCGAATTGCGACCCGGCCCACATAGCGCGGGCGAGTGTCGAAGGCCTGCTGATCCTGATGCGCGGGGCGCTTGATGCCGTTCGTGACGCTGGCGTGAGGGTGGAACGCATACAACTCGTGGGAGGAGGAGCACAGTTGGAGGCAATCCAGCGGCTAGCGTCGTCTCTGCTTGACATGGAAGTCGAGATACCAGAGACCGGCGAATACGTCGCATTGGGGGCGGCCCGTCAGGCGGCCGAGGTGCTCAACAACGCCGAGCGACAGAGACAAGTTCTGAAAATTCGAAATCACAAATAGATGGCTCGCGCTACTGGAGCACAAGCGACAACAAGCCCGGGGGTGATGACACGTCAAGATCTCAATGAGTTTGATAACCGTCATTCAGCAATATGACGCTATGCCCAAAGGATGAATCAAAGTTTTGCTGGGTTCCTGCTAGATCCACTCTTTCGTGAAGAGTGAAGCAAATATTAACTATCAGAGCATTGTTGCTCAAACCAGACCGTGAACAATAACAGTGGTCGAATTCTTCTAATTCTCGGAGGTCTAGAATGTTGCCTACCTTTAATCGTCGTGGGTTTCTCACCATGTCTGTCGGCGTCGGCGCTGCGGCTGCTTTGTCGTCATGCGGAACGTCCGGTCCCTCAACGTCGGCCTCTGCCGGCGGTGGATCGAATGGTGAAGCGACCCTATGGTCATTGACGGCTGCGCCAAATGAGACGATTCATGATCCTGCTGTTCAGCGCTACAACCAGTTGTCAGACAGGCTGGGGACCGTATCGGCCACCTATTTCCAGAATGATGCCTACAAACAAAAGATCCGCATGGCGATCGGAGCAGGCGAGGCACCGGATGCCTTCTACGGGTGGGGCGGCGGAGGCCTGAGGACGTGGGTCGACTCCGGAAGCGTCCTCGATCTGACCGACTGGCTGGAAGAGGATGGCTTCAAAGACAAGTTTGTGGCAAACGCATGGCCGGCCGGCTCTGTTGATGCGCGCATCTATGGCATGCCGATCAATGCGACGAACCCTGTCGTCATGTTTTACAACAACGAGCTATTCGATCAGGCTGGCGCAAACCAACCGACGACGTGGGATGAGCTGATGGGCCTCGTCGAGTCGTTCAACTCCAAGGGGATTGCACCAATTTCGTTGGCCGGACAATCGCGGTGGACATCAATGATGTATCTCGAGTGCATCCTTGACCGGGTGGCCGCACCTGAGGTGTTCAAGCGGATTCTCGCCGGCGAACAAGATGCGTGGCTCGACGACTCGGTCGTTCAGATGGGCCAGCGGGTTCAGGAGCTCGTGGATGCCAATGCGTTCGTGCAGGGCTTTGCCTCAATGGCGACAGACAACTCCGCAGACTACGCGTTGCTGTGGACCGGTAAAGCGGCGATGCTGCTCCAGCTCTCATCGGGCTTCGCTCGATTCAAGAATGAGGGCGGTGATTTTATCTCGGCCGGCAAACTCGGCTACTCGCTGTTCCCGAGCATTACTGGCGGCGCGGGCGACGGGGCGAACTTGGCAGGCAATCCTTGTAGCTACTTCTCGATCAACGCTGCCGCTTCAGAAGAACAGCAGAACATAATGAAGGACTTTTTCAAGCGTGGATTCTGGACAGAGGAGACTCTGCAGGCGTACGTGGATGGCGGAAGCGTTCCGGTGTTCACCGGTGCGGAGGACATGATTAACGCTTCGGACGACAGTGAGTTCTTGGGTTTCGTCTCGGATGCGTTCAATGCGGCGCCCAACTTCACTCAGTCCTGGGATCAGGCGTTGGAACCCACAGCCGCCGAAGCCCTACTAAGCAACATTGACGAACTGTTCTTGAAGAACATCACACCGGAGCAATTCGCCGAGAACATGAATGCGGCATCGAAGGGCTAGTCATGTCGGAAGACGTTTTAGCCGATGAAGTTGTTCGGCGAGAGACAAAGAGAAGCGGCCTCCTTGTCTTTGCAGCTCCGGCGCTGGTGATGTTCGCTGCTTTCGCGTTGCTCCCGCTGGTGGGCGTCATCATCTTGTCATTCACGTCATGGAATGGTGTTGGACCCATTGCGTGGGCAGGGCTTGATAGTTGGCGAGAGGCATTGTCTCGCCCGACTACTTGGAGCGGGCTTTGGCTGACCCTACGCATCATCGTGCTGAGTTGGTTAGTTCAAACACCAATGAGTATCTTGCTCGGCACATTCTTGGCCGGGCAACAGAAGTACCGAAACTTCCTGGCAATACTGTATTTCTTGCCGATGCTGCTTAGTTCTGCAGCTATCGCGATTACCTTCAAGACCCTTCTGGATCCCTATTTTGGGTTGTCTGCCGGCCTAGGCATTCCCGCTTTCGCTCAGGATTGGCTTGGACGCTCCGACCTCGTATGGTGGGTTCTAATTTTCATCATCGCTTGGCAGTTCATACCATTTCACACACTTATTTACCAAGGTGGAGTGAGACAGATCCCAATTGAACTATATGAGGCTGCCGAGGTTGACGGCGCTAGCCGGGTATCCCAGTTTTTCTCAATCACTTTGCCGCAACTAAAGAATACGATTATCACCTCATCGACGTTGATGTCTGTCGGCGCCTTGACGTATTTCGACATCATATATGTCTTAACGGGCGGCGGCCCCGGGACGGCCACCCGAATACTTCCTCTCGACATGTACATAACAGGCTTTCGAGGAAACGAAATGGGTGTAGCCAGTTGTCTGGCGGTCTTCCTCGTATTGATCGGCCTCGCTTTGGCCCTCGGCGTGCAAGCGCTCGGAGGCAAGGACTCCTCTTCGCAGCTGGAAGGGGCGATGTAGCCATGAGAAAAGCAAAGGACCGCAACTGGTTCGGTGGGATCCTCGGCTGGTCATGGCTGCTCGTCGTTCTTATCCCCATCTACTACATTCTTGTAACCAGCTTTAAGTCGAGCTCGACCTACCTCAGCGGTAATCCGCTTGCATTGCCCGTGCCGCCTGATGGTGAACAGTACAGCAAGGTCGTTGACGAGGGATTTGTTAGCTACTTTACCAATAGCCTCATCGTGACAGTGGGAACAGTGGTACCACTTTTGCTTATCGCGCTCATGGCCTCATATGCCATAGTCCGTGGCCGCGGTAGGGCGATGAGCACTACAAAGAAGCTGTTCCTTCTGGGATTATCCATCCCTATCCAGGCTACCATCATTCCTGTCTATCTGATTATCATTCGCCTGCATCTGTATGATTCCCTGACCGCCTTGATACTTCCGGGAATCGCGTTTGCTCTTCCGTTGACCATCCTTATCCTGACCAACTTTATGCGAGATATTCCTAAAGAATTGTTTGAGTCGATGAGTATGGACGGCTGTACCGAGTGGCAGATGCTGTGGCGCCTGGCGTTGCCAATGTCCAGGCCGTCGCTGGTCACAGTCGGGATATATCAGGCGCTTCACCAATGGAACGGGTTCCTATTCCCATTGGTGCTCACGCAATCTCCCGAACGTCGTGTATTGCCGTTATTCCTGTGGAACTTTCAGGGAGAGTTTGCCACTGATATTCCAGCCGTGCTGGCGGCCGTTGTGCTATCGAGTCTGCCGATCATCATTCTGTATGCGTTCGGACGCAAGCAGCTGGTCGCGGGAATGACTGCGGGAATCGGCAAATGACATCTGGTGGTGATCGGCAGATTTCAGACCTGCGGAATCCTCGCCAACAATATCCAACTGCAAAGGAGCTTTAAGAATAATGACCGTATACCACGTTGCGACGACCGGATCAGATCAAGGCCCGGGTAGCCAGACCGAACCGTTTTGCACGATTGGGCGGGCAGCTGATCTCGCCTATCCCGGTGACATGATCATCGTTCATAGCGGTGAGTATCGAGAATGGGTCGCTCCTGTTCGCGGCGGACTCAGCGATACGCGACGGATCACCTATTGTGCCGCGGCCGGCGAACATCCCGTGATCAAGGGTTCGGAACGGATCACGTCGTGGGCGAAGGAGACCGGATCAGTCTGGAAAGTGATTGTACCTAATCGCTTGTTCGGCGAGTTCAATCCATTTGCGGTGCCCGTGGAAGGAGACTGGGTCGTGCGAGAGCACGAGAATGACCCGCGCAAGCACCTAGGCGATGTCTATCTCAATGGAACGAGTTTCTACGAGGTACTGTCCCGCGATGATCTGAACGATCCTGCTCGGCGTGAGACGGTCATTGATGATCGGACAGGACGCGAGGTTGCTGTCACCGATCCGGAGGCCACTGTCTATGTCTGGTACGCGGAGGTCGGCTCAGAAGAGACTACTATTTGGGCGAACTTCCACGGTCATGATCCCAATGAAGAACTCGTCGAGATCAGCGTTCGTCGAAGCGTGTTCTATCCGCGAGCCAACCATATTGACTACATCACTGTGCGCGGCTTTGAACTCGCCCAAGCGGCAACCCCATGGGCTCCTCCTACTGCGGATCAGCCGGGTCTTATCGGCCCCAACTGGGCAAAGGGTTGGATCATCGAGGATAACCACATTCATCATGCCAAGTGCGCGGCCATATCGCTGGGGAAAGAGGCGTCAACAGGCGACAACTACTTCACCAAACGTCACGACAAGCCTGGCTATCAGTACCAATTGGAGTCCGTCTTCTCGGCGCGTCACATCGGGTGGAGCCGTGAGCGGATCGGCTCCCATATTGTGCGCCGGAATGCAATTCACGATTGTGGGCAGAACGGCATTGTCGGTCATTTAGGATGCGTTTTTTCAAATATAACTGATAACGAGATATACAACGTTGCGGTGAAACGTGAATTTTATGGTCACGAAATTGGCGGGATCAAGCTTCATGCCGCCATCGACGTAAGAATCGAACACAACTATATTCACGATTGCGCCTTGGGGACGTGGCTCGACTGGCAGACTCAGGGCACACGGATCACAAGGAATATTTACAACGAAAACGCTCGCGACATCTATATTGAGGTTTCGCATGGGCCGTACGTAGTAGACCACAACATCTTTGCTTCGCCGGCCGCCATCGAGATCATGAGTGATGGCGGCGCCTACGTTGGCAACCTGATTCTAGGCACGGTGTTGACGAAGTCCGTAATGGAGCGAGCAACTCCTTATCATGAGCCGCATTCAACCGAAGTCTCCGGCTACGCTGTCATCTACGGCGGGGACGATCGTTTTCTCAAAAACGTCTTCAAAGGAAACAACGCTGATTCATCCGGCACATCAGGTGTCTATCCGAAACAAGACCCGGCGGCCACTGTGGGCTATGGCACCGCTATTTACGATGGGCACCCGGCTTCATTCGAGGAGTACATCTCCCAGGTGGAGGCCGGCTTGCCTGGCGACCTCGCTGTGTTCCTCAAACTGAAGAATCCGGTCTATATCCGTGATAACGCATATTGCGCCGGCGCGCGCCCATATGCGGGCGAAACAGGTGCGGTGATCGTTGACGGCGCTCTGCACGTAGGCGTGCAGAGCGCCGAAGACGGGGTCTATCTCGATATTGACCTGCCCGTGGCCGTGGCCGAGTGTCAGACGGCATCCGTCACTGCAGCCGACCTACCAAAGGTACGAATGACCGATCTCGACTTCGAAGAGGCTGACGGCAGTCCGGCCACATTGGGAACTGACCTGCTGGGACGCGTTGTGTCCGGCGATACCGGCCTGGGTCCGATATATGCGCTGGCGGCGGGCCCGAACAGAGTGAAGGTCTGGGGCTGATTCCTCTGCAGACAGCGAATCGGGCCGGGCAACGTATCGTATTCGTCGTCCGGCCCGATTCTTATACGAGAACCCCGCGAGAACGGAAGTCTGCTGGCCCATCAGTTCCCCGTCGAAGAAAAGGATTTCACCGACTGAACTGTAAACGAACTGTAAGTTGCTGTAGATATTACAGTTCGTCAGTTTGTGGGCGCTTGCTACAGCGAGCGGTGTAACAGGGCGGCGGTCACCGCTCGGTGAACATGTTGCTCGGCGGTAGCACTCTGATTTCTGGGTAGTATCCGCAAGGAAACGGCGGTCCGGACACCGAAGTGTCCGGACCGCCGTTTCGTTGGTTTGGTTGATGGGGCAACTGACGCGTCAGGGCCTCACAGCAGATCGTGCAGGGCCGGTGCCATCAGGGCCTCGACCGCGGCCTTCGCGTCCTTGGCCGACGGGGCGTCCACCGCATAGTTGGCCATCTGCTGACAGGTCGAGTAGTCGTGCAGGCGCAAGGCGGCACGCACCGTGGCCACCTTGCTCGGAGCCATCGACAACGACGAAACACCGAGCCCGACCAGCACCAGCGCCAGCAACGGATCGCCGCCGGCCTCACCGCAAACTCCGACCGGCTTGCCGGTTGCGTGTCCGCCGATACAGGTGCTGCGCACCATGGTGAGCAAGGCGGGCTGCCACGGACTCAGCAGGGGAGCCAGGGCACCCTGCATGCGGTCGGCCGCCAGCGTGTACTGCGACAGGTCATTGGTGCCGATCGACACGAAGTCCACGATCGATAACAGCTTGTCCGCCTGGATCGCCGCACTCGGAATCTCCACCATGATGCCGACCTTCGGAAGGCCCAACGGACGAACCTTGTCGGCGAACCATTTCGCTTCGTCCATGGTGGCCACCATCGGCGCCATCACCCGCAGATCCGACTTCTTGCCGGTCGCCTCGTAGGCCGCCGCCAGTGCCTGCAGCTGGGTATCGAGCAGGTCCTCGCGCACCATGCTCAGCCGCAAACCGCGGCGTCCCAGGGCAGGGTTCTCTTCGGGGCCCAGATCGGCGAAGGCCAGTGGCTTGTCCGCCCCGGCATCCAAGGTTCGGACGACGACCCGCCGCTCACCGAAAGCCTCCAGCACCTCGGTGTAGGTCTTGGTCTGCTCGGCCAAGGTGGGTGCCTGGTCGCGTTCGAGGAAGAGAAACTCGGTACGGAACAGCCCCGAACCTTCAAGATCATAGGTCGCGGCTTTGCGGGCGTCGTCTGCTGTCCCGATGTTGGCGAGCAGCTTGATTTTGTGTCCGTCTTTGGTGGCGCCCTCCCCACTCGATCCGGCGAGCGCTGCGACTCGGCGACGCGAACGCTCGACGAGCAATTCGACTTCTTCATCGGTGGGGGAGATGATGACCTCGCCCACGCCGCCATCCAGGGCAACAGTGGTGCCGGGCGTGATGGCCTCCGAGCCCTGGGTCTGCACGACGGCCGGAATCGCCAGCTGGGCAGCCAAGATGGCGGTGTGACTGGTGGGCCCGCCGGCCGAGGTGACGATGCCCAGCACGAGGTCCTTCGACAGCGTGGCCGTCTCGGCCGGTGCCAGATCGTGCGCCACCAGCACCGAAGGCACGGTCAGGTCGGGCACGCCGGGAGCGGGAAGCCCGCGAAGCTCACAGATCGTCCGATCGCGGATGTCATAGAGATCGGTGACGCGTTCGGCCATGTAGCCGCCGAGTTGGGTCAGCATCGCCGCATATTCTTCTACGGCGTTGTGCACCGACTTGGTGATTCCGACGCCCTTCTTGAGCTCCTTGTCGACCGACTTGGCCAGCCCCTTGTCGCGGGCCAGTTGGGCGGTGGTCTCCAAGATCGGTTTCGAGGTTTCGGGTGCGTGCTCGGCCTTGGTGAGCAGGGCGTCCGAAACCGCCTTCATCGCGTCTCGTACCCGCTGTCCGTCGGCCGCAGCGTCGGTGCTGCCGGGCTCATTGGCGTCGGCCCCGGGAGCCGGGACGACCAGCACCGCTGGGCCCGACGAGGTGCCGGCTGACACCCCGATACCGTGCAAGACCAGATGGTCGGGAATAGTGCTCATGAATCCATCCTTTTCTATGGTCCGTCGTCGTTGAACTCGAACCCGTTGTCACGCCCTATGAACTCGTCACCGATACTTCTTGTCGCTGCGGTGTCGCATCGCGTGAATGCACGGGTTTGCGGTTCGTGCAAGGTGATCGGGTTTGGTGCCCGCGGCCCACGATCCTGATCAACTGATGCCACCGCCGACAGAAGCAATCGACCTGTCTTGTTGTTGTCTCTTTCTTATCAGTGTTCGACGTCGATGACCGGTTCTCCGGCGGAAAGGTCCCCATCCGGATGCGGGGTCACCGATGTCATGGCCGCAGTGTTGGTGACGGTCACGATGACCGTCGGATCGAATCCGGCCTGGTTGACGGCGTCAAGGTTCACCGTGGCCAGTAGGTCGCCGGCATTTACGCGTTGTTTCTTCTCGACGGCAACGTCGAAGCCTTCGCCCTTCATCTGCACGGTATCGATGCCGATATGGACGAGGACTTCTACGCCATCGTCGCTCTTGATGCCGAAAGCGTGCCCGGTCTTTGCGACGGTGACCATCGTCCCGGAGATCGGGGCGAGGACGATGCCGTCCGCAGGCACGATGCCTACGCCGTCGCCGAGAGCCTTGGACGCGAACACCGGGTCGTTGACCTCGCTCAGCGCTACGACATGGCCGGCCACCGGAGCAATGACCTGGTTGGTCGGCTCTGCGGGCACTGCAGGTTCTGCAGGCGCCACGGGTTCTACAGGCGTGGCAGGTTCAGTAGCGCCAGCGTTCGCGTCGGCACCAGTCGCAGCAGCGGAGGCGACAGGAGCAGCGGCAGCGGCGGGCATGGCGTCCTTCTCAAGAGCCAGATCGGCTTCGGCCTGCTCACGAGCGAGCCTGTCTTCGTCCTTCTGCTCAGGGGTGCGGTAGTCGAAGATGATCACCAGGATCATCGACACAGCGAAGGCCGCCGCGATCGCAATCGCATACACCCACATCGGATCGAAGACCGGGATGGTGAGCAGCGAGGTGAAGGCGAACGCCGAGGTCTTCACGCCGCCGAACGGCGCACCGAGAACGGCGATGACCAGACCACCGGTGAAACAGCCCACCAGCATCCGCGGATAGATCCGCTTGAACCGCAGATGAATGCCATACAGCGAAGGCTCCGAGATACCGCCGAGCAGACCGGCGACCAGGGCACCGGTAGCGGTCTGGCGCATCGTAGAATTCTTCGCGCGCATCGAGATCACCAGCACACCCGCGGTGGCGCCGAAGCACGCGAAGTTCCAGGCGCCCATCGGTCCTTGAATGAAGTCATAGCCGAGAGTCTGGATATTCACCAGCATCAGTGCATTCAGCGGCCAATGCAGGCCCAACGGCACCAAGAACGGGTAGATCATCGGAATCAACAATGCGAAGACGAATGGTGCGTTCCCGTTCAGCCATGCCAATCCGGTACCCAGGCCGTTGCCGAGCCACACACCCAGCGGGCCGATCAAGAATGCGGTCACCGGAATCATGATGGCCATTGAGAAGAAGGGCACGAAAACCATCTGGATGTTTTCGGGGAATACCTTCTTCAGCCACTTATACACCAGAGCCAGTACGGCGACCATGATGAGTGGGACGAAGACCTGGCCCGAATAGTCGTTCATTTGCAAGGGCAGCCCGAAGACATCGGCGACACACGACTGGGTGCCCAAAGTCTCGTTGGTGGTACACACCGTGTCGGGGAAGCGCGTGGTGTCGCTGAGACTGATGAACTCCGGAGTCATCACCGCGGCCATCACCGTGGCACCCACCCAGGGATCGATGTTGAGCTTCTTGGCTGCGTTGTAGGCGACCATGATCGGCAGGAAGTAGAAGACCGCGCGGTACATGGCGTCCACGAAGACCCAGGTTGCGGCCTTGTCCTCGGCGCGGAAGTCGACGACGCCCAACGCATCGAGAACTGCTTCGAAGGCGATGATCAGGGAGGCTCCGAGCAGGACGCCCAGCAGGGGGCGGAAGGAGTCCGACAGGTATTCGAAGAAGCTGTCCAACCAGGAGAACTTGCCGCGTGGTCCGCCCGATCGTGCAGCGGCCTTGACGTCTGCGTCCGATTGCTTGGCCGGGGTGCCGGTTTTCTGCATGGACGGCAGATCCATGATGTCGGAGTACATCGATTGAACTGCGCCACCGATGACAACCTGAAGCCGGTCGCCCGCTTGCGGGACGACGCCCATCACGCCTGGCACCTTCTCCAACGCGGCCTGATCGATCAATGACCCATCGTGAAGTTGAAAGCGGAGGCGGGTTGCGCAGTGGGTGAGGCTATCGATGTTCTCCGGGCCACCGGAGTTGGCGATGATCTGTTCGGCGGGCGACTGCCCGACGGTTGACTCCATGGTCGCTCCTCGAATGCCGTGCTGGTCTCCCGGGGCTCACGAGAGGCGTCCACACGGATGCTTATAGCGACTCGTTGCATCTCGCGTTCGGCCCTGGGGAGGTAGACCCGGGTAAGCGGTTGGCTCTTCGGGAAAGCTAACACGGCAAAACCGGTGGCGGCAACGAAATTGAAAGATGCATGCTCCCAGCGGCAGTGCTTCGCGCTTATGGACGCCTGCGGCGTCCTGCTCGCTGCGCTCGCTCCGCTGGTCAACACTCGTTGTTCCGTCGGAAATGCTCGAGCAAGCTCGGCACTTCCTCCTCCACTCCTCGTCGTGTTCGGCCGCTCCGCGGCCTATCACAAGCTTCAATCGCCTCGGCAGCCGAGCGCAAGCGCTCGCTGCGCTCGGCTCAATCGCTTGTGCCGGAGAAGGGACTCGAACCCTCACGCCCTTACGGGCACAGGTACCTAAAACCTGGGCGTCTACCAATTCCGCCACTCCGGCATGCCCCTTTTGGGGCGCGGGATCACCCTACACGGGCACCGTCAAATGCGCGCGATGCAAACCCGCAACTCGCTGATTGAGAGTCAGCCGCCGCACAGTCACGACCTGCGCAGAGTCCCCTGGGAATCCTCGGCAAGCCTACAAAAAGCCTCGGTGAGCTTACAGGTGAAGCAAGCCCAGGTCGCGCCTCAGCCGGTCGACGTGACCGGTCGCGCGAACATTGTATTGCGCCAACTCGATCGTCCCGGTGCCCTCATCATCCACATCGATAAGGAAAGTGGAGCGCAACACGCCCTCCATGGACTTCCCGTAGAGCACCTTGGTGCCCCAAGCCCCGTAGGCGTTCAACGTCTCCTTGGATTCGTCCGATAGCAGAGTGATGCGCAAGTCCTTGCGCTGCCGGAACATCGCGAGCTTGTCGGGGGCGTCCGGTGAGATGCCGATCACGTCGATACCGGCCTCGAGAAAGTCGTCTCGTGCAGCTGTGAAATCAACGGCCTGAGTCGTGCAGCCGGGCGTCATGGCCGCGGGATAGAAGTAGACGACCACCTTGCGTCCGGGGAAATCCGAGAGCGAGACGAGGTTTCCATCGGCGTCCGGCAATGTGAAAGCAGGCGCAACTTCTCCAGCGACCAGTTGACTCATGGAGCTTAGATTAGCCCACATCTGATCGTTGGCATCCCACTCAGGAGCCGGCATCTGAGTCGTCCATTCTTCGGCGTAACCAGAGCCCGTTGCCGACTCGGATCCGATGCATCCCTGGCGAACGTGAGTGCGGGCGGGGTTGATAGGGCGCCGCGACATGCCTGGGTCCCTGCGAGGGGACGGACGGAGGGCATAGGCTAAGCGGTAGTTCTTGGATAGAAGCCGAGGAACGGGCCATTGGCCAGGTAAGAGGACATCGAACTACGGGAGGGCGCTGTGGCCTCGAATCAACGTACGCCGGAGCAGATCCGCGCTGATATCGCTGCATCGCGGCATGCTATGACGGTCGGCATCGAAGGCCTGATTTCGGAGGTGCATCCCATCGCGATCAAGAACCGCGCCGAAGAAGAGGTCAAGAAGACCGTCAAGGACACCAAGCAGATGATCTTTGACACGGTGAGCGACGTACGCGGCTATTTCGTTGATGAGGGCGGTCCTCGCTGGAACAACATCGGCACTGTAGCGTTGATCGCCGCGGGTGTGGCTGCGAGCGTCGGGGCCGTTTCGGGTGTCGCCGCGCTGGTTCGTAAGGCAGGCAAGTGAGCGAGGAGCCCGACGAAGAACTCGATCCAGCTGTCGAATCCGCCGAAGGTGCGGAGGCCCCGGAAATAGAAATAGACGGTGTAGGGGAGTCCGTTCCTGCGGTGCTTCCGATCCGGATGCTGCACGATCGGATCCTGGTCGATCCGGACGATGAAGCCGGTGAGCGGCGCAGCACCGGCGGCATTCTGATTCCGGCAACCGTTCAGATGGGGCATCGGCTCGCTTGGGCCAAGGTATTGGCGATCGGTTCGAGCGTGCGCACTGTCAAACTCGGCGACTATCGCGGCCCCTTTCCCTCTTCTTTCGTTTAGTGTTCAACGCCTTGTGATTACTCTTCGATGGCGTGGGATGCGGACCAGGCTATCTGCTTCGGTGAGCCGCTGCTTCTTTGCGCTGTGGCGTGCGCTCAGCGACTCATCGTCTGACCGGCACGAGAATACGTCCACATTACAAAACGTCAGAGTGCCAGGGCTGCTATCCGCAATTCAAGCCGAAGTCTCTGCTGAGTAACGCTTTCCGCAGCGCGTCCGGCCGAACCTAGGTCAGTCGTTGATGGGAAAAGCCGAATAGACCGAGGCGAGCCGGACGAACTCGGGAGCGCTTTGATAGATCGCCGTATGCGAAGCCGTTTCGCGGAGATGTGCGATCACATCCGTCGTACTCATCTGGCGCGCCCGGGCGTTGGTCGCGACTTCCATGGTGATGGCCACTCGGCAGTATGCAAGCAGGAGCTGCGCCGGAATGACCTGGGCATACAATGTCGGCGCCGAGAAGTATGAAGACCACATCGAATATGCGACTTCAACATCCGTAGGACTCCTTTTGCGTTTGCGTGGTCCCTTCAGCTGCTTGATCCGGCCGTCGTCCGTAACCCCAACGCTTTGGTTGAGCAGACTGAAAACGCCGAACAGTCCGATCAGCTGATCGCAATCAGCGGCTGTGAGCGGTGCATCGAGTTGCTTCCGGGGCAGGTCTTTTGGCCTGGTGGGGGAGATGAGTTCGGCCTCTATTGCGTCCAGCGCCGCGGCGATCTCACGTTGAAAACCCTCGCTCGGACCACTGGTCAACGGATGCATGCTCGCAGGCTACTCCAGCCAAGTTCGCGGTCTGCTCAGTTTGGTGGACGCTGTGGACAGCCCCGAACTGCTAGAACAGTTGCACCCATTTATAGAGCCGATGGCACATCGGCCGCAGATCGGGGTAAGGGGCTGCCGATGCGGTCGCTGGGGCGTCCATTCGCCAACGAACCGAAAGTTACAGCACGGTGACGATCTCTGGGACTGATTGACACCGGTCCCACTGACGAACAAACTTAGAGGTACGCACATCTGGCACCGGTGTCAATGTGATGTGAATGCTCGGAAAAGCAAGTCCAAACCAGCAGGAAAGTAGACATGGCGAACCTGATTCCCGTTCCTCAAGACTTCGAAGAATGTGTTGCGCACCCACTGGCAGCAGAATCAACCATCGATGACTACATCGCCGAGGCTGCGGCGAGGGGCCTGAAGAGGGTCGTTCTCGTCGGCTGCGGCGGCTCGCACTTCGGCGCCTATCCCTGCTACGACTTCGTCGACCGCCACGTCTCGGGCATCAGTGTCAACCACGTCACCAGCGCCGAACTGACCTCCCGTGACCCCGTCTGGCTCGACTCCAGCTGTCTGGTGGTGGCTGCCAGCCACTCCGGCAACACCCCGGAGACCGTAGCCGCAGCCGAATTCGCGAAAGCCAAGGGCTGCCCGACCATCGGCATCTCGCGTATCGGCGACAACGGGCTGAGCCGCACCTGCGACATCCACCTCGACTACCGCGACACCATCACCATCACCGAGCCCAAGCTCATGCACACCATGCTGATCGCCCTCGCGCTTGCCCGGCTGGAAGGCAAGAACGAGCTGGCCGACGCCGTCCGCGCCGGTATGGACGCCATGCCGCATGCGCTGCGCCTCGGCAAGGACGAAATCGCCGAGGTTGGCGATGCGATCGGCGCCACCACGCTGGACACCGACTACGCCTACTTCGTGGGCGCCGGCCCCCTGTTCGGGCAAGCCAAGATGTCGGCCTGGTGCTACTCCATGGAGATGTCGTGGCTGCCCGCCGCAGCAATCAACGGCGCCGACTTCTTTCACGGCCCGCTGGAACTGACGCTCGAAAAGACCCCGATCGTGGTGCTGGCCGCCGAGGATCCCAGCCGTCCGCTTGCCGAGCGCGTGGTGAACTTCATCAGCGACCGCACCGAATACGCCCACGTCATCGACTCCAAGAATCTATCGATGGCAGGCGTTCCCGAGACCGCCCGCGCAGAGCTCAGCGTGTTGTCGACCATCAGTGCGTCCCGCCGGGTGCTCGACCATGTTGCGGCCCTGCGCGGACACGACACCTCGGTGCGCCGCTATATGTACAAAGTGGCCTACTGATGCGACTTTTGTGTATTGGCGACAACGTCGTCGATCGCTATCTCGACCGGGGCACGATGTACCCCGGCGGCAACTGCGTCAACGTGGCTGTCTTCGCGGCACGTCAGGGAGTCGAGGCATCTTACGCAGGAATCCTCGGTGACGATGCCGCCGGCCAACTCGTGCTGGCAGCCCTGAAGTCCGAAGGGGTTGATACCTCTCATACACAAGTCGAACACGGAGCCAACGCCTACGCATTGGTCGAACTGATCGATGGCGACCGTGAATTTCTCGGCTCCGACAAGGGAGTATCACTCTTCGACCTGGACGATGAAGCCATCGGCCTGGCCAAGGACTACGACATCGTCCACACCGCATATTCGCAGCACTGGGAAGATCAAGTACCGAAACTGGTCGACGCCAGATGCACGGTCGCCTACGACTTCGGACGCAACTACTCGCCCGAATCGATTGCCCGGGTTCCAGGGCTGTGGCTGGCGGCCTTCTCCGGTTCGCATCTGGATGGGGCCGGTATCGAACAAACCGTGCAGGCAGCATTCAAGGCCGGGGCACGCTATGTGCTGATCACCCAAGGATCTCGGGGTGCAGGCTTGTGGACGAGTAAGCAGCACTGGCATCAACCGGCCGACGACGTGGCCGTTGTCGACACACTGGCCGCTGGCGACGCCTACCTGTCGTCCCTGATCGTCTCGCTGGCTGCCGGCGAGGACGAGGCACAGGCGATGGCAAAAGCGAGCACGGCATCGGCGCAGGTCATCGGAGTTTGGGGAGCATTCGGACACGGCGCACCTGATCAGGGCGCGCCGGTGAAGCAGGGAGTGAACTGATGGGATTGCGATTCGGTGTCGACACCGGAGGCACGTTCACCGACGTGTGCGCCTATGACGACCAGACCGGTCGTGTGCACGTCCACAAGGTCTCGAGCACTCCGGACGACCCGGGCAGGGCCATCGTCCAAGGCGTCACCGAACTCCTCGGCAAACTGGACGGTCGCCAGATCGGCGACATCAGCTACTTCGCGCACGGCACCACCGTCGGCACCAACACTCTGCTCACCAACACCGGCGTCCCGACCGGCCTGATCACCACCAAGGGATTCCGCGACCTGCTCGAACTCGGACGCGGCCGCCGCCCCGACATGTACGATCCGCAGGCCGACAAGCCGATTCCGCTGGTGCCCCGGCACCTTCGTCTGGAGGTGACCGAACGGCTGCGCTACGACGGGACGATCGCCACCCCGCTGGATGAGGACGAGACGCGCGAGAAGATCCGCGAGTTGCGCGACGCCGGCGTGAAGGCCATCGCGGTCTGCTTCCTCTACAGCTACCTCGACCCGACCCACGAGCGCCGGGTGGCCGAACTGATCGCCGAAGAGTTCCCCGACGCGTATGTGTCACTGTCCTCGGTCGTGCTGCCCGAGTTCCGCGAGTACGAACGGCTGTCGACGGTGGTCACCAATGCCTACGCGGGCCCGGTGGTCTATGGCTATCTGTCCCGGTTGCGTCGCACGCTGGTGGATCTCGGCTTGAAGACCGAGCCGCAGGTCACCCAGTCGAACGGCGGCGTGATCCCCTTCGGGATGGCCGAGGAGGTGCCCGTCCGGCTGGTGCTTTCCGGCCCGAGCACCGGCGTGGTCGGTGCCGCCGACATCTGCCAGGCAGCCGGGTTCCCTGACATCATCACCTTCGACATGGGCGGCACATCGTCCGATATTTCGCTGGTGCAGCACGGCGAACCGCACGTCACCTCCGGCATGGAGCTCGACGGACGCCCGATCCGCTCACCCATGCTCGACATCCACACCGTGGGCGCCGGCGGCGGATCGATCGCCTGGATCGACTCCGGCAACCATCTGCGGGTCGGCCCTCAGTCGGCCGGGGCCTTCCCCGGCCCCGCCTGCTACGGCAACGGCGACCAGCCCTCGGTGACCGACGCCAATGTGGTGTTGCACCTGCTCAACCCCGAGTATCTGCTCAACGGCCAGATGAAGATCAGCGAGGAGCAGGCGATCGCCGCGGTCAAGAGCGTCGGCGACCCACTCGGCCTCGAGGTGCACGAGGCCGCTCTCGGCATCTTGCGGGTGGTCACCGCCAACATGGCCCGCGCCATCCGGGTGGTCTCGGTGCAGCGCGGGTACGATCCGCGTGACTACGCGCTGGTGCCGTTCGGCGGGGCAGGGCCTTTGCACGCCTCCCGGCTGGCCCGTGAACTGAGCATCTCGAAGGTCGTCGTGCCCGAGATCCCCGGCGCGCAATCGGCGATGGGCCTGCTGATGACCGACGTGCGCACTGACTTCATGCGCACCCAGATCACCGCGCTCGACCCGGAGAATCCCGCCGCCATTGCCCAGGTGCTTGAAGAACTTGAAGCACAACCCGCCGCCTGGTTCGCCGCCGAGGGCACCCCGGCCGATGAGCAGAGCTTGGTCCGCCGGTTGGAGATGCGTTATCGCGGGCAGAACTTCGAGCTTCCCATCGACATCGAAGGGGAGCACGGGCTCGAAGCCGGGGCATTGGCACAAGTCATAGCGTCCTTCCACGAGGCCCACGAGCGGGTCTACGGATTCCATGCGGACGACGACCCGATCGAGGTCGTCACCTTCCGGGTGCAGGCCGTCGGCAGGGCGGAGCGCCTCGAACTGGTCAAGTCCGAGATCGATGGGGAATCGTCCGATCCGGCGCTCGTGGGCGAACGTGAGGTGTTTCTGAGCACCGAATTCGGGTTCCGGAAATGCCCGGTGTATGAGCGCGGAAAGCTGCGTCCGGGCAACCAGTTGGCGGGTCCGGCGATCGTCGAGCAGATGGATACCACGACCATCTTGCTGCCCGGCGATGCCTGCGTGATGGACGAATACCGCAACCTTGTGATTGAGATCGGAGCTCAGCAATGACCGAGGCATCGGCAACCGACCCGATTCTGGTCGAGGTGATTTCTTCGGCGCTGTCCAGCATCGTCGAAGAGATGAGCGAGACGCTGGTGAAGGCCGCGTTCTCGCCGAATATCAAGGAGCGCCGTGACTGCACGGCGAGCCTGTTCAACGCCGAGGGGGAGGCGATCGCTCAGGATGAGGGCGGTTCGCCCCTGCACCTCGGCTCGTTGATGGGCGTGGTCGCGGCCATCCGGGAGCGGATCCCCGAGGAGGACATCGTTGAGGGAGATGTCTTCATCGGAAACGACCCGTACACCGGCGGCGGCTCGCATCTGCCGGACATCGTGCTCGCCGCCCCGATCTTCGTGGACGGCCGGTTGACCGCGTGGACGGCAACCTTGGCCCATCACGCAGATTTCGGTGATCGCGGCCACGCCCACATTTTCCAGGAGGCCATCCGGATTCCTGTCGTGCACCTGGTGCGCAGGGGAGTCCTGCAGCAAGAACTGCTCGAAGTGATCTTGTTGAACTGCCAGATTCCGGACGAACGCCGCGCCGATCTCAGGGCCCAGCAGGCCGCGCTGCACACCGCGATCAAGCGCTATCTGGAGTTGTGTGAGCGCTACGGACGCCGGACCATGGTCGAGGTCTCGACCGAGTTGCTCGACTACACCGAGCGCCGCACCCGGGCGGCCATCGAGGAGTTCCCCGACGGCCGCTACACCTTCACCGACACGTTCGACTGCCCGGAGCTGGACGACGAGCTGGAGCTGAAGATCGCCGTCACCGTGGCCGGAGACGAGATCACCTTCGACTTCGACGGTGCCCCGCCGCAGGTGCGGGCCAGTGTCAACGTGGTGTGGACGGGGCTGTACGCGGCTTGCTACTACACGCTGAAGACGCTGATCGACCCGGACATCATGCCGAACGCCGGGCTTTATCGTCCGGTCACCATCACCGCGCCGCTGGGCAGCATCCTGAACTGCCAGGCGCCGGCCGCGGTCAACGGACGCAGCGAGACCTGCCAGCGGGTGGTCGACCTGATCATTGGTGCCCTGGCTCCGGCGATCCCGGCCAAGGTGACCGCGGCCAGCAACGGCGCGAACACCGGCGTCCATTTCTCCGGGTGGGACCCCGGGCGCCAACGCGAGTTCGTCTACCTGGAGACCATCGGCGGGGGCTGTGGCGCGCGGTATAACAAGGACGGCCTCGACGGTGTGCAGGTGCACATGACCAACACCTCGAATCTGCCGGTCGAGAGCCTGGAGGCCGAATATCCGCTGACCGTCGAGGCATATGAGCTGATCGACGATTCGGGTGGCATCGGTCAATATCGCGGTGGCATGGGAATTCGGCGCAAGGTGCGCGCCGAGGTGGACGACGTGCATTTCTGGCTCGATACCAGCCGTCAGAAATCCCGGCCCTGGGGATTGTTCGGCGGCGGCCCGGGCACCTCGGCGACCTGCGAATTGAACGATGATGCCCGCCCGATCGATCACGGGTACACCGTGCTGAAATCGGGAGATTACGCATCCATCGAAACTGCCGGCGCCGGCGGTTATGGAGAACCTGCAAAGCGTTCGTCCGAGGCGGTTGAAGAAGATTTGCAGGCGGAAAAGATCAGTAAGGAAACAGCCGAGAGATATTTCTCGGAAAAGTAACAACCATTCGAAGGTATGACCAGCGAATTTCAATAAGAATGATCAGATGAAAAATGGAAGGACTGACGGCATGAGGAAACCAATTGCACGAAGCCCGCAGAGGGCTCGTTTCTCGCCCGGCAGGGCCAAGCGCTACGCCGCGCTTGCGGCCGCGGCTGCCGTAGTTTTGACGACCGGGCTCGCCGGTTGTGCAACCGACACCGGCACCGGCAGTAGTGGGGGCGCCGAAGGGCAGGTTTTGACGTACGGTCTGTCCGCGGAGCCTTCGGGTTTCAAGACCGGTGTCGACCAGGGGTCGGCGAACAAGGAGATGCTGACCCTGGTGCGTCGCGGCCTGCTGATGTACGACGGCACGGGTGAGGTCGCGCCGGCTTTGGCGTCCGAATATGAGGTTTCGGACGACGGGCTGACCTACACCTTCACGCTTCGCCCCGACCTGAAGTTCTCCAACGACGATCCGCTGACTTCGGCAGATGTCAAGAGGACATTCGAGTACTTGGCTGACGAGAACAATGGCGCCGCCGATCAGACTTCGTTTGCGAACATCGCCTCCATCGACACCCCGGACGACTCGACCGTGGTGCTGAACCTGACCGATCCGCAGACGTCGCTTCCCAAGGTGTTGGCCGGGCCGTTGTCGGCGATCGTCCCAGAAGAAGACGTGGACGCTAACGGTGTGCCGATCGGCTCCGGCCCGTTCATGATCACCGAATACAACAAGGGAGTTTCGTTCACCCTTGAGGCCAACCCGAATTACTACGACGCCGACTCGGTGCAGCTCGATGGCATCGACGTCACCTTCATGGCGGACGCGCAGACCCGCGTGAAGGCTCTGCTGGACGGCCAGGTGCAGTTCATCGACTACGTGTCGGCTTCCGACTACGAGTCGCTGGAAAGCTCGGATGGCGTCACGCTGGCGCGGGCACCCGGGCTTTACGGCACCTTGCAGTTCAACTTGACTGATGGGCCGCTCGCGGAGCCTCAGGTGCGTCAGGCGATCGCCTATGCTCTCGATCTCGATTCGCTCAATCAGGTCGGCACGCTCGGCTACGGCACTGCCTTCGGCGGATTGCCGGTGCCCAGCGATAGCGAGTACTTCAACGAGGAGCAGGCTCACCACTTCGATCGGGATACCGATAAGGCAAAGGACCTGCTCTCCGAGGCCGGATACCCCGATGGCGGCTTCAGCCTCGATCTGCTCACCACGTCGCAGTACTTCGGGTTCACCGAGCGTGCCCAGGTCATTCAGAGCAACCTCGCCGAAATCGGCATCACCGTCAACCTGGTCACCGGCGACTATGCAAATCTGATTGCCAACGGCAACAGCGGCAATTACGACATGTTGGTCGGTGGCCCGCCGGCCGCCATCAACGACCCGTCGTCGTTGTCCGGTGCCTTCCTCGGCGGCCCGACGTTCGTGCGTTCCTACGGTATCGATGAGAGCCTGTATGCAGACCTGCTCGCGCAGGGAGCCAAGACTCCCGACGGCCCCGAGCGCGTGGACATCTACAACCAGATCGGCGAAATCTACCTCGAAGACGTTCCCTTCGTGACCTGGGGTCAGGGCACTGTCGGGTTCGCCTACTCCGACGACGTCCAGGGATTCGAGATGCTTTCCGGACCGATTGTCTACTCGTCGGTATACAGCCTCTCGAACGCCAGCATCGCCGGATAACCCGGCCCGGTCACCGCTCGGCGTCGCTGGATGGCGCGCCGGGCGGTGACCTGACTCATTTGGCGCCGATTACTCATCGGAAGGGTCACGACCATGAAATACATACTTGCTCGCCTCGGGCTTGGCATCGTCACGATCTGGGGCGCTGTGACGGCCGTCTTCTTGGCGCTGCATGCCGTGCCGGGTGGTCCTGCAGCGATCATCCTGCAGGGTGGCGCAGGAGGCGGCGATGTCAATCCGGCGGCCGTCGAGGCCCTCGAGAAGGAGTTGGGGCTCGACAAACCGGTGTTGGAGCAGTACGTGACCTATCTCGGCAGGCTGGTCACCGGTGACCTGGGCAATTCGATCAAATACTCGGCGCCGGTGACCGACATCATCGCCGCCCCGCTGGGCAACACCGTGGTGCTGGTCATACTGGCCGTCATCATCGGCGCGGTGGTAGGCATCGGGCTCGGTATGATCGCCGGCAACTGGCCCGGCAGCGTGCTCGACCGCATCATCTCCGGCCTCTTGTCGATCGCGGTGTCCACCCCCGGATTCGTCATCGCAATCTTCTTGTCCATCTATCTCGGAACCCGGCTGGGCTGGTTCCCGTCGCTGGGGTTCACCCCTATCTCCGAGGGGGTCGGACCTTTCCTTTATCACGCCTTCTTGCCGAGCCTGGCGTTGTCCTTCGGCTTCTTGGCAATGCTCGGGCGGGTAACCAGAACCTCGATTCTGACCGTCAGGCGTGAGGATTGGGTTCGTACCGCGCGCGGCATGGGGTTATCCCCGGCCCGCGTGTTTCGCAGGCATGTTTTCCGTAACGCAGCGAATCCGGTGATCACGGTCTCCGGGCTACAGATCGGTGCGTTGCTCGGCGCGACCGTGCTGATCGAGCAGGTGTTCAACTGGCCGGGGATCGGCAGCACCTTGCTCAACGCAATCAACAGTCGCGACTATCCGCTGGTGCAGGGCATTGTCATCGTGTTCTCGGTGGTCTTCGTGGTGGCGAACCTGATCGTCGACATGCTGTACCGGCTCCTGGATCCCCGAGTGGAGGGCTGAACAATGGGTAAAGTTTTCCGGTCTATGTGGAGGCGTTCGAACCCGGGGCTGTTCATCACGAGCTTCGTCGTCTTCGCGCTGATCATCTTCATCTTCGTCTATCCCTTGCTCACTCAAGAAGATCCCCTCGCGCAGGACATCGCGAGTGCTTTCGCTCCGGTGGGGACGCCCGGCCATATCTTGGGCACCGATAACCTCGGGCGGGACAGCTTCGTCCGGCTCATCTACGGTCTTCGCACCGAGCTCATCGTCTGCGGGCTGGGGACGCTTATATCGGCCGTGATCGGGACTCTTCTCGGTATTCTCGCGGCGTACTTCCGGGGAGCCACCGACATGGTGGTCATGCGCGTTGTCGAGATCATCCTGGCCTTCCCGAACCTGGTATTGGCCATGCTGATCGTCTCTCTTTATGGCGCCGGCAACGCCACCGTGGTCGCCATCTGCGGCGTCGTCTTCATTCCGGGCTTCGCTCGCCTGGTTTACGGTGAGGTCCTCTCGCTGAGGAAGGCGCTGTACGTGGAGTCCGCCGAATTGTTCGGCGGAACCCGCTGGCAGCTGATCTCCGGGCCACTGCTGCGAGGAGTCGGCCCACTGGTGTTGGCGCAGGGATTCTTGACCCTGGCGTTTGCAGTTGGCCTCGAATCAGGACTCAGCTTCCTGGGCCTGGGCATCGTGCCGCCGGCTCCTTCTCTTGGTCTGATGATCTCGACCGGCCAGCAGTACTTCATGCAGGCGCCGGGACAGTTGCTTATTCCCAGCGCTGTCCTGGTGCTATTGCTGGTGGCCTTCGGGTACGTCGCCGACTGGGTGCGGGATCTCCTTGATCCCCGCGGCGCGGAACGCAAACACAGGGGCGCGTCCAGACAGCGCGCCAGCTTCCAGGTGGCACAGGGGGTGAGCGCATGAGTGCGCCGAACGATGTTCTTCTCGAGGTCAAGAACCTTACGATCGGGGTTCCCGGCACGGAGATCGTGCACCAGGCGTCGTTCTCGGTTCCCCGAGGCAAGGTCGTTGCCCTGGTGGGAGAGTCCGGCGCCGGCAAGTCGATGACGGCCATGTCGATTCCGCACCTGCTGCCTCCGGGAGTGGAGTGCTCCGGCTCGATCAATTTCGACGGCACGGAGTTGGTCGGCGTTTCGGAGAAAGGGATGCAGCATTTTCGCGGGCCCGAAATCGCCTGTGTCTACCAGGAGCCGATGACCGCGCTGAATCCGCTGCACACCGTGGGAGATTTCCTTTCGGAAGCGATCCGCTCGCATGCGACCTCGGGTTCGGCAGGAGCCAAGCGGTCTCCGCAGGAACTGCTGGAACTTGTCGGCCTGGGTGGCTTCAACGACCTGCTCGATCGCTATCCACATCAGATCTCCGGTGGCCAGCGCCAACGGATCATGGCTGCAGGCGCCGTGGCGTGGAAACCCAAGCTGCTCATCGCCGACGAGCCCACCACGGCACTGGATGTCACCACCCAGCGCAATGTGCTCGCAATGTTCCGTGAGCTTGTGGAGCACGAGAAGATGTCGATGATCTTCGTGACTCACGACATGGGGGTGGTGGCGGACATCGCCGATTACGTCGTGGTCATGCGTAACGGCAACGTCATGGAGAGCGGCGACGTCTTTTCGATCTTCGCCGATCCGGCCGATGACTACACCAGGTCGCTGCTCTCGGCGGCGCGGGCCTTGCACGGGGCGAGAACCGCGACCGCGGAGGGCTCCGAGGTTCCAGGAGCAGCGAAACGAGCTGCCGGAGATTCCGCTCGGGAAGGCGCTGTCATCGATTCGGTTGCCGCGCCGGCACTCGAAGTCTCCGGCCTCACCGTCGAGTACAAGATCAGCCGGCGTCGCCGCAAGACTGTCGGCGTCCGGAACGCGGCCGTGGCGGAGGCGGATCTTTTCGTGCGGCCCGGTGAGACTCTCGGCATCGTCGGGGAATCGGGATCGGGCAAGTCGACGATCGCGCGGTCGATTCTCGGGCTGACGCCCACGACCGCTGGTGTGGTCTCTCTCGCCGATGCGAACATGATCGGTCTCAAGGGACGCAGCAGGCGAAACGCGCTGTCCCATCTGGGAATGGTCTTCCAGGATCCGACATCCTCGCTCGACCCGAGCCTTCCGTTGTGGCGGATTCTGACCGAGCCGCTGTGGCGCAGCGGAAAGATGAAGGACGCCCGCGAGCTTCGCAAACGCGCGGCCGAGTTGCTCACAGACGTCGACCTCGATCCGGCGTGGATCGACCGGCGGCGCCATGAGCTTTCCGGTGGGCAGCGGCAACGCGTGGCCATCGCCCGGGCGATCTCGCATCGCCCGGAGATCCTCTTGGCGGACGAACCGACCTCGGCCCTCGACGTCACCGTTCAGGTACGGGTTTTGGAGTTGCTGGCCAGGCTGCAGGCCGAGCAGCATTTCGCCTGCATCTTCATCAGTCACGACCTCTATGTGGTCTCGACCATCTCGGATCGCGTCATGGTGATGAAGGACGGCCACGTCGTCGAGACCGGGCCGACCGACCAGGTCATTCACAACCCGGAGAATGAGTACACCAGGACATTGCTCGGCGCCATCCCGGTACCGGATCCGGTGACCCAGCGGCGGCGCCGCGCGGCTGTCTGAATCCCAGCCGGGGCGGGCCGGGATGCGGGAGTAGCGGAGAACGAAAGGAGAGGATCAGTCATGAAGGCGGAGTACGCAACGCCAGGACGCTACGGTCTCAAGGAGGTGGTGACCGGAACCGGCGGAATGGTCGTCAGCTCCGAACCGATTGCCGCGAATGCGGGTGCAGCGGTGCTCCGCGAGGGAGGCAACGCCCTGGACGCGATCCTCACGGTTGCCGCCACTCAATTGGTCACCGAACCACACATGACCTCACTCACCGGCGGAATCTCGTTGGTGTACCGGGAGGCGGCGAGCGGCCAGGCCTCCTATCTGTCCGGCAATGTAAACGCCCCCTTGGCGGAGCTTCCCGATTTCGGTGGTGCGGACCTTTCTCGCGCGCGCGGAGTTCCTGTTCCCGGCTGGTGGCCGGCCTTCGTGGCGGCCCAGGAGCGTTTCGGGTCGGTGCCGATCGCTCGCCTGCTGGCAACGGCGATCGATGTGGCCCGCGAAGGGTTCATCGTTTCGCCCTACCTGTTCGGGTCGATGTACACGGCCCGGGAGAATCTCGGACGCAATCCACAGTCTCGCGAGATGTTCTTCCGCGATGGGTCGCTCATCTCACCGGGCGAACCTCTCGTCCAAGAGCGTGTGGCGCGCACGCTGGAGCGGCTGCGCGACGAGGGAATGGACTATTATCTCGGAGATTTCGCCCAGGCTTTCTGCAAGGAGAACCAGTCGGACGGTGGGGTGATCACTCAAGCCGATTTCGATGCCTATCGTCCGGAATGGGCCGATCCCGTGCAGGGCACGTATCGGGACTTTGAGGTTATCGGTTCGGCGCCGCCCGATGACGGTGGAATGCAGATCGTCGAAGCCCTGAATATTCTGGAGAACCTCGATTTGTCGTCTCTCGGCCCGGCAAGCCAATCGCCGAAGACATTGTCCGCTTTGATAGCAGCCCATAATGCCGTCTATTACGCTCCTCCGCGTGAGAGGCGATTCCGCGAAAGCAGGCGGATCACCGATGTCCTGCTTTCGAAAGAATATGGACGCCAGCGTTTCGAATTGCTCGACACTCTCGCGCATCCGATCTCGAATACGCCGCCGAGCCCCGGGACGATTCATATCTCCGTTATCGATGCGCAGCACAATGTCGCAACCCTGACGCATTCGCATATGGCCTCGCCGTGGGTGAACGGCCTCTACGCCGAAGGCTTCCAGCTCGCCGGTGGCGGATCATTCTTCCAGCGGGTGATGCCGCAACCGGGGGAGCGCGCGACGATCTATCTGGCGCCCACCATGGTGCTGAGAGGCGGCAGGCCGGTGATCGTGTCAGGGTCGCCGTCGGTGTCGTTGGTGGCATGCGTGCTGCAAAATCTCGTCAACCTGATGGACTTCGGCATGAGCATCGAGCAGACGGTCGCGGAACCGCGCTTCGGTGCCCGCCCACATGACCCGGCCCGCGGCTGGGTGCCCGGGACCACCGTGGAATCGGGCTACGCCGCTGGTGTGCTTGATGAGGTGCGCAAGTGGGCAGGCAAGAACCGGTTGTGGTTCCACGACATCGGTCCCTGGAATTCGATGACGGGCAACTTCGACGGCATCACCATCGACCCGGCCACCGGACTCATGCGCTCCTGCGCCGATCCTCGCCGAATGGGTACAGCCGTCGCTGCGTAGCCCGGAGCAGCCGATAACGCTGTGGCGGGACGCAGGCGATCGTCCACAATGGCCGGGACCCGGATCTCAACCGGTGCTTCCGGAAAATGGCCGCTGACCAGGTGATTCTCGTCACCGCTCGAGTGCTGTCGTGCTCTGGCGAGTCAGCACTTCTCCATGCAGCAAGACATCTTGCTGAGCCTCATTGGGGTTCGCGATCCGTTGGTTCAGCAGATCGGCGGCCGCCCGGCCCATGTCATGCATGGGCTGGGTCAACACGGTGATCCGCGGGGTCACCAGCGTCGTCCAATCCTGATCGTCGAAACCGATGAAGGACAGCTCATCGGGAATCACGATCTTGAGGCGTTGCAGCGCTTGGTAGCTGCCATGTGTGACCACCGAGTCTGTGGCGAACAAGGCAGTCGCGTCAAGGCCGGCGAGCCGCTCGGCGACCGCGTCAGCCGCCGCCACATGGTCATAGGGCGCGTTGATGACCAGATCCGTGTCGGCTGCGATGCCCGCCTCCTGCAAAGCCGACAGATAGCCCCGCAAGCGCAATGCCGATGGACGCGCAGCTGGATCGGGCGGGTCCAGCAACCGGGTCGCATTCTCCGGCACCTGGGTTGCCACAGCGATGCGCCTATGACCGAGGTCGAGGAGATGCTTGGTAGCCGCATAGGCGGCATCCTCGTGGTCGAGAGCGACCAGGGGAAGGTCGTCCAGGCCGGGCCCGCGGCGGTCAAGCAGTACGATCGGCAGGCCGCGCTGGGCGAGCGTCCGTGCGATATCCGAGCCTTCGGGAATGACCGGGGCAAGCACCAATCCATCGACTCGTTTTGTGGCCAGCAATTCCAAGGAATGGGCTTCGACCGTGGCGTTGTTGTCGGTATTGATAATGATGACTTCGAGCCCGACAGCACGCATTCGATCGGTGAGTCCGCGGACCACGGCCGAGAAAAACGGAATGGAGATATCGGGAATGACCACGCCGATCATCTTCGACCGGCCTTCGGACATTGCCCTGGCCAATGCATTGGGGTAATAGCCGAGCCGCGCGGCTGCGTCCAAAACTTTTTTGCGGGCGGCTGGGCTCGCCGATCCGCGATCACTCAGGACTCGCGCCGCGGTTGATTTCGAAACATGTGCTGCTCGCGCCACATCGGCGACAGTAACCGAATCGGCCTTGCTGATCGTCATCGTGCTTTCCTTGGGAGGCGTATAGAAAGAAGCTTAGGGCTTGACGAAGAATGAGGGCGACACGCAGCGATCATTCTTTCGAAGGGTCCTCAGTGCCTCACGCGGCAATCGGGTTGCCGAGGCTCATCGGGATTTCCAAGAATCGGTTGTTACTCTCGACGCCGATGACCAACGAGACCATTGCCTTTGTGCGCGGCAAATTGCGCAAGATCTGGCCCGGGCTGCCCAGCACCCGGGCGGCTTGGCGACGCTCGGTGACAGGCACGGTGAAAGACGTCGCCCGGCTGACCCTGGCCACGGTTCTCGGCTATTTGCTCACCGTGAAGCTCTTGCCGCCGCCGGTTGATTTGACCGGGGCGCTGACCGCATTGCTGGTGACGCAGGCATCGTTGAGGGGCTCCTTTCGCGCCGGTCTGGTGCGCGTGGGCGCCGTGGTGTCAGGGATCCTGGTCGCCTTGGTCGTCGCCACCTTTGTCGGTCTGCACTGGTGGTCGCTCGCGATGGTCGTCCTCGCAGCCCTGCTGATTGCACGTATCTTGCAGCTCGGCGACGGCGGCGCAGAAGCAGCGATCAGTGCCATGCTGATTCTCGGATCCTCCGGTTTCGAGGTGGCCGCACAGACGCGTTTTCTGACGACCATGATCGGCACTTTCGTCGGGATCACGCTGCCGCTGGTGCTGCCGCGGCGGGTGCAAACCACGGATCTGACTCGCGATCTGCAGCGCGTCGCATTGCGGCTGCGCTCGGTCTACCGCGATGCCGCCCGCTATCTGACCATCAACCCGATGGACGCCCAGGCCGCCGACCAGTGGCTTGACTCGGTGCGCTCGATCACGCCTTTGGTGGCTCAGGCCGATTTGGTGTTGGACGACGCGGCCGACCTGCAGCATCTGAACACCCGCCAGATGTTCGAAGCCGATGTCGTGCCGTTGCTGCGTGGTGGGCTCGACACCTTGGAACGGACCACGTTGTCGACTCGGCAGGCGTTGGCGATCATGAGACCGGCCGCCGGATCCGGCACGCTGCCGGACGATGGCTACGGCGATGACGTCCGGTTGCAGATCGCGGTGGTTCTCGGAGCCGTGGGGGAGGCTATCGAGGCCTACGAGTCGTTGATCGAGGCGGAGGTCTCCGGCGGGGTTGTGGCGGCCGAGACCGAGCTGACTGCCAGACTGGCAAAGCTCCGCATCGCCCGAAACGACCTGTCATCGGTCATGCTGGACGATCCATCCCAATCCGAACTGTGGGTGCGCGGCGGCAGTCTGCTGTCGGCCATCGACCAGGTCATCGCGGATATCGACCTGGCCGCCTACTCGGCCATCCGCGACTCCTGGCGCTCATCCCAGCTCGGACGCACGCTGCCCGCCGGGCCGATCGGGCCGCGCATCCGCAGCCCGTGGGGTCTGCTCGCGCAGCGCCGGCTACGTGAGCGCGCCGCCCGGGCCCGCGAGGAGCATCCCGAAGGCAGCCACGAGGTCGGCTCCGAAGAGACCACGGTTCTGATGCCGGCCGCCTCGTAGCTCAACGGGTCTGCTCTGCGCGATTCTTGGTCGTCCGGACGATGTGCAGGCGTTCGGCGCGCAACTGCTTGTGCTCGGCATTCACCTCGTCACGGAGCAGCGGATCCAGGGCTTGCCCCAGGGCCCTCTCGAGCAGGTAGTCCGCCAGCTCGGGGTTGCGCGGCAGAATCGGGCCGTGCGGATAGGTCGCGACCACATTGCCCTGTGTCGCTCCGTCGAAGCCGTCGGTGCCGTTGCCGATGCCCACTTCGACCTTCGCAAACGGTGTGGCGTCCGAACCCAGCGTGGTGAAACCACCGTGGTTCTCGAAACCGGTGAGGTAGCTGGACGAGCCGTCGGGCTTCGTCCACCTGGTCAGAATCTCACCGACCGCACGAACATCGCCACGGCGGGTCTCCACGTCTAACAGCCCCAGCCCCGGGAAAACCTCCTCGTTGTCGCCGACCGTGAACGAATGCCCGCACAGCTGATAGCCGGCGCACACCGCGAACAACAGGCCACCCGCGTCCAGGCCCTTGTGCAGCCCTTGGTCGGCCTCGAGAGCCTTCACCGCAGCGATCTGCGCCCAGTCCTCGCCACCGCCGAGCAGATAGATCAGGCCATCGGCAGGCACCGGGTCGCCCGGCTCCACCATGACCAGTTCGGCATCGATACCACGCCAGGTGAGCCTCTTGGTGAGCACCATCGCATTGCCGCGGTCACCGTAGATGCCGAGCAGCGACTGGTAGACGACGACGATCTTGTGGGTCATTTCAGCTCCACCCCTCCCATATGACACAGCCGTAAGAACGCCGAATAGGTGCTCAGCACGTCGACGGTGCCGGTGAATGGTCCCTTGAGCGCTTCGGCGAAGTCGGGGATCACCTCGTGCTCGACCTCGGCATAGCTCAGCCGGACGGCCAGATCCATCGCCCTCGGCCCGGTCGCGATAACCCTTCTGCCGCGCAGCTTCTCGTATTCGACATCCCACATCCAGCTAACGTCGGTGCCGTCGGCAATAGCAGAGTCGACCGCGAGAATCACCGGATCGGATTCCATCACCAGCAACGATTCGGCCCAACCGGCCGGATTCTTGGCCAGCACCAGCCGGGCCAAGGTGTCGCCGTAGGTTCCGATCGCGAAACGTCCCGCCGGTGCCTGCACCTGCCGCATGCCGCGCAGCGCAACCGGTTCGTAGACTCCCATCTCGGCGGCCGCGGCCAGCGCGCATACCGCGTTGCCCTGATTGAACCTGCCGGGCACCTGCAGGTCGAGAGGCCAGGAGTCGCCGTCGGCGGTGATCACCTGATTGGGTTCGGTGCGATAGTCGGGCTGATGCTCGCCGAGCGGGCATCCGGGGCAATTCCAGTGCCCCTCGGGGTCGTATTCCAAGATCGTGCCGCATTGCGGGCACAATGCGGCGTCCTGGGTCCAGCCGGTGCCCATATCGACCCAGATCACCTTGTGGGCGGCTTCTGCCGACCATGTGACCAGCGGATCCTTGGCGTTGGCGATCACCGTGGGACCTTGTTCGCCGGCCGCGGTGAGGGCGGTGCGCCACTTCTTGCCCAGCGCGTTGATTTCATGATGGCGGTCGAGCTGGTCGCGGCTGAAGTTCAGCATGATCAGCGTCTCGGGGTGACCGTATTCGATCACGTCGGGCACGACTTGTTCGTCCACCTCGAGGATGGCGATCGGTGCGTGTGGACGCGTGGACAGCGCGGAGACCACACCTTCGCGCAGGTTCGCGCCGTCGGGATTGGTCACCACATCACGCGGATCGGACATCGACTCGCGCATCGCGGCCGTCAGCAGGTGAGTGGTGGTGGTCTTGCCGTTGGTGCCGGAGACCACGCCGATCCGCTTGTCAGCGAGCAGTTCACGGAAGTAACCGGGGTAGATGCGCATCATCAGCGCACCCTTGATGGACGCCCCGCTGCCGCGTCCACTTGCCCTGGACGCGAGAGCGGCCGCATTGCCCACCGCATACGCGATCGGCTGGCGGATCGAGTTCACCACACCGCGCTTGCGAATGTCTTCTCTCAGCTGAGAAACGCGAATAGCCACCTGGCTATTGTGTCAGACCTGCATAGCCATCGGGTTTCAGCGACCGGCAGGCTCACAGTCCGGGCGGGCTGGACAAGCCCAGCCCGGATCCACCCGATGGGAAATGCCACGCGAGCCAGGGCCAAGCGCATCGTTGATTCCGGTGAGGCGCCCGGCCCACTCTGTGAGGAATGTGCCCACTCCGCGAGGAATGCCACGGGTGGACGCCGGTGAATCTGAGCTCAGTGCCCTGCCGCATCGAGGGCGGCAATGCCGTCTTGCAGAGAGGTCGCGGGCCTGCCCAGCAGTGCGGGAAGATCGTCGGTGACTTCGTCGAACACGCCGGACGCAACCGCCGTATAGGTGCTCACCCAGGCGTCGTACTGCCAGTCCGCGTAGCCCGGCCAGTCCCTGCGTCGGGTTTCGTAGGCCTGATCGACGGTTTGGTTGACGAAGCGGAACCGGCGTCCGGTCGCCTTGCTCGCCGCCGCGGCGGCCTCATCGAAGTTCAGCGACTCCGGTCCGGTGAGGGTGTAGGTCGCGTTGAGGTGATCGTCCGGATTCAGCAGGATGGTCGCGGCCGCCTCGGCGACATCGCTGCGCATCACGAAGGCGCAGCGTCCATCGGCGGCCGGTCCGACAATGGTGCCGGTATCGTCGGCGAAATCGAGTACCGCGTCGCCGTAGAAGTTGTCACGCAGCAAGGTGAAGGCCATGCCCGAACCCTTGATCGCCTGCTCGGTGGCGTAGTGATCGCGAGCCAAGGTGAAGGTCGCGTTCGGGTCGGCCGCCGCAAAGGAGGTGTAGACGAGGTGTTTGACGCCTGCGTCCGCTGCAGCTTGGACGAACGTCTTGTGGTCGTCCAGCCGGGTGGCTGATTCGGACGCGGAAACCATGAAGACCAGGTCGAGCCCGTCCAAGGCGGCAAGCAGCGCGTCCCGGTCGTCGTATGAAGCGCGAACCACCTCGGCGTTCGGAAGCTGGGGTGCGCGTCCGGGGTCGCGGACGATCAGCCTTTGCGGCACTCCCTTCGCTGCGAGAGCCCGGGCGACCTGCCCGCCGATGTGACCGGTTGAACCTGTAATGCCGATACGTGTTGCCATGCCCAGCACAACGGCTATCGGCTGTCCGGCATTCCGGCTAAGACAGCGCGATCACCTGCACCAGCAGGATCTTCACCACGGTTCCGAGGGCGAATAGTGCGCCGTAGGCCGAATCGATGCGCTCGTCGTTGACCAGTGAGTTGGCATATCCCTGCACCGCGGGCTGGCCGACGAAACCTGCGAAGCCACCGATGGCGCGCTGCGCCGAAAGCCCGATCAACCGGGCTCCGACCAGCAGAATCACGCCGCCCAGAGTCAGGCTTACCGCCGACAGCACCACCAGCTTCAGCCCGGTCATAGAGAACGCCTGGGAGATAAACGCCGGCCCGGTGGCCAGCCCGACACAGGCCAGGAAGATCATCAGCCCGACCTGACGGAGCAGCGCATTGATGTTGTGCGGCAGATCCCAGCGGAACGGTCCGGTGCGGTGCAAGGCGCCCAGTACCATGCCGACGATCAACGGGCCGGCAGCGGTGCCCAGCTGAAAGGTGATGCCGCCCGGCAGCGGAATTGCGATCGCTCCGGCCAGCAGACCCAGCGCGATCCCCAGTCCCAGGGTGAGGGCGTCCACCTGAGAGATGCGGGCCTCGGAGTCACCGAAGAAGTCCTGTGCGTCCGCGAGGCGGCCTCTGGGCACCACGCACAGCACCCGGTCGCCGGGCTGAATCACCAGGCCGTCGGTGGCGAGCATGTCGAGGTCTCCGCGGCGCACTCTGGTGATGATGCCGTCGAGATGGTGGCGGACGTTGATCTCGCCAACTGTGCGTCCGGAAAGCCCGGGGTTGGAGACCACGAATCTGCGGTAGTCGACGTCTCGGCGGTTCTCGGTCAGGGTGGCCGAACTGGCGTATCCGAGATAGTCGACGGCGGCCTTCACATCGTCGGGCATGCCGACGACCAGCACGATGTCGCCTTCGTTGAGCGGGTCGGAGCGGGTCATCAACCGCATCTGGCCGTGCCTGCGCAGGTAGCTCATCCGGATCTTGTCGGGCCAGCCGGGGATATCGGTGATCTCGGTGTCGTGGGTGACATGGGTGCTGGTGGCGGTGATGCCCGCTTCGGCCATCGACACGTTGTCACGGTTGCCCGGCCAGCGCTTGGTTGCGACCAGGGCAACGATGATCATGGCGACGATGACGCCGGTGGGGTAGGCGACCGCGTAGCCGACCAGGGTGTCCGCCGATCCGCCGGTGGCTTTCAACGCGGCGTCAATGGCGGGTGAGGTGAGCACGCCGGCGAACAAGCCAGAGATATGGGACGAACTGAGCCCGGCGAGGTGGCCGATACCTATCCCGGCCCCTGCCATCGCGGCCAGCCCGACGATGCCGGCGACCATCAGCGCCCACTGGCGTTTCAGATCGGTGATGAAGGTCGAACCGGCGGCAAGCCCGACCGCGTAGCAGAACAGCACGACACCGAGTGCCTTGACCAGATCCATGCCCTGGCTGAGCCTGGGATCGAGCATGCCGACGATCAGACCGACGAAGAGTGCCCCGGCCGCGCCGAATCGCAGCGGGCCGAACTTGATCTGCCCGAACAGGGCGCCGAGGGCCAGAACCCCCATGATGGTGACGAGGGGGTTGGACGCCAGGAAGTCGATCATGGGTGCTTTCTTTTCGCAGGTGGCATGATCCTATCGGTCGTGGCGTGACGAAGGTGGCGAGCCCGTGCGGGTGATTGATGCGCCTGCTTCTTACATCGCTCGCGAGGTGCCTCATCCAAGAATGAGCGCGTGGGCGTGTTATTGGGTTCGCTTTTACACGTATAGTCTGCAAAACCGTACCCAATAATCGCGCCGTGAGGGATTATGCCTCTCCGGCAGGACGATCGGCGGGCCAGTAATAGCTGTCGGGCAGATTGCGGGCTCCGAAGATCGCCTGGCCCACGCGCACACAGGTCGAGCCTTCTTCGATGGCGACCTCGTAGTCACCCGACATGCCCATCGATAACTCGCCCGGCCCGATCAAGTCTGGATCGGTGTCCCGCAGCTGGTCTCGCAGGCCGCGCAACACCTTGAAACATGCCCGCACCTTGCCTGTGTCCTCGGTGAACAAGGCGAGGGTCATGAACCCCTTGACATGCAGCGTCTCGAAAGCAGGGAGCTGCTTCAAGAAGGCGGGCACATCTGAGGGAGCCAGCCCGTATTTCTGCTCCTCGTGGGAGGTATTCACCTGGACGAGCACGTCGAGCGAGCGTCCGGCGGCCTGCAACCGGCGGTCAAGCGCCTCGGCCACATGCAGACTGTCGAGCGCCTGAAATTCGGACGCAAACACTGCGACGTCTTTCGCCTTGTTGGTCTGCAAATGCCCGATGACGGACCAGGCGATATCGAGGTCGGCCAGATTCTCGGACTTGCGCTTGGCCTCCTGGACCTTGTTCTCGCCCAACTGGTGGCATCCCGCAGCGACAGCGTTGCGGATCCTCTCCTCGGGGACGGTCTTGCTGACCGGCAACAGCCGCACCTCACCGGGGTCGCGTCCGGCCCGTTCGGCGGCGGCCGCGATCTTCTCCCGTACCGCCCGCAGATGTGCGGCGAAATCCTCTTTGGTCGTGGCGGGAGGGTATTCGAGGCTGGTGATCGGCGTGCTGTCATCGGCTGCAGACATGGTGTTCCTTCTTCCTCGGCTTACGCGAAATCAGCCTATCCCGAGCGCGCCGGGGAGCTATCAGGCCCCTGATCACTCGCTGCGCAGCGCCTCCACCGGATCCTTTCGGGAGGCGGCCGAGGAGGGGATGAGACCGGCGATGAAGGTCAGAAACATGCTGATGGCCACCAGGATCACGCCGGCCTGCCAAGGCAGTTGGGCGACGTTGGCGATGCCGAATTTCGATTCGACGATCAGGTTCACCGGGATCGTCAGCAGCACTGTGACCCCGATGCCGATAGCGCCGGCCACGAACCCGACGATCAGGGTCTCCGCATTGAAGACCCAGCGGATGTCACGTTTGCTGGCGCCGATCGATCTCAGGATGCCGATCTCCTTGTTGCGTTCCAGCACCGAGATGTAGGTGATGACGCCGATCATGATGGACGACACGACGAGCGAGATCGCCACGAATGCGATCAGCACCCAGGTGACCACATTGACGATGTCGGTGACCGAACTCATCAAGGTTCCGACGATGTCGGTGTAGGTGATGACTTTTTCGTCCTGGCCGCTGTCGGTCATCTGCTGGTTGTAATCGTCCAACACGTCGAGCACATGGGCCTTGTTCTCGAAGTCGATCGGATAGATGTCGATGCCCGCGGGCTTGCCGAAGTCGGCGTATCCGAGCTTCTGCAGGTTTCCGTCATAGGAGTTCTGACTCGTCGACATCATCGATGTCATGAGCTGAGTCAGCTCGTCCTGATCGAGATTGAACTGAAACGCATTCGTGAATGCGTCCTGATCGACGCTCATCGCATCGGACATATTGGCTGCGAGCTGACTCATGGCCTGCTGCATCGCCATGCCGACCTGGGCCTCGATCGCCGGCCCGATCTGATCCTGCATGACGCTCGCCATTTGGGCCTGCAATTCGCCACCCAGCTGCTCGCCGACCTGGCCCATGATCTGGGTCATGGTGTTTTGCATGTAGCTCGACATGATGGATTCGAGTTGAGTTGCGTAGTCGTCGAGGTTGAGGGCCTCGCCGAGATCGTGCGCGAGGTCTGTACCGGTCGGCGTGGCAAGAAAATCCTGGAAATGCTGCGAGATATCAGTTGCCGGTATGTTGGTTGGCGGAACAGGGGTGCAACCCTCCGTCTCTACACAATATTCGCCGAGACCGTCGACCAAGGCCTCCATTTTTGGGGCCACCGTGGCCAATTGTTCGTCGCTCAAATCAAAATCCATTTGACTGACGATCGTCTCCACATCGAGCGGAGGTATCTGGGACGCATCGATCTGCATATTCGATAGATCGATATTCAGCCCCGAGGTATCCAGATTCAGCCCCGACAGATCCAGGCTCAAACCCGACAGGTCCATGGTGAGCTTCGACTCGTCGAAGGTGAAGGCCGCAGCCAGCGCGTTCTCGTCTACCGTGACGAGCGAACTCATATCGAAGTCGGTTTCCGGATTGGCCAGCTCATCGGCGAAGGTGCGTCCGGAGAAGATATTCAGTGCCGGATCCGCGATCTGCTTTTGGACGATCTCGGTCTTTGCGGCGTCATTGATCAGATGCCTGGTCAGATCCGAGGTGTAGTAGAGGCCGGGAGTAAGAGCATTGGCCGTGGTGCCGGCCTTGGGCTGAACGATGCCCGAAACATGCAGATCCTCACCATCATTCACCAGTCCCCGCAGAAAATCGGTATCGCCGCTCTTATCCGTCCAGACGTTGTAGGTCTGGTCATAGGTGAAGTAATTCGCGGCGTTTACCAACTTGAATTGCGCGGCCATGAGGTCGTCATAGCTGTAATCCCTGTTGTCAGGTTCGGGAGGAGTGATCTCTTCGTTATTGATCATCTGCTCGACCATCTTGTCCATCTCGGCAGAGTCCTTCAGGCCCATGCCGTAGAGGGTGAAGTCGTTGATGGCGCCGTCGTCACCGAGCACCAGAAGCACCTGATCGTAGCTTTGCGGCCACTGGCCGGCCATCAAGTCGTATTGCGGTTCGATGAGCGAAGTGTCGTCCATCATCTCGTTGAAGACATTGGTGCTCATGCCCATCGACACCAAACTGTTGGCGGACGCATCGGCGCCCAGCCCCAGGTCGGAGAACGTCTTGTCCGGATTCACCTGCCGCACATCTTGCGAGGTATCCGGATTGAAAATCTGTGGCGTGACGTTGTACGAGTACTGAATCGAGTTCACGTAGTCATTGATATTTCCGCCGTTGTCGTCGAGATATTCTTTCAACGACGCCAAATCGTTCGATCCGATGCTTGCGAAGGAATCGGCGATCACCGGGATTTCGCGAACCTCGCCGTTCGATGACTGGTCGTCAGAACTGTCGTCCATATTGGCAGACATCGCCATCATGGCGGTCATATCCATGCCCTGGCTTTGAATCGAGAGCGGATAGACCGACAGGGTGTCTTCCTCAATACTGCGGATGTAATCGTTGACGCCCGTTGCCAGTGCGAGAATCGCGGCGATGCCGATGATGCCGATGCTTCCCGCGAACGAGGTCATCAGCGTCCGGCCTTTTTTGGTCATCAAATTGTTGAACGACAAAGCGATGGCCGTCAAGAAAGACATAGATGTACGGCGCGGTTGTTTCGCGCTGAGGTGCATGTCTTCTTCGGACGGGTTGAACGGGTTCGAGTCATCGACGACGGCGCCGTCACGAAGGTTGACGACGCGATTGGCGTATTGGTCGGCGAGCTCGGGATTGTGGGTGACCATGACGACCAGCCGGTCATCCGCGATCGTGGTCAGAAGATCCATGATCTGGACGCTGGTCTTGGAGTCGAGCGCTCCGGTCGGCTCGTCGGCGAGTACGATCTCGGGATCGTTGATGAGGGCGCGAGCGATGGCTACGCGCTGCATCTGGCCACCGGACAGCTGGCTCGGCTTCTTGTTGATGTGGTCACCCAGGCCGACCTCGACGAGCGCCTGCTTCGCGCGCTCCTTGCGCTCGGCGGGCGAGACCCCGGAAAGGGTCAGGGCGAGTTCGACATTGGCCAAAATCGTCTGATGGGGAATCAGGTTATAGCTCTGAAAAACGAAACCGACCCGGTTATTGCGGTAGGTGTCCCAGTCTCGGTCCTTGTATTTCTTGGTCGATATACCGTCGATGACCAGATCGCCGGAATCGTAATGATCCAGCCCGCCGATGATATTGAGCATCGTCGTCTTTCCCGACCCCGAGGGTCCGAGAACGGCAACGAATTCGTTATCGCGCAGGGTCAAAGAGACATCATCAAGAGCTGTCTGGGTGAAATCGGCAGTCGTGTACGACTTGCGAATATTCGACAGTTGAAGCATGTCTCATCCCACCTACTGTGCGTCCCGGCCTGAGCGCATTGGCCGCGTCTTGGACGCTCGACGACCCTGCGGGCTGCGATTCACATGAGCCGACCTGTCATCGCATGGGACAGTTGTGAATGAATCCGCTGCCGATGTTCCAGGACAGACCTGAATGCAGGTTCACCCTATCTCTGGCATCAAGCAGAGCGACCAGTGGGATACTCGTGCTCGGAGCTCCAAGAATCGTCGCTGCGTGTGGCTTCCTGGATCGGGCGCACGAGTGCGTTCTGTTTCCCGCTGCGTTCTCAACAAACTCGATCCGCTCAGAGATGGACGCAAGCGTCCATCTCCCTCGCCTCTGCGAGTGTTCATGCTGGCTGGTCAATCGTTTGTGCTCGCCGTTTTGCTCTAGCTACCTTCCTTGTCTTCGGCAATTCGGGCAAGCTCGATTGTGCTCGGGCTTCGCCAGCATGACACACTGGATACCAGGACGCGGACATCGCGTCCGGCATCGCACCACTTTCGTGCACCGCGCCGCCGGCCTGACCGGCGAAGACGCGAGCCGACTTGGACCGTGGTGATTCATCGTTTCTTGGAAGCAGTTCTTTTTGTCTCAATCTGATTGCGCACCTGAGTCCTTCGCGGCCCTGGGTGTGGATGCAAAGCTGATCGACCCCCTCAAGCAGCAGGGCGCCAGCACCCCTTTCCCGATACAGACCGCCACATTGCCGGACACATTGGGCGGCCGTGACGTTCTCGGACGCGGCCGAACCGGTTCGGGGAAGACCCTGGCGTTCTCGATTCCGTTGGTCTCCCGGCTGGCAGGGCTGACCTCGTCCGGCAACCGGATCACCCGGCACAGCTCGCCCGGAGCACCGCGCGGACTAGTGCTCGCTCCGACACGTGAGTTGGCCAGCCAGATCGTCGCCACCATTCAGCCGCTCGCGGACGCAGCCAAGCTGCGCGTGATGACCGTGGTCGGAGGCGTCAGTAAGGCTCCGCAGGTACGGCAGCTGCGGCGAGGCGCCGACATTGTCGTGGCCACGCCGGGCCGTCTGGAAGACCTGAAGTCAGAAGGCGAACTGCGGTTGGATGATGTTGCGGTCACGGTGCTCGATGAGGCCGATCACATGGCCGATCTCGGATTTCTGCCGAGCGTCACCCGCATCCTGGCGGCGACTCCCGCCGACGGCCAGCGGATGCTCTTCTCGGCGACCCTCGACGGCGGTATCGACAAGCTCGTCAAGCGTTTTCTGCACCGGCCACTGACCCACAGCGTCGATTCGGCATCCTCACCGGTCAGCGAGATGAGCCACTATGCACTGCTGGTCGCCGATGCCGGTGAGAAACGGCAGATCATCCGTGAACTTGCGGCCGGCGCGGGCAAGCGTCTGCTGTTCACCCGCACCAAGCATCAGGCCCGCCGACTGGCCCGCGAGCTCACCGCCGCCGGGATACCGGCCGTCGAGCTGCACGGCAACCTCTCGCAGAACGCCCGTGAGCGAGGTTTGAAGGCGTTCGCCAGTGGCGAGGTGCGCGTGATGGTGGCCACCGACATCGCTGCCCGGGGCATCCACATAGACAACATCGAACTGGTGGTGCACGTCGATCCGCCGGCCGAACACAAGTCGTATCTGCACCGTTCCGGACGAACCGCCCGGGCCGGTCACAGCGGCGAAGTGATCACCCTCGTGCTGCCCGAACAACGCCGAGATTTCCAAGCGCTGGCCCGTGCCGCCCATATCTCCGCGACGCCGAAACCGGTGCATCCGGGAGATCCGATGCTGGCCGAGCTGCGCGGCCCGGCCGCCGAAGCCATCGCACCCGAATTGGCGCCTGCTGCGGCCTCCCGACGCGTGCCGCAAAGCTCGGCTGCCCCGAGAGCGACGGCATCAAGAGCGGTGGCGTCCAAGGCAGCGAAGCCGCGCCGAGCCGATTCTTCGCGCCAACGTCAGATCGGGCGAAGCGCGCAGAGTCGTCCTGGACGCAACCGGGGCACAACCGGCCAAGCCGGAACCAGCCGAAGCGGACGAGGCCGGACGCAGCAGGGAACCCAGCCATCGCAGGGCGTCATCGCCTTCTCCCGGCAGTCCGGCCGGCGGGGAAGTTCGCAGCGGGCGGCCTGATCGTATCCGTGACGTCGGGCCGTGGCGTCCGAAGAAGTCACGCCTGTGACCCTGAGTTCTTCACGCGTCAGAGAGGGTGGCGGAGATTGCGCCGGTATCCAGCAGGCGGACGCCGATCAGTTCGAGGTCTGCGAGCCGGTCTGGCGTCGACGCCGAAACCGCGTCGTTGCGCCGGCTTCGACAGTGGCCCTGCGCACGGCATCGGTGTCCGAGCCGCCGGGCCGATAGAGACGGATGACATGGACGATCGGGCGATGTGCTGCCCGAAACGCCGCCGTCAGCTCAGCGAGCCGGGGGAGCACCTCCGCGGTGCCCGGCACCGGCATGGCGCCATCGATGAAATCGTGCTGCACATCGATCAACAGCAGCGCGGCACTGCCGAAGTGCGGGGAGAGGTAGTCGTGTTCCATGGAGATTAACCGCGGGTGTGTGCTTGCCGGACATCGGTGTACATGCCAGTAATCATCGTGGAAGGCCTCTTTCGTCGTACATGTCGTCCATGATCTGCTCATAGCTCGGGCCGATGCCACGAAGCGCGTGCAATCGTTGGACTGCTTCGTCCACGCTTCTTTCTGGAACCCACGCAGGCCGGAATCGGAGCGCGACCGCGCCGGATCCGAACTCCTGGCGATTCACGAGCTCGAGCTGGATGCGTTCGCGCAAACCGGCTAGCAGGGTCGGCCCGTACCCGGCGATGACCGGTTGCACGATGAACTCATATTCGTCGATCAGTCCCAGGTCTGCCAATGCCAACGGGAGCGTGACTCCGCCTACCGACAGGCCCTTGCCGGGCTGCTGTTTGAGCTGGCGAACCGCTTGCTCCAAGTCACCGCGTATCAACTCGGCGTTCCAGTCGACCTCGGTCAGCGTGTTCGATACGACGTACTTCTTCGCGCTGTCCATCGCTTCGGCGAAGGGGATCTCCCATTCCTCCATCCAGTCCGGCCACACGCCCGTGGCCGGCAACCGCCACGCCGACTCCATCATCTCGTAGGTGACGCGCCCGAACAGCTGGGCATCGGATCGTGCCATCTCGGTGGTCCAGTAGTGCATCGACTCCTCGTCCGGAGGAAGTCCTGCCTCGTGGTGGCAGCAGCCGTCGAGCGTGACGTTGATGGAGTATCGAAGTGGTCTCATCTTGCTGCTCTCCTTTGATGCATTGCGCCGTCATGGATCTGTATGTCAAGGCTATGGCCGGTGCCCAACGAGATTGGCGGCTTCGACCGGCATAGGGGCCGCTCCGGCATCACATCGTTCTCTGGAAGCCGTCAAAACGCTTTGCCGTGAGCCGATAAAAACGTAGGGTCGGGCCATGTGCCGAAACATCCATACTCTGCATAACTTCGAGCCTCCGGCGACCTCGGACGAGGTGCGTGCGGCCGCGCTGCAGTACGTCCGTAAGATCGCCGGCACGACCAAGCCGTCCAAAGCAAACCAGGACGCCTTCGACCATGCTGTCGATGCCGTCGCCCACGCCACTCAGCATCTGCTGGACGAATTGGTCACCACTGCGCCGCCGAAGAACCGTGAGGAAGAGGCTGCCAAGGCTCGCGAGCGGGCCGCTCGTTCCGGACGCTACGCAGCCGCCGCCTCAGCTTCGTGACCGAAAGCTTAAGGAATGAGCATGTCAGATCAGTCGCCGAGTTCTTCCGATCCGGAATCTCGTGGCAATGGACAGCAGTGGGGTCAGTGGCCTACGGGGGAGTCCTATCCGGGACCGCGAGGCTTCGAGCCATATTCGCAGCAGCCGTCGTACCCGCAGCAATCGTCCTGGCAATCCCAACAGACGCCGTGGGACGCTCAGCAGCCGCGGTATGACCAGCCGCCCGCGGCACCGGTGCCGTACGGGCAGCAGCCCCATCCGTACCAGCAGCCCGACCCGTACCAACAGCAGACTCCATATCTGCCGCAGGTCCCTTACGCCCAGCCGGGGCCGTATCAGGACAGCTTCAGCGAGAATCCTTATGGGCCAAACCCGTACGGTTCGTTCGCCAGCCCCGGCGCCGGGCGCCCGCGTCCCTCGGTCGGCCCCGTCGAGGCGGTCAAACTGTTCTTCAAGAACTACGCGGTGTTCAGCGGCCGGGCCTCCCGCTCGGAGTACTGGTGGGTACAGCTGTTCTTCGCGTTGGTCTACCTGCTATGGGTCTTCCTCTTCGTGGTGTTCGGAGGATTCGCGTCTCTGGTGACTGGTTATGATCCCTACGGATACGGCTCCACGAGCGCCGGTCTCGGAGCCGGCTTTGTGCTCCTCTTCATTCTCGGCTGCGTGATGGGCGTGGCGGTCATCGTGCCGAGCTTCGCGCTCACCTGGCGACGTTTTCACGACACGGACAAGTCGGGAGCGATGTACTTCATCAGCTTCATTCCTTACGTCGGCATCCTGGTTGTGCTCATCCTTCTCGCGATGCCGTCGGTTCCCACCGCGTGGCAGCGCTGGGACCACGGCCAGCTGCCCGTGGAGAACTGACTCAGGCCTCGGCCCAGCAATGGGAATGTTGCTCGGCGGCAAGTGATCCTTGGCGGGGACGATGAGTGCTTCGAGGATCTGGGCGAAGCGCGCTCCGGCTCATCGCTTCTCGGCCCGCACCGTCGTGACACAATTGTGGGATGCCACAGCCTCGGATTCCGCTCTTTCTCGACTGTGATCCGGGCATCGACGATGCGATCGCGTTGGGATATCTGCTGTGTCAAGATGATGTCGACATCGCGGGAATCGCGGCGAGCGGTGGCAACGCTCCGGTGGAGCAGACCACTCGCAATGCTCTTGGCTGGCTGCAGTTGGCTGGACGAACAGACATCTGCGTCCATCCCGGCGCGGATCGTCCGCTCGCCCAGGACGCCGACTACGCCTTGGAAACCCACGGCGAAACCGGTGCCGGATACGCGCGGCTTCCTCTCGAAGGGCTTCCCCCGAGCGATACGGACGCGGCTCACGCCTGGGCCGCAGCTGCCAGGGCTCATCCGGGCGAGCTGATCGGCGTCCTCGTCGGACCCGCGACCAACCTCGCGCTTGCTCTCGACCTCGAGCCCCGATTGCCGCAGCTGATCAGGCGGCTGTTCATCATGGGCGGCGCGTTCAATTACCGTGGCAACACTCGTCCCACCACCGAGTGGAACGTCACCTGGGACCCCGAAGCCGCCTCCCGCGTGATCGCCGCGTTCGGTCAGGCGTATATCGCCGGGGACGCACCATATGCGCCGGTCATGGCGCCGATCGAAGCCACCGAGGCAGTGGTGATGACCCCGGAGCGGTTGGCAAAGATCCGTAGCAGGGGAGACCTCTCGCCCAATCGGACGCCGCAGTGGAGCACATGGCTCGACCAATTGGCCGCCGCGTTGCGCTTCTACTTCGAGTTTCACGAATGGGACGGCCACGGTTACCTCGCGCACATCCACGACCCGTACGTGCTGGCGGCGGCGATCGAGTGGGCCAGGCAAGCGGAGACGACCGGCAAAGTGGGCCGAGCAGGCAACGACCGTGATCCATTCACGACAATCGCGACTGATGAACTACGAGTCAGCGACGAATCCATTCGCGCCGTCGAGCCGGATAGGCGAGAAGTCATGGCTAGGGGAGACACGACGCCCGTACCGTGGGCCGAAACCACGCAGGCTGCGGTCGACATCGAATTGACTGGTACGCTCACCCGCGGTGAAACCGTGGCCGACTGGCTCGGCAGATGGAATCGTCCGGCGAATGCGGAGATCATCCGTCGGATCGACGCCGAGAGTTTTCTCGATAACCTCACCGAGGCATTGCAGAAGGGGCCAGGGGGACCAACACAGCCTTGAAACTTCGCGGGCGACCGGTTTCGGCGCTGCACGATCAAGCGAGGACGACGGGTGCTCTACTCTCGAAAATGACCGGTTGAGGGATAAGCCGCATGGCACGTGGACATCAACCGGCTGAATGATAGGAAGGACCAACCAATGACCGCTCCGGATAGCGGGTCTGGGCAGGGGCCCACCGCCACGGTGAGTCCCGCACAAAACCCGAACCGAAACCCTGCTACCTCCACCCCCGTAACGGCGCTGCTTCTCGCGGCCGCAGGCGCCGCGGTGATCATCGTCACCTATGTGATGGTGCTCAAGACCCAGCCGGCCACGCTGGGACAAGATCTCGGGACCACCACCTTGTGGGTGATGGCCGGCTACCTCGCCGGCGCCGTATTGATCGCAGCCGGCACGCTGCCACTGATACCGCGCAGCATCTTCGCGCTGATGCCGGTGGCCATCGCGCTGAACATCGTCATCGGCCAGATCATCGGCACGCTGACCCCCATCCCGCTCTATCTCGACTCCCTCGGCACGGTGATCGTCGGCGTGCTCGCGGGCCCCGCGGCCGGCGCGCTGACCGGCGTGCTGAGCAACGTGATCTGGGGAGTCACCATCAACCCAACGGTCATCGTCTTCACCGCCGGCGGCGCATTCGTCGGAGCCGCCGCCGGATGGGCCGCCCGCCTCGGAGCTTTCCGGAGGTTCTGGACGGCGCTGATCGCAGGCCTTGTGGTCGGCGTCCCCGCGGGTGCGGTCGGCGCTCCGGTTGCCGCATTCGTTTATGGTGGCGGACTGGGCGTGGGCACCGGCACGGTCGTCGCCACGCTGCAGGCCGCCGGGCTTGAGATGCTCCAGGCGACCACTGCTCAGAGTCTGTTCTCCGACACGATCGACAAGGCACTGATCTTCTTGCTGGCCTTCTTCGTGCTGCGCAGCCTGCCCAAACGCATCGTCGGCCGCTACGCCTTCGCCTGGCATTCGCTGTCAGGCGCGCGCTGAGCGTGGCCGTGAATTCCAGAGAACCTGGCATCGGTGACGAACATCAAGGTCAGACAGGTCGTCCAGGCGACAGCGGGAGTCTTCATCCCGCGACCGAGCTCGTCCTCCTCGGATGCGGTCTCGTGCTCATCTATGGTATCGGATCACCTCTGGTTCCGGCCGCGATACTCCTGTGTGCAGCGGTGGCCGCCGCCCGGTCGCGACGTATCCAATTCAACCGCTGGCTGATGACGTTGATCGCGCTCGCCGGCCCGATGCTCGTCATGGTCGGCATCATTCAAGGCCTGTTCTATCCGGGGCGCGATGCCGAGATCCTCTGGCAAGCAGGTCCCGCCGCGGTGACCGTCGAAGGGCTCAGCGTGGCGCTGCAATTGTGGCTGCGGGTGGCCGCGATGATCGCCGTGTGCGCTTTGTTCGCCTTCGGTTCGGACGCTGCGCGAATGTTCGACGGGCTGATCCGGCTTCACGCGCCGGTGAGTCTCGCGTATGTATGTGCCGCCGCCATGAGCCTGGTGCCGGTGCTGCAGAATCAGACCCGGCAGACGGTGGACGCCCGGGCCGCGCGCGGGTGGAATACGTCCCGGTGGCGCACCAGGGTCGCGCTCACCCCGCGGATCGCCGCCGGACTGGTCACCTCGTCCTTGATCCAATTCGATCAGCGGCACCAGACCCTGATTCAGCGTGGATTCGACACCAGGCGTAGGCCATCGCCGCTGCAGGACCACAACGATGGCCCCGGCCAACGGACGCTTCGCCGGGCGGCACCACTGTGCGTCCTCGCCCTGGTCGTTGCTTCGCTTTCCGGAGTTCTCGCGTTGCCGACCGCGTCCGAGCTGTTGGGGTGGTTACGTGGTTGAGATGGCAGCGATCGAGCTGGAGGGCGTGAGCTTCCGGTATTGGGGCAGCGGCAACACGAGCGCTCTTGATGAGATTGAATTGCGGGCGCGTCCGGGAGACATGGTCGCGGTGCTGGGCCCCCAGGGTGCCGGTACCTCGACACTGTGCCGCCTCGTCACCGGCCTGCTGGACGAACTCGGATCGGCCGATGGCGAACGCCACATCACTGGGCAGGCTGCCATGCTCGGCGACGATCCCGAGGCGCAATTGACCGGAATGACCAGCTTTGCGGTCGATGAGGTGCGGCTGCCACGTAGGCTCCGAGGAGATGCGCCGCACATTGCCGATCCGGCAGCCGATCGGGCGATGGATGCCCTGGGAATCGTGCATCTCGCGCACAGGCGGCTCGACACCCTGTCAGGTGGCGAACGGCAACTGGTCGCGCTCGCCTCACTGATGACGCTGGATCCGGCCGCGCTCGTGCTGGATCAGCCGTCGTTGTCGCTGGACCGGGTTGCCCGCGAGCGGCTGTTGCATGCTCTGGCCAGGTACCGCGCGGGTGGTGGGGCAGTGCTGCTGGCCGGGCATCAGCACGATGAGCTGAGTGCCGCAGCCGACCGGGTGCTGTTCATGCGCGGCGGCCGAATCGTTGCCGAATACGATCGGCATGCATGTGCAGCTGCTGACCCACTCAAAAGCGGCACGGAGGGATCCGGCCGTGGCCCAGCTGCGCAATCAATTGATGCCGGTCTGCTGGCTTCGTATGGCGTGTGGGACGCCCTCGGCGCCACCGCGACCTCTCACGCACCGACCCCAAGCGAGGGCCAGATTCTGCTCAGGGCGCGCGGACTCGGCGTCCGACGGGGCAGTAGGCAGATTCTCGGTGATCTGAATCTCAAGGTTTCTGCGGGCGAGGCCGTTGTAGTCGTCGGGCCCAACGGATCCGGAAAATCGACTCTGCTGCGGGCGCTGGCCGGGCTTTTGGAGGACGAGGCGAGAGTGGACGGGCAGATCGTGGTGGGTGACGCCGGCAGCGAGATCGCGCTCACCGGTCGTCCGGCCTATGAACGCGCCGACCACCTGGCGTGGGTTGGGCAAGATCCCGGCGCGCAGCTGTCGGCCCCGACGGTGCGCGCAGAGCTGGAGAAGGCCGTTCCATTGCGGCAACGGCGGCGCAGCAGGTCTTTCTTGCCCGGCGAGACCGATGATGAGCTCGGTGAGACATCTCCTCCGGGTGTCAGACGTGCAGGACGACGCCCGAACCCAGATCCTGCGCATTTACCCTCGTGCCCGGGTGGGGCCCGGAGGAGGGGGCTTGGCTTTCTCGGCCGAGCCCGCATGCAGGCGCGGAGTGAGTTACGTGCCGCACGCGCACATCGGGTGGCCGCGATACTCGACATCTCCGGTCTGAGCGAGCAAGCAGACTCACATCCCTATGATTTGACGCCGGACCGCCGCAAAGACCTGGTGATCGCCACCGCGCTGCTGTTGCGTCCGGCTGTGTTGCTGCTGGATGAGCCGACGCTGGGCCGGGACGCCGAAGGAATGAAACGGCTGCAGCACATCGTGCAGGTCCATCGTGACCTTGGGGGAGCGGTGCTGGCCACCACTCATGACATGCGCTGGGCGCATGACGTCGCCGATCAGATCGTAGAACTCACCTAGCCGGATTCCTGCCGATTCTCGCCGGTACCCTCGTTGCTCATTGCCGGATCGGCGAACAACTTCGATATGGAGGCCATCACCACGCTGCTTGTCCGATGGAGAGGACGATCGCGTCGAGCTCAGGATCATGGCCGAGCAGATCCTTCGTTGCCATTGCGCACGGACCCACCTGGGCCATGTGTCGCTTATGCTGACCGGAACACGATCAGATCGGGAAGGGACGAGAAATGGCACTTGACAAGCAGCAGGTCCTGGCAGGAGCCCCGGCAGCACTCAACGGTGAGGACAAACCGTGGGAGGTCGCGGTCGCTGGAGATTCGATCGTCGCGCGGTGGAAGTGGATGGACGCCCGGTTCTTCGGACCGGGCAGCGTCAGTGACGAGCAACGCGACTTTACATTCACCGTCACGCTCAAAGACAACGGGAAGTGGAAGGAGTCGGACACCTCAGCCTCGCGTACCACGAACGTGAGCATGAACGGGGGAAAGATCGGCTTCGGGACTAGCGCATCTTCGTTCAAGGGGCATAGCACGCAGAAGTCGGTGAGTTTCGGAATCGGGCAGGATAAGAGGGACGGCAGCATGGGTGTCGTCAGGTCGTCGCTGGACACCGGGCTCGTCAAGGACGCGGTACGTAGCTACCTGTCACAGTGCGGATGGAAGAAGGCCGGACTGTTCGGCTGAAATGGTTGTGCAACCCACCGAGCATCGGCGGCGGCGACGTGGAAGTGTACGGCGAATTCATCGGTGGCATGCTCAGGGGGTCTGCTCGTGGTAAGCGAGCAGACCCCCTGAGGTCAACGGTTTAATTGTTTGGGCCCTGCTTGGCGCGCTTCTCAGCCCGCTTTTCCTTGATGCTTTTCTGCGGAGCCTTTTTCTGATCGTGTGAGGTCGATTTACTTCCCATGGCGACCGCTTCCCCTCTTCGTTGTTGGCTGGCGGGTTTTTAGTGACCATAGTTCGGTTTTCGCAGTTGTCAAGGGATTAGAGCCGGTCGCTTCGGCGGCCTTTGTTCAGGGCCTACCGATTGTGCTGGACCACCGCTCCATGCGTGCCCGGATCCTGCCAGGCGATGACCTTGTCGTCGGATCCCGCGCCCAGGAGCTGCCGGTATTCGTCGAGCGATTCGGGGGCAACGACCAGTACGGCACTGCCGTCGTCGAGCCACGGCCGCGCCGCCTGAACCAGCGGGTCGCCGGTGAGTGTCTTTGTCGCCTGATTGATATCGGAGGTGCCCCACGATGAGGTTCCTCTGTCGACCGCGCAGATCAAAGTGTCGGTTTCGCGTCCGGTAACGATGATCGCGACCTGCTGGTCGGGCACCTCCAGCGACGCCTGGCAGGCCGCGGCTAGGTCGGGACGCGGAGCGATGGCTCCGAAGACCCGGCCCGGAATATCCCCGAGGCCCTCCTGGGAGAACGTCATGGTGTGCGACATCGCCAGCGGAACGATACCGATCACACACATCGTCGCCGCGACTGCTCGCCGGGTCACGGCTCGCGCACCGGGTAACGGCACCCGGTCGGCGGCGACGATGGCTATCATCACCGACCCAATCACCATGCCGACGATCGTGATGCCGTTGAGCGCCTTCTGCGGGTAGTAGCTGGGCCGCGACTGGCCGGCTTGCGTGACAACGACCGATTCGATCACGAAGTAAGCCACGATGAGCACCGCCAGCAACGCACTGGTCAAGCTCGCCCGGCGGACGCTCGGCCGTTTGCAGATCTGGCCAGCCGGGGTCCGGACGACAAGGCCCAGCATGGCGAGCAGTGCCGCGGTCAGGGGAGGTAACACGGCGCTCACTGCAGTCAGCCCGCCGCCAACCGTGGCGAGATAGCCGACCGTCGTCCCGCCTTCGTATTGCCAGGAAATCGTGATCAGGGTGACGATCAGCACGATCAGGGCGGTCGAGATGACCACGATCCGTTCGACGGCAGTCCCGATCCATCTGCTGCGGCGCCAGGGGAACACTCCGACAAGCGAGAGCCCCGCGGCGAGCACACCCATCGGAAGCCAGGCACCCCCGGCACAGAGAATCGCCGCCAGAATGGTACAGGCTTGAAGCATGCTGAACACTCGGCGCAGCCCGGTCGCCGCGAGACCGGCAGCGAGCACCATGACGACGGCAAAGCTGAAGTTGTAGTGGCCGTCCCCGGGCGCGATGATGCCCGGGCCGAAACCGAGGACGCCCAGGCCGGCGCTGATCGCGAAATATCCCCAAGCGCCTGCGCGGCGGACGATCGGTAGGCCGGCGATGCCGGCGGCGACGATGAAGTATCCGGCCGCCAGCACGATGCCTACCGTCATCACGAATGCGACCGGCAGCAATCCGGGATCGGTGACCGGAGATCCGGTGAGGACGTCCATGATCGAGGCCGCCACACTGTGATAACCGGCAGGGTAGCTGGCGAAGGACCGCGGCGTCTGGTCTGCGGCTGGCCCCAGGTTGAAGATGATGTTCTGATGCCGGTGCATGGCGACGACCATGGAGTAGTGCGAGGAGTTGTCCCACGTTGCGGAAAGCAGTCCGTAGGCCAACTCCGGCGTCCGAGCCTTGAACCAATAGGTCAGTGACGTGATCGAGGTGAGGGTCGCGAGCACCGCCATCGCGATGTCGGTAGCGGCGACAGCCGGACGAATGCGACCGCGTAGCAGACCACGGTGGCTTGCCGCGAGCGTGCCACAGACACCGCCCACCAGCAGGCTGAGCAGCAGCCCGCCGCGGGTGATCCCGATCGCCGGCGCAGGGATCATCCAAACGAGATAGGTTGCAGCGCACAGCAGGACGCTGTTGACGAAGACCCTTCCCGAAAGATGGCGTGCGGTGGGAATCAGCACAACCGACGCGGCACCGATCAAGAGTGCCGGGATGCCGACCAAGATCTCGCTCGCGGCCAGTAGCGCAGTCACGATCGTCCCGAAAACCACGGACCCGACAACAAAAGCTCCATCTGCGGCGCGATGTAGATCACGCGAGGTGTTGAAATTATGCATGCGTCGGGCCACCAGCGCAGCTTACCGGCCCGCCGGTACGCCGATTCGCCGGTATCCTGCGGTGATCATCCGTGGCGGGCGCGATTACGCGCGCCGGGGCGGGTGGGGCCCGCTGGCTGGCGATCGTGTGACGATGGCCAAGCCGGACGAGCACCTGACAGCTCAAAACATTTCGAGCGCGGGTACTGGATGCGCTCGCACAATCAGGTCTGCTGGATCAGGCTCCGGTGCCGGCGTCCGCAGTCGGCAGAGTCGGGTGTGAGCCGGATCCAGCGGACGGATGACTTACTTATGCGTGCTCCAAATGGAATCGAATATCCTCGGCGACAGTAGCGCCGCTGCCACGCCGGCGGCGGTGACGACCCAGAACGTGACCGGAATGTCGGACTTTCGGGCAGTTTTCATGGTGGCTCCTTGATGATTGTGGCGACGTGGGTGTGTTGGACGGCGAGTGAAAGCTAAAGCTTGAGGAAGGGCCGACCTTCGGCGGTGTACTTGATGCCCTCAAGCATCCGGGTCAGCATCACGTTGGACGACCAGCCCCACATCAGGCCCGCCACGATGAGCGCCTTCAGTTTTCCCTTCTCGCTGATCTTCGCAAACGCGTTCGTGCGAGTGAGAAGGCGGGTGCGTCCGTTGGGCAGATCTTCCAGGAAGAAACCCCATGTCCACGCGAACTCGTCGGTGCCTGCCGGCAGCCACGCATAGGCGCCGTCCTGGGTCGGAGGACGTCGGGTGTCCGACAAACCGACCCAGTAGTGGCCCGGCTCGTGCAAGACGACCTCCATGCCGATGCCCTGCTGGCCGAAGAAACACCAGTCGCCGACTTTCGTGTGCTGCCATCGCTCTTGGGGCGTGTAGGTGTTGTGGATGAGGAAATGCACGCCCCGCTCGAACATGGAGAAGCTGTAGAACCCGGCCTTGTCCTGTCCGAGCTGGTTGAGCAGCGGCCAGGTCTTTTCTCGTGGCGCATCGATCTCGATCGCCATGGTCGTCGTTGTCGTCTCCGGGTCGGTGAGAAGGTCATCGCCGGGGTAGGGGTCGGGAACCTCCTCCGGCGGGACGATATGCCGCTTCGCGTACTGGTTGAGCACCGCGACCGCGGCCACGGGTACTGCTACGGCCGCCGCAGCAAGCTTGCGTCCGTCAATCTCCACCCTCATGCAATTCACCCTTCAGGTCGTTGGCTTACAGCCGGCCGCGCATCGTCACCGACCAGGAACAGGCTGCTTGGCTGGACTATAGTAGAATCGCTATGACTCGATCCGACGTGATCCAGGCCCTCAAGCCGCTAGTGGCAGGTCTCTTCGAAGGGGCAGGTATCGCAGTCGAAGTCGTTGACGCAAGGCGTCAGGGCGTGGGCGAACGCGAGGTCCATCAGACGGCGGTATTCGTCGTAGGTGTCGAGATTGAGGCTGTAGTGCACTCGTGCGCCGACTACGTTGCGCGTCACCCAACCGGCTCGATGCAAGATGCCCAGGTGCTTGGTGGCGGTCGGCTGGCTGACGCGAAGGGTGTCGGCCACCTCGCTCACCGAGAGCGGATTCTGGCGATGCGAGCCGAGGACCTTGATCATCTTCATCCGGATCGGATAGCCCAGTGAGGCCTGCAATTCGCAGCAGCGCTCGACCAGTCCGCGGGCTTTCGCTGGGGTGGCAAGCACCCGCGGGAATGGTACGTGGTGTGTCGATGCAGTCACCCGAAGCCGATCCGTCGTCATGAATCGTGACTCTACGCGGACCGCAGCAAGCAGCCCGTACCTCTTTGGAGCGGATGGCAGCCAGCTCCTGTGGTCGGCGTTCCGGCGAGATCGACACCGTCGCCTGCTTCGCTCATGAGCAGGGTGCCATTGCTCCGACTACAAAATGTTCATAAGTACAAGTAGATGAAGCTCCACGACTCGGTGTCGACGAAGGCGCGGTCGCCCGAGATGTCAGGAACGAGCAGGGCATCGAAGCTGCCATCGACCGCATCGAACACCTCACCCTCCTGCAGTGTGATGGCTAACGATCCGGGCGGGCTCCAACTGAACTCGTGGAGTTGTCGTCAACAGTCAGCCGTAGCCAGACGCCGTCTCTGGGCCGCATCGCCGACAAACCGGTGGCCCGGACCTTGCGCGGCTCCAGGACGAAACCACCGCGTGCCAGCAATCGGGCCAGCATCACGGTGAGCTCGGTGATTGCCATAACCGAACCCAGACAGCGGTGCGCTCCACCACCGAACGGCAGATACTCGCCACCTGGACGATGCGGAGCCGACAGCCAACGCTCCGGACGAAACTCCAGAGGGTCCTCGTACAGCTGCGGGTCGCGGTGCGTGAGGTAAGGGGAGATGATCAAGGTGGCGCCCCGCGGAATCTTGTGCCCGCGGACACTGAAGGACTCCGCGACGTAACGCGGAATGACCGAGGCCGGGGGGTAGAGGCGCAATGCCTCGCTGACAATGGCGTCGGTCAATTTCAATCGGCCCACCTGCTCGGCGGTGGGCAGCTCGCCGCCGGTGACATCGAGCACCTCTGAGCGCGCACGCTCAATCAGGTCGGGGCGTCCGCCCAAGCCATACAGTGCCCAGCCCATCGCTGCTGATGTCGTCTCGTACCCGGCGGCAATGAGGGTTACCACCTGGTCGCGAATCTCCAGATCGCTCAGTCCCGACCCGGATCCATCGCGTCCGCGTACCAGAACCGCAAGCACCTGGCTCTCAGTCTCGGCTGGAACAGAGCGCAGTCGATCAATCTCGGCGTAGACGAACTCGTCGAGCTGCTGCCTTGCCGCCTCCGCCTGTTGCCAGCGTCGGGTGCGCAGCCTCTTGTGCACGCTGACCATGTCGGGCAGCAGGCCGGTCAGATCGATTAATGGTTGCAGTAGGGCACCGAGGGAGTCGGCCTTGTCGGCCATTCGCTCTCCGAAAAGGGAGCGCAGCGTCGAGCGGCGGATCGCGGCACGGAACAGTTCGTAAGCGTCGAAGGCCACGCCGGGCGTGATGGCGTCCAGGGCCTCGTCCGCGGTGGCGGTCATCGTGGCGACATAACCGTCGATCTGCTTGTGATGTAGGCCCGGACGCACCAGCGTGCGGCGCCGCTTGTGGTCTTCACCATCGGAAACGATCACCGACGTCGGCCCATCCACGGGAACCAGACCCTTATACGCCCGCGCGTTGCTGAAGTGCTGATCATTGGCGAAGACCGCCTCGTTCGCCGCCGCGCCGATCAAATAGACGTACGGACGCCCGAGCCAGCCGTATGAAACGGACCCGAACAAGCGGGAGTGTCGTCCGATCCACTCGGCGAACGGATACCGGACCACAGGGTGCGTTGCGCTCATTCAGCCACCTTACTCCACAGGTGTGGAATCAACTAGAGTAGAGCGCATGACAGCCTCAAGTCGGCAGGAAGCGGCGGCGGAAATGCGGACGCGCCTGGTCGACGCTGCGATCGAGCAACTGGCCGACGACGGGATGCGTGGGGTGACCCACCGCCGTGTGGAGCAGCGTGCCGGAGTGTCGCAGGGTTTGGTGAAGTACCATTTCGGAACTCTGGATGGGCTGATCGAGGCCTGTGTCGAGCGGCTTGCCGATGTGGAACTCGGCTCGGTGATGCGGGTCACCCCCGACCAGGTCGCCGAGGCGCAAGAGACCAACACAATCCCATCGAAGGTATGGGACGCGGCACGGAACACCTGGCAGGCGATCACTGCCCATCCAGGGCTTATTCGTGCCCGATACGAACTCTTCCTGCACGCCGCCAGAAACCCGGAACTACAGGACATCGTGCGGCGTGGTCGCGCCCGATTCATTGCGGCTGCCGCAAAGTCCCTACCGCTGGCGGCTGATCCGCAGGCTGCGGCGCGGATGGTGATTGCCCTGGTCGACGGCCTGGTGCTGCACCAGATCTCGGCACCTGATGCAGTCTTGGACGAACTGGGCCCGGCCTACCTCCTGGCCGCCGGAGCCGCAGCCCAACAATTCCCTTTCACCGTTGGACAGTAGTCACCCATCAGCTGGATCGAACCCTGCACGATGACCCGCAACGTGCCAGCGCCAAAACAAGAAAAGTCCCCAGTATCAATGCACGATGTCGCGGGACTTCACGCGGGGTGTTCGGCCCTTCGGGCCTTAACCCACTCCTTCGCCTCGGCAATTCGAGCAAGCTCGATTGCGCCCGGCTTGCGTCGGGTGCCTGCATAGCACGTTCGGCAACTTTTCCTCACGGCAAATACGCTGGTCAGACGCCTAAACCTCGGAGTCTATAGGGTCCGCAACCGGTTCCAAAGCACCGCTCCGATGAACCATCGCGGGCCTGTTGTGAGGACTGTCGGGATGGCTCAAACTTTTCTCTCCCCCCGAGGTTGACTGCTTGGTCGCCGACCACGAGGCTGGAGCGAGCATGCAGGAGTTGGCTTCCGCGTACGGCATCTACCGCGCGACGGTCTTCGCCCACCTCCGACGTCGTGAGGTTCCGCGGCGGCGTCCCGAGCTCAACGATCAGGAACAAGCCGAGGCGGTGCGCCTATCACGCGAGGGCATGTCGATGCGCGCGATCGGGCGTCGAATGGGCGTAAACCGAAAGGCCGTCCGCGCCGCGCTCGTCAAAGTGGGGCTCGTCGACACATCTGCGTCCGCGAGATAGCAGCGGTCGAGACGCAGCTCCTCCTTCGCGTCTGCGGACATCGGGTCAGTGGATCAACCATCGTCTCTCTGACCTTCGAGCGCAGAACGCCCCGCATCAGTGATTCGGTAGCGCTGATCACGACTTGTGGGCTTGTCTGGAAGAGTCATTTCCAGCAGGCCGGCCTTGAGTAGCGGCTCGATATGGCGCCGGAACGCTCGGGTCTGATTGACGATGCGCAACGTCTCCATCAGTTGTGCACGACTCGCAGGGGATTGTTCAACACGGTGGAGGATCGTCAGCTTGCTCGCGCTCCCTGTAGCCGACTGTCGTCTTGGTGCCTCCTCTTGGTGTCTTAGTGCCCCGTCTTGGTGCTCGCCGCGGCCGCCCAGACGTGCCTCAGGGGCGTGAGAAGGCACATAGACGGTGAAGCGCAGCCGGTCCATCACCTCTTCAACGCGAGGCTCAGGAAGTCCGGCCTCGGCAATCTGCTCGAAGACCCGTTGAACGCCGGTGCCCCACTGCTCCATGATCCCGGCCTCCCGGAAGATCCGCGCCAACGACGGATTGCGCAGGCGGGAGGCCCGTCGCATCGACTCCACCGTCATCCCCGGCAGCAGCAGGCCCGGACTATCGATCTGAATGCGATCGTCGTAGAACCCGACACGAATCGGGGTCCCACGCTCGGCATAGTTCGCATGGACGAGGGCGTTGACCACGACCTCGCGAATCGCCTCCACCGGGATCGAGTACACATCACGCCGCTTGACCTCTCCGAACACGGCCGTCTTGAAGGCGTGCTTGAGCAGAAACTCCATCACCGTGTCCACGGCCCGTGGCATCGGACCATGGACCTCCGTCTGGTCGAAGATGTCAGTCCCATTCGGTCCACGCAGCCGCCCACACTGCACCCACGCCGACGGAAGGAACCGCGTCGGATCCGGACACGCGGCCAGAATTCCCGCATTGGTCGGCAGGATCTCGCCGCCCTGCTTGACCGCAAGCCCCAACGCAAGAAGATCGTCAATCCCAGTCTGTCGGCCCCGTAGCTCCGACAAGCCCTCCAGATCCAGGTCTCCCAGCATCGCCCGAGGCTCCGGCAAGTCCTCGAATGCGACACCGCGCGCGTTGCGCTCCAACTCGGCAACCAAGGCGAGGTCGGCCTGCCGGGTCGAGGAACCCAAACGAACGTAGACCCCGTCCTCGGGACCCTGGTCCCTCATGTGATGCGGGCGCCGGGTACTCAAGGGCACATCAACCACCAGAACGGTCGCCTCACCCAACGTCATCAGGTCAATGCCGGGCACCAGCTGCGGAGAAATCCGATCGGTGATCAGACTCGTGATGCGCTCCTCCTCAGCGAGAGGGTCTTCGACACCGGCGACGCTCCCGTCGTCGTTGACGCCGATCACGAGACGACCACCAGCCGAGTTCGCAAACGCAACAACGGTCCGAAGCGGCTTCGTTGGCGACGACAGGTCACGCTTGAACTCCAGCGTCTTGCCCTCTGACTCGATGACCCGGCCCCTCGAGTCCAGAGTGAGGATATCATGGAGCACCGATGACGAGCTCATGTCAGGACCTCCAGTACTGAGCCGATCGAAGAGTGAACCTTTGGGAACGACGCGGCCATTGAAAGGAGGGCAGACGGATGATGGCCGGGTTGGTGTAGCCAGCGCTTGAGCGCTGTGATCGCGGTGTCACTGCCCTGTTGGTGGACGAGCCTGAAGACATCGACGACCGTCCGCTCCGGAGAATAGGTGAACAAGCCGAAGTTCTCGTCCAACGCCTCGCGCCCGATCTGGAATGTCGTCGGGTCGAAGCTGTGCCACGTGACGTGATCGAAACCTGCCGGATGACGGACACCTCTCGGAAGGGCGATGTCCGTACCTATCGGAATCTCATCACTCAAGTCATGGCGGACCAGCGCACTGGTCAGGCACATCGTCGCCGATGGCTGGACGGCCGTTGCAGCCGCAAGTGACTCCAGTGACGGGTCAAGTGATCCGACAGCAACGTAGACACCACGTCCAACCCGCTCGAACTCACCCGCTTCAACTCCCTGATAGACCTGATCCTTGCGCAGCCCGGCCGCACGGGCATCAGCCAACGTGAACGCAGCTGGCAATGCACTCATACGACTCCCCTCTAACCGCACACAGCTCAAGACTATGTGTCAGCAGTTGGGAAGTCCAGAGGCGTGCTCCCGGAGTCCTTCGCCCCCAGGTCCCAGAACAAGCGAGCGGACTCAGGTCCACAAAGAGGCCAGAATCATCGTGCATCACCGCGGAAACTGCGTCTGATCAGGTAAAACGGGGAAGCAAATCCGGCTCCGACGTCGAAACGTCGGAGCCGGAGACCGGGTCCCTGCGTAGTACGTTCGCAAACCTTACCCCGCGTCTGAAGACCCTGGTCACACGCTGGAAGCGCGGTGTCTACCGGGTGTCCCAGCGCCCGGAAACCGCCCCGATGGAGGACTCTCGGGGCACCGTGGTTCGAAGGATTGAACATCTTCAAACCTTTCTCACCGCTGCCGAGGTCGACCGCCTCGTGGACGACTACCTCGACGGCACGACGGTCAACGAGCTTGCAGACAGGTACGGCGTGCATCGCGCCACTGTGTCGGCGCACCTCACGCGGCGGCGCGTCGGGCGTCGCCGTCCGGGACTCGGAGTAGAAGAGGCAGCCGAAGCGGTCCGGCTCCACCTCGGCGGTGTTTCGATGAGGGCGATCGCGCAGAGCATGGGTGTGGATCGCAAGGCCGTGCGGCGTGCGCTGGTCGAGGCGTCGGCGATCAGCGCGTGAAGCAGACGAAGGCCACCGGGGAGAGTTCCCGGTGGCCTTCCTGTTGCTGGCCTCAGTTGCCGGCGTCCTGGGGCGGCTCTTGTCGAGGTGATGCCGGGCCGTGTCGCTCCTGGTGTTCGGCGTCGGCGCGAGCGAAAGCCATGCCGATGAAGAGCTGGGCGAGCTTGTGCAAGTCCGGGTTGGTGCGTGGTTCGGCCACAATGCGGTAGTTGCGCATCCGGGATGGCGGGGTCTTGCGCGGCTTGCTCGTGGCTACCGAGTCGACTTCGCGGGCGCTCATCGGGTCGCTCCCATCGGCTCGACCTCGTACTGCGCCTGCGCTTCCTCGCCGTTGGTGTTTGCGTTGGGGCTTCGGTCAGGCTGGGTGACGCGGATGTATCGCCGGAGCACAAGCGTTACCGGGTCGATCCGAAGCATCTTGAAGCCGTTCCAGGTGAACAGGATCACCAGTGCGTTGAGCCAGCCGGGGCCGTCGTGGTTGAGGATCGTGGTGCAGATCGCGGCGGCGTAGAAGAACATCGCGGCCAGGCCGACCGCGAGCAGGAACCACCTGACTCCGTGACGACCGTGAGTGCGGATCAGCAGGATGTTGGTCGGTGCGTACCTGAGTAGCCGGTATCGGATGCTGAAAATGGTGGTGAGTGCGAACTGACTCATGTCGGGGCCTCGTCTTGTCATAGCAACGGCGCAGTTGACCGTTGAGGCAGCTATGAATGAGTGCCCACGAGGGGCCGTCCCGAAGGACCCGCAGAGTTGAGAACCTGCCTCGTCCTCAACTCTACGTCTGGGCTGCGACGAAAGGAACCCCTTCGGTAGCGCCCGGGTGTGCACCTGGTCGGTGACCTTGGAGTGGAAGGACACCGATCATGGCGAGTTTGGCGGAGCAGGTGCAGGGCGAACGGATGGCGCGGATCGTGCTGTCGATGATCGCTGAGCCGGACGATCTGACGACCGGGTACGTCTTGGGCCGCCACGGCGGCGTTGCGACGCTGAGCCTGGTTCAGTCCGATCACGACGTGACGGGGCTGGGCCGCGCCGACGTTCTGTTGTGGCGTGAGCACCTGCGGGCGCGGATCGCGCCCGACTTGATGGAGCGCGTGGCCGAGGTCGAGCAGCACGGGTTCGGCACGCTGATTCCGGCGGATCGGGAGTGGCCCGCCGGGCTGGACGAGCTGGGTGACCGTGCCCCGTATGTGCTGTGGACGCAGGGCGCGTCGTCGTTCCTGGCGACGGCGCTGAGCGATCGGGTCACGATCACGGGCGCTCGCGCGTCCACCCACTACGGCGAGCACGTCACCAACGACCTGGCGACAGGTCTGGCCGATGAGGAACGAGTGGTCATCGCAGGTGGCGCTTATGGGATCGACAACGCGGCGCACCGGGGCGTGCTTGCCGCCGGCGGTCAGACAATCGCAGTCCTGGCAACTGGCTTGGATCGCCGCTACCCGGCCGCACACACTGAGCTGCTGGATCGGATCGGCGACACCGGCCTGCTCGTGAGCGAACTCCCACCGGACACCACACCGACGCGGGACAGGTTCATCGCACGGAACCGCTTGATGGCTGCACTCTCGGGTGGTGTCGTCATCCCCGAGGCCGGCGTGCGGTCCGGGTCGATCGCGGCCGTGCGCACCGCTCACCACCTCGGGCGCGGCATCGGCGCGGTGCCCGGTCCGGTGACCAGTGCCGCGAGTAGCGGACCGAACGAACTCATCAAGCAGGGAATTGCCTCCGTCATCACCCAGGCTGGCGATGTCATCGCACTGCTCGACGGGGCTGAGCCAACCGGCAAGAACCTGACGCGATCCGCTGCTGGACACGAGTTCGGCGGCTATCACTCTGCGCCGGGCGGGTCTGGGCGTTCGATCTAGTGAGCTGACGATGGCTACATGACGAGTCTGGGTTCCCAGTTCGGGGATCGTGGGAAGTCATCGTCGGAGCGCCAACCCGTTGAGTCGTTCCACGGGAACGTGTCGGGAGTGGAGGGGTCGTCCCATCGCCACACGTCGGGGTGGCGGCGCTCGCTGCTGGTGCTTGGACGGGCTGCATAGCCGAGGGTCTGCCCGGCCGGGATTGTGTAGTGCCATCGCCAGCCAGTCTGATCCTCGTCAAGCGCGAACGCTTCCGGGTCGAGACCGTGCTTGCGCGCAACTGCGGCCAACTGTCGCCGCGCGTTGAACGGGCCTGGCATCAACAGGACAGCGTTGAGGTATTCAGTGTCGAGGTCGTAGGCGAAGTTCAGCAGCTCGGGCACATGGCGGTCGTCCACAAGGCGCCCAAGTTCATCGAGTTCGGTGGAGCCGGCAACCTCATCCTCATGCTGCCGTCGGAGTTGGGCACCAGCGTTATCGGCGATCTTCGGGAGATACTCAGCGAGGGCGGCGACGAGGACGATGGTCTTGGTGGAGTTCACGCGGGTCGCGTAGCCGAGGTCACGGCCGTGGAGCACACCGTGTCGAGACACCTTGCCGTAGTCGCCGGTTGGCCTCACGTCTTCGGAGAAGAGGGCGCGCACCACCGGGAGGTTGGTTTCCATGCCAGCGATCGTCTCGTCATCCAGATACGGGTCGTTGCTCCCTTTCGAGAAGAAGGATTGCCCGGTGAGGTCCCGGCTCATACCGTCGATCTGAGCCAAGATGATCGGGGTTGATGCCTCATAGGCACCTGCGAAGTGATGCTCGATGGCCTTCTCGATGAGACTGACTCGGTCCCAGACGAGCTGCTTGAAGGGGTAGTGAGAGTTCGACCATCGGCGCATCGGCGCCGCGGCGTGTTTCAGCAAGGTCGCGTTCTCGTTGTTCCACACATCGGTGATCGCTTCATCCAGCTCGTCGTCGGTGGCGCCGTTCCCGGCTTGTCGGAGGACGCGCAAGGTGCCTTCCATGTGCCAGCGTCCGCACATTGCCCACCCCAACGGAGCGAAGAGAGCCACGGCTTCGGCCAGTTGGTCGAGAGTGGGATGACTGACCACGCCGAGGCGTCGCGCGACTTCGCGCGCTTGCTCTGACTGCGCCACCTTCCCACCTCGTCTCTCAGTGATCGAATGCTCTACGTCCAGGATCGCAGACCCGACGGACAGCGTTTAGAGACGAGGACCGCGAGTCGCGGTACGCGTCACCGGGTGCCCGGTCTCCTGCGACGGTGCGCCGGCGCTGAGTTCCCTCAGTGCGGCTTCGGCGCGTGCGCGGTCGATTTTCCGCCGGGTGTTCTGCGGCGGTGGGCCGAGTGGGGTTCGGTCGTCGGTGATCTGGTAGCGGTCCCGATACGCTGCCACGACAGCGGCGGCGCGACGTCACGCCTTTCTTTGGTTCAGGACTTTCGGTTCGGGGCCAAGCTGTACCGTCCAGGGTGCCTTGTCGGCGAGAGCGCCGGTGAGTATGGTCTCGGCGCGGGCTTCGATCAGTTCGTGGCGTTCGTCCAGGGCTTGGCGCATGTCGTCGGCCATCGGCCCGTCCGCGTAGGGAATGAGCCCGGCGATGAGTCGAGGTGGTTTGCGGGTGCGACCGGACCCGGCGGGCCGGCTGGTAGCACGGGCGACGCGGGCGTGGATCACCGAAGCGACGTCCGCGGCATCGTCCAGGCCACGCGCGGCGACCAGGCGCGGCAGCAGGATGTCAAGGTCGTGGTAGTTGGCTTCGGCGTGCCGCAGCTCAGCCGATAGGGCTGGATACGCGTCGGAGTCGAGCACGGCATCGACCTGCTCACCGGTGAGGCCAGCAGCGGCGAACAGTGTGGCCCAGCGGTCATGTTGGGCGGCTTGGGCGATGGTTTCGTACTCGGCGGCGAGCTGGCCGATGTTGCTCCACCGTTCCTGTTCGGCGGTGATCGTCTCGTGCGCGGACAGCTCGGCGCCGATGTGTTGGATCACGCCGTAGAGCACCGACCGCTCGGTGGTGTCCGGGTTGTCGCTGGGGTGCGGCACCCCGTGGCCGTCGTCGGGCCGGTCGAGAACGACGTAGGCGTAGTTGCCGTCCGCGCCACGGGTCATGGCGACGTAGAAGTTCTCCCGCGTCGTGGTCACGGTGGCGATGACGTGCGCGGTATCGGTGGTCACGCCCTGGGCGCGGTGGGCGGTGATCGCGTAGCCGAGGTCGAGGTGTTCGGCCACGTAGCCGGCGGGTAGAACGATCCTGCCACGGAGCCAGCGGCCGGCGGGGTGGATGCTGACTGACCCGTCCGAGTGGACGCCGGTCACAGTCCAGCGGTCGCCGTTGCGCACCCAGGATCGGCCGTTGCGTAGGCGGCGGTCGTTGCGGCGAGTGATGACCAGATCGCCTTCCGATACCGCGGTGCCGTCATGCAGCCCGACTTCACGGGTGCCGTGCACGGTGCCGTCGATGATCCGGTCTGCCCGTGCGCGGGCGTTGAGGGCGGTGACGGTCTCGTGGGTCTCGGCGACGAGGATCGATGCTCGCCCGGTGGCGAGGTCGTGCCGCCATGCGGTGTAGGCGGCGTCGATCATGGCTTCTTGGTCGCCGCCGGTGATGCGGTCGTGGTCGATGAGGGTGTCGATCGCCTCGGGACGGCCGTGGCGGAGCTGGAGGGAGGTGGTCTTCTCCCACGCGTGGGTGAAGCGGTGGATGTCGAGCAGTTCGGGGGTGTCGTCGCGGGCGTGGACGAGCATCGAGAAGGCTCCGCCGGCGTCGACTGATTGGAGTTGTCCCCAGTCACCGACCAACAAGACTTTCGCGCCAGCCTGTTCGGCTTCGGCGGTGATGCGGTCGAGGGAGGCGGTGCCGGCCAGGGATGCCTCGTCGATGATGACGAGCTGGCCCGCCTCGAACGTGGTTCCGTGCATGAGGTGGTTCTGCCACCACTTCGCCGTGTTCTCCGTGACGATTCCCAGATCGTCTGCGAGGACCTGCGCCGCCACGGCGGATGGTGCGAGCCCGACGACCGAGCCGCTGCCATGCTCCTTCTCCCACGCGCGACGCAACGCTGACATAGCGGTCGTCTTGCCTGCACCGGCGGGGCCGACCAGCACATCGAGGGCGCGGCCGGAGACGGCGATCGCCGCCAGTGCTTCGGCTTGATCCTCACCGAGCATCCGGCCTCGCGTGTCGGGGCGGCTGGTGATCTGCTCGACGGTCTCCAACGACACCACAGGCCCAGTGATCGACTCCGCGCGGGCCAGGAGTCGGTCTTCGGCGGCGAGCAGGGCTTCGGACGAGAACAGCACAGAGGCGTGCGGCCGGAACCGTGAGGTGCCATCGGCTCGCCGGAGCTGCACCGGGCTGGACGCGAGCTCGGGCGGGGTCAGGCGCAGCGAGGCTTGTTCGGCGGCATCGACCACGAGCCCGGTGATCGCCTCCCGATCCAGCATCGAGACGAACCGCCAGCCCATCAACTGCCGGGATGCCTCGGCATGCAGGTTCCAGCGCGTCCACGTCGACCGCTTCTCGCTCACCGTTGCCATCACCGACAGGCCGACCTCGCGCACGACATCCAGCGGCACGTCGTCGGCCCGCAACACCCGAGCCGGTGCATCTGCTGACTGATGGGTGAGGGCGCGTGCCCAGCCCGTCGCATCCTGCCCGAGCACCCGAGCAGCGCGTTCCCGCCATTGGTGGGTGAGGTCCGCGAGTGAGTGGATGTGCTTCTCTGGCCGGGTCGCCAGGGTTGCTTGGGCGCGGAGTTTCAACACGATCCGGGCCGAGGGCTGCCGTCCGTGTGTGGCGACGTACTCGGCGATGAGACGATCTTTCTCGGCCTCGATGTGCCGTGACCGGGTGGAGAACTCGCCGATCAGTTCTTCGGTGACGCCGACGAGTTCCCAGGCAGGGTTGCGGTCCCGTCCCCGGTCGCGGGTGTCCCATTCGATGCCGAGGGTGCGGGTGAGCTGGTCGGCCAGGGCGGCGTTGTAGAGCTCGGAGACCGCGACGACCGCGGCGTGCATCGGCCGCCCCGCGAGGGCGCGCCACTTCCCGTCTTGGGCTGTCTTGACCTTGTTGCTGATGACGACGTGGGTGTGCAACTGCGGATCGCCCGCCCGGCTGTCGTAGTGGTCGAACGCGGTTGCGGCGACGCCGAGTACATCGACGTGTGCAACCGTGCCCTCGGGGCCGTCCGCGCCGGTGCGGGTGACTGCAACCTCGCGTTCGAGGAACACAACTAGTTCGGCAACCGCCGCATGATGCGCGTCCGCGATCAACGCTTGCGTCCCGGCATCAGCAACTGCCCACAGCGCCGACACGCTCTTGGGCACCGAGAAGGTGAAGTCGAACCCCGCCACCGCACGCCGGGTTCCGCGCTCAGTTTCCTCGGCCTCAATCCGTGCCGTCTCGACCGCCCGCGCCGCCGGTCCCAGATCAGCGTCGAGGGCTTTGATGCGGCGTTCAATCCGCTCGGCCGCGGGTGCGAACGTCGGGTACGCCTTGCCGAGTGGGTCGCCGGTGATCGGATCACGACCGGACCCGATCAGCAGCTCGAGTTGTGCCTCCGAGACTTCTGAGCCAGTCATCAGTTCGCCGTGCCCGAGGGCCGCGAGGCCCTGGCCGATCCAGAAGCCGGGAGGGTTCCCCGCTTCGGCGTAGTAGCGGGTCAACGGGGTTGAGAGGGAGCGGTCACCGTCGCCGGCCGCGACCGAGCGGAGCAGGTACTTGTAACCATCCCCGGCCGTCATCACACGCATCGAAACCGTCACCAGAGCTTCCTTTCCGTGCCCGCAAGGTGGGCCGGAAGCCGCAGGCGCCGACCGCGAGAATGCGCGGTCTGTTGGGGACGCGCCTCTACAGAAAGACGTGTGGTGGCTCGGATGGGGCAGGCGCGAGGCCGGCAGGAAGCGGGTCGGTAGGGCTTCAACGCCGCGGTGCTCGAAGGTGCTCGGGACAGGGACGGCTTCGACGGAAGGGTGATCGACGGATGGGCAACTCAGGGTGCTCGTGCACCTGCTCGGTGACCAGCCCGGCAACGACTCCATCAGTGGCGTCCGGTCGGGGTTCACCCATCTGCCGGAGCCCTCATGCGCGACCCCAACGACCACTGCCGACCGCTCCGCGTCGGCTCGCTGTTCAGCGGATACGGCGGCCTCGACCTCGCTGTCGAGCACGTCTTCAATGCCGAGACGATCTGGTTCTCCGAGAACAACCAGCACGTCGCCCGCATCTTTGCTCACCACTGGCCGGAGGCTCCCAACCTGGGCGACATCACACAGATCAACTGGCGGAATGTGCCTTCGGTCGATGTGCTCTGCGGCGGGTTCCCGTGTCTCAATGTCAAGAAGTGCTCTTGAGTGCGCATCTGCTGCTTGCTTCCTGCGAAGATTGACATGTGACTAATCAGTCACATAATCTTTCAGTGTGGACAATGACGCTGTTTTCAAGGCCCTGGCCGACGAGACGCGCCGCGCCCTGTTGGACCGTCTCTTCATGCATGATGCCCTGACCCAAGGAGAGCTTGAGGAGGGGTTTCCGCTGAGCCGTTTCGGCATCGCCAAGCACTTGAACGTGCTCGAAGACGCCGGGCTGATCACCACGCGCCGCGAGGGCCGATACAAGCTCCACTTCCTCAATCCCGTCCCGATCCGGCAGATCCACGACCGCTGGATCGGCAAGTACACCGCGTCACGCGTCGCGGCGCTCACTGATTTGAAGACACAACTCGAGGAGTCATCATGACGAACACCGATGCCGGGGCACCGGCCACCGCACCGCAGATCTACCGGATCTTCATCAAGGCATCCGCCGACGCCATCTGGGACGCGATCGTCACGCCAGAGTTTACCGCCAAGTACTTCTACGGCTCTCACGTGGAGACCAGCGGCGAAGTCGGTACCCCGTTCCGCTATCGCTCGCCCGACGGCACCTCTCTCTGGGGAGACGAGACGGTCCTCGAATCCGAACCCCCGCACCGGCTCGTCGTTGGCTGGCGATCCCTGTTCAGCCCCGATGCGGTCGACGAGCCCGCCAGCCGCGTCACATGGCAGATCGACGATCAGGCCAACGGTACCTGCATGGTTACCGTCATCCACGATCAACTCGATGAGTCCCCGCACACCGCGGCCGGGGTCTTTGGCGCCGGATGGATGCTCGTCCTCAGCGGCCTGAAGACCCTCCTAGAGACCGGCGAATCGCTCGCCGAACGCCGCTGATTGGCTTCGACCACAACCACCGTCAAGAGAATCATGGCGCAGAGTCAGAAGACACCCGAAACCGACCTTCGCGGAAGGTTCTTCACACCTTCACGCTACGACGAGTTCTGCCATTTCCGGCCCCAACGACGTCACCCTCCCGGCCGCCGGGCCCCGTCGCAGTACCGTGAACACGCTCCGCGCCAGATGCCGCTTCAGCGCGCGGATTGCTTCTATGTTGGAGTTCCCGAGCGCCCGCCTCGCGGCAAGGTATTCCTGCGCGGGCGGATACATGCGCTTCTGCGTGATTGCGATGCGATGGATCGCAGCGTTCATCCGCCGGTTCCCACCACGATTCAGTCTCACCCGCTGACTGTTTCCAGAGGACGCTGGGATCGGCGCGCAGCCGGTGAACATCGCGAACGCCGCCGCCGACTTGAATCTTGAGGGATCACCGGTCTCGGCAACGATCCGCGCCGCCGACATCGGTCCGCACCCCGGCAACTCCAGCAGTTGCGGAGCCTCGACCTTGACCCGTTCTTCCAGTTCACGCTCCAGGCATCCAGCGCGGTCGCCGAGCTCCTTGATCCGTTCGATCAGGTCCAAGCAGATCGAGACCTCGACACCGCCGTCACGCTCGCTTAGGAACGCAGCGACCATGGTGTTCCACTTCGGCCGATGCAGTTTGCGAGCCGGGATCGTCGCGGCAAAGTCCGGGTCTATGTCATGGAGATGCCACCGCAGCCTGCAACACATCCGTACCATCTCACCCACCAGATCCTCCCGATGGTCCAGGAGCACCTTCACCTCGCGGACATCGGTCTCCGGCACCGCGACCGGCAGGTCCTCCGCCAACGCTGCACGTGCGCAAGCCAGCGCGTCGATCGGATCGGACTTCCCGATTGCACGCACCCGACGCCGGTAGTCCGAACTCATATGCGTCGGCACCCACACGACCTGCTCGTCTTCGGCGAGTAGGAACCGCACCAGACCGCCAGCGACGTGACGCACGTCCTCTACCGCCCATCGATGAGGGCCGAGCTTCCTCGCCCAGGCCAGCAGGACCCGATACCCGCGGGGCCGCGCGGTGGCGTCTTTCACGTCGAGCTGTCGGCCGTTGCCGTCCACGGCGACGGCGACCAGGACATCTTTATGCGGGTCGAGCCCGATCACGATCTTCTCGTTCATCTCTGTTCTCCTCTCACTTTTCAGGGGTCGACCGGTGGACATGCCTCAATCAAGAACCCATTACGGGGTCACGCTCCAATGAAGTCACACCGGCCCTCAGCGAAGCGGCGACGGGCGACATGACAAGACCACGTCAACCACGAAGGCGACCTCAGGGAAGGAGCCAACCCGCCACCACGCTTCCCATTCTCGAAGCCCAGCACGATCCGTTCCTTCCTCGCTCATCGTGATGACAGCACGGGAACGAGTCAGCCCGCCGCCGCTTCACCGGCCACCGTCAACGAAGACGGCACGACCACACTGACATTGGAGCGACAGGACGTATCGACGGTCGGCAAGCGGGCCGGCCTCGCGCCCGGCACACGCTCCGGACTCTGGTCGCACATGGCCGCCGCGATCGACGTACTACAACCGCGGTTCGTGGTGATCGAGAACGTGCGCGGGCTGCTCTCATCCCAAGCGATCCGCGCAATGTCAGAAGGAGACGACGATGAACGACGCAACCCCAGCCCTGCAACCCCCGATGCTGCAACCCTTCGCGACCTGGAACTCGACCCGTGGGGTCTGGGAGACGATGCAGCTCGACCTCTCCGGGCAGCCGGCGCCGTACTCGGCGATCTGGCCGACCTGCGGTACGACGCGCAATGGATCGGCCTACCAGCGTCCTTTGTCGGCGCTCCTCACCCTCGGCTCCGCATCTTCATCGTCGCCCAGCGCCAGGACGCTGTTCAGGACACCGCTCGCGACCGACTCGACACGAGGCGGCGAGAGCCTGGGTCAAGTCCGCGCACGACGAGGAACGATCGCGCTCTCGCACCAGATCATCGACCTCGCTCTCCACGGGCCGACTGGCTCACCCAGCAGGAACAACGACTCGGAGACCCTGTGGTCACTGGTCGAGGACATCTTCACCGCTGGGGACGCTACGCCGACGCCATCGCCCGATGGGAGCACGTCACCGGACGGCCAGCCCCAGCACCCGCGCTCCTGAGCGACGACACCGGGCCGCGACCGTCACCGGCGTTCGTGGAGTGGCTGATGGGCTTGCCTGATGGTTGGGTCAGCAACGCCGTCCATGGGCTTACTCTGAACCAGCAGATCACCGCCCTCGGCAACGGTGTTCTTCCGCTTCAGGCGAGTCTGGCAGTCAGGTCGATGCTGCGTGGTCATATTGTGGGCGCGGCATAAGGCGGCTGACAACGGCCTGAGCATCGCGACCCATCCCGCGCAGAGTTGCTGAGGCAAAGGAACGTTGGCGTTCGAGGCCGACGAATCCGAGTCCGCGCATCGTCGTAGAGATGCCTGCTCGGTGCAGGAGTAGACCTCTGGCGTCGAGTGCTGGGGTGCTTGCGAGAAACGAAACGCTCGGTCGATACCCGGTAGCGAAGAGCAGCACATTGGCCTCGCGGCGCCGCCCGTCCACACCTACGAGTCGTCCGCCTTGGATGCGCGCACGGGCATCGGGTTCCATCCGACCGCTGCGCGTCGAAGGGCCGCGCGGTAGCGACCGTCATCCAGTACCGGCGTCGTCACCGGAACCAGTGAGTCGAGAACTCCTGCTCGGTCGAAGCCTGTGCGGACAAGCCACCAATGTAGGTCTTTGCCCAGGATGCACTGTCGTTGCCATCGGATCGGGCGACGTGAGTGCATGTCCACTCGAGCCACTGTCGCGAGTTCGGCAGCGATCTGTACTGCGGAGTTGCCGGCACCGACTATCGAGACCCGAGCCCCCGCGAACTCGCCGGGGCTGCGGTACTGCGCCACGTGGAGAACGCGCCCGCCGAAAGCGTCGATGCCGGGGATCGGTGGGGTGTACGGAGCGTCGAAGCTTCGTGACGCAACAATGACGCGGTGCGCTCGCACTTCGAACCCCGTCGCCCCGCGCCGCGAGTCCGTTCGCTGTCTGGGCCAGCGACGTGACTCGTCGTTGGTATCGGATGTCCGCGTCCAACCGAGATGCATAGCGGGTGAGGTAGTCCACGACCTCATCGCGATGCGGATACCGATCCGGGTCGGCTGGGAACCCCGAGGCCGGGCAACTGCGAGAACCGGGCGGGCGAGAACAGCGTCAGCGAGTAGTAGTACCGAGGCCATGATCCGGCAGGCGAGGTGGAGGCGTCGAGGATCATCGACGCAGTTCCCGATCTGCGGAGGCGCTGGGCGACTTCCTTGTGCGCTGCTGCCCGCCAACGGGAGCGGGCGATCTCTAGCCGGCGAGAGAGGCGATCAGTCCTTCAATGCGGGCGCGGATGTCGTTGCGGATCGGCCGCACAGCGTCGATGCCCTGACCGGCGGGGTCGTCGAGCTTCCAGTCCTCGTAGCGCTTGCCCGGGTAGTAGGGGCAGGCGTCGCCGCACCCCATCGTGATTACGACGTCTGAGGCCTGGACGGCCTCGGGCGTGAGCACCTTGGGCTGCTCTGCGGTGATGTCGATGCCCTCTTCTCGCATTGCTTCGACGGCGATGGGGTTGATCTGGTCGGCGGGCATGGAGCCGGCGGAGCGGACCTCGATGCGATCGCCGGCGAGGTGGCGGAGGTAGCCGGCTGCCATCTGGGAGCGGCCGGCGTTGTGGATGCAGACGAACAGCACGGACGGCTTGGGGTCGGTCATGGTCGGGTCTCTCTTTCGTTAGCGGGTGGTGAGGGAGTCGAGCAGGATGCGGACGCGGGCGGCGATGTCATCGCGGATGGCTTCGACGCCCTCGGCAGAGGCGAGGGCCGGGTCGCCGACTGCCCAGTCCTCGTAGCGGACGCCGGGGATGATCGGGCATACGTCGCCGCAGCCCATGGTGATGACGACATCGGCGGCGCGGACCGCGTCGTCGGTAAGCGGCTTGGGGAACCGCTCAGTAGCGGCGTCCTCGCCCTCGATCTCGGTGAGCAGCGAGCGAACGTGCGGGTGGACATCCGGTGCCGGTCGTGATCCGGCAGAGCGGGCCACGACCTTGCCATCGGCCATCTGGTTGACCAGCGCGGCTGCGAGCTGGGAGCGGCCGGCGTTCTGTACGCACACGAACAGCACCTGCGGCACACCCGTCTCGCGGTCGCGGGTGAGATCGGTGAGGCGCTGGCGGGCGAAGCGCTCGGTGAGCGGCACCAGATGTCGGGCAATCTTCGCGGACCGGAGGAGGCCGGCGTAGGACTCCCGCACCATCGTGACCACCAGGTCACGACTCAGCGTGTCGTATTCGTCGGCCAGTTCTTCGGCGAGGCGATCGATGACGTGCGAGTCGACCTCACGCGGGGACTCGGGCCGGCCCTCGGCGGGGCTGGCGGTGACGGTGGATGCGAAGCCGTCGAGGAGGGCGGTGACGGCCGCGTGTCGGGTGGCGACGATGCGGTAGTACACCCACGTGCCACGCCGTTGGGAGGTGAGCAGGCCGGTGTCCTTCAGTACCTTCAGGTGGTGGGAGATGGTGGGCTGGGAGACGTCGGCGAGTTCGGCGAGGTCGCAGACGCAGGACTCGCCGCGCGGGTCGGTGGCGATGGCCGACAGCATCCGGAGCCGGAGCGGGTCCGCCAGTGCCTTCAGTGTGTTGGCCACGGTGGTGGCCGCGTCCAGGCCGATTGCGTGCGCCTCGGCAGGTGCGCACGTCTCGACCGTTGTGGGTGTCTCGGTCATGGTGTCCTCCTCGATTCGGTCGTAGCGGTGTCCGGAGCTTAGGGGTCGGTGTGGAACCAGGCGCGTGCGGCCCACAGCGAGACGTAGACGAGGCCGACGAGTACGGGGACTTCGATGAGTGGGCCGACGACCCCCGCGAGGGCCTGTCCAGATGCCGCGCCGAAGGTGCCGATCGCGACCGCGATGGCGAGTTCGAAATTGTTACCCGCCGCCGTGAACGCCAGCGTGGTGGAGCGGGCATAGCCCAGTCCGAGACCCTTGCCGAGCAAGAGCCCGACGAACCACATCAGCGCGAAGTAGACCAGTAGCGGCAGGGCGATCCGGGCGACATCGAACGGACTGGATGTGATCGCTTCGCCTTGGAGCGCGAAGAGCAGCACGATGGTGAACAGCAACCCATAGAGCGCCCACGGCCCCACTCTGGGGAGGAATCGGTTCTCGTACCAGTCGCGTCCCCGGCGCTTCTCGCCGATCCACCGCGAGGCGAACCCGGCGATGAGCGGGACGCCGAGGAAGACCAGGACGTTCAGCGCGATCTGCCCGACTGACACTTCCAGACCTTGGGTATCGAGGCCGAGCCAGCCGGGCAGTACAGTGAGATAGAACCAGCCGAGCAGCGAGAACGCGACGACCTGGAAGATGGAGTTGATCGCGACCAGCACGGCGGTGGCCTCTCGGTCGCCACAGGCCAGGTCGTTCCAGATCACGACCATCGCGATGCAGCGGGCCAGTCCCACGATGATGAGCCCCGTGCGGTACTCCGGCAGATCAGGCAGTAACAGCCAGGCGAGGGCGAACATGACCGCCGGGCCGATGATCCAGTTCAGCACCAAGGATGAGACTAGGAGGCGCTTGTCGCCCGTGACGGCCGCGATCTTGTCGTAGCGGACCTTTGCGAGCACGGGGTACATCATCACGAGCAGCCCCAGCCCGATCGGTACCGAGATGCCTCCCACCTCCAGGTGAGCGAGCACATCGGAGACGGCGGGGACGAGACGGCCGAGTAGGAGGCCTGCGATCATCGCCAGTCCGATCCACAGCGGCAGCCAACGGTCGAGGGCGGACAGGCGCTTCGGAGTGGCGCGTGTGGGTGCCGTTGCGGTCGCGGTCATGCCAGGAGTCCGTCGATCTTCGCGGCGATGGACGGCTTTGGGTGCGCGCCGATCAGCATGTCGACCCGCTCGCCGTCCCGGTAGAAGGAAAGAGTGGGGATCGAGGTGACACCAGCTGTGGTCACGGTCTCGGGATTGGCGTCCGCGTCGATCTTGACGATCTTGACCCGGCCCGCATACTCGGCGGCCAAGTGCTCCAAGATCGGAGCGATGGCCTTGCATGGACCGCACCACGCGGCCCAGATATCAACTACGACCGGAAGCTCTGATTCGAGCACTTCGCTGACAAACGTGGCGTCGGTGACGGGGGTGATGCTCATGCGGAAACCTCCAGAGTGGCACTCTCGATCTGGGTGGGCAGATCGAGACTCGACAGATAGTGCTGCGCGTCCACGGCGGAGGCGCAGCCGGTGCCGGCGGCCGTGATCGCCTGCCGGTAGTTGTGATCCACCAGGTCACCGGCGGCGAACACGCCGGCCACGTTGGTGCGTGTCGTTGGATGGGCCACGATGACGTACCCCTCGGCGTCGGTGGACACCTGGTCGGCGACAAGCTCGGAGCGCGGGTCGTGCCCGATTGCGACGAAAATGCCCGACACATCCAGCACTCGTTCGGTGCCTGTGATCGTGTCGCGCAGGCGCAGACCGGTGACGTTCGTCTCGCCGAGGATCGCGGTCACCTCGCTGTTCCATGCGACCTCGATCTTGGGGTCGGCCAATGCCCGCTCGGCCATGATCCGGGACGCCCGGAACTCGCCGCGCCGGTGGACGAGCGTGACCTTGGCAGCGAAGCGCGTCAAGAACAGTGCTTCTTCCATCGCGGAATCGCCACCGCCGATAACCGCGACTTCCCGGTCACGGAAGAAGAAGCCGTCGCAGGTCGCGCACCAGGACATGCCATGTCCCGACAATCGCGCTTCCTCGGGCAGACCGAGCTTGCGATATGCGGACCCCATCGTCAGAATCACGGCACGCACCTGGAAGGTGCCGCTACTGCCGGTCTCGATGACCTTCGTGGATTCGGTGAGTTCGACATGGGTCGCGTCGTCGTAGATGATGCGGGCACCGAAGCGCTCTGCCTGAGCGCGCATCGCTTCCATCAGCTCGGGGCCTTGGATGCCGTCGGTGAAGCCGGGATAGTTTTCAACCTCTGTGGTCGTCATCAGCGCTCCGCCTGCCGTCACTGATCCAGCGAGCACGACCGGCGCGAGGCCTGCTCGCGCGGCGTAGACCGCTGCGGTGTATCCGGCAGGACCGGACCCGACGATCACTAGCTCAACCTCTTGCATCGACATGTATCTATATTGAAGGAAATCGAAGCAAGTTGCAACCCGGGAGCGGCTGCGGGTGCAGCTCGGGCGCGATGGGCGGACCTGCCTCCCCCATGGCGTCGCAGCTCTCCAGGCAGGGTCGGCCTTGGAGGGCGGCTGTCGTGGGCCTGGTGGGTCAGCAGGTGGTCGACGGGTCGGCCGAGCAGTTGTCCGAGTCCGGCAGTCCAGCGAGGAATGTTCGCACGGTCGCCAGGCCCTGCGGCGTGGCGTGGTAGTGGGCCCACTTGTGGCGCATCTCCCGGCTGATGAGCCCGGCCTTGACCAGCCGTGCCAGGTGGTAAGAGAGGGTTGGCTGGCTGATGCCAAGACTGTCGGGCATGTGACAGGCGCACACGCTGGAGCAGCAGTTCGCCGAGATGTGATGCAGCAGCTTGACTCGGACCGGATCGGAGAGCGCCTTGAAGGTGGCGGCGACTCGCACGGCCTCCTCGTCGGCGAGCGCCGCCGCACCCTGCGGGGTGCAGTCGATGATCGGGAGGCGCTGAACCATGCGTGTCAGCCTACCACCTCGTATTGACAGACGTCGATATGAGACCTAGCCTTCATATTGACGAACATCAAGCCGAGAGAGGCGTCCTCATGATCCAGGTCTTCGAAGGCCCGCTGTGCTGCAACACCGGGGTGTGCGGCCCCGACCCCGACCAGGCGCTGGTCGACTTCACCGCCGACCTTGACTGGCTGACCCGGCAAGGCGTGTCGGTGCGCCGGGCGAACCTGGCCCAGGACCCCGCCGCGTTCGCTGACAGCGCCGTCGCGCGGGCGTTCGTGCGGAAGGTCGGCGCATCCGGCCTGCCACTGATCGTGGCCGACGACGTGACGGTCGCGACCGGCCGCTACCCATCCCGCGCAGAGCTTGCACGGATCGCCGGAGTCGAGGCGCCCGCCGAGAACGCGGCGACCGGATGCTGTGGCAGCACCACAGCCGCTCCGGCAGCGGCGGAGTGCTGCGGCAATGAGCCTGCGGCGTCGTCGGGATGCTGCGGCCCAACCCAGCCGGTGACCATCCGGTCCGGTTCTCAGGCATAGGGGCTGATCGGAGATGATCGACCTGCTAGACAACCCCCCGAGGTTCATGTTCCTGACCGGAAAGGGCGGTGTCGGGAAGACGAGCATCGCCTGCGCCAGTGCGGTCGAACTCGCCCGACGAGGAAACCGGGTTCTACTGGTCTCAACCGACCCGGCCTCGAACGTCGGTCAGGTTTTCGGCCAGCGGGTCGGGTACGCGATCACCCCGATCTCCGGCGTTGACGGGCTCGATGCGCTGGAGATCGACCCAGAGGCCGCCGCCGAGGAGTATCGCCAACGCGCCCTCGCCCCGATCCGGGACTTCCTCTCGGTCAAGGATCTCGCCGACGTCACCGAGCAGCTCTCTGGGTCTTGCACCACCGAGATCGCCTCGTTCAACGAGTTCACCGCCTTCCTGGCGGGCAACGACATCGCGCAAGGCTACGACCACATCGTCTTCGACACCGCCCCGACCGGTCACACCGTCCGGCTGCTCAAGCTCCCCGGCGAATGGACGTCCTTTCTCGAAGACGGGCTTGGCGATGCGTCCTGCCTCGGTCCGATGGCCGGCCTCGACAAGACGCGCACCACCTACGCCGACGCGCTCACCGTCCTGGCCGACCCGTCCGTGACGAGACTGGGCCTGGTTGCCCGTCCACAGACCTCATCGCTGGCCGAGGCGTCCCGCACCGCCGACGAACTCGCCGAGGCAGGCGTCCATGCCACCCACCTGGTTATCAACGGCATCCTCCCCAGCGAGCCCAACTCCGATGTCCTGGCCGACGCGATCCGCGCCGAGGAGACCGCCGCCATCGCCGCCATGCCCGTCAACCTCGCCGGGCTGGCGATCGACCGGCTCCCGCTGCACACCCGCGACGTGATGGGCCTCGACGCCCTCACCATGCTGCTGTCCGAGACCCCGGACCACACCCCGGCGTTAGTCGTATCGCGCGCCAACGCCCCCGTCGACTCGTCGGATTCTCTGGCCGCGACGATCGATCAGCTGGCGGTCAAGGACCACGGATTGATCATGGTGGTCGGGAAAGGCGGCGTCGGGAAGACTACGATGGCCGCCGCGATCGCCGTCGGTTTGTCCGACCGCGGCAAGGACGTGCTGCTGACCACCACCGACCCCGCCGCGCATCTCGCCTGGACGGTCGGCGAAGCGGCATCGTTCGAGGTGTCCAGCATCGATCCCGTCCAGGCAGTGGCCGACTACCGACGCCACGTCATGGAAACCAAGGGCCTGAGCCTGGATGCCGACGGTCGGGCCAACCTCGCCGAGGACCTGCGCTCGCCCTGCACCGAAGAGGTGGCCGTCTTCCAGGCCTTCGCCGCAGCCGTCGAGCAATCCGCCCACCGGTTCGTGGTCATGGACACCGCCCCCACCGGACACACCCTGCTCCTCATGGATGCCACCGGCTCCTACCACCGCGAAGTCGTCCGCAACCTGCCCGAGCAGGCCGGGCTCACGCCCCTGGCCCGGCTCCAGGACCCCGACAACACCAGCGTCATCGTCATCACACTGCCCGAGACGACCCCCGTCCTCGAAGCCACCGGCCTGGCCGCCGACCTCACGCGAGCCAACATCACCACCTGGGGATGGATCGTCAACCGCTCCCTCACCCCGACCGGCACCACCAGCGCCCTACTGGCCGAACGGATCAACGCCGAACAAGCACCCCTGCGAGAGGTCCAGGCGCAGACCGGCCGGGTCGCCGTCGTGCCCTACCGCGACACCCCTCCCGTAGGTGTGAACCAGCTCCGGCAGCTCTCCACTGCCTCGGACCGGGACGCCGGTCACACGGTTCGTGAGCAGGTACGCCTCCGCTACGCGCAAGCCGCAACGGCAGTCCGCGCCGGCGCTCACAACGCCGACCTGCTGGCGGACAGCACCTGCTGCTCACCCACTTCCTGCTGCGGCAATCCCAGCGCTGACGTCGGTGGCTTCGGGGCCGGGCTCTACGACGCGACGGAGGCTGCCGAGTTGCCCCTGGAGGCGATCGAGGCGAGTCTGGGATGTGGCAACCCAACCACGGTCGCAGAGCTGTGCGAGGGCGAGCGCGTTCTCGACCTCGGTTCCGGCGGCGGAATCGATGTCCTGCTGTCCGCACGCCGTGTCGGCCAGTCCGGATTCGCCTACGGCGTTGATATGACCGACGAAATGCTCGACCTGGCGAGCACCAACGCCGCGAACGCCGGAGCGACCAACGTCGAGTTCCTCAAAGGCACCATTGAAAATGTACCCCTACCCGACGGCGCAGTCGACGTCGTGATCTCCAACTGCGTCATCAACCTGTCCACAGACAAGCCGGCCGCCCTGGCGGAGATGTTCCGTGTGCTCGCTCCCGGCGGAAGAATCGGCATCTCCGATGTCGTCGCCGAAGACCATCTCACCCCGGCCGAACGAGCCGAGCGCGGTTCATACGTGGGGTGTATCGCCGGCGCGCTCTCCAAGAGTGAATACCTCCAGGGCCTCGCCGCAGCCGGATTCACCGACCCTACCGTCGAGTTCACCCACCAAGTCGCCGATGACATGCACTCAGCGATCATCCGCGCGACGAAGTTGGTGCGTTAGCTTCCGGAACCTTCGAAGAGTGAGCTCGCTGGGGATGAGCCATGGAGGCAAGCAGCGGTGAGATCGACGGTGCAGCGAGCGGCGTGGTTCGGTGGCCGGTGCGCGTCGAGACCGGCCACTACGCGCACCCTGTAGCGCCGGAAGTATATGATTGTGTGAAGTTCCTGCTAGCCCGCGAGGGCTCAGGGACCATCACCGGTGACTGGGGCGAGCGTCGGTTCCGCGTGGGTGATCTGATGCTGGTGGGCTCGGGCTTGGCTATTGGTGGCGCACCGGACGGGACGGCAACGACCTCGACAATCTTTGCCGACAAAGACTACGTAATGGATCAGGTGTACTGGCGCTACGCCGATGTGTTGCAGGACCGGACGGCAGCCGAGACCGTGATGCAACGCGCGTTCGGAACGGGCACAATCATGATCCGTCTGAATGGCCCGCTGGCAGCCACCTTTGCCGCGAGAATCGATGAGATCGAGCGGGCGCAGACGATGAGAGAGTTCCATCGGATGCAGGCCGCCTTTGCCGAGATCTTGCATCTGCTCGGGCAGTTGTTGCCGTGGAGTCCGGCGCCGTCGCTACGAACCCTGACACACGGGATCGCGGCGATGGTAGCCCGTCGCAGCGCCACGCGACCCGCGCGCAGCGAGGTGCTACAGGTCCGCAACGCCATCCAGTGCGATCTGGCCCACCGTTGGCTCGTCGCGGAGATGGCCGCCACGGCACATCTATCGGTGCGGCAACTACAGCGAGTGTTCGCCGAGTCGCTGGGCGTGTCCCCGATCACCTTCCTGGGATTGTTGCGCACCAAGGAGATGGCCCGAATGCTTCGTGATACCGAGATGACAGTCGGCGAAATGAGCAGAGCCGTAGGTTGGCGCAGCCGGAGCCACGCTCGGTCGGTGTTCGCGATGTCAACGGGAATGACACCCGAAAGGTACCGGCAGATGGTGCGTGGTCGGGATCACGACGCGTAGCGCCGGTATCGCGCCAATGTGACGCCCGCCGTCTCGCCGCCTGGTCCGCGCGTCGGATAGGCAGGGATGACGCCAAGTTCCCTGCCGCCACGACTCTCGGCACCCCTTCTCTGTGTTGCTGACTGTCCCCTCCAGGCTGCCTTGGCGCACCTTCCGGACACCGCCCCCATCCCGGAGGCAGCGCCGGCTGAAGGACGCAAATCATGGTGACCAACGACGAGGGGCGTGCCGCCCGCGAAGCAAAACTCGAATACCTCCACGACACACTCGCTACCACCGTGGAGGCGCTGGTCTCCGCCGAAGACTGGGTGCGGGCGTTGGAGTTCGCGGCGCGGTTCCGGTCGCGCTCGTTCAACAACACGCTGCTGATCTGGGTCCAGCACGAGGCCGCGTTCGAGGCCGGTCGGGTGCCCGACCCCATGCCCTCCTATGTGGCCGGGTATCGGCAGTGGCAGCAGCTCGGCCGTCAGGTGCAGAAGGGTCAGCAGGGCTACATGATCTTCGCCCCGGTCACTGGTCGCTTCGCTTCATCGAACCCGGCTGATCCGTCGTCGTGGCGCAGGTTGGGGCCGCGGGAGAAGCACAAGGTCAACGAGGTCGTTCGCACGAAAATGGTGGGCGCCCGGCCTGCTTACGTGTGGGATGTGACGCAGACCGAGGGCGATCCGATACCCGAGATTCCCGCGCCGAAGCTGCTGGATGGCGAAGCCCCGCTGGGGTTGTGGGACGGTCTGGCCGCGCAGGTCGAGGCGTTGGGGTTCGAGGTCGTGCGGGTGCCGGACGCCGGACAGATCGGCGGCGCGGACGGCGTGACCAACTACACGACGCGGCAGGTGTCGGTGCGCACCGACGTGACTGAGGTCAACCAGGTGGCCACGCTGATCCACGAGCTGGCGCATGCGCTGATGCACGACCCGAAGGACGAGGAGGCCCGCCAGCACGGCGGCATCCGTGAGGTGGAAGCCGAGAGCGTGGCTCTGATGATCGGTGCCGCACACGGCATGGACACCAGCGGTTACACGATCCCGTATGTCGCGGGGTGGGCGTCGTCGGTCAAGGACACCGAACCTGCGGAAGTCATCAAGGCCACCGGCGAGCGGGTACGGAAGACGGCGCTGGGCATTCTCGACCAGCTCGATACTTTCCAGATCGCCAACGGCACACCACCGGGCCTCACCCGCGCTACACCGGCATCGGGGGCGTCGTCGCGTTCGGTGGCACCGTTGCGCGAGCACCGGCCCGCAGGTGCGCCGGCATTGGCAGGCCGGGGGCTGTGATGGCTGGCTTGGAGGCGCTGGAAGTGCTCGCGAAGGCCGGTCGTGGCTGGCGGCTGCCTCATGCGGCGTTGCTGCTCGCTGAGAACGGGGTGCCGGTGTTCCCGTGCGTGTCGGGAGGGAAGACGCCGTTGATCCGGGACGGGCGGGGATTCCTCGACGCGACGACCGACCCCAAGCGGGTGCGGGCGTGGTGGCGGCGGAGTCCGTGGGCGAACATTGGCATCCCGACCGGCGCCGCCTCGGGCTTGGTCGTGGTGGATGTCGATATGCACGGCTCAGCGAACGGCATGGAGTCGTTCGTCCGCGTCGGCGACGCCGGCTTGGTCGAGGGGTGGGGTGTGTTGGTGGGCACCCCGACCGGCGGGCAGCACGCCTACTTCCCGACGATCCCGGGGGTTGAGCAGCGGTCCTGGCAGGTCGGCAGTGCGGGTATCGACTTCCGTGGTGACGGCGGCTACATCGTTGCGCCGCCCTCGGTGCGCTTGATCGATGGTATCCCGATCCGGTACAAGGTGGCGGTCGAACACCTCGGGTCGGCGTCGCCGGTGGACTCGGTGCGGCTGCGGGACTTTCTTGATCCGCGCGCCACTGTGGCGGCGCACCCGGCGTCTGGTCGGGATCGCGATGGCGCGGATGCGGAGCGGCTGGCGGCATGGCTGGGTCGGCAGGCGACGGACCGGAATCTGAAACTGTTCTGGGCATCGTGCCGTCTCGCCGAAGGCGGCGTTCCGGTCACCGATGCGGTGGATGCGTTGGTGACCGCCGCGCAGTCGGACTTCGGCGAGCGGGAAATCACTCGCACGGTCTACAGCGCCTATAGAAGCGTTGGTGCGTGAGTCCATCGGTGTGGGCCTGCTGATGCTTCTGGCTCGTCTGCCGATGGGTTCGCTCGCTGTGATCGCGGACCGCGGGTGTCGGCGGCGCGGGGCTTGTCGTGACTGGGTGGCGTGGCCGTAGATGGGCGGTCATCACGTCGGTCGTCGGGACCGTGTTCATCGCGGTCGGCGCGTTCTGGTTGAGCTTCACGGCGTTGGCGGACCTCGCGCGGCGAGCTGGGATCGGTGCCGGGCAGGCGTGGGCGTGGCCGTTGATCGTCGATGGCGTGATCGTCGTCTCCACCGTCGCCGTGGTCGCGCTCGCGGGCGAGCGGGCGGCCTGGTATCCGTGGACGCTGCTGATCGGCGGGGCGGCGGTGTCGGTGACCGCGAACGCGCTGCACGCGATCATCGCCGCTGACGCCGACATACCCGCCGGGCTCGCGGCGGCAGTCGCGGCCGTCCCGCCCGTGGTGCTGCTGGCCTCGACCCATCTGACCGTCGTCCTCATCCGCACCACCACCCAGCCCGCTGCCGGGGCCGCCAGCGTTCGTGAATCGGTCGCGCTCGAAGCCGCGCCGACCAAACCGCCTCCCGTGGCATCGCCAACTCCTGAGCTGGCGCGGCTCGTTCCCGTCGAGGCGCAGGATCGTCGGGTGCGGGCTGCGGAACTGCGGGAGTCGGGGTGGTCGAACAAGAAGATCGCCAGGTCGCTCGATGTGCACCCCTCGACGGTGGGGCGCTGGTTCGCCGGCGCGCACCAACCTGATGAGCCCGAGCAGCCACGCTCTGAGGCCATCTTGGAGGGAGCGACACCATGAGCACCGACGACCTGATGCGCGAGCAACCACCCCGTCGCATCGAACCCGAACAGGCAAAGAAGCCCGACACGGAAGCGGTAGAGCTGGCGGGGACGCCGGATGCGGTCATGCAGGAGACAGCCCGCCGGCAGGCGGTGCGGGAACGGCTGGATCGGGTGCGCGGCCGAGGCGTGGAGTGGGTACGTCCGACCGATCTGATCGTTCGCAGTAGCGGAACGCTCGCGGGGCGTGGGATCGAGTTCAACAGCGAACAGGGCCGCCGTTTCCGCTCGACCCTGGCGGTTGGTGCGCGGTCGGTGTCGGAGCGGGCGAAGCAGTTGCCGCCGTTGTCGGCGTTTGGTCGTCGCGGTCAGCACGTCGAGGGGCCGGCACGGTCCGGGGTCGGGATGAGGTAACGGGGTGGTGATGAGTCATGGACACCCAGCACGACGGGGTGATGGTCGCCAGGGGCGGCCGGCGCACCTGTCTGCCAGGAGGTGCCTCGACTATGACCACGACGACAACGACGGCGACCGATCCTGCGGGTGAGGACTACACCAGCGGTGAGGGCCTGCGCGCCCTGCTGGACCGGCTCCACGACGCCGGCCCCGGAGCGTGGAAGCGCGACCCGGTAGCCGCCGAGCTGATGGCCTATGCGGCGCAGAAGTACACGCCGCTGGCGCGCAAGCACGGCCTGGACCCGTGGGAGGCCGCATCGGCGGCGTTCGACGTGATGCGCACCCGCGCCGCCCGCGAGGCCGACGACCCTTGGGGCGTCGTGACTCATGCGGTGCGGATCACCTGCATTGCCGAAGAGCGCGGCCAAGGGCTGCTGTGCTCGGTGCATCAGGCGAGGCGTCCGCACGTCTCCTGCTTCCACGACCCCGAACGGCTCTCTGAACGGGAGAACACCCTGTCGGACTACCACCCGGCGTTCCACGTCACCGACCCTCACCACGACGACGTGGTGGATGCGGATGCAGGTGAGCCGGCGTCGGTCACCGGCGCTGTAGAAGACGCGATCTTGTTGTTCGTGCTGCTGGGCTGGCCCGAGGGCACCGCCCGCCCAGCGATCGAGCACGTCTGCGAAGCCCTCGGCCGGATCGGGTCACGCACCGGCACCTATGAGACGTTGCGCCGCGACCGGCACGCCCGCGCCCTGCTCGATGTGCCCGCCGCCTCGTGGACGGTGCTGCTGCGGGTACTGCTGGGCCGCACCACACCCGGCTACGGGGCGACCGGAGAAGGACGCGGCATCCTGCTGCGGCTGCTGATCGGCGAGGGCCTGCCCGTCCTGCTGGGCGATGACGGGCTCGTGGCCACCATCAGCCACGCTGCGCCCCACACCCGACGTAGGAGTGCGTGATGAGCGCGGCGACGGGACACATCGAACTCGACCGGACCGTCGAGTCGATCCAGGTCGGCCGCCGGCACCGCCAAGACCTCGGTGACCTCGACGCCCTCGCCGCGTCGATCGAGCGCGATGGGCTGCTGCAACCCATCACCATCACCCCAGACGGGCTGCTGGTGTGCGGGGTGCGGCGACTGGCTGCGATCAGACAGCTCGGCTGGCGCACCGTCAGCGTATGGGTGCGATCGTCCATCTCGGACAGGTTGGGGCACCTGCTGGCCGAGCAGGACGACAACCAGCTCCACAAGACCCTCTCCCCGTTGGAAGCCGCCGGCCTCTACCGCGAAATCAAGGAACTCATGACCGAGGACGCCGCCCGCCGCGATCAGGCGACGCAGTTCTCGTCCGAGAATCAGCCCCGGTGGAACGGGGGTGGAAACTTTCCACCCCCGTTGACCCCGCCGGGCAAGGTCCGCGAGCAGGCCGCCGCGATGATCCCCGGCGCCCCGTCGTACAAGACGATGGACAAGATCGGTTACCTGCAACACCTCGCCACCGACCCCGACGCTCCTGACCCGTTGCGCGCTGAGGCGCAGGCGGGGTTGGTGAAGATCGAGGCCGGCGGGCCGGTCGATCCGGTGTATCAGCGCATCCGCGACATCCACCAAGCCAGCGACGACGCTCATCTGCACGACCTGGCCGAACAGGCTCTCGCCCGCGTGGACGCCGAGACGAGGAAGGGCAAGAAGAAGCCGAAGAAGCCTCAGCCTGTTGCGCCGGTGGTGCCGGACGCCCGGTATGCGGTGCGGGCGTTCGTGCTGACCTGGACCGAACTCGATTCGTGGTGGCTGCACTACGACCTGGACGAGCTCGCCGCCCAGCTCACCGACGAGCAAGCCGAAGCGTTCTACGCGACCGCCGAAGGCACCCGCCAGTTCGCCACCGACCTCCACGCAGCACGGCAACAAGAGTCAAAGGTTCCGCGCCTACGCGCCCTCTGACCTCTTGCGCCGGGATCGTGGTCGGTCGGGGTGCACCTGACGGGCATGAAGACTTCTCCCTCTCCGTCGTTTCCGCGTGGCCGCCTGATCGCGCTGATCGCCGCAGGCCTCGTATTGCTGATCCTCGCCGGGGTCGGCATCTACGGCCTCATCCTCGGCCCGCGCACCACCAACACTCCAACACCCGACCCCGCGTCGTCACCGTCTCACACGCTCACACCGCACGGACCATCGTCGCCACGGCTGCCGGTCGTGCCGCGGTCGGCGGACCCCGAAACGTTCGCCCGCAACGTCGCGGAGGCGATCTTCGCGTGGGACACCACCAGCGGTCTGATGCCGTTGGACTACACGGCCGCGATCCTTGATGTCGGTGACCCGGCCGGCACCGAGCAGGCGGGTCTCGCCTCCGACCTGGCGATGTATCTGCCGACGCGGGAGGCGTGGATCGAGCTGTGCAAGCACGAGACCCGCCAACACCTCGTCATCGGCCGCGCGGTGATCCCGGAGGCGTGGGCCGATGCCGTGGCGCAGGCGCAACCCGGTCAGATCGCGCCCGGGACGGCCGCGTACACGATCGAGGGCACCCGGCACCGCCACGGCCTCTGGAACGGCGAGCCGGTGTCCAGTGAGCAGGCGGTGTCGTTCACCGTGTTCATCGTCTGCGCCCCGACCTATCCGACCTGTCACCTGTTGCGGCTGTCCCAGCTCGACAATCCGCTGCGATGAGGACGGGTCTGTCGTGTTCAAGAAGTTCGCTGTCCTCGCGCTCGCCGCGCTGTTCTTCGGCCCCGCGATGCTGCTGTTGGCGATCGGGGTGCTGATGAACCCCGCCGCCATCGCCGCCTGCACCACCACCGGCGCACTCTCGGTCGGCAACGTCCCTGACAGCCTCCAGGTGACCACCGCGGACGGCTACACCTTCACCCTGAACAAGCGGCAGCTCACCCATGCCGCGACGATCATCACGGTCGGCGGCCGGCTCGACGGCGTGGGTCGGCCTGGGGTGAAGGTCGCGCTGATGGCGGCGCTCACTGAGTCCACGCTGCGGATGCTCAGCAACACCAGCGCCTACCCCGAGTCCGCGAACTATCCCAACGACGGCAACGGCGGCGACCACGACTCGCTCGGCCTGTTCCAGATGCGACCCGCCGCCGGGTGGGGCACCGTCGCAGAGTTGATGGACTCGAACTACCAAGCCGCCGCGTTCTTCGGCGGCCCGGACGGCCCCAACTATCCGAGCCCGCGCGGGCTGCTCGACATTCCCGGCTGGGAACGGATGGACCCCGGGGAGGCGGCCCAGGCGGTTGAGGTCAGTGCGTTCCCGGACAGGTATCGCAACTACGCGCCGGTCGCTGATGCGATCCTCGACACTCTCACCCTCACTGGCGGGCGGGGCGGCCCCGTCATCGGTGTGGCGGAGTCGTCGCGGGTGGTGTTCCCGCTGCCGGAGGGAACGTGGGTCAAGACCGACGACTTCGGGCCGCGTATCCACCCGATCACTGGTGAGCCCTCGGTTCATACCGGGCTCGACCTCGGCGCGGCCGATGGCACCCCGATCCTCGCCGCCGCAGACGGCACCGTAACTGTCGCGGAGTACAGCGGTGGCTATGGCGGCCTGATCGTCATCGAGCACACCATCGACGGCCAGACCGTCGCGACGGCCTACGCGCACATGTGGCTGGGCGGCATCCACGTTCACGTTGGCGATCGGGTGAGCGCCGGGCAGCACATCGGCGATGTCGGCTCCTCGGGCATGTCGACCGGCGCGCATCTGCACTTCGAGGTCCGTCCCGGCGGCACGAACGGCGAGGCGATTGACCCGGCCGGGTGGCTCAACGCGCACGGCGCCGCGAACCTCCCCGAAGCCGCCACCGGCCCCGCCGCAGGCTGCCAGACCGGCACGGCCGGCGCGCCGACCCCGTTGACGGGTGACCCGGATCAGATGGTGGACGACCCGACCAGTGGCGGGCAGATCACCGCGCGGCTCGCGCACCTCATGGCCCAGACCAAAGCGGCGTTCCCCGACACCGGGTGGGGCTGCTACTCGCCGAGGCCCGGCACGAAGTCCGAGCATCCGTTGGGGAGGGCGTGTGACATCACCTTCGGCAACGCCATCGGCCATTACCCGACCCCGGCGCAGTTGGAGGCCGGCTGGCAGGTGACGAACTGGATGAAGGACAACGCCGAACTGCTCGGCGTGGAGTATCTGATCTGGCAAGGCAAAATCTGGTCCCTCGCCCGCGGCGACCAAGGCTGGCGGCCCTACAACGGCGGCGGGATGCATGACCCCGGCAACGTCACGGGAGGCCACTTCGACCACCTGCACGTCACCGTGAAAGCGGGTGCGTAATGGACGTGTTCCCGGACTTCGACGGACTGGCGGGGATCGGTGATCTGAAACAGGTCGTCGGCGCGCTGTTCATGTTCGTGCTCATCATCGCCGTACTCATGCTGATCGTCTCAGCGGTCTGCTGGGCGATCGCCGCCGCGCACGGTAACTACTCCGCCGCCGCCAAGGGCAGGGTGGGCGTGCTCGTCGCACTCGGGGCTGCGGTGCTCGCCGGCGGCGGAGTGGCGTGGATGAACTGGCTCATCGCTCTCGGCCAACGACTCTGACCCCTGACCTCCTGGCCCGCCCCTCTCGGGGCGGGCCTTCCGCATGTCCGGGTGCTGGTCGGCGGGGTGCACCTGTGGGCAGAAGCAACCCTCAGCGTGAATGGAGAACCGTCGTGATCGACATCGACCCCAATGGCACCGGCCTTCCCGGTATCGAACAGCTCCGCACCATCGTCGGTGCCGTGATGACGGTGGGCCTGATCCTGGCCGTCCTCGCCCTGATCGTCTCAGCGGTCGTGTGGGCCTACGGCGCGAACAGCTCCAATCCGCACTTGGCAGGTCGAGGCAAGATCGGCGTCCTCGTCTCCTGCGGTGCAGCGATCATCTGCGGCGCGAGCGTCGCGCTCATCAACTTCTTCTGGGGCGTCGGCCAAGCCGTCTGATCCGCAACGTCCGCGAGGAAGGCAGGTCTTGTCATGGGCATTTGCGATGTCCCGGTGATTTCCACCGTCTGCGACGTGGCGGGCGAAGCCGCCGCCACGCTGGTGTCGGCCCCGTTCGACTGGCTCGCCAGCGCGATGGCCGGCGCGGCTGGGTGGCTGTTCGAGGCCGTCTGGTCGGTCTTCGACACCACCACGCTGGTGGACGTGCAGCGGCCCGGCTTCGTGTCGGTGTTCAACCTCGTGTTCGGCATCGCCGTGTTCGTGATGCTGCTGTTCTTCGCCTTGCAGCTCATCACCGGCATGATCCGCCGCGACCCCACCGCTCTCACCAGGGCGGCGCTCGGCCTCGGGAAGTCCGTGCTCGGCTCCTTCGTGGTCATCACCTTGACCGCGCTGCTGCTGGAAATCACCGACCAGCTCTGCGTCGGCATCATCCAAGCCGCCGGCGAAACCACCGAGACGATGGGCGACAAGATCGCCGCCCTCGTCCTGGCCCTGTCCGGCCTGTCCATCGCCGCACCCGGGGTTGGAGCGATCATCATGATCTTCCTCGCCGGCCTGGCGATTGCATCAGCGGCGATCGTGTGGCTGTCGTTGCTGATCCGCAAGTCGCTGCTGTTGGTCGCGGTCGCGCTCGCCCCATTGGCATTCTCTGGGTCGTCGTGGGACGCGGCACGCGGCTGGGTCGGCAAGTGGGCCATGTTCGTCATCGCCTTGATCTTGTCCAAGCTCGTGCTGGTCGTGATCTTCCTCGTCGCGATTACCCAGGTCGCCGCACCGATCGACCTCGACCTCGACCTGGCCTCCGTATCCGATCCGCTGTCCGGGATCGTGCTCATGGCCTTGGCGGGATTCGCCCCGTATCTGATGTATCGGTTCCTCGCGTTCGTCGGCACCGACTACTACGGCCAGGCCGGCGCTGAGGACGACGCCAAGCGGGCACTGAACCGGCCCATCCCCGTTCCCTCCAAGCCGTCCGGCGACGGACCGAAGAAGGTACTCGACGGCCAAACCAACAGCGGCGGCGGTGGCGGCATAGGGGGAGGTGCCGGTGCACCACCGAAGCCCACTCCGACCGCGGGAAGTGGCGGCGGCGCAAGTGCTGCCGGTGCAGGAGCTGGCGCGGGCGGAAGTGCCGGAGCTGGAGCCAGCGCGGGCGCCGGAGCCGGGGCGGGCGCTGCGGCTGCGGGTCCGGCGGCTGCGGTCGTGGTCGGTGCGCAGGTGGTGAAGGGTGCCGCTACGGCGGGGCCGAAGGCCGGGACGATGCTGGCGGGTGAGGCCGAGACGACCGCCGCCGGGGGCGGGCAGGCCAGCGCACCGCCACCGCCCTCGACACCTGCGCCGACCGCTCCACCGAGCCCGCGCCCGGCAACCCCGACCCCACCCAAGCCGACGAAGGAGTGACCGATGGCCAGTCACGCGAAAGAGACCGCCGCGCCGGGCGAGCTGGTGCCGGTGAAGTTGAGCCGCCTCGCCCGTCGGGGCGTCCTGTTGGGGTTGTCAGTCGCTCAACTCGTCACCCTCGGCATCGGCGGCCTCACCCTGATCGGCGCGTTCTACGCCGACGGCGGGATGCTGCTCGCTTACACCGCCCCCGTCTGGCTGCTCTGCGCGGCATTGACCTGGATACCTGTCGGCGGGCGTCCGGTCGTGGAGTGGCTGCCGGTCACGTTCTGGTGGCTGTGGCGGGTCACGGGCGGGCAGGTGCTCTACCGCCGCCGCATCGTCCGGCCTCGTCCCGCCGGCACCCTCGCGTTGCCCGGCGACGTGGCGAGGCTCCGCGAGTACACCGACCCAGAGACTGGGGCGTGCATGATCCACGACCCCCACGCCGCCACACTCACGGTGGTCTGCGAGGTGACGCACCCCGCCTTCGTGCTCCTCGATCCGGGCGAGCAGGAGCGCCGTGTCACGACCTGGGGCCGCGCGTTGGCGACGGTGTGCCGTTCCGGGAGGATCGCGACCCTGCAAGTCCTCGAACGCACCCTGCCCGACTCGGGCACGGGGCTGGCGGAGTGGTGGACCGCGCACGGCACCCCGGACGGCTCGTGGGCCGCCGACACCTACGCCGAGCTGATCGAGCGTGCCGGCCCTGCCGGGGAACGGCACGCCACCACCATCAGCCTGTCGCTGGACATGAAGGCCGCCGCCCGGCAGATCAGGACCGCCGGTGGCGGCATCAAGGGCGCCGCCGGCGTGCTGCGGCAGGAGATGTCCACGCTGGTATCCGCGTTGCGGTCGTCCGACCTCGCCCCGTCCGGCTGGCTCGACGCCGGCCAGATCGCCGTCATCCTCCGCTCCGCCTACGACCCGGCGGTCACCGTTGGAGCGGCACGGGCAGATCGGCTGCGACCTCGCCACCGCCGGCCCGGTCGCAGTCACCGAAACTTGGGGCAACCTGCGCACCGACTCCGCCCATCACGCCGTGCTCTGGGTCTCCGAGTGGCCGCGAAGCCTTGTCTATCCCGGCTTCGCCGCCCCGATCCTGCTCTCCACCGGCATCCAGCGGGCCGTTTCACTGATCTACACGCCGATGCGCTCCGACCAGGCCGCCCGCGACATCCGCCGCAAGAAGGTCGAATACATCTCGGATGCCGCACAGCGCGCCCATCTCGGGCAGATCGAGGATGCCTCCCAATCAGCGGAGTTCCAAGACGTGCTGCAACAGGAAGCCGACCTCACCGCCGGGCACGGTGTCTTGCGCGTGACCGGCCTCATCAGCGTGTCGGCACCGAGCATCGACGACCTCGAAGCCGCCGTCGCCGCGATCACCCAAGCCGCCATCCAAAGCTCCTGCGAAACGAGGCGGCTCGTTGGCCAGCAAGCCGCCGCGTTCACGGCGGCGGCGTTGCCGCTGTGCCGCACCGTCTGAACCCAATCGTGCACCTGGCCGGTGTCCACACCACTGATGAACGAAGGAGCCGGTCATGCCGACCTTTGACAACCCCCTCGCTGACGCCGCCGAAGCCTCCGAGGCGCTGCGTGGTTTGGCGCACGCGACCCGAAGCTGGGATGACCCCGCCGACACCTACCGGGTGATCGGTGAACTGGCCGCCGGCGTGCGATCCCTGCACCAGATACTCGGGCAGCTCGCCACCGCCCATTCGCGCCGCCACGACCAAGTGAGCACCGACGACGGCGACCGGGCCGCCGGAGCACAGGCCGCGCTCGCCGCCGCCGCCGGGTTCGAGCGGGCCGCCGCACTGATCGACCAGGCCGACGATCAACTCTCGGCCGCGTTCGTGCAATCGGGCCGGATCGTCTGGCACCCGCGCCCGATCCCGGCCGAGCGGTGGATCACCGTCGTGTTCCTGCAAGGCGAGGAAGCCGACCGACCGTTGCGCATCCTCGGCGAGCTGGGGCACGTCGACGCGGTGGACTACCTCGCCCAGTGGGACTACGGAGACGAGACCACCCAAGCCGCGCTCGAGAACGGGTACGTCTACGACGAACCCGGCGCCGGCACCAACGACCGGGTGATGCCCTCGGGTGACTACGCCTTGGTCGTCAACCCGCACCTCGGCTACGTCTCCCTCCTGCGCCGCCACACCGAACCCGCCCCGGAGACCGACGAGCCCGAAAGCCCAACGCCCACGCAGGGTGGCCCCGAACTGCTGATGTCGTACTCGTCGCCGGGCGCACCGAGACGGACGACAACGCCGCCGAAGCAGGAGGCGTCATGGTTCGAACCGGCCAAGATCACGGCCGTCAAGCAGGCACGAGGCCTGTGACGATGAGCGCGGAGCAGGAGAAGCTGCACACCTCGGTGCTCGTCGCTCCCGCGTCGGAGCGGCGCAAGTACCGCAAGCAGCGCCGGCAGGCCGCCGCCCGGCTGGTCGCCGAGCAACGTCGCGTCGAGGTCGAAGCCGCCAAGACGAAGGCCGAGGCTGAGCGGGCGGAGCGGCGGGCCACGACGTATCTGCCGAAGTCCGGCGAACCCGGCCCGGCGGCGCTCAGGACACCGGGCAGGTTCCGGCTTCCGCGCCATCAGGACACCAGCGCGGTGCTGGCGGCGCAGTATCCGTTCCTCGCCGAAGGCGGCCTGGGCAGCCAGGGCGTGTTCGTTGGGCAGGACATGTACTCCGGCGGGAGCTTCGTCTATGACCCGTGGGAGTTGTACCGGCGGGGTGTCATCACCGCGCCGAACATGATCCTCGCCGGGATCGTCGGCTCCGGGAAGTCCAGCCTCGCCAAGTCGCTCTACACTCGGTCGTTGCCATTCGGTCGCAGGGTCTATGTCCCGTGCGACCCCAAGGGTGAGCACACCGCCGTCGCGGAAGCGGTCGGCGGAAAGGCCATCGTTCTCGGCCACGGGCTGCGCACCCGGCTGAACCCGCTCGATGAGGGCCACCGGCCCTCGGGTCTGTCGGATCGGGAGTGGGCGTCCACGTTGGCATCGCGGCGTCGTGAGCTGCTGGGCGCGCTCGCGGAGACCGTGCTCGGGCGGGGTCTGTCGCCGTTGGAGCACACCGCCATCGACACCGCCCTCACGGCGACGGTGCGAGATGCGGAGGTGCCGATCCTGCCGATGGTCGTGGACCGTCTACTCACCCCAGCACCCGACGTTGACGAGGACGGGCGGCTGGCGGAAGATGGCCGGCTCGTCGCTCACGCGCTGCGCCGCCTCGTCGGCGGTGACCTGGCCGGCCTGTTCGATGGCCCCTCGACGGTGCGGTTCGACCCGTCGTTGCCGATGGTGAGCCTCGACCTCAGCCGGGTCGCGGAGAACGCCGCCCTCCTGAGCGTGTTGATGACCTGCGCGTCGGCATGGATGGAAGCGGCGCTGATGGACCCCGATGGCGGGAAACGCTGGATGATCTATGACGAAGCCTGGCGCCTCATGGCCCACCCCGCGCTGCTGCGCCGGATGGATGCGCAATGGCGGCTCGCCCGCCACTACGGGCTGGCAAACATGCTCGTCTTCCACAAGCTCTCCGACCTCGACAACGTGGGCGATCAGGGCTCGGCCATGCGCTCCCTGGCGAGCAGCCTGCTCGCCAATGCCGAGACGCGCGTGATCTACCGGCAAGAGTCCGACCAGCTCTCCCTCACCGCCAAGACCCTCGGCCTGACCGGCACCGAACAGCACCTCCTACCCGGACTCGGCACCGGGCAAGGGCTCTGGCGCATCAAAGAACGCTCCTTCGTCGTCCAACACCAGATGCACCCCGATGAGTTGGCCTTGTTCGACACCACCACCCGGATGATCTAGCGATTCAGCGGGTGCACCTGCCGGGCATGAAGCGAAGCGAACCCGACCAGCCGCCCGTCAACATCCCGACCGTCGTGCTCACGGTGCACGAGGACGGCATTCTGACCGCCACCCTCGACAGCACACCGCTGACGCCGCCTCAGTGGGCGCCACCGTGGCGACGTGAGTCGTTCCCGCAGATCATCGACCAGGCCAGCAACGACCGCACCCGCCCCATCCGCGTCGAGGTCCGCGAAGCAGACGGCTCAGTGTTCACCGACCTCATCACCGCACGACCCCGCCGCGCCCTCCCTGAACCGGAGCAGACGGTCGAGGCGAAGCCCACGCCGGCCCTGCCGGTGTTCCATCAGGTCGAGGGCGACGGGTTCGTGCCCGGCGAGGATGTCGCGGTCGCGATCATCACCGGCCACACCGACGCCGCGTACACCGGCACCGCCCGCGCCCTCATCGACCCCACCAACCCGCTCCCAGAGCAGACGACAGGGCGATTCGAGGTGCTGCTGCTCGGACGTATCTCGGGTGCCACGGTGATCCGGCGGCTGCCATGACCGGCGAAGGCCGGCAGACCGGATCGTTCGGGGACGAGCTGACCAACGCCGCCATGATCGGCCTGGTCGCCCTCTTCGGAGTCGCGCTCGTCCTCCGCGCCGCCGGCACGATCACCGCCTGGCTCACCGGCACCCCTCAGCCCGAAGGCGGACTCGCGGCCGGGGTCGGGGTGCTGGTACATCCCGGCGACCCCGGCACCGCGCTCGACGCGGACGGTTTGAACCCGGTCGTCTACTGGGTCGTGACCGGAGCCATGCTCACGCTCCTCATAGCACTCGTGGTGTTCGTGTGGGTGCGGGTGCGTCGCTTCACGCACCGGGCCGAGCAAGACCCGCGCCGGATGGCCGGGATCGCGACCCGCCACGAAGTCGCTACCGCGGCATCGGAGAAGGCGCTACTGCGACGCGCCGGGAACCTCCGACCCGGCCTGACCGACCCGAAACCAACCGATGTCGGGTACCGGCTCGGTTCCTCGAAAGGCGTGGGCGTGTGGGCGTCGGTGGAGGACTCAATCATGGTCATCGGCCCGCCCCGCTCCGGCAAGGGCCTGCACCTGGTGATCCCGGCGATCCTCGACGCACCAGGCGCCGTCGTCGTCACCAGCACCCGGCCCGACAACCTGACTGCGACCCTGCGCGCCCGCCGCCGGATCGGCCCGGTGGCGATCTTCGACCCCCAGCACTTGGCCGAGGGCCTGCCTGCCGGGCTGCGCTGGTCGCCGATCCGGGGGTGTGAGTCGCCACAGACAGCGATGATCCGCGCCACTGGCCTAGCCGCCGGCACTGGCTTGTCCGCCGGCGGGGTCGATAGTGGCGGGTTCTGGGAAGGGAAGACGAGAGCCGCGTTGCAGGCTTTGCTGCACGCGGCGGCGATCGACAACCGGCCACCCGCCGAACTGTTCCGCTGGACCCTCGACCCCACCGCCGCCGCGGATGCGGTGGCAATCCTGACCGGCTCCACTCGCGCCGCGACCGGATGGGCCGAGTCCTTGGAGGCGATGATCGACTCCGACCCCCGCACTCGCGACTCCATCTGGCAAGGCGTGTCCCTCGCTCTTGGATCGCTGGCTGATCCGCGCGTCCTCGACGCCGTATCGCCAGCCGAGGGAGAAGGGTTCGACCCCGAAGCGTTCATCCGCGATCGCGGAACCCTGTTCCTGTTGGCGACCGGCTCGGGTGCCGGAGCATCTGCGGCGCTGGTGGCTGCGTTGGTGGAAGACCTCATCGAGACTGCCCGCCGTCTCGCCGCACGCTCACCCGGTGCCCGGCTCGATCCGCCGATGCTGCTGGCGCTGGACGAGATAGCCAACCTCTCACCCCTGCCGTCGCTGCCGACGCTGATGGCCGAAGGCGGTGGGTCGGGGATCACCACCATGCCCGTCTTGCAGTCGCTCGCCCAAGCGCGGGACAAGTGGAACGAGCACCAAGCCAACGCGATCTGGGACGCGAGCATCGTGAAAGTCATCCTCGGTGGCGCGTCCAACTCCCGCGACCTGCAAGACCTGAGTGCCCTGGTCGGGGAACGCGACGAGTACACCGACTCGGTGACGCTGGGCGATCACGGCACGCGCTCCAACCAGCGATCCGTGCGCCGCGTTCCGATCTTCCCACCCGACCGCATCCGCCGGCTGCCGTTCGGTACCGGGGTCGTGCTGCTGCGCTCCGCACCACCCATCGTCGCCGACCTGTATCCCTGGCCGAAGCGTGCTGATGCCGACCAGCTCAAAGCCGACCGTGCAGAGATTGAAGCCCTCCTGCGTCGCACTGAGAACTGACCAGGAGGCGATCGCGCACCTTCCCGCCACAGCGGCCCGAGCATGACGGGCTGCGTGAGCAGACAAGGACGCGATCATGACCATTCACACCCAGGAATCTGTTTCCGGGTTCGTCGCTTCGAGCCCGCAACTGACGCAGACCGAGAAGGGCGACGCAAGGCTCTACTTCCGCTTCGGGCAGGAGCACTTCCGCAAGGAGGACGACGGTTCCTTCACGCAGTTGGAGACCACCTTCCATCACCTGGTGATGTTCGGGCGATCCGCCAACCACGCACATGATCGCTTCCGCAAGGGCGACAACTTCATCGCCGAGGGCTACACCCGCTCGGTCAACTACGAGCGCGACGGCCAGGCCGTCGAGAGCGAAGAGTTCACCGCAAGGAAGATCGGCCACGACACCGCCCGGACCCGCTACGACGTCGACCGGTCGCCCCGGCGCAACGGACCTGAGCAGGAGGCGCCGGCGCGGGATGCCTCGGCATTCACCAGCCCCGCACCGAGTCGGCAGGCGACCACCGCGCCGGCAGTCGGAATGTGAGGGGACCGAGATGACCCCCATCGACAAGCCCCATCCCACGGCAAGATCGGAAGCACCCGACGAGTTCGATGACCGCCCGGTGTTCGATCCCGGCAACGATCTGCCCGGGCCACCGCGGCCGATCAACTGGAACCTGCTGTCGGCCGATGATCTGGAAGCCGAACTGCTCGAACTCAACCGCTGGGTCGATTGGCTCCGCCACACCTACGGACTTCCAGCCAGCGTGATCCCGCCGATGTGGCACCGCCACCCCGAACTCCTCTGGGAACTATCCGCGCTGCACCTGCACTGGCTGTGCGCCTACGACCCCGAGCAGAACGGCTCAGCACCGCTGGGTTGGCACCGCGACTTCGCCGACGCCCGCCAGCGCCTCCGCGACTGGGTAGCCACCAGCGGCACCCGCCTGGACCGCGACCGCCCCACCCGCCAGACCGCCTGGCCCGGCGAAGCACCGGCCGAACCAGTGGAAGAGGTGCCCATCGCCGACCGCGACGAGGACTTTGTGCGGTACGTCCTCGATGAAGTCGCCATCCGGCAGGCCGCCGAGGAAGCGTTCTTCGCTGGCGTCGATCCTGCGACGGGTGAGGTGAAGGACTGATGCCGCGCAAGTACGTCAGGAAGACCAACCGTCGGTCACGAGAGGAGCGGAACCTGTCGGTGCGCGCTGTGCGCAGAGAGACCCCCGACCTCGACAAGCTGACCGAGCTGCTGATCCGGTTCGCGCTCCAAGACTCTGGTGAACAGCGAGCCACACGGGCGCGGGAACACCGGGCTATGGCCGGTGTCAGCGACCCGTCGTAGAATGAAGGTGTCCGCCGTAGAGGTGAATGTTGTGGTCCTAATCCCCGCCGTCTCGGCGGGCACGCGAACTTGGCCGACCTGGGCCTCGTCCTACAGCCTTCGGGCTCTTCTCACAATCAACATTCGCAGTTGACAGCTCTGCGGTGGGCGTCTGGACCACCACTCGCGGAGAAGAGCCATGACAACCCTTACAGTCGACCGGGCCGCGGTCGATAGCCTGCTGTCCCCATCGGTGCCTACGGGCGGTGCCGTGGCCGTTTCCTACCTGCGCGTCTCCACCAAGGAGCAAGCGGAGAAGGGCGGCACGGACGAGGGATACTCCATCCCTGCCCAACGCGAAGCGAACCGCCGGAAGGCCGAACAGCTCGGCGCAACCGTGATCGAAGAGTTCGTGGACGCTGGCGAGTCGGCACGCAAGGCCGACCGACCCGAACTGATGCGGATGATCCAGTACGTCACCGAGCACCAGGTCAACTACTGCATCGTCCACAAGGTCGACCGGCTTGCACGCAACCGCGCCGACGACGTGACGATCCATCTCGCGCTACGCGACGCAGGCGTGATGCTGGTCTCAGCCAGCGAGAACATCGATGAGACTCCTTCGGGGATGTTGCTGCACGGCATCATGTCCTCGATCGCGGAGTTCTACTCCCGCAACCTTGCCACCGAGACGATCAAGGGCCTGTCGCAGAAGGCGGCGCAAGGAGGCACGATCAACCGGGCACCGATGGGCTACCTCAACGTCGGAGTCCGTGACGACCGCGGCCGTGAGATACGCACCGTGCAGGTCGATCCTGAGCGGGCGGAGTTGGTGACGTGGGCGTTCCAGGTCTTCGCTTCGGGGCAGTGGACGACCACCCAGCTCCACCGCGAACTCGTGCGGCGTGGCCTGAACACGCCGCCGTCGCCCAACCGGCCGTCCAAACCCATCGGACTGTCGAGCGTCCATCGGATTCTCACGAACCCGTACTACAAGGGCGACATCCGTTACAAAGGGGCCACGTACAAGGGCACGCACGAAGCGATCGTGCCGCGCGAGGTCTGGTACCAAGTCCAGTCCGTTCTCGACGCCCACAAGTCTGCCGCCGACGCCACCCAGATTCACGACCACTATTTGAAGGGCACGGTCTACTGCGGACAGTGCGGCAGCCGGCTGCTCATCTGCCATTCCCGCAACCGTCACGGCAAGGTCTACCCGTACTTCGTGTGCTCGGGTCGGCACGGTGACACGAGCGGTTGCACCCGGCAGGCCGTGCTCATCGAAGACGTGGAGCGACTAATCGAGGGCTACTACGAGACCATCCAGATCGACGGACAGACCCGGCAGAACGTCGCCGGGATGCTCCACGCCACGTTCGACCGGCTGATGGCTGCCGATGTCAAGGAGCTGGCTGGGCTCGCCGCTGACCGTGACCGTCTCGACAACGAGCGGGTCAAGCTGCTGCAAGCGCACTACGCCGACGCCGTGCCGCTGGACCTGCTCAAGCAGGAGCAAGCCCGGATCGGTGCCGAGTTGGAGACGATCAACAACCGGATCGTCGCCCACCACGACCAGTACGCCGAGGCTCGCGCGAACCTGGAAGATTCGATTGGGCTGCTCGCACACGCGGCGGACATCTACCGGCGGTGCGATGACGCGAACCGTCGTCTGTGCAACCAGGCGTTCTTCACCGCCATCTTCATTGACGACGACGGGGAGCCCCGCGTCACGTACCAGCGGCCTTACGACACGCTGTGCGATCCCGAGGTGCAGGCCAACGCACTGAACTGGGCTGCCGAGGCGAAAACAAAGGGCGAGGTTCAAACCGGAACCAGAGCGGTGACTCTGGTCGAGGGTTTGAACCTCGCCACATCAGGGTGGATGACGGGACTTGAACCCGCGGCCACCTGGACCACAACCAGGAGCTCTACCAGCTGAGCTACATCCACCATGCTTGCCGATTCGGCGTTTCGAATGCGACAGCCTGACTAGCATAGCGTCCCGCCTTCGATTCGGTAAAACTGAGCCGCAAGTTGCTGGCGTGCAACGATTGTGCCGGGTGTCGGTGTTGCGGTAAGCCATTAGCATTGGCCACAATCCGAGGGAGAACTGTGGGCAAGCGAATCACATTGGCAGACGTCGCCGCACGCACGGGCCTGTCCGCGTCCACTGTCAGCATGGTGCTGAATAATCGTCCGGGTTCCAGAATTCCGGAGGCGACGGCTGAACGTGTGCGTGAGGTCGCCGAAGAATTGGGTTATGCCCCTGACCGCACGGCCCGCGGTCTGCGTACCGGACGCTCGGAAGCGCTCGGGTTCATCTCCGACGAAGTGACCATCACCCGCTACGCATCAGCGATGGTCCGCGGCATCTTGGACGCAGCCGAAGAGCGCAATCACGCGATCCTGATGGCCGAAACCGACAATCAGGCACGTCGCATCGACAACGCCGTCCGGCTGATGCGCACCCGTCACATCGACGGAATCCTCCTCGGATTGATGCGCGCACGACAGGTCGATCTGCCCGCAGATGTCGGAGGTTTGCCCGTCATCATCGTCAACGGACATGTCGATGGCTATAGCTCCGTGCTTCCCGATGAACACCAGGCCGGTCTTGATGCCGTCAACCATCTGGTCGCCCATGGGCATCGCAAGATCGCGTTCATCGGTCGCGCAGCAGAGCACCTGGAGCCCCGAATCTCCTGGACGATCGGTCGCCGGCTCGCCGGCATCGATCAGGCGATGCACGACGCGGGTCTGGGCTTCGTCCACGAGGTGCACGGTGCCGACTGGGAGCCCGAGCTCGGCTACCGGGGCGCCGATGAGATCTTCGACAACGCCGAAGCGACGGCGATTCTCACCGCGAATGACCGCATCGCCTTCGGCGTCTACCTCGCCGCCCAGCAGCGTGGGCTGAGTATTCCCGCCGATATCTCGGTGATGTCCTTCGACGACGAGCAATTGGCCAGCTATGTGCTTCCGCCCATCACCACGATGCAACTGCCCTACCTTCAGATGGGACGCGTAGCAGCCGAAGAGCTGCTTGCCCGCCTTGACGCGCCACTCTCCGGCGCCGGTCCCGACGGGCCACCAGGTGAAACCCTGGTCGCGATGCCGCTCATTGAACGCGGCTCTGTCGCCGCCCAAGGTGCCTCCTGATCTTCATTGCGTCCGAACGAAATTGTTTCGAACCAAGACCTCGTGAGCTATTCCCAACGGGAAGGCAATCTGTTAGATTGTCGCTGCTGAAACGTTGTAGCGCACTCTGACAGTGTGTTTCGTTCAGCACCACTCCGCCTCGAGGAAGGCCGTGAGCAATCGAGTCCACTCGAATTGCCTGGGCCGACGAAGGGGTAACAGGCGCGAAGCGCCGCATATGAAAGGAGGGGACAGGCAACGTGGCCAGTTTCACGAAGTCCCTCAAGAATCCGTCGTATCTGCATAGTTCCTTGACTTTGCTGCTTTTCTTCATGTCCTGGGGCATCTGGTGGTCGTTCTTCCAGCTCTGGCTGACCAAGGACACCGCCTCCGGCGGCCTGGGTCTCAACGGTGCCGATGTCGGCACCGTCTACTCGGTAAATTCATTGGTCACCTTGATCTTGATGTTCTTCTACGGCACTATTCAGGACCGCCTGGGGCTCAAGCGCCACCTCACCATTCTCATCGGAGCAATCGCCTCCTGCGTGGCTCCGTTCGTGATCTTCGTCTACGAGCCGCTACTCAAAAATGCGTTCATGTTCGGCGTGATCTTGGGGTCCATCGTGCTGTCCGCCGGCTTCATGGCCGGGGTTGGGCTGCTGGAAGCCTTCGCCGAACGCATGAGCCGCCGCTTCGACTTCGAGTACGGTCAGTCACGCATGTGGGGTTCCTTCGGATACGCGGTGGTCGCCCTGTTCGCAGGCTTCCTCTTCACCGTCAACCCGCACCTCAATTTCATTCTGGGCACGGTTTTCGGCATCGCACTGCTGCTGATCCAACTGTTCTGGAAGCCCGCGAAAGTCGACCACTCGGCCAACCCTGCCGAAACGACTCAGCCCGGCGTCCGGGAGATGGCGGGACTGCTCGGCATGAAATCGCTATGGCTGATTATCGTCTTCGTAATCTTCTCCTGGACCTTCTACACGGTCTTCGATCAGCAGATGTTCCCCGACTTCTACACCGGATTGTTCGACACAAAGGAACGCGGCGAGCAGGTTTACGGCGTCCTCAACGCCGCACAGGTCTTCTGCGAGGCAGCGATGATGGGCGTCGTCCCGATCATCATGCGCAAGATCGGCGTCCGTAACACATTGATGCTCGGTGTCACCGTGATGACCTTGCGTATTTTCGGGTGCGCTGCGCTGAGCAATCCGGTCGCTGTCTCCTTCGTGAAGATGTTCCACGCGCTTGAGGTGCCGCTGTTCATCTTGCCGGTCTTCCGCTATTTCACCCTGCATTTCAATCCGGCTTTGTCGGCCACGTTGTATATGGTGGGGTTCCAGATTTCTGCCCAGATCGGGAATGTGATCCTGTCGAATCCGCTCGGTAAATTGCGGGACGCCATGGGCTATCAGCCGACCTTCTTTGTGATTTCCGGGATCGTCCTGCTCGCCGGCATCTACGCATTCTTCACCCTGAAGAAGGACGATGAGCAAGTACTCGGCGACCCATTCGTCCGTGACGGCCAGATGGTGGTCGTTGACACGGCCACTGCCGGTCCGGCGCCGGACGCCGATACCGGCAAGGCGTAATGAGGGAACGAAATGATGCTCGATAATCGTGTGACCATAGAGAATCTCGAACCGGGCGGCACCGGCCGGTCCGGGCTCAAATGCGTAAGGTAAGAAGGTAAGGCTGATAATGAAAGAGCAATTAGAGCGAGCCGAGAAGGGCGTCGCAGAACAGCTCAAGGCCCGAAATGATCGCTGGTATCCGACCTTCCATATCGCGGGAAAGGCCGGCTGGATCAACGATCCGAATGGATTGTGTTATTTCCGCGGCCGCTATCAGGTGTATTTTCAGCACCACCCTTACAGTGCCGAATGGGGACCGATGCATTGGGGGCATGTGTCCTCCGCGGATATGGTGACCTGGCGGCGTGAGCCGATAGCGATGGCTCCGTCGATCGAAGCCGATCGCGATGGGGTCTTCTCGGGCTCCGCAGTGGTTTCCGATCAGGGTCAGCTGGTGGCCTATTACACGGGGCACCGCTGGCGCAACGGGGTGAACGAGGACGAGGGCAACCTGCAGGTGCAGTGCATGGCGACCTCGGACGACGGCATCACCTTTGACAAGAAGGGCGTTGTTGTCGAGGGCCCGCCCGATTTGCTGCATTTCCGCGATCCCAAGGTTTGGCGGATGGGGGATACCTGGTACATGGTTTTCGGGGCGTGTTCTGCCGAAAATCGCGGTCAGGTGTGGCTGTATACCTCGAAAGACATGAATAATTGGGAATTCGACCGCATTATCTTCGAAGATCCCGACCCTCATGCGTACATGCTCGAATGCCCCGACATGTTCCCGCTCGGCGACAAATGGGCCATCACCTATTGTCCGATGGGGCCTGTACCCGACGGATATGTGGCACGTAACGGTCATAACGCGGGTTATGTGGTGGGCAATTGGAAACCGGGCGAAGTGTTCGAGCAGATCACCGACTATCGCCTGATCGATTGGGGCCACCAGTTCTACGCGCCACAATCGTTCGAGGCGCCCGACGGCAGGCGTATCGAATACGGTTGGCTGGGATCATTCACCGTCCCGATCGCCACTCAAGAAGCCGATCATTGGTGCGGCCAATTCACCGTGCCCCGCGAATTGGGCCTGGACGGTAACAACCATCTGCGCAGCTATCCGATCAAAGAGGTCGAGCAACTTCGCACAGGCACCGTCGATTTTGGAAGTTTTGAGTTGGGGGTCAATGAAGACAAGTTGCTGACCGAGGACGACGGGGGCGCGTCCGAGATCGAACTCGAGGTCGACCTGGCGGCTTCGTCCGCGGAGCGGTTCGGGCTGAGGGTACACGCCACGCAAGATGGTGGACACACCTATGTCGCCTACGACGATCAGGCGGGCCGTGTCGATCTCGATCGCAGGCTCACCGGCAACGGAGACCGCGGCTACCGCTCGGCACCGTACGACGGCAGCGACAAGCTGAAACTGCGTGTGCTGATCGATCGAGGCTCCGTCGAGGTTTTCATCAACGACGGCACCGAGACGATAACTTCCTTCAGCTTCCCCGGCGAAGGGCCGAGAGGCATCGTGCTCTGCTCGGAGTCGGGCACCGTTCAGGTGACGAGCCTGAAGCTGCACAGCATCAAGACGATCTGGGAGTCGCCCGATCGTTAAGACTCGACTGTCTGGTGAAGGCGCTTGCCGCGCAGCCGCACTTCGGCAAGGCATCATCGGCGTCTGACCCCATGTCGGGCGCCGCCGCGAAGGCGGGAGGGTGGCCCATGGCCGATGAGCCTGGAGAAAGAATTGCCGCCGCAGTCATTCCCTCAGACTGCGGCGGCATCGCTTTGTTCAAGCACCGGTGCGATCATGGCCCGAATGTTTTCCCTCCTCGCAGCGAGATCGCCGCGAGGCAGCCGACACGACCGGCCAGCGCAGCCTCGGCGTCCGGAAAGCCCTCAGGCTTTGGCGGCAAACCCGGTCAGCTCGCCTTGGTGTTTGGCCGCGATGGCCTTGAGCTCGGTGGACGACGGCCCCGGCTCGGGCACGAAGACCGCCTCACGGTAATACTTCAGCTCTTCGATCGACTCCTGAATGTCGGCGAGCGCACGATGGTTGCCGTTCTTCTCAGGTGCCTGATAGCAGACCTTCGGGTACCAGCGTCGGGCCAGTTCCTTGATGCTCGAGACGTCCACATTGCGGTAGTGCAGGTGGCCTTCGAGTTCTGGCATGTCGCGGGCCAGGAAAGTGCGGTCGGTGCCGACCGTGTTGCCGGCCAGCGGTGCCTTGCGCGCCTCGGGTGCGTAGGTCTTGATGTAGTCGAGCAGTTGAGCCTCGGCATCGGCCATGCTCAACGTTGCGGTCTCCAGTTCGTCCAACAGACCGGATTCGGTGTGCATCTTCAGTACGAAGTCACCCATCTGGGCCAACGCCTGTTTGGACGGCGGGATCAGCAGATCCAGGCCCTCGCCTTGCACATTGAGTTCACCGTCGGTCACCAGCGCCGCGACCTCGATCAGCGCGTCGGTCGCCAGGTTGAGCCCGGTCATTTCACAATCGATCCATACCAGCATGTCCTTCACGTGCCCAAGGTTATGCCATCCCGCTAGAATGTCGGTGCCTCCGTAGCTCAGTGGATAGAGCATCCGCCTTCTAAGCGGCTGGCCGTGGGTTCGATCCCCACCGGAGGCGCCTTTGGATTGATTACGCGATGGGTTCAGCGCGCTCGTCCCTGATTTGTGATCCACAACGTCGGGATCGGGACTTGGCCCGACTCACCGGAGCGGTGTCCATAACCGGAGGCTCTGCGCCGAGCCGCGATAGTCTTGCGGACATGACTGCTGACGCCAACACGTGGCGGCCCCCGGCCTCCACGACTCCCGTGCGGGTTACCGGACGCGGCGCTGCTACGGTGGTCAGCCACTCTCCCGATGGCCGAGGCCAAGCCAGTTTCGACGACAAACCGGCGCAGTATCGCAGGCGCAACAACGGCCTCGCGGCCCACAAGAACCCGGCGCTCAAGTGGAACCAGCGGATCGTCCGCAACCCCTATATGTGGATCACGCTCGCGATGACGCTCGTCTACGCTGCGCTGCTTTTCACCGTCTACCGCACCATCGGCGATTCACTGATCGAAGAAGTGGCCGCGGTCACCCAGGAGGCAACCGGCACCCCGACCGTGCTTGTCTGGGGCCAGATCAACGAGGCCTACCTCAAGGTCGTCCCCTATGCGGCGATCACCCTGGGTGTCTGGGTCGTGCTGCTGATCTTTCTCGACAGACTGCGCCCGACCACCTGGTCGATGAAATGGCTGGCGCTCGGCTGGGGCGCGTGCGCCGCGGTGTTCATCTCGTTGCAGATCAACACCTGGGCCGGCGAATTGATGAAGGCCGAAGGTCCGGTCGATCCCTCTCAGGGCGCACGGGCCGCGATCTTCTCGGCACCATTCGTCGAAGAGGCCGCCAAGGCCACCGTCTTGTTCTTCATCGCCATCGCGATGCGCCGACGCATCGTCGGCGTTCACCAGGCCCTCACCCTCGCGTCCTTGTCGGCCGCGGGTTTCGCCTTCACCGAGAACGTCGTCTACTACATCCGCAGCTATATGTATGCGGTCACCATCTACGGCACCGACGCCGATACCGAATTGCACAGCCTGTTCATGCTGCGCGGCGTCGCGCTGTCATTCGGGCACCTGCTGTTCACCTCGATGACCGCGCTCGGACTGATCATTGCGTTGGTCAATCGCAGCAAGATCGTCCGTGTGCTCGCACCGGTCGCAGGCTATCTGTGCGCCGCATTCGGTCACATGCTGTTCAACGGCTTCGCCTCGCTGTCGTCCAGCACCCTCATCATGATCATCGCCGGCTGGGCGGTGGTGCTTGTGCTGGTCGTTTACACGGTCTTCCGCTATGTGCACCAGACGCGCAATATCAAGGAGCGGCTCACCGAGATGGTGCAGCTCGGCTGGCTGCACCCGGACGATCCGGTCGAGATGAGCAGGATCTTCGGACGCTGGCGGATGGCACTCAGCGCCTTCCTACGCGGCCCGCGGGTCGTCCGGGCGACCCTGAAGCTGCAACGCGACCTCACCGAACTGGCCTACCTGCGTGACTCCGAGATGCGCGGCATCGTCGACGCCATGGCCGTCGAACGCGAACGCGATCTCGTCCTGGACGCAGAAGTGGCCAGGGTGTGGTCGATCGACCATGCCCGCGGTGTGCCATTCATTCCTCCGGAATGGGGCGAGGCCAGGCGCAGACTCGTGCGAAAGATCAAGGACTACCGCAGCGATCGGCGCGCCCGCAAGCATCCGGAGCAGCAGCCCTGGGCCCCGCCCGCCGGCGTCCCGGTCGCCAGTGCCCCGCAAGGCTGGACGCCGCCTGCCCGCTGAACGCCTGGTCATCCGGCCTCGAATGAATCCGTTGGCTGCAGGTCGCGGCGGCCGTCGCCGGATACCGATCGTGAGGGTGTGGACCCGAGTTCAAGCGGGTCTTGTGGTTCGTGCCCGAGCCCAATGGGTGCGCATGTGATCTGGCTGCGTCGTGGATGCTCTGGTGCGAAGCTGATTTGGGCTAGATTTCTGTGTCAGGTAGACATCGGTGGCCACAGACGACGAGTCGGGCCGGTGACGGTAGGCCCATCACGAACTGTGGCGCGAGGAACGGGCACATTGGGCGAGGACGTTAGGAGCGTATCCATGGGTTTGGCCGAATCGCTGACATCGTTACGGTCAGCATTGGCCGAGGCGCATTTCCCCTTGGCGTTACCCGACCGCTCGGCCGCCCAGCAGATCGTCCGGCAGATCAACGGACAACTCGACGACTATGTGCTACCCAGGCTGGTCAACCTCGAGGCGCCTTTGCTGGCGGTGGTCGGTGGGTCGACCGGTGCAGGCAAGTCGACCTTGGTCAACTCCCTGATCGGACGCGTCGTGTCCAAGCCCGGGGTGATTCGTCCGACCACCCGATCTCCGGTCCTCGTTCACAATCCGGCCGACGCCCACTGGTTCGCGGACGACCGCGTGCTGCCCGGGCTGATCCGATCCAAGGTCTCCAGCGAGGATCAGCGCTCGTTGCAGCTGGTCGCCGAATCGACGCTGCCGCAGGGCCTGGCGATCTTGGACGCCCCGGATATCGACTCGATCGTCGAAGAGAACCGGCTGTTGGCGACTCAACTCCTGGATGCGGCGGATCTTTGGCTTTTCATCACCTCGGCCGCCCGCTATGCCGATGCCGTGCCGTGGGAGTTCTTGCACACGGCGGCATCGCGGGGAGCGGCCTTGGCCGTGGTGCTCGACCGGGTGCCGCCCGCGGCCATGAGCGTGGTGCCCAGCGATCTCGGCCGGATGATGACCGACAACGGGCTGGCCGATGCACCGCTGTTCGCGGTGCCCGAAACCATTGTCGATGATCTCGGCCTGCTTCCGGACGCAGCAGTCGCGCCGGTTCGCGGCTACCTCGCCACCCTCGCAGCCGACAAGGACGCCCGCCAGCACATCGTGCAGCGCACCTTGGACGGTGCCATCGCGTCCATGACCGGTCGGGCACCCGAGGTGGCCGGCGCCTTGGACAGCCAACGCGAAGTTGCCGAGCAACTCGCCGGCGACGCGCAGAAGGCGTTCGCCGAGGCTGCTCGGTCGGTTGCGGTGCAGTCGGCGGACGGCACGCTGCTGCGCGGTGAAGTGCTCTCACGCTGGCATGACTATGTCGGCACCGGTGACCTGATGCGCGGTCTCGACCGCGGAGTTGGCCGCGTCCGTGACCGGATCGCCGGCTTCTTCAAGGGCAATTCGCAGCGTGCCGAGCAGGTCGGGGTGGCGGCCGGAAGCGGTTTGGAAGCGCTGATCATCGGGGAGGTCGCCGCCGCGGTCGAGCGCGCCGTGGTGGCGTGGAAATCGAACCCTGCCGGGCGGGAACTGGTCGTCCGATACCCGGAACTGGGACGCTCCAGCGACGATCTGGGCGCCGGGGCGTCCCGGGCGATCCGCGACTGGCAGGCCGATGTGCTCAACCTGGTGGCCGACGAAGGCAAGGGAAAACGCACCTCGGCCCGCGTCGCCGCGCTCAGCGTCAACGGTGTCGGTGCGGCATTGATGCTCGTCATCTTCGTCAGCACGGGCGGACTGACCGGCGCCGAGGGCGGAGTAGCGGTCGGCACCACCGTGCTCGCTCAACGGCTGCTCGAATCGGTCTTCGGTGACGAAGCCGTGCGCAAGCTGGCGAAGACCGCGAAGGAAGAACTCGACGCGCGAGTGGAAGGCCTGATGGCAGGCGAATTGGTGCGGTTCACCCGGGTCATCGACGAATTGGGCGTCGGTCCCGACGATGCCGAGGCGGTGCGGCAGGCCGTGCTCTCCGTCGAGAAGGCACGCACCGGGGGAGCGTCCTTGCCGAAGGGCGCATCGATGCGTCCCGACGAGATCGAGGCGCCGGGGCAACCGGCGGCATTGCCGCGGAGCGCAGGCCGCTCGCCGGTTGAACTGGAGCAGCTACCCGCAGATAGTGGAGAGATCGTCGACGCAGAACTTGTGCCCGACGAGAAGGAGGGCGGTGAACAGTGATGGCCAGAGCAAAACATTCCGCCGATTCACTCGCTGCCCGCATCCAGGCTCTGGACGAGGCCGCCGACCTCGCCGCCGGGCGCCTGAGCGCAGGCGCGGTGGAACAAGCCCGAGGAGTCACCCGCAAGGCCGATCGCAGACTTGCAATGGCCGGTGACAGCACGGTGATAGCGCTCGCCGGGGCGACCGGGTCGGGAAAGTCGAGTCTTTTCAATGCGATCTCGGGAACCAGGCTTGCCACCCCCGGCATGAAGCGTCCGACCACCAACAAATCGATGGCCGCCTACTGGGGGTCGAAGCTGCCTCAGGACCTGCTGGACTGGCTCGATGTGCCGCAACGGCATCTGGTGCAAGGCGACGATCCGGCGCTGGGCGGCTTGGTCTTGATGGACCTGCCCGACCACGATTCGTCGGTCACGTCTCATCGGGACGAGGCAGACCGGCTGGTCGAGCTCGTGGACATGTTGATCTGGGTGGTCGATCCGCAGAAGTATGCGGATGCCGCCTTGCACAACAACTATCTGCGTCCGTTGGCAGACCATGCCGACGTGATGATGGTCGTGCTGAATCAGGCCGACCGGCTGACTCCCGAACAGCTGCACGAGACCATGCGTGACTTGCGCGGGCTGCTCGACGCCGAGGGATTGTCGAAGACCCCGTGCGTGGCGGTGTCGGCGTTGACCGGCAGAGGCATCGAGAACCTGCGCAAGACGATTTCTGCGACGGTGCGCAGCAAGGCGTCGTCCGCGAACCGGCTGTCGTCCGACATCGCGAGCGCGGCCCGGAGGTTGAGCGCGGAATATGGCGACGCCAAGGTCGCCGCGAAAGTGCCGGACGCGAGAGCCCGCGAGCTGAACAAGTCGCTGGCCCAGGCCGCCGGGTCCCAGCTGGTCGGCGATGCCGTGGTGAAGTCGATGCGCCGCCGTGGCGGATTGGCAACGGGCTGGCCGGTTACCAAGTGGCTGAGCCGTTTTCGTCCGGACCCGTTGCGGATGCTGCACCTGGATGCCGGGCGCCACAAGAAGAGAGCCGCCGAGATCGAACCGGTCTCGGTGCCACACACCAGCCTGCCCACTGCCGGAGGCGTCCAGATTGCGCGGGCAGAAACGGCGTTGCGCGACCTGGCGTCCGCCGCCGGTGACGGTTTGCCTGAGGGATTCTCGGACGCGGTGCGCGAGGCGACCATTGCTCATAGAGCCGATCTGCCGGACGAACTCGACCGCGCGGTGGCCTCAGCCGACCTGGCCATGGATCGTGGCCAGGGCTGGTGGAAACTCGTGCAGGTGCTGCAGTGGATCATCTTCTTCGTCGCCGTGATCGGCGGCGGCTGGCTGCTGCTCGATATGGTGCTGGGCTATCTTCAGCTTCCGCGGATTCCGTCGGTCATGGTGGGCAAGATGGCTCTGCCGACATTGTTCTTGCTGGGCGGGCTGGTGCTCGGGCTGCTCGTGGGGCTGTTGTCGCGTGTCGGTGTCGAACTGGACGCCAGAGCCAAAGGTGCCCGCGCCGAACGCGTGCTGACCAGGGCAATCGTCAATGTGGTGGACCGGTTGGTGATCTCGCCGGTGGACGACGAGCTGGACCGCTTCAACCGGGGACGAAAGCTCGCCAAACGCGCCATCGGGTGAGACCGTGCTAGCGTGAGCCACGCACGGGAGCCCGCAGCAGGGCTGAGAGGGAGGATAAGCCTCCGACCGTCGAACCTGATCTGGATAATGCCAGCGCAGGGAGGCGACCAAACAAATCCGTGCCTGAGATTGAGCGAATGACTGCGGGCGACCGCAGCCCATTCGCGCGATCTTGTGACCCGCAGGGGAGGCGCACTGATGGATACCGACGACCAGTTGGCCGTCATAGCAAACGGCTGGCCGGCCATCTCGGATGCCGATCTGACGCATCTGTTCAACCACCTGGCACGGCGATCCCAAGTTGCCGGAGAACCACGGGTGACCAGGCGCAGTGATCGTCCGATGGCCTCGGCCGCGCTGGCGTTGCTGCCGGATGACAGCGAGATCTTCGTCAAGCGCTACTCGCCGGCCTTGATCACCTCGGAGCAGCTGGAGGCCAAACACGGCTACGTGAATCGCCTTGTCGATCTCGGATTCCCGACCGTTCAATTCCTGAGCTTCGACGACGACTCGACGGTCTTCGACGATGGACGGTGGCTGTACGAGGCCAATCCGAAGGCGCCGGGTGAAGACCGCTATCGTGAGCTGACCTCATGGCTGCCGCCCAAGACCAGAGCCGAGATGGTCGAAATCGGACGCATCGCGGGTAGGCTCCGCGAACTATCCGCCGAGATCCCGATCGTGGATCTGTCGGCTTCTCGGGCCGGTTCGAGCGATGAGACTGCGGGCTCGACTATTCGAGATCGGCCGCTGGGGCATGGGCAAGGCCGGTCACCGGGCCTTGGATGGGAGCAGACACCCGATCAGAGGCGAGGTCAGCTACCTGATCCTGGGCTCGCGAGATTGAACACCGTCTACCAGACCAAGGTGCGATTACTGCTAGGGGAGCCTTCGGACGATGATGTGGACGCCTGGCTTGCCGCGCATCCGGGCGTCCGGTCATATCTGGAAAAGACCGGGCGTGATTTTGCCGCCGACTTGAGGCTGGCGTCCCCGTTCGCCGACCGGCTGGCCGAACTCGGGAGCGGGCCGCAGGCCTGGACCCATGGTGACCTTCATGCGTCCAATACCTTGTGGCGCGGCGATCAGATCACGTCGGTGATCGACTTCGGGCTGGCCTGGCCCAATCCACCGCTGCTCGACTTGGCGATGGCGATCGAGCGACATGCCATCGACTGGCTGGCGATCACTGCCGGGGATGGCGAGGCTTGGCGTCCCGACGTCGTCGACGATGTGATCGGCGGATATCGGCAGGCCTACTCGTTGCCTGCGGCAGAAGGCGAAGTGCTCGCCGACTTGGTGGCCTGCTGTCAGGTCGAGTTCGCGTTGACCAACATCGAATACGCGAGCCTGGCGCCGGTTGATCCCTCGGTGGCCGATTGGAGCTACGAGATCTACTTCCGTGATCATCTGCGTTGGTTCGGCACCGATGCCGGACGCCGCTTCGCCGAGGCGGTGCGAAATGCCGCGACATGACGGTGCGATGCCCATCACGAGCGACAGCGAATCGGCCGCCGAACGAGAACAACCACCTCAAACCCAACGAGTTTTCAAGGAGAAACGAATGAAACCCATACGCCTGCTGCTATCGGGGCTTCTGGCGCTGCCGGTGGCACTGGCCGGCTGCGCCACCGGCGCTGGCACCGACACGGACCAGACTTCGTCCGGCCAGGCGGGCGACGAGGTGAGCATCGTGCTCGACTGGACGCCCAATACCAACCACACCGGCATCTATGTCGCGCAGCAGAAGGGCTACTACGCCGACGCGGGCATCGACCTCGATGTGCTCGGCTATTCGCAGGCCGGCGTGGAGTCGGTGATGGGGTCGGGCGGCGCGGATTTCGGTTTCTCAGGGGTGGAGACTCTCGCCGCCGCGAGGGCCTCCGATCTCGATCTGACAATGGTGTTCAACCTGCAGCAGCGCTCGTCCTACGGTGTGGCGGTGCGCCAGGATTCTGACATCGAGTCCCCGAAGGATCTGGACGGCAAGACGCTTGCCGCCTACGGTGCGGGAGCGACGAGTTTCGCCACCACGCAGATGATCCAGGCCGATGGTGGCGAGGGCAATTTCGACACCGTCGTGGTCGGCACCGGGGCCTTGGACGCAGTGGTCGCCGGCCAGGCAGATTTCGCCGAAGCGCTGGCCACCTGGGAGGTGCTGCAGTACGAGCTGCAAGGCGACGAATTCCGGATGTTCTTCCCGGACGACTACGGGGTGCCGACTTCCCCGGCGCTACTCGGGATCTCGGCGCGTTCCGAGCTGATCGCGGACAACCCGGACCTGGTGACCCGTTTCGTGCAGGCGACCGAGAAGGGCTACGAGTATGCGGTGGACAATCCCGACGATGCCGCACAGATCCTGATCGACGCCAACCCGCAGGTCAACCTCGACCCCGAACTCACCAAGGCGAGCCAGCAGCTGCTGTCGTCCGACTACTGGCCCGATGCCGAGGGCAGCGTCGGGCACGCCGACCTGGAGGCCTGGCAAACCTATCTGGACCTGCTGACCGCAGGTGGCCTGGTCGTGGGCGCGGACGGCCAGCCCTATACCTCAAAGCTGGATGCTTCCGAGCTGGTCACCAATGAATTCCTGGTTTGACGATGAATGCTCTGCGGGCCAGGGCCGCGCAAGGTCCTGATCGGTGCGCGTCGGGCGATGCCCTCGGCGTACCCGGGGCTCATGGGCCGTCGGCCCTGTCGTCCGATGATGCACAGGACGACGAGCCAGACCACGAGTCACTCGACCTGCAACCAGCGTCGACGGCAAGCGGCAAGATGAAGCCCCGCGGTTCTCGGCGAAGCAAACGCTTGGGGCTGGTGGGGCCGTCGGTCGGGCTGGCAGTGCTGGTTTTGGTTGCTTGGGAGTTGGTGGTGCGGCTGGCACACGTCCGGCTGCAGATCCTGCCTGCGCCCTCGGTGATCGTGCGATCGGGAATGGCCGACCTGCCCGATCTGCTCGCCGCAACCAAGGTGACGGCCGCCGAGGTTGCGCTGGGGCTGGGCGTGGCGATAGCGGTGGGCGTGTTCGGCGCCTATCTGCTGTGGCTGCTTCCGCGGTTCGGACGCGCGGCCTCGCCGCTGCTGGTGATATCGCAGACGGTGCCGATGATCGCGATCGCACCGTTGATGGTGATCTGGTTCGGATTCGATGCGACCGCGAAAGTGCTGCTGGTCGCGTTGTTCGGATTCTTCCCGATCATCATCGCGCTCAGCCGCGGGCTTTCCGCGCCGAATCAAGAACAGGTTGATGTCGCTGCCACCCTCGGCGCATCGACGTGGTGGATTCTGCTGCACCTTCGCACCCCGGCCGCCGCCCGGCAACTAATGTCGGGCCTGCGCATCGCCGTCACTTACGCTCCCGCCACGGCCGCTACCGCCGAGTTCGTCGGAGCCCGGCAGGGGCTCGGCATCTACCTGCTCAGCGCGCAGGCATCGTTTCGCACCGATTTGGTCTTCGTCGGCGCCTTCGTGCTCACCGTCATGACGTTGCTGCTCTATTTGGCGGTTGCCGGCTGCGAGCGGCTGCTGGTGCCCTGGCAACGGGCGGTGCAGTCGTGATGGGTCCTGTTACGAAAGACAGCGCCTCAACCGGCGTCCGTTCGAGGACGATACCGACGGGTCTCGGCTCGGCAGCGGATGGCCCATCGGTCTTGGCCCGACCAGGAACCTTCACCCCACGTCATAGTCGCCTGTCAGATCCTTCTATCGGGCGAGGGAAGGAGGCAGCGGAACGATGAGTATGAAGATTCGCGACGACGGATACTTGCTGCGATTGCATCAGGTCGGCCGAACCTTCTCCGATCCCTGCGTGCATGCTCTCGGCGCGGTCGACCTGGACCTGCATCGGGGACAGGCGGTCAGCATCGTCGGGCCGTCCGGCTGCGGCAAGTCGACATTGCTGCGGATCATCGCCGGCCTGGATGAACCGAGCACGGGGTCACTGACCTGGTCAGGTGCCCCGCTCGGCCCGAAGGTCGCGTTGATGCCTCAAGGCCTCGGGCTTTACGACTGGAACAGGGTCTGGGAGAACGTGGCTCTCGCGGCGCGGATAGCCGGGCGTCCACGCGCGGAAGCCAAACGCGAAGCCGTGGCGCTGCTGGCAGAGTTCGGCCTGGACGAATTCGCGGACGCCTGGCCCGCGCAACTGTCCGGCGGTATGCGCTCGCGTGTCGCCTTCTTGCGGACGATGCTCGCCAGGCCCGCGTTGATGGCATTGGACGAACCGTTCGGCGCGCTGGACGCGCTGACCCGCGTCCAACTACAACACTGGTTGCTGACCGCGGCCGCCGACCGTGACCTCACTCTGGTGCTGGTCACCCACGACGTGGACGAGGCGATTCTGCTTGCCGACCGGGTGCTGGTGATGTCACCGAGACCCGGACGAATAATTGCCGATCTTGATGTGCGGTTGGACGATCGCACGGCTGTGTCGGTACGCGACGATCCCGATTACCGCCGGGTACGAAAAGCTGTGCAGGCGGCCCTTGCCGGCAGGCAGATCGTGTAGGTCCACCGCCCAACACGGGCACCAGATCTGCACAATCCCCGAACCGCGCCGCATCGGCGCAGGAAATCACTCGAAACAAGGAGAGATCATGAAATTGACCCGGATGCGCCTGGAGTATGTGAACCCGTGGCCCAACCATGCAGGCATGTTCATCGCCCGCAAGAAGGGCTGGTATGCCGACAAGGGGCTCGATGTCGACATCGTCTGGGACGGCTGGGATCGTGGGACCCCGGTCGCCTTGGCGAACAGGGGCGAGTTCCAGTTTGCCTCGGTGCGGCTGGGGGAGCTGCTGGAGACCCGGCAGTCATCCAATCCGTTCGTGGCGGTGGCCACCTTCAACCAGAATCAGTTGGGTGGGGTGATCACCGTGAAGTCATCGGGTATCCGCAGCTTCGCCGACCTCGAAGGAAAGACGGTGTCCATTCCGCCGGCGCCCAGGCTGACCGAGATGGTTCGCGAGGCGATGACAGTCGAGGGTGCCGACTACGACAAGGTAAACGTGCAAGATCCGAGCCCGTACGAACCGGATATCCGCGCCGTCGAGCGTGGACGCTACGACGCCGTGTTCAACGTGTTGGGCTGGGAGTCGTACCAGGGGTCTGCTCCCTACGACGAGTTGGTGCAGCTGAGCTTCGACGAGGTGGGTGTCACCCCGCACCACGCATACTTCTTGTGTGTGCGCCAACAGCTGCTGGACGAGCAGCCCGAGCTGGTTCGTGACTTCGTCTCCGCAACCTCGCGCGGCTACGACTTCGCCCGCGATCACCAGGACGAGTCTCTTCAGATCATGGCCCCCACCATGTGCAATGTAGAACCCGAAGCACTTTCTGCCTCGCTGAAGTACATGAGCTCGACGTGGCATGGTCCGAACGGTCGCTGGGGCGAGATCAGCGAGCCGCTGCTGTATTCGTACACGAAGTGGATGATCGACGGCGGCTTCTGCAGCGCAAGCGTGGACGACATCCCCGGCGCCTGGACGAACGACTTCCTGCCCCGAGCGTAGTCATAGAAGGCTGCGTCCGAGGGCGGATTCTGCACCCGAGCCTGGACGCTAGTCCGGTGCCTGGACGAACGACTTCCTGGCGGGCCGCGAGAGGCTGCATCCGCGGGTCTATGACGATCAGGCCCCAGCGCTTTTGGCGGCCTCCTTGGCGGCCGTCTTCGCCTTGTCGCGTGCGGCGCGGGCCCGAGCCTCGGCCTTCTCGAGCTGCCCGACGCGCCGCTGGGCCGCCTTGCGCAGCGCAACGGCCCTTTGGAGCTCGGCCTCGGCATCGCCCACGATCTGATCGGGGGTTCGATCGGGAGGTGTCCGGGGCGGCTCGGCCTCCCGGGTGCCGAAGCTGTGCTCGATTCCTTCGGCCACGAGTTGCCAGGCGATCTGCGTGTCATCAGGCTGTTCTGTGCCGGCCGGCTCACGGGGTGGCTCGGCGAAGTAGACGCCGTCGCGCAGGAGCGGTTCGATATCGATCAGGTGGGCGTCGACCACCATGGAGCAGATCAGTTCCTTGGTGGACTCGTTGATCTGATCCTGTTCGGAGTTCATCCCCCGCAGCACCGCCGCAAGGCCTCTGACCAGGGCAGACGATGTCATGATGATGGCGGTCTTCTCCGATGGTGTCGCCTTCAGCGATCGCATCGCCCGCATGCCGGCGTCGGCCACCCGGATGTTCCCGGGCATCAGCATCGACTCCTGCGAGACGGGAATGTCGAGCACCCAGGGGTGGCGTCGATAGGCCTCGTCGAGTTGCCTGACCCATTCGGTCAGACCGGCTTTCCAGTCATTGTCATCGAGTGCCCATTGCTGGTCGGCGGTGACGGCATCGGCCATCAACCGGTAGAGGTCGTCCTTCGACGCGACATAGCGGTACATCGCCATCGTGGTGAAGCCGAAACTCTTGGCGACCCGTTGCATCGTCACGGCCTGCAGGCCTTCGGCGTCGGCGATGTCCATGGCGGCCTCGACGATCCGCTCATGAGTGAGTTCTCGCTTGGGCCCACGTTGAGGCGCGACCGCCACACCCCAAGCCAGGGTCAGCAGGCGTGGCACGTGCTGCTCCGATTCCATCTGCACCCTCTCCGTTGCGACATCAACGATCGATCCCACTGTATGCGATCCATACTGTGTTGAATGCATACAGTGTGTAATGCATACTGTATGCAATATATACGAAAGGATTCGATCATGACGGACGCGATAGAGGTCGTGGGCCTCACGAAGGCCTATCGAGAACCCGTGCTGACCGGTCTCGATCTGACCGTCCGTAAGGGGGTGGTGGCCCTGCTGGGTGCCAACGGGGCAGGCAAGACGACGCTGATCTCGATCCTGACCACGCTCATCCGACCCGATGCCGGCACGGCACGGATCTGTGGCGCGGATGTCGTCCGGGATGCCGTTGAGGTCCGGCGTCGCATCGCTGTGACGGGTCAGCAGACCACTCTCGACGACATGCTCACCGGACGCGAGAACCTGGTGATGCTGGGGCGCCTGCTCGGACTGGGGCGGTCGGCGGGCGGTCGTGCCGATGAGCTGATCGACCGGTTCGGGTTGATGGATGCCGCGTCGCGGGTAGTCAGCACCTATTCGGGCGGGATGCGGCGCCGCCTCGACTTGGCTGCGTCTCTGGTGTCGCGTCCCACTGTGCTCTTCCTCGACGAACCCACGACCGGGCTGGATCCGACGAGCCGCCGACTGGTGTGGAATGACGTTCGCGCGCTGGCCGCAGGGGGCACCACGGTGTTGCTCACCACGCAGATGCTCGATGAGGCGGAGGCGCTCGCCGACCGGATCGTCGTGCTGAGACGAGGGCGGCTGGTGGCCGACGGTACCGCGTCCGAACTAGCCGCGTTGGTCGGAGGACAACGGCTGGTGCTGTCGGACGCCGAGGGGCGCCAGGTGCGCAGTATCGAGACCGACGGGTCGGCAGCGTCGGTCGGCGCGGCCGTCGCTGCTCTCGGAGATGAGGAACGTCAGTTACATATCAATCTGCGGCAGCCATCACTGGATGATGCTTTCGTCGCGCTCACTGCCGGCGATCGTGAGGTGGCGGCATGACCTCGGCAACATCACTGACAGCCCCCTCGACCCGCTTACAGCCCGGCACAGGGGTGGCGCGATCGAGCGCGGTGTTCATCTCGCGCAGTCTGCGGCACAGCCTGCGCGACGGGGAGGGCCTGCTCATGGCCGTGGCCCTGCCTGTGATGCTCATGCTGCTGTTCACCTTGATCTTCGGCGGCGCGATCGGGGGAGACGGCTACATTGATTTCGTCGTCCCGGGCGTGATCTTGCTATGCGCAGCCTACGGAGCCTCGTCGGTGGCGGTCTCGGTGAATCGTGACATCACCCTCGGCGCTATGCGCAGGTTTCGGACGATGCCGATCCGGTCGGCAACCGTGCTGTTCGGTCATGTGGTGGCCAGCGTGCTGCGTAATTTGCTGGCCACGGCGATCGTCGTCGGTGTCGCCGTGGCGATCGGTTTCCGGCCGGGTGCGGGCTTCGGGGAATGGCTGGCAGCACTGGGGCTGGTGACGGCGTGGATCCTGGCGATCACCATGCTGTTTGCCTTCATCGGGTTGGTGAGTACCAGCCCGGAGGCTGCCAACGGCTACGGGTTCATCCTGCTCTTCTTGCCTTATCTGTCCAGTGCCTTTGTGCCGATCTCGACGATGCCGAGTTGGCTGCAGCCGGTCGCGCGATATCAGCCGATCAACCCTTTGGTGGAAGCGATTCGCGGGCTGCTGATGGGCGGGACTATTCCGATCGGACAAGCGGTGACATGGTGTGTGGGTATCGTCGCCGTGTCGCTGGCACTCATCGCCTGGAGATTTCCCAAAGGACGCGACCGCTGACCGGCGACAGCTGTGCGGGAGCATCTCCGGGACCAACTCGGGGCGTCGAATTGTCCACAGACGCGAAGTTTCTTGAACGATCTGGTGCTCATTTACCAATCATTGGGGCCCAAGAAGAGAGAGGACTTCATCATGGACGTATCAATCACGATCACCGGGAATCTTGGCACCGAGGTCGATTACAAGGCGACCGAAAACTTCAGTAGAGCAAGCTTCCGGATGGCATGCACGCCACGGCTACGTCGTGGTGACACCTGGATCGACGGCTACACCACCTGGATGAACGTGGAATGCACGAACCGGCTGGCCGACAATGTCCGGGATTCATTGTCCAAGGGTGACCCGGTCATTGTCTTCGGCAAATTGCGCACGAGAGTCTGGGAGTCGGAAGGTGCCAGGCACGAGAAGTTGGTTGTCGAGGCCAGCGCGATCGGGCATGATCTGGGCCGCGGCACCAGTGCCTTCACCAGGGTCGCGTTCGCTCGGCAGCCGGACGATGCGGCGCAAGCCGGCGATCAGAACGCTGACGGAGACGACAGGATTGCAGACCACGAGCGCGAGCCCGTAGCTGTACCGGCATGAAACAACGCTGGGTGGCATGCAAGAACCAGGCGAGGTGCTGAGGCGCGTGGGAGCCTTGGTCCGCACGGGATCGTACCGTTCATGATGCGGAGCCTCGGGTGACAGGCGGTCATTGCTTCGGAGCCGGGACACGACAACAAAACGCAGGCTGGCAAAGGTGGCGAGACCTCGTTTCGCCAACCGCGCCTGCGCCTTGGCGGGTGTCGGGACCGGCAGCGGTTGCAGGCAGTGGCACGATGGTTCGTTCCTTCGAGTTGGTGGGGCATAATGGACGGGCACCACCCCAAGGAGGTCGGGAGAACAGAGAGCTTGCTTTCCGTTCCGAGACCGGCCAAGGGTTGCAGGCGCGATGCGCCGGGTGCCCCACAAGCCCAGATCGTCCGGCGAAGCCCGGCGGTCACGTTGCGAACGAAGGAAGCACGCGCCGTATGGCCGAGTTCATCTACACCATGCACAACGTCCGCAAGACGATCGGCGAGAAGCTGATCTTGGACGATGTCACCCTGTCGTTTTATCCGGACGCCAAGATCGGTGTCGTCGGCCCGAATGGCGCCGGTAAGTCGACGCTGCTCAAAGTGATGGCAGGTCTGGAGCCCATCAATAACGGGGAAGCCCAGCTGGCCAAGGGCGCCACGGTCGGCATCCTTCAGCAGGAACCGCCGCTGACGGCCGGTAAGACCGTTCTGGAGAACATTGAGGAGGGCGTCGCCGAGGTTAAGGGCATGCTGACACGCTTCAACGAGGTCTCCGAGGCGATGGCAGACCCGGACGCCGACTTCGACGCCTTGTTGGCCGAGATGGGGGAGCTGCAGACCGAGCTTGATACCCGCAACGCCTGGGATATCGACTCCCAGCTCGAACAGGCGATGGACGCACTCGGCTGCCCGCCGCCGGACACCGTCGTTGACATATTGTCGGGTGGCGAACGCCGCCGAGTGGCGCTGTGCAAGCTGCTCTTGGAGCAACCCGACCTGCTGCTTTTGGATGAGCCGACCAACCACCTGGATGCCGAATCGGTGAACTGGCTGGAGGGCCATCTCAAGACCTATCCGGGCGCTGTGCTATGTGTCACCCACGACCGGTACTTCCTGGACAACGTGGTCGGATGGATCTGTGAGGTTGACCGTGGGCGCCTCTACGGCTACGAGGGCAACTATTCGGCGTATCTCGAGACCAAGCGCAAGCGCTTGACGATCGAGGGCCAGAAGGACGCCAAGCGCGCCAAGATCTTGGAGCGAGAGCTCGACTGGGTGCGCTCCTCGCCGAAGGCCCGTCAGGCCAAGAACAAGGCCCGATTGGCCCGTTACGAAGAGCTGGCAGCCGAGGCCGAGCGCAACCGCAAGATCGATCCGGCCGAGATCAACATCCCGCCGGGACCGCGTTTGGGCACCGTCGTGCTCGAGGTGAACGACCTGCACAAGGGCTTCGACGACCGCGTGTTGATCAATGGCTTGACCTTCGATTTGCCGCGCGCCGGCATCGTCGGTGTCATCGGGCCCAACGGTGTCGGCAAGTCGACGCTGTTCAAGATGATCGTTGGCGAGGAAGAGCCTGATTCGGGCACCTTGAAGCTTGGCGACACGGTTTCGCTCAGCTACGTCGATCAGGGACGCTCAGGCCTCGATCCCGACAAGAATGTCTGGGAGGTCGTCTCCGACGGACTCGACTACATCAAGGTCGGCAACTTCGAGATGCCGAGCCGCGCCTACGTGGCGTCCTTCGGCTTCAAGGGCCCTGACCAGCAGAAGCCGTCAGGTGTGCTGTCCGGTGGCGAGCGCAACCGACTGAATCTGGCGTTGACGCTGAAGCAGGGCGGCAACCTGCTGCTGCTCGATGAGCCCACCAACGACCTGGACGTCGAAACTCTGCAGAGCCTCGAGGACGCGCTACTCGAGTTCCCCGGCTGTGCCGTGGTGATCTCCCACGATCGCTGGTTCCTCGACCGGGTCGCGACCCACATTCTCGCCTGGGAAGGCGACGACGACGAGGGCATGCCGCGCTGGTTCTGGTTCGAGGGAAACTTCGCCGATTACGAGAAGAACAAGGTCGAGCGGCTCGGCGAAGAAGCTTCGCGTCCACATGCCAGCAAGCATCGCCGCCTGATGCGCGTCTGAATAGGTGGGGCTCAAAGTCAACGTGTGGTCCGACAGGTTAGCTGAGTACTACCGGTCGGGCCACACGGTCGTATTGAGGAGATCGAAGACTTCGCGAGGAGGGACGGTGGAGGACAGGGCGCTCCGGGCCCCGCGAACGCGTCCGGTCTGGGGACCGATTTCAGCCATGGGCTTGACCTTGTTCCAGCTCGTCAGCTGACTGTTGAACGATAAATCGGCATGCCTTTCCTGCACTGTCTGCGTCATGTGAGGCTATTGCCTCGGCAAGTTCAAGGTGCCGACGACTGGCGACAGGGTCAGGGACGATCGGCATGAGGCCGAGTCGGTATTTCCCTGCAAGTATCTCGTTCAGAATCTGTTCAAGACTGGCAAACAGCGGATTCCCGGAACCTTGGAGCACCAATGAGTGAAAGACCAGGTCCGCGTCGACGAACGTGTCGATCCTGCCCGCTTCACCTGCGTTGACCATGACAGTCGCAAGCTGAATTAACTGCTTTGCCTGGTCAGGCTCGATGTGCAGCGCGGCTAAATAGGCGGCGGGCGGCTCGATTGCCGTGCGTAATTCAACCAAGGCGCGGAATTGGGCATCGCGTTGTGCTGGGTCGTCGAGATGCCAGGAGATAACGTCAGGCGCGAGCGCGTTCCACATCTTGCGCTCTTGCACCACGGTTCCGCGGTGCTTGCGCGACTGGACGAGGCCGCTGCCTGCCAAGACACTGATTGCTTCACGGATAACTGATCGTGACACACCGAAGTCGCCCGCGAGCTCGTCCATGCGAAGCACCGTGCCACTCGAGTACCGGCTGGTAACGATCTCTCTGCCAAGTCGTTCAACCACTTCTCGTTGCAGAAGGCCTCCCGATGGCGTAGCCGCAGGCTGATCGGTGCGGATGCGATATCTGCTCGATGAGGTCACGACTTGGCCACCTTTTCTGTGTGGGCCTTCCCATTGCCTTACGTCTGACTTATTCTAAAGGCAGTTGCTGATCAGTAGCACTGTCCACGGACAAAACTCAATGTTGAGTCTTTCAAAGGAGAATCAGTGAAACGCCTACCTGCAATGGGCATCGCATTCGCGATGGCTGTGCCGCTTGCAATGTCGGGATGCGGTGGTGAAGCATCTGAGGAATCGAGTGATGTCGTCCATGTGACACTCGCCAACCACGTCTGGACCGAGAACATCAAGGCACAATTCGATGATTTCACCGCTCAAACCGGTATCGAGGTGGACCTAACTCAGCTTGGTGAAGACCAGTTATCGGACCAGTACAACGTCAAACTCAATGCAGGCTCTGAGGACATCGACGTAATGATGTACCGGCCGCTCCAGGAGGGCAAGATGTTTGCCCACAACGGATGGATGGCCGACCTGTCTGACAAAGTCACCAGCAATTCAGATTGGGAGTGGGAGGACTATCAAGAGGGTCCTGTCACGGCCACTACCTATGAAGGGAAAGTCGTAGGTGTCCCTATTATCACCGAGACAGAAGTGCTCTACTATCGCACTGATCTGTTGGAAAGTTCGGGGTACGACGCTCCGCCGCAGACTTTGGATGAACTGCAAGAGATGGCGGCCCAGATTCACGAAGACAATCCGGATGTCGCCGGTTTTGTCGCGCGCACCGGACGCACCGCGGCCGTCACGCAGTTTTCCAGCTTCTTGTTCAGCTACGGTGGCGATTTTGACGACGGCAGCGGTAACGCCACTTTGGACACCCAAGCCGCGCAAGACGCATATGAGATGTACGGAGGTTTGATCCGCGATTATGGCCCGGCGAACGTCAGCACTGATATGAGCTGGCCCGAGGCAATGGCTGTTTTCACCCAGGGCCAAGCGGCCTTCTATGTGGAAGCCAATTCTCTGTATAAGAATGCTACGGATCCAGCGAACTCTCAGGTTTCCGATACTGTTGGATTCTCGGCATTCCCTGCGGGGCCGGCCGGATCAAAGCCATACAACATTCCGGCATGGGCCTTGGGAGTTAACGAGGGATCGTCGAATATTGATAATGCTTGGAAATTCATCGAATGGGCGACAAGTAAGGATCAGACGCTGCTCAATCAACAGGCGGGTGTCCCAAGTGCGAGGACCTCGGTTTGGAATAATCCGGAGGCAACCAAGGACTATCCGGCTGATCTGGTAGCCGCTGCTCAGGCAGGTGCCGAGGCGGGCATTGGGCATGACCGGCCGTTGGTCGTTCAAGTGGCAAAGGCTCGTGAGGTCGTTGGCCAGCCAATCGTCGATGCGATCACGGGAAAGGACATCGAGTCAGCGATAGCGACCGCTCAGTCCGACTATCAAGGCTTCTTGGACGGCGAGGAGTAGTTTCTGGCCGGTAGGCGCAGCGTCAAGCCACCTACCGGCCACACCATCTACAAAGTCGTGTAACACGCGAGATCAAGATTCGTACGTTTCTGTTTCGCTTTTCCTTTTACTTGCTAAGGCAACATATGTCTACTGAAATGAATAGTTCGGTGTCTGGCGTGGCCGCTGAGGAGGCTCTGAGGAGTCGTCCGAGGCAAAGCAGGTTCTCCTATTGGGCGAATCGATATAGAAAATGGCTATTTGCGTCGCCCGCCATGATTTTTACAATAGCGATGCTGGTTTTCCCTCTCGTGTGGACGATCTATTTAAGTTTGACCGATGCTGAGGGATCGGTACGCGCGCCGAAGGAGATCATCGGTCTCGATAATTACATTGAGGTGCTCACGGACACCGCGCGATTCTGGCCAGCAGTCGGACGAACTATCGTTTTCACAAGCGGAGTGCTGATCGCCCAGATGGTTCTCGGCATGTGTATCGCGTTGCTGCTTCGCCGTTCATTCCGTGGACAAGGCATTATCCGCGTGGCCATTCTGTTGCCGTTGGTCGCGACACCGGTAGCGGTCGGCATGATGTGGAGACTGATATTTGACCCAAATATAGGCCCAGCGAATTATCTGTTGGGCTTGGTCGGTCTAGGCCCGTTCCCGTGGCTTGCAGGTGAAAAGACGGCGCTTGCGACCACGATGCTCATTGATGTCTGGCAGTGGACGCCGATGGTCGCGCTGATCTTGTTGGCCGGCCTCACATCGCTATCTGACGACATTGACGAGGCGGCATCGATCGATGGCGCTAATGCCTGGCAACGATTCTGGTCGGTGACCTTACCGATGGTGTGGCCGAGCGTCGTAGTAGCCGTATTGCTGCGCGGAATTGATGCGCTCAAGACGTTCGACATTCTTTACGCCACTAAGGGGCGAGGCGGAGGATCATTCAACGAGGTTGAAACGCTGAATGTCTATGCCTACGGACTAAGTTTTGACTATAACGAATACGGTCTGGCATCGACGGTGTTGATACTCTTCTTTGCACTCATCATCGCCGCGATGCTTGCGCTGACTTCTCGTAACAAGGAGCGATGATGCGGCTTACACGCAGATATCGGGTGTTTCGGGGAATAGCCATTGTGCTGCTGCTGCTCATCATGCTCACTCCGCTGGCATGGATGGTGATGAGCTCATTCAAGACAAACGTTCAGATTTATGACCCTACCGCTACGTTCGCGTTCAGCCCGACCATCGAGAACTATCAGAAAGTATTCCAGCAGGCGAATTTCGGCAGATTCATGGGAAACAGTTTCGTCGTCGCTGCCGTATCAACCGCAATCTCTTTGGTGCTGGGCGTGCCCGCGGCCTATTCCATGAGCCGCTTCGCCATGAAACGCCAGGCAGTTGTCGTGCTGATGGCTCGCGTCATACCGGCCGTTTCGTTGTTGGTGCCCTGGTACTACCTGTTCAGCAATCTACGATTGGTCGGCGGCTATGGCGTCCTGATTCTTTCGCACATGTTCGTTTCGTTACCTTTGATTCTGTACATCATGATCGGCTTTTTTGACGGCATGCCTCTTGAACTCGAAGAAGCCGCTCAAGTGGATGGCCTGACACCGATCGGAGCAATGTGGCATGTGACGTTGCCAATGAGTATGTCAGGAATAGCGACCGCATCGATTTTGTCGTTCATCTTCAGCTGGAATAACTTCATGTTCGCATTAGTGCTTTCAGGAGCCAGTACCAAGACTCTGCCTGTCGCAATCTTCGACTTCATCGGTTATGCCAGCATTGATTGGGGAGGGCTTATGGCGGCAGCAAGTGTCGTAACGCTGCCGATTATGGTTATAGCATTGTTCTTCCAGAAGTATGTTGTCTCAGGTCTGACGGCAGGGGCAGTAAAAGGATAATGAGCCTCATTGAGACAGGTCCTTCATGGGCTTGCGCAGAACCGCCGCAATCGGTCTTTTCATGCCCTTGTTGTCATGCGGGTTTGGCCTATCCCTCCGGCAGCAGCACGATCTTGTTGAGGCCGGGTTCCCGGTTGTAGACCCGGGTGATCCACTCATGACCGTCCGTTAACGGAACCACCTTCGAGATCAGGGCCTCGACGTCCACCTCGCGGTCTGCGATCAGCTTGAGGCATTCGTCGTATTCTCCTGCCGATGCGCACGTGCCGAAAAGGCTGAGTTGGCGAGTCACCACCCATTGCAGAGGGAAGTTGATCTGCTGGACGATGTTTCCGATCAGCACGACCGATCCGTTCAGCTTTACTGATTTCAAGCACAGGTGCGTAGTCGCGTCGATACCGGTTGCATCGAGCGCGATGTCGGCACCCTGGGTACCGTCGGTCGCGGCGAGAATCCGATCCAGCGCATCCGGTTCGGCTGAGTTCACGGCGACGTCGGCCCCATTGTCCAGCGCGGTGGCGAGCTTGGCCTCGTCGATGTCGACCGCAATGATGGGTCCGGCTCCCATGGCCTTGGCGACCTGCAGAGTGAGTAGACCGATGGTTCCGACTCCGACGATGACGGCGCTCATCCCAGATGTGATGGGGGTCCGGGTTGCGGCGTGATAAGCGATTGCCAACGGCTCTACCATCGCCGCCTGCAAATAGCTGACGGTATCGGGCAACTTGTAACAGATATAGGCAGGTACCACCAGGTAGTCGGCGAAGGCGCCGTCTCTGCGGTAGTCGTCGCAGGAGACCCCGAGCACCTGCCGGTTAGTGCACAGATTCACGTTGCCTGCCCTGCAGGCATCGCATCGATTGCAGTAGACCGTCGAGTCAAAAGTGACCCGGTCCCCGACCGACCACCCCTCGACTCCCGGGCCCAGGGCCTCGATCTGACCGGAGGCCTCGTGGCCCATGATGTCCGGTGGCTGCCTGCGTCCCGATGATCCATCCATGCCGTGCACGTCGGAGCCGCAAACGGCGCAGGCTTTCACTTTGATCAGTACCTCGCCCTCGCCCGGGACCGGAGTCGGCACATCAAGGTACTCGAACTTGTTGTATTCGGTCAGCACCAGTGCTTTCATTGACCTGCCTCCTGTATGTCTCGGCCCGCGCAGTCGTTCCGGATCGCACGTTGGCTCCCGACCATTGTCGCGCATGAAACGTGAGGTCGACGGCCTTGTCCTAGAAGTCCGAAGACTCGTAGATTCACGGTTGCCCGTGCAAATCCTTCCGCGATTGGTGACCCGAATCGACCCGTCCCGCGGGTGCAGCGAGCTTCAGCTCGAGATCGGGGAAGCTTTTGCACTGTCGGCGCTGCTAACCGGATGCGGCTGGGTCGGCGATGGGCACATCGGCCCGAACTGCGGGATTTGGGCCCAGACGGGATGCGCTCGTTATTGTTGGGTCGGCGTAGTAGCCGATCGGACGCGGCGGCGTCCGACTCAAAGTGGAGGTGTCATGCTCAAGAATATTGATCCCCGGATGAGTCCGGAACTGTTGTACGTGCTCGCTCAGATGGGGCACGGCGACCGGCTGGCGATCGTCGATCGCAACTATCCGGTGGTCTCCACAGCGCAGCGAGTGGTGCGTCTGGACGCGCTGAATCTCACCGAGGCGCTGGACGTGGTGCTCAGCGTGTTTCCCGTCGACAATTTCGTTGAGCAGCCGGTGGCCGGTATGAACAATGTGGACGATCCGGAGGCCATCCCGGAGGTTCAGCAGCAGGCGTTCGCCGCCGTCAACGCCGCTGAAGGACGCACGGTCGGCGTGCAGCGTCTGCCGCGTTTCGACTTCTACCAGCAGGCCGCCAGCTGCTTCGCAGTGCTCGCGACCAGCGAAGCACGTCCCTACGGCTGCATCATGGTGACCAAGGGCGTCATCTTCTGATCGGACGAGCGGTGCTCACTCGTCCATTTCGGCTCGTCTGATCTGTCGGCCGTTTACTCCGATGACGCTCGCCTTATTTCATGGACGCTCGCCTAAGTGTCTAAACGCTCGCCGTCGTACATATAGCCTAATCAAGAGGAGTTTGCTGCTGTTGCAACGCGAGCGAACTCCCTTTGGGCGAGCGTCGTGTAGGACGGCGAGCATTGGGGGCGGACGGCGAGCGATATTGCAGAGCGTTTGGCGGGCGTGGGCCCTGATTGCACGGCAGACCGCCGATCCGAAGCCGGACGATCCGGACGGGCTACAGGTGCGCGACGAGCAGCTCGGCCAGGGTGACGGCTTGGCGTCCGTCGACCAGGTCGGCGACCTGTTTGCGGCAGCTGAATCCGTCGGCCAGCACGATCGCGTCCGGGCCTGCCTGGCGGATCGCCGGCAGCAGGTCGTGCTCGGCCACCTTGACCGAAACCTCGTAGTGACCGCGCTCGACACCGAAGTTGCCGGCCAGCCCGCAACAGCCGCCCAGGGTCGTCACGGTCGCGCCGGTGCGCATCAACAAGGCCGCATCGGCGTCCCAACCGAGCACGGACGCATGGTGACAGTGTGGCTGAGCCACGACGACGTGACCCGCCAAACTCGGTGGCTGCCAGTCGTCCAACGAACCCAAGACCTCGGCCAAGGTGCGAATTGCCGAGGCGACCACCGGCACCCGGGAATCGTCCGGCAGCAACTCGGGAGCATCCGAACGCCATACCGCCATGCAGCTCGGCTCCATACCCACGATCGGGACGCCCTGCTCGGCGATCGGGGCCAACACGTCGAGCGCATGATTCAACTGTTTGCGGGTCCCGTCCAGCTGGCCGGTGGTGATCCAGGTCAGCCCACAACAGGCGTCCTGCGAGATGACTCTCGGTACGAAACCGATACTCACCAGCAGATTCACCAGGGCCGCCAATTGACCTCCGGCAAATGCATCGGTGAAGGAGTCGACCCAGATAGCGATCGGGCCGCGTGATCCCGCCGGGGTTTTTGTGCTCCCTACCTGATCGTGTGCGCGGGCGCTGGTGGTGGAATCTGATCTGGCGTGCTCCGAGGTGCCGTCTCGATCCTGGCCCGGAGCGTTCGATGACTCATCAATGCCACGTCCGGGCGCGGCTTCGCCCGTCTTGCTGGCGCTATCGTGCGTTTTATTCTGATGGTCATCGGAACCAGGCTTGGGCACCTGGGCCGCTGGGGTTCCGTCAGACTCATAGTTCAGGTGACTGGCCGCCGCACCGGTACGGAACCGGGGCATCGGACGCCGCTGATCGACACCTGCGACCGCCTTCACGATGGCGCTCAGACCAGGAGTCTGCAGCACGAAGTTCGCAACCGCACCCAGCCGCAATTTGGTGGCCAATCTGCCCCAGCGCGGCAGCCAGCCGAGTGCATAGTGCGACAGTGGACGCAGCCTGTGTTTGTGCTTCTCAAACAGCACCCGGGACTTATAGGCGGCCATGTCGATACCGGTCGGACAATCCCTGCGGCAGCCCTTGCACGCCAGGCACAGCTCCAGGGCCTCGGCCACCTCGGGGGATGCCCATCCCCCGGTGATCAGCTCGCCGTTCAGCATCTCCTGCAGCACGCGGGAGCGTCCGCGGGTGGTGTCTTTCTCGTCCCCGGTCGCCTGGAAGCTCGGGCACATCACACCGCCGGTGATGGTGGTGTTCGCGCGGCACTTGCCGACACCGGTGCACTGATGCACGGCAAGGGTGAACGCCGGATCCTTCATCGCCAGCGGAGAACGCCGGAGCCCGGCGATCCTGACGTTCGCGTTCAACGGCTCTGGGTCGACCAGCACGCCCGGGTTGAGCAGATTCTTGGGGTCAAAGATCTGCTTGACCTGCCCGAACAGCTTCAGCGCGTCGCCCGAATACATCAACGGCAGCAGCTCGCTTCGCGCTCTGCCGTCGCCGTGTTCGCCTGACATCGACCCGCCGTAGCGGGCCACCAACTCACCGGCGGCGAACATGAAATCGTGCAGCACCTGGATGCCGTTCTCGGCGTCCAGCGGAAAATCGATCCGGCAGTGCACGCAGCCTTCGCCGAAATGCCCGTACGGCAGCCCGTGCAATCCGAAGCGGGAGAGCAGGGCCTCGAAGTCGCGCAGATAGGCGCCCAGTTTCGGCGCCGGAACCGCTGAATCCTCCCAGCCGGCGTGCGCCGGTTTATCGAGAGCGACCGCGGCGAGCCCGGCGGCGTCGGTACGGATCGTCCACAGTCTGGCGGCTTCGTGGGCGTCGGGTACTACCCAGCCCTCGGTCGCACCGGAGACATCCACTACTTTCTGGGCGCGCCCGGCGAGCTCGTCCGCATCGTCACCGACCAACTCGATGAACAGCCAGGCATCCCCTTCGGGCAGCGGTGGTACCGCCTGCGGGCCGATTCGCTCGGCCACCACGTTCGACAGTCTGCGGTCCATCCCTTCGCAGGCGGTCGGCCGGTACGGCAGGATGCGCTCCATCGCGTCCGCGCCATCGGCCATCGTCGGATACCCGAGCGCCACCGTCGTCTTCAGCGGGGCGTCGCGCACCAGCCGGACGGTCGCCTTGGTGATGATGCCCAAGGTGCCCTCGGTGCCGGCGAAGAAACTCGCCACATCGAAGTCCTTCTCGGGCAGCAGGTGCTCCATGCTGTATCCGGATACCTGCCTGGAGAAGGTGCCGAACTCGGTGCGGATGGTGCCCAGATTGTCCAGCACCACCCCGCGCAGCTTGCCGAGCAGATCGCCCTCCGCGCCACTTCGCAGGGTCAGCAACTCACCGGTGCCGGTAATGACCTCGAGCTCGATGATGTTGTCGGAGCTTCGTCCGTACCCCAGAGCACGTGGTCCGCAGGCATTGTTGCCGATCATGCCGCCGATGGTGCAGCGATTTGAGGTCGACGGATCGGGGCCGAAACGCCAGCCCTCCGGATTGGCGCGGGCTTGCAGCGCCGACTGCACCACACCCGGTTCCACGACGGCCGTGCCGGCCTCGGCGTCCAGTGACAAAACGTGGTTGAGGTGACGGGAGGTATCGATCACCAAACCGGGCCCGACGGCGTTGCCCGCGCAGGAGGTGCCGGCGCCTCGTCCGGTGATAGGAAGGCCCACCGCCAACGCGGCGCGCACCAGCTCGATCAGTTCGTCGCGGCTGCGGGGGGTCGCCACGATCTCGGGAACCATCCGGTAAAGCGATGCGTCCGTCGAATACAACGCTCTGGCAAGGGTCGATTGATCCAAACAGGAATCGTCGGACAGCTTGGCCCGAAGCTCGGCGACCTTGTCGAGGATGGCGGTGCCGGCGCTCACCGTTCGTCCCCGGCCGCGTCGAGCACAGCCTGCATGGCGCGGCCGAGGCCCTCCCAGTCCTCTTCTGCGACCGGGTCGATGAGCACGCGGCGCACCGACTCCACATGATCGACGGCAGCGACCTGCAGCTTCTCGAGACCCTTGTCGGTCAGTTTCGCGATCACCCCGCGACGGTCATCGGCAGCCGTCTCACGGGTGATCAGCCCCTCGCATTCCATCCGGTTGACGGTGTGCGTCAACCTGGACCTGGACTGATTTGCGCCATCGGCAAGCTGCGACATGCGGATGGAGCGTCCCGGAGATTCGGATAGCACGACGAGCACCTCGTATTCATTCAGATCGAGATTATGCGGTCGCAAGTCTGCATTGAGTTGCTCGTTGATCCAAGCCGACGCATTCAACCAGTTGCGCCAGATCGTCTGCTGGGACGGCGATAACCAGCGGGCCACGTGCTCGGACATGGCCAACATCCTAGTGGGGCAGTTGAATGATGAATGGTCGGGGTATTCGGCGCGCAGGGCCGCTCATGTCGCATCGGACGGACCGGTTCAGGTCACCCCGGACCGTCGGTTACCGGGTGGGCATCCAAGGGCTGCTTCGCGGGCCGGCCACCGACTCATTGAGAGGCATCGCACAGACTTGGGATCGGCATCTTGGAGCCTCTCGCCAGAGCATGGAAGGGCGCTTGCAAGCTAGGATCGAGCGTCAGCACATCGTTTCCGCTGCTCAGGCAGCGGGTGAGAAACCTGACGACGCGGATATCGCTGTTGGGAGTGGCAGTGGTCCAGAATCAGGCAGCGGGTTAGAGGGAGCGCAATGAACGCCAACGCACAGCAGGTCGCCGAAACGATTCTCACGCAATGTGCCTCCGACTACCCGACCATGTTCCGCAACCGGGTCGCGGACGATCCCGCCAAGGTGGCTTTCACCATTCCCGATGGCGACGGCTGGCGTGATCTGACCTGGACGCAGACTCGCCAGATCGCGGACCGTGCTGCCGCGGGTTTCATTTCGCTCGGTCTGAAATATGAGCAGCGGGTGGCCATCGCCTGCTCGACTCGCATCGAATGGATCGAGGCCGATCTGGGCATCGCCTGCGCCGCCGCAGCGACCACCACCGTCTATCCCAACACCAATGTCGACGAGATGGCTCACATCGTCACCGATTCGGATTCGGTGATGATGGTGCTGGAGAACAACGCGCAACTTAGCAAGGTCCAGCAGGCGTCCCAATTGGGCACCCAGCTCAGTTCCATCGTCCTGATCGACGACGACCGGCCCGCCGATGCTGCCGTCGACGAACGCGTCATCACCTGGGACGAGCTGCTGGAGCGCGGTGCGGGCTATCTCGCCGAGCATCCGGACTGCGTGGATGAGGCCATCGCCACGCTCGGCCCCGATTCGCTGTCGACGCTGATCTACACCTCGGGCACCACCGGCGACCCCAAAGGTGTCGAGTTGCTGCACCGTAGCTGGGCTTATGAGGGTGCGGCGATGAAGTACTACGATTTCGTCTTCCCCGATGATGTGCTGTACCTATGGCTGCCCCTCAGCCACGTCTTCGGCCGCGACCTGTTGTCGGTGCAGTTGCAGATCGGCTTCCGGGCCATCGTCGATGGACGCGTGGATCACATCGTCGACGGCCTCGCCTCGACCCACCCGACGATCCTGGTCGGGGTGCCGCGCATCTTCGAAAAGGTCCGCGCGACCGTCATGACCATGTATCCGCAAAAGGGCCTGAAGGGGCGTATCTCTCGCTGGGCATTCCGGGTCGGACGCGAGTCGCGCCCCTACCGGCTGGCCGATCGTCCACTGCCCGGAATACTGAAGATGCAATACGCGGTCGCCGAGAAGCTGGTCTTCAGCAAGCTGAAGCAGAAACTCGGTGGGCGGATGCGCTTCATGATCTCGGGCTCGGCAAAGCTGTCCCGTCAGGTGCAGGAGTGGTTCTTTAGCGCGGGCATCACCATCGTCGAAGGCTATGGCGCAACCGAAACCGCTGCGATCACCTTCTTGAACCTGCCCGATCGTCCGAGATTCGGCACGGTCGGCCCGGTCATCCCGGGGCTCCAGGTCAAGATCGCCGACGATGGCGAAGTGCTGGTTTCGGGCCCGACGGTCGCACGTGGCTACCATCGGCTGGACGAGGAAAGCGCCGAGGCATTCAAGGATGGCTGGTTCGGTACCGGCGACGTCGGCAAGCTGGATTCCGACGGCTACCTGACCATCACCGACCGCAAGAGGGACCTTTTCAAGAGCTCGAACGGCAAGTATGTGGCCCCGCAAAAGGTCGAGAACGCGGTCATGGCGACCATTCCCTACGTCAGCCAGGTGGTCGCGATCGGCCAGGACCGCAAGTACGTCACGGCGCTCATCACCTTGGACGAGCCACAGCTTCGTAAATGGGCCGCCCGCCGCGGCAAGGAGAATCTGTCGTACGAGGAACTGACCCAAGAGCCGGGAATCCACCAGTCGATCGACAGGTTCGTCCGCAAGACCAATGCCAAACTCGAGCGTTGGGAGCAGATCAAGCGGTACACGATCCTGCCCGCCGAGTTGAGCATGGCCGACGGTACGCTCACGCCGAGTCTGAAGGTGCGTCGCGACGCGGTGAATGACACCTACGCCGATCAGATCGAAGCCATGTATGACGATGACGCGCCCAGAAGCGATCTGGTGGTGTCGGGATAGAGGCCGGACTCCGCGCGGCGGCCCGGGCGCACCAGCCCGCGGTTTGGGATGCTGCGATAACGAATGCGTCTGTAGGGGACGCGTACCGAAACGAGGATCACCCCGGCTCACCGGCCGGTCACCACGGGAAGGCTGACGGATGACGGACTACGGGCACGGTTGCGTACATGAGTGATGACGTGTTCATAACCGAGGTACAGTTGCGTTGGACCGACCTGGACGCCCAGGGCCACGTCAACAACGTCATGGTGGCCGACTATCTGCAGCAGGCCAGGGCAGAGTTCATGCTGTCCGGCGAGGCGTGCGAGATGATCGACGACGGCGTCGTGGTGGTCGACCACAAGATCGCCTATCACGGTTCCATCTATTACAGCGATGACCCGCTGACCGCCCAGTTGTGGGTGGCCGAACTCGGGGCGGCCAGGGTCGTGATCGCCTACCGGTTGTTGCAGGCGGACCGATTGTGCGTCGAGGCGCGCAGCACGCTGTGCGCCTACGATTTCGAGCGGATGGTTCCCCGGCGGATGACTCGCCGAGAGCGCGGGTTCTTCGCGTCCTGGCTCGACGAGGCAACGCAGGCCTTGCCCGAGGTCGCCTCACCCGAGCTGAACGGACGCGGCTGGGTCACGCCGATCCGGCTGCGCTGGTCCGATCCGGACCGCTACCAGCACGTCAACAACGTGCGATACCTCGACTACGTGCTGGCCGGACGCGTCGACATGACCACCCATGCCGACTGGTCGATGGCCCGGGTCGCGATGGGCAACGAGCAGGCGGTGCGCTGGCTGATCGCGCGGCAGGACATCGACTATCTGGTGCAGACGACGTTTCGGCTGGAGCCTTATCACGTGCTGACCGCACCGGTCCGGCTGGGCACCACGTCGATGGTGCTGGCCACCGAGATCGTCGATCCCGAGACCGGCATCGTCCATGCCAAGGCCCGTACGGTCACCGTCTGCTCCGACGGTGATGGACGCAAGCGCCCGCTGCCCGAGGCCGGGCGCGCTGCTCTCGAGAAGATGCTGATAACCGAGTAGGGCCCGATGAAACCGAACCGGCCGGCTTCCCGAAGGAAACCGGCCGGTTGATCAAGCTGACGCGGACTCAGTCGTCCGAGGTCTTCTCCTCGGAGCGGTCGCCCGACCAATCCAGGTGCCAGTGCCCGGGCTGATCGACACGCTCATAGGTGTGCGAACCGAAGTAGTCGCGCAGGCCCTGGGTGAGGGCCGCGTTGTTGCGCGGCGCGCGAGCCATGTCGTAGTAGGCCAGCGAGCTCGAGAACACTGGCGCCGACACACCCGACTGCACGGCGGCCGAGACGACCCGGCGCCAGGCGTCGTTGTACTGGGCGAGCTGCGGGGCGATCGACGGCGCACACATCAGCGAGACCAGCTCGAGATTGGCCGAGTATTCCTGGCGGATGTTCTCCAGCAGCTTGGCGCGGATGATGCAGCCGTCGCGCCAGATCTTCGCGCAATCGGCGACATTGATGTTCCAGCCGAACTCCATGCCACCGGTACGGATCTCGTCGAAGCCCTGCGAGTAGGCGACGACCTTGGACGCCCACAGCGCCTGGCGGACGTCCTCGACGAAAGCAGCCTTATCGGGAACCTGCAGCGTCCGGTCGGGGCCCTGCAGAGTCTGTTGAGCGGCGGCGCGCAGGTCGTCATGGCTCGACTCGGCGCGGGCGAAGACCGACTCGGCGATGCCGTTGACCGGCACGCCCAATTCAAGGGCGGTCTGCACCGTCCAGGTGCCGGTGCCCTTCATGCCGGCGCGGTCCTTGATCACGTCAACCAGCGCGGCACCGGTCTGCGGATCCTTCTGGGCGAGCACGTCGGCGGTGATCTCGATCAGGTAGCTTGACAGCTCACCGGTGTTCCAACTCTTGAAGACCTCGGCGGCCTCGTCGTTGCCGATGCCGGCGGCCTTCAGCAGCTCATAGGCCTCGCCGATCACCTGCATGTCGGAGTATTCGATGCCGTTGTGAATCATCTTGACGAAGTGGCCGGCGCCGTTCGGGCCGATCCAGGTGCAGCAGGGTTCGTCGCCCACGTGGGCCGAGATGGCTTCCAGCATCGGGCCGACGATCTGGTAGCTCTCGGGGGTGCCCCCGGGCATGATGGAGGGGCCGGTCAGCGCGCCGTATTCGCCGCCCGACACGCCGGTGCCGACGAAGTGGAACCCCTTGGCGGAGATTTCTTTTTCGCGGCGGATTGTGTCCCGGAAGTTGGCGTTGCCGGCGTCCAGAATGATGTCGCCGGGTTCCAGGTAGGGAAGCAATTCTTCGATGGTGGCGTCGGTGGCGTCTCCTGCCTTCACCATGACGATGATGGAGCGTGGGTGTTCGATCGAGGCAACGAAATCTGCGATCGACTCCGATCCGATGAAGTTACCTTCGTTGCCGTGCTCAGCTAACACATGCTGAGTCTTGGCGTAGGTGCGGTTAAAGATCGCGACGGTGAAGCCCTTGTGGGCGAGATTACGGGCGAGGTTTGAGCCCATCACCGCCATACCGACGACGCCGATATTGGCTTTCTCTGACATATGTTGCCTCTCCTTGCTGTGTCGAGCTGAACAAACCCTAATCCAACATTATTATCATCGGCGAGCATTCCTGCACGTAGCGCACCGGTCGGTTACAGTGGCAGTCGTGGAGAATCCGGGCTCAACTGACAGGGCTGTGACGATCTATGATGTCGCAGCCGCCGCGGGGGTAAGTCCGTCTACGGTTTCGCGAGCCTTTTCGCGGCCAGGGCGGGTGAGCGCAAGGACTGCCGCTCACATTCACGAAGTGGCCGCGGAGCTCGGTTATCGAGCTCCTCAGACGGCGAAGGCCGAGGCTTCACATCATTCGAAGATGCTGGGCATCAGCGCCACCGACATCACCAACCCGTTCTTTTTCGGAATCATTCGTGGTGCCGAGCATGTCGCGGTCGCCGAAGATTTCTCCATCATGTTGGCCGACTCCCAAGAAAACGATGAACTGGAGCGCCGGCTCTTCGATCGGACGATGCCGTTGGTCGACGGCATGATCGTCGCGACCTCGCGACTGCCAGATTCCGTGCTGCGCAGCGCCGCCAAAAGAGCGCCGGTCGTGTCGCTGAACCGGCTCGTCCCCGGGCTGCCGTGCGTGATCACCGACAACGCCCGGGGCATGCGCAGGGCATTGGAGCATCTCGCCGAACTGGGGCACCGCCGGGTCGCCTACGTCAGTGGTCCCACCACTTCCTGGGCGGACGGAGCCAGGCAGCGCGCATTCCGCGAGGGCTGTTATGAACTCGATCTCGTGGAGCACCGGGTCGGGCCGACCGCTCCTACGGTTCGCGGCGGAATGAGCATCTTCCCGCAGATCCGTGAGCAGCGGGTGACTGCTGTGATCGGCTTTAATGACATCGTCGCCGTCGGAATCATGCGCGCGGCCAAGGCAGCCGGGCTGCACGTGCCGGGTGAGCTGTCGGTGGTCGGCATTGACAACGTCTTCGTCTCCGATCTGGTCAGCCCGGGCTTGACCACCATCGCGTCGCCGCTGACGTTGCTGGGGGAGCGGGCCGCACGCACCGTCATCGCGCTGGTCAACGGCCGGGAGCCGGAGACGACGGCCGATCATCCGTCGGTGTTGCCGATGCGGCTGATCGTCCGAGAATCGACCGGGCCGGCGGTTCGCCGCTGAGGTCTGGCAGAGCCCTCGGTGGTTCGGGCCCTCGGTGGTTCGCCGCCACTTGTTCTTGCATGGGTCGGGTCTGACCGCGTCGTCCATCTGCTAGATGCTCTGGCTCGCGTTATGGCGTTTGCTTGCGTTGTGCCGCGAGCCAGGATCTATAGCGCGAGCGGGATCGCCGCCGAGGTCCGTAACGCGAGCGGAATCGCCGCCGACGGGCATGCATCGCGCCCGTCGGCGGGGGATGTGCTGCTACTCTGCTGGACGGTCGCCCGTCAGCCGGAACAGCACCTCACCGGCGTCGGTGACCACATGGAAGTTCGGGTCGTCCATCAGCGCAGGGATGGTCGCCGGGTCTCGGTAGCCGACGTTGATCGACTCACAGACCTCCGGCGGAATCGCGGTCGCGAAGGTCAGCTTCAACCGGCAATCCTCCACCCCGGTCTCGGCATCGTAGCTGCCGGCACCACGGGCATGCGTCGAATGCGCGAGCACACCCCACGGGATGTCCTTGAACTTGTCCCACTGCTTCACGTAGTAGTCACGGCAGTGATAGCCGATCTGGTAGATCTCGGGATGAGCCTCGGAGACCGTGGTGATATGCGGAGCATAGATGATGGTCTCGCCACCGTCGGCGACCGCAGGTTCGGTCTTGTAGAACCCCTTCGCCGCCGTCCAGATGTCGTGATAGCGATTCGGAATCTGCGCGATGACATTCGGGAAGGGCTCATCGACATAGGTGATGTGGGTCTGGGCGGTCACCTTGGACTGCTCGGCCCACGCGTCCTCGGGCGATCCGAAGGACGCGGACTCCAACTCGTCGGAGTAGGCCTTGACCACGAACGCCAGGCAGTACTTCTCGCCGCCGATCAGATTGGCGCCTTCGTTGATCATGGCGCGCACCGGAGTGATGCCGGTGGTGCCGATCATCTTCGCCGAGGTGATCAGCGCGCCCACCCAGTGAGTCATGTCGATCAGCTCATGGGCCGCGCAGCCCGGAATGAAGTACTTGTTGCCACCGGAAATACCGACCACCTCGTGCGGCAGGATCGGTCCGACGATGATCTTCACGTCCGATTCGACAACGGTCTTGTTGATCAGCACATCGGAGCCGATCTCGAGTCGGCCTCCGGACAGCTCGCTGATGCGCTCGCCGCTGATATGGCCGACGTTGACCAGCTGCTCGGGATCTTTCCAGAGATGATTGATGATCGGCATGCCCGGATAGACCTGCGCCGGGTCGGCGGCTGAATCGCCTGCGGTCCACTGCGCGATCTCGTCCGGCTCCATGTATTCGTGAGTGCCCAGCGCGATGACACAGGTCACGCTCGCGGCCTTATCGATGACGGCCCGATAGACCGCGGTCAAGATGCGGGGCATCGGGCAGCCACGGGTGTCGTCCGGAATGATCAGGCACACATTCTTGCCTGCGAGATCGATCTCGCCGATGGCCTCCGCGACGAACCCTTCGAACTCCTCGACCCCGATGTGATAGCCGGGACCGCCGACGGTGGGTATGGACATGACATGCTCCTGGTTGAATCGACTTCGAGCCTGGGCGGATGGGCCACGATGTCATCAGTCGCGGCTGAGGCCATTCGCGCAAGCCTTTGGGCGATCCGAAGGACGATGGTGGGTGCCGGTTCTTCGTCACGCCTCATGACGTTTCCGCTTACGATACCGCCTGAATCCGGCCTTGGATGTGTGAGCAGCACGTGGGACCGGCAGATTGGCGCGTAGCTGGACGGGCCGGTTCGGCGGTGAATCGTTCCTTGGGCGACCCATCAGACAAGGGCATGAAGTTCCTGACCAGCATGCAAAAGCGGGGTCACGTTCCCGCCAGCGGCAACTGGCAACTGCTGGCAACGGTTCGGGCGAGACGTCGTCGATGTATCAGAATGTGGCCATGGCTTCTGAACTCACTTTGCATGAAGATCGCCTGTTTCCGACGGACGAGGCAGTCCGGCAGATCGCGAGGCGAATCTATGCCGAAACCAAGGATCTGCCGATCATTTCCCCGCACGGCCACGTGCCGCCGTCGTGGATGAGCGAGAACCTCTCTTTCGATAACCCCACCCGGCTGCTGCTGACCCCCGACCACTACATCAACCGGATCCTGCACGCCAACGGCGTCGAACTGTCCGAGCTGGGCGTCCCCGTCACCCGCACCGACATGACCGAGGACGACAACCGTAAGGCGTGGCGGACCTTCTGCGAGCACTGGAGCGACTTCAACGGCACCGCGATGCGCTACTGGCTGACCGACCAGCTGGTGGGTGTCTTCGGCGTGCGCACGCGTCCGAGTGCCGAGACCGCAGACGAGATCTACGACACCATTCAGGCCTGGATCGACGACGACAACAACCATCGTCCGAAGCCATTGATGGATCAGTTCAAGATCGAGTTCATCGCGACCACCGATGACCCGTGTGATGATCTGCACGAGCATGAGAAACTTGCTGCCGACACCGAGTTCTCCGCCAGGCATCGTGTCGTGCCGACCTTCCGCCCCGACAAGTACCTGACCCCGGGCAATGCGAACTGGAACGAATCCGCCGACAAGCTCGGCGAGGTGACCGGCATCGATATTTCCACCTTGGCCGGGTTCACCGACGCTCTGGAGAACCGCCGCGCCTACTTCAAGGCTCATGGTGGCGTCAGCTCCGATCACGGCATCCAGGATCTGAACCTTGCCTACCTGGACGCCCAGGACGCCGAGCGGCTCTACCGCAAGGCACGCTCCGGTGAGATCAGCGCAACCGAAGCCGACGCCTTGCATCACCACCTGCTGATGGACCAGGTCCGGATGGCCACCGAGGACGGCCTGACCATCACCCTGCATCCGGGTGCCGTGCGCAACCACGACCGGGCCACCTTCGAGGAGTACGGAGCCGATGTCGGCTGCGACATCCCCGAAGCCCTCGAGGTCACCCGCGCCACTCAGGAGATGCTCAACCGGTTCGGCAATCACCCGAATCTCAACCTCGTGCTGTTCACTCTTGACGAGGACGTCTACAGCCGTGAGATCGCGCCATTGGCCGGCTTCTACCGTTCGGTCTTTATCGGTGTGCCCTGGTGGTTCATCGATGCGCCGGAGTCGATCATGCGGTTCAAGCAGTCGGTCACCGAGATGGCAGGCTTCAGCCGCATCTCCGGCATGATCGACGACACCCGCGCGTTCTGCTCCATCCCGGCTCGCCATGACATGATGCGCCGCTTGGACGCCACCCATCTGGCCAACCTGGTTTCCGCCCATCGTCTCGACGAGGACGAGGCCATCGAGCAGGCCCGCAAGCTGGTCGTCGACAACCCGAAGAAGGTATTCAAGCTGTGAACCACACCCTGAACCGCGCCGAGGACGGCCGTCCCGCCGCGCCGATCCGTATCGTCCACCTGGGTATCGGCAACTTCACCCGCGCCCACCAGGCCTGGTACACCGAGCACGCCACCGACGCCGATCAGTGGGGCATCGCCGGATTCCCCGGCCGCACCACCTTGGCGCCGAGGGTCTCGGCCCGTGACGATGCGCTGGACGCTCAAGAGGGCCTCTATCAGCTCGACGTGCAGGCGCCCGAGGGCGATCAGGTTGAGGTGATCAGCTCGGTCTCGAAGACCTTCCGGTCGCACGACATCGAATCATGGACGAAGCTGTTCGCCGACCCCCAGGTCGTCATCGTCACCTCGACCATCACCGAGGCCGGCTACTGCCGCAAACCCGATGGCAATCTCGATCTGGGCAACGCCGACGTGATCGCCGACCTCGACAAACTGAAGGCAGGACAGCTCGACGTGCCGGTCTTCACCGGCCCCGCGAAGTTCGTGCGGGGCCTGCTGGCCCGGCGGGCCGCCGGGGCGGGAGCCATCACTTTCGTGCCCTGCGACAACGTTCCCGAGAACGGCACGATGGCCGAGACCGTGATCCGGCAGGCCGCCGAATATGTCGATCCGGGCCTGGTGACCTGGATCGACGAGAACGTCGGATTCGTCACCACCATGGTCGACCGCATCACCCCGCACACCAGCGAGGAAGATGCCGCCAGGGTCGCCGAGCTGACCGGAATCACCGATCCCGGGCTGGTCGTCACCGAACCGTTCACCGAATGGGTGCTGGCCGGCGATTTCACAACCCCGCATCCCGATTGGGAGTCCGTCGGCGCGAAGTTCGTCGACGAGATCGGCCCCCATGAGATGCGCAAGCTGTATCTGCTCAACGGCGCGCATTCGTTGATGGCCTACTGCGCTCCGGTGCTCGGATTGGAGACCGTCTACCAGGCGATCAACGACGAGCGGGTTGCCGGCTGGGTGAATGCCTTCTGGGACGACGCGGTACAGCAGGTTCCGCTGCCCGACGACGAGAAGCAGGCGTATCGGGGAGCACTGTTGGAGCGGTTCACGAATCCGCAGATGAAGGATCAGTTGGCCCGGATCGCCGCCGACGGCAGCCAGAAGCTCCCGATCCGCACCGTGCCACATATCAAGGCATTCGCCGCCCGGGGTGCGGTCGCCAGCGGTGCCACTCGTGCGGTCGCCGGGTGGACGCTGCACCTGCGCGGTATCGGCGCGCCGATCTCGGATGCAGCCGTCTCAGCGCTGGTTGACGATGTGCGCGCTACCGACCTGGCGGGGGCCGTGAAGGCGGTGCTCGCCTTCCTCGAGGTGGACGACGACCAGGTTGCCGCCACCGTACTGAGCCAGGCTCAGGAGATGGAGGCCATGCAGCCCTGACACTTCGCGTCCGGCCTGCCTTGGCAGCAACTGAAAGAAGGTGCCCCCGCGACTCTGGGTCGCGGGGACACCTTCTGTTTGCACGTAGCCTGACTCCGCAGGTTTCCGGCCGCTACCAATCGGCGGCCAGTAATAACCGGATACTGGCGCTAATCGCCTACCGGCGCGAGTAACTGAGATGACCTGAGTAGAACGTCATCTCGATCGGATCGGGCAGTTCGAGGCCATGGTAGGGGTTGTTGCGGGCCTTCGAACTCGACTTCTCCCGATCGACAACGGCGCGCCTGATGGGGTCGACCAGTACCAGATTCGCGACCTCGCCGGGACGCAGCGAACCGCCCTGGGTGTTGGTCGTTCCGGTGATCTGCGCGGGTGCGGTGCTCATCACCCGGACGACGTCTGCCCAGGTCATGCGTCCGGTATTGATCATCGTCTCGACAACCGACGCCAACGCCTGCTCGAGACCGAGCATGCCAGGCTTGGCATGGGCGAAATCACCCTGCTTGGCCGACAGATCGTGCGGAGCATGATCGGTGCCGATAACGTCGATGGTGCCGTCGGCCAGCGCCTCGCGAAGCGCCTCGATATCTTCGGAACCGCGCAGCGGGGGATTCACCTTGAAAGTGGTATCCAGCCCTGACAGCCGATCCGACCCGAGAAGCAGATGATGCGGGGTTACCTCGGCCGTGACTTTGATGCCGCGCGCCTTTGCCCAGCGCACCACGTCGACACTTTCGGCCGTCGTGATGTGGCAGCAATGCAGCCTGCCGCTGGTGAGTTCGGCCAGCTGCACGTCGCGAGCGATGATGGTCGACTCGGCGGCCCACGGCCACCCGGTCAGACCGAGTTCGGCGGCGACCGAGGCCTCGTCTGCGGCAGCGTCCGGACCCGCCAACACGTGGTCCTGGCTATGTTGGGCGATCACCACCTGGTGCGCGGCCGAGAGCTCAAGCGCACGGCGCATCAGGGCGGAGTTCATCACGCAGCGCCCATCGTCGCTGAACATCTTCACCCCGGCATCGGCCATCGCAGCGATAGGCGAGAGCTGTTCACCGGCGAGCCCGATGGTGATCGAGCCGACCGGGAAGACCTCGGCGTTGTCTGCCTCGCGGCCCAGCTCGGCAACATGGGCGGCCCTGTCAACAGAATCGGTCACCGGATCGGTGTTCGCCATCGCGAACACGCCCGTAAAGCCACCCCGGGCCGCGCACGCCGTGCCGGTTGCCACGGTCTCGGACGCCTCGAACCCGGGCTCGCGCAGATGGGTGTGCATGTCGACGAAGCCCGGCAGTGCCAACAGCCCGTCGGCATCGATCAACTCGGCGTCTGGCGCAGGCTCGGCAGCCAGGCGTCCGTCGACGATGTTCAACTGCAGTGGATCACCGGCGGCCGAGCGCGCGCCGGTGATCCGGTAGTTGGTCACTGCTGGTTCCCGTTGGCTGCCTGGGCGGTTCCGGGAGCGGCCTGGTCACTCTCGTTCGCTGCCTGGCCGGGCCCAGATGTGTCCGGGGTGGGCTCGGATGCAGCCGGGGTGGAATCGGCTGCGGCCGGGCCGGAGCCCGCGGCAGCCAGACCGAACTCCTGCACTTTGATGCCACGCAGCGCTTCGGCCCTGGAATCGGTCAGCACGCGGCGCACCTGCTCGGGCAACTCACGAGCGGCCATCCACTCGTCCAATTTGGCGATCCACTCGCGATCGGCGAGCGGCGCGGGCCATAGATAATTGAGTGCGGTCTGCCGGGCCACGTGACCGCGCTTCGCCCAGCTGCCGGACGAGGTCGCGATCTGATCGCAAAGGTCGAGATAAGCGTCCTGGTAGCCGGCCACGAGCGCCTCCTGGCCGAACTTCCAGAAGTTGCCGGCAATCGCGATATGAGTGCCATTGGGCACGTCGGGATCATCGGTTGCGAGCCTCCAGGCTTCGGCCTTGGTGTCCGGATCGGCGAGTGCTGCACGTGCACCGGCCGCGAACTCGGCACCCGAGATGGTCTTATCGGACTCGTGTTCGGCGTTGATCTGAGCAGCGCTGATCTGCCCCAGCCGGGCGAGAGTCGTGACGATCGACCAACGACGATCGGCGTCGATCGGCAGTCCTTCGGGCACCTCCTCGCCGGCGAGCCAGCCTTCCATCAGGCCGGCTCCGGCAGGCGAATCAACCGCAGAAATCACGGCATCTGCAACGGCGATCTGGTGATCCGAGCCCGGCTGCGCAGTCTTCAGCAGCTCGGCGAGGCTTGCGATCAGGCGAGCCCGCAGTTGATGACGCTGTTCGGGAGCGCTGTAGCGGGTGACCGCGAGATGGGCCTGCCGCAACTGGTTGATGGTGGCCGTCACATCGGACTCGGTCGTCAGCCCGTTCAAGATCAGATCCAGATAATCGGACGAGGTCATCTCCGCATCGCGCCAGGTGTCCCAGGCGCTCGTCCAGACCACGGCACGAGCCAGCGGATCAACGAGTTCACTCAGGTGCTCGGTGACCACTTGCTGCGAGGCCTGGTCGAGACGGACCTTCGTGTAGCTGAGATCACGATCATTGAGCAACACCAGGTCAGCGTGCGGCTTGCCGATCAAAGCGTCCACGCTGGTGCGCTCACCCGTCACATCGATCTCGTGGGATTCGCGGCGCAGCAGGCCACCGGTGCGGCGGTCGTAGAGTCCGATGGCGAGCCGTTGGGTACGAAGAGTCGGATGAGCCGGATCGGCACTCTGCACGATCTCGAAACGGGAATAGCTGCCGTCTTCGGCGAGGTCGAAGTCGGCGCGCACCAGATTGACGCCGGTGGTCTCCAGCCATTCGGACGCAAAGCCCGACAGGTCGCGTCCGCTGGATTTCTGCAAGGCATCCAGCAGATCGGCGAAAGTGGTGTTGCCCCAGGCGTGCTCGTGAAGGTAATCGCGAACTCCGGCCAGGAACAGCGACTCGCTCACGTAGGCGACCAACTGCTTGAGTACGCTGGCGCCCTTGGCATAGGTGATGCCATCGAAGTTCTGGTCGACGGTTTCGAGGTCGACCATGTCGGCGGCGATCGGATGGGTGCCGGGTGCCTGGTCGACACGGTAGGCCCACAGCTTGCGCATGTTGGCGAAGGTCGTCCAGGGATCATTGCCGCCGTAGCGGTGCGCGATCTCGTTCTGGCAGTAGTAGGCGGACCATTCGGCAAAGCTCTCGTTCAGCCAGAGGTCATCCCACCAGCGCATGGTGACCAGATCGCCGAACCACATGTGGGCGAGTTCGTGCAGGATCGTATTGTCGCGCCGGGCGTAGTCGTCCGCGGTGACCTTGGAGCGGAAGAGATACTCATCGCGGAAGGTCACGCACCCGGCGTTCTCCATCGCGCCGGCATTGTACTCGGGCAAGAAAATCTGATCGTAGGAGTCGAAGGCGTATTCGCGTCCGAAGGCCTGTTCGTAGACCTCGAAACCACGCTGCGTGGTGGTGCCCATCTGCTCGTATTCGAGATACGGCGCCATCGACTCGCGGCAGACGAAGTCAGCCGGAATGGTGCCCCTGATCGAGGTGATCTCGCCCTCATGCACGTGAAATTCGCCTGCGACCAATGCGGTGATGTAGCTGGAGATCGGAGGCGTCGGATCGAAGCGCCAGGTGGCGAACCCGTCACCGGCAGGCTCGGGATCAACGCGATGTGAGTTGGAATAGACCTTCCAGTTCTCGGGCGCCTTGACCGTCAGCTCGTAGCTCGCCTTGAGATCGGGTTGATCGAAACAGCCGTACATGCGGCGGGCATCGGCGGTTTCGAACTGGGTGTAGAGATAAACCTTGCCGTCGGCCGGATCGACGAAGCGGTGCAGTCCCTCACCGGTCCGCGAGTAGCGGCACAGGGCGGTGACCGTCAACTGGTGTTCGCCGCTGCTCAGCTGAAGTGCCAGCCGATAGCCGTCGTGGGCATCGTGAGGCAGCTGCACTCCGTCGAGCCAGGCGTCGATGACCTCGTCGGCGATGAGGTCGAGCCAGCTGCTGCCTTCTTCGCTGGCGAACTGAATGGTCGAGGTGGAGATGAATGTAGCGGCCGGATCCGCAAGAGGCTCGTCGTCCAGCCCGCGTCCCGTCAGGTCGATCGATACACGATAGGCGTGGTTGGTGATGAGCTGGGAGCGAAGCCTGGCTTCTTCCCGGGTGATGTTCACCGAGCTGGTCATGGGCCTTCCAATCTTTGTTCGTCCGCATGCGCGCCGGGCCCGGACGCGTCCCCACTGATTGGGACGCCCGCACTCAGATCGTCCGGTTAGCGCCTGCTACGGCGTCCGTCGGCAGATCTGGGTCACACCCGCAAACACATAACACTTGGAGGTTACCGGTTGAGCCTGGCAATTTCTTTTCGCCTCGCGGGATTCAGGCATGCTCGGCGCCTGGCGCCTTTTACCCCCGGTCGCATCACTCGAGCGCCGGCACTCGGTGATATTCATCCGCGCGGGATTCACGTAAAGCGCAAACCGCGGTGCAGCGCCTGGAAGCCGATGAATCCGGGATTAGCCTTGTTGTCATGAGCGATGCACAACAGCAGGTTGATTTCTGGTTCGATCCGATGTGCCCGTGGGCCTGGATGGCTTCGCGGTGGATGCTCGAGGTGGAGAAGGTACGCCCGGTGCACACCGTCTTCCATGTGATGAGCCTTTCGGTACTCAATGAGGGACGCGATCTCGACCCCGACTACATGGAACACATGAAGGGCGGCTGGATCGGCGTGCGCGCGGCGATCGGTGTGGAGCAGCAGTACGGCAGCGAAGGCCTGCGTAACTTCTACACGGCTATCGGCACCCGCTACCACCCGAACGGCGAAACCGTCGGCGACCCGGAGGTCGTCAAGGCCGCCTTGCGGGAGTGCGGATTCGACGAGGCGATCGCTGATCGTGCCCAGACGGACGAATTCGACGAGGCGCTGCGCGAGTCCCACCATGAGGGCATGGATCCGGTGGGCAGCGACGTCGGTACTCCGGTGCTGCACATCAACGGCAAGGCCTTGTTCGGCCCGGTGATCTCGCCGGCGCCCAAGGGCGAGGCGGCAGGCGATCTGTTCGACGGTGTGTCGAAGGTGACCGCTGCCGATGGCTTCTTCGAGTTGAAGCGCAGCCGCGACCGGGACCCGATCTTCGACTGATTTCTGCTCAACCGCGGTCCACGTCGGGCGCAGCTACTACCTGAGACGTATCTTCGACTTATTTCAGGACGCGCTCCGCGTGGCGTCCGGTTATTTCTGTGTCTGCTTCCTACGATGTATCGCGAAGATCAAGGAAGTGTGCCGTTCTGGATGGGGTGAAACGACATGTCAGTCGCTGAGCAGCTCGAGGAGATTGCTGCACCGGCAACGACCGCGCGGCGCGGCTATTTTGCCGATGATGACGCACCGCGTCTGCAAGTGGCGCCCCGTCGAGCACAAATCACCGACATGGTGGCTCCGGGATTCGGTTTCGACCATTTCCCGATCGTTCGTGAGAATCCACGCCGCAAGGCGCCGATACGTGCGCGGCTCGATCGTTGGCTGCTCGGACGCGGCGATTCCGCCGCGAGGCGCGCCCTGATTGATCCGAACGAATTGCTGGCTTCTCAGCTCGTGCGGCTGTCGGGTCTGGATCCCCGTTGGGGATTCCTGCAGGCAACCCGAGCTACCGAACAGGGCGCGGAGCTTGACCATTGGGCGATCGGCCCGGGCGGTATCTACCTGCTGAGCGCAAAGTATCTGCCGGGCTCGAAGCTGCACGTCACTGGTGACCAATTTCTGGTCGACGGCGAGCAGCGTCCTTATGTTCCCGAGATCCGCGGCGAGGCGCAGCGGCGAGCGGACGACTTCTCATCGTCCATGCGCTGGGATGCCGGCATTACCGGTGTCATCGTGCCGGTCGACGATCGGCGCATGGTGATCGAGCGGTTCCCCGAAGAAGTTGCCGTGCTGGGCGAGAACGATTTGACGAACTGGCTTGTCAACAGGCCTGAACAGTTCAACAAGCGTCAGGTGCTGGCGGCCTTCGATGCGGCTCGTGAGACCACCTTGCAGGTGCCGAAGTTCGATTTGTGATCTGACAGTAGGTATGTCGGCTATTGAGGCTCCCGGAAACCCGGGAGCCTCAATCATTTTCGAGTCGGTGCTCTGGTAGCTCGATTGCGGTGAGAGCCGGGCCGGGCACCGGTATCATTCTCAATTTTCCGATCGCCCAGCACCAGTTGCACGTGTTTCGATCCGACGATGCCGATCGTCCTCGGACCAGGATGGCACATAGGTCATCAAACTGCCTGTTCACTGTAAACAGGGAGTGCCTAGCGACCCAGCTGAATCGGGCACAGACGATGCCAACGCGGAGAACCGCTCGTTGTTCGCCTGACTATCGGGCAATCGGATCGATATCGCGGATTGTCGCTGTGGACTGGAAAGATAGATCCATGTCATCCGAAGACGATCAGATCGCTGCTGAAGAGCTGCAACCGGAGGAAACCCCGGAGCTTGCCGAGGCCGGGCTGGACGAGCAGCATCGCTGGAGCGAACTCGCCGACCAGATCAACGACGCCCAGGAGGCGTACTACGGTCTGGATTCGCCCACCATGTCGGACGCCGAATACGACGGCTTGATGCGCGAGCTGGAGGAGCTGGAGAAGCAGTTCCCGCAGTTGCGAACCCCCGATTCGCCCACCCAGCGCGTCGGATCCGCGCACCGGGTGACCGATTTCGCCCCGGTGACCCACGTGCAGCGCCTGCTGAGTTTGGACGACGTCTTCAGCATTGATGAATTGACCGATTGGTTAGCCCGGACGGATCGGCTCCTGGGCGGACGTAAGCCGAGCTGGTTGTGCGAACTCAAGATTGATGGGCTGGCGGTCGATCTGGTGTATCGAGGCGGGCGGCTCGTCTCCGGTGCGACCAGGGGTGATGGCCGGGTCGGTGAAGACATCACGCCGAACGTGTGGACGATCGCCGGGATCCCGCACACTCTGCCGGGATCGGGTCATCCGGAGTTGCTCGAGGTCCGTGGGGAGATCTTTTTCCCGATTGAGGGCTTCGCTGACCTGAATGCCTCGCTGGTCGAGGCAGGCAAGCCTCCCTTCGCGAATCCCCGCAATGCCGCTGCCGGATCGCTGCGGCAGAAGAATCCTGCGGTGACTGCGTCTCGTCCGTTGCGGATGCTCGTGCACGGAATCGGTGCCCATGAGGGGTTGGCGCTGGAGCGGCAGTCACAGGCATATGAGGTGCTGACCGACTGGGGATTCCCGACCTCGCAGGCCTACCAGGTCGTTGGTTCGACGCGGGAGGTGCTGGATTATGTTGCCTATCACGGCGAGCACCGGCACGATCTGCTGCACGAGATCGACGGCATCGTCGTGAAGGTGGACGATCTCGATCAGCAGGAAGATCTGGGCACTACATCGCGGGCGCCCCGGTGGGCGATCGCCTTTAAATATCCGCCCGAAGAAGTCAATACCAAACTGCTCGATATTCAGGTCAATGTCGGGCGAACCGGACGAGTGACGCCGTTCGCCGTGATGGAGCCGGTCAAAGTTGCCGGTTCCACGGTCGCGCGCGCCACGTTGCACAACGCGTGGGAGGTGAAGCGCAAAGGCGTGCTGATCGGAGACACCGTTGTGCTGCGCAAGGCGGGCGATGTCATTCCGGAAGTGCTCGGCCCGGTGGTCGACCTGCGAGACGGCAGCGAGCGAGAATTCGAGATGCCGACGCATTGCCCGGTATGCGGGACCAAGCTGCGTCCGGAGAGGGAATCCGACAAGGACATTCGCTGCCCGAACTCGAAGTCATGCCCGGCGCAGTTGACCGAGCGGCTGTTCAGCCTTGCGTCGCGGCACGGGTTTGACATTGAGGCGCTCGGCTGGGAGGGTGCGCGTGGCCTGCTGGCCAGCGGGGTGCTGACCAACGAGGCTGGCTTGTTCGATCTGGATGCGGACCAACTGATGCGGGTGCCGTTGTACACACGCACGGCCAAGAAGTCCGACCCGCCTGAGCAGGTCGTCGATGGACGGGTGCTTTCGGCGGGCGGACACAAACTGTTGGCGAACCTGGAGACGGCGAAGCAGCAACCGCTGTGGCGAGTGCTGGTGGGGTTGTCGATTCGTCATGTGGGGCCGACGGCGGCGCGGGCACTGGCAGAGCGGTTCGGGTCGATGGACGCGATTCGTTCGGCTTCTGTTGATGACCTGGCTACCACCGAAGGGGTCGGCCAGATCATCGCGGAGGCGGTCGTGGAATGGTTCACCGAGCCCTGGCATCGGGAGGTGGTGGAGCGTTGGGCCGCGTCCGGAGTAAGGATGGCCGACGAACAGCCTTCGGATGAAAAGTCATTGCCACAGACTTTGGAGGGATTGTCGGTTGTGGTGACGGGCTCGTTGACCGGGTTCACCCGGGATTCGGCGAAAGAAGCCATTATCGAGCGCGGCGGGAAGGCCGCGTCCTCGGTTTCGAAGAAGACCGATTATGTGGTGGTGGGGGACAGCCCCGGATCCAAGGCGACGAAGGCCGAGGATCTGAAGCTGCCGATCTTGGACGAGGACGGCTTCGTCCGGCTGCTGGAGTCGGGGCCAGCCGGCCTGGGCAAGGCGTGACCGACAGGTAGCGGGTCGAGCGGCGGTTCCTGCTCGTTTGCTTCTCAGCGATCTTCGTGTCGTCCGCTGGATCTGGCACCGAGGCCTTGCCAGATCTGCCACGATTGGAGCATGCGCGTACACATCGGAACTGACCATGCCGCTTTCGAGCTGAAGGAGTATCTCGTCGAGCATCTGAAGGCGGATGGCTACGATGTCGTCGACCACGGTGCGGCTAGCTACGATGCCGAGGACGACTATCCGGATTACATTATTCCGACCGCCGAAGCTGTTGCTGCCGATTCCGGCTCTTTGGGCATCGTGCTCGGCGGATCCGGAAATGGTGAACAGATCGCCGCCAACAAGGTAAAGGGCATCCGGGCGGTGCTCGCAGACAACGCCGAACTGGCCGAACTCGGTCGCCAGCATAACAATGCCCGGTGCCTGGCGATGGGCGGACGCTTCGTGGCACCGGAGTTGGCTTTGGAGATCGCGCGAGCCTTCCTGACCACGCCCTGGTCGGATGAGGAACGCCACGCCCGCCGCGTGGCGAAGATTGAGCGCTACGAGCAGACGGGTTCCTTGGCCGGATAGGTGGAGCGTCTCTTCCCGAGACGCTGACGCCGACTCTTGAAGGGAGTTCTTGCCCACATCTTCGAATTCGCGACTGCTCGGAAAGACGAGGTAGACGCACGCGGAGCAATCGCATCGGAATGCGCGATCATTCTGCTCGTCGCAGTTCGTATTGGCGCTCTGCAGGTCACGGCAAAAGCAGGCTGTCCAAAGTGGCCGTCGCCCGGCGATGTCGCAATTGGAGCAATATCTGTGGGTCCAGTACACTGGGCAAGGTTCGCCGTGATGTCGGCGGCACCGGGGCGTAGCGTAGTGGCTAGCGCGCCTGCTTTGGGAGCAGGAGACCGCAGGTTCGAGTCCTGTCGCCCCGACCAGAGTTGCACTTGTTCAAGGCCATGTTGACACTAGTCAAGTCACAATTTGGTGTCTTGAATCCCATCTCGATCATGTCGGGTTATTGCTGGTCCTGCGTTGTGCCCGGATCTCCGTCAGCCTGTAGCTCGACGGCCATGGATGATCTGTGGTGGCTCCAAGGACAGCACACCATCACGCCTTAACGGTGCGGGGCGGAGGCGCAGAGTGCGCGTCAAGGCTTATCCGGGCACGCTGTGCCGCACTCGCAAGGAGGTGGAGCCGGTCAATGCTAAGCGGACACCCGGCGCCGCCCTTTCGCTATCCAGTCTGGACGATAACGAACTACTCGGCGAGATAGCTTGAAGGTTGTGGAGTGGGTGGGACAGCTGACAAATCGTTTGAGGCACCAAGACAGAGTCCACAAGGCGACCCTGAGTCGCTCGACACTGGTCATGCGGAGATAATCGAAACATTCCTACCCAGGCCCGCTCTGGAGTGGGTGCGCAATAAAGCGGCAAGTACTAGCACGGAGCCCCAGGGCCGGGCCTTCGGGGAAATGAAGATCAGGAGTAGCAGACAATGGAGTTCGAGGACGCGCTGGAGGATATCGCTTCCAAACTCGCCGATTATGGCGACAGCCTCACCACCGAAGAGGCAACCAAGAATGCGATCATCATGCCGTTCATCTCTCGAGTGTTCGGATACGACGTGTTCAATCCGAAAGAAGTGATGCCTGAATTCACTGCCGATATTGGCACCAAGAAGGGCGAAAAGATCGACTACGCTATTCTGCACGATAGCGACGTGCAGATGCTAATCGAATGCAAGAAGGCGGGCGAAGAACTCAAACTCAACAATGCGTCGCAACTTTTCCGCTACTTTCATGTCTCGAATGCGCGAATCGGAGTGCTCACCAATGGCTGTGTCTGGCAGTTCTTCACCGATCTGGACCATCCGAACAAAATGGATGAGCGTCCCTTCCTCGTCCTTGATCTTCGCAACATTGACGCCTATGCGCTGCCCGAACTGAAGAAGCTCACTAAAGATGCCTTTGACCTCGAATCCGTCCTTACAGCGGCCGAAGAGCTCAAGTATGTGTCCAGCATCAAGCGAGTCATTGGTGGGCTGTTTGAAGATCCGAGTGAAGATTTTGTAAGGCTCCTCGTCACACAGGTCTACGATGGCTCGCTCACCGCTAAGATGCGCGAATTCTTCACGCCAGTCGTAAGGAAAGCCATCAAGCAGTTCACCAACGACTCCGTAAACGCCCGTCTTAAGACTGCACTCCAAGACCAGGCTCCAGCAGTTGCCGCAGCGGCTCCAGTGGATGATGCCCAGGTGACGGTGCCCGAGAAGAGGACGGATGGGGTAGATACGACGGTGGAAGAACTCGAAGGATTTCAGATTGTTCGGGCAATCGTTGCGTCTGAGATCAACTGGGACCGCGTGGTGTCTCGTGATACGAAGTCATACTTTGGGGTTCTGGTTGACGACACAAATCGCAAGCAGATCTGCCGACTTCACTTCAATCATGCGCAGAAGTACCTTGGACTGCTTGATGAGAATAAGAACGAGACTCGGATACCCATCTCCGAAGTTGGAGACATCTATAACCATGCAGACGTATTGCGAGATGCTGCAAGACGATTCGCCTGAAAGAAGCTCACACGCACTGCCAGTCTGGCAAAGCGCAGAATGACTTGACTAGAAGCGGACGCTCCTGAGAGGGCTGTGAAGCCGCATCTCGTGGGTCACGGGACGGTGCGGCTTGAGCGGGAGCTGTCAAGTGACTGCATACAATATTTCGCACCAGTGCATGGAAGAGCGGTTGACAGGGCAGAAAACATATACGATTCTTGGATCTGGCTAGACGTACCACGTGCTCCTCGGAGGTGTAGCCTTCGGCCGAGTTGGCTGACGGCGACATAACTCCGACTGACGGACCGCGCTCGTCGCTGCGCTATGGCAGCGGCGCACGGGCAATCCTCCTGGCAGAGCACTCTGGACCGAACGCAGACAAAGAGGACTGTTGATTTTGGAGACAAGGATGAGTGAAGTCGACCAGCGACGACTAATCGATCTCTCGATGCCGATTGAAGAGCATTGGCGATTCACGCCGAGTTTCGAAACCAAACTGGCTGCTCGACCTCAATTCACATTTCATTCGACAATCGTGAAGATGGGTGCTCACGGATTCAGTCATGTTGATGCGCCATTTCACGTCGATCAGGCGATGGACACGATCGAGAAGATCGATCTCGAGCACTTTTGGGGACCGGCATCGATCATCGATCTGAGCGACCTCGGCGACAATGCCGAATACAGTCGTGAGGTTCTGGAGCCACGCGCCGAAAACGTCCAAAGCGGCGATATCGTCCTCTTGCGATCTGATCAGGAGAGGCGGCATCCGACAACCGAGAAAGAGTATTGGACGGCCTCGCCCTGGGTGAGCCTGTCCGGTGCTCGTTTCCTTCTGGAGTGCGGCGCGAAGGGGGTGGCCTTCGATTTCCCGCAAGACCGCAGTATTCGGGCGGCGTACGATCCAGCCTACGTGCCCAGTGACGATCCGGACGAGGACGAGGCCTGTCACCTCGTTCTTCTTCCGAAGACGGTTCTTCAGTTCGAGTACCTACGAAACTTCGCGGCAATCGATCAACCGCGTTTCATCTTCATGGGGCTGCCATTGAAGATCGTCGGCAGTGACGGTGGTCCGGTGCGCGCGGTTGCGATGGAAGGCGTGCAGAATGTCTGATTCACGAGTCGATGTAATTCACGAAAAGCCCGCCAGCAAAATAAACAAGCGATGGACGATCTTGATCCCGGTGATCATGTTCATTTACATCATCGCCTATATGGACCGGGTCAATATCGGATTCGGGCTCACGCAAATTCGCGAAGCACTGGATATGTCGGCCTCGCAGGCCGGTTTCGCGTCCGGTATCTTCTTCGTGGGGTACCTGGTTTTGCAGGTACCAGGCGGATACTTCGCTCAGAAGTGGAGCGCGAAGAAGGTCGTTGCCTGGTTGATGGTCTTGTGGGGGATCTGCGCAGTCGCAGAGGGCCTCGTCCATAGCTATGGGCAGTTGCTGACGGTGCGATTCATGCTCGGCGTCTTCGAAGGCGGCGTGCAGCCCGCCCTGATGGTGCTGATCAACCGCTGGTTCCCGCTGTCGGAGAAGACCCGCGCTAATTCGATGTTCATCATGCATAACCCGATCGCAACGCTTGTCACCGGGCCTTTCGCCGGCCTTCTGCTGTCGTTCGGCGACTGGCGCCTGCTTTTCATCATTCAGGGATTGCTCCCGCTCTTGGGAGTGGCACTGTGGTGGGTCCTCAGCGCGGACAAGCCCGAGCAGGCGAAATGGTGCAGTGCCGAGGAGTGCGAGCTGCTCAGCAAGAAGAAGGCGGCTGAAGAGGGCCCGGTCGTCGAATCGGACTGGCGCGCCGCGGTGACGTCACCGTTCGTTTGGCTGTTGGCATTCCTCGGTTTCTTGGTGTGGTTCGGCTTCTACGGCTTGCAGATGTGGCTTCCTACTCTTCTCAAGCAGTCATTTACGTCGGACTGGGAAGTCGGGCTGGTCTCGACAATTCCGCCCATCGTGACCGCGGCAGCGATCTACCTGAATGGCCGCGGTGCCGACAAGGACAAGCGGTATAACCTGCGGGTGGCCGTGCCGCTGATCGCCGGAGGCATCATTTTGGCGTGCTCGACTTTGGTAACCGCTGATATGCGATGGGTCATCGTCGCGGTTTACGCCATTGCAACCGCCTGCCAGCTGTCGTTCTTCGGGTCGTATTGGACGATCAATTCGTTGCTGGTCAGGCCGGCAGCCGTCGGTGCCGGCTTCGGCATCATCAACGGCATCGGGAATTTCGGTGGCTTCCTCGGCCCGTACGTGGGCGGATGGATTACCGACGCAACCGGATCACTGCCGCTGGCGACGATCGTCTTCGGCGGTGCCGTCGTGCTGGCCGGAATCATCGCCCTGGCGTTGAGCGGTGTCGTGCGCAAGGAGCTGGCGGCCCGCGAAGCCTGAATCGTCGGGGGGTCAGGAGCCCCGCGGCTGTGTCGGCCCGGGTCATAGGTCTGGGCTCCTCCGAAGTGACGTCAGTATGCGTCCGCCGCGACCGGGCCAATGGCACACCGGCATGCTTTGATCGTGCCATGAAACGCTTCGGTGTGCTGTTGGCGGCTTTCGTGACGGCTGGGTGCTCGCAGCTGGGTCTCGGCGGGCCTGATCCCGCCGACTACTTCTCGGGGATGGACCTTGACCTTGCCCGGGCGGTCAAATCGGGAGACCACCAGAAGATCGGCAAGGTTCTCGCGGCCGGTGCCGACGTCGAAGCACAGGGCGCTTATGACCTCACTATCCTGCAGTGGGGTGTGATGGTGAACAGCGCAGCTGGTGTGACTGCGCTGCTGGATGCGGGAGCGGTTCCTGATCGCATCGGCTACGGACAGGACGCCGCGTTGCACATGGCAGTGGGTAACACCGCCATGACAAGTGCGCTGCTTGAGGCTGGCGCCGACCCGAACGGCGTCACCGGCAGTGCGCCGCTGATCGACGTTTGCTTGGTGAGCACTGATGAAGTCTTCGCCAGCTTCGATCTGCTGATGGATGCGGGTGCTGACGTCACGCAGGTCAACAATTTGGGAGAACTCGCCTTGCATACTTGCGCCCGAACCAACCAGGGCGGTCTGATCATGCAGATGCTCGAAGGTGGTGCCGACCCCACCGCGGCGACCATCAGCGGAGCCACGTTTCAGGATTACTACTTCGGGTACAACCCGGACGTGCTGAACGATCGCGCCATTGCGGAACGCAAACAGATCGTCCATTGGCTCGTTGATCATGGATATGACCTCGTTCCGGAAGCCGAACAGTTCCGTTGAGGTCCGCGCGGGCCCTTCAACGAGCGGCCGTCAGCCCTTGACCGCGCCCGCGGTGAGCCCGTCGATCAGATTCCGCTGGACAAGCATGAACCCGATCAACACGGGAAGCGCCGCGAGTACGCCGCCTGCCGTCAGCAGATCCCAACGGATCTGATATTCCCCGATCATCAACTGCAAACCGATCGGTATGGTATTTGTTTGTGGTGATTTTGTGAACGTCAATGCATACAAGAATTCATTCCACGAGTAGATAAAGGCATATGTTCCTGCAGCCGTCATGCCGGGGCGCATGAGCGGAAACAGCACATAACGGATCATTTGGGGTCCGGTCGCTCCATCGATCCTTGCTGCTTCGTCCAATTGAGCTGGTATGGAATCGAGGAAGCCCTTCAAGAGCCAAGTCGCAAACGGAGTAGCGAAGGTCGTATTGACGAATATCAGACCGAGTAAGTTGTCCAGTAGCCCGAACGTACGCAACTCCTGCTGGAGGGGGATCACCAGCAGCACGGCCGGGAACAACTGGGCGATGAGAAGCGATGTCAGTAAGGTGCTGCGTCCCCTGAACCGAAAGCGGGACAAACCAATCGCTGCGAAAGACGCACAGATCAGGGAGAGCGCAACGGTGCCCGCTGCGACGATCGCCGAATTGCGTAGGAACAGCACAAAATCGGTGCTTGCAAATAGATCGCGGTATCCGTCCAGGCTTGGGCTCCCGGGCAGCAGTGTCGCACCTGGTGCGATGAGCTCCTCGCGCGGCGTGAGTGAGGTCAGAAGCATGACGATGTACGGCCCAAGAGTCAACACCAGCCAACCGATGACGAGCAGGCTGATAACTCCGGTCTGGATACGTGATCGAGTGCGCTTGTTCAGCGCGGGTCCCGAATCGACGATGTTTCGAGGCTGTGCTGCGATATCAACGGCTGTCATCGGTTCTCCTCGGTCTTGTTGGACAACCGCACGTAGATGATGACGAAGATCATCAGGAACGCTGCCTGCACCATGGCGTAGGCGGACCCGACACCGAAATCACCACTCTTGTAGGCGGTGAGATACGCCTGCAATGGCACGGTTGTGGTCGCCTCGGCCGGTCCGCCGCCGGTCAGGATAAAGGCAAGATCGACGTAGTTTGCGGTCCAGATGATGCGCAGCAGTAGGGTCACCATGATCGTCGGGACGATATGGGGGACCGTGACATGCCAGAACACCTGCAGCGCACTGCAACCATCCACCCGTCCGGCCTCCACCACATCCTTGGGAACGCTTTGCAGCGCGGCGAGGATCATGACCGCAAAGAACGGGATGCCCTGCCACACATCGACCATGATCAGCGATGGCAGAGCAGTATCGGGATTACTGAGCCACTGGACCGGCGCATCGATGAATCCTAAACCCATGATCAGACGATTGATCAATCCATGGTTAGGGTCGAGCAACCACATCCACATCAAGGCCACCAGCACGCTGGGAGTCGCCCACGGGATCATTACGAGACCTCGGACGACACCGCGCAGCGGAAACTTGTTGTTAAGTAGGAGTGCTCCGATCATGCCGAAGGTGAATTGCAGCGCGACTGCCCCGAACGTCCAGGTGAGTGACACCCGAATGTAGTGCCAGAACCTCGGATCGGCGAAGATCGTGGCGAAATTCTCGCTACCGACGAAGCCGTTGATGCCACCCAGCAAGGACGCTTCGTTCATCGACAGCCAGACCGATCGTCCGATGGGAAAGACTACAAAGGTACAGAGCAGGATGATGATCGGAAGCAGATAGAAGATGGGCTCGAGGGCGGCAAGACCGCGGCGGGAGCCGCGGCCCTGCCCTGCCTTTTCGACCGTTGCGGTGCTCATGGTCTACTTGGACATGTCGGAGGCGAGCTGGTCGAGCATCTCCTGCGAGGTCGTCTGCCCGAGGAACGCTGCCTGGATCGCGGGGCTCCAGGTGGCGTTGGCAACGTTCGAGGTTCCGGGAAGCGCAGGCCAGCTGACCGCGGTCTCCTGTGCCTGCAGCGCAACCTGTAGTGCCTCATCGGATTGATAGAACTCATCCTCGCGTGACGATGTCAGGACGGGAAGTTGACCCTGTGCAGACTTGCTCATGGTCAGCATCGGTTCCTTGGACGATAACCATGACATCCACTCCCAGGCGGCGTCTTTGTTCTGGGACGACGAGAGTAGAACGTTGCCGCTCATGGTGCCAAGCGTCGGTCCGTCGCCAGGCATCTTGACTACGCCGAGATCGTCACCTAACGCCTCCCTCATGGCCGCCAGAGAGCCCGGATGGTGAATGAGCATGGCAGTCTGGCCGCCTTGGAAGTTGGCCGTTACTTGCGCGAATGCGGCGCTGATAGATCCCGGGGGAGCAGCATGCAATCGAGATTCGATGTCTAGGTAGTCCTGGTTCACCTTTGCGGCGGTCGAGTCGTTGAGAATGACCTGGCCTGAGTCGTCCACCATCTTGGCACCACCGGAAAGCATCCATGCAGCCCACTGATCTTGGCCACCGGCACCACCTCGGACATCCAGGCCATAGCGATTCGCTCCAGCGTCGGTCAGTTTTTCGGATGCGGCGAGGACGTCTTCGTGGCTTACCGGTGCGTCCATGTCTATCTCGGCAAAGAAGGACTTCCGGTAGTACATGTAGATCGTGACGAACTGGTGGGGCAGCATGTAGACGGTGTCATCGCCGGGCACCTTACCGGTGGCCCACAACCCTTCGACCACGTCGGTCTTGCCGTCCCAGGAGTTGACGTAATCATCCAGCGGGTCGATGGCCTTCTGACTGACCAACTGGCCAAGCCACCAGTCCTTGAATCGGCAGGCGTCCGGTCCGGTGCCGGAGCTGAGCGCCGAGACGAGTTGGTCCTGATACTGCGCGAGTGGGATCGTCTGGAGGTTCACGTGGATGCGGTCCTGGGACGAATTGAATTGCTCTGCGAGATCCTGCCAGGTGGTGTCAGTCGAATCATCCTGCCAGAACCAGTAGCTGACCTCGCCGCCCGCATCGCCGGTGGCACCGGCTGATGATTCTGTCTGCGATCCTCCGCAGCCGGCAACTGTGATGGGCAGTGCCGCGAATCCGGCAAGGCCGGCCATCTTGAGCAAGGTTCGTCGCTGCATGGTTGTATTCCTTTCAGTTGCCAACGGCTTGTGCCCTGCCTCGGGCGGTTTCCGTGGTCGGTTTGTTCGTCATCTCCCGAGAGGCGATGCGCGATTGGACGTCATAGAAATGGGCGTCCAGTCGGTGTACCGCCAGTTGCAGATCGTTGTTGATCAGCGCATTCACGATGGCTTTGTGGATCGCCGCGGTCTGACTGAGACTGGTCGTCCTGGTTATCGAACTGGGCGCCTGCCGGAACAGCGACCAGAATCCTCCGATGAATCCTTCTAAGGCCTTATTGCGAAGTCCGGCAAACAGCATGGTGTGGAACTGTTCGTCCAGTTCCAAGAATGGCCGCTCAAGCCGAGCGTTGCGGATCATGGAATCAGCGAGCGCGTCGAGTTCGTTCATGCGTTGCTGACTCATGCCCTGGGCAGCCACCGGGAGAAATGAGTGCTCGAGAACACGCCGTACCTGAAGTGTCTGCAACAGGTTTTCGCGGTTCGGTTCCATCGATAGCGCCAGGTGCTCGCCGAACAGAACGGGGTCGAAGCTGACCAACCGGCGACGGGCTCCTTGACGGCCTTCGACGACTCCGATCGCCTGCATGGCGACGAGCGCCTCGCGTACGCTCTGACGACTCATGCCGAGTTGCAACGCAAGTCTGGGCTCAGACGGCAAGCAATCACCCGACCTCAGCCCGGACTGACGCAGTGCAACGAGCACTCGCTCGTGAGCTGGCAATAGCCCGACCATTGATCCCCCTCGATCGCTGATGAGTTGTGCGCCCACTCTGGTCCAACGTGTTTATTGTCCGACAGGTGACTCCGGCTGGCTACTCCTGTCGGACAAGTTATGCGTTAACCGTCCGGCTTGGGAAACAATGCTGTCGTCCTCACCAAAGAAGATCATTGATGATCGGAGCACCATGAACGGCACGGCGGAACAACACGCAATCGCAGTAGCTCGGGCGTTGGTGATGGATGCTGTGCAACAAGCCGGAAACGGTCACCCCGGCGCGGCCATCTCGCTGGCACCCACCGCTTATGCCCTGTGGACGCACACATTGCGCTTCGACCCCGATCACCCCGATTGGCCCAACCGCGACCGATTCGTATTGTCGAACGGGCATGCGTCGGCGCTGCTCTACAGCGTCTTGCATCTGACCGGCTATGACCTTGGCATGGGCGATCTGAAGCAATTACGACAGTTTGGTTCTCGTACTCCGGCCCATCCGGAATACAGACTGACGGTCGGCGTCGACACCACGACCGGTCCGCTCGGTCAGGGAGTCGCGACAGCTGTCGGGATGGCGATCGGAGAGCGCTATCTCGAGCAACAGTTCGCTGGCTACCCGGGCCTGGTCGATTTCCGGACCTGGTCGATAGTCGGCGACGGTTGCCTCGAAGAGGGACTCAGCAGCGAGGCCTGCTCGCTGGCGGGCCACCTCGGCCTCGGCAAACTCAATGTCATCTATGACGACAATGAAATCAGCATTGACGGTGAAACCAATCTGGCCTTCAGCGAGGACGTTCGCGAGCGCTTTGAGTCCTATGGCTGGCAGGTGCTCGAAGTCGCGGATGGCAATGATGGTGAGGCGCTGCGCGCGAGCTTCGATGTGGCCAAGGCGGAGGTGCAAAGGCCGAGCCTGATCATCGTTCGCACAGCGATTGCCTATGGTGCCCCGAAGTTGCAGGGGAGCGCGGCGACGCACGGCAGCCCACTCGGAGCCGAGGAGATCCGCGGAGCCAAACAGTTCTATGGGCTCGATCCGGACCAGGATTTCGCAGTGTCGGACGAGGACTACCAGCAGTGGAGAGCCGCCGTGGACAGTCATCGGGCGGAATACCAGGACTGGCTCGAAATCGAGCGGCAGATGCTGGATGGCGGGCGAAAAGACGCGGCCATGTGGCAAAGGCTCCGTGACCAGAGCACTCCGGACGGCGCCCTGGACGCGGTGCGGCAGGCCGGAGCCGCTTTGAGCGGCGACTATCCCGTTCGGCAAATGTCGGGGTTCGTCCTCCAAACCGTGGCCGATCGTTTCAGTGAGGTCATCGGTGGATCGGCGGATCTCACCGGGCCGACCAATAGCCAGATCGATGGGGCCGAGGTGTTCACGCGGGAGCACGCTGGGCGGCAGATCCACTTCGGTATCCGCGAGCATGTCATGGCGGCTGCGGGCAACGGGCTGGCGCTGCTGGGGTTGCGTCCGTTCGTAGCGACTTTCCTTGCATTCAGCGACTATCAACGACCGGCTATCCGGTTGGCGGCACTGATGGGTCTGCCCACGACGTTCGTGTTGACACATGACGCAATCACCGCGACAGGCGACGGTCCCACTCATCAACCGGTCGAGCAATTGATTAGTCTTCGCGCGATGCCGAATATCAATGTCTGGCGTCCAGGAACCGGGGCGGAAGTCGGCGCTGCCTGGGCGTCCGCATTGGAGCAGGCGGTAACGCCTACCGCGCTATGCCTGAGTCGTTCGACGGTGCTGGCCGAGGTCGGCTCGGACAAAGCGGACGATGCGGCGCGCGGTGGTTACGTGCTTTCCGAAGCGGCTGCAGGCAAGCCGGAGGCGGTCATCATCGCGACCGGATCGGAGATCGGGATCAGTCTTGAGGCTCAGAGAATGCTTGCGGAGCAGGGAGTCAACGCACGAGTGGTCTCGCTGCCCTGCTGGGAGGTGTTCGAGCAACAAGACGTGGCCTACAAAGATGGCGTGCTTCCTGGTGGCATCCCGCGAGTGTCCGTCGAAGCGGGATCCGCATTGGGCTGGTGTCGCTATGTGGCTCCGAATGGTTCATCGGTCGCCATCGATACATTCGGTGCCTGCGGCCAAGGGGACGACGTCATGGCGCATTTCGGATTCACGGCTGCTAACGTCGCAGACCATGTGCTGACCGCGCTTCGGTAGGCGATCGATGCGTCCTTCTTCGTAACGCATGACCTCATCGATGTCGGGTCACCTCGAACGTGATCTCACTGCCCCTATGCCAATCGCGTGAATATAGTACGGGTCGTCCGGTTTCGTTGCGATGCTGCTGGACGAGCAACAAGTAGGGCGTGGTCGCGTCTTCGCCGAGCTGCTCGGCGACATCGTCAGGTAGGCACTGCGCTGAAATCTGGGTAACTGACTGCACCACGTGGACGCCATAGATGTCCAATAGCTCAAAAAGAGAGCCGGACCAGTCCACGGCGTCAAGGGCATCCGAGATGAACGATCTCGGAAAGCTATCCTCGCTGTATACGAGAGTGACTCCCCGTTGTTTGCGGACTCTCGCCAAACGGATGACCGGTTCGTTGGCTACGACCCCAAGCTCCTCGCGTTCCTTCTTATCCGGGTCGTTCATAGTGATCGAAAGCACCTGATTGCTCAGCTTGAGACCGCGGCTCGCGGCCATTTCGGTCACTCCTTCGAGCCTGGTGAGCGGCCTCAGGAGTTCTGGCGTGGCGGAATAGAAGCGTCCGGCACCCTTCTTGGAGAAGACAATCCCTTCCTGCTCGAGGAAGCGATAGGCCTCGCGGACGGTGGTGCGTCCGACACCAAGTGCCTTGACCACTTCTGCTTCGGACGGGAGTCTCGCTCCGGTTTGGTATCCGCGTTTTTCGATGAGATCGATGATGGCATCGCGGACGGTGAGTGCGCGTGATTGTGTGCCATTCCCGGGAACGCCGCTTATTGCCATAACCATAATCTAAGGGGTAACCCGGGGGACTACGTCAAATGCAGTCACCCCGGGTCACGAACCCATCTACGCTAGGCCCTCGCAAGTAGTGACGTCTCCGATTTCTGAGAGCTTGGTGCAGAAGCCGCTAAGGGTCTCAGAGTTGACGAACTCTCCGTGTAGCTGTGTCTCAGCGTCGACCTCCTCGCCATTGATCACCTTTGCGGCGATCTCTACAACGGACTGGCCGAGAATGAACGGCGGTTCGGCCTGGGTGCCGTACATCGTCCCTGCCTCGATCGCTTTGAATGCGTCAGCAGTGCCGTCGATACCGATCACCGGCACTTCTCCCGCCCTGCCGATGGCGTCGAGGGCTGCGATCGCACCCAGCGCCATCTCGTCATTGGCTGCGAAGATTCCCGCGACGTCCGGATGCGCCTGCAAGATGTTCGTCATGACGTTGAGCGATTTACCGCGATCGAAATCGCCGGATTGCTGGCTTACGATCTCAATGCCCGAGTATTCGGCCATCGCCTCGCCGAAACCCTGGCTTCGCTCAGCACTCACCGCAAGGCCGGGCGTCCCCATGAGCTCGACGACCTCACCTTCGCCACCGATCGCGTCGGCAAGCTGTTTCCCGGCGATTTGACCGGACTCCACGTTGGAGAAGCCGATGTAACTGGCGAGTGTGCCGTCAGCAGGCTTGCGATCAAATGCCAGCACGGGAATGTCTGCTTGGTTGCCCGCCTGCGTCATAGAGGTTCCCGAGTCGTCGGAGACCGGATTAATCATGATGGCGTCGGGCTGCTTCGTGACGGCGGTCTGCATCAAATCCAGTGCGGTCTTGTCCGAGTCATTGGCATTTTGGACGTCAAGGGTAATGCCGTCGGTCTGTGCTTGTGCCTTCGCTCCATCGACCACGGATACGAACCATGGGTTGTTCAGGGTGGACACGATGAGCGTCGCGCTCCCGCCTTGGCCTGAAGACTCTCCTCGTCCGCATCCGGCGATCGTCAAACTCAGCGCAGTCACAGATGCCATAACGACCGCTGCGGTTCGTAGGTGTCGCATTTCTTCTCCTATCTAGGTTTTCGCAACCAGGTTTTCCGACTGCGGTGGAGTACTACTCGATGTGGTTTGCCGGCCCAGCTTGAACGAGGTCAGCACATTTCTGGCAGCTGCGGAGTTGCGGTCAAGGAAAACCGCCAAGAGGATTACGGCGCCTTTCACAACATCTTGGAGGAAGGGCGAGACACCCAAGAGATTGAGACCGTTGTCGATGACACCGAGCAGCAGCGCGCCGATGGCCGTTCCGACGAGCACGCCACGGCCTCCGCTGAGGCTGGTCCCACCGATGATGACTGCCGCAATCGCGGCCAGTTCCATGCCTTTGCCGGCCGTGGGTTGCGCCGACCCTAACCTCGCCTCGAGGATGAATGCTGCAATGGCGGCGGTCATACCACAGATAACGAATGCTCGGATCTTTACCGAATCAACGTTGATCCCGGCCAAGCGGGCGGCCTCAATGTTGTCGCCGGTCGAATACAGGTAGCGGCCATACCGGCTACGTGCCAGCAGAATGCCGAAGATCACGTAAGTGACCAGCATGATCCACACGGGCGTGGGTATCGCAAGGAAGGACCCTTGACCGATGCTGAGAAAACTCGCGGACTTGACGGAAACTGGATTTCCCTGGGTTATGTACAAGGTGAGTCCAGCGGCCATGCTCAGCATCGCGAGCGTGACTATGAACGACGGCATCTTGAACTTCGTCACGAAGATGCCGGTGATGAGTCCACACAGTGCGCCGACAGCAAGTCCTGCGCCGAGGCCGGCAATTGGGCCATATGTCCTCATGACGAGTGCCGTGGTGACTCCGGCAAGACTCAAGACCGAACCCACCGACAGATCAATCTCGCCGAGGATGATGACGTAAGTCTGGCCGATCGCCAACAGAGCGGTGATGGATGCGGCGAGCAGAACGTTGAGCAGGTTGGGCCCGGTGAGAAAAAGCGGTGTGGCTATGAACAAGAGAACGGACACGCCGAGCAGCATCCAGACTGCCTTCATGTCCCCGAGAATTCGTTTGGCGTATTTCATTGCTCTGTGCTCCTCAACGAATGTGACAAGACGGCCTCTTGAGTCAGGCCGTCTCCCTGAAGTTCGGCGACCGTCGCGCCTTCGCGCATGACAAAAACTCGATCGGACATCTCGACCAGTTCTGGTAAGTCCGAGCTGACCAGCACCACAGCGACGCCGGATGCGGCCATGTCGTTGATGATCCGATAGATGTCGGCCTTGGATCCGACGTCGACGCCTCTGGTCGGTTCCTCCATCAGCAGCACTGTTGGCGCAGTGAGAATCCACTTGCCGAACATCACCTTCTGCTGATTCCCGCCGGAAAGCGTGCCCACCTCTGCCTCCGGCCCTGCCGCCCGGATTCGCATGGCGTTGATCAGGCGCGCGATCTCCATGCGCTCGTCGCCACGTTTGACGAAGCCTGCTTGCGAGAACCTGCGTAGCGAGGCCAGAGAGATGTTATGGCTTACCGGCTGCTGAAGGCATAGACCCTCGTAGCCTCTGTCGGGCGCGAGGTACGACAAGCCTCTGCTGATGGAATCGCGGGGTGAACTGGAAGGAAACGGTTCTCCGGATAGCCATACGTCGCCCCTTCGCCGCGGCAGCAGGCCGAAAAGTGAGCGCAACAGGTCGCCCTTGCCGCATCCCAACGGCCCGCCGATTCCGAGAACTTCGCCCCTGTGAAGCTCGAATGAGATATCGGTGAATGTCGCTCCGGAGAGATTCTTGACACGAAGGACCAGATCCGTTGGAGCCTTCTCTCTGCGCGGATACAGATCGTCCAGCGGACGCCCTACCATGGCGGACACAACTTCGGCTTCCGAAATCGAGTCGACGCGGCTCTCGAGTTCGACTTCGCCATTACGAAGAACGAGCACTCTGTCGCAAAGCGCGAAAAGTTCATTGAGACGATGAGTGATGTAGATCACGCCGACACCCTGGTCTCGCAGCCGCCGGACCTGGGCGAATAGTTGTTGTACCTCCTGGTCATCGAGCGCTGCGGTCGGCTCATCCAAAATGAGTAGTTTCGCTCCTTCGCGTGACGCTTTCGCTATCGCAAGCATCTGCTGGGATGCCGGCGGCAACTTGCCAACGGTCGCGGAGGGCTCCAATGAGATTCCGAGAGTAGACAGAATCTCTTGGGCTGCTCGGTTCATGGCAGCCTTGTCAACCCAGGCCGACCCAAACTCTTTTTGCGAGTCGAGCATGAAGAGATTCTCGGCAACTGACATTTGTGGAAAGAGATTATTCGCGAATTCCTGGTAGATCACCTGGATACCGGCTTGAATTGCTTGGCTCGGAGCGTTGAACGACACCGGGTGTCCGTCCAGGTTGATGCTTCCGCCAAAGTCCTTGTAAGCGCCGGAGATGATCTTTATTAGCGTTGATTTACCCGCGCCATTCTCGCCAACAATGGCCAGGACCTCGCCTCGGCCGGTCTGAAACGTGACGCCCTGGAGGACATCCACCGGACCGAATGATTTCGTGACATCCGTGACTGCAAGCAATGCGTCCTGCCCTAACCTCATGACCTCTCCTTCAACGGATCTGTCAACACGAAGTTAACCTAACAGACAGGTCTATCGACAGCAATAGTGCTAGCGGAACTTGTTACTCGACTGTCATCTAAGTGACGTCTGATCATCGTTGACACTACTTGTCTGTTAGGTATAGCTTGTGGCAGACAAGCACTAAAGGAGGCATCATGCTCAATGCGGTTCCCCATGCGACGGACTTGACCGAGGCACATCTGACTGCGTCAGTCGAAGAATTGGCGGCATCATCGGTCCATCCCTTTCAGGTGTTCGAAGACCTTCCGACGCTGTATTCATGGTTAGCTCGAGAGATGGCTGACGAACTGAAAGCCAGGAATGAGGCAGGTGAGGAGACTCGATGGATTCTTCCCGTAGGGCCGAAGGCACACTATCCAGAATTGGCCCGCATCTGTAATGAAGAGCGGATTTCGTGGAAGAACGTCACAGCTTTTCATATGGATGAGTACCTGGATTGGCAGGGGAGGATGCTTTCGCCGGATAATCCGTTTAGTTTCCGCGGATATTGTGCACGGCACCTCTATGGGTTGCTCGATACGGACTTGTTGCCGTCCGATGATCGGGTGGTGTACCCGGACGTACATGATCCGGACGCGTTCGACACACGAATCGAGGACGCCGGTGGTGCCCATACCTGCTTCGCCGGATTCGGCTATCGGGGACATCTGGCGTTCAACGAGCCGCCGTCGACTCGCTGGCACCATTACTCTGTGGACGAGTTCGCGGCTTCAAAGACTCGGATCATCCCCCTACTCGAGGACACGATCGTTGCTCATTCCAATCGAATGACCGGAGGCTATACGCAGGCGATACCGCGAATGGCGATCTCGATCGGCATGAAGAGCATCCTGAGTTCGCAACACCTACGGTTGATTACCGATGGCGGTGCGTGGAAGCAGTACATCGTCAGAGTTATGGCACTGACGACCCAGCCCGACGTGATGTATCCGTGCACTCTCGCGCACACTCATCCCAACGTGGATATCACAGTGAACCGCGATTCGGCTCTGCCATGCAGCCTTGAGCTATGACTCAGATCTGGGTGTTGGGTCTCTACACCCTCGACCATCTGTACTACGTGCATTCGCTGCCTCGCGCTGAGGAGAGCATCATGGCGAAGCGCTACTTGGTTGCTGATGGCGGTAAAGGGGCCAATCAAGCGGTTTGTGCCGGGCTGCTGGGGTCAGAGGTTCACTTGGTCACTCATCTGGGGACGGACGCGGCCGGAGATAGGGCTGCTGAGATGTTGGTTCAGCATGGCCTTCATCTCGACCGCGTCCTGCACAACGGCCAGCCCACGGCGAACAGCTCGATTGTGATCGACGATCAGGGGAACCAAACGATCACAACATTCGCCGGGGGAGCCTTGCTCATCAGACCTGATGAGGTGGGGCGGATGCTGGCGTCTGCATCTACCCAAGCCATACTCAGCCTGCAGGGTGAACTGACGATGGATGTCTTTCGCGCGGCCCGAGAGGCATGGCATGGATCGGTCGTGGTGAACCCCAGTCCGGTTGAGACGTTCCTAGAGGATTCTGGCGAGCTGTCGGGAGTCGATTGGCTGATCGTGAATCAGCTCGAAGCGCAGGCGCTGACCGCCGCGAGTGCGCCGACGGCTCGACTGGTTGCCGCGGCAGTGGGCGCTCAAGCAGCGATTGTTACAGGCGCGAATGCCGTACTGGTTAGCCAGAATGGGCAACCGGACAGACATTATCCGGTGCCTCAGGTTGCGCCTGTTGATACCACGGGAGCCGGCGACGCCTTCGCCGGAGCGTTTTTGAGCGCGTTGGCGGATGCTCGCTGTATCGACGAATGTATCGATACGGCGATGAAGGTGGCAGCATTCAGCGTTCAGCGAGAAGGGTGCATCCAGTCGTATCCATCGCCGGACGATCTGATCTAGTTGTCGGAGCCACGGCGTTGATGTCCGGTCTGCTGCTCCCAAAGCAGGCGCGCCAGTGTGACGACGGGTCGGCAGTGCTTGGTTATGTGACGCATCCGCGAAGCGCGCACAAATGCCCAGTTCATTGGAATCTGAATTCCCCGGATTGTGACATTCAGGAATCGATGTCGCGACAAGTTGTCGATCCTGACAGGTGCCTGTTTGCTGCGGCCATACTTGAACTCGGATTACAGAGTGACGTGCAACTTCGTTGAAGGATCGGCTACAGTGGTCCCCGCACCGCTTCGGCGGGGCATGCGGATGTAGCTCAATGGTAGAGCCCCAGTCTTCCAAACTGGCTACGCGGGTTCGATTCCCGTCATCCGCTCCCTAGTCAGATGGCATTTGGTGGCTCGATAGATCGCGAATTAGATGCGAAAGGCAGCCAAGCGGTGGGCCAATCGTCTTGTCTTCGCACTGATGCGCGGGTCCGAAGTAGTCCAATCTTCAGCAAAGGTGGTTTCGCGCTTGTCACGCCCCCCGCCGCGCGAGTCGGGAACGATCGCGAACAAGAAACACCAGGGATAAGAGCGCCGCTTGGTCGCATTGGCTGGGTCGCTCCAGAAAATGTCAGAGCCCGGCTCTAAGGTCAGTTCTGTGAGAATCCTGCACACTTCTGACTGGCACATCGGCCGCACCTTCCACGGCTGGTCGACTCTCGATGCCCTGCGCACAGTTCTTGACGCCCTCATTTCCGAGGTGCGTACCCAGAACGTCGATGTGGTTGTGGTCGCCGGGGATATCTATGACTCCTCCACGCCGTCGGCCGAGGCCGTCGAGTTGTTTGACGAGGCGCTGCTGGGATTGAGAAATGCCGGTGCGCAGGTCATAGTCTCGAGCGGCAATCATGATTCCGCCGCCCGGCTCGGGGCGAGAGCGCCGTTCGCCGCGGCTGCGGGAGTTTTCGTCCGCACGAAGACTGAAGAGATCGCAACTCCGGTGACGATCAGTGATGGCGACGGACCCGTGCAGTTCTATGCCGTCCCGTATCTCGACCCGCCCAGAATGCGCAATACCTGGGACGATGCCGAGCAGATGCGCTCCCAGTCGGACGCGCTGCACTACGCGATGGATCTGATCCTGGGCGATCTTGCCGAACGTGGTGGACGATCGGTCGTGCTCGCGCACACCTTCGTCCAAGGCGCGGAAGACGAGGTTTTCGACAACCAGCGCGACATTCTCGGTGGGCTGGACAAGGTACCCGTCCGGGCATTCGAGGGCATTGACTATGTCGCGCTGGGTCACATTCATGGGCGCATGACTCTCGAGAGGAACGTCAGGTACGCGGGTGCACCCTTGCACTACTCGTTCGGCGAGGCATCCAAACCACGCGGCGGCTGGCTCGTCGACCTGGAGTCCGACGGTCTTGCCGACGTGCAATGGCTCGACTTGCCGGTGCCGCGTCCTCTCGACGAAATCCGCGGCGAACTGGACGACCTACTCCACAACGACGCATATGAGAGCTTCCGGTACCACTGGATCAGCGCGGTGCTGGCCGACGACGTCCAGCCCATCGGCGCCATGCGCAAGCTCCAGCGGCGCTTCCCCTACTGCGCGATGCTTCGGCACGAGCCGGCGGCCGCGCAGCAATCAGCCGGGCAGAGCTATGCCGAAATCGTGCGCGGCAAGTCCGACCTGGAATTGATCGATGCCTTTCTCAGCAAGGTCCGCAACGGACGCTCCGCCGACCCGCTGGAAGCTGACCTGCTTCGCAACACCATCTCTGAATATGAGCCGGTCGAGCTGCACGCATGAAGATTCATTGTGTGACCATGACCGGTTTCGGGCCCTTTCGCGACACCGAGACCGTCGATTTCGACGCATTCGACGACGATGGCATCTTTCTCATCACTGGTCCGACCGGTGCCGGCAAGACCTCAATTCTGGACGCCGTAACCTTCGCTTTGTTCGGCTCGGTGCCTCGCTACGACGGCCAACCCGGCGATGCGGTGCGCTCCGACTATCTGGCCCCGGAACAGCCATGCAGCGTCGAGGTGGAGTTCGGAGTCGAGCGACGCCGCTTCAAGGTCACCAGAAGCCCATCGTGGCAGCGTCCGAAGCTCAGGGGCGACGGATTCACCACGGTGCCTGCGAAAGCCGAACTCGACGAACTCATCGACGGCCGATGGGAACGTCTGCAATCCAGAGCCGTTGACACGGCACGCCAGATCGCCGACCTGATTCGAATGACCGGCAAGCAATTTCAGCAGGTCGTTTTGCTGGCTCAGGGCCAGTTTCAAGAGTTCCTGGTCGCCGACACCGAAGGCCGGCGCGAGGTACTGCAGGCCTTGTTCGGAACCAAACGCTTCTCCGAATACGAGAGGTCGCTCACCGAGAGCGCAGGCGATCTCAAACGTCAGCTGGAGACCGCGCAGAACAAATTGGAAACGACGATACAATTTTTCACCCAAGAGGCCGGCCTCGGCGAGGATGAGATTCCGGATCCGTCAGACGGCGGTTTTGATGCCTGGCTCGCCCAGGTCGTCGGCTCTTACACCGAGGCGCTGCAGGCCGCGATATCGCGCCGCCGTGACCTGGAGGCGGCCCTTGCCACAGCGAAGACTACTTACGAGACGGCGACCGATCTCGCCCAACGGCAAAGTCGCAGGGCCGACGCGCTGAGGCAGCAGGAGCGCCTTTCTGATCAGGCGGAGAAGATCACAGCTGACCGGAAGACCCTGGAGCATGCCCAGCGAGCAGACCTGGTCAGTTCGGCGATGAGGGCGTTCGAGCAAGCGCGGTCCGCCCTCGACGACGCGGCCGAGAGACTCGCCGACGCCGAGAGCGCGTATCTCGATGAGAATCCCGCTCTGCTGGTCACGGCTGAGGAGCTGGCTGCCTCTATTGCCGGCCTCCAGCAGTTGAAGGGACGCCTCGGCCCGGCGCTTGAGTCGGAGGGACGGATACCTGAATTGCAAGTGGCTGCCGACGAAGCTGTGGCCAACCTCGATGGGCTCGATCAGCAGACGGGGGCACTCAAGGCGCAGCGGGCCACGGTTTCCGAGCAGATCGCAGGGCTTCGCAAGAAGATATCCGCGCTTGAAGACCCGGCTGCGTCCCTCGCCGATGCGCGAGCCAAGCATTCCGAAGCCGTCAGCCGCCTCCGAGCGGCGGAAGAGGCGGGCAAGCTTGCTGCTCAACTAGAGGTCGCCCGAGCAGAGAACGAAGACGCCATAGCCAAGGCGGCACAGGCATCCGAGGCGTTGTCGACGCTTCGGCAGCGACAATTGGCCGGCTACGCGGCGGACCTGGCGCAGGATCTCAGCGCGGATACCCCGTGCCCGGTATGCGGATCACCAGATCATCCAAACCCGGCAACTGTCGCCGCCGACCATGTCGTCCAAGAAGCAATTGATGCCGCCCAGGCGGTTGTCGAGGCGACATATGCGCGATCCAAAGACACTGACTCGCAGGTGAGCGTGTTGACCGAGAAGCGCGAAGCAAAGCTGGCTGAGGCAAGCCAGCTCTCTATTGCCGAGGCGAAGGCCGAGCGTGACGAATGCGCTCAATCGCTGGACGCAGCAACTGCGGCGGACACCTCCCTGCGGCGAAGCCGTGCCGACCTGGAAGCTGCTCAAACGTCCGCCGACGACACGCTTGCGCGTCTCGATCGCACCCAGTCGGCAAGGACCGCACTCGCCGACAAACGGTCTGCTGCGCTCACTGCTCTGACGAGCGCCCAGGGCTTGGTAGAAGACGCTCGTGGTGATCAACCGAGCGTGCAGGCACGAATGGCGCGAGCAGATCATCAGTTGGATATCGGTCAGCGACTTCTTGACTCGATCACTGCGAAAAAGTCCGCCGAGGAACGCCTTGATGCCGAGAGAACCCGGCTCGCCAGTGACCTGGCAAAGGCTGGATTTGCCGAAGCCGACGAGGCAGCCAGGGCCACCCGCACCGAGTCCGATCAGCAGGTGCTCAAGGCAAGGATTGAAAGCTACGACTCGAACGTGAAGGCCGTCGCGCTGACTCTTATATCACCAGATCTCCAAAACCTGCCCGATGATCCGGTCGATGTCGAGACTCCGAAGACAGCGCTGGATGAGGCGGAGAAGCAGTACAACGAAACCCATGATGAGGTGACTCGGGCGCGTCCCCAGGTCGAGCGGTTACAGAATCTGTCGGCAGCCATCGCATGCCAGCGGGCGAACATCGCCGACGACGTGAAGCGGTACGAGTCGGTTGACCGGCTGGCCAGCACGCTGCGCGGAATGAGTCCGCCCAACACCATGAGGATGGAGCTGGAGACCTTCGTCCTCGCGGCTCAGCTGGAAGAGATCGTCACCATCGCCAACCTCCGGCTACGCACTATGACTGACGGACGATACACGCTCCAGCACACCGACGCGATCGAGAAGAACCGTGGAAAGTGGGGGCTAGGACTTGACGTGCTGGATGCGTACACCGGGGAAGCCCGCGCCCCGGATTCGCTATCCGGCGGCGAAAAGTTCCAGGCCTCATTGGCGCTGGCCCTCGGATTGGCCGACGTGGTCACCGGCCGAGCCGGCGGTATGAGCTTGGACACGCTCTTCATCGATGAAGGATTCGGCTCACTCGACCCAGAGACTCTCGATGTGACCATGGCAACCCTCGACAACCTTCGCGAAGGCGGACGAACGGTGGGTCTGATCAGCCACGTGCCTTCGATGAAGGAAACGATCCCGGCTCAACTTCGCGTCCAGCGTCTCCCCGGAGGGTGGAGCACCATCAAACAAGGAGCATGAAGCCGAGTTTCCGGCCTTGATTGGCCGCGTCCGGTAACGCTGGTTAGAATCGAACGGTTAGCGCAGGTCGCCGACGGCGGTCTGCCCCGAATATGCCAGGAGACCACGTGCCCAGCACCCTAGACCAGCTGAGCCCCACACGGGCGAAGCTCACCATTGATCTGCCCTTTGAAGACCTGCAGCCGGCCATTGACGCCGCGTACAAAGACATTTCCCAGCAGGTGAATATCCCGGGTTTCCGCAAGGGCAAGGTTCCGGCACGTCTGATCGACCAGCGCTTCGGCCGTGGGGCGGTGCTTCAGGAAGCCATCAACTCCATTCTTCCGCAGGCCTACGGCGACGCCGTCCAAACCCACGACCTGCACCCGCTCGGTCAGCCCGAGGTCGACGTCACCGAGCTGAATGACGGCACCAACGTGCTGTTCACCGCCGAGGTCGACGTTCGTCCCGACTTTGAGATCGCCGACATGACCGGCGTCCAGGTCGAGGTTCCCGCCGCCGAAGTCAGTGATGACGACGTCAATGAGCGCGTCGAGCTACTGCGCGAGCGCTTCGCCACCCTCACCGAGGTCGACCGTGCCGCCGAGAACGGCGATGTCGTCGTCCTCAACCTGAAGGCGACTCAAGATGGCAAGACTCTGGACGAGGCCGAGGCCTCCGAGGTCAGCTACAAGGTCGGCGCCGGCGGCTTCGTCGAAGGCCTCGACGATGCCGTAGTCGGTTTGAAGGCCGGCGAAAAGGCGACCTTCACCTCCACTCTCGTCGGCGGACCGAACCGTGGCGAAGAGGCCGAGATCGAGGTCGAGGTCCTCAAAGTACAGTCGCAGGAGCTCCCCGACGCGGACGACGACTTCGCCCAGCTGGTCAGCGAATTCGACACCGCGGACGAGATGCTCGCCGACCTGCGCGACAATCTCGAGCGCCTGGCCCGCATCGATCAGGCCAACAAGGCACGCGAGCAGGTGCTCACCAAGCTCATCGAAGCCACCGAGTTCGAGCTGCCCGAAGCACTCGTCACCTCCGAACAGGAGAATCGTCGGCAGGCAATCGAACAGCAGCTCAACACCGCGGGCCTGAGTGTCGAGCAGTACCTCGAAGAGGCCGAGGACGAAGAGGCCGAGACCCCGGAAGCGTTCTGGGACGATATCAACCAGCGCGTCGTCGAGGCGCTGCGTTCGCAGATCATCCTCGACAAGTACGCCGAGGACAAGGATTTGCAGATCAACCAGTCTGAACTGACCGAGTTGATCTTCAACAAGGCTCAGCAGAATGGCACGTCGCCCGAGCAGGAGCTCCAACACATGATGGAGCACGACCACACCGCCGAATGGATGGGTGAGGTCCGCCGGGGCAAGGCCCTGGGCGAACTGGTCGCCGCAGTCAAGGTCGTCGATACCGATGGCAACGAGGTCGATGTCGCCCATCTGAACAGTGACGGCACCATTGCCGATCCGGCAACCGACGACCAGACCGAGGACGAGGCAGAGTCTCCCGCGGAGGAGATCGCTGAGGCAGCCGATGCTGATGACGCTCCCGAAGCGGACGACGAGCCCGAGGCCGCTGCCGCTGAGGACGAGATTCCCGCGGAGAAGCCTGCCGCAAAGAAGAAGGCACCTGCCAAGAAGCCGGCGAAGAAGAAGGCTGCCAAGGCCGACGCCGACGAGTGATTTGTGGTCGCGGCTCCCCTGAGATCTGTCAACGGGCAGGTGTGCGGGGGAGCCGCGGTCGTGTTATAGCCTGAATCCACTGTTGGCGTCGCCGTCAGCACCAAGTGTGGATCGGCGATCGGGGGCGCGACAGAAGCCAGCGCGTGGGCGGTGACCCGCTGGGAAGCCACAGGGTTATAGGCTGCTTGCCGTCGGATTCAACCGGAGGACTTCATGGAATTCACGAGATGCCATGGCTGAGCAGTCGTCGTCCACAACCGATATGCCAGGTCGTCCGCGCTTCAACACGATCGTGATCGGCGTGGCCGGTGCGCTGATCTGCCTCCTGTGTCTGCGCCAATTCTCCGGCATCATCGGCCCATGGTTTCTCGCCATCAACTTGATGATCACCGCCTATCCCTTGCATACTTGGCTGGTGCGCAAAGGCACGCCGTCGTGGCTGAGCGCAATGGTGGTGTCGCTGACCGTCTTCGCCGTGCTGATCGCGCTGGTGGCAGGCCTGGTCTGGTCGGTCTCCGAGATGGTCGGCATCCTGCCCCAATATGCCGCCGAGTTCACCGTCCTATACAACCGCGTAACGGATTGGGCCGAGGTCCAATTCGACATCGGCGAAGGTGGCTGGGGCCAACTCCTCAACACTCTCGATCCGACTCGCTTCATCGGAGCCGCGACTTCGCTGCTGTCAGGAGCGTCCGGTCTGGCGTCCGCGATGGTGGGCATGATCGGCATCATCGTGGCGGCGATCGTCTTCATGGCGATGGACACCCCCGGTCTCGAACGGCGCCTGCGATTTCTTGCGGGTAACCGGTCCCGGGTGGCCACCGCGATGAGCAGCTTCGCTCACGGCGTGCGCCGCTATTGGATCGTCACGACGGTATTCGGCATCATCGTGGCAGTATTCGATGGCGTCGTGCTGGCCATCATGGGAGTACCACTCGCGATCGTCTGGGGCATCTTCAGCTTTCTGACCAACTACATTCCCAACATCGGGTTCGTCATCGGCCTCATCCCACCGGCTGTGGTGGCGCTTTTTGCCAACGGCTGGCAGTCCGCTGTCATCGTCATCGTGATGTACTGCGTGTTGAACTTCGTCATCCAAACCATCATCCAGCCGCGATTTGCCGGAGAATCCGTTGGCGTGACGCCGACCGTCTCGTTCATGTCGCTGCTGCTCTGGGCGTCGGTCATGGGCGGCATGGGCACCTTGCTGGCTCTTCCCATGACGCTGCTGGTCAAGTCGCTCCTCATCGACGCCGACCCGAGGGCGCGCTGGTTCAACGCGTTGATCGCCAGCGATCCCAAAGATGCCGAACCACTTGAGGACGATCTGTTACCCGAGGACGATGAGTAGACGCCCCACCCTGACGTATGCAAAGGAGCGGCAATGACAGACCCACAGACGGACGCTCTAGGGCCGCCTCGGCTGCTGGCCGGGATGCCCGAATACGATGACACCGTCGCGCCCCTGCCTGCGTCCGGTTTCGGAGCCACCGCACTCGATCGCCGTGTGGTGCAAGCTGCTCCGGCGGGCATGCCCGGGCTCGAGCTGCTGGCCGAACAACGCCGATTCAATCTGGCCTTCAGCTCCGATCCGGCTCGGGTGCCCCAGGGGTCGCACCAGGGCCAACCACCCCAATTGCCCAGGTTCGTCGTCATCCTGGTGGGCGTATTGGGCCTAGCCGGTGCGCTGTGGCTGATGCGTCAACTCAGCTGGTTGATCGCCCCGGCGTTTCTGGCGTTGAACATGGTCATCGTCGTCTACCCGTTGCAGACCATTCTGCGGCGGTACGGAGTGCCCAAACCGGTGGCGGTCGTTTTCACCGCCATTACGTTGTTCGTCACTTTGGTGATCATCGGGTTGGTGGCCAGTTGGGCGATCGGTGAGATCATCGCGGTCGTCCCGCAATATCTGCCCCAGGTGCTCGACCTCGGCCAGCAGGGCCTCGACTGGTTGGCCGGTAAAGGCATCGAATGGGACCCGAGCGGCGCCCTCTTCGATCTCGACGCCAATCAGATGATCGGCGCAGCCAGCCAGGTATTCTCCGGTTTCTCCGGGGTCATCGGCATGCTCGGCGTGATCATCTCCGCACTCATCATGATGCTTCTGGACGTGCCGAGTTGGGGCAGACGCATCGCCGTGGCCGGGTCAAGTCATCCGCGCATCGTCGCCGCCATGCGCGAGTTCGGCAACGGAACCAGGCGCTACTGGCTCGTCTGCACGGGCTTCGGTGCGCTGATGGCAGGTCTCAACTATGTGGAATTGATCATTCTTGGTATCCCGCTGCCGCTGATCTGGGCCTTGCTGACGTGGCTGATGACCTACGTGCCCAGTGTCGGGTTCTTCTTCTCGCTGATCCCTCCTCTGCTGGTCGCCTTGGTGGCCAACGGCTGGCAGACGGCGCTGTGGATGCTCGGCGTTTACCTGGTGACGACCTGGATCGTCCAAGGTGTCTTCCAGCCCAAGGTCACCGGCAACGCCGTCGGCGTGAACGCCACGGTGTCGTTGATCTCATTGCTGCTGTGGGCCTGGGTGTTCGGCCCGATCGGGGCCTTGATCGCTCTGCCCTGCACCCAGCTGGTCAAGTCGTTGCTGGTGGACGCCGATCCGAAGGCGCGCTGGGTCAACGCGCTCATCTCCAACCGCAGCGAAGCGCGCGGAGCCGCGGGCCAGACCTAAAGACCGGATAGGGCGGCACGCGCCGAATCCGCCCGAATAGCACAAAACCAACCCATCCCACGCCGCCAGCGAAAAGCCGGGGGAGTGCTTTCGGTTTTGTCAGTGCGGGGTTGTAAGTTCGTCAATGTGAATCCAGACATGACAACACCGCAAGCAGCAGCGGCGGCCGGATCCGGCGCAGGCATGACCGACAACGTCTACCAGTCGTTGCTGGCGAACCGCATTGTCTTCCTCGGATCTGAAGTACGTGACGAGAACGCGAACGCGATTTGTGCGCAGATGCTCCTGCTCAACGCTGAGGATCCCGAAAAGGACATCTACCTCTACATCAACTCCCCGGGCGGCTCGGTCGACTCCGGCATGGCGATCTACGACACCATGCAGTGGATCAGCAACGATGTCGCGACCGTCGCGATGGGGTTGGCAGCTTCGATGGGACAATTCCTGCTGTGCGCCGGTGCGCCCGGCAAGCGTTTCGCGTTGCCGCACGCCCGCATCTTGATGCATCAGCCTTCGGGTGGTCTCGGCGGCACCGCCTCCGACATCAAGATCCAGGCCGAACAGTCGCTGCATCTCAAGTACCAGATGGCCGAGTTGATCGCGCAGCACACAGGCCAGACCCTGGAGCAGATCACCAAGGACTCTGACCGCGACCGTTGGTTCACGGCACCCGAGGCCCTGTCGTACGGCTTCATCGATCACGTCTTCGAGCGTGCATCCCAGATCCCCGGCTCCAACGCACCCATCCAGTGAGGCAGCAGATGACTCCCAACCTGATTCCCGGCACCAATCTGCCGGCCCAACCATTCGGCACGGCGGGCGACCAGCCGCGGATGGATTACATCATTCCGCAGTGGGAAGAGCGCACCAGCTATGGTGTGCGCCGGGTCGATCCCTACACGAAGCTGTTCGAGGAACGCATCATCTTTCTCGGCACGCCGATCACCGATGAGATCGCCAACGCGGTCATGTCGCAGTTGCTCTGTTTGCAGTCGATGGACGCCGAACGTCAGGTGTCGATCTACCTGAACTCGCCGGGCGGCTCGTTCACCGCGCTGACCGCGATCTACGACACCATGAACTACATCAAGCCGGACGTCCAGACGGTTTGCCTCGGCCAGGCCGCCTCGGCGGCCGCGGTCATCCTGGCCGCCGGTGCCAAGGGCAAGCGGCTGGCGCTGCCGAACTCGCGAATCCTGATCCACCAGCCTGCGATGTCGGGCGACGGATCCTACGGCCAGTCGTCCGATCTGGAGATTCAGGCCCGCGAGATCATGCGTATCCGTGAGCAGATGGAGCAGATGCTGGCCGATAACACCGGCCAGAGCGTCGAAAAGGTTCGAGCTGACGTCGAGCGTGACAAGTTCCTCACGGCTCAAGAAGCTGTCGAATACGGCATCATCGACGATATCTTGACCTCGTTGTCCGAGACCGGACGCTGAGCCTTAGCCCGAGCATCACCCGAAGCCAGCCAGGTAAGGCGCGATGCTTCGAGGCCGTGTCCGACGTCCGGCATCGACATGACAGATGGCGATTCGTGGGAGCGGGCGGGATCAGCCCTTTCCACGATGCGGCAGGTCTCAACCCCGACGCACCGCAGGAGCGTTAGGGTTGAGGCCCGGACCGGGAAGCAAGGCGAAAAGTACTCGGATCGGGTCCGAGGCACGAAGGAGAGACGATGGCTCGCATCGGCGAGAGCGGTGACCTGTTCAAGTGCTCATTCTGCGGAAAGAGCCAGAAACAGGTAAAGAAGCTCATAGCCGGACCAGGCGTGTACATCTGCGATGAATGCATCGAGTTGTGCAACGAGATCATCGAAGAAGAATTCAGTGACGACACATCGTCCGGCTCTCCCGACAAGCTTCCGCGTCCGGCCGAGATCAGAAAGTTTCTCGACGAATACATCATCGGCCAGGATTCCGCCAAGAAAACGCTTTCGGTCGCCGTCTACAACCACTACAAGCGCATCCAGGCGCAGGCCGATACCGGCCGCTCCCACGAACCCGATGTGGAGCTTTCGAAGTCGAACATCTTGCTGATCGGCCCGACCGGCTGCGGCAAGACCTACCTGGCCCAGACCCTGGCTCGCATGCTCAACGTGCCGTTCGCCATCGCGGACGCAACGGCGCTGACCGAGGCCGGATACGTCGGCGAAGACGTCGAGAACATCCTGCTGAAACTGATCCAGGCGGCCGACTTCGATGTGAAGAAGGCCGAGACCGGGATCATCTACATCGACGAGATCGACAAGGTCGCCCGCAAGTCCGAGAACCCCTCGATCACGCGCGACGTGTCGGGCGAAGGCGTTCAGCAGGCGCTGCTGAAGATCCTTGAGGGAACTGTCGCGTCCGTGCCGCCGCAGGGCGGACGCAAGCATCCGCATCAAGAGTTCATTCAGATCGACACCACCAACGTGTTGTTCATCGTGGGCGGCGCCTTCGCGGGTCTGGAAGACATCATCGATTCGCGTATCGGAAAGCGGCCGCTCGGGTTCACCTCAACTCCCGATATGCGAGCCAAGCGCAGCGATGATCCTTTCGCAGGCGTTCGGCCGGAAGACCTGCACAAGTACGGCCTGATCCCCGAGTTCATCGGCCGGGTGCCGATGATCGCGACCGTGCCGAATCTCGACCAGGAGGCGCTGCAGCGCATCCTCGTCGAACCTCGTAACGCGCTGGTGCGCCAGTTCGGCAAGCTGTTCGAGATCGACGATGTGCAACTCGACTTCACCGATGATGCGATCGCCGCGATCGCAGGCAAGGCACTCGAACGCGGCATCGGTGCCCGAGGGCTTCGTGCCATTCTCGAAGAGTTGCTGCTCGACACCATGTTCGAGGTGCCCAGTCATCCGGAGATCGGCCAGGTGCTGGTGACCGAGGAGGCCGTCCGCGGCGAGGAGGATCCGGCTTTGATCAGCCGTAAGCAGCTCGCTCAGCGAACCGAGCTCTCCGCGTAACGCGAGACCAGGCGTCCGAGGCAGAGATCAGCTACCTTGCGTGGGTTCGTGGCCTATAGGCTGGAGGTGTGAGATACATCTCGACACGCGGACTTCCGGGGGCGGCCGGCGCCGGCTTCAGCGACATCTTGCTTGAGGGACTGGCTGCTGACGGCGGTCTCTATCTTCCTGCCGAGTACCCGCAGGTGGACGCTGGAATACTCGCTTCCTGGCGTCACGTCCTGGCGACGCAAGGCTATGCGGCGCTGGCTCACCGGGTATTGAGCCTTTTCGTGGACGACATCCCCAGCGATGATCTGCTCGGCATCTGTCAGCGTGCCTATACCCCGGAAAAGTTCGGATCGTCCAGCATCGTGCCGGTGGAGCGTGTCGGCAATGGGCCGTTGTGGATCGGACATCTGTCCAACGGGCCTACCGCCGCTTTCAAAGACATGGCCATGCAGCTTCTCGGTGAGCTGTTCGGCTATGAACTCGGACGCCGAGACGGCTACCTCACCATCCTCGGAGCCACAAGTGGAGACACCGGGTCGTCCGCCGAATACGCGATGCGCGGCAGGGATCGGCTGGCCGTCTACATGCTGACGCCCGCCGGCCGGATGACGCCCTTCCAGCAGGCCCAGATGTTCGGGCTGCAAGACGAGAACATTCACAACATCGCCCTCGACGGGGTCTTCGACGACTGCCAAGACGTCGTCAAGGCCGTCAATCACGACGCCGAGTTCAAGGCGAATTATCACATTGGTGCGGTTAACTCGATCAACTGGGCACGGCTGGTGGCCCAGGTCGTCTACTACGTGGCGATCTGGCTGCGGGTGACGACTTCGAATGACCAGCGGATCAGCTTCGCGGTGCCGACCGGTAACTTCGGTGACATCTGTGCAGGGCATGTTGCCCGCGAGATGGGGTTGCCCATCGACACGTTGATTCTGGCCACCAACGAGAACAACGTGCTGCACGAGTTCTTCACCACCGGGGTGTATCGCGTCCGGGCATCTGCCGAGGTGGCAGCCACATCGAGCCCGTCCATGGACATCTCGAAGGCGTCCAATTTCGAGCGATTCGTCTTCGATCTGCTGGGACGCGACGGCGAGCGCACCGCTGATCTGTTCGGACGCCAGCTTTCCGAGAACGGCTATTTCGATCTGTCAGGCACCCCTGAATTTGCGTCGATCCCGGAACGCTATGGCTTCGTCAGCGGGTCATCAACTCACGCCGACCGGCTGCAGACCATTCGCGGGCTGTACTTCGACAACGGGGTACTCGTCGATCCGCATACGGCCGACGGCGTGCACATCGCCCATGAGTGGATCGGAAAGGCCCAGGCGCCGATCGTGGTGCTGGAGACGGCGCTGCCGGTGAAGTTCGCCGAGACGATCAAGGAAGCCACCGAACTTGACCTTGAGATTCCGCCGCGTTTCGCCGAGGTGATGGACGCCCCGCGCCGGGTGGCCGACCTGCCGAACGATGCAGGGAAGGTCAAGGAGTACATCGCGCAAACCAACAAGCTGGGGTAGCCGACAACTACCGATCAGAATCGGCGCCGCGGACTTGGTTCATCCATGTTTCGCCCGCCCCGTATCAGATCGCGCGCCAGCTATCTCGGGCCCGGGCCCTGATTCGGGTCGCGGCTGCGGGTCCAGTAACGGCGAGGACCCGAGGACTCCGCCCAAGGCGGACAAAGAGAGCCTGATTGGGCGCAGGTGACTAGGGTTGGGGGCATGGCCCTTCACTTCGAGCGCGCTGGATTCGATCCGAATTTCGTCGACTACCGGGCCGGTCTCGATTTGCAGCAACAGGTGCATGACGAAGTGCTCGCCGGGACCCGTGGCAACACGGTGCTGCTGCTCGAACACGATCCGGTTTACACCGCCGGACGCAGGGCCGACCCCAGCGAGTACCCCTATGACGGCACACCTGTCGTCCCGATCGGGCGTGGTGGAAAAATCACCTACCACGGCCCGGGCATGCTGATCGGTTACCCGATCGTCCGGCTCACCCCGCCGATTCAGCCGGTCAAAATGGTCAGGATGCTGGAGCAGATCATCATCGCCGTTGTCGCCGACTTTGGTGTTAAGGCGGCCACCGTCGAGGGACGCTCCGGCGCGTGGGTGCTCGCCGATGACCGTGGGCCGGATCGCAAGCTCGCAGCCATCGGTATGCAGGTGTCACGCAAGGTGACTATGCACGGCTTCGCTCTGAACTGCTCGAATGATCTGCGTCCGTTCGGCAAGATCATCCCCTGCGGTATCACGGACGCCGGAGTCACCTCGATCAGCCAGGAGACCAGGCGCGAGGTCAAGCCCGCAGACGTGGTGGAACGGATGGAGATCGAACTCGCCACACTCGAGTCCGATGGCCTCATCGAGATCTTCGAACCCGAGCAGCCGGCTGCGCCACTCGACTTCTCGCCCTTGTACGGCAAACGCGCCGATGCGTCGACCGGAGCTTGGCCCGAGCAGTCGGCGACCCGAGCGGAGGAACCCGAATTCGTCACCCCCGCGCCTCTCGATCTTGCGGCCCTTCGCGGGCTGACCCACGCGTCCAACTGATAGGAGAAACCACCCGTGACCACCGACACCCGACGGCTGCTGCGCATCGAGGTTCGCAACGCGGAGACACCTATCGAGGACAAACCCGCGTGGATGAAGAACACCGCGCACATGGGCGAGAACTTCGCCAACATGAAGAAGCTGGCCCGCGGCAAAGGCCTGCATACCGTCTGCGAAGAGGCGGGTTGCCCGAACGTCTACGAATGCTGGCAAGACCGTGAGGCTACCTTCTTGATCGGCGGCGACACCTGTACCAGGCGCTGTGATTTCTGCGACATCGCCACCGGACGCCCGGCCATCATGGACGTCCTGGAGCCGCGTAAGGTCGCCGAATCGGTGCGCGATCTGGGGCTACGGTATGCCACGGTCACCTCGGTCGCCCGCGATGATCTGGCCGATGGTGGGGCCTGGCTGAACGCCGAGACCGTGCGTGCCATTCACACCCTGAATCCGTCGACCGGTGTCGAGATTCTGGTGCCTGATTTCAAAGGCGACCCTGCTGCCATTCAGCAGGTCATCGACGCCGAGCCCGAGGTGTTCGCGCACAACCTGGAGACGGTTCCCCGGATCATCTCGAAAATCCGTCCCGCCTTCAGCTACGAGGGCTCGCTGAATGTGCTGACCCAGGCCAAAGAGAACGGCATGATCGTCAAGTCGAATCTGATCTTGGGCATGGGGGAGACCGACGACGAGATCTACGAGGCGATGTGCGATCTCTATGATGCGGGCTGCGACATTTTGACCCTGACGCAATACCTGCGTCCGGCGCCCACCTTCCATCCGGTGGACCGCTGGGTCAAGCCCCAGCAGTTCGTAGAGTTCGCGAAGCAGGCCAATGAGATCGGATTCCTCGGTGTGATGGCGGGCCCGATGGTCCGCTCGTCCTATCGCGCCGGCAGGCTGTGGGCCCGTGCCATGCAGAAGGCCGGACGCGAAATTCCGGCCCATCTCGCCCACATCGCAGACTCCGGTACCGCGCTGCAAGAGGCGTCCTCGCTGCTGGCCCGTCAGAGCAACTGAGTCTCAGGCGACTCGCCGCCTAGGTATCATTCGGCACTCTGGTACAGTAAGTTGTACAGCTCAGTGAATGGGGGTCGGTCATGGTCACAGCAGTCACGTACAGCAACTTCCGCAAGAGTCTCAAGACCTTCATGAGGCAGGTGAACGAGGACGCGGACATGCTCCTCGTTACCAATACCGACCCGGTCGACAACGTGGTTGTCATGAGCGCGGCAGACTACGACTCCCTCATGGAGACGGTACGGATCTACCAAAACCCCTATCTGCAAGACAAGGTTCTCCGCGGGTTGGAGAGCGTCCGCCATGGGCATACCACCGCTCATGAACTCATTGATGTGGACGACCCTTCGTGAACCTCTCATGGACCGAAGACGCCTGGAACGACTACCTGTATTGGCAAGAACAGGACAAGAAGACCCTGCGACGTATCAACAAGTTGATTTCCGACACGATGCGTCACCCATCGGAAGGAATTGGCAAGCCTGAGCCGTTGAAGTGGGAGATGCAAGGGGCCTGGTCAAGACGAATCGACACGGCGAATCGGCTCATCTACGTGGTCCTGGACGACACAGTGTGCATCCTTTCCGCCAAGGACCACTACTGATTCGAGGCCGCGGAGACCGTCAAGGGGACGGGTATGGCCCGGATCGCTTCGCCTAGCTGACATGTCCACAGAAAACAGTTGTGCCCCGGCCTTGGTGACCGGGGCACAACTATTTCGATGATCCTCGCGCGGGCTACTCGCTCGGGGCGGCCAAGGTGACCTCGACCTCGATCTGGTCTGCTCCGGGGACGAACTCCAGGTCCCCGGTGATGCGTCCGACCGCCCGCAGATCTCGCGCGATGGTCTCTAGGCGGGCAAGGGATTCGGCGGGGCCGGAGACCACTGCCCGGTCGACCGCGGTGCGCATCTTCACCTGCGCCCGGGACTTGGCGCCACGGATCGCGATCAGCACCTCGGCGACGTCGTCCAGCAACGCCGGGTCACCGCCGGTCGGCAGTTCATCTACCGTGGGCCAAGAAGCCTGGTGCACCGAACCCGGCTGCCACCAGCTCCACACCTCTTCGGTCACGAACGGCATGAACGGCGCGAACAGCCGCAGCTGTACGTTCAGCGCGAGCTGCAGGGCAGCGGCTGCCGAAGCAGCAGCCGCGTCGTCCGAATACGAACGCTCCTTGACCAGCTCCAGGTAGTCGTCGCAGAAGGTCCAGAAGAACTTCTCGGCGGCCTCCAACGCATCGGTGTACTGAAAGTCCTCGAACGCCGCGGTCGCCTTGGCGACGACATCGGCGAGGGCGGCCAGCATCGCCAGGTCGTCCGGCTCGCAGATGGATGCGGGATCGGCGGCCGAATGTTTCTCCAGCACGAACTTGGACGCATTGAGGATCTTCATCGCGAGCCTGCGTCCGACCTTCATCTGGGTTTCGTCGAACGGCGAATCCATGCCCGGACGAGCCATGGCAGCACGCCAGCGCACCGCGTCCGCACCGAACTTGTCGAGGATCTGGGTCGGGACGACCACATTGCCCTTCGACTTGCTCATCTTTTTACGGTCGGGATCGACCACGAAACCGGACACCGCCGCGCGCTCCCAGGGCAGCTTGTGCTCCTCCAGGTGACTGCGGACGATCCGGCTGAACAGCCAGGTACGGATGATGTCGTGCGCCTCGGGGGCCAGATCCATCGGGAAGGTGAGCTTCCACAACTCGGGGTCGCGCTGCCAGCCGCAGGCGATCTGCGGGGTCAGCGAGCTGGTCGCCCAGGTATCCATCACATCGGGGTCGGCGATGAAACCGCCCGGCACACCGCGCCGCGATTCCTCGAAACCGGGAGCAGGTTGCGAAGCCGGATCAACGGGCAAATCAGCCTCGTCCGCGGTGATCGGATGCGCGTAGTCGGGCTCGCCATCGGCGTCGAGCGTGTACCAGACCGGGAAGGGCACGCCGAAGAATCGCTGCCGGCTGATCAGCCAGTCGCCGTTCAGGCCGCCCACCCAGTTGGAGTAGCGGAACCGCATGTAGTCCGGCGTCCACTTCAGCTCGTCGCCGCGCTCCAGCAGCTCTTCGCGCAGCTTCTGGTCGCGTCCGCCGTTGGAGATGTACCACTGGCGGGTCGAGACGATCTCGAGAGGCTTCTCGCCCTTCTCGTAGAAGTTCGTCATGCGCTTGGTCGGCTCGGGCTCGCCGACCAGCTCGCCGTTCTCGCGCAGCATTTCGACGGTCTGCTCACGGGCCGAGAAGGTGGTCTTTCCGGCGATCCGCTCGTAGGCGTCCTTGTTGGCGATCCAATCGGGAACCTCGCGGACGATGCGTCCGTCACGTCCGATGATGGTGCGGGTCGGCAGCTGCAGCTCACGCCACCAGGTGACGTCGGTGAGGTCGCCGAAGGTACAGCACATCGCGATACCCGACCCCTTGTCGGGTTCGGCGTCCGGATGGGCGAGCACCGGCACCTCGACGCCGAACACCGGCGTGGTCACGGTGCTGCCGAACAGCGGCTGGTAGCGTTCGTCGTCCGGATGCGCGATCAGCGCGCAGCAGGCGGCCAGCAGTTCGGGACGGGTGGTCTCGATCAGCACCTCGCCGCCATCAGGGCGATGGAAATTCAGCCCGTGATAGAAGCCGGGATACTCGCGGGCCTCCAACTCGGCTTGGGCGACTGCGGTCTGGAAAGTGACGTCCCACAAGGTCGGGGCATGCGAAAGATAGGCCTCGCCGCGCGCGAAGTTGTGCAGGAAGGCGCGCTGGGCGACCGACTGCGCCTCCTCGGAGATCGTCGAATACAGCGTGTCCCAGTCGACCGACAGTCCGATGTGGCGCCAGAGATCTTCGAAGACCTTCTCGTCAACCGAGGTCAGTTCGAGGCACAGCTCGACGAAGTTGCGGCGGCTGATGGCTACCGGGCGCTTGGCGTCCGGCTTGGCCGGCGGGGTGAAGTCGGGATCGTAGGGCAGCGGCGGCTCGCAACGTACCCCGTAATAGTTCTGGACGCGCCGCTCGGTGGGCAGCCCGTTATCGTCCCAGCCCATCGGGTAGAAGACCTGCTTGCCGCACATGCGCTGGTAGCGGGCCACCAGGTCGGTGTGGGTGTAGCTGAAGATATGGCCGACGTGCAAGGAGCCCGACACGGTGGGCGGGGGGGTGTCGATCGAGTACACCTGTGCCCGGGTTTCGGGACGCTTGAATGCGTAGGTGCCGTCGTCGCGCCAGCGCTTCGCCCAGCGGTCTTCCAGGCCTTCCAGTACCGGACGCTCCGGTACCTGCCAACCAGCTGGTGTTGGGGCGGCAGGTTGCATCTGGTCAGGCACAGTAGTCATGATCTTTATCTTAGTGAGCGGAGCCTGACGGTGAGAATTCGGCGGTTGCCACTTGCGGTGGAGACAAAAGCAATGCGGGACGAGTCGAGTGACTCGTCCCGCATTGCTAGCGTGACGGGCTACTAGCCGGCGGCGCGCTCAAGGCCCTGCCGGACGGCATCCGTGCTGCCGATCTCATCGTTGCCGGGCTGCCACTGGTTTCCGTTGACCTCCACATAGGGGGTGGCGGTCACGTAGGACGGCAGCGCGTCCTGCATCGCTTTGACGAAATCAGCGGTGGCCTGCTCGGAGTAGCAGGTCTGGAACTCGGTCAGCGCGTCACCCTCAAGCCCCACGAGCTTCGGGTAGTCCTCACTGAGCTGCTTGTCGGTCCAGCCGTCACCCTCCGTGGCGGGCTGACCGGCGAAAACGGTGTGCGAGTAGGCGGGGAATACGTCTTGCAGCGCAGCACAGGTCGCACCGATGGCGGCGCGGTACGAGTGGTCGCCGGGGAAGCTGCCATCCAGCCCATGCAAAACGTGGTAGGTCAGCTGGATTTCGCCATTGTCGGCGAGCGTCTCGAGGTCAGGCTCCACCAGCTCCGACAACTGGCCGCAACCCGGGCACTGGTAGTCCATGTAGACATCGACGACCAGATCAGCCGAGTTCTGATCCGAGCCGTTGTAGATCAAGCCGGAATTATCGGCGTTGGCCTGGGCCGGAACCTGCTGCGCCACAGTCGAGCTGGGAGACGAGCCGGTGCCGGGCTCGTCGTCCTTGCGGTTCTGAACCGCGACGACGATCACGACCACGATGATGACCACGGCGAGCACCGCGGCCGCGGCAGTGATGATGCGCTGGGTGCGCTTGCGCTTGGCCTCGGCCAGCTGTTGCGCCCTCAACTGCTCACGGCGGGAGGCGCTGGCTGCCCGGGGAGTCGTCCCTTTTCCGGACGCAGACTTGCCCGACGAATCCTTGGGCTTGTTTTGCTTACTCTTGCTCATCTGGTCGCTTTCTCATCGGTGGCGGGCAGAAAAACTCGTGGATCGTCCGCGGGGCCGGAACCGCTGGGCTCGGCGTCCATCATGGCATCGACCTCGTCGTCTTCGCCGAGATCGGAATAGTCGATGTCCCCCTCGAGCGGCGCCAGCAGCCAGGTGTCGAGCGCGAGCGCGGATGCCGGACGCAGCCACAACCAGACGCCGCAGACGATGAAACCGAGATCGCGCAGAATGTCTTGCACATACTTGGTCTCGGCACCTTCGGGTAGCTCACCGCCGATCGAGAAGCATCCGCAGTCGATCTGCAGACCGTGCGACCAGGCCCAGACGATGCCGAAGATGAACACAGCCATCGCAACAGTGCCGAGCACAGCGGCAACCCTGGTGAACAGGCCGATGATCAACAGCGCGCCGACGGCCATCTCGACGAAGGGCTGCGCGTAGCCGATCACCGTGACCGCCCAGTCGGGCATCGGGATCTGATAGAGCGCGACCTGGGTGACGTTCTGGTCGAGTCGTCCGACCTTCAAGGCGCCCGCGACGAACAGGCCGATGCCGAGAATCAGCCTTGCGGCCAGGCCAGCCCAGTCTCGCCAATCGCGACTCGTTTGCCGCCCAGCTACTCGTCCTGTCAAAGCACCCACGCGCTCCATCTTAGCTAGCGAGCACAGACACCCATCGGCCCACAGTCTGCACACCGTGGGACCGCCGTCGTATTCGTCCGGCGCCCTAAACTTGCGAGTTATGAGTTCCTTAGCGCAGCCATCGATTCATGCCGGCCATGATGAGCTGGTTGATTGGCTGATCGGCCGCTGGCCCGAAAGCCACCCCCAACCGTCCCTCGAACGCATCCAGGCGCTGTGTGATCTGCTCGGCGATCCGCAGAGGGCCTGCCCGGTGATTCAGATCACCGGCACCAACGGCAAGGGCTCCACCGCGATCATGATCGAGGGGCTGCTTCGCGCGATGGGGCTGCGCACCGGCAGATTCTCCAGCCCGCACCTCGAAGACGTCACCGAACGCATCGCGATCGACGGCGAGCCGATCAGCGCGGAACGCTTCGACGAGATCTGGTATCAGATCGCACCCATGGTGCAGATGGTGGACGACCGGCTGATCGGCGGCGTCCCGTTGACCTTCTTCGAGGTCATCACCGGCATGGCCTACGCGGCATTCGCGGACGCCCCGGTCGACGTGGCGATCATGGAGGTCGGCATGGGCGGACGCTGGGATGCCACCAGCGTTGCGGACGCACAGGTCGCGGTGGTGGCGCCGATCTCGCTCGACCACACCCACCTGCTCGGCAACACCATCGCCCAGATTGCGGGCGAGAAGTCGGGCATCATCAAGCACGGCTCTGTCGCGGTTCTCGCCGATCAGGTGACTGAAGCGGCGGCAGTGCTGATGAAGCGCTGCTTCGAGGTCGGTGTGCCGGCCAAGTGGGAGGGAACCGATTTCGGACTGGTCGATCGGCAGTTGGCGGTCGGAGGTCAGGTGATCCGAATCGAGACGGCCGACGGGCCGATGGGCGACATCTTTCTTCCCCTGCACGGCGAGTACATGGCCCGAAATGCCGCACTGGCGGTGGCGGCGGCCGAGGCATTCCGCGGGTCAGCGTTGAGCGGTGAGGTGATTTCCGAAGGACTGGGGATTGTCAAGGCTCCGGCTCGGCTGGAGGCCGTCGGCTCCGACCCGCTCGTGGTGCTCGACACCGCGCACAACACCGATGCCGTCGCGGCCACTCTGGCGGGCATGCGCGAGGCGTTCACCGCCCAGCCGCTCATCGGCGTGGTCGCGATGATGCGCGACAAGCCGGTGCCTGAAGTGATGGGGCTGCTCGCCCAAGAACTGGACACCATCGTGGTGACAACCATGCCCGGCAACCAGCGAGCCATGCCGGTGGCCGAAATTCAAGAACTGGCCGAGGAGACATTCGAGCCAGGTCAGGTGCGTGCCGCCGCGACACCCGCGCTGGCGATCGATCTCGCCAGAGGGCTGGCCGAGCAAGGTGGCGACGAAGCGGCAGTACTCGTCATCGGATCGGTGTATCTGGCCGGCGAGATCCGCGAGATACTCGAGAAGCTGCAGGAAGAACTCGGCTTGTGAGTTCAGGCGTGCGTGAGATTTATGGCTACCATGACGTGCTGCCTGAATCGGCTCAGTTAAGCGGGCACAAACTGGTGGCTGGGTCGCGACGTATCGTTGCGACCCAGCCACCTGACTGGTCCTCCGACCTATAGGGGTCAGAAAGCTTGAGTCGAAGTACATTTCCTAGATGCTTGCAGGGCCAGGCGTATGCGGAATCTCATGGCGCATTCGGGTCAACTTGTGTCGGCGTTAGGCTCACATGTTTTTTTCGAGCCCGCCGTTCCGTCGCCTCTGCGTTAGCGGTCTGATCACACAGCTTGCGCCGAGAAGAACGGCGCAAGCTATGCCGACGGCCGGCTTCCACTGAGCATCCTGGGCAGTTGCAAGGATCCCTGACACACACACCGCGCCTATGAACACTGCCCACACTAGAGGATTTTTGTAATTCAAGGGGTCGGGTGCCGTGATCACAATGATGCAAAGCGCGATGGTGAAACCTACGACGAATATAGGAAAGTACGAAGCCATGCGAGGCCGCCTCTCGTTAACAGTTCCGGATCCAGGGCGTCCAAGTCAGGGCGGGGACGGCGCCGACGACATTGACCGAGACACACTGACCATTGCCGCGTGCAATGCTGGCGGTTCCTACGAGAGCGGCGCAAGCAATTGTTGCGGCGCCAGTTCCTATCGCTCCGATACCGGTCAACACAAGCCCGGCGACCAGGCCTGTGCAATAGGCATTGCCATTAGCAATGGTATTGGTCTCGCCCCAGGTGAAGTCGACGCTCCAACCCCACCAGTGTTGATTCACACTCGGATCGGCAACAACAGGGTAGACAGTTGAATCGGTGACCGCGGTGGTTTGCACTAGAGTATCACCCTGGATTTGGTACTCAGTCGTCAACGCCTTACCGTCGCCATCCCTGGCCCACGGAGCGTCAATCATCGCGACTGGCTCCCCCTCCGGCGATTCCCGAACTAGTACCGAGCCATCCTGTGCAGGTTCCAAGAACTTGCCAGTGAATTGGTAAGACTGAGTTGTCGAGGATTCTTCTGAGCTCATGACAGCTAGGATCTGGGTTGTTGAGTCCGACAGATCTCGAATAATGTAGTCAACTGTCTCTCCGGCGACCGCCTGCACTCCGTCGCCTAGTCCGATATTGGTAGTGAGTTGATCGCTCAGGACAACTGGAGTATCCAGAAATTGGATGCTGCTGTTGACCGGGTCCACCAGAGTTGGTTCGACAGTGTCGGTTGTAGTCACCTGGGGATCGACCCGAGATACGACCTCGGCAGCGGTCTCAAGTTGAGCCGTGACCTCATCTGGCTCGGCACTTGCAGGGGCTACACCATAACAGACCATAGACAATGCGATGCCCGACGCGATCAGCATGGACTTAGAGGTGTTTTTTAGCATTGTTGTATCCTTCAACTTTGAGGGTGACATCGATTTTTCTTCGATGTTGATTCGACGCTAACATTTTCAAAACGGTTTTTGTATGGGTTGATGAGAATCGGTGTGGCCCATCAGAACGGTCGCCGACGTTGTCGTGTTAGGTATATCGCGCGGACGATCGCTCGCGATGCGCGCTCTTTTGGTTACTTGCCCGTCAGGATCTCTTTGGCGCAGATCTGACGTCCACCCAGTTGACGCAAACCTCAGCCCCTTGGCCATCGATTTCGCCAGGGGGCTTGCCGAGCAAGGTGGCGACGAAGCAGCAGTACTGGTCATCGGCTCGGTGTATCTGGCCGGCGAGATCCGCGAGATACTCGAGAAGCTGCAGGAAGAACTCGGGTTCTGACCACCGCAGACCAACGATCGCTGTTTCCGGGCCACACTCCAAGCGAGATCGCGCGGCGGTCAAAATGAGTCTCTGCGAGATCCATCGGTGCGAATCGTGACTGCGCCATTATGCTGTTGGCAACGGGCGTTGCTTGGCGGTGACCGTCCGGACGAACAAATGGAAGGGGGCACAAGATCATGCCGAGCGATGACGCGGCTTCCACTGCCATGGCAAGACTTGCTGCGCTCGACCGCGAAGGTCGCGAGGGCGTGCTTCGCGCTGTGAACGCAGGGAAGGAAGTGGAGAATCCGGCCTTGGCTGCACTGGCTGTGGACTACGCGATTCTTCAACAGCGTGTGAGCGGACCACGAATGCTGCGGCAACGGTGGTACTGGCTTGGTGCGGTGGCCGGGGTCGTACTCGTTTACGTCGGCTTCGGTTGGTTGTGGGCAATAGTTGCCCTGGCTGTGTTCCTCGTGGCGCCTTACGTGGCAAGCGGCAGAGTTCGAAGCGCACGTCTTTCCGAGGAGAAGAACAGGGCCTTGCTTCAATCGCAAGGTGAGTAGCACCGCCATCGGTTGGTGTTGTGCCAGATATCCTCACCGGCTGAGCTGTCAAGACTTCATTGCATTGAAGGCGTGCGATAGGGCTCCTTGTAGTGTTCAATTATGAGCGCAGTCGAACGTACCTTGGTGCTGGTCAAGCCCGATGGAGTTTTCCGCGGGTTGGTCGGGCAGATCATTTCCCGTTATGAGGCCAAAGGATTGGCAATCGTCGCGCTCGAATTGCGGCAGGCTGATGCCGAGTTGGCAGCGCAGCACTATGCGGAGCATGTCGGGCGCGACTACTACCCGGCACTCGCCGAGTTCATCACCTCCGGCCCTCTGGTAGCGATGGTCCTGGAGGGAGAGCGGGCCATCCAAGCTGTCCGATCGCTGAACGGTGCCACCGACTCGGCCGTGGCCACCCCGGGTACGATCCGCGGCGACTTCTCGCTCTTCAAGAACCGGAACCTCGTCCATGCTTCGGACGCTCCGGAATCCGCCGCCCGCGAGATCGCGCTCTGGTTCCCGGGATTGGACGCTTGATGAGCATCAACTACCCACGGGCGTTCCAACCCACGTTGCCAACCAAACCGACGAGTTATCCGTTCTTCTGGCGGGCACCCAACTGGCGCTGGTGGCGTCCGGTCGTCGCGGTGGTGGTCGGCGGCATCGGGATGCTTGTCACTTCGTTGATCTTCAGTGCCATCGGTATCGCTGCCGATGTCGCCCGAGGAGCCCTGAATCCTGACGACCTGATGAGCTTCGACGGTACCCAGATGACCGCAGGGCTGTTCTTGGCGAACAACGCGGCGCTGGCAGCCTTGATTCTTGTCGCCTTCTTCATCTCGGCGGCGATCTTCAAACAGCGCCCCGGCTTCATGGCGAGCGTGACCGGACGCATCCGCTGGGGTTGGCTGGGCCGCTGCGCCATCGTCATCGTGCCGATCTGGTTGCTCTATATCGGTTATGACTGGGTTGCGATGGCCATCGACGGCAGCATCCATGAACTCACGGTCAACGGGGACACCTGGCTACTGATCGTCGGAATCCTGATCACCACGCCGCTGCAATCTGCCGGCGAGGAATACGCCTTCCGTGGCGTGGTCAATCGTGCCGCGGCAAGCTTCTTCGGTAATCAGAAGCTCGGATTGGCGATCGGGCTCATCGTCTCGTCCACACTGTTCATGTTCGCCCACATGGCGGAAGACCCCTGGCTCAATGCCTACTACTTTTTCTTCGGAGCGGCGTCCTGCGTTCTTGTTTGGCGCACCGGCGGACTCGAAGCGAGCATCGTCATGCACGTGGTCAACAACGTACTGAGCGAATCGACCATGCCGTTCACCGACATCAGCGACATGTTCGATCGCTCGGCCGGCGCTGCCGGCCCCGAGGTGCTGATCGGCATAGGCGTCATCACGCTCGCCACGGTGTTGATCTGCTGGTGGGCCAAGAAGCGCGGCATAGAACGGGTCGCGGCACCCGCCGAATCGATGGCAGATCCGGTCATCGCGTTCGGCAACCAGGCCGGGCAGCCGGCCAGCTTCGCTCAGCCGTCCGCTGCCTGGCCGGCCGGATCACCGCAGGCGCCGTACCCTCCCGAAACCGGTCCAGGTGCCATGACTCAGCCCCCGGCACCCGCTGAGAGCGCCCCTCCAGAGTGGACGCCCGGGCAGAGCACGCCGGCTCAACCGCAGAACCCGCTGGTCAATCCGCGTCCCTGGGAGCGCTGATTTTCGCGGGCGGACGCAGGCTTGAAGTGAACTCCGCCGTGTCGTAGAGAGCGTCTCTTTCAGCTTTGGGTTGGGTTGCCGGAAAGTGAGCTTATCTTTCGCGCTAACGGCGGCAACCCCGACCGTCTGTGCAACTCAGCCCAGACGCCGACGGCGATCTCCGGGACGTCCGGCGTTACCATTGCCTGCGATATGACTACTCGCGCAGCTGAACCGGCCTCCATCTTCGATCAGCTCGAACCTCTGCTGGCCCATGTCACCAAGCCGATCCAATACGTGGGCGGCGAGCTGAACGCGGTCACCAAACCCTGGAACGACGTCGACGTGCACTGGGTGCTGATGTACCCGGATGCCTACGAGGTCGGTGAGCCCAACCAGGGCAACCTGATCCTCTACGAGGTGCTCAACGAGACCGACTGGATTTTGGCCGAGCGTACCTTTTCGGTGTGGCCCGACATGGAAGCCCTGATGCGTGCGCGGAATGTTCCGCTGGCCAGCCTGGAGACCCATCGCCCGGTCAGGAGCTTCGATGTGCTCGGGATGAGCCTGTCGACCGAACTCGGATTCACCAATCTGCTGAACGCGATTGACCTGGCGGGCATCCCACTGCGCAGTGTCGATCGGGCGGAAGACGATCCAATCGTGGTGGTCGGCGGGCATTGCGCCTGCAACCCGGAGCCGATCGCCGACTTCATTGATGTCGCGGTGCTGGGTGATGGCGAGGAGGCCGTGCTGGAGCTCAGCCGGATCGTCCGAGCCTGGCACGAATCGGACCAAGAAGGCGGGCGTGAAGGTCTGCTGTTGACGCTCGCCCAGACGGGCATGTTCTATGTGCCCAAGTTCTACGACATCTCATATGGCTCCGACGGCGCGATCACCAAGATCTCCCCGAACAAGCCGGGCGTGCCCTACCAGGTCAAGCGCTGGATTCTCACCGACTTGGATGAATGGCCCTACCCGAAGGCGCCGCTGGTGCCGCTGGCCGAAACCGTGCACGAGCGCTACTCGGTGGAGATCTTCCGCGGCTGCACCCGCGGCTGCCGATTCTGCCAGGCCGGCATGATCACCCGCCCGGTCAGGGAGCGCACCCTTCCGGTGATCGGCGAGATGGTGGAGCACGGACTGGAATCAACCGGCCTCGAGGAGGTCGGCCTGCTCTCGCTGTCGAGCGCCGATCACACCGAGATCGACCAGATCACCGAACAGCTCGCAGACCGCTATCAGGGCTCGAACGTGTCGCTGTCGCTGCCCAGCACCCGCGTCGATGCCTTCAACATCGACCTCGCCGAGAAGCTCGCCCGCAACGGACGCCGCAGTGGCCTGACATTCGCTCCCGAGGGCGGCACCGAGCGGATGCGCGCCGTCATCAACAAGAACGTGTCCGAAGACGACCTGATCGCTACCGTCGCGGCGGCCTTCTCGTCCGGCTGGCGGTCGGTGAAGCTCTACTTCATGTGCGGGCTGCCCACCGAAACCGACGACGATGTGCTGGCGATCGCCGACATGGCGCACCGGGTCATCGAAACCGGACGCAAGGCCGCCGGACGCCGCGACATCGCCTGCACCATCAGCATCGGCGCGTTCGTGCCTAAACCGCATACTCCCTTCCAATGGGTGGCACAGACCGATCCGGAGATCGCCAACGAGCGGATGCGGCAGCTCAAGCAGCGCGTCCGCGATGATAGGGCTTGTGGCAGAGCCATCACCATCCGCTGGTCGGACGGCCATCCGGGCCTGATCGAGGGCCTGCTGGCCCGCGGCGACCGGCGGGTCGGCAAGGTCATCGAAGCAGTGTGGCGCGATGGCGGCATCTTCGACGGCTGGAACGAGCACTTCAACTACGAACGCTGGATCCGCTGCGCCGCCGAGCAGCTGGAGCCTCAAGGCGTCAGCCTCGACTGGTTTACGATGCGGGAGCGCTCCGAGCTTGAGGTGCTGCCCTGGGATCACCTCGATCTCGGACTCGACCGCAACTGGCTGTGGCAGGACTACCAGGACTCGATCACCGGAGAATCGGTGCACGACTGCCGCTGGGACGACTGCAACGACTGTGGCGTCTGCCCCGAGATGGGCGTCGACATCGAGATCGGCCCCAGCGGGGAATCGTTACTGCCGTTGCGGGTCGTGCACCGCTCGCTGGCCTGACGTGCGTCCGGACAGTCGATTTGGAGTTGCCTGAGTGCGTCCTAAGGTCGGGGTAATCGTTGCCGGGAAGTGATCCTATTTTTCGGATCGCGTCGGCAACGGACTTTCCCGGATCGATGCCTATCAGGCGGGCAGTTCGTCCTCGAGCATGCCCGAACGTGACGCGATGACACCGCAGACCGCCAGGGGTGCGAACATCAGCAGCTGCACCCAGATCGGTGCGATGAACGAGCCGGTCGCGTCCTTCAAGGCACCCATCAGGAACGGCCCGAGACAGGCGATCACGTAGCCGACCGACTGCGAGAAGCTCGACAGCGGGGCCGTCGCCTCGGGGGTCTTGGTGTGGGCACCGATGAGCACCAAGATCATCGGGAAGAACGCGCCGGCCACGGCAAGGAAGATCGGCCACAGCCAGGGCAGCACTTGCGGATTCCACAGCAGACCGCCGTAGCCGACGACGCCGAAAGCGGCCATACCGATGATCAGCCAGGTGGGCTTCTTCATCCGCACGGTCAGGTTGGGGATGATGAACGAGAACGGGATTCCCACTCCGGCGACGATCGCCAAGAAGTTGCCGGCCTCGACCGCGTCGAATCCGGCGGCCTGGTAGATGGTCGGCAGCCAGCCGAATTGCCCATAGGCTTGCGCTGACTGCATGGCGAAGAAGATGGCCATCATCCAGCCGAGCCTGGTGCGTCCGACCGCCCAGATGGATACTCGCGATTTCTTGGTGGCTCCCGTGTCTCGGAACCGGACGACTGCCCAGATGATCAGCGGCGCAGCGACCGCCGCGGTTCCGGCCCACACCCAGTAGGCGCCACGCCAACTGCCGAAAGCGATCGCCAATGGCGCCGTGTAGAGGCTGGCCACGGTCAAACCGATCGACTGGCTCGTCGTGTAGAACGAGGTCACCAGGCCATTGCGCAACGGAAAATGCCTCTTCACCAGCGGCGGAAGCAGCACATTGATAACGCCGATGCCGGCCAGCGCCACGCAACTGGCGACCATGAACCCGGTTGTCGACTGCGCGTTCAGCCGCAGCACCTGGCCGATCACATTGATGGTGATCGCGGCGAGGATGGCCCTATGCAGCCCGAGCTTCTCGCCGATGCTCGACGCCATGAACCCGAAGAGCGCGAAACACAACGTCGGCAGCGAGGTCAGCAGCCCGGCGACGGTCTGCGACATGCCGAGCTCTTCTTGGATCGAGGGCAACACCGGTCCGATCGCTACCGCGATGGTGCGCAGATTGAAGGCCGTCAGCGTCACCATCGCGGCGAGCAACAGGGACGTCTTCGAGGTGCGCATGGTGCCTTTCGGAGAGTGCGGTGCATGGGTGCGGTGTCGTGGCGATGGAGCGCCCAGAACCACCGCGCGCCGCTGATTGCGCAGCAATGCGGCGCAGCCGGGGTCAGCAGGCCAAGCCAGGTGTGAGCCTACTCTGAATCGTCAGGACGCGGCCCACTGCCTGTGGCTCCGGACATCTGTATGGAGGGGCCGATTGTGTGGACGGGCCGATACTGTTGCCGAATCTTGCATCACCGCCGTTGGGCAGGCGGTCACGTCCTCGGCCCGACCACCCGATCCCAGCCCGCGAACGATCGTGGTCGGGTTCTCGTATGCTGTCGTCTTATGGCTCATCGGCAACCTCCGCAGCAACCACCACCCGTGCAGAAGCTGGATCTGCGCCACGTCAAGCGGGGTACTGCCAGATTCGCGAGCCACCGTGATTTCGGACGCGCACTGGAGCGCGCCTTGCGCAGGGCCGGTGTGCCGATGGCATACTCGTCCGGCTTTTCTCCGCACCCTCGCATCTCATATGCGGGGGCTGCGCCGACCGGCACCGCCAGCGAAGCCGAGTATGTCGAGTTGGGCCTGAGTGAACGCTGCGATCCCGACAAGGTGAAGGACGCACTCAACCGGGCGCTCCCGCCAGGATTCGATGTCGTCGCGGTCGTCGAGGCGGGCGGACGCCACCTGCCCGGTCTGCTCCAAGCCTCATGGTGGCGCCTCGAGTTGCCCGGTGTCGAGGTGGCTGCGCTCCCACAACTGGCCGGCGCCCTCACCGACGCCGATCAGGTAGAGGTCGTCCGGATGACGAAGAAGGGCGAACGGCACTTCGACGTCCGGCCGGCATTGGTGAAGATCTGGGCAAGCGATGGCGCGCTGGAGTTCGTGATCAGGCACGGCGAACCGCTGGTGCGTCCCGATGATGTGGCGAAAGCGCTGCGCATCATCGAGCCCGAACTCATGGACGATCTGGACACGCCGCGGGCAACCCGGCTGGCGCAAGGCCCGCTGGTGGCGGGCGAGGTCGGCGACCCACTGAAGTAGCGCCGGTCGTGACAACGACTGCGTGATGTGTTCCGCCATGCTTTCGGATCTCATGGACACGCCTCGTCAAACCGCATTCGGCGGCACGACGGCAGTCCGCTCTCCGAAGGAGGCGCCGATACTGACGGGCGCTCACTGCAGGCAACAATCCCGGAGAATCGGGTCCGCTGTGGCATACTTGCGAATAGGTAATCGTGCCGCCGGCACGAGCTGCCGGGATGATCATCATCCAACCGCGACGCCACTGCATCGCTGATCGAGAAGATTGCGCGAGTGCCAGTGCGAGTCCGCTGCCAGGGTTTGGCGCGGTGACCGCGGGGATGAGGAACCCCGGCTGCACCGACAGTTTTGGCCGTGGCTCGCCACGGTAATGAGCCGCACCCCAGGGTGCAGAGGAGCGTCCATGCTCGAAGATAATTCGCGTGACAACGAAATTTGGAACCCCGCTGACCAAGCCCCCGATTCTGCTTCACAGACTCCGGTTCCCGAAACGCAGCCCCCCGAATCAAGGCCCCAGACCCCGGCGTCCGATCAGCAATCCGCCGGCACAGGCAATCAAGCGAGTGCAAATGCACCCGCGGCGCCGGCCGACGACCTGCCGCGTCCCCCCAGCGGACGGCGCTCGAAGACCCGCCCTGCCGGCCCACCACAGATCGCCGCCTCCAAGAAGACCGACCCCAAGGCGCTCGCGTCCAAGGGCAGTGAACCCAAGGCAATCGAATCCGTGACGACAGCTCCAACGGGTCGCGAGACCGAGTCGGGGGTGGCTCTCCCGGCCACCTCGAATTCACCGGCCGGAATCGACATGCCGGTCTTTTCTCATGCCGAACAGAATCGGGCTGCGACCGCGGCGGCCGATACCGAGAAGCAAGACAAGCCCGCGCAGAAGAGAGCGTCGGCGAAGAAGAAAACAAACCCTGACAAGCCGGCTCGCACGCGTTCGCGTCGATCCGCCTCGGCCAGTTCGGCAGACACGTCGGACGCGTCCTCGGCAGCCGACACCACTGACGCCGATGCGGCAGCCGAACAGCCCCAGGGAGAGATCCCGGGCCTGAACCGCGAATCCGTCTCCTCGACGGCCGACGACGCCAAAACTGCTGGTTCGCCCGAACCGTCGTCCGAGGCAACGAAAGAGCCCAAGGGTGCCGCTCCCAAGCCATCGCGTCGCCGCACCTCACGCAAGCAGACGGGAACCTCACAAGACGGTGAGGGGCTGGATGTCTCCGACATCGAGGCCGCGCTGGCCGCGGCCGAGACGGCGACCTCCAGGCGGAGCCGGTCGGAGAAGGCCGCCGACGGCGACGTCGACAGGGCGCAGGCATTGGCATCACTGGCGGCAGCGATCGCGGGCCAGCCCGAAGATGACGATTTGCGTGAGAAGGCGGTGGAACAAGCCGCGAAGCAGACCGATTCGAAGGCGGGCAAGGCCAACCGGCACGACACGGTAGTCGAAGCCGCCGAAGACGAGGCCGAGGATGCGGTGGCTGGGCTCGTCGAGGGAGAGTCCGCTCCTGGCGATGCCGGCCACCCGGAGAAGCCGGGCACATCCAGCGAGACGACCGTAACCGTCGAAGTGACCGAGAAGACCGAGGTGTCGGTCGAGGAAACCGAGAATACGGACGACGAGCAGGGCACCTCGGGCCGCCGTCGCCGCCGTCGAGGCGGACGTCGTCGCCGCAAGTCGTCCGGTTCCGATGACGAGTCGGGCGAGAACACCGAGGACGAGCAGGGCGACCATGACGAGTCGAAGCATGCCGAGCATGGCGAATCGTCCACCAAGTCGGATGAGGACAAACACCGCGACGAGTCCGGCGAAGGTAGCGGATCGTCCAACCGCAGGCGCCGTCGGCGCCGCCGTCACTCGGACGATTCGGCTGACGGAGATGTCGCGGTGCGCGTTCGCGAACCCAAACGGGCCAGCGACGAAGTTGCCGGCATTGAGGGCTCGACCCGGCTGGAGGCGAAGAAGCAGCGCCGCCGTGAAGGCAGGGCAGCCGGACGCCATCGCGCGCCCATTCTGACCGAGGCCGAGTTCCTGGCCCGCCGTGAATCGGTGGAGCGGGTCATGATGGTCCGCCAGCGCGAGGACTACACCCAGCTCGCGGTGCTGGAAGACAACGTGCTGGTCGAGCACTATGTCGACCGTCGTTCGTCCACCTCGTTGATCGGCAATATCTACCTGGGCCGAGTGCAGAACGTGCTGCCCAGCATGGAGGCCGTCTTCATCGACATCGGACGCGGCCGCAACGCGGTGCTGTACGCGGGCGAGGTCGACTGGAACGCCTACGACGTGAACTCCGATCGCCGCAAGGTCGAGCAGGTTTTCAAGTCGGGCCAAACCGTGCTCGTTCAGGTGAGCAAGGATCCGGTGGGTGCCAAGGGGGCCAGGCTGACCGGTCACGTTTCGATTCCCGGACGCTACGTCGTCTATTCGCCGGGCGGACACCTTTCGGGCATCAGCCGCAAGCTGCCCGATTCTGAGCGGCATCGCCTGAAGAAGATCCTCGACCGGGTTGTCGGCGAAGAGTCGTCGGTGATCGTGCGTACCGCCGCCGAGGGTGCGAGCGAAGAAGAGCTGACCGCAGATGTCGAGCGCTTGAAGGCGCAGTGGGAAGCGATCGAGAAGAAGGCAAAACAGAACACGGCCCCGCATCAGCTGTATGCCGAGCCCGACCTGACGCTGCGGATCATCCGCGACACCTTCACCGAAGACTTCAAGCATCTGTTCGTGGCCGGCAACGGCGGCGACAACGACGTCTACGAGTCGATCAAGGAGTACCTCGACCACGTCGCCCCGCATCTGGCCGAACGGCTGGTCAAGTGGGACGACTCACAAGGTGATCCCTTCGCCAAGTTCCGCATCGACGAGCAGATCAGCAAGGCCCTGGAGCGCAAGGTCTTCCTGCCGAGCGGCGGTTCCCTGGTGATCGACCGCACCGAGGCGATGACCGTCATCGACGTCAACACCGGAAAATTCACCGGCTCCGGCGGCAATCTCGAAGAGACCGTCACCCGCAACAACCTGGAAGCCGCCGAGGAGATCGTTCGGCAGCTGAGGCTGCGCGATCTCGGTGGCATCATCGTGGTCGACTTCATCGACATGGTGCTGCCGAGCAACCGCGAACTGTTGTTGCGCAGGCTGGTCGAGTGTCTCGGCAGGGACCGTACCCGTCACCAGGTCAGCGAGGTCACCAGCCTCGGCCTGGTGCAGATGACCCGTAAGCGTATCGGCACCGGACTGGCAGAAGCCTTCACCGATGAGTGCGAGCAGTGTGGTGGACGCGGATACATCCGCCACGACGAGCCCGTCGACTCGCAGGCCCCTGCCGACGGCGGAGAGCGACATGGCGGCAAGGGTTCGGGAAACAGCAACCGCCGGCGTTCGAACAACAACAAGTCGAAGGCCGCCAAGCAGGACGAGGCCACTCAGCCGAAGGCCAACCAGGTACAACCGTCGGAGGAAGCCAAGCAGGCTGCCGCCAGGCTGGCCGCTGCTGCGTCCAGGCATCACAACGGTGACCAGGCCGCCGCAGACGAGCAAGCCGTTGATCAGCTGGAGGGTGTGGATTCTGCATCCGGCCATCTTGATGGTGAACAGCCGGCGGAAGGCAAGAAGCCGGCCGCTGACTCGGTGCCGACGATTGCTGAAACGGACGATCAGGCAGCTACAGAGCCTGAGCGCCGCGACGGCACCGGCGGCGCTTCGACCGGATCGGAGCCGACAGCGCGACAAGGCGAATTGCTGCCTGGTAAGGCTGCCGCCCAGCTGGAGGCCGCGCGCTCAGAAACCGGCGAGCAAGTCGATGCCAACCAGGCGCCGACGGTTTGACCGGCTGACGGGGCACGACATAACATAGATCTTCGGTGCGTCCTGCGTGGGTATCTGCCCGCCGGGCCGCCGTAGAGCGTTGGGCGTCATGGCAGTCAGTGATGGCGGCGAGACGCTTTCAAGTCAGAACAAGGAGTTCCGTTCCTGATCGTTGGGGACGGACGAGCGAGAGTGAGTCAGGCGTGTACGCGATCGTGCGCAGTGGCGGCCGCCAGCACAAGGTGGCCGTGGGTGACATCGTCGAGATCGACCGAGTCCAAGACGAGGCCGGTAGCAGCATCTCCCTACAGCCGCTGATGCTGGTTGACGGCGACGACATCACCACAGATGCCAAGGGATTGGGCAAGGCTTCGGTCACCGCCGAGGTGCTCGGCGAGGTCAAGGGCCCGAAGATCCACATTTTGAAGTTCAAGAACAAGACCGGCTACAAGAAGCGCCAGGGGCACCGTCAGAAGTACACCCAGGTCAAGGTCACCGGAATCGAAGGCTGAGGTAGCAAGAGATGGCACACAAGAAAGGCGCGTCCAGCTCGCGCAATGGTCGTGATTCCAACGCTCAGCGTCTCGGCGTGAAGCGTTTCGGTGGCGAGCAGGTCAACGCTGGCGAGATCATCGTCCGCCAGCGCGGCACCCACTTCCATCCCGGTGAAGGCGTTGGCCGTGGCGGCGACGACACCCTGTTCGCGCTGGTTGCGGGCAAGGTCGAGTTCGGCAGCCGGCGCGGACGCCGCGTCATCAATGTCGATCCCAGCGAGGCCTGAGGCCTCGGCGCTGTAACCGATAGTCATGGCAGCGAGGGGCTGGACGCGTTAGCGTCCGGCTCCTCGTTCGTTTACCTACCGGTGTCCATCTACTGTGCGGCCTTTGCGAAACAGCTTGTGACGTCTCGCACACCCAACGGGTTCCCCTCCCTCCTCCTAAGCCGGAGCAAGGGCCGGTGAGCGCGGTCCCAGGAATCGGTCGGTACCGTGGCAGAGCGGCTGGATTCCAAGAAGGCCCGCCATCAGACTTTCGGCGGCGGGCCCTATGATCTCGGTCAGAAGGTGGCGGTGTCGATCACGTAGCGGTAACGCACCTGGGAGCCCACCACTTTGTCGTAGGCATCGGTGATCTGATCACCGGAGATCAGTTCCACCTGCGGAGCCACACCATGGGCCGCGCAGAAGTCGAGCGCTTCCTGAGTTTCGGCGATACCGCCGATCTGCGAGCCCGCCAACACCTTGTTGCCGCTGGTGAGGCTGGAGAGGCGGAGGGTACTCGCATGCTCGGGCAGACCGACGTCCACCAGCACACCGCCAGGCTTCAGCAGCTTTAGTAGGGCATCCAGATCGGCGGTGGCGGCGACGGTCGAGACCATCAAGTCGAGGGAGCCGCGCAACTCCTTGAGCCGGTCGGGGTTGCTCCACGCGTAGTAGTCACTGGCACCGAAGCGCAGTCCGTCGTCCTTCTTGCTCATGGTTTGGCTGATCACGACGACCTCGGCACCCATCTTCGCAGCGATTTGGACGCCGACATGGCCCAGCCCGCCCATCCCGATGATGGCGACCTTCTTGCCGGGCCCGGCGCCCCAGTGCTTCAACGGCGAGTACAGCGTGATGCCTGCGCACAGCAGCGGGGCGGCCTTCTCAAACGGGATCTCGTCAGGGATCTTGATGACGTAGTCCTGCTCGACGGTGATGCCCTGGGAGTAGCCGCCATAGGTGGGTTCTCCGTCGCGACCGATCGAGTCGTAGGTCATGATGGTTCCGGGCCTGGCGGTGCAGAACTGCTCGTGGCCGCTCACGCACTGTTCGCATTCGCCGCAGGAATCGACGAAGCAGCCGACGCCGACCTTGTCACCGACCTTGAACTTGGTGACCTGGTCACCAACCTCGGTAACGATGCCAACGATCTCATGTCCGGGCACCAGCGGATAGATCGTCCGCCCCCACTCGCCGCGTGCCGTATGGATATCGGAGTGGCAGATGCCGGCGTATTTGATCTCGAAATAGATCTCGGTGGGCCCGGGCTCACGGCGGGTGATCGTCGTCCGGTAAAACTTGGCGTTCTTGTCGTCTGTGGCATAAGCGAGAACTTCAGGCATCTTGCTCCTCGAAGCGCGTGATCGGGTCTTCGAAGTCTATCGGGCCGCACCATCGCAGATGCGCCTGCGGCTCTAGCCGGCGTTGCAGAGATCAGGTCAGAGATGACTGATCAATTCTGGTTCCCACCATGCAGGAGTGTGTCCCGCCACCAGAATGGCAAGAGGCGCGAGCCGGTCGCGAGGGCCTGATAGATGACGAACCGAACGAGGTTTGGCCGGCGCGGGTGGGCGGAGTGCCGGTTCACTTCCACAATGACCAGGCCAGATAGACGCCGCCGAGGGCGATCGCCCAGCGGCTGATCTTCTCGGGGATGTATCTCTGCACGAGCGGGCCGAGGTTTCCGCCGATCAGGTTACCGATGAACAAGATGATGGCCGCAACCCAGTCGATCGGGGCGAAGACCACGAAGATGATTGTCGCCATCAAGTTCGAGATGCTGAGCAGTACCGATTTCATCAGCACGGCGCGCGGCCACGGATAGGTCGTCAGCAGCAGCACCACGGCGAAATACACCACGCCCGCGCCCGCCCCGAAATAGCCGCCATGGAGGCAGACGAAGAACAGGACGAACAAGTAGAGCGGCCAGCGTTCGATACCACTGGACAGTTTTTTCAGGCGCGGGCTGACGAACAAGGTGAGAGATGCCAACAAGATCAGCCAGGGCACAACGATTTCGAAGATGCTTTCGCCGGTGACCAACAGCAGCACGGCACCGGTGCCGCCACCCAGCGCGCAGACCGCGAATTGCTGCCAGGCCCGTGTTTTGCCGGCGGTCATCACCTGGTCACCCGCCCGAACTGCGGCACCCGCACCGACGCCGATAGCGCCCAAGGTGTTGGTGACATTCGCCGTCAGCGGCGATAGGCCGACTGCCAGCAGCGCGGGGTAGCTGATCAGCGACATCAGTCCGGCCAGGTATCCGACCAATCCCGCGCCCACGCCGGCGACCGCGAGAAAGACGATATTGCCCAACGTGATGTCCACTGTGACCTGCCTCTCCGCAGGTCATTCTTTCACCGGGCGCCGGTCCAGGATTATGTGTTTCATTCGGCTGGCAATGATCGTGCCTGGTGTCCTTAGTAGACTGGCCAGGTGCGTCCTGCTGGACGCGACCCAGGCGGCGTCCGCTGCCGGTACGGATTCTCAGAAGGCATTATTCATGGCAATTCCATCATTCGTCGACCGCGCCCGGCTCACCGTGAGCGCCGGCAATGGAGGGCATGGCTGTGCGTCCGTGCATCGTGAGAAGTTCAAGCCGCTCGGCGGCCCCGACGGCGGCAACGGCGGCAACGGGGGATCGGTGATCCTGCGCGTCGAGCCGGGGCTCACTACGCTGGTCGACTACCACCGGCAGTCGGTGCGCAAGGCGCAAAATGGGCAGCCAGGTATGGGCGACAACCGCAAGGGCGCCAATGGCGAAGACATCATTCTCGATGTGCCGGCCGGCACGATCGTCACCGACGAGCAGACCGGCCGGGTGCTGGCCGACCTCGGCGAGGTGGACGAGGTGGTCGTCGCGTCCGGCGGCAAAGGCGGACTCGGTAACGCCGCACTGGCGTCGTCCACCCGCAAGGCCCCGGGGTTCGCACTGCTGGGCGAAGAGGGCGAAGAACGCATCATCGACCTCGAACTCAAGGTGCTCGCCGATGTCGGGCTGGTCGGGTTTCCGAGCGCAGGCAAGTCGAGCCTGATCGCCGCGATCTCGGCCGCAAAGCCCAAGATCGCCGACTATCCGTTCACCACTTTGATCCCGAACCTGGGGGTCGTGGTGGCCGGCGACACGACCTTCACCGTCGCCGATGTGCCCGGGCTGATCGAGGGTGCCAGCGAGGGACGCGGCCTTGGCCACGACTTTCTGCGCCACATCGAGCGTTGCCAGGCAATCGTGCATGTCATCGACTGCGCCACCTGGGAGCCCGGACGCGAACCGCTCGGCGACCTGAAGATCATCGAGCAAGAACTCGCCAACCACGGGGGCCTGGAGGATCGTCCCAGGCTGGTCGCGTTGAACAAGATCGATGTTCCGGACGCCCGGGAGATGGCTGAGATCGTCCAGGCCGATATCGAAGCCGCGGGCTTCCGTGTCTTCCCGATCTCGACGATGACCGGTGAAGGATTGACCAAGCTGACGTTTGCGATGGCAGACATCGTCCGCGAACGCCGTGCCGAGATCGAGCAAGCACCGATGAAGCGGATCGTGATTCGTCCTGAACCGGTTGGTCACTCGGGCCCGGAATTCACCATCAAGAAGCAAGGCGATGGCGAGGGTGGATTCGTTTGGCGAGTGAAGGGTGACAAGCCCGAACGCTGGGTGCGGCAGACCGACTTCGGCAACGCCGAGGCCGTCGGCTACCTGGCCGACCGGTTGAACCGGTTGGGCGTAGAGGACGAACTGATCGCGAAGGGTGCCGAACCTGGTGACGCGGTGGCCATCGGCGCAGGGACGCATCCGGTGGTCTTCGATTTCGCTCCGCAGATCGAGACCGGAGCCGAGTTGCTCTCTCGCCGTGGTGAGGATCAGCGGCTGGACGAGGTGCGTCCGTCGGTGCAGCGCCGCCGCGAAATGGATGCCGCCTACCATGCCGCCCGTGACGAGGTGATGAGCGACGCCGACCGCGATGACGACTGGCGGCAACTGCACCAAAAGGCGCTGGCCGATGAGATGGCCCGCGATTTCGACGAGGAACTTTCCAGCGGTTCGGCGCATGACCGTGATGACGAGAGCGAGCAGTAATGGTGGGCCCCGATTTCGACGGTGCACTGAGCGAGGAGGAAGTCCGTCAGCAGGTTGCAACCGGACGCCGGCTGGTGATCAAGGTCGGTTCGTCATCGCTGAGCAGCGCGTCCCAAGGTATCGCCGAGGAGCGGATCGCTGCCCTGGTGAGCGCGCTGGCAGACGCTCATGACGACGGCCACGACATCGTGCTGATCAGCTCCGGGGCGATCGCCGCGGGGCTGGCTCCGCTCGGGCTGCGCAAGCGTCCGCGAGATCTGGCGCATCAGCAGGCTGCCGCCGCGGTCGGCCAGGGATTGTTGGTGCAGCGCTATACCGAGTTGTTCCGCGAGCGCGGGATCTTGGTCGGGCAGGTGCTGCTGACCGTGCAGGATGTCACCCGGCAGGCGAGCTACGCGAACGCGTTGCGCACGCTCGGCACCCTGCTGCGGATGGGCGTGATGCCGGTCATCAACGAGAACGACACGGTCGCCACCCACGAGATCCATTTCGGCGACAATGACCGGCTGGCGGCGCTGGTCGCGCAGATGGTGCGTGCGGACGCGCTGCTGTTGCTCAGCGATGTCGATTCGCTGTTCACCGCGCATCCGGACGAGCCCGGCTCGGAGCCGATCAGCTTTGTCTCCGATGTCGAGGCATTGACCGTCGACACGCATCGGATCGGCTCGAACATCGGCTCGGGCGGCATGACCACCAAGCTGCAGGCCGCCCAGATCGCCACCGGCGCGGGTATCCCCGTGGTGCTGGGACGCGCCTCGCAGGTGGGGGAGATCCTCACCGGTGGAGGAGTGGGGACCGCATTCTCGCCGATCGACAAGCGGCGTCCGCGCAGACTCTTGTGGCTGGCGCACGCCTCGGTTGCGCGTGGGGCGCTCTATATGGACGCAGGAGCCGTGCGCGCCGTCACGAGCGCGAACGCATCTTTGCTGGCGGCAGGCATCACCCGGGTGACCGGGGATTTCACGGCCGGAGACCCGGTCGATCTGGTGACGCCTTCTGGAATTCCGGTGGCCCGTGGCCTGGTGAACTTCGATGCGGAAGAGCTACCGGCAATGCTCGGGCGCCGCTCGTCCGACCTCGCGGCGGACCTGGGCGCCCAGTACGAGCGGGAGATCGTCCACCGTGATTCGCTGATTCTGCTCAACCACGTAGCCGACTCCTGAGCCGCCGGGGTTCGTCAATTCAACGGCGAATCTGTTCCAGAACTTTCCGGACCATTTCAGGCGTGAGCGGCGGCATCGGCCCATCGGGCACAGCGACCGGAACACCGTCCTGAATTATCAGATGCATATTCACAATCTAGTTGCTGTGTTTCGGCTGCCGTTCGCGAGCGAAGGCGAAAGCCTCCCTCTTGTAGGATTGAATCCTACTTCGGAGGTGGAGATCTTATGCGAACGACGAAGCAACTCAGCATTACCCTCCCGGTCGGCATGGCCGACGCTCTCAAGGAACGAGTGTCTTCTGGCGCTTACGCAAGTGAGAGCGAGGTTGTCCGCGATGGCCTGCGCGCACTGTTCGCCCAGGAGGAAGCCGTCGAAACATGGCTGCGCACTGAGGTCGTCACCGCATATGACGACTTGCGGGCCGACCCATCGCAGGCCATCAGCGCCCAGGACGTGCGGGCACACCTAGCTCGCATCCATACGGAGCGGACGGCCGCGAGTGAAGAGTGATGCGTCGAATTGTTTACTCGCCACGCGCTCGTGAGCAGTTGACGGATCTCTACACTTGGATCGCTGATCGGTCCGGGTTTCCAGATCGTGCCGAGGGCTACGTTTCGGCGATTTTGGACTACTGCGATGGGCTCACTAAGTTCCCCTTCGTCGGTGTGGCCCGGGACGATCTTCGGCCCGGTTTGCGCACGATCGGCTTTCGCCGCCGTGTTGTCATCGCATTTGCCGTCACCGATGACACGGTCGAGATTCTCGGTATCTACTACGGTGGTCGCGACTACGAGACGCTCATCGCTGGCACAAGATATTGACCGCTTGTTGTCGGGCGTAACAACGCTGTCCAGCTAATTTGGTTGCGAAGGCGCGTGCTCGGTACGCGAGGGAACGGCTCACCGAGACTCGATGATCGACGCAATCACATTGCAAACTCGTCAACGCAAAATTCTCCGCTCTTCATAACTTGGGGTCAAGTCACTCGATTGTGATTGATCCACGTCCGTTTGTTAACGGTTTCAGATATGCTTTTTTCTGTTCCGTTTCTAACCAAAGTACGCGCGTATCACGACGATTCCACTCTTAGAGATCACTCGCGTCCAGCTGTCGATAAATTCGGGTGACTAGGCAGTCCGTCCGAAGCATAGTCGAGATCAAAACATTCGGATTATTCAGATGAGAAGCCCGTTGGGGCTGAGTGAGATACTTGGTGATTCGGTGAGCTGCGTCGTGCCCTCGTGCAACCCCTTGGCGGGCTTCCACCTTAAGCCTTCGCAGCAACTCCTGAGGTAGAATTGCGGGGTCCAAAGCAACTTCAGCGAGCATGCCAATAGCCGTCATCGTCTTTTCGTCGATCAACATGTCTAATGAGATGTCCGGCGGAAGTGCCCCCTCCAGGCCGCTGAATTTGTCGCGCAGAAAGTCGCGCAACTCTCTTACCCCAATTACCGCTCGTCCCAGCAGGAAATCCGATCCCGGAGTCGCATCGGCATACCAACCCTCGCTGATCGCGCTAGCGAGATCAGCGTGCTTTTTCAGGAGTGTCCCTTCAACGATCCATGTGAGAAATTTTATCCGATTCTCTATTTCCTCGAAAAAGATGTCAGCTCGCTCGAAGTCTTTGAAATTGATGGCGGTGTGAAAGTCGCGCACTGATCTCTCAAGCTCAATCGCCATGTACGAGTAGTAAACCCAGAGGTCTGGGCTTATGCGGGTGCTCTGTGCATATCTGGCGAAGAGCGCCGTATCTTCGTCAAAAAGCATGGCAGCGAGGCTATAGCGAAGGGCCTGAATCTCAGCTAGTTCTGCTTTGCGGCCCTCTTCTTGGTCAGCGTCAGCAAGCAATACTGCTCTGCGAGACACGGGTGAACATCGTCCGTAAGGATCCATTTTGAAGAGCGCAACGCCAGATTGGTCTGCGTATCCTACGGCCTCCCCAGTGTAGCCACCTGTCGAGTAGAAGAGGGGAATTCTGTAATCGTGGCATGCTCCCCTCATACGCTGAACGTCGGGGCGTCCGACCGGATTCGCATGAAATTTGACTTGGGCCGCTGCTTGGCTGCTTTGCGCATCGATGCCGCCGTCTGCACCGCCCGAGGTTGTGGCCGCGTCAATGAAGCCGAAGCTTCTCATATGAACAGCGGCAGCAACTTCAGCTGCCTCCCAGTCTTCAAGGAAACCCGGGTTGGTCGATGTCTCGCTCACAGCAAGACCATATCGTTAACCACCGACAACATGAGTCGGTCAGCCGGAGTCCGTGGATCTCCTTGAGAGTGCTGGCCTTCGGGTGAGGTTTCTTGCAGTCGGTGTCGGCGGCTGTGACCGAGTCCTGGGCCAGAGTCCGTCGCGCTTGGTGGCCCGTGGCCTGGTGAACTTCGGTGCGGAGGAGCTACCAGCGATGCTGGGGCGCCGCTCGTCCGATCTCGCGGCGGACCTGGGCGCCCAGTACGAGCGGGAGATCGTCCACCGTGATTCGCTGATTCTGCTCAATCACGTCGCTGATTCCTGAGCCGCCTGGGTTCGTCAATTCAACGGCGAATCTGTTCTAGAACTTTCCGGACCATTCCAGGCGTGAGCGGCGGCATCGGCCCATCCGGCACAGCGACCGGAACACCGTCCCGCATTATCAGATGCATATTCACAATCTAGCCGCTATGTTTCGGCTGCCATTGGTCTCATTGGCGTCGTTGTCGGAGGCTCAAGAACAGGGCAGCGATCGGCAGGGGAAGCAAGGCCCATGCCGGTATTCCGAGTAGGTAGCTGAACAGAACAATTGCCAGGACGTCGATGCCGCGAACGGCAGCGATGATTACCCCAGCCGGAAGCGGGCCGGCATCGGTGACGATAACCAGGCCGAGATTGGTCGGATTCTTGGTGACGAAACGCACCGCTGCCGACAGGGCGGTCACGCCGATCAGGGACGCGGTGGCCAGCGCCTCCGGAGCCGATAAGCCAGCGAACAGCACCAGCGTAGGGACGAGAAAACCCGACCAGGCAACCACGAGTACCAACGGCACGACACAATATGCCGCGCGCTGAGAGAAATCAGACAACGGAAGACAGCGCGCGAGCCCTGGCGTCCGGGAAGTCACCCGCAATCCCGTCAATACGGGCAGCAGCACGATGGCCAGCAAAGGCGTGGTGACGACAACGGTGGCCTGGGGTCCGGTCCAGGCAAGCGCGGCAGCACCCAACAGCACGAGGACGACCGGAATGAGAACGCGCGGGTGCGCTCGTAGCCGCAACAGATCGCGCCAAACGAGCGCGCGGAATCCGGAACTCCTGCCCACAAGAGAAGACCTTGAGCCCGTCGATTGGAACGTGCTTTGGGTCGCGATGTCCAGGGCCAAGGGTGCTTCGACGCCTTGGACGGCGCCCGACAATGTGAACTGAAGCTGTCCGGCCGACATGAGTCGATGGCGCGTCAGCGTCCCCAACCTGCGTGCCGCCCGGTAAACGGCGCCGACGCCTGCGAGTGCCGAGAAACCAGCGACGAGTGTCGGCAGCTGATCCACAACGGTCATCGGTACCGGCACATGGAGAGTTGGACTCAAAGAGGCGATAGCTGCGCCCGTCCAGGCCACTCCCACGATGACCGGCAACCAGACGGAGGGGCGTGGCTTCGGGTGGTCAGACTCATGGCCAATTGCCTGGCATGCGGCAACTGTCCCGAGCCCTGCCATGGTGACGATCCATGAAACCGGGACGCCGAACAAAACCGTCGCCCCAGCACCGAGCAGCGCGCCGAGGCCGGCGAATACGGCCACCGTGCCGAAGAAGCGCCGAATGAGCAGATTCGAGCGCTCGAGCGGTGCGGAGTACACCCATGCGCCCATGGCGGCGGAGATACTCAAGGGGCCCAGGAACCCGGCCACCAATCGCGTGACCGCGAAGTGGAACGGCGCGAGCAGCCATGGAAGGGCGGAGATGGTGGCGGCGCAGCTGCCGGTCGAGCAGGTGAAGATGGGGATGCGGACCTGTGTGAGGGCGCCCACGAGCATGCTCCCCGTCAGCACCACAGCGAATACGAGCATGTAGACGCTGCTGGGAGTCCAGCTTCTTGTTCTACGCATCGCGCGTAGTGATTTCGTGATTCTTCGTTCGGGAGATACCTGCCGGATCCACAGCCGACGGGGCACTCCGGGAGGGGTGAAGGAATCCAAATCTAATTCGCCCGCTTCAGCCTCGATTCGGTGATCCGCCGATCGATGGCGCGCGATCACGCCTCCATGTGCTGGTCGTCGGATGGCAGCGAATCTACCTGCTCAGGTGTCTCGTCGAGGGTGATCCGAGCGAACTTCATCGGGATACCCTGTCCCGTCCAGGTCGAGGCCCTGTCCATCAGCTGGGCGTGCACATGAGGCTCAGTGGTGTTGCCGGAATTGCCGCATCGTCCGATCTGTTGGCCGGTCACGACCTGATCGCCGGTTTTCACCAGGGCCGATCCTCGCTGCAGATGGGCCACCAAAGCATGGACGCCATCGGCACGGCGGATCACAATGTGATTGCCCACAATGAATCCCGGTCCGCCGATCTCACGGATCATGCCCTCGATCATCATGTAAATGAATCCGAACCAGTTCGAACGCGCAAGGTGGTCACGTCGCCAGTCTGAGGAACGGGTCACGACCCCGTCGATCATGGCGTAGACGGGTTCACCGAAGGCGGGGTACTCGTTCGGCGAACGAGCGGGCATGCGTCCACCGAAGTCGGGTCGAGTCGCTCCTTCCGGCTCGAAGCAGAGGTCGATGGCGTAGGCCTGGCCGTAGGCACGGACGCCATGGCTGGGCACCTTCGTCTGCGGGCTGTTCATGCCCAGCCAGCGCCCCCGCACCGGCGAGGCAACCGTCTGGGTATCTTCGACGGGCAGCATCGTGGGCACGGTGAACGACAGGATCGCGCACACCGCCAAGGTGACGAGTGCGCCAATGGCGAGTTCGGTTTCCAGCGGTATCGTGCCCCGGAAGCCAAGCTTCCCGGCGACCAGCAGAGCGATCAAAAGCACGCCTGCGGCGTAGTAAATGGGTATGCGATAGCGGTAAACGAATAGGATCGAGCGTTTCATGATGGTCCTCTCGTCGTCGTTGGGAAGGTGGTAGCGCGGGTCGATGCGCGATTACCGTTCTGCACTCGCGATACAGATCAGCAGCGGGACTATTCGCGCGGGTGGAATCTCGTAGCTTCCCCGTCCGGTTTGGCGCACCCAACCGGTGGCGACCAATTGGCGTAGATGGTGATGCAGCTGGCCGGTCGTGCCGAGTGACTCAATTGCGGCCAGGTCCGCCGTGTGGTGAACACCGGAGAGAATCTGCCGGAGTAGTTCAACGCGCACCGGGTGGCCAAGTGCCGCGAATACTGCGGCTTGTTCGGACCAATCCGACTCGATCAGTCCGGAGGTGCCGATGGTTTGCTGCCAGGCGATCGGTCCACCCTCTGCAAGCGTGAGTGAACCAACCAGCATCACCGCACCATCGGACGTTGTTTGGTCATCGGAAAGCCTGGATTGCAGCTCGTTCAGCGCCCAGAATCCATCAGACTCGGTGGTTGGATTGGTGGACGAGGATGACTTCTGTGCGCGCTTCTCGAGTTCGTCAACCCGGTTTGACAGATCTCGCAACTCGTCTCGCAGTGACTGCATTGATTCGTCCATAGATGAAATAATACGTACTTCCGTATTGCCGTACAAGTGTTTGGGGCGGGCACAACCGTCGAGGTTGCTATAGTGATCGCCGAAGACACGGGGTGCCGTGAAACCGCTTGGTTCTCACGGCTGAGAAATGACTCGTTGAACCTGATCTCATTCGGATGAGCGGAGGGATGTCGATGACCATGGACGCGCCGGCCGATTCTTCGGGACCCGCGATCGTCGTCCACGATGTCGGCTACCGCTATCCGAAAGATGAGCGCGCTGTTCTGGGAAGGGTGCAGCTCACCGTGTCCGAAGGCCGACACATCGCATTGATCGGACGCTCCGGTTGCGGCAAATCCACGCTGCTCTCCATCATCGCCGGGCTGCGCGAACCCGATGCCGGCACGGTCAGCGTGCTCGGACGCGACGACCCCGCCGGCAGGCTTGCGTCCTGCGCGATCATGCCCCAGGGCGATTCATTGCTGCCGTGGCTGAACCTGCTCGACAATGTCGCGATCAGCCTGCGCAACCGTGGCATCAAACGCCCTCTCGCCAGAGACCGAGCACATGCCACGTTGCAGCAATGGGGTTTGTCGGATTGGGAATCTTCGCGTCCGGCCGCACTATCGGGCGGTATGCGCCAGCGCGCCGCACTGGCCCGCGCACTGCTGGCCGACAAGCCCATATTGCTGGCGGACGAGCCGCTCGGGGCCCTCGACGCCATCACCCGCGCCGAGATCCAGCAATGGCTACGCGAAACGATGATTCGCACCAAGGCAACCATGATCATGGTCACCCACGACGTGGACGAAGCCCTGCTGCTCTCCGATCGAGTCGTGCTGCTGGCCGGGACGCAGCCGGGGGAGCCGGCCAGCGCGATCGCCTCGTGGCCGGGCTGGTTCGCCGATGACAGACCGCGTGACCGGCTGCTCGGAGATCCCGAATTCGCGCGCGCCCGCCAAGAGATCCTGGGATCGTTCGCGGGTCATCGGATGGTGGAAGACGGGCGGGAACAGCTATGAGCTCTCGCGACTCGTCAAGGACCAAGAGGCGGCAATTTGCGAATGTGGATGCTCTGACATCCGAGAGCAATCGATCGCATGGGGAACCTGACCGCACGGTCAAACGCCCTGGCGATGAATCCTGGTCCTGCGCTTTCCGGGTTGGTCTGCAGGGTGCTCGGGACGGGAATGCTTTCCCTGAAGTGATATCCGGTTCGGCTGTGATGGGAAGGTGGGCTGATGCCGGATTCTAGGAAGACCCATAAGCCTACGGCCCACCATTCCGGAGTTCCCGCAGGGAGGGGATGGTTCTGGAAAATGGCAGTTCCACCGATCATCACGATCGTCCTGGTGCTGACGTTGTGGATCGTTATTACCGCAGGCGGGTTCGTGCCCGACTACGTCATTCCCTCACCCGGGGCGGTGCTGCACTCGCTGGTCACCACCTGGCCGACCAGACTGGCTTCCGCCACCTGGCTCACTCTCGCGGAAACCGTGGTTGGCGTGCTGGTCGGGGTCATGGTGGCCGTGATCACCGTGGTCATCTCGGGCTACTTGCCGGTGATCGGCACCGCGATGACTCCGTTGTTGATCGCGTCTCAGGCGATACCGGTGATCGTCGTCGGCCCGCTGCTGACCATCGCGCTGGGCTATGGCATGAGCCCCAAGGTGATCGTGGTCGCCTTGCTCTGCTTCTTCCCGGTCGCACTCAATCTGCTGGCCGGCATTCGCTCGGTGGACGCCCGTTTGGTCGACACGATGCGCAGCCTGCACGCCTCCAGACATGAACTGTTATGGAGACTACGGCTGCCTGCGGCGGCACCCCGAGGGTTCGCGGGACTGCGAGTTTCGGTGACGTTTGCGCCGGTCGCCGCGGTCTTCGCCGAATACACCGGATCGACCAACGGCATCGGATACCTGATGCTGCAGGCCATCCCACGCATGCAGACCGACTTCGTCTTCGCGCAGGTCGTCGTCCTCACCGTCATGTCGGCGACCTTGCTCGGCGCTGTGACGCTGCTCGAGCGTCTGGTTTGTTCTTGGAACACGCCCACACGAGAAAGCGAAGCCTGATGGCCGTGGAACAGATAACCACATTGGCCAGCACCGAGTCGGCCCGGGCGAGTGGCGGATCGATACGAAGCCATGTGAACTCGGCCTGCCCGTGCAGGCCACTCAACGGAGGAGCTGAGAAATGAAGACAGCAATGCGATGGGGTAGGGCGAAATTCGGATCATTGACAGCAGTCACACTGGCGGCCTGCCTGGCGTTGACCGCATGCGGCTCATCGCCGGACGATCCCACCACATCGGGCGCGGGGGAGAGCGGCGCGCAGGTGAGCGTCCTGCTGGATTGGGCACCCAACCCCGACCACGTGGCACTCTATGCGGCTCAGCACACCGGCGCGTACCAGGACGCCGGGGTCAATGTGGCCTTCACCACGCCCTCGAACACCGCGGACGCCGCCCGCGAGGTATCGCTCGGACGCGTCGACCTGGCGGTCTCGTATGAGCCCGACACCCTGATCGCGATCGACTCCGGGTTGGACGTGATTTCGGTGGCGGCCTTGATTCCGACCTCGCTCACCTCGCTGATCACCAGATACGACTCGGGAATCGAATCCGCCGCCGACCTCGGCGGCACGACGATCGGATTGTCCGGGCTGGCCTCCCAAGAGCCGACCATCGATTTCATCGCCCGCAATGCCAACGTCGACCCGTCGTCCATTCAACTGCCGAATGTGCAGCAAAGCCTCAACCAGGCGCTGCTGACCGATCAGGTGGACGCCATCTTTGGCGCCTTCCGCAACATCGAGGGAGTCGAACTCGCCGAACAGGGAGACTTCCGCATTCTGCCGGCCACCGATCTGGGCGTGCCCGACTATGCCGAACTGGTCATCATCGCCAACCCGCAACGCCTGCAAGACGACGCCGACTACGCCGAACGGGTCAGAGCATTTCTTGCCGGCACCGCCCAGGGCCAACAAGCCGCCATCGCCGACCCACAGGCAGCGATCGACGCGCTAACTCCTGAGACCGAGGGATCGTACGACCCCGAGGTACTCGCGAAGATGGTGGACGCCACAATCGAGCTTCTTCCGACAGACGGCTTCGGCACCCAATCAGGCGACGACTGGGCAACCTATGCGTCCTGGATGTTCGACAACGGATTGCTCGAATCGGCTGTCGATGGGGCCGACGCCACGACGAACGAATACCTTCCGGCATGACACAACAGGTCACCCACTGCGTCCGCGTACACTCGACGCCCGACGCCGCGGCCAACGAATACCTTCCGGCATAGCGATACCAGTATTGTGCTGCCATGACCGACCTCGGTGAACAACTGCACGAGTCGATTGACCTGGGACTCGCCCGCATTCGCGACGGCAAAAATCGCTATCGGCTGGGCGTGATGGGTGGCACTTTCGACCCTATCCATCATGGGCACCTCGTGGCGGCCAGCGAAGTCGCTGCCCGCTTCGATCTGCAAGAAGTCGTGTTCGTGCCCACCGGCACTCCGTGGCAAAAGGCCGGACGAAAGGTCAGCAATCGCGAAGACCGCTATCTCATGACGGTGATCGCGACAGCGTCCAACCCAAGGTTCAGTGTCTCCAGGGTCGATATCGACCGGGTGGGCAACACCTACACGGTCGACACCCTCAAAGAGCTCAAGTCCGAACGCGGCGAAGATGTCGACCTGACCTTCATCACTGGTGCTGATGCTTTGGGCTCGATTCTCACCTGGCGTGGTGCAGAGGAGCTCTTCGATCTGGCCAACTTCGTCGGGGTGTCTCGTCCCGGCGTCGATCTGAGAGCCCGCGATCTCAGCCATCTGCCTGCCGAGAAGGTGACCAGGTTGGAGGTGCCGGCACTGGCGATCAGCTCGACCGAGTGCCGCAACAGGGTGCGCGAGGGGTTGCCGCTGTGGTATCTGGTGCCGGATGGCGTCGTCCAATATGTTGCCAAACGCGGCCTCTATACCCCGGCAAATGAGGGGGAAACGCTGGAGGCCGATAATGTCGACTGGTAAGCAAGGATTTCTAGATCAGCACATGATCAGTCTGGATGTGATGTGAGCGCTACCGAAGAAGCCATCAAGATCGCCCGGGTCGCCGCGCAGGCCGCCCACGACAAGAAAGGCCTCGACATCGTCGCGTTCGATGTGTCGGAGCCGCTGGCCATTGCCGACATCTTCTTGATCGTGAGCGCGAACAACGAGCGATTGGTGGGCGCGATCGTCGACGAGATCGAGGACAACCTGATCATCACCGAAGACCTGCGTCCGCTTCGCAGGGAGGGTGGCTCCGAGAACCGCTGGGTGCTGCTCGACTACGGCGATGTCGTGGTGCACGTGCAGCACACCGAAGAACGTGAGCTCTATGCGCTGGAGCGGCTGTGGAAGGACTGCCCGGTCGTCGATCTCAAGCTGGCGGACGACGAGTCTGCTTCCGGTTCCGATTCGGCAACCGATGAACAAGGCTCCGCTGTGTCGGACGAGGACTTCGCCGCTGGCGAGGAGTTCACCGGGACCCGGCAGTCGTTCGCCGAGCGCGACGGCCTGGAAGAGGTCCTGTCACCCACCGGCCATCGCGATCAGCCGGCTGAGGATGCGGAGGGCGACGCGTAGTGGCCGACGCACGCACTCACATCATCTTGTGGCGGCACGGGCAGACCGCCTACAACGTAGAACATCGATTTCAGGGGCAGCTCGATGTGCCGCTGAACGAGGTGGGGCTCAAGCAGGCCGAGATCGCTGCGGAGCCTTTGTCGAAGCTGCCGATTGACGCGATCTATGCCTCCCCGCTGCATCGGGCCCATGTCACTGCTGAGGCGTTGGCCCGTCGGGTCGACCTGCCCATCACGAGCGATGTCCGCCTCGAAGAGGTCAACGTCGGTTCCTGGGAAGGCATGCTCGCAGACGACATCTATCGCGAGAACCCGGACTTTGTTGCCGGGCTCGCCGAGGGACGTGACGTGCGGCGCTCACCGACGGGGGAGACCTGCACCGAGGTGGCAGTGCGTATCTCCGAGGCCTTGCGCGAGATCGCCGCGAAGCACCCCGGTCAGACCGTCGTGGTGGCCAGCCACGGATTGGCGATCAGGATGGGAACCGCAGGCGTGCTCGGCTGGGACTACGAATCCTCCACGAGCCTGGCGGGCATGTCGAACTGCGGCTGGACGGTGCTCGGTGCCCGCACCGAGGGCTATTGGAAGCTGGTCAGCTGGAACCAGCAAGCCGAGGGGCTCCTGCTCAGCGACTAGCGAGTTCTTCTTTTCGTCACCAGCCCGGTCACGATTGTCATCGTCGCGGCGATGCCTGCGGACGCTGCTGTGACCGCGCTGACAAGTGTGGACGCCCGCCTGATCGTCCGTACATCTGGCGCCGGGGTACCGGGATCGCCGAGCGCAGGACGCTCCTCTACGCGTCCGTGATAGTCGGACGCACCACCCAGGTGGGTGCCGAGGGCTCCCGCCCAGGCCGCCTCGCACCAGCCGCCGTTGGGGCTGGGGTGGTTGCGGGCATCGCGCATCATGACCCGCCACGCGTTCGGCGCGCTGCCGCCGATGGTGGGAGCCAATGCGCTGGAGATCGCACCCGACAGCCTGGCCGGAATATAGGCGGCCACGTCGTCCACGATCGCAGAGGCCTTGCCGAAGTTCTCGTACCGCGGATTGTGATAGCCAACCATCGCGTCCAAGGTGTTGATGGCCCGATGCAGCAGCAGCCCCAGAATTCCTGCGGCCGATCCCCAGAACAGTGAGCAGACCACGGCGTCCGAGGTGTTCTCGGCGAGCGATTCGACGGTGCCTCTGGCCAGTTCGGCAGCGTCCAGGTCTTCGGGGTTGCGGCTGCACAGGTGGGTGAGCCGGTCCCGAGCTGCTGGAATATCGTCGTCCGCCAGATCGTCGGCCATCTGCTCGCCTTCGGAAGCGAGGTTGTGCCCGCCGAGGACCGCCCAGGTTGCGGTGGCGGTGAGCGCCGCACGCGCCAGCGGGTGGTTGCGAGTGAGACGGTCGGCCGCGAGCCCAATGGCTGCTACGGGTGCAAGCGCGGTCGCCGTGAACAGTGCTCCGCGGCCGATCGAGTCTTGGTACAGGTGCTTCTCCAGCCACAACGCCCAACTGCCGAACCAGGCAACCGGGTGATGCCGCTTCGGATCCCCGAAGACGGCGTCTGCGGCGGCTCCTGCCATCAGCCCGATCGCGGTTGCGGACGATAGCGATTCAATGCGCAAGCTCACGCCATCAGGGTAGCCGGGGCGTGATGGCTTCGGCTGCCGCAGTTGCATGTGTTCGCTATATCAGCGGACCCGAGTCTGGTGGGGCTCAGGCGGCGTCCGCGGCCTCCGGGCCTGATCGTCCGGCTGTGAAACCACGCGCTGGGTACCTGTCCGATGCGACGGCCAAACGCGAAGTTGTTATCGCCGCAACTATCCATCGTGCCGTGACCGGCATTGGCCGAGGGAGATGTGTCGCGTTGTCTGAATTTGGCGCGGCTTGAAGCGGTGCGCTAGTGTTTCTCTGGTCGCCGCGAGAGTGGTGATGCCAGAAATCTGGGGCATTGGCGCAGTTGGTAGCGCGCTTCCATGGCATGGAAGAGGTCAGGGGTTCAAATCCCCTATGCTCCACATAATCGGCAACGTTCGAACCTTGCCCCGCTTCAATGCGGGATGGGGTTCGGGCGTTGACGTTCTTCGTTTTCGCGGCGGTGTCGAGGATCGTGGCGACGGGCTCGGCGGCCTCGATGGTGACCTTCTCCTCGTCGTCGATGGTGGTTTTGGTGAACAGGGCGGTGAGCGCCGTGATCTGGCGGCGCGCCACCCGGGAGGCCCGCGGGGTGGGGCGGCGGACCTGCTCGTAGAGCCACTCGAAGGTGTCGAGAGTGCGGGCGAAACCGTGCGCTTCCACAATGTGCCGTCCCGCCTCGGCCATCCTGTGGCGCAGCCCGGCGTTGCTCAGCAGCTGGGTCAGGTGCCCGGCCAGGGCTGTGGCGTCACCGGGGGTGTAGAGGAACCCGTTGTCGCCGTGGTGCACCAGATGGGGCAGGGCCATCGCGTCGGCGGCCACCACCGGCATCCCGGTGGCCATCGCCTCCAGGGTCACCAGGGACTGCAGTTCGGCGGTGCCGGGCATGGCGAACACGCTCGCCCGGCCGTAGGCCTTCAGCAGCTCGGCGTCGGACACCTTGCCCAGGAAGCGCACCCGGTCGGGGCCCAGATCCAGGTCGGCGGCCAGTCGCTCCCACTCGGTACGTGCCGATCCGGCTCCGACGGTGTCCAGGCGCCCCGGCACGTCATCGGGCAGCAGGGCCATCGCGGCGATGATGTCCTCCAGATGCTTCTCCGGATCCAGTCGGCCGACGAACAGCACCACCGGGTCCCCGGACATCACCCGGGGGATCCGCCGGTAGCGGTCCAGATCGACCCCGTTGGAGACCGCCAGTCCGTCGATCCCGGTGTCGGCGTACATGAGGTCGACCGCCTTCTGAGTCGGCGAGGTGACGGCGTCGGCCTGCAGGTAGACCCGCCTCACGTCGCGCCACAGCGCCTTGGCGACCGCCGGGCGCAGCATCTCGGGACAGGGCAGATGGTCGAGCACGTTCTCGGGCATGAGGTGGTTGGTGGCCACGATGCCGATGCCGCGGCGCCTGGCCTCGACGACCAGTGCCCGACCGAGGAAGAAGCCGCTCTGGACGTGGACGGCGTCGGGACGGACGTCGTCCAGGAGCCTTCCCGCCGCGGCACGGATGCCGGTCGGCCGGGTCACCGGGAAGTCTCGGTATCCGGCGTAGCGGAAGGAGCGGAAGCGGTGGACGACGACGCCGGCGTCGTCGATCAGCTCACCCGGTGTGCCGACGGGGGAGGGGCAGGCCAGGTGCACCTGGTGCCCGCGGGCCGCCAGGCCGCGGGCCAGACTCCGGGTGAACTGCGCGGCGCCGTTGACGGTAGGCGGGTAGGTGTCGGTTCCGATGAGGATCCTCATGATGCGTTCTCCAGTTCTGTCGGGCTCGTGATGGGTGCATCAGCGCAGCTGCGGATGTCAGTGCAGTCGCGGACGCCGGCCCGGCGGTAGACGTCCAGAACAGATGAAGTGAAGTGACCGGCGGTGAACAGGTCGCGGGCGCTCATGGCGCGGCGTGAGGCTTCGATCACCGGCCCGGGGGACAGCGCCAGCCCAGCGAGGATGCTCGCCAGATCGATGCCCGGCTGTCCGGAGATCGGCTTCCCTGGGCCCTGGTCCTCGAAGGCGGGCATCCCGGCCCCCGGCAGCCCCTTGGTGGCGACTAGGCCCTCAGCCAGGGCCGGGTCGCACCAGATGACGCCGCGCAGCGCGGTGACGGACTCGGCCACCGTCATCGGCTGGTTGTCCCAGCCGATCGAGCTCAGCACCGTGACGTGATTGCGCCTCAGGCGGGCCGGGATCAGGTGATTCGGCAGGGCCCCCGCCAGATGGATTCCGGGCCGCTCGTCGACCATCCGCGCCACCTGGCAGAACTGCGGGCCGGTGCCCACCATGTCCACCCGGAGGTTGTCGGGTCCGACGGCGTCCAGCGCCTTCAGTGCAGCCTCGACGAACGCCACGACGCGCTTCTCGGGGGTGAAGCGGCCGATCCACAGCACCCGCAGCGGCCCGGCGACCCTTGTCAGGGGCTCGGCAGCCGGATTCGCGGGAGCCGAGTTGGGCACGACGTCCACCTTCGGCAACCCTGCCCACCGCAGCCTCACAGCCTGGTGGGCCGAGGGGGAGATCACCCGGTCGACCCGGCGAGCCAGGGTCAGCGTCATGTTGCGCAGCGCCGAGTCGCCGCGGCGCTCCGCGAGGATGTCAGCGGTGGGCTCCAGGCCGGTGACGGCACGATGGAACCGCGGTACGGCGTGCGCCAGGAGGGTCTGCACCGGCGCCCGGGTCTGCCAGAAGAAGGTGTGCACGGTCTCGACGGTGGGGATGCCCAGCTCTTTTGCGACCGCGATGGCGGCGGCCGCCAGCCCGAACTCGGAGTGGACGACGTCGACGTTGCGGACATTGAACGCTTGTCGCAGCCGGGCCCGCAGCCGTTCGGTGTTGCGGATCACCGGCAGGCCCAGTCCGGGCAGGGTGAGCGCGGCGCTGATCGGGAACGTGGTGACGCCGTCGTGCTCCCCGAGCCGTTCGAGTCGCCCGCTGGGCGGGCTGACCGCCAGCACGTCGGCCACTCCCGACAGCGCTCGGACCTGGTCGGCGTAGGCGTTCTCGGCGCCGCCGAGATGGGCCAGGGAGTAGTCGGAGACGACTGCGACGCACAGGTCATGGTGACGAGGACGGGTGATCATGGGAACCTCCGGAGGAGTGTGGACGGGGGGAGTGGGGCGGCTGAAACCGTGAGAGAGCGGCGACACCGAGGGCCGCCACCGCGCCGCAGACGGCCATGCCCGCGATGACCGGGGCCCCGGCACTGGCGCCCTCGCCGAGGGCGACCATCCCGAAGACGACCGCCACGATCGGATCGATGGTGGTCAGGGCCCCGACGGTCACCTCCGCCCGGCCGGCCGCGCAGGCCTGCTGGACGATGAGCACCCCGATCACCGCGGCCCCGGCGATGGCCGCGGCGGTGAGCAGCACCGGGGCCGAGGTGATCGCATGCCCGCCGGTCAGCAGGCGGAGACGAGCTTCACCAAGGCTGCGGTGAGGCCGTAGAAGAGGGCCCCTGCGGTGGCCAGCATCAGGGCTCTGTCGCGGGGGCGGGCCAGCCGGTGGGACGCCGCCAAGGTCAGGCCGACGACGCCGGACGCCGCGGCGACGACGCCGGCATGGCCCAGATCCGGAGGCTGCGGTGCGCCCGCGTGGCCGCGGACAGGGCGGTGAATCCGGCCAGACCGGCGATCGTCACGAGAATCGCGGCCCAGACGAGTTTTCGGGTGCGAGGAGGACGGGGACGTGCGCCGTCGATGCGAGCGGTCAGCAGCACCGACCAGACGACGGCCAGCACCCCGACCGGCTGGACCACCGAGACCGGGGCCAGGAAGATCGCCGCGATGTTGAGCGCGGTTCCGGCGATGATGATCGCCATTCCCGCCAGCCAGCGTCGGTCGGTCAGCAGGCCGGCGAGCTGACGCAGGGACATCAAGCCCTCGTCGGACCGGCCAACGGCGACCGAGCTGTGCTGGACGGAACTGTGCTGAACCGAGCTGTGCTGAACCACCGATCCGGCGGCCAGGCCGAAGGAGCCCAGCGCGGCCATCAGAATGGCCAGTGCGACGGTGATCTGCGGGGTGAACGAGCTCATACCTGAAGCCAACCGTCCGGGCGGCGTCCTGCCATTGCGGCTGTCCGGTGAACCGGGGACGGGTTAACCCGACACCTCAGGCCAGCCATGCTCGGATGGCCTCTTCCCAGGCCTTGTTCCGATTGGTCTCCATGAATCCCCTGTGGTCGATGAGCAGGTAGAGGCGACCCTCGGTCGTGTCCACGATCAGGGGCTTCCCGGAGTTCAGGAGGCCGCCGATGAAGCGCCCGTACAGATCGGTGTAGGTGCGGGTGATCCCCAGAACCGCCGATCGGGGGAGCCGGAGGGGCCTGCCGACGGACCAGTCGTTCAGCACCAGCTGGTCGGGGGTCAGTTCGATGGTTCCGCGGTGGCGGAACAGTACCTTCTGGCTGATCCCGCCTGCGGTCCTGTCACCTGCGGTCGCTGCCTCGAGCTCGGTCGCATAGGCTCCCGCGTATTCAGCGCTGCTAATCATGGTTTCTCTCCTGTCGTTGACTGTGAATATGTCACAGTCTGGCCTTGGCGAGAATGAAGGTGAATTCGTCATGAGTCTTTGTTCACCCATACTTTCGGATGCGTTCACTCATACCTTGGTACGGGATGTGGAGAGGACCAGTGGATCCGGGCTCATCGATTGGACGGCGCCGGTATCGTGACGCCCTATGGAGCAACCCCCGGTAGTGCGGTCGCGGGCCCGCGACGTGGCCTCCAACGTCGTGATGACGGTCCTCGCGCTCGTATTCGGTCTCGTGGTCGCAGGATCGCTGTTTCCCGGTATCGCGCGGAAACCGATGGCGTTGAATGTCATGGACGCTGGACTGGCTGTCCTCGGATTTGCTCTCCTGTGGTGGCGACGGCGATTTCCCCTGTATTTCGCCGCCTATGTTCTGGTGGCGTCGACGTTCACCACGTTGATCAGCGGTCTGGCCATGGTGGCCGTATTCACCGTCGCCGAATACCGCCGGGCGCCGGAGGCTGTCGGCCTCTCCGTCCTCTTCTCGCTTGCGGCCTGGCCTAATCTCGCCCTGTACGGGAGCCCCGATACGCCGAAGGCCCCGTGGATCGTCGTCACCCTCGTGCTGACGCTGTCGTTCACCGGATGGGGAATGTATCTGAGGGCCCGCCGTCAGCTCCTCGCCACGCTCGTCGAGCGGTTGGACCGGGCCGATGAGGAGCGGGTCGAGGCGGTCGATCGGGCTCGTGCCGCCGAGCGGCGCAGGATCGCCCGCGACATGCACGACGTCCTGTCCTACAGATTCGCGGTGCTCGGTATCCATGCCGGGGCACTGGAGATGCGCCCTGATGCGCGGCCTGAGGAGATCGCCACATCGGCCCGAGTGATCCGCGAGACCGTGCACGACGGGCTCGACGAGCTGCGCACCGCGATCCGGGCGCTACGGGAGGAGCCCGAGGATCCCGCCAGGGCACCGGCCCCCCGGCTGCGCGACGTCGCCGGACTCATCGATCGGGTCCGCCATGCCGGTGGCGACGTCAGCTTCAGCGCTGATGGAGTGGATCTCGACCGGGCCGGATCCCAGTGCGGCATCGCGGCGTACCGGATTGTCCAGGAGGGCCTCACCAATGCGGGCAAGCACGCTCCCGGCGCCCCCGTCCGGGTGGCGCTCGCCGTGAGTGACGACCTGCACCTGAGCATCCTCGTGGAGAATGAACGGGCCCCACGCCAGGAGGAGCCGCCGTCGGGCGGCGGGGTGGGACTTCTCGGTCTGTCGGAAAGGGCGGCCGCCCTGCACGGGAGACTGGAGTACGGATCCGCACCAGGAGGCGGATTCCGGGTCTGTGCGGAGCTACCTCTTACCTCGGAGGCGACCGATGAGCAGCGATCATGACTGACACGCCGGTGCGGGTGCTTCTGGTGGACGACGACGCGTTGGTGCGCTCCGGCCTGTCGCTGATGCTGGGCGGCAGAGATGACCTTCATGTCGTCGGGCAGGCCGGGGACGGGCGGGCAGCCGTGGAGGCCGTCGGCGCGGGAGGCGTCGACGTCGTGCTGATGGATGTGCGGATGCCCGTGCTGGACGGCATCGAGGCCACCCGGAAGATCACAGGCAGCGGTGCCGCAACCGACGTCCTCATCCTGACGACCTATGCCGAGGATGAGCTCGTGCTGCGTGCTCTGGCCGCCGGGGCGGCCGGCTATATCGTCAAGGACAGCCCGCCGGCTGAGATCGTGCGCGCCGTCCACGCCGTCGCCGCCGGGGACTCGGTGCTGTCACCGGGAGTGACGCGGGCCGTCGTCAAGGCCCTTGGAATCAGCGGTTCAGGTGGAGTGGGGGATCCCGGCCGGCGGGGCGCCCGCAGCCGCCTGGACCGCCTCACCTCGCGGGAGCGGGAGGTCGCTGTGCGCCTGGCCCAGGGCGATTCCAATGCCGCCATCGCCCAGCGGCTCTATATGGGGGTGCCGACCGTCAAAGCGCACGTCTCCAGCATTCTTGCCAAGACGGGGACCACGAACCGGGTTCAGGCAGCCCTGCTCATTCATGACGCCGGCCTCGATCCGGAATCATGATGGGTGCAGGGTGATCGTTGTCGGATCGGTTATCGGGGGCGCCCGACAGGGGGATCTACGATGATCCGGTGCCGATTCGACGAGTTGTTCTGCTGTTCCCCAATCCGATGTCCGTCGAGCAGTTCCCCCGGCTCGCCCCCCGGCTCGCCCCCCGGTTCGCCGAGCATCGCCCGGAGCTGCGCCTCGTCGATCTGGGCGGGAATGTCCTTGACGACGGGGGTCTCGTCGATCCCTTGGACGTGGTGGGCATCATGGCGCCCCCGGCTTCGCCCATCGACGCCGCCACGATGGACCGCTACCCGGACCTGCGCGTCATCTCCACACCCTCGGTGGGTCAGGACCACATCGATGTCGACGCCGCCCGGGCCCGCGGCATCGCTGTGGGCAATGCCAAGGGCTACAACGCCGACGAGGTGGCCGAGTATGCGCTGACCGCCATCCTCACCCTGGCCAAGGACCTGCCCCGCGCCACCGCCGACACCCGGGCCCACGCGTGGGATGTCGGGCGCACCCATATGCGGATGCTCTCCGAGACCACCGTCGGTCTGGCCGGCTTCGGAGAGGTCGCCCGCCGGATGGTTCCGATGCTTGTCGGGCTGGGCATGCGCGTCGTGGTGTGGAACCGCTCCGACGTCTCGCGTTATCCCGAGGCCGCCGACGTCAGCAGTCTTCCCACGATCGAGGAGGTGGCCCGGCAGACCGACGTCCTGTCACTCCATGTGGCCCTCACCGATCAGACCCGCCACCTCGTGGACTCCGACCTGCTGGCACAGATGAAGCCCGACTCTGCGATCGTCAACACCGGCAGGGGCGGGCTGGTCGACACCGCCGCCCTGCGGCAGGCCGTGGAGTCCGGCAGCTGCGCGGGGCCGTCCTCGACGTCCTGGCCAATGAGCCGCCGGACTGGGGAGCCGAGCCCGCCGCCGACGTCGCCGCGATCGAGATCACCCCGCACATGGCCTGGCTGTCCGATGGGTCGCGCAACCGCGGCTTCGACACCGCTGCCGCGGCGATCCTCGACGCCGCGGCTACCGAGGCCAGTGCACCCGATGGCCGAAACTGATCGAGTTGTCGGTCAGCGCGATACTCTCGGGTTGCAGCTCCCAGATCGGGGAAGGATTCGCCCCGACGTCGGGAAAGCGCTCGGCGAAGATCCTGCGCGCATTCTCGGCGTCCGGCCCGGCCAGCATCAGCGCCCGGCCCTCGAGCTGGATGCCGGACAACCGTGAGATGTCGCGCTGCTGGTCGCCGCCACCCTTGGCTCGGCCAGAGGGAGCCGGCCGTGCCGGGTGTCCGGGCTGGTGTAGAAGAGGAGCCGGATCCGGCCCTCGTCGAAGCAGTAGAACAGGTTGGCTGTCCACAGCTCGCCGTTGGCCGCGGTGGCCAGTGGCATCACGTGATGGCTCGTCAGGTAGGAGGTCACCGTCGGGAAGCGGCTCGACGCAGTGTTTATCCATCCTGGGCTCAGCCATCCTGGCCCCCATCGTCCTGGCCGCCCTGGTGCTGCCGGTGCACCCGACGTGTGCCACCGGTCCAGCGGGGGTACACGTCGGCGTGGATGCCGAACTGGTCGAGCACCCGGCCGACCGTGTGATCCACCAGGTCCTCGATGGTGGCCGGGCCCGAGTAGAAGCCCGGTGCCGGTGGGAACACCGTGGCTCCGGCCTCGGTGACCGTCGTCATGTTGCGCAGGTGGATCAGCGACAGTGGCGCCTCGCGGGTCATCAGCACCAGGGGGCGGCGTTCCTTGAGGATGACGTCGGCCGCCCGGGTCACCAGCGAGGACGAGACCCCGGTGGCGATCTCGGCCAGGGTGTGCATCGAGCACGGCGCGACGACCATGCCCTCGGTGACGAAGGACCCCGTTGAGACGTAAGCACCGCCCGAGATGGTGTCAGCGTCGCCCACGTGTTGACCATGACGGTTTCGATGCGGGTGATGTCGGCGGGCGACGGGTATGAGTATCTGCTGCGCACCGTCGCTGCCGGCGATGGCGTCCGTTCGCTGTCGACGCCGTTGACGAGGTACTACTCGGAGGAGGGAACACCTCCCGGCTTCTGGCTCGGCTCCGGCCTTCAGCTGCTCGGGCAGGGGGAACTTGAACAGGGTGGCCGGGTGTCGGAGACGCAGTTGCAGTTGCTGGTCGGGATGGGCCGCGACCCGATCACCGGCGACCCGCTGGGTGAGCGTACCGGACGTTCGCGTCGGTCGCGGAACGGGTCGAGAAACGCACCGCCGCCCTCGATCCGACCCTGGGGCCGGTGGAGCGTGCCGCGCAGGTCGAGGCGATCGAGGCAGAGGAAGCTCAGAAGGGGACGCGGCGTGCGGTGGCGGGGTTCGATTACACGTTCTCGGTACCGAAGTCGGTGTCGGTGCTGTGGGCGTCGCCGACGCCGGCACGCAGGCGTTGATCGCCGACGCCCACCACGACGCCGTAGCCGAGGTGCTGGATTTCATGGAGCGGGAGGTGGCGAGCACCCGGGTGGGGTCGGAGGGGCCGGAGGGTGCGGTCGTGCAGGCCGATGTCGCCGGTGTCATGGCGACCGCGTTCGATCACTACGACTCCCGCGCTGGCGACCGCAGCTGCACACACATGTGGTCATCTCGAACAAGGTCTTCACCGTCCAAGACGAAAAATGGCGGACGCTTGCCGGCCGTCCGATGCACGCGGCGACGGTCGCGGTCTCGGAGTTCTACAACGCGGCCCTGGCCGACCGGATCACTGCCTTGTTCGGCCTCGGCTGGGAGACCCGGCAGCGAGGTCGGGATCGGAACCCGGTGTGGGAGCTGGCCCCGGTGCCTGAGGAGCTGATCGGTGCGTTCTCGTCTCGGTCGCGGGAGATCGAGGCGGAGAAGGATCGCCTCATCGCCGGCTACCGCACCAAGCACGGCCGGGAACCGTCCTCTCGGACGGTGCTGAAACTCAGGGCGCAGGCGACACTGTCAACCCGTCCGAAGAAGCAGGTTCGCTCCCTGGCCGACCTCACGAAGACGTGGCGTGACACCGCCGGCCGCCTGCTCGGTGAGGACGCGACCGGGTGGGCTATCCGCCACACCCGCCGCGATCAGGCCCCGACACTGCTCCGTGCCGATGACGTCCCGTTGGACACGGTCACCGACCTGGGGCGGGCGGTGGTGGAGGTGGTGGGTGAGAAGCGGTCGACGTGGCGCCGGTGGAACCTGCATGCCGAGGCATCCCGGCAGCTCATGGGTGTCCGGTTCGCGTCGATGGAAGACCGCGAAGCCGTCACCGCCCTCATCACCGACGCCGCCGAACGCGCATCTTTGCGGTTGACGCCAGGCGAACTCGCATCGAGCCCTGTCCTGTTCCAGCGTGCGGATGGGTCGTCCCGGTTCCGGCCCGCTGGATCGACGGTGTTCTTCACCGAAGACCTCCTCCGCGCCGAAGACCGCCTCCTGGAACGCTCCCACACCACCACTGCGCCCACGATCCGGCTCGCGACGGTGGAGCGGGTCACGGCAAAGCCGGATGCCAAAGGCCGCATGCTCGGCGAGGATCAGGTCGACGCCCTCACAAGGATCGCCGTGTCCGGCCGGGTGGTGGATGTGCTGGTCGGCCCTGCCGGTGCGGGTAAGACCACGGCGATGTCCGGGCTGCGACGGGCGTGGGAGACCGAACACGAGCCCGGCAGTGTCGTCGGGTTGGCCCCTTCGGAGGCCGCCGCGCAGGTGCTCGGGGAAGACCTTGGCATCGCCACGTTCAACACGGCGAAGTGGTGGCAACTTCACCAGACCGGCAGCGCCGGGTTCCAACGTGGGCAGCTGGTGATCATCGACGAATCATCGTTGGCCGGCACTGCGTCGCTCGACCGGATCACCGCTGTTGCCGAGGATGCCGGAGCGAAGGTGCTGCTGGTGGGCGACTGGGGGCAGTTGCAGGCGGTGGACGCGGGCGGGGCGTTCGGGATGCTCGTCCACGACCGCGACGACGCCCCCGAGCTGGTCGACATCCACCGGTTCACGCACGACTGGGAGCGGACGACGTCATTGCAGCTGCGGCACGGCCGCACCGACGCCATCGACACTCTCGCCGAGAACGGCCGCATCACCGACGGGGACGCCGACGTCATGCTCGATGCCGCCTACACCGCCTGGCGCACCGACTCCCAGGCCGGGCTCGCGTCGATCCTGGTCGCCGAGTCCCGTGACCAGGTCACTGCGTTGAACGCGAGGGCGCGGGCGGATCTGATTCTCGACGGCACCATCACCGGCGCCACCGAGGCCGCCCTGCACGACGGTACGAGCGTGGCGGCAGGTGATGTGGTGATCACGCGTCGGAACGACCGGCACCTGCGCACCAGTGATGGTCGCGGGTGGGTGCGTAACGGTGACCGTTACACCGTCCTCGATGTCCATGATGACGGCACGCTCACTGTTCAGCCCGCGGACGAGTCAGGTGGGCGCGGCTCAGCGGTCGTGCTGCCAGCGGGGTATGTGGCCGAGCAGGTCGAGCTGGGGTATGCGATCACCGGGCATCGAGCCCAGGGCATCACCGTCGATACGGCGCACACGCTCGTGACCGAGCAGACCACGAGGGAGAACTTCTACGTCGCGATGACTCGCGGCAGAGACAGCAACATGGCCTATGTCGTCACCAAGCATCCCGACGACGCCCACGTCGCCCCACACCCCTCCGACAACCCCGACGCGACCGCCCGCACCGTTCTCTATGGTGTCCTCCACCACGTCGGTGCGGAACTGTCCGCGCACGAGAGCACCACCGCCGAGCAGGAATACTGGGGCAACATCGGCCAACTCGCCGCCGAGTACGAATCCATCGCCCAGACCGCGCAGCACGACCGCTACGCCACGCTGCTGCCGCGACTGGTCGCCGCTCGTGATCTGTCGGATGCCGACGACATTGCTTCCGTCCTGCATCACCGGGTCGAACGCGCCACCACCCGACCCGCAGGATCGGGACGCACCCGGAGACCAGCACGGCTGATCGCGGGGCTTGTCCCGTACGCCGCCGGCCCCATGCAGGAGGACATGCGCCAGGCATTGGACGAGCGGGAAGAAGTCATTGAGCAGCGCACCACCGCCGTGCTCGACACCGCGCTCACTGACCGGCAACCGTGGTGCGGCGCACCTGGGGAGCCAACCTGCCGAGGAGAAGCAGGCGGCTCAATGGCGTACCGGGGCCGGTATCGCATAGACTCCGATGCGCCGCTGGGCCCGGAGCCATCCAATGACGTTCAGAAGATCGACGCCACCCGCGCTGTCGCTGCACTGCGACAGGCGCAACACCTCACCAGGCCCGAGCGCCGTCAGCAGGAGCCACGGAACCGGACAACGCAGCGGCGCGGGCCTGGGCTATGACAAAGGACGGCCGGGGGTCTACAGGCCGCGGCCGGGTTGACGGCCTGGCGTTTGCGAGCGTGCCGCACCCCGGTCCGAGAAACGATCGTGCAGGCGAGGGTGAAGGGGCGTCGGCAACGAGGTCCATGAGTGCTTCGACATCGCGAGCGCTCGTGACCATCCGTGCCTGTCCACCCTGGATCAGAAGGTTCGTGCCCGTGCTCGTCACGCTCGTGATCGGTCCAGGTACTGCCCCGACAGCTCGACCACAACACTGGCCGAGGAGAGAGCGGCGAGAAGACGGTTGCGGGCCAGGAACCTTCCCCGCGTCGGCACGGCACCCGGAGGTTGCTCAGAAACCACGACCCCTTCGTGGCGCACCCGGTCGAGCAGGTCGGCATTGCCCTGCGGATAGTTCCGGTCGATCCCGCCGGCCAGCACTGCGACCGTTGCTCCGTCCCGGGCGAGCGCCTGCCTGTGCACCTCAGCCTCGATCCCATACGCGCCACCTGCGATCACGATGCGCCCATTTTGCGCAAGCTCGTCTGTCAGCTCCCGGGCTACGTTCACCCCGTAGGAACTGGCAGCCCGGGCGCCGGTGATGGTCGCTTTGTCGTCGAGCCTGAAGTTCAGCAACCGGGCGGCACCTTCCGTCCACAGAATGTAGGGGGCGCGAGGCCCGAGATCGTCCATCACCGTCGGCCAGTCCTGATCGCCCGGGATCAGGGTCGTGTACTTCCCATCCAGACGGGCCCCGACCTCGCGCGACACATCCATGTGCTCGGCGGTACGGCGCAGACTGGCCCGCCACACACCCAACCGAGCCGTATCCACGGCATCATGCGGGTCATCCGAGTCCAGCAGGGCGATCGTCTGCACGCCACCGAGCCGCGCGAGCATGCTCCCAGTGAACCGGTCATCCGGGGGAGCCAGCAGTGACAGCAGTACCCGCGCCTCCCGCTCACCGCGTACTTGATCTGCGAAACCAGACATGACAACCTCCCGCATCCTGTCGAACTCGATACCAGGCAGGTACGCGATATAGATGCAGAGAACGCCCCTTCCGCCAGGACGGGAGAAGGGCTACCGTAGAAGTAGGCGGTTCTCAACGTTTCGCCGTCGCCGGACGCGACGACACGACCGACCAGGACGAGACTCCTGGGACGTCCTCCACAGGTGCTCTGCCCGCCGAGAACGACAGGAGGACACCGCCATGTTCCGCATCGGACTCGCCATCAGCACCGCAGGCCACGGAGCCCTGCAACGCTTCGGCCCCAGCAACGTCATCGTCCGCAAGGTCCGCACCCGCCGCGGCATGAAGTACGGACTCCTCGCGATGCTCCTCGCCGTCCCATACCTCCTGATCGCCGCCACCTGCACCGGACTGATCGACCAAGGCTGGTCCGGCTGGCTCTACGTCCTCGCTGCTGTCTGCATCTGGGATGCCTTCAAGATGCTCGCCCTCGGCCCCGCCAGCCTCATCTGGCTCGCCCGAGCCCGCCACCAGGAAGCTCGACAATGGAGCACCACCACAGCAGCACACGCCAAAACTGACCTGCTCACAGCAGAAGTCCAGTCATGAGTGGTCTGATCGACGTCGTGCCGACCAGCGGAGAGTAGGCGCGATCGCTTCGTTCGGTGACTGGCACTGCTCCTGATCAGGATGGCAGCAGGGCTGCAGCATGCTGCAGCTATGACTGGAACGCCCTTGATTGCTGATGCGGTGCTCGACGCAGGGCGAGGAAGCAGCGCGCTCCCTGCACGCAGACGGCATCGGACCGATGATCACTGGAATGACCTTCCGACGCCTACCGCGCTGGCGATGGAGTAGCCTGTAGCGGCTGACTGTGTGGCACGAGTCAACCACTGCAAAGGGCAGCCCAGGTGCCCACGGCTCAGACACGTGCGTCGACTGAGATGTGGAGGCATGACCTTGTCCGACCCGCTGTTGGGTATCCCCGCGCTGCCTTCCGGGGACGACTTTGAAGCTTTTGTCTGGAGCCTGCTTCAGAGGCGGTACCCACCAGAGAAGTTGCGGTACTTTCCGGCTGATATAGGGGGCGACAAGGGGCTCGAAGGTTTCTCGACTGACGGTATCGTATATCAGTGTTATGCCGACAAAGATTCGCTCAACTTAAGAGCGCGCACGGACAAGCAGAGAACCAAGCTTAATCGCGACACGCTTAAGTTAAAGAAGAACAAGGACGAGCTCCTCAAACTACTCGCGGGCGTTATTGTCGAGCACTACTTCCTAATCGTTCCCCAGTATCATTCTACTGAGTTGGTCGCATACGCGAACCAGCGCGCTCAGGAGATCCGGTCCTGGTGCCTACCGTTTATCTCGGCGAACTTTTCTATAGCGCTTAAGACACCGAAGGATTATCAAGGAGAATACCAAGCGGCGTTGAGTGACGCTGCGGCTCAGGTTCTCCTTCCGGAGCCCTCGGTATCAGATGATCAAGTCGAAATATTTGTTGGGAGTGAGCCAGATCTCACGGCGACACTATCGAGGAAGCTGAAAACTTTGCAGGGCTACAATCCAGCCGCAAACGTCGACGTCATGCGCAATGCATTAACTCGATGGTTCCTTATTAAAGAAGAAATGATGGAAGTATTGAGATCGCTACCGCAGACGCGAGAAGCGATAGAGGCTCAGAGGAGATTAAGGCAGGAATCTCTGGAATTCGAGAACGGATTCGCGGTTACTCTGCCCCATGCCAGGGTCATGCAGGTTGTGGAAGATTATTCCAAACAACTTCAAACCTGTGTCGCAGGTTTGAAGCCTGGAGACGCGGACCGTCTCTCTCGCGGTCAGGCTGGAGAATGGTTGATGCGATGCCCCCTTGAGTTTCAGGCGGCACCGTGACTGAGAATTCACAACTGTTTGCCGATGACGAGGCGGTTTTGGACTGGCTCGATGCTCCCATGAACTTCACGTCCCGCCCGGACCCCATATCCCCAGACTTTCGTCCTGAACGTCGCATCGCGGTCTGCCTCTTGATAGTGGATAAGAGTCGGGCAGGAAAGGCAACGCTGAAAGCGATGCACGTCCTCAGCTGGGCTCTTCAATCCCCAAAGCGCATCGAAATGTTAGCCAACGTCAAGGTGGGTACCGGGCTTCTAGATATGCCGCTTGTTCGTTTTGAACCAGCACTCGATCGTGCACTCGACCTTGCCGTCGGGCTGGGTTTACTCTCGCGTGTTGACTCTGGGCCGTTTGAGCTGACGGAAACGGGACGAGCGGCACTCTTTGAAGTTCGAGAAGCAGGCGTGCTGGAACGTGAAGTGGATGCGTTGGCAGTTGTCAACGGCAAAGTCTCAAACAAGGATATAGAGCGGCTACTTGAATGGCGGTCCCGATGACTCTAAAAATTCGCCACCTTCGTCTGAGAGTCCATACCGGCCAAGGTCTCTACGGTGCTGATATTCCGTTTAGTAATGGACTAATGGTCGTGCGTGCCGAGAACTCACGAGGCAAATCCACCGCAGTGCAAAGTATTTTGTTTTGCCTTGGCCTAGAACGGATGATAACTACCCGGCCGACCAGTGCGCTCACATCTGCAATGCGCGATCGCCTTATATATGATCCTTTGACCAAAGCTGAAACGTCGGTGCTCTCCTCTCATGTAGCCCTAGAAATTGAGGGTCTCGACGGCGAAATCGCGACTGTTACACGCTGGGTAGTAGACGACAGTGTAGGGGCAAATCTTGTAAGAGTACAGCATGCTGCACTTGGCGATATTAGCTCTGACACGCCTGCTGATGACTACTACGTTGGTCGAGCTGGTGGAGCTTCTCACGATAGAGGCTTCCATGTTTGGTTGGCTGCATTCATTGGCTGGTCAATGCCCGAGCTGCCAGCACGGGAGGGTCGGACAGCACAGCTTTACATGGAACAAGTCTTCCCGTTGTTGTTCGTTGAACAACGACGAGGATGGGGTGGTATCCAAGCGCAGATGCCCGCTTTCAGCGGTGTTACGGAGGTGCGCAAGCGTGCTGTCGAATTCCTCCTTGCTCTAGAAGTCGGCCAGCACGAGCTGGCCCGCCAGCGTCTGCGAGCGGAGGAAGTCGACCTGGGAAACAAATGGCATGTCGCGGTGTCTGCGTTTGGACAGTCACTGAGCGGAAGCGGTCTTAAAGCCACGGGGCTTCCAGAGCGGGTGCAAACCGTCTGGCCCGACGATAAACGGCCCGCAGATGTATCGGTGTCTCTTGGAAATGATGCTTGGCAATCACTCGATACGTACATCACTAACGCTACTGCAGAACTTGCGAGACTCGATTCGTCTGAGGCAGAGGGTATAGATGGTGACGAGTTCGTGTCGGCCCGGATTATTGAGTCTCTCGACGAGGCTCGGAGAGTACGTGCGATGGATCTGGCTTTGCGTGAGGAGCTTATTCGCGACGAGACCGAAGTGCAGTCGATCGTTCAGCGTATTGAATCGCTCACCGAGGACCTACGTCAGCACCAGGACATTGTCATTCTGCAGTCGTTGGGGTCAACAGTGACAGAGCGGTTGGCGAGCGACTGTCCTGTGTGTCACCAACACCTGCCGGCCTCTCTACTACCTACCGAGGTACCGACAATGACCGCGTCTGAAAGTGTCGAATACATCAAGAAGCAGATTGATCTATTCACCGCTATGCGGACTGACGCGGAACAGGCGGCGCTTGCCAAACGTGAACGATGGGTCGCGTTGCGACAGCGAAGCGACGCGTTGAGCTTACAGGTACAGGCTCTCCGGGACGATCTCACTGGGACTCCTGGGAACCTGTCAGCCGAGGACGTGGTCGAACGCGTTGAACTTCGCGACCGATTGCAGCAGCTCGAAAGTGTCGCTGAACGCTTCGATGAACTCCAGGTTCAGTTGGAAGGACTCGCCGCGCAAGCTGCATCAGTTAAGTTGGCTCTGAAAGAGTTGCCGAAGGATGAACTCTCTGACTTAGATCGGAAGAAGCTGCGGGCTCTACAGCGTTCGTTTATTGAGCAGTTGCGAGCTTACGATTTTGGGTCTTTTAGTAATGAGATGGTTCAGATAGGTGATGATGATTACCTGCCGCGTCGAGATGACTTCGACCTTCAGGCGGATATTTCTGCATCGGATTCGGTACGCGTGATCTGGGCTTATCTTCTCGGCTTGCTTGAGGTCGGGGAACAATTCGACACAAATCATCCGGGACTCGTTGTATTCGATGAACCAAAGCAACAGAGCGCAAAAGATTTATCGTTCAAAGCATTACTGCGACGTGCGTCCGGCGAGGGTGCCAGTCGGCAAATTATTTTTGCAACTTCGGAGCCGCTTGAAACACTAAGTTCGATGCTGGAAGACGTTGAGCATTCCCTTCATGTTATCGACGGGTATTTATTGCAGAAACTGGCGTAGGTGCAAATTGTGTTTGCTGCTGGTTAATACGACGAACTCGAAAACTTCGTGACAGATGTAGGGCGGTCTGGTTTTTCCCTATCGCTTGGAACGCCCGTGCGTGTCCCGCGTGGAGACCCCGGCGCGATGCAGGTGTGTGCGCACCGTGCTCGCATTGAACCCGAGTCGCGCGCCGACCTGGACTAGCGAGTCGCCTTGCTTGTATCGGCGGGCCATCTCAAGCACCTGCCGCGGCGATGGGGCCTGACGACGAATTGTGACCCCACGCTCGCGCAGACGCCCAGCAAGGCGCGGCCTACTCACGCCTAGGTCACAGGCGATCTCCCGCAGTGTCTCACCGTTGCCGTACCTGCGCTCTGCCTCGTCCAGCATCGCGGCAGTCAATCTCGGCACCGGAGTAGGCAATGGCTCGGTGGGCTCCTGAGAAATGGTTACTGACCTGCGACGACGCCGGATCGCCCGATGGGATGAGAGTGCAAGGTGTAAGGACGGGGCAAGTTCGTTTTTGTGCCCAGATCGGGCGGCTGCATGGCCCTGGCCTGGGCAATCGTCACGCTGACGGCATCTGTGGGGACGTAGTCAACGTGGTCTTCGTCGCCGATCTCGATGCGTTCGAAGAGGGCTTGGTTGAGGATACGGCGTTCATCGGGTTCGCATCGGGCGTAGACATCGCCGAGGTCGCGAGGGGAAGGATATGGTTGGCCTCAGGCCACCTAGGACTCCGAGGGCTAGGTTGGGGGCGCCACCAGCCCACGGTGTGCGGCACAATGGGTGGCATGTCCGATCTCGGTAACCTGCGAGATTTTCTTACTTCTAGGCGACGCTCGATAGATCCGTGGGAGGTTGGTTTGCCTGCCTCCGCGGTTCCGCGTCGTCGACCCGGCCTGCGCCGGGAAGAGGTCGCGGTGCTCGCTGGCGTCAGCGTCGATTACTACATGCGGCTTGAGCAAGGCTGCGTCGGCAACGTCTCTGACCAAGTGCTCAACGCCGTCGCAAAGGCACTCAATCTAGACGATACGGAATACGACTACCTACGCCGACTGGTGAGCGCGGAACCCCTTGTCCGTCTTCACAACACGCCAAGCACCAAGCAGCCGGGGCGGTCCCGGTTAAGCGCCCGCCCAGCAGTCGCTGAACTTGTGCGTGTCATGGAACCAGTCCCTGCGATTCTGCAGGGACCCCCGCATGGAGGTCTTGGCGATCAACCGGATGGGTGCTGCGCTTACAGCAGACTTCGCCAAGATGCCGCCGCGTTTAGGAGAGGTGCGACGTGGTTTCAGTCTGAGACACGGTTTTGCGCTAGTTCGCCGCGTTCTGTGCGGTTGGCGCGTTAATCGAGAACTTGTCCGCGAGCGCGTCGATGGCGTCGCGCACCATCTGCGGGTCAAGGCCGCCGGGCGTCCATGATTGGTAGATCCACCATCCTTCGACGAGGGCGTCGATTGCGCGCGCTGCTGGCTCGGCGAAGTGGACGCTGAGGGCGGAGATCGAACGCGCTTCAAAGGATCGCACGAGGTCCTGTACCCGAGGACTGGTCGACCCGTAGGCATACATCTCACGGAACAGGCGAAGTTCGCGCTGTGTGGCGCGACGCTCCCCGCAGATGGCATCGACGAGGACGTCCCTCGCATCCATTTGTGTGGGGGCTGATGTGACTGCAATTCCGTACCGTGGATCGAGCTGATTGCCGAACAACGTGAACGCTTCGACAAGAATATGGTCCATCGAGGTGTAGTGGTACGTCACTGACCCGAGTGGAACCTCCGCGGCGGCAGCGATCTTTCTGTGGGTGGCTGCCTTGATTCCACCCTCGGCGATGAGGTCCAGCGCGGCTTGGGTGATTCGAGCCTTGCGCTCGGGATCATTGGCGATGCCTTTGCGGGTCACTTTGCGTCTCCGTCCCCACCTCGGGGTGCCGGGGTTGTACCGCGCGCCTGGTCGTAGTGTCGCGCTCGTTGTGTGCGGAGGGTTTGCCAGTGGGCAAGGCGTTCGCTGATGGCACGTTCGTACCCGTTGCTGGTCGGTTCATAGAACTCTGTGCGTTCCACTCCATCGGGGAAGTAGTTCGCGCCGGAGAATCCGGTTTGGGTGTCGGGGTCGTACTCGTAGCCCTTGCCGTAGCCGAGTTGTTTCATCAGCCTGGTGGGAGCGTTGAGGATGTGTGCGGGTGGCATCAGCGATCCGGTGTTCTTCGCTTCCCGCATGGCCCGGTTCAGGCCACGATATACCGCGATCGACTTCGGAGCGGTGGCGAGGTAGACCACCGCCTGAGCGATCGCGAGTTCGCCTTCGGGGGAGCCGAGACGCTCGTAAACGTCCCACGCGGCGAGGGCTTGGTGGATGGCCTGCGGGTCGGCCATGGCGATGTCCTCGTTTGCGAACCGGACCAGCCGGCGGGCGATGTAGAGGGGATCTTCGCCGCCGTCGAGCATCCTCGCCAGCCAGTACAGGGCCGCGTCCGGGTCGGAGCCACGCATCGCCTTATGGAGAGCGGAGATGAGGTTGTAGTGCGACTCCTGCGTCTTGTCATATAACGGCGCACGCTTTTGTACTACTTTTGCTAGCCCTGCCGTGTCCAGCTGGGTTCCGACGGGCAGTGCGAGGAGTTGTTCGGCGAGATTCAGCAGGTATCGGCCGTCTCCGTCGGCGAGCGCGACGAGCGCCTGCCGGGCGTCCGCGTCCAGAGGCAAGGTATGGCCTGTGAGGGTTTCGGCACGGTCGATGAGCGTGAGGAGCGCGTCCTCGTCGAGGCGTTTGAGCACAAATACTTGGCAGCGCGACAGCAACGCCCCGTTGAGTTCAAAGCTCGGGTTCTCCGTGGTGGCGCCGATCAGGATGATCGTGCCGTCCTCCACGTAGGGGAGGAAGGAGTCTTGCTGGGCCCGGTTGAATCGGTGCACCTCGTCCACGAACAGCAGTGTGCCCTGGCCGACCTCACGCCGCTTCTGCGCGTTAGTGAACACCTTTCGCAGGTCGGCGACCCCGGCGAACGTCGCGGAGAGCGGTTCGAAGGCAAGCCCGGTCGCATCCGCGAGGAGACGGGCAATCGTTGTCTTCCCGCAGCCGGGAGGCCCCCAGAGGATGCTCGAAACCAGGGCTCCCCGGGCCACCATCCGGCCCAGGGGTGCGTCCGGGCCGAGCAGGTGATCTTGCCCTACGACCTCCGCGAGCGTGCGGGGACGAAGGCGGTCAGCGAGCGGACGCGAGGCATCATCGACCTCGAACAATGACGCTTCGCCTGAGTTCATGAGTTTCCTCCTCTAGCTTTCCTTCAACCATTCTGGGTTTTCGGTCTTTGCCCAGAAGGGCCGCTACTTCTCGTCCAGTTTCCTGTGGATGCGGTCGATGTCGGACCGGCTCATCTGCTCGACGACGAGCTCGTAGGACCCTCGCACGAGATCGTCGATCAGCGGCGCGGTGATACCGGTTCCCGCTCCGATGGACGTCCAGTGGTGTTTGTCGAGATAGCGCCCAGGCTCGATCGATGCATGTTCTCGGATCAGCGCGGCCGCATGCTCGGGCTCTGTCTTGATCGTGATGATCTGCTCGTCAGGATCTTCTGTGACGATCAGAAACACATGCCCGGCGACCTTGTACACCGCCAAGTGCGGTGTGAAGGGATAGCCGGATGTCACCTCGGGCAAAGAATCAGCAGTCTGCCGTGCGATGCGTTGAAGCTGCTGCCCGCTCAAGGTGCTCACTTCGCCTTACCGTTCGTGGGCTGGCCGAATGTGTCCGGGTCGACCGGCCTCTCGCTCTTGGGCAGGTTCTCCACAACGAGGAGGTAGGACTCGGTGACGAGGTCGTCGACGAAGCGTGGGTCGATGTCGCCACCGGGGGTCAGAGTGATCCAGTGCTTCTTGTTCATGTGGTAGCCGGGGGTGATCGACTCGTGCGCCTGCTCCAAGACCCGAGCATCCGTGGGAGTGGACTTGAGGATCACCAGTGGCTCACCGGTGATCTGGGTCTGCAACATGAACACCTTGCCGCAGACCTTCCATACCTCCCAGTCCTCCCCGAAGGGATGCGTCAGTTCCGCGCCCGGCAGCTTCTGGGTGCGAGCGGCAGCCCGGTCCTGCACTGAGGTGTCCATTCTCTTCCCTTCATCAGTGATGTGTGTACCATAGTACGTACTCGTGGTGCTGTCCGCAGCAAGGTATCGGCGTTCACACCTATGCGCTGACCGATCCGCGTCATAGCTTCGTTGGGCGACAGACCCGGGTCCTCCTTCCGCGCCTCCTGCACGAGCCGCATGGCCCGCTTGCGCAACTCCTGCGGATACTTCCTCGGTGTTGACATGACCATCATCCTCTCGGGGAATCAGACCCCCACCAGAACCGGGGCGATCCAGCGCGAAGAATCTTGATGGTGTGGGCTTGAAACGGACGTGACGTCCGCTTTTAGAGTTGAGGACATGCAGCAGTCAGAGCCGGGCAGCGATGAAGGTGACACCCGAGAATGGCGGGTGGGTCAGCTTGCCGAGTTGACCGGGATCGCCTCGCCAGCTGGGCGTGGTCAGCAGCATGGCCGTGATCGCCGTCGATGCTCATCACACCCAGGCCGTCGAGCAGGGCGCCGAGATTGTCGAGGCGCCGATCAGCCAGTCTACGGGGTCCGCGAGTACGGTGCCCGCGACTCCGAAGGTTATCCGTGGTACTTCCAAAGCCCCCTGGCTGATTGATGGTCTCCGCTGACACCGCCCGCGGATTGGCGTTGGAGCTACCGGGTGCCACCGAGCAGGATCACCATGGTTTCCCGTCCTTTCGGGTGGGTGGCCGCATCTTCGCCACCCTGCCTTCCCCGAACCGGTTACGGGCCATGCTCGACGAACCCGGCATCCGCACCGCCGCCGCCCAGCACTGTGACGTCTGCACGGAGTTCTTCTGGGGCAAACGCCTGGCCTGCGTCGAGGTCGACCTCTCTCATGCCGACACCGCACTCGTTCGCGACCTGCTCACCGACGCCTGGGAATACAAGTCCCGATAGTGGCTACGAAGAACGACGACACCCATCAAGGGCCTTCAGCGCAGCCAGCGCTCCAGCCGTCCTGGGTGAATCCGTGTCGAGTGTCCTCGTCGGCTCGACCGGGTGCTTGCATTACGCCATCCAGGGTGATGCTCTCAAGAGCGGTAATGGTTGACATCGTTCTCTCCTTACTGGACTGCGACCTGCAGACTCATAGAGATGACGATCTGCTCACGGTGAAATGGACGGGCCACCAGTCCGCAGCGAGGAACCTGTCGACACATCGGCGATTGTGAAGTCGCGTTCGAGGATGCCGTCATCACGACGCCGTTCAGTGGTGAAGTGCATGGGGTCGAGCCAGTAGACGCCTCGGCCGATGCTCGTTGTTGATCTCGCCCGGTCGCGTTCGTTGCGTGTGATAGGCGCTACTACCCGACGCAGGTCGGGGTGTATTGCTCGCCTCCAATCGACCGCCCAGGCGTCGGGCGCCAGATCCATCGTTGGCCCCTCCGCCTAGAGGGACACGAATCCGGCTAGCATTCCATCAGCCGCACTACTCGTCCGGTACGCGTGGTCGAACGCATCCGGCACTCATATCAGACTCAAAAGAGGTACACATGGCCGGACCGGCGCCCGCAGGTTGGTACCCGCAAAAGGATGGAACTCAACGGTACTGGGACGGCAGCCGCTGGACTGAACAAATGACTGCGGGAACTGCTGTACCAGGACGGCCGGAGTGGACCCAGCCCGGATCGGCGCCGATGCGCGGAGGGAGCGGAATTGCCGGCCCGCAGGATCGGTTTGGTTATGAGCCCACCTTCAATCGCGACGACCCTCGGTCAGGGCAATCCGACCGAGATCGGACAGCGTCGACGCTTGTGCCGTTAGGCCAGACAGCGGGCCAGTGGCATCCCGATCCTTTCCGCCGGTTTGAGCTCCGGTGGTGGGACGGGCACAGATGGACCGAGCACGTCATGTCTCAGGGACGGCGAGCCGCCGACCCGCCTGTTCCCGGTGCGCCGATGAACTTGAAGGTGCAAGAGCAGGTGGCTTCACTCGGCCTACAGTCTCAACAGATTTCGGCGCCCGTGGGTCCGCTGTTCACCGAGCCGATTCTGGTGGTCAACCAAAAGCCCAAACTGTTCGAGGCCAAAGCGGAGTACTCGATCTTTGACCAGTACGGCCTACAGATCGGCGCGGTCAGACAAGTCGGCGAAAACCTCATGCGGAAGGCGCTGGCTGTGACACCGGAGCGGAACCGCGCTCGCAAGCTAGAGATTCTGGATCATGGCGACCGGGTGGTCTTTAGGCTTGTGCGCCCCGCGAAGAGCGTCAAATCCAGCTTCAGTGTCTCGGCTGGTGATGGCTCCCGGATCGGGGAGATTGTGCAGGAGAACACGCCTATGCTCGGTGGGATCGTGCGGGGAGCAGTGGGTCTAATGGACCGGTTCTCCCCGGTGAATCTGGAGAGGAAAATCGGGCAGCTTGGCTATGTCCGGTTCAGCCTGATGGCGAACGATGAGATTTTGGGATCAATCCAACTTGAAGACACCGAGGAGTGGGACTTCCGGATTCAGGATGCGGATGGCGTTGAGATCGCCCGGATTACCAGGACCTGGGCCGGTTTCGCCAAGGAAATGTTCACGAAGGCCGACAACTACGTCGTGCAGATTCACCGGCCACTGGAAGGCTCGTTGCGGTCGTTGGTGATCGCCGCTGCGGTCGCTGTCGACACCGTATTCCGGCAGGACAGCAACTGAGCTGCCCAAGCAAAATTACTACGTTCTTCAGTGGCTTCAGCGGTTTTGTGCCTAACGCCCGCAATGCGCGGCACGTGTCGTGATCCCGCGCGGTGGCAGCGTCCCGGAATTCGGTGGGTAGTTCGAGCATGCAAGGAAGAGCACCACGAGAGATCCTGCGTCTAGATGACTGAAGCGCCGCAGTCTCATGCAAAGAGCACACCAGGCACACAGAGTTCACACAGCGTCAGTCGGTTGATTATCTCTCATGCGGACGCCCATGGGAGGATCACAGATGAGACGCTCGACCAAGATCGCCGCAGGACTAATTGCCTCGATCCTGATGCTCACGGGCTGCGGCACAGCCGTGGGCTCGGACGAGAGCGCCTCGTCCACGGCGAGTCCCGCAGCCGGCTCCACGGCGGAAACCACCACCAGCAATGCATCGTCCGAACCGACGACCACCTCGGCCGCCACGGACAGCACGGACGTGGACTGGAGCGCGCTGCCGACCACCGAAGTGACGCTCACCGATGAAGGTCTGGCCATCACAGAGACGGGAACCTATGTGCTGAGTGGCTCGTCCACGGGCCAGGTGACGGTGAACGCCGACGGCGACGTGCGAATCATCTTGTCGAATGCCACGATCAATTCGAGCGTCGGCGCCGCCATTCAGGTCGATCAGGCCGAGTTGACCGCCATCGAACTGGCCGATGGCACCACGAATACGATCTCGGACGCCGCGACCCGCAGCGATGAAGAGATCGACGGCGCCATCTACTCGTCCGACGATCTGTTTATCAGCGGAACGGGTACCTTGAACGTCACTGCGAATTTCGCGGATGGCATCGTCGGCAAGGACAACCTGACGATCGACTCCGGCACGATCAATGTCACCAGCGTGGACGACGGAATCCGCGGCACGGACTCGCTGACCATCAACGGTGGCACCATAGCCATCGATGCGACCGGTGACGGAATGAAATCCAGCAACGACACCGACCAGGGCATGGGACAACTCACAATCACCGGCGGCGACATCACCATCTCGACCGGGGATGACGCGGTGAAAGCCGAGCAGCAGATCACAATCGGCGGCGGCACCCTCAACATCACCCAGTCAGTTGAGGGCATCGAGGCTCCGGTCATCGTTATCGACGATGGCACGATTACCCTCAATGCCTCCGATGACGGCATCAACGCCTCGACCTCGGCAATCATCACGAGCGGACTGAGTGTCACCATCAACGGCGGCAGCCTCACCATCGTGATGGGTGAAGGTGACACCGACGCCATCGACAGCAACGGCGACCTGACGATCAACGACGGCACCATCGACATCACCGCACAGTCGCCGTTCGATTACGACGGCACCGGCGCGCTCAACGGTGGAACCGTCACCGTCAACGGAGAGCAGGTGAGCGAGCTCACCAACCAGATGATGGGCGGTGGCATGGGAGGCGGAATGGCTGGCGGCCCCGGCGCGAGGTAGTCGATTCAGGCCATGAACAAGGGGTCCGGCATCGTGATGGTGCCGGACCCTATTGGGTTGTTCCACCGAAGGACACTGCGTCGATGTGTCAGTGTCCGACTCGATTCAACCCCGTGTGGCTAGGCGCTCAGCATCAGTCACATCGTCACCTATGGACGATTCCCCGAGGGGGCGCCCGACCAGTCGCCGTGCGGATAGGTGCTCAGCCGTCGATCTGGAAACCCGGCTCATACTTTGCGTATCGCGCGAGGACACGCCGGCTCCTGTGCTCAGGCCTCCAGGTAGCGGACGAGCGTCCGGACTGCATCGCGTCCGGCCCGGTTGGCCCCGACGGTTGATTGCGAGGGGCCGTATCCGATCAGATGGACGCGAGGTTCCCCAGCGACCTGGGTGCCTTTCATCTGGATCCCGCCACGTTCGTTCTTCAATCCCAGCGAATCAAGGTGACTGATATCGGGCCGGAATCCCGTTGCCCACAAGATGACGTCAACCGGTGTGAATGAGCCATCCGCCTCGCGTACGCCGCCAGCCTCGATAGCGGCGAACATCGGATGCCGGACGAGCGCTCCGCGATCTTGAGCGGCGATCGCATAGGGCGACCACATCAATCCCGTGTTTGCCACGATGCTGCCCGGCGGTTCGCCGGCTTCGACGGCCTTGGTTGCCTTGGCGATGACTTCGCGTCCTTCGATTTCGGGACGAAACGGGCCCTCTCGAAAAACCGGTTCCTCGCGGGTAAACCAGAATGTGGTGGCCACTCGCGAGATTTCCTCGAGTTGCTGAATAGCCGAGATTCCGCCGCCGACGATCGCCACCCGCTGGCCCGCGAATTCCTCGAGAGACACGTACTCGCGGGTATGTAGCTGACGTCCTGTGAAGGTGTTTTGGCCGGGGTAGTGGGGTAACACAGGGTTGTTCCACGTGCCGGTCGCGTTGATGAATGCGCGGGTGCGCCAAGGCCCTCGATCGGTTTCGACGATCAGTTTGCCGCGGGGATCATCGTCCGCGCGGGTAACAGATGTGACTCTCACCGGGCGCAGGATCGGCAGCCGGTTGCGCCGCTCGAAGTCGGCGAAGTAGGCGGGTATCGCGTCCTTGCTGGGTTGATCGGGATCGATTTCAGGCGTCGGGAAGCCCGGCAAGCCGAAGATGCCGTTGACCGTCGCCATCCGCAGTGACTTCCAGCGATGCTGCCATGCGCCACCGGGAGCAGGATTCTGGTCCAATATCACGAAGGTGCGGTCCGCTGAATCATCATCTGCGGACCCGAACCCGCGCCGTTCCAGGTGATAACCGGCCGAAAGACCCGCCTGCCCGGCCCCGATCACCACGACCGTTGTATGCCTCATGCGGCGTCCGCAAGGTTGCCTCTAACAGAAGCCGAATCGGCGTCTCCCATAGCTCGACCTTAGCCCGGATCCGCGACGCGTCCTGGTCTTCGGTGTTCACATAGAATTGCGCAAAGCGCAAAGTCGGGCAGCGCGTGACGCAGAGATCCCAGTCCTGCCACACGCGAGACTGCCATCAGCTACCGTCCCGGAGGTCGTATGTTCGAAAGAATCACCATTGACCCAGCCGTCATGGGAGGCCAACCGGCCATACGTGGTATGCGATTCCCGGTGCGGACGATCGTGCGAATGGTTGCACAAGGGATGCCGGCCGAGCAGATTCTCGCTGAGCATCCCGACCTCGAGGCGGAAGACATTCGCGCTTCGCTTGAATATGCAGCGGCCGTACTCGATGCGGAGACATATTTGCCGTTGGCCCACACCGCATGAAACTTTTACTCGATCAGAATCTCTCGCCGAGCATTTGTGACTATCTGGCCGGCTTTGGGATCCAGTCATTGCACGTGCGGGATGTGGGTCTCCGTGATGCTTCCGACGAAGAGATTCTTGGATATGCGCGTCGTGAGGAACTAGTGGTTGTCTCCCAGGACTCCGACTTCACTAATCTTCTTGTCTGGCAGAACACTTCACGGCCTTCGTTGATTCTGCTGCGGCTTCCGAATGCGGTCGCTGCGGCAGATATAGCCGAGGTTTTGGCCGCGAATCTGGGAGCTATCTCCGATCACCTGAGATCCGGAGCCATAGTGTCGCTGAACAGCGAAAGGATTCGTGTGCGGCGATTGCCGCTTGGTTAAATGACGATTACGGCATCAGAGTAATGCGCTTGTCTGCGACTGCGCGTCGGCCTTGCCGTCGGCGTCAGCCACCGCGCGCCGGTGGCCCCTCCTTCACTGACGACCACTGTCGAGCCGTGCCGACACGAGTCCTCGCGAGACCTGAGATGGAATTCTCGACCTGCAGATAACACACCTGTTATAATCACGTCATGTGGGGGTGTCCTGGTGCACCCGGAGGCTGAGACAGAGTACTCAGCTCTGGATGCGCGAGAAGCAGTCGCGGTGGACAATGCGATCGCCAAGCTGGCAAACGCCGGTCCGCAGCTCCCGTATCCGCACAGCAGTGCGGTGAGAGGCGCGCGGAGGCTTCGAGAACTCAGGCCTCGTGGTGGCAGGAGCGTCACTCGAGCCTTGTATCGACAGATCGGTAATGTCCTGGTTATCGGCGCCTTTGCGCCCGAAGTTGAGTCGGATGTGAAGGGTTTCAGGAAGGCTTGTGGATTGGCGGAACGACGGTTGGATGAGGTGGAGGAGTGACTGATGAAAGTGTCAGACCTGAGAAGGCATGAGGATGTTCGAGAGGGGCGTGTTGCCAAGGATAGGGCCTACGCCGTGGAGGCGGACAGGCTGGCGCTGGCAGGCGCAGTGAGTGTCGCTGTAGTCCGGTACCGATCCGAGTGTGGCCTGACGCAAACGGCCTTCGCCGCCGAAATGGGATGGAAGCAGCCGCAGGTCGCGAGGTTGGAGCGAGGTGACGTCACCCCGTCTTGGGAGACGCTTGAGCGTCTAGCACGCGCTGGGGTGATCGAGGTTCACCTGGGGCGGCAAGGGACGATCGTGCGCGAGCTTGCATCGGCGTGACCAACGCTCCTTCGCCAGTATGGACGTGGACCGGAGCGAGCTACATATTTTACCGTGGCGCACACCACATGAACCTTTTATTCGATCGGAATCTAGCGCTTGCACATCGGCGGATCCGAGGTTTGAGAGTCTTTTCTGCTTTGACTGATTGGACCGCCTACGCCGCGGGCTCGATGAGGGTCGGGTCATTCGGGTCGACCGTGCGGACGCTGTTCACCCGGCGGTCGACGATGTGGTGTCTGATGGTCGACGCCATCGTGGACGATGAATCGTCCAGTGTTCCGAGGAGTTCGAGTCGTCCGTGCTGGTCGAGCTTGATCGGGTCGAGCCAGGCGTCCATGGCATCGGGTGTCAGGAAGGCAGGCATCCGGTCGTGTACCTCGCCGAGTGCATCATGCGCCTGCCGGGTGATGACGACGAAGCATCGGGTGCGCTCGCCCTTGAGGTCCATCGACCAGGTGAGCCCGGCGGCGGCGAGAATCTTGTCGTCCCCATGCAGGAAGTGCGGAATCTTGAAGTTCTTCTCGCCCGTCCATTCGTAATACCCCCGCATCGGGACGACGCAGCGGGCCGCCGTGAACGCCGGCGTCCAGAACCCGGAAACCAGCTTCTCCATCCGGGCGTTGATGATCGGCGCGCCACGCGGCCTGGACGCAGGCTTCGGCCACTCCCACCGCACGAGCTCGAGGGTCCTGCCGTCGCTGCGATCACGGACGATGGGCGCGGAGTCGGTGGGTGCGATCGAGTAGGACCCTCGCCATTGCTGCCACCAGTCCTCGGGCGCAGGCTCCTGTATGAAGAGGCCCCGAACCAGGTCATCGGTCTTGGCATCCAACGCGAATCGGCCGCACATGCCTCCCAGGGTATGCGGCCTTCTCGTCAACCAGCCTTTTGCTCACCGACTTGTGAATGCCGCGTTGCCCTCGGGCGCCTCGTCGATCTCGTATAGCCAGGCTCTCGGTTTGTGCTGTATCGCTGCGGTGCTGTGTCGCCTCCATCTGGATCTTTCTCACAACGACACCGCGAGCGGGTTCACTATCCGATTCAAGGAATGTGGGCTTTCGGACGATAAACCGAGAACGCTGGATCGGTAACATACGTTCCGTGAAGAGGGCACCTTTCCGAGATCAGGCCGGTGTGGCGAAGTACCGCCACGAAGTGCTCGCCGTCGTCCTTCGAGCCGATCCTGGGCCGACCACGAAACTCCAGGTGCTGGCCAGAAGCCGTGAGCATGAGCCCTTTGCGGGCAAGCCTGCGTTGCCCAGCGGTCCGGTCGAAGTGGACGAGTCGATGGAAGACGCGATGAGCCGGCACCTGGCCGGCCAACTCGGGCTGGCGGAGCTCGCACACCGCGAGCAGCTGGCCACTTACTCGGATCCGGAGCGTGATCCTTTCGAGCGGACGATCGCCACCGCCTACCTGGGCCTGGTGCCCTGCGACAACGAACAGCCGCTGGTGCCGGAGGCGGTCTGGATCGACGTAGCCGACCTCCCCGAGATGGCCTTCGATCATCACCGGGTCGTCGAGAGCGCCTTGGATCGGCTGCGCGGCAAGTTCTCGTACACGAACATCGCATTTGCCCTGGCCCCTGCCGAGTTCACCATGGCGACTCTGCGCGGTATCTATGAGGCGGCGCTCGGCCACGACGTCGATGTCACCAATCTGTCCCGGGTGCTGCGTCGGCGCGGGCAGATCGAGCGGGTCGGCACGCATGCCGAATCGGGCGCGCGGGGTGGGCGTCCACCGAGCACCTGGCGATTCACCGCCGACAAGTTCCAGGTGACCGATCCCTTCGCGGCGCTGGGGCCTGGCCGGGCACCGATCACCTGACTCGATCACGGGCGCCGGCCGAGATTGTGGCCTGCTGCCAGTGCTGAAAATGCTGTGCGGCAGCCGCGCACGCCTCATAGGGAATCAGGTGCCCGACACCGGTGATCAACCAGAAACTGCTTCTCGGCAGCTGATCGGCCAAGCACCGTTGCATCTCGACCGTGCTGAGCAGATCGAGCGCTCCGCCGACGACGAGAACCGGCTCCCGGTAGCTCTGCGCGAAATCGGGAACCGTGCTCTGCACGGATGCCCGGTACGTCTCGAGCACCGCCGCCGGGTCGCTGAAGCAGCGGGCACGCCGGATGTGCTCGCCGATGATCCACCGTTTCAGCTCGCGGTCGCGGGTGGTGACCATGGCCCGGCCGTTGATGGCCGCAATGCTCCGGCTGCCGAGCAGCGCCGCGGACAGGGCCGGGGTGAGCCGGTCTGCGAGTCCGTAATAGGCGCGAACCGCGGCGAGCGCGAGCCGGTGAGGATTGTCCAACGGGGGAGCGGCGATGGGGTTCACCAGCACCGAACCCGAGTGAGCGATGCCCCGGGCAATGGCGGCGCTCACGACGACCGATCCGAACGAGTGCCCGAGCAAAATCCCGGGAGACCCGAGCGACGCAGACAGTTCGCAGAGCCAGCGCCCGAAACCCGCGACATCGTGAGGTGTCGCGAGCGGCTCCGATGTTCCGCAACCCGGCAGGTCCGGGACGAGCACGCGATATCCCCGCGCCGCCAGCTTGGCGGCCAACGGCTCGAGCCCGAAATGGGTGCCGCGGAATCCGTGGATCGCGAGGATCGTCGGCGCCGAATCGTCCCCGTAGCAGAAGACGGAAGTGCGGCGTCCATCGATGGTGGCGACGAATTCGGTCGCGTCGGGTGATCGGCGAGCCGTGACGATACTGTCAGGCAACACGAAGCCTCCGATCGTCATGGGCCAACCAGCGCCCATGCCGGGCGAGCGTGGTTTCGTAGACGTCGATGATCTGAGCGGTGAGCCTGCTCTGACGAAAGCGGGTCTCGGGTGGCCTACGACTGGTCAGGGTCTGTGCCCTGAATACCTGGGGAACTCGCCGAATTGCCGTCGTGAGTGCCTCGACCGAGGCGTCGTCCACCTGATGGCACCAGGCCCGCGGCAGATCGTCGGCAATATCAGGGTCGCGGACCAGCACCGGCGTGCCGACCGACACCGCCTCATACACCGTGAGGCCCTGGGTCTCGTAACCGAGTGAGCTTTGAATCACCATGTCTGCCTGCCTCATTGCCCCAAGGATCGCGTCGTGGGATACGGCACCGCGAAACGTCACCAAGTGCGCGACGCCCAGATGCTCGCTCAGCGTTTTGCAGTGATTCAGCTCCGGTCCCGATCCGTAGACCTGCAGGTCGGCGTCGATTCCGGACGCGGCGAACGCGCGGATCACATCGTCCAGGCGTTTCTCCTCGCTGATTCGGCCGGCCCACAAAAAGCGCGGACGATTCCTCGGCACTCGCGGCCGCGCCAAGGTGGCGTCGACGAGCTGGTCATCCACCCCGGTCGGAATCACGTGTAGCTCACGGTCGACCCCGTAGCGCCGGAGCCTTTCGGCAAAATGCGAACTGGGCACGATGAGCGTATCGGCGGCCTCGGCGAATGCCTGAACATAGCCGGCCATGCTGTGCACGGAGGTGTGCATGTATCGCTGCTGTGCGGCATACATCAACCGGAAGGCCGCGCGAGGCAAGGGGACGACCGCGGGAAGGCCGATCTCGATGTTGGTGTGCATCGTGTGCACGACCGGGAGCCCGTGCCGGCGGGCGAAACGGTAGCCGTTCCATGCTCCCCACACGTCCGCCTGAATATGGACGATGTCGACGGCCTCCCGGCGCATGAACCCGGCGTCCACAGCCCGATCCGCGAGCCGGCCGGCGAGCCGGAAGGAGTGCTCGCCCACCTGTGTCGCCTTGAGGCTGACGTCGCTTTCGCGCGCATACTCGGGCGATGGTCTCCGCTTCGAGTCCGGGGAGCAGATCGTGACGGTGTGGCCGGCCGCTTCGAGGAACTCGCGTTGGAGTCCGACGGAGACCTGAAGGCCGCCGAGTGTCGCGGGATGCTGGTCGCTGAAGAATGCAATATGCATGAGTGTGAATTCCTATCTGGGATCGTTGCAAAGGCTGTGCCGATGCTCGTAAATGGCGTTCGGGTCGTTGGGGGTTCGCTGCAGGTCCTTCAGGCCGACGACTCCGCCGATTGCGATAGAGCCGAACAGCAGGATGAGGACGACGGCCGTCTCGGTCAGCGTGTGTTCCCGGAGGACGACGGTGCCCAGCGCCGCGGCGGTGATCGTGTCGGTGATGGTGAGCCCGGCGACCACGGCCGGAGCCGGAAGCACCGTATGGGCGGACTGCAGCCGGGTGCCGGCGGCCAGCCCGCCGAGCGAGATCATCCCGAGGGCCACGATGCTTGCCGGCCTGGTGAGAACCTCCATCAGTCCGTCTCGAAGCACCAGCCCGACCAGCACCTTGAATACGGCGGTGATGGCACTGAACTCCATCGCGGCCACGACCAGTCCGCCCAGCCGGGTCCACCTGTCGCCGTCGCCGTGATCGAGGATCGCAACGATGAGACAGGCCGCGGCGAGTGCCGCCTGGATGATCAGGACGACCATGAGCTGCCTGTCGAGATCAGGATGGGAAACCCTGCTCGGATGCGTCGCGACCACCGCGATGAAGCCGAGGGCGCCGACGAGGCAGGCGGCGATCGCCAGCCTCACTCGGGGTGTCGCCGCGATCTGCCGGGTGGCTACGCCGAACAGTGCCGAGGCCGCGAGCGCGACGACGCTCATCGACTGCACGGCGGCGATGGGCGCAAGGGCAAGCGCGATGAAGTTCGTGGCGACGGCCGTCCCGAGCAGGATGAGACCGAGTATCCATGAGGGGCTCTTGATGAACGCGCGCCACTCGCCATGTGCCGTGTGGACGGCCCGCGATTGGAGTTCCGAACCTCCGGCCAGCACGAGCGCACCCATCAGCGCGATGCACAGCCCAAGAATGAGACCTGCCATGCCGGCTACCTTTGCGGGTTGCTGCAGGCAGGCATTGCCGTATGTGATTCGGGTGCTTGGGTTCTTGCCATATTTGTCCTCCTCGGTGTTTCTGTGAGGAGGTTATGGACGCGGTACCCGGGCGTACCTCACCCGGACGTTTCTTTGTGACCCCTACTTTGGGGTGAGGTCAGGAGGCAGGTTCTGCCAGTCCCGAGTCGTAGGCGAAGATCACGGCTTGCACGCGGTCGCGTGCCCCGATCTTGGCGAGCAGTTTGCCGACGTGCGTCTTGACGGTTTGCTCGGCGATGAACAGCTTCTTGGCGATCTCGCTGTTCGAAAGTCCCTGGCTGATGAGCGCCAGCACCTCGCGCTCCCGATCGGTCAGGCTCGCCAGCACAGCAGCGGAATGGGTCTGACGCGGCTTCTGCGCGGCGAACTGGGAGATCATCTTCCGGGTGATGCCCGGGGAGAGCAAGGCGTCACCTGCGGCGACCACGCGTACCGCATAGACCAGCTCCTCGGGAGCGGCGTCTTTCAGCAGGAAACCGCTCGCTCCCGCCTGGAGGGCGTCGTACACGTAGTCGTCAATGTCGAACGTGGTGAGCATGATGATTCGCGGCACATGAGCCGCGGGATACCTGGGCCCGAGAATGTGTTTCGTCGCCGCGATTCCGTCGAGTTCCGGCATCCGTACATCCATGAAGATCACATCCGGGTCGAGCCGTGTCGCCAACCGGATCGCTTCCTTGCCGGTGGACGCCTCGCCGACCACCCGGATTCCTTCATGAGTGTTCAGCAGTGCGGCGAAACCCGCCCGGACGATCGGCTGATCGTCCGCGATCAGCACGTTGATGGTCATGGACGCTCCTCGCTGGTGTCGTTGTAGGGAAGCACCGCGGTCACGGTCCATCCTCCCGCAGGATCGGGGCCGGCTGCGAGACTGCCGTCGACCAGCGCGACTCGTTCCCGCATGCCGCGCAATCCGTGCCCGGCACCCGCTGCTGGCACGGTAATGGTGGTGCCGGCAGCGGGCTCGTTGTGTACGCGGATTCTCACGGCCTGATCCCGGACGCCCAACTCGACCTCGATCGGGGCACCCGGCGCATGGCGCAGAGCATTGCTGAGTGACTCCTGCACAATGCGATAGGCGGCGATCTGGACGCTTGCCGCAAGCTCTTGGGAACCCGGTTCAAAAGTTAACTCGACCCGCGCGCCGGTGTGACGGGTATTCTCCACCAGTGCCGGGATATCGGCCATGCCTTGTTGCGGGGTCAGCTGCGGGGACTCGTCCTCGGTGCGGAGGACACCGAGCAGGCGGCGCATCTCGGTCAGTGATTTGCGGGCGAGTGCGGCGATCTCGTCGAATTCCGCCGCTGCGTCATCGGGCACGTCGGCGATGCGGTAGCGGGCCGTGGAGGCCTGCACCTGGATCACCGACATGCTGTGCGCGACGACATCGTGTAGCTCCCGGGCGATGCGGTTGCGCTCTTCTACCAGCATCCGCCGGGACTGCTCCGTCGCGGAGACCTCGCGTTCTTTGTCGAGTTCTTGCCCGACACGCATGCGCGCTGCGATCAGCACACCCACCAGGAATGTGACGCCGGACAATGAGGCGGTGACGATCAGGTCCGCACCGGCGGCCTCCAGCGAGGCGGCCTCCGGGAACATCAACGGTGCGGCAAGGGAGCCCATGATGCTCACCGCCAACGGGACAAGTCCATAAAGCCAGCCATGGCGGATGGTGATCACCAGGATCAGACACATGAATGCCATCATGGCCGGCACCGACCACGGCCAGGGCCAATAGTCGTCCCGGGCCGCGGAGACCGTCAGCGGCAGGACGAATGCAGCCGAGCAGAACGCGACGATCGCGATCCGTGGCCAGAACAGTGCGAGCAGCGGAGCGCCGCAAAGTGCGCCTCCGAATATCAGGGCGACCGCAACTGTGCTGCCGTAGAGCACCACGTGGATGGGCGCGAGGATCGAGTACAGCACAACGCACACGAAGGCCAGCGTGCCGAGCAGCAATCGGCGACGGTTCAGCGGGCGCCTGGGGTGCTTGGGGCGCCTGAGATGCCTGGGGTGCCTGGCGGGCTTGGCTCGGCGCGGCTTCTTGGTGCGCTTCGTCCTCGTCATAGTGCCAGTATTGCCGGGTTCCGCACCGACCGCTCACCTGATCTGGGTGTGTCCGAATCCGACCGCAGGGCCGCTCGTTGCGCACCTTCATGATCGCGCTGTGCCTGCTTGTTCGCTCGATTGTGCCGCCGGGCGGCCCCCACGAGATCGATCACCCAGCCGATGACAAGGGCGAACATGATCCCGACCGCGGCGCTGAGCAGCGGCTGCCCGCCGAGCCAGTGACCGGCGAACACGCCGATCAGCGTGCTGTAGATCGCCCAGGTTACGCCGGCGACGATGCTGATGGGTGCGAACCGGGCCCATGGATAGCCCATCGCGCCGGCGGTCATGTTGATTGCGACGCGGCCCACGGGTATGTATCGGCCGCCGAGGATGAAGGCCGCTCCTCGCCGTTCCAGTGACCGCCGGGCACGGGCGACGGCTGCCGCGACTTTGGGCCTTCTCGTCCATCGGAAACGCTCAACGCCGACCGACTTACCGATGCGGAACGCGACATTGTCGCCGATCGCCGCACCGATGGCCGCCACCACGCACAGCCAGACGATGGTGCCGAGATCGCCGGTGGAAACCGCGGCAGCCGCTGCCGCGACCAGCACCGTCTCACTGGGAATGGGAGGGAAGAAGCCATCAATGACCGCCACCCCGAACATGACCAGCAGTAGCCAGGGCGACGCCGCGGCCTGAAGGATGAGATCGTTGAGGATGTCCATGGCGTGAACGTAGGTGCCGGGTCGCCGCGAGCGAATCGCTCGAAGGTATCGACCGGGTGATACTTCTCGGTGACGTCCCGCTCAGCCGTTCAGCAACGCGGGCAGCATGATGTGGTCGACGATCGCCTCGGCGGTGGCAAGGTCGAATGTCTGCCGGCGCAGTACGACGTTCGTGAACGCGATCGACGGCAGCACCGAGCTGACGAGTTCGGTGGGTGCCGCCCGGGGAATGACGCCGCGGTCGATCCAGCGTCCGAGAACGGCCTCAAGTGTTCTGGCGGGTGGTGAGCCGATCGACTCGTAGGCTGCGCGTGCCAATTCGTCGTCGTTCCCCAGTTCGCTCAGCACGCTGCCAAGAACCAGAAGCGCGCGGTGGTCATCGTCCGCGTAATGGCGCGCACACGCGAGCAGGTCGTCGCGCAAGTTTCCGGTGTCGGGGATCTTCGGCGGTTCGTACAACGCTTGTACGGCGGCAACGATGAGTTCGGTCTTGCTCTTCCAGCGCCGGTAGACCGCCGCCTTTCCCGAACCGGCCGCTTTCGCGACCGCGTCCACTGTTGTCGCCGCCACGCCGCGGGCGATCAGGAGGTCTTGGGTGGAGCGCAGGATCGCGTCTTTGATGGCCGGGTCTTGTGGACGCCCCGGCCCCGCTTCTTGTTCACTCACAGCTTCATTCTAACCCATTGTGGAACTCACTAGTTTCGTTTTAATATGAGACTCAGAAGTTCCGTAACTAGGAAGGTGATCCCCGTGACTACTCAGGCACACACTCTCGATCACAGTTCCGTCCACTTCTCGGCCGGAAGGGTGACCATCACACTGGCCGCCGCGATCATCCTGGCTGTTGCGGTGAACTCGCTGGTCGCCCGGTTGGCCATCACAGGCGGAGCCGATCCGAACTTCCCGCCATTCGCCCTGTTCAACTTTGGCGCGTTCACCCTCATCGGAGTTCTCGCCGGCTGGTTGGGCTGGTATCTCGTACAGCGACATACCAGTCAGCCGGCCCAGGTGCTCCGCTGGCTCGTGCCGGTAGTCGGGGTACTGTCCTTCATCCCCGATATCGCGCTCGGGGTCCTGAAATTCATTCCGGGCACCAACTGGCCCGGTGCCATCGGCCTGATGGCGATGCATCTGGTCGTGATAGCGGTCGCGGTGCCCGCATATGTGCTGGCCGGACGGCGTCCCGGTCAGGCGCGACCGTAGGTCTCCAGCAGCCGCAGCCAGATTTCGCTGATGGTCGGATAGGCCGGTACGGCATGCCACAGCCGGTCGATCGTGACTTCGCCGACGATCGCAATGGTTGCCGCATGCAGCAACTCGGCGGTGTCCTGACCGACGAATGTTGCCCCGACCACCACGCGCCGGCCCTCGTCAATGACGAGCTTGGCGCGTCCGGTGTAGCCGTCGGCCTGAAGAGAAGCTCCCGCGACCTGGCCGAGATCGTATTCGACGCCCCGCACGTTCAGCCCGGCATCGCGTGCCTGCTGTTCGGATAATCCGACGCTGGCGACCTCCGGATCCGAGAAAACCACATGTGGCACGGCCTGATGATCGGCAGTCGCGACATGCCAGCCCCACGGCTCATCCGAGACCGGATGCTGCTGCACCCGGGCTGCGATCGCCTCGCCCGCAGCACGAGCCTGGTACTTGCCTTGGTGAGTGAGCAGCGCGCGTGCGTTCACATCGCCGACGGCGTAGAGCCAGTCGGTCCGGCGGACGAGCATCGTGTCGTCCACCTCGAGCTTGTCGTCAGGGGAGAGCCCGATGGTCTCGAGTCCGAGGCCGTCGGTGTTCGGGCGGCGTCCGGTGGCGACCAGGATCTCGTCGGCGACCAGAGTGCCGCCGCCCGACAGCTGCGCAGTGACAACCCCATCGGAGTCACGGTCGATCCGGAGCGGCAGATCGCCGATGCGCACGTCGACGCCCTGGCCGGCAAGCCCGTCCAGGACGAGTTTGGTCACGAAGGGCTCCTCATGGTGCAGCAGTTCGCTGCGCGAAAATAACGTGACCTGCGAGCGCAGCGAGGCAAAGGCCGAGGCCATTTCGATGGCGGCAGGACCGCCACCGATGATCATCAGTCGTGGCGGCACATGATCGGCGGAGGTGGCCTCGCGGGTGCCCCACGGTGCAGCCTCGGCGAGACCGGGAATCTCGGGAAGAACGGGCACCGAACCGGTCGCGAGCGCAATTGCTTCGGCGCGGTAGATCCGCTCACCCACGCGTAATTGGTGAGGTCCGGCCAGCGTTGCACGTCCACGGATCAAAGTGATACCGGCCGACTCCAGCCAGGAGACCTGGCCGTCGTCCTTCCAGCCGGAGGTGAAGGACGATCGTCTGGCCAATACCGCGTCGACATCGAGACCTTGGGTTACCGCCTCGCGCGCGCCGCCGACTCGTCTTGCCGCGCGCATGACATTGCCGCTGCGCAGCAGCGCCTTGGACGGCATACATGCCCAATAAGAACACTCGCCCCCGACAAGGTCGGCTTCGACGACGGCGGTATGAACGCCCTGCTTGGTTGCATAGTCGGCGACGTTCTCGCCGACGGCGCCGGCGCCCACCACGATCAGACCGTAATCATTGATATCTGCCCGGTTAACCACGATGTACTCCTTCGGATCGAAGCGTGATTAGCATCAAGGCTATGACTGAGCCAACCATCCCAGCACCTCGGCAGAAGAAGTTCCTGCCGCTGAGCGTCCTCCTCGGCGGTGTTGGCGCCTATATTGCGATCCTCATCGTGCTCGTCGTCACGCAGAACTCCAATCTTTTCCCTGCCTTGTTGCTGGTCGGATCGCTCACAGTGCCGCTTGCGGTATTGCTGTGGGCCGCCCGCGGGCCCCATGGTGACCTCGCTCCGGGTGGCATCATCGTGGCGACGGTTCTGGCCGGAGGCGTGACAGGCATTCTGCTGGCAGGCGTTTTCGAGTCGATCGCAGCGGCAGCTGTCGGCGAGGGCGTGATCTTGTTCGTGGGCATCATCGAGGAGACGGCGAAGCTCATCGTTCCGCTTGTCGTCCTCAGGATCGCTTATCCGCGGACGACGCATGGCGGTGTGGTGATCGGCGTGGCGGCCGGAGCGGGATTCGCAGTGCTCGAGACGATGGGATACGGCTTCAACGCTCTGCTCGAAAAGGGTGCGGGCCTGGGGGCCGTGGATGCCACCTTGCTGGTGCGCGGCATTTTTGCCCCGGCCGGGCACATTGCGTGGACAGGGATCCTGTGCGCGGCGATCTGGTATTGGCGGTCCGGGCGCCGTAACGGGCTCGGCGCATTCGCGACCTTCGGTACGTGGATAGCCGTGATCGTCCTACACACGGTGTGGGACGCCGCCGCATCGATCCCGGTGCACGTGATCGTCGGAACTCTCAGCCTGGGAGCCCTGATATGGGTGGTCAATTCGACCCACCATTCGCATCCCGGGGCAGAGCCGCCACGAGGCCCGATGCCTCCATGGCAAGCTCAGCAGCCGTATGCTCCTCATCCGGTCCCTCCGATGGCACCTCAGATGAGGCCCTACGGGCAAGGCGACCCGAATGCGTGGCCTCATCCGGTTGATCCGAATCAGGCACCTGGCTCCGGACGCCCCGGGCCGGTTAATCCCTAATCCCGAATCCTGAATCCGCCGATTTATCGCTGTTACGCGACCCGTCGGCTAATTCTCGCTAGCGGCCTCACACAGACAGAATGGGTGACCCGCCGGATCCAGAAACACCCGGAACGATCCGCGTTCGCTCGGCTGGACCTCGTGTTTGACGGCACCCAACTGCAAGACGGCGGCTTCTGCCAGGTCAAGATCGTCGACGTCCACGTCGAGGTGGAGCTGTTGCGGCACTTCTTGGCCGGGCCACTTCGGCGCGCGGTAGTCCTCCACCTGCTGAAAAGAAATGCAACCCCCTGCGTCCACCAGCAGATCGACCCAGTGGTCATCGGATTCTTCGTCGATGGTCCCGCCCAGCAGGCCCCGATAGAACTCCGCCAATGCGTGCGGATCAGGGCAGTCGTAGACGAATACCGGAGTACGTGCGATAGCCATGAATCGAGGGTAATCCCAAATCCGCCGGATTTCGCCTCCTGCGGTGCCCCTGTGGGGTCAGGCTGATCGAAACAGCCTGCCCAAGGCAACAGCCCGGGAGTCACAAGGTGAGCGACCCCTGCACCATCAGGAGAATCGCGATGATGGCAGCGAGAGTGACAATGGCGGCGATGAACCATTCGAACGGATTGAAAACTCGTCCACCGGCACGCCGACGAGTCACGATGTAGATGATCATGCCCGGGACAACCAGCACCATACCGAGCAGCACGAACTTCGGGTCAGCGGCGTAGAACAACCACAACGCGTAGACCACGCCGATTGCTGAGATGATCAGGTGAAACAGGTTCGTCCGGCGCGGCACATCGGGGCCGTCCAGGTTGAACTTGCGTCCCGCATCGGGATGCTGAATGCCCGAGCCCCTGGTCGCCAGGAAGAAGAGATAGAGCGACGCGAACAGGTAGGGAATCAGGTACAGCGAGGTGGCCAGCTGCACCATCGTCGTATACGCCGCCTCGTTGACGAAGAAGATGACGACGAACAGCTGGATGACGCAGGCCGACAACGACTGGGCGGTTGCCGGGGCACCCTGAGAATTGACGTAGCCGAGCCTTGCCGGCAGCAACTCGTCCTGCGCCATCAGAGTGATCGGCTCGGCGCAGAGCATCTGCCACGACACATAGGCGCCGAGCACCGAGATGCACAGTCCGGCCGATACCAGCGCAGCACCCCATGGCCCGACGACCAACTCGAGCACCCCGGCCATCGAGTTGTCGCCCATCGCCGCGATCTCGCTGCGAGGTGCTACGCCGTAGGACAAGAAGGTCACGAGCAGTAACAGCACGAACACCAACAGATAGCCGAGCAAGGTGGCCAGTGAAACGTCCCGTTTGCTCTTCGCGCGCCTCGAATAGGCGGACGCACCCTCGATGCCGATGAACGCCCAGGTGGTGAACAACATGATGCCCTTGACCTGAGTGGACAGGCTGGACGTCGAGGCTCCCGTGCCCGTCCCGTCGGAGCCGAAGGTTGCGGCACGGCCCCAGAAATCGGCGGTGAAGATCTCGGTGTGGAATCCGATGAAGGCCACCAACACGAGAAAGGCCGCGATGGGCAGCAATTTGGCGATGGTGGTCACGATATTCAAGATGGCCGCCTGCCGGACGCCCCGCCTGAGCACCGCGAAGATGCACCAGTTCAACAGCGACACGAAGACCGCGGTCAGCATCGGATGACTACCGTCGAAGACCGGGACGAAGTAGCTCAACGAACTGAAGAACAAGGTGGCATAGCCGACCTGGGCGATGATGCTGGCCAGCCAGTATCCCCAGCCGGACGCGAATCCCACGAAGTCGCCGAGCCCGGCCCGAACGTAGCTGTAGACCCCGGAGTCGAGGTGCGGTTTGCGCAGCGCCAGCGATTGGAAGACGAACGCGATGCAGAGCATGCCGACACCGGTAATGGCCCATCCGATGGCAGCGGCGCCGGGGGAGGCGACGTTGGCGACATTCTGCGGCATCGCGAAGATGCCCGAGCCGACACAGGAACCGATGATGAGGGAGACGAGGACGGGCAACCGGACGGTGTCTGCCACCTGTGAGGTGCCCGGTGATTGTTCGCCAGCTGTCAATGCCACGAAGCGGTACATTAGCCGCTTCGCGCGGCCACGCCGTTATCTCCTCACCCTGTAAGCATCCCGGTGAGGTTCTCAGGATCGTTTGGCGGCGCGTATGCCGTTGCCGATGATGAATCCGAATAGTCCAAAGAGCACCCGAAGCGTCGGGCACCAGACGACCGCCGGGCAAGACTCGGTGAGGTCGATGTACCGGGAAGCGGGTCAAGGGCGGAGAAGTCGAGCGTAACTTGAATACTGATATGCGCAATCGTCCGGAAAATGAACTGCAACAAGTCGAGGCCATCTTGGCGCGGCTGCGGCGCTCCGAGTTTCGTTCGAGGTTTCATCTGAAACCCAAGGACGTGGACTACGCCAGGGCGAAGGGCCGTGCCACCATCGAACAGCACGCCCGCGATTTGTTGAGCGGACGCATCGGCGCGGCATATCCACGAAATGATGGCAAGCAAACGCCCATGCGCGGACACCCGGTCTTCATTGCGCAGCACGCCACGGCGACCTGCTGTCGCGGCTGCGTCCAGAAATGGCATGGCATTCCGCAAGGCCGCGGACTCGCTGCGGAGGAGCTGGAATATCTCGTCGCAGTTGTCATGGCCTGGATCGAGGACGAACTGCGCGCTCACCCGTGACGGCCAGCAGCCCGAGCAGGATAGGCAAAGGCCGGCCGCAGGTCTTGCCAACCAGGTAGCGAATACCAGAATGCTGGTGACCGGCAGTGAGTGGTGGTGTTTGCCTTGCGGAGGTCGAGCACGTGCGCCGAGCTGGCTTGGCCCGGCCGCCAGTGCCACACAAGCTCCCAGTGGCAAGGTGGCTGCCCGGCTCATGGAAGACGGGAACGCGACCTATGCCGTGGTGATCGTCGATGACAATGGTCGCGAACAATGGCGTAGCGAGAAACTCTATGGAGATGCCGACGGCCCCGGATTGTTCTGGGAATCGGAAGCCGATGCGCTATGGATCTTGTCGGCCGATCTGGGTACCAGCAAGGTTTCCCGCGACGAGGCGGCCAACTGGACTCAAGAGTGGACGACCGAAGGCATGCCTCCCGAGATCGACCACCCGTGAATCGTCACGTGCTTGCGTGAAGGAGACGCTTGCTAACTCGGATCCCACGGGCTGATGCATGGCACTCCCAGCGGTATGAAGTGCCTGAGATTCCGCGTGGCAATCGTCATGGAGTTGGCTTCTGCGACGGCGGCGATGAGCGCATCGTCAAGTGGCGCGTTCTCGGGCACCCGGTAGCCGCCGAGAACGCGTGCGGCGGCCAGGTTGAACGGAAGAATCCGCTCATCGAAAGCTGGCAATACGTGCCGCTCGAACCACCGCCGCAAGATCGCACCCTGAGCGGGGTCTGCTCGCTCTTTGGACGTAACGCCACGCTCGATTTCGGCGATAGTGAGCGCCGTGACGAACTGATCTGGGATTGGGATGGTGGAAATCCAAGTCTCGGCTTCGGGGTTGCGTCCTCTTACTCGCAGCGCGGACACCACATTCGTATCGAGCACATATCTCATAGCTCCGGCACTCTCGCGGTTAGTCCGAGGTGGTCGGGAGCGAATTCTATTTCAATCCCTTCATCTGTACTGAGCAGATCGACCATGGTCACGGGTTCGTCGTCGAGGGACCGGGAAAGGATGTCGCGAGCCTCGGCCTCGATCGATCGCTTGTTGTGTGCGGCCCGTGCTCGCAGACGTGCTTTGGTGCCGGGGTGAAGGTTGCGGATCAAGATCTGTTCCATCACTACCTCCATGATATCTAGGCTAACGATATCAAGCATAAGCCCTGACCTGTCACAGGCAATTAGGGCGTCCTATCTGGGGGAAAGCACACGAACGCGCCTAACGTGGAGGCATGACGTATGTGATTGCGCTGCCTTGCGTCGATGTTAAAGATCGCGCGTGTGTGGACGAGTGCCCGGTCGACTGCATCTACGAGGGTCCTCGGACGCTCTACATTCACCCGGACGAGTGCGTGGACTGCGGTGCCTGCGAGCCGGTCTGTCCAGTGGAGGCGATCTTCTTCGAGGACGACGTACCGGACGAATGGGCCGAGTACACGAAGATCAACGCCGAGTTCTTCGAACCTATCGGGTCGCCGGGCGGCGCCGCACGCTTCGGCCCGGTCGACAAGGACCATCCGGCGATCGAGGCGCTGCCACCGCAGGGCGAGTGAGGGACTCCGAAGCACGACGGTGCCACGGTCGCTTGTGAGCCGGTGCCTTTCTGGATCGGACGCTTCAGCTATGCGTCGCGCCCTGACGCCATCTCGTGTTGATTCGTCGTACGCGCCGATCATTCGATCAAGCGGCCGCGAGATGTGAGATGTCTGCCGACACAGCAAGGGGCCGGCACGGATGTGTATCCGTGCCGGCCCCTTGCTGTTGTGTGAGTACTGCGTCCAAACCTAGACGCCGGTGCCGATCAGTTCGTCGTTCTCGAACTCGACGGCCTTCTCGTCGTCTGCAGAGGCAGCATCGTAGTTGGTGTCCTTGGTCTCACGGACGATGATCAGTGACACCAGGGTCAGCACCGCCGCAACGGACAGATACACGCCCACCATCCAGGTGCTGCCACCGGCCTTCGTCCACAGCGCGACCGCGATGATCGGGGCGAGCGCCGCACCCAAGATGCTGGAGACGTTGTAGGCAATGGCCGAGCCGGTGTAGCGAACGTTCGTCGGGAAGAGCTCGGGAAGCAGTGCCCCCATCGGGCCGAAGGTGGTGCCCATCAAGGTGAAGCCGATGACCAGGAACGCCTGGGTGAGGCCTCCGGTCAGCATGGTGTCGGCGCGCAGCGTCGTCCAGATCGGGAAGGACAGACCGAAGGCGATGATGGTGATGGTGACGCCGATCAGCAGCTTGCGGCGTCCCATCATGTCGGCGGCAGGCCCGGCCAGCAGTGTGAACAGGCCGAAGAAGACCACGCCGATGATCTGCATCAAGACGAACGAGGTGTAGCCGATGCCCAAACCGGCCGGGCTGGCATCCTGCGCCTTGGTGCCAAAGGTCAGCGCGAAGGTGGTCATCAGGTAGAAGAGCACATACGTGGCCAGCATGATGAAGGTACCGAGAATGAGTTCGCGCCAGTGGTAGCGGAACGTGTCGTTCAAAGGGAGCTTGCGGATGACGCCCTTCTTCTCGGCCTGCCGAAAGGCCTGCGACTCGACCAGCTTCATCCGCACCCACAGGCCGATGATCACCATCACGGCGGAGAAGACGAACGGAATACGCCAGCCCCACGCCAGGAAAGCGTCGGATTGCATCGTCGGGCCATCAGGGTGGGGCAGTGCGAAGTTGATGATCAGGAAAAGCCCGTTAGCGATGATGAAGCCCAGCGGGGCGCCCAACTGCGGGAAGGTGCCGTACAACGCGCGCTTGCCCTCGGGCGCATTCTCGGTCGCCACCAGGGCGGCGCCCGACCACTCGCCGCCGAGCGCGAAGCCTTGGCACAGCCTCAGCAGGAGCAAGAGAATCGGTGCAATCAATCCGGCGCTGTGATAGGTGGGCAGGAAACCGATGAGGAAGGTCGCAATACCCATGGTCAGCAGGCTGAGCACCAAGGTGGTCTTGCGTCCACGCTTGTCACCGAGGTGACCGAAGAAGATGGCGCCGATGGGGCGGGCAACCATGGCCGCGCCGAAAACGCTGAAGGACGCAATGAGTGCGGTGGTGTCGTTGCCGGTCGGGAAGAACAGCTTCGGAAAGACCAGCGCCGCGGCGGTGGCATAGACGTAGAAGTCATAGAACTCGATGGTGGTTCCGACCAAGCTCGCGGCGATCACTCGGCCGGGTGAATTCAATGGTTTGACGCCATCGGCCTGGATTGACGGGATACTTGCAGACATTGGTGAACTCCTCTTTTCGGAGTCCATTATCTGACCATTCTGTCTCACGTACTGGACCATGTCGGTGGCTGAGATTGGCCCGACCTTTCGGTGCCCGCCCGTCTGACGAGCAATATAGCTACCCAGAGCACGTCCCCGATGAAACGTGCCGGCAGTCGGGGGGGGGCGAGATCGCGGTGACCGGAGCGCACGATGCGGCCCCACGCCGGCGAGCCGGCAGTCGGGGCCGAGAGGTCGCGGTGATCGGGAACAGGCTCGCCTCGAGCCCGTTGGCGATCGCGTCGGCTATCAGACGGGCTCGTCTAGGCTTGGCTCGTTGCCGGTAGACGACAGGAGAGACCATGAACGCCACCCATCAGCTCGACAAATTGGAGCCGGGCATGATCATTCCGCTGGGCGGAGATCGATGCGCTCAGGTCGATGCGGGCTTGGCTGCTGCCTTCCAACCGGGGGACAGCCTCTATTTCGTGCAGGACACCGGGGCCTTGTTACATGTCCCCTCGGGCGTGCATCACGCCGTCACCGAGCAGGTGGACGCTGCATTCAGCGCGTTCGGCCGGTTGCGCACCACCGGCCGCGACAAGATCAGCAGTTTCTATCGGCTTTTCGCGCGCAACCTGGCGATTGCCTGGCCGAAGATCGCAGAGGCCAACAAGCAAGACGAGGAACGCGCCAAGGCTGCCGGACGATCGACCACCCGGCTGGTGATCAATGAGAAGGTCCGCAACGAGATGATCGCCGGACTTGAGGGCTGGGCCGATCTCGTCGACCGTGAGCCGGCTGCTGGTGACCTTGCCGAGCTCGGCGTCGTCGACCACGGCGACTGGAAGGTGCGTACGGTCGCTGCCCCGCTGGGAGTCATCGGTTTCGTTTTCGAAGGACGCCCCAATGTCTTCGCGGACGCGGCAGGCGTGCTGGCCACCGGAAACACAGCGGTGCTGCGCATCGGATCGGACGCACTGAGCACCGCTCAATCGATCTGTGACACCTCCTTGAACCCCGCCCTGCGAGAAGCAGGATTGCCCGAGGGCACCATCTCACTGGTGGGAGTTCGCGAGCGCTCGGCCGGCTGGGCCTTGTTCAGCGACAAGCGCCTCGCGCTGGCCGTCGTCCGCGGCTCAGGGCGGGCGGTCACCGAGTTGTCCAGCGTGGCCAGGCAATCGGGTATTCCGGTGTCGGCGCACGGCACCGGAGGCGCCTGGATGGTTGCCGACACCGGCGCCGACGCGTCCAGGTTCGCCGCCGCGGTGCGGCATTCGCTCGATCGCAAGGTCTGCAACACCTTGAACGTGGTGGTGATAGCCGCCGACCGTGCGGACGATCTCGTCCCGGCTCTGTTGGAGGCGGCAGACGATGCCGCGGCTGCCAGGGGAGGGCGGGCGCGTTTGCACATCGCGTCCGGTAGCGAGAAGTGGCTGCCCGATGACGCATTCAGCACTGCCATCGGGGTCCAGCGGGCCGAGGGAACCGTCACCGAGAAACGTGCGACCGGGATTCGGCTCGACCAACTTGGCGCCGAATGGGAATGGGAAGCCACGCCCGAGATCAGCATCGCGGTCGTCGACGACCTCGATCGGGCGGCCGAATTGTTCAATGAGTTCAGCCCGCACTTCGTGGCCTCCTTGATCTCCGAGGATCCGTCGGCTCATGAACGTTTCCGTGCCTTGGTGGACGCCCCGTTCGTCGGCGATGGATTCACCCGCTGGGTCGACGGGCAGTATGCGTTGAACCAGCCCGAACTCGGCCTGTCGAATTGGGAACGCGGACGCCTGCTCGGGCGTGGCGGAGTGCTGACCGGGGCCGATCTGACTTCTCGGCGGCTGTTCGCCCACCACGACGATCCCGAACAGCATCGCTGAACGACGGCGGGTCGACACCGAGCCCGGAGCCGGTCCGGGCAAGCCGGGTGCAGGCGCATGCCTGCTGACTCGACGGCTTCGGTAGGGGGCTTGGCGTTCTGGACGGGTGCGGAATAACCTTCCTGATCATGGACGAACAGGCCAAACGCTTTCGGTTGATGAGCACGATCCCTCCGCACAGTTTCCGCCCTTGGCCGTTGCCCACGGCGACCTCGCCGGTGATCCGGCTCCTGGAAGAGGGGCTGAGCGAGATTCCGGGCGATCAGAAATCGGAACTCGTCGATGAATTCATGAGGACCGGCCTTGCCGACGGCACCCCTTTGATCGAGTCGTCGGCCGCTCACCCGGAACGCAGTATCGTCACCTTTTGCTACCGCGGGCCTGGCGCAAAGCTGTGCTATCTGGCCGCCAACCGGCTCACCGATCACCTCGATCCTGCCGACACCCTGATGCGCCGGATCGACAGTACCGACCTCGCCTACCTGAGTGTCGAGATGCCGAACGATTGGATCGCCGGCTACCAATTCATCACGCCGCCCGAACCGTTGCCCACCGCGCCTCTGCATGAGCCGTTCACCGCGCATCAGCTTCGGTCCCTTTCGAAGTCGATTCGCACCGACCCACTGGCACGCGATCATCTGCCCAACAAGCTGCATCCCGAGCTGCACAGCGTCGTTGCGCTGGCTGCGGCTCCTGCGGTGCCACCGGTCAGCTCGGCCGAGGCGTGGCAGCGTACCGATCATGCGATTACGGGCCCGGTCAGCGAGTCCCAGCTTCCGGTCACCATCTTCCGGCATCCGCAGGCCGGCGCGGACGCCCCGATTGTGCTCGTCCTCGACGGGGAAGTCTGGCTTGCCGACACCATCCTCATCGAATCGCTCAACCACGCGATCGACGCCGGTCAGATTCCGCCGGTTCAGCTGGTGCTGCTGCATTCGGGCGGCCCCGGCGATCGCCAGCTGGACTACGCGTGCGAACTGGACGAGTCGGAGCTGCTGCTCGAACGGGTCGCCGATGTGGTCGAAGGCAGTTTGGACGCACCGTGGATCATCGCAGGGTCGAGCCTCGGAGGACTGTACGCGATGCTCAGCGCCGTACGGCACCGGGGACCGGTGGCGGGCGCAGTCGCGCAGTCCCCGTCCTTGTGGTGGCCGACCGATGCGCCCATGGAGCCGGTGGCCGGCCGCTGGTTCACCGAGTTCGCGGACGCCGACGGGGCGAGTTCGCCCGTCGTGGTGCAGTGCGGGTTGTTGGAGAACACTCTTGCCGGGGACGTGCTGCATGCCCGGGAGGCTCTCCGCTCGCGTGGCGAGCTGATCGAGACCCCGGTTGATCTGGTGCGCGGCGGGCACGACATCGTCTGGTGGCGCAGGACTCTTCCGATCGGGTTGATCGCGCAACTGAGCCGTTTCAAGTAAGAGGCTGCGTGGACGGCGTCCTATCGGGGCGACATCGCGTCCCGAGAATGGACGAGTTGAGGTGGCTCTTTAGGGCAGGCTAAGCTAACGTGAGCTTGGTCCCGCAGATGTCGGGTCCCGTTGGGCAGGCCACTGGTTTGGCTTGAGTCCACCGAACCTCGCCGGACGACGGCGCGCATCGGTGGCTCCTTCCGGCGGTCCCGCTTCAGAGTCCCTGAAAGGAACTCCCTCTATGACACGCAGCTTTGCCCGTTACGGCGCCGCTTTGCTGGTTGCCGGCTCGCTGATGCTGACCGCATGCGGCGGTTCGTCCGGCGACGATGCCGGCGATGAAGCCAGCGCCTCCACCGAGCAGTCGGGCGCGGCGGGCTTCCCGCTGACATTCGAGAACTACGACGGCTCCACCACGGAGATTCCCGCCCAACCCGAGCGCATCGTCTCGACCTCGGTCACTCTGACCGGCGGCTTGCTGTCATTCGACGCTCCCGTGGTTGCCTCTGCCGGAGCCGCCAACGGCACCTTCTTCGCCCAGTGGGCCGGTGTGGCCGAAGAAAAGGGCGTCGAAACATTGTGGGCAGCCGGCAGCCCCGACATCGAATCCGTAATCGCTGCCGAACCCGACCTCATCGTGGTGTCCTCATCGGGAGCCGATTCGCTCGAAGACAATCTCTCCGATTTGCAGGCGATCGCACCGACCATCGTCGTCGACTATGGCGACGGCACCTGGCAGGACAGCACCGGCAAGCTGGCCGCCGCTGCCGGCATGACCGAACAGGCGGAGGCCACCATCGCCGGTTTCGAGGCACATGTGCAAGAGGTCGCCGGCGAGATCACCGTTCCCGAAGGATCGGCAAACATCATCTCCTACAACGGTCCCGGTCAGAACAATCAGATCGGACGCGAGGTGGGCCCACACGCCCAACTGCTCGAAGAACTCGGCTTCACCATCGAGGACCCGAATCCCGAATGGCACACCCAAGAAGGCGGACTGCGCAACGACTTCGTGGTGGCGAGCTACGAGAACCTGACCGAGTTGACCGCCGAAACCACCTTCATCCTTTCCCAGGACAACGAGGGGGCGAAGGCATTCCTCGAGGACGCGAGCCTGGCGAATGTGCCGAGCGTGGCCGACGGCCAGGTCTACGGGCTCGGCAAGAACTCGTTCCGCATCGACTATTACTCCGCGACCGAGATCGTGGACAGCATTCTGGAGAACTTCGGAAACGCGTAACCCGTTGTCCCGAACAATCACTGCCGACAACCCCGCCCGGCACGCCCCCAGAGGCCGTGCCGGGTGGCTTGTCATCGCGGCCGTGCTCATCGTCTGTCTGATGCCCGTCTCGGTGATCCTCGGCGAGATTCCGATCACCTTCGGCCAGGTCTGGGACGCCTACTTTCACTTCGACCCGTCGGTCACGCAGCAACTCCTGGTACGCAACATCCGCGTTCCCCGAACCATCATCGCGTTGATCGTCGGGGCGGCATTGGGGGCGTCCGGTGTCGTCATCCAGGCATTGACCCGCAACCCGCTGGCCGAGCCGGGCCTGCTCGGGGTCAACGCGGGAGCCACCTTCGCCGTGGCTTGTGGCATTGCTATCTTCCGCTTTCAGGCGCTGACCGCCGGTCTGATATTCGGCTTCATCGGCGCCGGTCTGGCCGGAGTCGCGGTCTATCTGCTCGGGGGCATCCGGCAGGGTGCGGGCCCGGTGAGACTCGTGCTGGCCGGCTCGGCTCTCAGCGTGGTCCTGTTGGCCTGCACCCGGATGCTCATCATCAACTCCGACGAGGAAGTCTTCGATCGTTTCCGCAGCTGGACGGTGGGTTCGCTGGAGGGCCGAGGCCCCGACCTGCTGCTGCCGACCGGGGGCGCCGTGCTGATCGGATTGCTGATCGCGATCGCCTTGGCCAATTCGCTGAACGCGAGTGCCCTGGGCGCCGACCTCAGCCGGTCGCTCGGCGCGCATCCCGGCCGGGTGCTCACGATGTCGGCGCTGGTGGTGATGCTGATGTGCGGCGCGACCACCGCGGCGGTGGGCCCGATCAGTTTTGTCGGCCTGACGGCTCCCCACCTCGGACGACAGATCGTCGGGCTGAACCACCGTAAACTCATTCCGGCGTCCGCTCTGATTGCCGCCGCGCTGGTGCTCGCGGCCGATGTCGCCGGACGCCTGGTGGTCTCAAGCGGCGAGATCAGCGTGGGAATCATGATCGGTTTCATCGGCGCGCCGGTCTTCATCGGCATCGTCCGGCACAGGAAGCTGGCGCAACTGTGAATCGCATCACCCGCTCCCCGGCTTCGGCCGATAACTCGCCCGGCACTCCAAAATGCCCCGCGACGGACTCCGGCGAATCCTCCCGTACCTTCGAGAAAACTCCGGGCCCCGCTGGGCAGTCCGCGTCCACCCCCGGCCAAACCGTGCCGCATGGCGACCGGTCCGTGGTCGTCAGCGGGCATGTGCTGCGTCGTCCGGGTTTCTCGGTACTCATCCGCCCGCGGACGCTCATCGTCGCCGCAATTCTGCTGGTGCTGGCGCTCGTCTTCGCCTTCATCGGGCTCAACCAGGGGAAGGTGACGATCCCGCTCGCGGACGTCTGGCCTGCCGCGTTCGGACAGGGCGAGAAGAAATACGTGCTCGCCATGGGGCTACGGCTGCCCCGTATCGCCGCAGCACTGACGGCGGGCGCGGCACTGGGCATCTCCGGCGCGGTCTTTCAGTCCGTCACCGGCAACGCGCTTGGCTCGCCCGACGTGATCGGACTGACCACCGGAGCAGCAACCGGGGCCATCACCCAGATCGTGCTATTCGATGCCGGCCCGGTCCAGGTCATGCTCGCCGCGCTCGTCGGCGGTCTGGGTGCGGCCGTGGTCATCTACCTGCTGAGCCTCAAGGGCGGCGTCACGGGCGGATACCGGCTCGTCCTCATCGGGCTGGGCATGGGCGCATTGCTCGGCTCGTACAACAGCCTGCTGATGGTGCGCGGCGAGGTCGAGGAGGCCGTTGCTGCCAATATCTGGGTGGCAGGCTCGCTGGAGGGACGCCAGTGGCCGCAGGTGCTGCCGGCGTTGATCGGCACTCTGGTTGTCGTCCCGGTGACGATCTGGTTGGCCCGCCGTGCCACGTTGCTGGAGATGGGGGACGACATCGCCAGCCAGCTGGGGGTCCGTGCAGAGCCGACCAGACGTTGGCTGATCTTCTGCGGGGTTGCGCTGGCAGGCCTGGCGACCGCTGCGGTGGGCCCGATTGCGTTCATCGCATTGTCGGCGCCACAGATCGCCAAACGCCTCACCGGCGCGAAGGGGCTCAGCATCGTCCCTGCCGGTCTGATGGGTTCGTGCCTGTTGCTGGGTGCCGATGTGGGCAGCCATGCGATTCCCACCGTGACCTCACTGCCGATCGGCCAGGTGACCGGCCTGATCGGCGGCATCTATCTGGCGTGGCTGCTCACCCGGAGCAAGCAGATCTGAATCTCACCGGAAGGACGACATGGGCGAGAGCGTGGAACCACATATTCACGGCCGGGGGCTGACCCTGGCCTATGACGAAAGAGTGGTGTCGAACGACCTGACCGTCGAGATCCCGCACGGCGAGGTGACCATCATCGTGGGCCCCAACGCCTGCGGAAAGTCGACTCTGCTACGGGCGATGTCGCGTCTGCTGGTCCCCAAACAGGGGGCCGTGATGCTCGATGGCAAGGCTGTCAACACGCTGGGTGTCAAAGACTTCGCGCGCAGGCTGGGGCTCTTACCGCAGCAGTCGCACGCCCCCTACGGCATCACCGTCGGTGATCTGGCGGCGCGTGGCCGGTATCCACACCAAAAGCTGCTGCAGCAGTGGTCATACGACGACGAGGCCGCCGTGCGTCATGCGCTCGAAGCATGCGGGGTGCTCGAACTGGCGGATCGTCCGGTGGAGGAACTCTCGGGTGGCCAGCGCCAGCGGGTGTGGATCGCCCTGCTGTTGGCCCAGGATCCGCCGACGATGCTGCTGGACGAGCCCACGACCTATCTCGACATCGCCAACCAGCTCGAAGTTCTGGAGTTGGTGCGGCAGCTCAATCAAGACAAGCATCGGACCATGGTCCTGGTGCTGCACGATCTGATGTTGGCTGCCCGCTATGCCGATCACATGATCGTGATGGCTGACGGCAAGATCGTGGCGACCGGCGAAGTCAGCGAGGTCCTCACCGAAGACCTGCTGGCCGATGTCTTCAAGATCCGGGCGCAGATCAGCACCGACCCGGCGACCGGGCGTCCGCTGGTGATTCCGTTGTCGTCGCTGCGCCCGCAACACACCTTCCAGCCTGTCGGTTCAAACGAGGCGTCAGTCAGGCGATGAGGGGGAGCACCCCGCCGATTCCCTCGTGAATGGCGACCGGGCGGAAGGGATACATGTTCACCTCGTCCAGTGTCGTGGAGCCCGATAGCACCAGGTGAGTCTGAAGACCGGCCTCCAACCCGGAGCGCATGTCGGTGTCCATCCGGTCGCCGACGAAAGCGGTGGTCTCGGAATGCGCGCCGATGCGGTTCAGGCCGGCGCGGATCATGATCGGGTTCGGCTTGCCGACGAAGTACGGCTTGCGGTTGGTCGCCTTGGTGATCAGCGCCGCCACCGCGCCGGTGGCGGGCAAGGTTCCTTCGGGGGAGGGGCCCGACACATCGGGATTGGTGGCGATGAACTTGGCGCCTGCCTGAATCAAGCGGATGGCCTGAGTGATGGCTGAGAAGGAGTAATTGCGGGTCTCGCCCAACACCACGAACTCCGGGCTCGTGTCGGTCATGACGAACCCCTGCTGATGCAAGGCGGTGGTGAGACCGGCCTCGCCGATCACATAGGCGCTGCCGCCTTCGCTTTGTGAGGCGAGGAAGTCGGCGGTGGCGACGGCGCTGGTCCAGATGCGGTCTTCGGGAATATTGAGTCCCGAGCCGGCTAGTCTGGCCGACAGGTCACGGCGGGTGAAAATGGAGTTGTTCGTCAGCACCAAGTATGGCGTCCCGGACTTCTCCAACGCAGCGATGAACTCGGCAGCACCCGGCAGCATCAGGCTTTCGCGAATCAGCACGCCGTCCATATCGCACAGCCACGCCTGCGGACGAGGTAGCTCGGCCAATTCGTCGGGCGTGGTGATGCTGATGTCGTAGCTCATGCGGTTCCTTCCAGGTGGGTCGCCAGGATCATCGCGGTCATCGATCGAGATGCTGTCACTGGTCACTCCAAGTGTGCAGCATCGTGGTAACGGACGCGTGAACGGACCGGCGATGAGATGCCGAACTGTGGTATCAGCCCTTCACGGCGAGCATGGTGACGTTGTCTCCGCTGGTTTGGCTCAGAACTATCTGGGTGTCTCCGCGTTCCTTGACGATCTGAATGACTCCGGTGATCGATTCGCCCTCGGTCAAGATTCCCTCGGACAATCCGTCAGAGCCCGGGCCGGCAGTCATCACATCGATATCTCCCGAAGCCATGTCCATGGCCAAGAATCGATACTTCAACTGTCCGGCATCAAGCTGCACCGTCACGTTCACCGACAGTGTCGAGCCATCCCACGATGAATCGTTCACCGTGAAGGTGCCTGACATGCCGTTGGAACCAAACGGAGTGGAGTTCGCGAATTCTCCGCTGGGCGGAACGCTGGGAGCCGTCCTGCTGATGGTCGGCGTCGGAGCGGGGCCCTCCTCGGGATCAGAGTCCGGACGCGAGGCCAGCCACCACAAACCCAGAAACGCGACAACAGCGGCGACTGCGAGCAGTATCGGCAGCAAACGGTTGCGGCGCGGCGCGAACTGCTGAACCGAGATCGAAGGCTCTCGCGTGTCGGCTGGACGCCCTGGTTCCTGGGACGAGGCCTGCCGGGTCGAGTCCTGCGGCAGCGGTTGGGTCGAGTCCTGCGGCAGCGGTTGGGTCGAGGGGGCCCCTGGACGTGTATCGGCGTTGGTCTGATTCCACGAGCCGGTGTTTTGTCGCCAGGCGGAATTGCCCTGGCTCCATGCGGAATTCTCCTTTTGAGTCCACGCCGAGTGTCCTTGCGAACCGCCGCGCTGGTCCGGGCTGTTGGGCGACTGTGATGGTGTGCTCATGGTGCCTTCCAGAGTAACCCCTTGCCACTTGGTGCCCCAGATCTCACGAAGGCAGCCAAATTATCCACAGCTGAGCACGATTTTGAACGATTTCGTTCTCATTTAACAATCTTTGGGGCATGAGACGAACAGAACCGGATGGTATCGCCGCGTTGGCGAACGATCCTCAGCGAGCGGCCGACCGTATGGGTGAGACGAACGCTCCCGTCAGAATCAAGAACGACGCCGACATCGTCGCCGTGATTCCCTATCTGCTCGGATTTCAGCCGGCCGATTCGGTGGTCGGCATGGTGTTCGCCGATAGGAAGCTGATCACCACGGTGAGGTTCCCGATCGAAATGGGAGACTCCCCGGCGGCGCTGGCCGCCCGGCTCGGCGTGATCTGCCGTCAGTTCCCTGAGGCCGGGTGGATTCTGGCGGGTTACAGCCCGGACCGTCGCCGTGCCGCCCAGCTGATCGAGCACATGACGGCTGGCATCGGCGAGCAGTACGTCCTGGAGTCCATCTATGTGAACGGCGGGCGGTATTGGTCGCTTTCGTGCAAGGTGCCTGGCTGCTGTCCCGCCGAAGGCCGCCTGATCGATACGGGCGCGTCTCCGGTGTCGGCCAGGGCCGTGCTTGCCGGAATGCAGGTGCTGGAATCACGGGCGCAACTGGACGAATCGATCCGTCCTCCACGCGGTTGGGCGGCCCGTGCGGCCATCAATCGGATGGCGGATGCGCGAGCGTCCATCTGCCATCTCGACCTCGTACAGATAGAGGAGACGTTCGAGAAACGCGTCCGGGAAGGACTGGCCGACCCTGCCCAGGTCAGCGGCGACGATGCGGCCATGCTCGCCGCGATGGCCTATTATCCGACGGCGCGCGACCGGGCACTCTCGCTGCTGACCCGCCACGACGCCGAACGTCATGTCGACCTCTGGCAGGTGGTCGCGAGACTCACGCCTCGTGATTCGCAACCGCCGGTCCTCGGCCTGCTCGGCTTGGCAGCCTGGGTGAGCGGAAACGGTGCCTTACAGGTGGTATGCGTGGAGCGCGCTGAGAAGGTCGCTCCGAATCATCCGCTGGTGCGCCTGGTCGCCGATATCAACGCGGCGGCAGCGCCGCCATCGGTCTGGGATCAATTGCGGATCGACCTTTTCGGGGAGGAAGAAGATGACGAGCGCTCCGAGACGCCTGCCGACGCCGGTGGCTTCTCGAATGGTCGGCAACATGATCAGATCGCCGACCTGGGAAACGACCCGCCGCGGTAATGACCGGACCCGCTACGGCAATGACCGACCCGCTACGGTGACGGAGCGGCACACGGCATCGTTCTTCAGAGGTTGCTAGCCGGCCAGCAGAGCGCCGATCAGATACGTTGCCGCCATGGCCGCGGTGGCGACGAGCATGTTCCTGATGATTGCGCGCCCCGGGGCAGCGCCGCCCAATCTTGCGCTTGTGTAGCCGGTGAGCGCAAGCGCCAATTCGACACCGACGACGGTTGCTCCGACCCGCAGCGAGACGGGTGAGAGCACCATCAATACCAGTGGAATGAGGGCGCCTATTGCGAATGCCACGAAGGACGAGGCGGCCGCGGCCCACGGGTTCGTCAGTTCGCCGGGATGAATACCCAATCGGGTCTCGGCATGCGCGCTCAAAGCATCGTGCTGAGTGAGTTCGTCAGCCACTTGCTGCGCAAGCAAAGGGGACAGCCCGCGATCTTGGTAGCTGCCGGCCAGAATGCGCAACTCTTCGTCCGGATGCAAGCTCAGCTGCCTGGCTTGCGCGTCCAAGGCGGCCTTTTCGGTGTCGGCCTGTGTACTGACCGAGACGTATTCGCCGCCGGCCATCGACAAGGCGCCCGAGACCAGACCAGCTAGTCCCGCGACGAGAATGGCCCGCGAGTTGGCTTGGGCGCCGGCGAAACCCATCAGCAGACCGGCGATCGAGACGATGCCGTCGTTGGCGCCCAGCACGCCCGCGCGCAGCCAGTTCAGTTTGCCGGCCAGACGCGTCGATTCGGGAGTACTGCGGGTGAGGGACATGCTTCCATAGTGATTGCGAGCCGCTGGGCGTCCAAGCCGATTCGCGGCCCTCTGAGGCGAGCCTTGGCTGGGATGAAGCACCTAGTGAACATCGACTGGGTTGCAGATCCCGCGAGCTGGTGCGACAGGCCGTGACGACGCGGGCAATGGCGCCCGGAGCCGATCTTCCGTCCTATAAGCTGCTGCGCTGGGCCGGGAGCGCCATCGGCTAGACTAAGGCACTGCCTTCACGGCCAGAACAGTGAGCAAGGAGACGGGAACGGTGAGCCAGACCAGCGAGGCGTCCGATCAGATCGGCTATGACGCTTCTGCAGCACAGGAGAAATGGCAACGATTCTGGGAGGCTGATCAGACCTTCGTCGCCCACGATGAGACTGACAAGCCCAGACGTTACGTTCTCGACATGTTCCCCTATCCCTCCGGAGACCTTCACATGGGTCACGCCGAGGCCTACGCGATGGGCGATGTGCTGGCGAGACTGTGGCGCATGCAGGGTTTCGAAGTATTGCATCCGATCGGCTGGGATTCGTTCGGCCTGCCCGCCGAGAACGCCGCGATCAGGAACAATACGCATCCTGCGGAGTGGACCTACGAGAACATCGAGACGCAGAAGAATTCGTTCAAGCGCTATGGCCTGAGCCTCGACTGGACACGCGAGCTGCACACCAGCGATGCCGAGTACTACCACTGGACCCAGTGGCTCTTCTTGAAGTTCTTCGAGCGTGGACTGGCCTACCGCAAGGATTCCTACGTCAACTGGTGCCCGCACGATCAGACCGTGCTGGCCAATGAGCAGGTTATCAACGGGCTGTGCGAGCGGTGCCACACTCCGGTGACCAAGCGCAAACTCAATCAGTGGTACTTCAAGATCACCGACTACGCCGACCGGCTGCTCGACGACATGAGCCAGCTCGAATCAGGCTGGCCCGACCGGGTGCTGGCGATGCAGCGCAACTGGATCGGACGCTCCGAGGGCGCGCTGGTCGACTTCGCGGTGGAGGGCCGCGAGGAGCCGATCACCGTGTTCACCACACGGCCCGACACGCTTTACGGCGCAACGTTCATGGTGGTGGCCCCCGACTCCGAGCTGGCTTCGGAATTGGTGACCGACGAGCAGCGTCCGGCGTTCGACGAGTACCACGATCAGGTGAAGAAGTCGACCGAGATCGAGCGCCAGTCGACCACCCACGAGAAGACCGGTGTCTTCTTGGGCCGGTATGCGATCAACCCGGTCAATGGCGAGCGGATCCCGATGTGGGCCGCCGATTATGTGCTGAGCGATTACGGTACCGGCGCGATCATGGCCGTGCCTGCTCACGACCAGCGCGACCTCGACTTCGCCCGCAAATTCGGCCTTCCGGTGCGGATGGTCATCGACACCGGTGAGGAAGACCCAGCCACGTCGGGTGTGGCCACCGCAGGTGATGGACGCTACGTCAACTCTGGTCCGCTGACCGGGCTGGAGGACAAGCAGGCCGGAGTCTCGGCCGCGCTCGAGGCCCTTGAAACACGCGGTACCGGCAAATCCACCATCACCTACCGGTTGCGCGACTGGCTGCTCAGCCGCCAGCGCTTCTGGGGCTGCCCGATCCCGATCGTCCATTGCCCGAACTGCGGCGAGGTGCCGGTTCCCGAAGAACAGCTGCCGATCGAGCTGCCGCATCTGCGCGGCGCCGACCTCGCCCCCAAGGGCATGTCGCCGCTCGCCGGTGAGGCGGCCTCGGCATGGCGCAACGTTGCCTGCCCGAAGTGCGGTGGCGACGCGCAGCGCGACACAGACACCATGGACACCTTCGTCGACAGCTCCTGGTACTTCTACCGTTATTGCAGCCCGGGCTACGCCGATGGGCCGTTCCGCGACGAGGACGTGAAACGTTGGATGCCGATCCAGCAGTATGTCGGCGGCGTCGAACACGCGATCTTGCACCTGCTGTACATGCGCTTCTTCGCGAAGGTGCTGCACGATCTCGGCATGATCGATTTCGATGAGCCGATGCAACGCCTGCTCAACCAGGGCCAGGTCATCAACCAGGGCAAGGCAATGAGCAAATCGCTCGGCAATGGTGTGGACCTCGGCAAGCAGATCGATCAGTTCGGCGTCGACGCCGTCCGGCTGACCGTGGTATTCGCGGGGCCGCCCGAGGACGATATCGACTGGGCGGATGTGTCCCCGGCCAGTTCGCTGCGCTTCCTGCAGCGCGCCCACCGGCTTGCCACCGAAGTCGCAGCTCCGAAGGACGCTGACTACGCGTCCGGTAACAGGACTCTTCGCCAGGCCACTCACAGGGCGATACACGACATCACAGAACTGATCGGGCTGGGGCGCTTCAACGTCGCCATTGCCCGCGTGATGGAGCTGGTGAACGCCACTCGCAAAACTATCGATACGGGAGCCGGCGCAGCGGATCCGGCCGTGCGTGAGGCCGTCCGGTTCACCGCACAGGCATTGAGCTTGTTCGCACCCTATGTCGCCGAGGAGATGTGGGAGCTACTGGGCGAGGCGCCCTCCATCGCCAACTCGGTGTGGCCCACAGCGCAGCCCGAACTACTTGTTGCCGACGCTGTGACCATGGTCGTCCAAGTTCAGGGCAAGGTGCGCGCCAAGCTTGATGTCAGCCCCGGCATCAGTGAAGCAGAAGCGACCGAACTGGCGTTGGCGGACGCGAATGTACAGCGTGCCCTGGACGGACGCGATGTCATGAAGGTCATCACCAAGCTGCCGAAGATGGTGAGCATCGTCCCGGCCAAGGGCTGAGCTCTCGATTGGCTTGTCAGCAGCCCCTCGGTCGCGCTGAAATGTTCTCCTGCGCGACGGCGGCGCTTCGCGTCCTCGTGCTGCGCGTGTCTTGTTGTTTTCGCCGAGAACCGGTGGCAACTCCAACACGGACTCAGCCGGCATAGTTGTCCACAGCTACGGACTTTTTTGAACGATCCGAGCTCGGTTTAACAATCTTTGGGGCGTGATACGGCGCAACGATCCACAACTGGCATCCGGGCGGCTTCGTGCCGTCGTGGGTGACGCGCGTCCTCCTGGCCTGCCGAGGCGGATGCAAGTTGAGCATGCTGCCGCAGACGATGGGCTTGATTCCGGGCCACGCACGTCGGACGAGGTGCGGGCAGATGTTTCGTTGAGGGATGAGATCGCTGCTCTTGAGGATGACGATTTACTGCTTGAAGCCTCCTCCTGGCGCCCGATATCACCTGAGCTGGTCACGAGCGATCAACGGCCTGCGGGAGCCGGTACCGCCTCGGAACCGACTTGGCCCGGTGAGGATGATGAAGCAGACCGATATGGCTCGAACCGTCGGCCGCAGGCGACAGCAAATACCGGCCTGGTCACAACCCGGGATCAGGTGACCAGGCAGCGCGAACTGAACCGATCAGCCACGGAACCCGATCCCGGCGTTCCGGACCGGGTGAAGGCCGCCGGTGCTGTGCTGCTCAGGTTGGGGCGTGCGCATGCCGGAGCGCTCGCGGTCTTGCTTGTTGTGGCGCTGGTGCTGACCGGAAGCAGATTGATGGCCGCGAGAGGGCATGAGATAGCCGCATCCGCAACCGTCACACCGACGCTCACCCCGGCTGCCGAAGAGAGCCCATCGGCCGAACCTGTTCCGCTGCACATCCATGTCATGGGGGCGGTGAGCGCGCCCGGCGTGGTCACCGTACCGCAAGGTGCGCGAGTGGCGGATGCGATCCAGGCGGCAGGCGGCTTGACCGAGGACGCGGATTGCGCAGAACTCAACCTGGCCGATGAGCTTCCCGACGGCGCACAGATCCTCATCGGAACCACTGCGGAACCCCGCGGTGAGGTACGTACCGGCCAAGACGGCGCCGAAGGTGCTGGAACGGCGTCCGACGGCAGCGGAGGCACGGATGCATCGGGATCGTCCGGCACAGCCATCAACCTGAATACCGCCAGTGTCGCCGAGCTCGAGACACTGCCAGGGGTGGGGCCGGTGATGGCGCAGCGAATCGCGGATTGGCGAGCAGCGAACGGCGACTTCACCAGGGTCGAAGAGCTCCAGGAGGTGGATGGCATTGGTGCAAAGACCTATGCACGGCTTGCTCCGCTCGTCACCGTCTGAGGCGTCGTCGCGCCGGCGTACCCGGTTATCCCCGAAACGAAGGGACCAGTGCCATCGTTCGAAACGAAGGGACCAAGGTCAGCGTCAAAATGACCCGTCGGCGGCAGACCAACCAGGTCAAGGCTCTCCCGGGGCTTCACGGCTTCCAGCACGCCCGGTCGATCTACGACTGCTCATCCCGGCCTTGAGCGGGTGGGCGGCGGCAGGCGTCGCTGTTCAGGGTGGACGATGGGTCGGGCTGGCCATCGGCATGGGGATCGTCTTCGGATCGATCGGACTGTTGAGAAGGGCCTGGACGATATCTGCGGTTGGAATTGCCGTGACAGGTGTGGGGATGGTGGCCGGCTTGTGGGTCACCGGGTTGGACGAGTCGTTGCCCGCCCAATGGGCTCGTGATGAGGCCTTGGTAGAGGTCACGGCAGAGGTGACATCAGATGCCCGGCAATGGCAGGCGTCAGGTTTTCGTCCGGCTGCCGGGGTGCTGCCGCTCAACGTCAATCGCGTGGTGGCGCACGGTGAGGAATGGCAGGGGAGTCTGCCGGCTCAACTGCGAGCCAGCGGAGAAGCAGCCGCTTTGCTCGATCAGCCGGTCGGTGCGACGGTTTCCTTCATCGCTTTGAGCCGGGCACCAGAGGAAGCCGAACGCTCGGTTGCGACGCTGGTTCTGCGCAGCGAGATCGATGCTGTCACCGGTCCGGGAACTGTGGCGGCGATTGCCAATCGTTTCCGAGAGGGCCTGCGTCAAGCCATGGCACGCTCACCGACCGAACAAGCAGGCCTGGTTCCCTCGCTGGTCGTGGGCGATATCTCGAATCTTCCTCAGCAAGTGAAAGATGATTTCAAGACCACGGGCCTCACCCATTTGACGGCGGTCAGCGGCACGAATCTAACGTTGATGCTTGCCTTCAGCTTGGGGGTTGCGCGGCAGCTGGGGGTGCGCGGTTGGTGGCTCCGCGGTATGGGTGTCGTGGTCGCATTCTGCTTCATCATCGTGTGCAGGGCAGAGCCAAGTGTGCTGCGCGCGGCAGCGATGGGCCTGATCGCGATGGCCGCGACCGGTGTGGCTCATGATCGGGCCCGTGGTCTGCGGGCGCTGAGCCTGGCAATTCTGGTGTTGGTCCTGATTGACCCATGGCTATCCCGATCGTGGGGATTTGCCTTGTCCGTCGGCGCCACCGCGGGCATCTTGTGGTGGGCCGGGCGGTGGCAGACGATGATGCGTGGGTGGGCGCCCGGCTGGCTGGCGGAGTCCTTGGCTGTGCCGTTGGCCGCGCAACTGGCAACCCAGCCGATCGTCACCGCTTTGTCGGGTCAGGTCAGCATCGTGGGATTGGCCGCCAACGTCTTCGCCGGCCCCTTTGTCGGACCTGTGACGATTCTGGGATTGGCTGCGGGCCTGGTTTCGCTGGTTTGGCCAGGTTTGGCGATTCTGATCGGTTGGGCGGCGGGATGGTGCGTTCAGCCGATCGTGTTGATCGCCCGCGTGACGGCGTCGGCGCCGGAAGCGGCCTGGTCCTGGCGCAGCACACCCGCGTCCCTGGCGCTGTTGGGAGTGGGATGTGTTGTGATCGCCGAACAGGTCGTGCCGCGGATACTGGCGAAGAGATTGTTGGCTTGCGGCGTGGCATTCCTGATGGTGCTCGGGGCATTCAGGTCACCTCCTCAAGCCGGTTGGCCTGCGCAGTGGGCGGTGGTGGCGTGTGACGTGGGGCAAGGCGGAGCCCAGCTCATCCGTACCGGGCCGAAGGAGGCAATTTTGGTTGATACCGGGCCGGAACCGACTGCGCTACGTGGATGTCTGTCCTCTGTCGGGGTGAGCGAGATAAGCCTGTTGGTGCTGACGCACTCGCACGCCGATCATGTGGGAGGCCTGAGTTCGGTGGTGGGCGAACTGCCGGTCGATATGGTGCTCGTAGGTTCGGATAGTCCCGATCCATCCGCGCTGACCGGCCTGCCAGAGCCGATCCGCACCGACCCCGGTGACCGTATCGAGGTCGGCTCAGTGACATGGACGACCGTAGCCGCCGGTGGCGACGGTCCTTCTCCCGGTGCCGGCAGTGAATCTGTTGGCGAGCGGGCAGGGGACGACTCAGCAGGCGAGGACTCGGGAGCGAACGACGCGTCCGTTACCGGAATCATCGATACCGGTGAGATGCGGGTTCTCGTGACGGGCGACCTGGAGGTCGCCGGCCAGCAGGCCGCACTGGACTCGGGCGCGGACCTTCGAGTAGATGTGCTGGTGGTGCCTCATCATGGCTCGTCCAAACAAGATGTGCAGTTCATCGAGGCAACCCAGGCCCGTATCGCACTGATCCAAGTCGGCGAGAACAACGGGTACGGACATCCGGCATCTTCGACGTTGTCGATGCTGAACCACGCCGGCGTCGAGGTATTTCGTACCGACGAGCAGGGTGCCATCGCAGTCTCTGCAGACGGACGCGAGGTCGTCACCCAACACTGAGCCCTGAGCCCCGAGCTGTCGGGGGCTTTCGTCTTGGCGAGGCGGCGTTGCCCTGTGACGTTCGTTCCCCAGGTGCTTCAGGAGATTCGTGTGCGCAGAGTCCAACACGTACCAGGGAGACCTGTGTGCTCGTGGCCTCACCCGTGATGATCACGACGTCATTGGCGACACCGATGGCGGTATGGCCCGTGAACCGAAGCATATGCGGAGCAGGATAACGGCTGGTGGCGCCGACCGGTTTATTACTGTGCCTGCTCGGAACCGATCTGAGTCTGGAGGCGTCGGTTCGCCGACACCATGTGGGTGCGCATCGCTTCGGCGGCCGGCGCGCCCTCGCCGATGGATAGAGCCGTGAGGACGGCCCGATGCTCGGTCACGGCCAAGACCATTTCTGACTGGTCTTCGACCGAGCGATCGAACCAGATCCTCAGTAGCGATCGCGAGGTGGAAAGCAGATCTGCCAGCAGGTGATTGCCCGCCACCTTGGCTATGCGTGCGTGGAAATGCTGATCACCCTCGACGAAGCGCTCGACGCTGTCGAAGGACGCCTCTTGCTCCTCCACACATTTCGTCAAAAACTCAATATCAGCGTCACGGATCTGTTCAGCGGCGAGTCGGCTGGCGAGCACTTCCAACTCCGAGCGGATCTGCAGGAGCTCGCTCGTCTCGGTGGAGCCGAGTATCACTCCCCAACGAAGAGTCTGTGGAAGAAGTTCGGACGACGTGCCTGCCAAGTACGAGCCGGATCCCGGACGGATCTCGACGATCCCCAGCACCTCCAAGGCGGCCAATGCCCCCCGGATGGCCGAACGCCCGACCTTGAGGTTGGCTGCCAACTCTCGCTCGGGTGGCAGCTTCGTGCCGACCGGTATATCGCCGCTTGTCAGATACTCAAGCAAACGACTTGCAACGCCCGCCACCGGAGTCGGTCGAGGCAACTCGTCCAGCAGGTGAACGGCTACGGGATCCTTCTCCGGAAACGACGGCATGACGTGAGATTAGCAGCAGACTGCGCGATCCCTGATGCGCTCGGCAACCCGTGGAATCGTCATGAACTCAGGAGCGAACTTGCGCGAACTCACGTCGGTCTGCCTTCCGCAGAGCGTCCGGCACTTGGTCGAGATCGGCAAGGGCTCAAACATGCGTGGCCTCAGGAAACTTGCCGCCAAAGTGACCACGCAGTGTGGCAAGAATTGGACAGGCGGTTGACCGGTTGACCAAAGTTGTGCGACGATCGCGTCGGAAACACTGTGGTTTTTACCGCGAGGAAGCGGAACTATCGATCAGGAGGAAGCATGGCTTCGGAAGAGGTGTCAGCAGTCGAGCGGTCGGCCATTCGGAAGGTGTCGATACGTCTGGTTCCGTTCGTGGCACTGATGTTCTTCATCAACTATTTGGATCGCACGGCGATCGGGTTCGCCGGTCCGAACGGCATGACCCAAGACCTTGGCATGACGGCAGCACAGTTCGGGTTCGCGTCCGGGGTCTTCTTCATTGGATACATCATCTTGGAGATCCCGTCGAATCTTGCGCTGCACAAGTTCGGTGCGCGTGTTTGGCTGTCACGGATCATGATCAGCTGGGGAATCGTCGCCTTGCTGTTCACCTGGGTGCAAGGGCATGTCGGGCTCTATTGGCTGCGGTTCTTGCTCGGTGTCGCAGAGGCAGGCTTCTTCCCAGGAGCGATCCTGTTCTTGAGCATGTGGGTGCCCGCCAGGTACCGTCCGAGAATCTTGTCGCTGTTCTACCTCGCACAACCATTGACGACCGCGATCGGAGCTCCTCTCGCGGGGGCGCTCATTCAGTTGCATGGACTGTTCGGCCTCGAAGGTTGGCGAGTGATGTTCCTCGGCGTCGGAGTTCCGGCAATCCTGATCGGCATCATCGCGCCCTTCTACCTGAAGAACAGTCCGCGTGATGCCCACTGGCTCAGTGAGGACGAACAAGAATGGCTGGTGAAAGAGCTCAAATCCGAGGCGAACGACACCGAGCATTCCGAGCATGCATCGGTGGGCAAGGCATTCAATAACGCGCGGGTCTGGGTGCTGGCTCTTCTCTACTTCGGGTTTATTTACGGGCTCTATGCGCTGGGGTTCTTCCTGCCATCCATCGTCTCCGGCTTCCAGGAACGTCTCGGCGACGGTTTCACCCCGATTATGCAGGGGCTCGTCACCGCGATTCCCTACGTGTTCGCGGCGCTGGTGCTGTATCTCTGGTCGAACAATGTGTTCAAGAAGGGACTGAAGACCTGGCATATCGCGATACCGGCTTTCGCTGGTGCAGTTTCGGTTCCGCTGGCGTTGTTGAGCAGTCATCCGTGGATCACGGTTGCGATCGTGACGGTAACCGCGTGCTCGATCTTCGCCGCGCTGCCCAACTTCTGGACGCTGCCGACTCAATTCCTCACCGGCGCGGCTGCGGCCGCCGGTGTCGCGCTGATCAACACCTTCGGCAACCTCGCCGGCTTCTCTGCCGGCTACGTCACGGGATGGCTCCATGACGCTACCGGCGGCTACATGGTTCCGATGTGCGTTGTCGGTGGCTTCATGGGGTTGTCGGGCATCCTGATGATCGGACTGGCCAGCCGCAAGAAGGTGGCAGCGGCCGAGCGCAGCACGGAGGAATTCGCGGGCGACTGATTTCGGACGCACGGTAGGCGGACCCATGGACCTGTGTTGCTCGACTCCAGAGGGCGTCAGAAGGTCGGCGAAGGGGACTCCCCATCCACCATTCGTCCACGGTCTACGGACACAGCCCACTACTGTGCAGGCTGCCGCTGAATGTGCGGCGATCGCGAACCTCAACGGCCGAACCCATGCAATGTGAAGTAGCAAAGTGACGAAGAGGGCGCCCCCGGGTTTTCCCGGGAGCGCCCTCTTTTCACATCGAATAACGACCGATCAGGCCTCGAAGAGCGGCTTCAGGTGACGCTCGTAGAGGTTCTCGGTGACGTTGCGCTCAACGTGCTCACGGTGCTCGTCCAACGCATTGAGGTAACGGTCACCCATCTTGGCGGCCAGCTTGAACGAGATATGCAGCAGCTGGCGCAGGTTCTTGTTGTAAGCCGGGTTCGACTGATCATGACGCAGGGCATCAGCGAACTGCTTGGAATCCCAGCTGTCGACCTCGTCGGGGTTGGGCAACTGAGCGGGATCGATGTCGATGACGTCCGCATAGGGACCTACCAACTCGTCCTGCATGCCATAAGCAGTGCGGTAGATCTCCTTGGCAATTGTCAAACCCTCGCCGCCGCCCTCGGCCAAACCGATGAGCTCCTCCAGCCAGGTGGTGCCCGCGGTCTTCAGATGCAGACCGGTGTCGAACTCCCGGACGATCGCGCCCATGCCCGGGTACAGCGAGAACTTGTCGGAGCCGGTATGTACCGACAGCTTCAGGTTCTTGTGCAGACCCCACTTGGCGATCGCGTACTGGATCACGGCGACATCGGCGCGGAACTCGGCGAGGAACTCGTCCACATCGCCGTCGTAGTCGACGCCCTTGTTGAACCGGCCGACGAACTTCACGGCAACGGTGTCGATGGGCAACTGCTCATGGGCGACCTCGGACAAAATAACCAGCAGATCGGCCGGGCCCTGACGCTCGGGGGACTCGTCCATCGCCAGCTCGACATGGCGGATGTTGCCGCCCTTCTCCACGACACGGTCGTAGAGGCGCTTGGCGTCCTCCAGGCCATAGAGATAGCGATGAGCCAGCTTCTCGAGCACCTCTTCGGTGACCACGATCGGGGCGTCCTGGCCGGGCACCTTGTGCTCACCTAACAGCGGCTTGGTGCGCTCGAGGAAAGCGGCAGCGTTCTCCTCGGTCGTCTCCTTGCCGATCAGATCGGTGATATCGATGGTGAAGAAATCGCACACATCAATGAACCAATCGGCGTTGGTCATATTGATGTGGTCGGCATCAACGAAGTACTGACCCTTCCAGCCGGTCTTGGCGATCGCGTCATCGGCCGCCTTACGCTGATCAGCAGGCGAAGTACCGATGATGGTGTGCTCGCGGTTGGACTTGTTCCAGACGATGTCGACATCGACTCCGTCCGCCTTGATCTTTTCGAATGCAGCGACCTGTGCAGCGCCTTCCTTGCCGAAACGGTCACCGGTGCCGAGGGAGTACTTCCCAATCGTCATGCTGTCTCCTCACGTGATACTTGCCCCTGACTCTAGACGGGGGAGCTGATCAGCGACCACTGGCGGGTTCTTCTTGCCACGGGTTGCCGTGCTTGTCCGACACCGATGAGCGATCGGAACAAGAAAAATGTCGCAACCTGATGGCACGATGGGACGGTGGCACAAACATCGGTGTTCGGCAGCAGTCTGCTGATTCAGGGTTCAGAGGCGTTGCTGGCAGAACGTGCCGTTACAACGCGCGTGACGCAGGCACAGCGCGAGCATCCCGACGCCGAGTTGACCCAGGTCGCAGCCCCCGAATTGGCTGATGGACGCTTCGCCGACCTCATCGGTGGCAGCCTGTTCGCGTCCTGGGTCATCGTTGTGGTCACCGATCTTGCCAATCTCCCCGACCACGCATTGGCCTTGGTGAAGCAGACGGCGCTGCACCCGTATCCCGAGCTCTGTCTGGTGCTTGTGCACGGTGGCGGTAATAAAGGCAAGGGATTCATCGATGCGCTCAAGAAGGCAAAAGTCACCAGGATCGCAGCGGACCCGGTCAAGTCGTGGAAGCTGCCGGAGTTCGTCACCTCGGAGGCTCGTCGATTGCGCATGGGCATGGACGCACATGCTGCGCAAGATCTGATCGACGCGGTTGGCTCCGACCTGCGGTCATTGACCGCCGCCCTCAGCCAACTGGCCGCCGATTACGAAAATGAACAGCTGACGGGTGAGATGGTGCGCCGCTACTTTGCGGGCCGCGCCGAGGTGACAAGTTTCGCTGTGGCTGACGATGCCTTGGCCGGTCGCGCAGGCCCGGCGCTGGAGAAGCTGCGCTGGGCGTTGGACACCGGCGTTGCGCCGGTACTGGTGACCAGCGCACTCGCGAACTCACTACGAGGCCTGGGGAAATACCTGGAATTACGCTCCGTACGGATGCCGGACAACGATCTGGCCCGGCAGGTCGGGGTGCCACCGTGGAAGATCAGGGATCTGTCGAAGTTGTCACGCGACTGGTCGTCCAGGGGAGTATCGGTTGCGATCCGGGCGGTAGCTCACACCGACGAACAGGTGAAGGGCGCCGCCGCCGATCCCGGGTTCGCCCTCGAGCAACTGTTACTTATCGTGCAGCAGGCCAGGAAGCTCCAGGCACGTTGAATTCCAAAAGCACCAGGAAACGCAAGGTGATTTCGTCAGCACTCGTGTGGCACGGCCTTTTGTGGCGATCGACCCGACCAACACAGTAAGCGCCCTGACCACCCAGTCGGGTCAGGGCGCTTACTGAAACGCCTATAAAACTGAAAAGTAGAACTCAGAGAGCCGCGGCACGCGAAGCGATGGCAGATTTGCGATTGGCGGCCTGGTTCTTGTGGATGACGCCCTTCGACACGGCCTTGTCGAGCGCGCGGTTCGCTACCTTCGCACACTCCTGCGCCTTCTCGGCGTCGCCGGCATCGGCAGCCTCGCGGAACTTACGGATGTTCGTGCGCAGTGCCGACTTCACGGCCTTATTGCGAGCGGTTGCCTTCGCGTTGGTGAGAATGCGCTTCTTCTGCGACTTGATGTTCGCCACTTGGTGAGCCCTTTTGAGTCGTTGGTGTACCTGGGTTACGCATGCTCAAGCAGCCGCCTGATTGCACGCGCGACTGGTTACGCTACCACAGCGCCCCGGTGGCCCCCAAACTGGTGCCACCCTGGGCTCGCGTCGGTTGATGGGAGCCGCTGCGCGCGGCATGAGGGTATGACCGACGGGCTAGAAAGTTGCTACTTAGGGTGTCGTAAGAAAAAGCAGGGGGGCCGCAGAAGCGTTCGTTTTCAATAGTTTACTGTATGACTATCAACCAATTAATAGCTTGTCTTCAAGAGAGCTGAGTGCTTGCGAGGCCGCCCCGCTCGCAAGGATTCCCCTCTCGCAGGCAACCTATTCATCAAGATAAAAGGAACCGTAATGGCGACTCAGGTTTACAAGACTCTCTCGAAGATCGTCGGGGTCGTTCTGCTGGTGTTAGGGATCGCCGCGCTCGTCGGCGGCAACTTCGCTCACAGTTATGTGAGCGAGCAACTCGCAGATCAGAACATCACGATGGCCACCGATGAAAGCATCGATGGTCAGTTGAAGGCGGGGCGCATCAGCGAAGACGATGCGGCCGCGCTGCGCAAGTATGCTGGCCAGGAAATGCTCACCGGCCCACAAGCCGAAACCTTCGCAAACCACTACATCCACGCGCACATGGCCGCGGCCGCCAAGGCCGCTGGCGTGCCCGACGATCAGGCCAACTACAGCGCCATCGGCAGCCTGGTCACTCAGTACACCAATGACCTGCAGGAAGAACTCAAGGCTCTTCCCGAGAACGCGGACAAGTCCGACGCCGAGATTGCGGCGCTGGCAGATGAAGAGATCGCCAATCCCAACACCACCTACGAAAACGCCAAGCAGGCTGCCACCTTGCAGGAACTTCGCATGGATACCTTCCTTGATGGCAATACCCTGCGCGGCATGCTGCTCAACGCCTATGGCTGGTGGCTGGTCGGCACCATTGCACAGGCCGCCGGCTGGGCGCTGATCGTTATTGGAATCGCTCTGGGTGCCTTCGGCTTCATCTTGAAAGACAAGACTGCGAAGACCGACACCGCGAGCGCCTAAGGGCTTCAGAAGACTCATCTGAGCGTTGCTCGACTCGGCTGCGATTAGATAGGTCGAACACGAAAACGATGGGGACGAGCCGGCCTACCGGCTCGTCCCCATTCTCTCGTCCGATGCCTCGCAGCGCAGCCGCGAGCCAGGCGGACATCCGGCACATCCTCACTCGGGTCAGCCATCCGATCGGACGAATCGAACTCGGTCCATGACACCGGAGGGCAACGAGAACAGGCTGTCCCCGGCTCGCCTCATGGCGCTCCACGACGAGACCGTCCCACGAGCAGCCAAACCTGATGCGGGTTATTCCTCCGTTATACCGACTGCGCCTGTCGGCAGGCTCGGGTCAACCCTTAGAATGCGGTGAGGCGATCGGGGATGATGTGGAGGACACCATGGCGGATTCGGTCTATCGGGCGCTTTGCCGCGTATTCGGCGTCGTCTTGCCCGCCGTCGGGGTCGGAGCCACAATCGGCGGGTTATTCGCCCACCGTTTCGTAGCCAAGCAACTCGGCTCGGAAGACATCACGATGCCGTCGGGAGACCTGATCGACCGTGAAGTGGCGTCGGCGCTCATCACTGCCGAGGACGCCGAGATACTCGCTCCGCATGCAGGAGCGACACTGCGCAACGGCCCACAGGCCCGCATCTACGCCGACAACTACGTTTTGGCACATATGAAGGTGGCTGCAGAGCGGGCAGGCGTCCCGGAGGACAAGGCGACTTACGCCGGAGTGGGTGATCTTGCCGCCGAGCTCAACAAAGAACTGAAAGCCGAACTCAGCGACCACCATCCGGAAATGGGTCCCGGGGAGGTCAGCGGGCTGGCGCGCATGGAGGTGCAAGACCCCGAGACCGAATACGACCTCGCCCGCAAGATCAACGAACTCTACAGCTTGCGCTCCGAGAACTTTTTCATGGGCAACTCCATTCGCGGCATGCTACTCAACGCCTATGGGTGGTGGCTGATCGGGCTCATCGCCCGCATTGCGGGAGCCGGTCTGATCGGCATCGGTACACTGCTCGGACTTGCGGGATTCGGGAAGCGCCGCTGGCGCTGACGGGAAAGTTGGGCGCAGGTCGCGCACGTGCGAGTATGGAGCGCGGCGCTTCAGCGTCCGCATGACCAAAGATGAACACGACTGGAAAGTGAATGCCTGTTCCTGCACCCGGCCAGACCGACCCGGCCATCGTCCGCAACTTCAGCATCATTGCCCACATCGATCACGGCAAATCCACGCTGGCCGATCGCATGCTGCAGCTCACCGGAGTCGTGGACGAACGGGCGATGCGCGCCCAATACCTCGACCGGATGGACATCGAACGCGAACGCGGCATCACCATCAAGTCGCAGGCCGTGCGGATGCCGTGGGCGTCCGCCGGTGATGACTATGTGCTGAACATGATCGACACACCCGGTCACGTCGACTTCACCTACGAGGTGAGCCGTTCGCTGGCGGCCTGCGAGGGTGCCGTGTTGCTGGTGGACGCCGCCCAGGGCATTGAGGCTCAGACCCTCGCCAATCTCTACTTGGCTCTTGAGGACGATCTGGAGATCATTCCGGTGCTCAACAAGATCGACCTGCCCGGCGCGCAGCCCGAGAAATTCGCACGCGAGCTGGCGTCCATTATCGGCTGCGACATCGATGAGGTGCTCAAGGTCAGCGCGAAGACCGGCGAGGGAGTGCCCGAACTGCTCGACCAGATCGTGACACAGGTGCCGCCGCCCGCAGGCGAACCGGACGACCCGGCCCGGGCACTGATCTTCGACTCGGTCTACGACGCCTATCGCGGTGTCGTCACCTACATCAGGGTGGTCGACGGCGAAATCAGGCATCGCGACCGCATCTTGATGATGTCGACCAACGCCACCCATGAGGTGCTCGAGCTGGGCGTCATCTCGCCCGAGCCGGTGAAGTCACCCGCCTTGAGGGTGGGGGAGGTCGGCTACCTGATCACCGGCGTGAAGGACGTCCGGCAGTCCAGGGTCGGCGACACGGTGACGTTGGCCGCCAAACCGGCGTCCGAGATGCTGGCCGGCTACCGCAACCCGAATCCGATGGTCTTCGCCGGCATCTATCCGATCGACGGCGACGATTTCCCGGAGCTTCGTGAGGCGCTCGAAAAGCTGCAGCTCAACGATGCCGCGCTGACTTATGAGCCGGAGACCTCGGCTGCGCTAGGGTTCGGATTCCGGGTGGGATTCCTCGGCCTGCTGCACATGGAGATCGTTCGCGAACGGTTGGAACGCGAGTTCAATCTCGATCTGATCAGCACCGCCCCGAACGTGAATTACCGCGTGGTCATGGAGGACCATACCGAGCATGAGGTGACCAACCCGTCGGAGTTTCCCGAGGGCAAGATCGCCGAGGTCTATGAGCCGATGATCAAGGCCACGATCCTGACCCCTGCGGAATTCATCGGTACGATCATCGAGTTGTGCCAGGTCCGCCGCGGGGTGCAGCTGGGCCTCGACTATCTCTCCGAGGACAGGGTCGAGCTGCATTACCAGTTGCCGCTCGCAGAGATCGTTTTCGACTTCTTCGATGCCCTGAAATCGCGGACGAGGGGATACGCCTCGCTCGACTACGACGAGGCGGGCTCGCAGGTCGCCGATCTGGTCAAGGTCGACATCTTGCTGAACGGTGAACCGGTGGACGCGTTCAGCTCCATCGTCCATAGGGACAAGGCCTATGCCTACGGTGTGGCGATGACCCACAAACTGAAGGAGCTCATTCCGCGCCAGCAGTTCGAGGTGCCGGTGCAGGCCGCGATCGGCGCCCGAGTGATTGCCCGGGAGACGATCCGCGCGATGCGCAAGGACGTGCTGGCCAAGTGCTATGGCGGCGATATCACCCGCAAGCGCAAGCTGCTGGAGAAGCAGAAAGAGGGCAAGAAGCGGATGAAGACGGTGGGGCGCGTCGAGGTGCCGCAGGAGGCCTTCGTCGCGGCCCTGTCCACCGGGGAGGGCTCGGGCAAGGACAAGCGCTGATCACGCCGGTTTGCGTGCCACCAGGGCGATCGCGCCCAGATTCTGCTGGTTGTCGTGAAAGACTTTCCGCATCGCGAGGATGCGTTTGCGGGCTTCCGGATTGCGGCGCACGTTGTTGAAGAAGCGCAGTGCCCCGCGCAGGCCCTCGTCCGCGATGATCCGGGTTGGGTCGACCAGCCGCATCGAGTTGTGCCCCTGCCACTCCAGCTCGAAACCGGCGTCGGTGACCAGCTTCGTCCAATCGGCTGCGGTGAGCGGACGCGCACCAACCTTGATCGTCCGGGAGAGCGCCTTCGAGATCTGGTCGACGACCGACTGGTCGACATCGTCCGGACGCAAGGACATCTCGTGCATACCCCAGCGTCCGCCCGGAGCCAGGGTTCGGAAGACCTCGTCCGCGATCTTTTGCTTGTCGGCAGCCGATTGCATGGTGAGCATGGCCTCCGAGATCACCAGATCGGCACTCGCATCCGGCAGCCCGTTGTTGCGGGCATCACCTTGGACGACCGAGGCATCGTGATGGCCGGCGAGCACCTTGGCGATCTGCGCGCGGGCGTCCTGATTGGGGTCGACTCCGATGTAGGTGGCGTAGTTGCCGGCGAGAACGATCTCGGCGGTGCGGCCAATGCCCGGGCCCAATTCGACAACCTTGTCGCCGGTCCCGATATTCAGCTGGGTGAGCAGCTTGCGGGTCAGCTCGATGCCGCCCGGACGCAGCACCTTCTTGCCCATCTTGGCGAGCAGCCAGTGGCCTGCCGCGCGGTGCTCGTCGGAAGTGGTTGGGCCGGCGGCGTTTTCGGTGTAGCTGGTGTCGGTCATCCATCTGTCCTTGCCTGCTGGGTGTCGACCATGACCAATTGCATCCGGCATTCGGTGATCGCCGTGAGTGCATGCCGCGCATCCGGAGCGAGATAGATAACGTCACCGGCGTGCATGGTGTGCGATTCGCCCTCCACCTCGAAGGTCATCTCTCCGTCGAGGAGGGTGACCACCACTGCGCGCGGCGAGGCATGCTCGGTGAGCAACTGCCCCGGTGCGAAGGTGAAGTCGACCACCCGCAACAGGGGATTGTTGACGATGACCCGTGAGGTGGTCGACTCGCGGACGACCGGAAGGTCGGTGTTGATGTCGAGGACGACGGCTGATTCGGTGAGTGGAGTTTCGCTCATGAAAGAAGCGTAGCCTAACCAATGTTTAATAGTGGACGTGGGTGGCTTCAGGTGCGGTGGCATAGTTCGATATATGCCTTCTGCGCCGCCACCTGGAGATCCGGCTCCTGCCGACGGGTCGCTCCCGGCGTCCGCGCTGGCCGAATTGCCGGTTCGTCCGCTCAGCTTCTATGTGCATGTGCCGTTTTGCCGGGTGCGGTGCGGGTATTGCGATTTCAACACCTACACGGCTGACCAACTCGGCGTAGATGCGGGCCCGGACGCATGGTTACGCGCGGTTCACGCCGAGATCGACATGGCTGCGTGCGTGTTGGGCGAGCGCGCCCCCGCGGTCGACACCGTGTTCTTCGGCGGTGGCACACCGACGCTATTGAGGCCATCTCATTTGACGAGTGTGCTGGCCCATATCTCCGGTCGGTTCGGTCTCCGGCCAGACGTCGAAGTGACCACCGAGGCAAACCCCGAGACGATCGGTCCTGCCGAGTTGGACGAGTTGCTGGCAGGTGGCATCAACCGGATCAGTCTCGGTATGCAGTCGGCCGTCCCGCATGTGCTGGCCACTCTCGACCGTGTGCATACCCCCGGACGCGCTTTGGAGCTCGTCGGATTGGCCAGGCAGGCCGGGTTCGATCAGATCAGCCTCGACCTCATCTATGGCACGCCGGGGGAGCAGCCTGCCGATTGGCAGACCAGCTTGGACGCGGTTTGCTCCGTGCATCCCGATCACGTCTCTGCTTACGCGTTGGTCATCGAACCCGGTACGGCGATGGCCCGCAAGGTTGCGCATGGCGAGATCCAGCCGGTGGACGACGATGAACAGGCCGACGACTACCTGATGGCCGAGGCCACTCTGACCGCCGCCGGGTATCAGAACTATGAGGTCAGCAATTGGGCGCGGGACTCCGCGCACCGGGCCCGGCACAACATGGCCTACTGGACCGGCGCGAACTGGTGGGGGATAGGCCCGGGCGCGCACTCGCATGTCGGGGGCGTCCGATGGTGGAATCTGCGCCATCCAGGCCGCTATGCGGCCACCCTCGCCGAAGGACACAGCCCCGCACAGGCGCGTGAGATATTGGACGCCGACACCCGACGAATCGAACGGGTGATGCTCGAACTCCGGCTCGCTGATGGGTTATCGATAGACGTGTTGACCCCGACCGAACAGGCCCGATTGCCTCGGATCGCGGAGCGCGAGTTGGTCAAGCTGGACGCTGGTCGCGTCCGGTTGACTCTGCAGGGGCGCCTGCTGGCGGACGCAGTGATCCGCAACCTGCTCGATTAGGGTGATTCCACCGCGAGGATCGACTCCGTTGCTGCGCCCGATCCGACCGTGCTGGTTGAGGCTCCATGCCCAGCCGCCGCAGCTTCAACACAGCCGCGCCCGAAATCCCTAGATGCGCCAGATATACCTGGCGCGCGAGCAGATTTCGGGCGCACGAAGTCACGAGGATCCTCATGTCTACAAGCGGGATCAGGTCGCGATGGAGCCCGCCCACATGTGCTTCAGGTGCTACAGAGCGCGTCGCGCACCTGATCAACGGTCCGAATCGCTAACGTTCCGCAGGTGGGGTTCACCAATGATCGTTATGGCCGTGACGTGCTCGACCCGAAGGCCCAGCGCAATCGTCGTCCGCAGACCAAGGACGTGCCGATGCAACTGGGCATGGTCGTCGAAGACCCGTCGTCCGGATTCGTCGGCGAGATCATGGGCTGGGAGAACGGTCTGGTGATTCTGGAGGACCGCAAGGGCAAGCGCCGCAGCTTTCCGGTCGGTCCGGGATTCTGGCTCGAAGGTAAGCCGGTCGCCCTGCGGATTCCGCCGCGCACCGGCTCCACCAAGCGCTATACCGCCTCGGGTGCCAGGGCGACCCCCGATGGGCCCGCGAAGGTGGCGCTGCCCAGCCGCATCTACGTCGAGGGACGCCACGACGCCGAACTGGTCGAGAAGATCTGGGGTGGCGACCTGCGCCACGTCGGCGCGGTCGTCGAATACCTGGGTGGCATCGACGACCTGGTGGCGATCGTCGCCGAGTTCCAGCCAGAGCCCGGACGAAGGCTTGGCGTCCTGGTCGACCACCTGGTGACCGGCTCCAAGGAGACCCGGATCGCCGAGCAGGTGGCGCGCGGCGGCTACGGGGATGTAGTCCAGATCACCGGGCATCGGTTCATCGACATCTGGCAGGCCATCAAACCCGAGACGATCGGTATCAAGGCCTGGCCCAAGGTGCCGCGTGATGTCGACTTCAAGAAGGGCACGCTGACCGCTCTCGGCCTGCCACACAAGGACCAGACTGACATCGCGCACGCCTGGCAGTGGATGCTCTCCAAGGTGCGCACCTTCCGCGACTTGGATCCCGATTTCAACCGTGAGATGGAGAAACTGATCGACTTCGTCACCCAAGACCATCTCGACGAACTCGGGTAGAGCCTCACCCGCGTCCGTTAGGGTCAGTACATGGACGAGTGGGTGAACCTTGCACATCAGGTGGCCATGCTGTCGATCGGCTCATATGACGGCGAGGTGCGCAAGCGTGGCCGCACAGATCATGCCGTGACCACCGCTGTGCTGGCGGAGCTCGTGTGCACGAGCGGGTTCGCCTGGTGAACGGGAAGGCCCGGGTCTGTGATTCGCGTCCAATAGAGGATTCACTGTTGGACACCATGCTGCACGATCTGGCCGATCAGTCGGATCGTGAAGCAATCACGATCATCAGGGGTGCAGGCCCGACGTATCTGGATCAGGCGTTGGTCGATCTCACCGTCAAGCAGGTCTTGTACTTGATCCCTGCTTCCAGGCTGCTGCGAAAGCATTACGAATTCCGCGAGGAGCAGCCACTGCTCGAGGCGCGATCACTGGCGTTGGAGGGGCTGGGCGATCCGCAAGGGTGCCCGAGTCGGCCAGCCTATCTTGCGGGGCTGGTGTCATTGCTGCGATTCGATTCCGACATCGCTCCGGAGCTGAAGTTCCGTGAACGCCGCAAGGTACGTGAGGCATTGGTGACACGGCTGTGGCCACTTCGGGCGCTCCAGACTGCCTGGGATATCGCGACACCAACTCAGGAAACATATGCTCCTGGGATGCGCTCAGGAGGAGGTATCTACTGACTCGCCGACTGAGCCTTCGGGGATGAGCGGTCTGCCGGATAGTTCGGATAAGAGACCATGCGGATAGGGCGGACGCCGAGAGAGCATCGCCGGATCCCGGCATGACCGGGGCAGTCCCTGCCTATCCTGAATCCGGGAGGCCGGACGGCTGCTCCCATGCTGCAGGTGGAGTTCGCCGGTAGATGCGGTCGGCTTGTCAGGTGTTCTCGGCGCACCGCAATGCAACTTTGCGGTACGGTCAAAGTCATGACTGATACCTCGCCCGAGTCGACCAACTCCAGTGAGCAGGAGCCACAACAGACCGCATCGGCACCCCCAGAAGCAGACGCTCAGGACGCGAAGGATCAGCAGAACGTAAGCGTCCCCCCGGATTCGGATGCCGGGGAAGGCGGTCCGGACGATGCGCACGATGATGCGCTGTATGACGAGGATCCCGGCGCGAACCCCGGCGCAGATGGCGAGGCCGATGCGGAAGACGAATACATTCCCCCGGCCCAAGACGAATCGGTGACCGCATTTGCCCCCGAGATGTGGGAGCTGGGCGGCTGGCCGTTGGGCGCCACCTATGACCCGCAGAACACGATGACCTCGTTCGCGGTCTACGCACCGAAAGCGACCCGAGTCGTCATCGAGCTCTACGACAAGCCGCTGGGTGCCGACGCCACTCACCAGTTCGACACGGTCAAGGGGGAGGACGGTATCTGGCGTAGCCAGCTGGTAGGCGTCGAGCCGGGCAGGCTTTATGCGTACCGAGTCTGGGGCCGCAACTGGGATGTGGACGAAACGTGGCGTCCGGGCACGCTCGCCGGATTCAAGTCGGATCGCGACGAGGAGGGCAACCACTTCAACCCGAACAAGGTGCTGCTCGACCCCTACGCCCGCGAGATCAGCCACGTTCCGCGCAGCCCAAAGATCATCGAGATGGGCCAGGATAGGGGAGTTTTCGCCACTGGTGGCGGTGACTACCACGGCAAGCCGCGCCGCAGCGTCGATTCCGGACGCTATGCGCCCAAAGGTGTGGTGATCTGCGACAACACGTCGACCGGAGATGCGCCCAGGCGTCCGGCTCAAGACGTCACGATCTATGAGGGACACCTGAAGAACCTCACGATGCACCCGTCCGCGGTGAAGCTGGGCGACTACCTTTCGGGCGAGGAGTCGTTCGAAGACGTTCACAACATTCCGGACGAGTTGCGCGGCACCTATGCCGGCGCCGCCTATCTGGCGCCCTACCTCAAGGGCCTCGGTTTCACCACCATCGAGCTGCTGCCGGTGCACGAAACCGATTCCGATCAGGTTGGCGACCAGAACGGCACCACCAATTTCTGGGGTTATCAGACCATCGGGTTCTTCGCGCCGAACCGGGACTACGCCCACGACAAAACGCCCGGCGGCCCGTCACGCGAGTTCAAGGAAATGGTGCGGGCCTTTCATGAGCACGACATCGAGGTCTATCTTGATGTCGTCTTCAACCACACCGCCGAGGGCGGCAACTGGGACAACGACATCGATTCGGCTGCCTTCACGACCTTCGGCGGGTTCGCCACCACGCACTATTACGATCTGACCGCCGACGGATTCATCGTCGACGGAGCCACCGGGTCGTCCAATCAGACGAACTTCTCCACCCGCGCCATGTGCGATGTCGTGATGAACTCGCTCATCTACTGGCATGACAACATGGGCGTCGACGGATTCAGGTTCGATCTCGCGACGGTTCTCGGACGCTTCCCCGCCGCGTCCGACAAGGACGATTGGGGCGGCAGGAGGCGCTTTTTCAATGCTCATCCACTGCTACGTGAAGCCGTCGACTGGGCCAACGAACAAGAGATCGAGGTCATCGCTGAAGCATGGGATCTGTGGGGGTATGAGGTCGGTAACTTCCCCTCTGGCTGGGGCGAATGGAACGGCCGATTCCGCGACGCGGTGCGCCACTACCTGAAGGGTGACGGCAACACTCGGGCCTTCATCGAACTGTTCAACGGCGACTGGCTGCATTTTAACGACAACGCCGGGCCGCAGAAGTCCATCAATTTCGTGACCGCTCACGACGGCTTCACCATGATGGATCTGGTGAGTTTCAACGAACCCAACAACAACCAGGAGTATCCCTTCGGACCATCCGATGGGGGATCCCCGCAGAACAATTCCTGGGATTCGGGCGGCGATCAGGCGCTGCGGCGCACCCGCTGGCGCAACAACTGGGTGAGCCTGATGTGCGCGCGCGGGGTGCCGATGGTGGTCAGCGGCGACGAATACGGCCGGACGCAGAACGGGAACAACAATCCGTGGAACCTGAACACCATCGGGATGTGGAACAACTGGGCCCAGCTTGCGTCCAACGCCCCGACCAGGATTCCGGTCGATCCCAACGATCCGGAGGTCGGCTCCTATTTCGACGTCGTGGGTGAGTGCGATTCCGAGCCCGACGTCAATCCGATGTTCCGGTTCGCCAGGTTCACGGCCAGGCTCAGGGCACTCGATGTCACGTTGCGGCAAAAGACCTGGGGATCGGGAAAGCTGGATTCGGACAACGTCAGCTACCTCTACTACCGGCCCGATCTGTCGGGTGAACCAGGGCTCACCGACCGCCAGATGACCGTATTGATCAACGGGGCCGGCGTCGGCGGCACCGACTATCTGGTGATGATCAACATGTACACATCGTCGGCGGTGTTCAAGGTGCCCGATCCGACCGAGATCCAGAGACGCGATCTGAAATGGCATCGGCTCATCGACACCGCCCCGTGGGCAGAATCCCAAGGTAATTGTTGGCCACCGTCGCAGGGCGATGTCATCGAGGGTAGCTATACGGTTGAGCCGTGGTCGATAGCCGTACTTGCGGCTGCCAACGATCAATCGCCGGTGTTCGGCTATCGGGGTTTTCGGACTCCAATCAGGCGTGGCCGGTTGGACGCGTCATCGCTGGCCGAGTGATGTGAGGAATCAAGGTTCGATTCATCGTGGCCTCGCCGGCGCGGCGAGGTCATGATGATGGGCATAAGAAGTGAATCGGTGAGTTCGGGCAAGCATGGCCGAACTCACCGGAACGAAGATGACCGGAACGAAGAAGATAGGCGCAATGGTTGTTATGCGGACCGAGGAAGTGCTCCAGCTGATGGTCGAGGTCGCCGAGCAGGTGATTCGTCCACGATTCCGGGCATTGCACGCCGATCAGATCGACGAAAAGTCGCCTGGTGATTTTGTGACCGTGGCCGATCGCGAATCCGAGGCTTTGCTCACGAAGGAACTCGTGGCCCGCAACCCCGGCTGCCTGATCGTGGGGGAGGAAGCCACCTTCGCCGACCCGAACATTCCCGGCGGCCTGGGATCGGCGGAAATCGCATACACCGTGGATCCCGTCGACGGCACCGGGAACTTCGTGAGAGGAAACCCGCACTACGCGGTGATGATCGCCGAGATCAGGCGCACCGAGGTGACTCGCTCGTGGATTCTGCACCCCGAGAGCGGGGACGCGTTCGTGGCCGAAAAGGGCTCCGGTGTCACTCGCAACGGCGAGCGGCTCGCCACCCCCGCACCATCGCGGCCTTCAGCAGATGGTGCCGAGGACGGCGGCGCGTCCATGCAACCTCTCAGGGCCGGAGGCACCAAGAAGGTATGGCGGTGCTTCGATTCCTCCGACGGTTTCGCGGAGCCCATCGGATCGAATTTCTGCGCCGGATTCGACTACCCTCAACTGCTCACCGGGGGCGCCGACTTCTTCGTCTACCGCAATCCGAAGCCGTGGGATCACCTGCCCGGCTTACTGATGCTTTCGGAGCTCGGCGGGGTCATCAGCCAAGTCGACGGCCAGCCCTACGGGCCCGCGAGCAGAAACGCCGAGGCCATCTGTTGTGCGCCGAATCCCGGCGTGGCCAAGTATGTGACCGGACGCTGGAGGGGGCCGGCCGATAAGTGAGCTCGCCGGCGGCGATTCCATGAGTGACGAAGAATGAGCGCACTCAGTGATTTTTTGGACGTGTCTTGGCTCAGGTAGGGATGTGGCGGGCCACCCCGGTGCGCGCATTCGAAGGTCGTTCAGGTCTGCTGCTGGTGAATCGGCGACGGCAAGGACGCTCCGGCTGGCGTTACTCGGTGTCCGGGGTAATATTGGCACTCGGAATTGCTGAGTGCCAGTAGCCTGTGGGTCAGGCCGAGGCCAGTTCTGCGCGAGGGAGGGAACGATGGACGACCGAAAGCTGAAAGTGCTCGGCGCCATCGTCGCAGACTTCGTCGCGACCCGTGAGCCCGTCGGCTCCAAGGCGCTTGTCGACCGGCACAGCCTCGGTGTCTCGCCGGCGACCATCCGCAATGACATGGCCGTCCTCGAAGAGGAGGGCTATCTCGCTCAGCCGCATACCAGCGCCGGACGCGTGCCCACCGACAAGGGGTACCGGCTTTTCGTCGACCGGTTGGCGACCGTCAAGCCGCTCTCGGGTGCGGAACGGCGAGCAATCTCGACATTCCTGGCCGGCGCAATCGACGTGGACGACATCGTCCATCGAACGGTGCGCCTTCTCGCGCAGCTCACCCGCCAGGTCGCGATCGTGCAATACCCGGTGTCCAGTGCGGCGACGGTGCGGCACGTCGAGGTGATCAGCTTGAGCCCTGACCGGGTACTGGTGATCCTGATCGATTCGACCGCACGAATCGATCAGCATTCGGTGCTGGTCGACGCCCATACCGAAGACGAGTTGGAAACATGGCGCGACCAACTGAACGCGGCGATCGCGGGCAAGAAGCCGAAGCAGGCCGATGCCGCGCTGGCCGAGATCGAGGCGACGGAAGGCTTCGACCAGCAACGGTTCGGACGCATCACAGCCGCGCTGCACGCCATGGTGGCCAACGATCCGTCAAGCGAAGTGGCCGTGGCAGGAATGCCGAACCTGATGCGCTACGGCGCGTCCCATGAACGTTCCATCGGCCCGGTGCTGGATGCACTGGAAGAGCAGGTCGTGCTGCTGCGTCTATTGGACGACGCGGTCGGCGACCACTCCGGCGATGTGACCGTGCGGATCGGGCAGGAGAATCCGTACGTGCCGCTGCACAGCACATCGCTGGTGGCAAGCGAATACGGTTCCGACGAGGTCTGGGCGTCGCTCGGAGTCGTCGGACCGACATCAATGGATTACCCGTCAACAATTGCGGCCGTGCGGGCCGTCGCCCGCTACGTCGGACGATTCCTGGCAGAAGGATGAACGAGAACAACTGATGAGCAACCCTGACTACTACCAGGTACTGGGCGTCTCCCGGGACGCATCCGCCGACCAGATCAAAAAGGCTTACCGCAAGATGGCCATGAAGGTGCATCCCGACGTGGCCACCGATCCGGACGCGGAAGAGAAGTTCAAGCAGGTCAACGAGGCCTACGAGGTGCTCAGCGACCCGAACAAGAAAGCGGCCTTCGATCGCGGCGGCGACCCGATGAGTCACGGAGCCTCCGGCGGTGACCCGTTCGCCGGCATGGGCGGATTCTCCGGGTTCAGCTCCGCCGGCGGCGGGTTCGACATCGGCGACCTCTTCGGCGCGATGTTCGGCCAGGCGCCAGGCGGTCGTGGTCCGAAGTCACGGGTGAGTCGCGGTCAAGATCAGCTGGTGCGCACCAAGTTGACTTTGCCCGAGGCCGTATTCGGGGTGACGAAGCCGGTCACCTTCAACACCTATCTGATCTGTGAGACCTGTAACGGTTCCGGATCGAAGGACGGACGCGATCCGGTCACCTGCACTCAGTGTCACGGCCGTGGCGAGATTATCGTCTCGCAACGCTCGATTCTCGGCGAGATCCGTACCTCGCAGCCTTGCCCGGCCTGTCAAGGCTTCGGCAACATCATTCCCGAACCGTGCCCCGAGTGCTCGGGCCATGGCCGGGTGTCTCAGCAGCGCACGATCAACGTGAAGATCCCCGGCGGCGTCGACACCGGAAACCGCGTGCACCTGCAGGGCCAGGGCGAGATCGGGCCGGGTGCGGGGCCCGCAGGTGACCTGTATGTCGAGATTCAGGTCATGCCGCACGACACCTTCCGCCGCGATCGCGACAATCTGGAGATGGTCATCAGGCTGCCGATGTCGCTGGCGGCTCTCGGCACCGAGATGGACATCGACACCCTGGAGTCCGAGCTGCCCGACTGCCCCGAGGAGAACCGCAAGGTGCATCTCGATGTGCCGCCCGGCACCCAATCGGGTACCCGCCTGACGATCAAGGGCCACGGGGTGCCGAGCTTGCGGGCGAACCGCCGCGGCGAGAACCCGCGCGGCGATCTCGGGGTGACCATGCTCGTCCAGACCCCGACGAAGCTCGACGCCGAGCAGCGTGAGCTGCTCGCTCAACTCGCCCAGATGCGCGGCGAGGGAAGTCCCGAGGTGCTGAGCAAGTCGGAAGAAAAGGGATTCTTCAACCGGTTGAAAGACGCCTTCCAGTAAGTCTCCCTCGCGGGGCATTGGGAGCAGTGCTGGCAAGTGTGATCGGCGGTCAGGCAGTGGGTTCACTACCCGCTGATGGAGGCCCGCGGTCGCCCCGAATACGTGGAAGGCATGAATCATGACTGACCCGTTGTACCTCGCTGAGCTATCTGACGACATGCGAATCGGTGAGTCTATCGAGGTCACCGATGATGAGGGTCGCCACGCGGCTGTGGTCAAACGGACCAGAATCGGCGAGTATCTGCTGGTGGCCGATGGCGCCGGGCACGCGATCCGCGGGCCGGTGACCTCGGTCAGCAAGCAGGGCGTCCGGGTGCGGGTCGAGGAGATCCGTGCCACACCCGAGCCGAGATTCAGATGGACAATGGTGCAGGCACTCGCCAAGGGCGACCGTTCGGAGATCGCCGTTGAATCTCTGACCGAACTCGGCGCATCCACGATCATCGCCTGGCAGGCGTCCAGATCGGTGGTGCGGTGGGACGCCCGGGCAGGCATGCCTGATAAGTCCGAGAAGGGACTTGCCAAGTGGAGGTCGGTAGCCAAGGCGTCGACCAAGCAGTCCAGGCGGTTCCTGGTCCCCGACGTGCGGTACGCGTCCAGTGCCCAGGTCGCTGAGATCGTCGAGCGGGCCGACCTCGCGCTGGTCGCCCATGAGGACGCCACCATGCCGCTCGCCCAAGTCGAGCTTCCCGTCGATGGCGGTGAAATGGTGGTCATCGTAGGGCCGGAAGGCGGCATCGCCCCCGACGAACTGGAACTGTTCGCGTCCAAAGGCGCACAACTGGTGAGCCTCGGCGATGGTGTGCTGCGCACCTCCAGCGCAGGAGTAGTGAGCCTGGCTCAATTGCAGCTGCTGGCGCAACTCCGGAGCTGACTTTCGCCTCGCTCCGTCACGGCCGCAGCCATCGGCTGCCAACGAATATGCGTAACTGGGTCACCCATTGAGATAGTTGCTCAGCTTGATGGGTGGGGGAAGCGATCGAAGGCGCGCTCGGCCTCGTTCTGGGCAACCTTGGGCAGAGGCTTGAATCCGTTGATCTCCAGGACACGTTTGCCGGGGCGTCCGGCACGTTTCCAGGTACCGGTGACGGTGCCCTTGCGCACGATGCACTTTTGGAACATGCCGTTGTTGCCGGGCACAAGGAGTTCGTGGTGCGTTTCGGGCACGAGGACGAGCCGGTCGGGATAGCCCAGCACGAGCTCGTCGAAGCCGGGGAGCAGGTAGGTGGTGTCGAGTTCGGCGCCGAGCGCTGCGGCATCGTCGATCAGCCCAGGGCGGAAATAGCGCGCCTCCCCGGCAGGATCGTCCAGCGATGGATCGGTTTCTACTTGGTCTTCGATCAACGAAAATGCCTTGCGGACGGCGGTCAGTGAAAGCTTCGTCCACCAGCAGAAATCGCGCAGGGTGGCGGGGCCATGGCCGGTCAGGTAGCGCAGCAGCATCGCGGCGATTGCAGCCATCCGGTCGTCGTTGAAGTGTTCGGCCAAGGTCGACTCGCGCGGCAGCCAGGTCTCGGCGAGCACGACGTTGTTGTCCTGCCCGTTCCACGGGCCGTAGCAGGCGACACGATGAGCGACGAGATGAGAAAGCACGTGGTATCCGCGGCCCTTCGCGGAGCTCATGCCGGCGGCATCCCACAGCGCGAAGAGGTCGGATCGGCTGATGCCTGTCGGTGTGGCTGCCGCGGAATTCTCCAGAACTTGCCGCGCCAGGTCGATCTGAGCCTGGTCGAGCCCAAGAAACGAGCGGCGCTTGGTCTGGGCCCTCAGGGGGCCATCGGCGCACAATTCGGTCATCCACGCCAGATCGTCTGCGCCCACGGCGAAGACGGTGCCGCGCATCGGATAGCCGCGCACGATCGTCCCGTCGTTGAAGCCGGCGAGCACCCGGGCAACCCGGTCATCTTCGGGCAAAGGGGAGAGCCGCAAAGCGATGGACGAAATGACCCCGGGCAAATCCTGGCCTTGCATTGCCCCGAGTGCGCCGACGGCTTCATGTGGGTCGGCGGCAGCGGGACGTGCCAGGCCCTGCGCCAGTAGCCGCAGCCGTACAAGTTCTGGGTCGACCATGCGCCAACGGTAGCCGACGGTGGTCAGATACCGATCGCCCCGCGTGGCTCATGCGGCGTGCAGCGGGGTGATCGCATAGATCTGTTCGGCCAGACGATCTCCGGCGAGCTCAAGGTCGTAGTGTGTTTGGAGATTGAGCCAGAACTGCGCTGTAGTGCCGAAGTACTTTCCGAGGCGCAGCGCAGTGTCGCCGCGGCAGTTCCGCTGGGGGCTTCAGCAGACCAGTTCGGCGGGAACCGGTCGTCCACTGGGGATAAGACCGGAAAGGTCAACGTCGACCCGGTGATTGCGGTCGGCGGTCGAGCCGAGCATCAGGTGGGCGCCGATACCCAGCGACTGCCAGCGGCTGCGGTAGATCCAGCGCAGCGCTTCCGGATCGCTCAGCCGCCAGAAGTTCACCAGATAGCCGCCCTCGAACAGGTGCACCAAGGTGAAGCCGCCCGGATAGGCGGCACAGGCCGCGTTCTCCAGGTAGTGCGCATTGGTGTCGCCGAGATCGGCCCGGTTGCGCCGCATCCGGTGAGTGTGCCCGGCCAGGTGCAGGAAGACACCGGGAGCCTGGCGCTCGATCAGTTGCAGCCGCAGCCTGTCGCGTCCGCGCAGCATGAACTGGGGACCTGAGGCGGACGACCAGGCGGCATCGGTGGTCACCGGGTGATGGGTGCAGGCCAGCGTCGGGCGCTCCGGTTCGTGGATCAGCTCGGTCATGATCTGCTCGTACTGGTCGGGAGTGATCCAGCCGCCACCCGAGCCGCGGGTCGAATCCATCGCCAGCACCCGCAAGCCACTGGCCTCGGTCACGGTCTGAGTCTGCTGATAGCCGGCGAAGTACTCCCCGAAAGGATCGTCGTCGCGGCGTGGATGATCGTGATTGCCCCTGGTCGCGACCCAGTCGTGATTCTGGCGGCCGTAGCCGTCGAGCAGTTCGCGGGCGACGATGTTCTGCTCGGGGGCATTGTCGTAGGTGATGTCGCCGTTGGCGATCAGCAACGGATGCTGGTGCCTGCTCGTCAACTCGTCCAGTGCGGCGGCGGCCATGATGCGCGGGTAGTCGGCCTGATCGGCGTGCGGCAGCACCGAGGTGGGCAGTGCGCCCAACACGATGCCTTGCCGATGTTCCCCGATGTGGATGTCGTTGACCACGGCAATTGTGCTGAGATAGCGGCCCTTCGGCAGCGTCAAGGTGGTGAACTGCCTGGTGCGTTCGCAGCAGCCGGCTGTCTTGGTCGGACGCAAGGCGGCAGCCGCGAGCTGCCCGTCGGATGACGCCCGGAACCGATAGGTGCAACCCGGTTCGAGCCCGCTGATCTCGACCACGTGATAGACGCGAGGGGTCGGGTCGTCGTGCACCAGCTGCATGGGCCCGCCGACCTTGCCGATCATGACCTCGGTGCCCGCAGCTATCGGCTCGGGGATGGCGAGGCCGTATTTGGTGGCGTGGGTGACCCAGCTGATCACAGCGCTGGTAGGGGTGACGGTCAATACTTCGAGGTCGGTCACCAGAAGTCGGCCGCGTATCAGCGTGCTGGCCGGCGCTGCTTCGGTGGTAACCGTGCTCGTCTTGGGGTCCACGACTGCCCAATCTACTCCGCCAGAAGGTAATGTCCGTTGCCATGGCTGCTGACCCGCACCGCCGACAGGTTGTGACACTCGTCGTGAATCCGAAGGCAGGCCGGGCGCGGGCCATCCACGTGTTGCCGAAGGTCGAGAAAGCCCTGCGGAATGGCCTGCCGGACTCGCAGATCCGCATCGTCCGCGCCACCTCGTATGAAGATGCCCGTAACCAGGCGAATCGGGCCGTCGCCGATTCGACGCCACCGGCCGAAGGCGGTCGTCCGGATGTGCTGGTGATGGTCGGCGGTGACGGCATGGCCGCTCTCGGGCTGAACGCTTGTGCCGGCAGCCCTGTGCGGCTGGCGGTTATCCCGATGGGGACCGGAGACGACTTCGTCCATGGCGCGGGGATGCCACGCAAACCTATGGACGCGGTACAGGCGATCATCAACGGCCGTACCAAGTTCATCGACCTGTCGTTGGTCACCGGCGACATCGTGGGCGGTGACACGCAGCGTTACGTGGGGTCCATCGTGTCGACCGGCTACGACGCGATGGTCAATCACCGGGTCAACAAGATGAAGGTGCGGTTCGGGACGCTGTCGTACGCCTGGGCGCTGCTCGCCGAAATGGCGGAGCTTCGTCCGCGCAACTACCGGCTGGTCATCGACGGTGAACGGCTGGAAACCCGCGCAGTCATCGCTGCGGTGGGCAACGCCGGATATGTGGGCGGCGGCATCCATCTCACCCCGGCAGCCGATGTTACCGACGGCCTGCTCGACATCATGCTGATCGCTCCGGTCAGCCGATGGACTTTGATCAGGCTCTTCCCGCTGCTGTTCCGCACCGGCTTCGTCAAGCACCCGGCCATCACCCAGCGTCGCGCCCGCGAGGTCATCGTCGACGGAGACGATCTGGTTCCGATGGCCGACGGTGAAGAACTGGGCCGGGCGCCGCTTCGGGTCCGCTGTGAACCGGGTGCGTTGACTATCGTGGTGGGCGATGACGAATAATGTGGACGCCCCATCGAGCGAGCTGGTCGCCGAATTCTCTGCCGGCTACTCCTTTGCCTTCGACGACTTTCAGACCGACGCCTGCCGCAAGCTGAGCGCTGGCCGCGGGGTGCTGGTCGCTGCGCCGACCGGGTCGGGCAAGACCGTGGTCGGCGAGTTCGCTTGCTGGCTCGCCCTGAAGCAGGGCACCAAATGTTTCTACACCACGCCGATCAAGGCGCTCAGCAACCAGAAATTTCATGACTTGGTCGCCCGCCACGGCGCCGACAACGTCGGCCTGCTCACCGGCGACACCTCGCTCAACTCCGAAGCACCGATCGTGGTGATGACCACTGAGGTGCTGCGCAACATGATTTACGCCAGATCGCACACGCTGAGCGGGCTGAGCTATGTGGTGATGGACGAGGTGCATTATCTCGCCGACCGATTCCGCGGGCCCGTGTGGGAAGAAGTGATCCTCGGGCTGGCCGAATCGGTGCAGCTGGTCGCCTTGTCGGCGACCGTCAGCAATGCCGAGGAGTTCGGCGAATGGCTGGATGAGGTGCGCGGCGGGGTCGACGTCGTGGTCAGCGAGCGGCGGGTCGTGCCGCTGTTCCAGCATGTGCTGGTCGGCCGCAAACTCCACGATCTGTTCGCGGACGAGGGGCCGACCGCGCTGCCGGGATCGTCGGTGAGGCCCGAGGTGAACCCCGAATTGCTGCGGCTGGCCAAGGCGGAATCGCGCACCATGCGCGACGACTCCAGGCGGATGCGTGGCCGGCGCGTCCGGGGAAAGATCGAGGCCCGGAACCGGGCAAGCGGAGGACCAACGGTTCGTCCGCCCCGCAGGGACGGTGCCGTGGAAGCATTGCATCAACAAAATCTGTTGCCCGCGATCTTCTTCATTTTCAGCAGGCAGGGCTGCGACCAGGCTGTCCGCCAGCTGCTCGGCTCCGACATCAACCTCACCAACCGGGCCGAACGCGAGAAGTTGCTGCGGATCGCCGACAAGCATGCAGGCTCGCTGACCGCGGCCGACAAACGCGCGCTCGACTGGGACACCTTCATCAAGGCGCTGGGCAGGGGCATCGCCGCCCACCACGCGGGCCTGCTGCCGGTGTTCAAGGCGATCGTCGAGGAGGGTTTCGTCCAGGGTCTGGTGAAGGTGGTTTTCGCCACCGAGACGCTGGCATTGGGCATCAACATGCCCGCCCGCACCGTGGTCGTCGAGAAACTCGTCAAATACAACGGCGAGACCCATGCCGAACTGACCCCTGGTGAATACACCCAGCTCACCGGACGCGCCGGACGCCGGGGCATCGACGTCGAGGGTCACGCGGTCGTCTTCTGGCAGCCAGGAATGGATCCTCGGTCACTTGCCGGGCTGGCGTCCAGGCGCACCTATCCGCTGAGGTCGAGCTTCGCGCCGACCTACAACATGGCAGTCAACCTGGTGGGTTCGGTCGGCAGAAACCGGGCCCGCGCACTGCTCGAACAAAGCTTCGCCCAGTTCCAGACGGACAAGAAGGTCGTGGCGCTGGCTCGCCAGGCCGGCCGCGACGAAACCAGGGCGGAGCAGCTGTGGGCCGAAGCGCAATGCGACCGGGGTGACTTCCGCGAATACGCGGAACTGCGTGACCGCATCGGCGCACTGGAATCCGAAGTGGCCAGGGAACGCAAACGCGACCATCGCACCGAGATCATCGATTCGCTGCAGGCCCTCGAACAGGGCGACGTGTTCTGGGTGCCTGCCGGTAAACACCAGGGCTGGGCGGCAGTCGTCGTGCCGGCCCGCGGACACCAGCCCTGGCCGAAGGTGATGACCGCAGGCCGCCAGATCGTCGACTTGGCCGAGCACGACGTGAACCAACCGGTGGCCGCGACCTCCCGGGTGCGGGTGCCGAGGAAATTCGACGTCAGGTCGGCTGCCGACCGCAGGCAGTTGGCGAATTCGCTGCAGGCCAGGGCCGAATCCTTGGGCGACAGGCCGCCCAAGGCCGGGCGTCCGAAGGCGGACGCGGAGTTGGCCAACGAGATCGCCGATCTGCGTGCCCAGCTGCGGGCTCACCCCTGCCATTCCTGCCCGGACCGTGAGCAGCATGCCAGGGCCGCCGAACAGGCACTCAGGTTGAGCCAGGGTCATCAGCGCACCCGGACGAAAGCCCGGGCGCGTGCCCAGTCGATCGCGAACCGCTTCGACCGCATCTGCGGCGTGCTGGACTCGCTCGGCTATCTCGACGGCGACCGGCAGACCGAGCGCGGCGCGATGCTGGCTCGCATCTACAACGAGCTCGACCTGCTGGTCACCGAATGCATCCGCGAGGGCGTCTTCGACGGCCTGGAGGTGCCAGCTCTGGCGGCTGTGCTGTCGAGCCTGGTCTATGAGTCGCGGGGTGACCAACAGGGCCGGATGCATATGATGCCCGATTCGGCGAGCGAGCAGGCACAGTCGAAGGTCCGCAGGATCTGGCGTGATCTGGGCATGGTGGAGCGCGACAACCGGGTCGATCGCACCGAGGCTCCCGATATCGGCTTTGCCGAGCCTGCCTATCAGTGGGCATCGGGGGCCGGACTGGCCGAGGTATTGGACGCGAGCGGATTGCCGGCCGGCGACTTCGTCCGCTGGGTACGGCAGGTCATCGACCTCGCCGGGCAGATCTCCAAGGCCCCCGGCGCAGGTCAGCTGGCGGGAACTTGTCAGCAGCTGGTGCATGTGATGCGCCGCGACATCGCCGACTTCGCCGACCCGGACGACGAGTGATCAGCCGGTGGGCATCCTCTAACCTGTGATCATGGCCGTAGCGATTCGCGTGATTCCCTGTCTCGATGTGACCGACGGCCGGGTGGTGAAGGGAGTCAACTTCCAGAACCTTCGCGACGCCGGTGACCCGGTCGAATTGGCGGCCCGCTACAACGAACAGGGTGCCGATGAGATTACTTTTCTCGACATTTCCGCATCGTCGAGTGGACGCGAGACCACCCGCGAGGTCGTCACCCGCTGCGCCGAGACCGTGTTCATTCCGCTGACCGTGGGCGGGGGAGTGCGCAGCGCGGACGATGTGGACGCCCTGCTGCGCTGTGGCGCCGACAAAGCAGGCATCAACACCGGCGCCATCGCCCGCCCCCGCGTCATCGACGAGATCACCGGACGCTTCGGCAATCAGGTGCTGGTGCTCAGCCTGGACGCACGGCGCGAACCCGGCATGCCTTCTGGCTATGGCGTGACCACCCACGGCGGCCGCACATCGGCCGGACTGGACGCCATCGAGTGGGTGAAGGAGGCCTGCGCCCGCGGCGTGGGCGAGGTGCTGCTCAACTCGATGGACGCCGACGGCACCACCGACGGCTTCGACCTCGAGATGATCGAGGACGTCCGCACAGTCATCGATGTGCCGCTGATCGCGTCGGGTGGCGCGGGCAAGGCCGAGCACTTCGTGGCTGCCGCCCGTGCCGGTGCCGACGCGGTGCTCGCGGCCAGCGTCTTCCACTTCGGTGTGCTCACCGTCGCCGAGGTCAAGCACGCCCTCGACCAGGCAGGTTTCCCGGTCCGGCTCGCGTAAACGAGCGTGCGGATTCTTCCTCGATCGGTCTGTGCACCGCGACCGTGAGCGTGACGCCGGAGCGAAGCAGCATGATTGCGGAAGTTCTTGCACGCCACAGCCCTCGACCCAAGACTTGAGCGGCCATCGGAGATAACGAATGCACCTGGAGCTTGCCTCGTCCGAACGGGCACATGTTCGCATAGCGAGATGACTTTTGGGGCGATCGGCGACCCGTGCCATGATGAATCTCGTGCAAAACCGACAGGGTCTCGTACTTAACTAGCGCTTCGTCGAACACCGACGAAGCGCTCCCTCGCCTGCCATCGCGGCAGCGGGGGTTTTTTATTGCAACGGGCCTGTCTTCACACAGAAAGGAAACGCCGATGGCTAAGAAGCCAGCCGATCTGCCGATCATGACCGGGGCACAGGCGCTCGTCGCGTCCTTGGAGCGTTGCGGCGTGGAAGTAGCCTTCGGTATTCCGGGCGGGGCCATTTTGCCCGCCTATGATCCTCTCTTCGACTCGTCCATCCGGCACATCCTGGTGCGCCACGAGCAGGGCGCCGGACATGCCGCCGAGGGCTACGCCGTGGCCACCGGCAAGGTCGGGGTCTGTATCGCCACATCCGGCCCGGGAGCCACCAACCTGGTGACCGCGATCGCCGACGCCAACCTCGACTCGGTGCCGATCGTCGCCATCACCGGACAGGTCAATTCCGCGTTCATCGGCACCGATGCATTTCAAGAGGCCGACATCCGCGGCATCACGATGCCGGTCACCAAGCACAACTTCTTGATCAAGAAGACCGAGGACATTCCCGAGGCCATCAAGGCGGCCTTCCACATTGCCTCGACCGGGCGTCCCGGCCCGGTGCTGGTCGACATCTCCAAGGATGCGCTGGCCAGCAGCGCGCCGTTCGATTATGACGATGAGCTGAAGCTGCCCGGCTACAAGCCCAACACCCAGCCGCACAATCGGCAGGTGAAAGAGGCCGCCAGGCTGATCTGCCAGTCGAAGCGCCCGGTGCTCTACATCGGCGGTGGCGTGGTCAAGGCGCGCGCCTGGCAAGAACTGGCCGATCTGATCGAACTCGCCGACATTCCGATCGTCACCACCTTGATGGCGCGCGGTGTCTTCCCGGACGACGACCCGCTGCACATGGGCATGCCGGGCATGCACGGGTCGGTTTCGGCGGTCGGTGCCTTGCAGAAGGCCGACCTGTTGATCGCGATCGGCACCCGTTTCGACGACCGGGTGACCGGTAACCTCGATTCGTTCGCACCCGAGGCGAAGATCATTCACGCTGACATCGATCCGGCGGAGATCGGCAAGAACAGGGTCGTCGATGTGCCGGTGGTGGGCGACGCGAAGGTCTTCCTCTCCGGTCTGGTGGATGCGTTGCGGCATGAGCAGATTCCCGGCTACGAGCCGTGGATCAGCTATCTGCAAGGCCTGAAAGAGCGCTACCCGGTCGGCTGGACCGAAAGCGAAGACGAGTACCTGAGCCCGCAATATGTCATCAAGAGGATCGGCGATATCGCCGGGGATGATGCTATTTACGTGACCGGGGTCGGCCAGCATCAGATGTGGTCGGCCCACTTCCTGCCGTTCGCGAAGCCGGGCAAGTGGTTGACCTCGGGTGGGGCAGGGACGATGGGCTACTGTGTCCCGGCCGCGATGGGCGCCAAGGTCGGGATGCCCGACAAGGTGGTGTGGGGCATCGATGGCGATGGATGCTTCCAGATGACCAATCAGGAACTGGTGACCTGCGCGCTCAACAACATCCCGGTCAAGATCGCGATCATCAACAACAACGTGCTGGGCATGGTCCGCCAGTGGCAGACGTTGTTCTACGAGGGCCGCTACTCCAACACCAATCTGCAGAGTTCGTCGGTGCCCAACTTTCCGTTGCTGGCAGAGGCAATGGGTTGCGTCGGATTAAGAGCAAGCACTCCGGACGAGGTCGACGACGTGATCAACCAGGCCATGGCCATCAACGATCGTCCGGTTGTAGTCGAGTTCGTGTGCAGCAAGGAAGCGATGGTCTGGCCGATGGTTGCGGCCGGCACCAGCAATGACGACATCAAGATCGCCCGCGACATGGCGCCGGCGTGGCAGGAGGAAGTGCTGTGACGAATCACACTCTGAGCGTCCTGGTGATCGACCAACCAGGTGTGCTGGCGCGCGTGGCGAGCCTGTTCAGCAGACGCGGGTTCAACATCGAGTCACTAGCGGTCGGCCCGACCGAACGCGAGGACCTGTCCAGAATCACCCTGGTGACCGAGGTGGAGGACCCGAATGTCCTCGAGCAGTTGGTGAAGCAGCTCAACAAGCTGGTCGAGATCTACAAGGTCATCGAACTCGAACCCAATTCGGTCGTCCGCGAATTGATCCTGGTGAAAGTGCACTGCAACGAGCGCAATCGCAGCGCGGTGCTCGACGTCGTCGGGTTGTTCCGCGGCAAGACCGTGGATGTCAGCTTCGAATCGGTGACTGTCGAGGCAACCGGAAGCTCGGACAAGCTGGCGGCGTTGATCACGATGCTCGAACCCTATGGGATCATCGAATTGGTGAAATCGGGCGAGGTCGCATTGAGCCGCGGCAACAAGTCCATCAATGAGAAGAACCGCCCTGCCCTGCAGGTGGGGCGCTGAAATCAAGAAACAAACAGAAGGAGCACGAATCCCCATGGCAGAAATCTTCTATGACGACGACGCCGATCTTTCGATCATCCAGTCGCGTTCGGTTGCCATCATCGGCTACGGATCTCAGGGCCACGCCCATGCGCTGAACCTGCGCGATTCGGGTGCCGATGTGCGCGTCGGCCTGCCGGAGACCAGCAAGTCCAGGGCAAAGGCCGAGGCCGAGGGGTTGCGTGTCGTCACCCCGGCACAGGCGGCGGCCGAGGCCGACGTCATCATGATCCTGGTGCCCGACCAGGTGCAGCGTTTCGTCTACGCCGAATCGATCGAGCCCAACCTGAAGACCGGCGATGCGCTGTTCTTCGCGCACGGCTTCAACATCCGCTACGGCTACATCAAGGCACCCGAGGGCGTCGATGTGTGCATGGTCGCCCCGAAGGGCCCCGGTCACATCGTGCGTCGTGAATACGCCGATGGGCGCGGTGTCCCGGTGCTGGTCTGCGTCGAGCAGGATGCCAGCGGCAAGGCTTGGGATCTGACCAAGAGCTACGCGAGGGGCATCGGCGGGCTTCGCGCCGGTGGCATCCAGACCACTTTCAAGGAAGAGACCGAGACCGACCTGTTCGGTGAGCAGGCTGTGCTCTGCGGTGGCATGTCGCACCTGGTCGAGGCCGGTTTCGAGACGCTGACCGAGGCCGGCTACCAGCCGGAGATGGCCTACTTCGAGTGCCTGCACGAGATGAAGATGATCGTCGACCTGATGATCGAGGGCGGCATCTCGAAGCAGCGCTGGTCGATCTCTGACACCGCCGAGTACGGCGACTACGTGTCGGGCCCGCGGGTCATTGACGCGCACGTCAAGGAGAACATGAAGGCCGTGCTGGACGACATCCAGTCCGGTGCCTTCGCCGAGCGCTTCATCGCCGACCAGGACAATGGTGCGGTCGAGTTCAAGAAGCTCCGTGAGGCCGAGGCCAGCCACCCGATCGAGGCGACCGGCAAGGAACTGCGCAAGATGTTCAGCTGGCTGAAGGACTCGGACGACGACTACACCGAGGGCACTGCGGCTCGCTGATCGAGCCCCGGGCAACGGATCAATCCGATCGACGGCGGTCTTCCTCATGGGAGGCCGCCGCCGGTTGTTTCTATTCCGGACGAGGATGGGGCACTGGCATGAGCATCAAAAAAGGTGGCAGCGCTCGCCTGCGCTTTCAGACGCTCTGCCGTAACTGAGTCCGCTGCTGTTGCAACGCAATGCGAGTGAACTCAGTTTGGGCGAGTCATCGGGCATGAGGGCGAGCGAACTTGCCTGACGGCGAGTGACTGCGGTTTGTAGGAAGGGCGATCACATCTTGGTTGGATGATGGCCGATCGCTGGTGGCGCGGCGCCCGGTCGGGACGCTGGTAGCCCTGTGCTCAAAGCGGCGTAGACCGAGGGCAATAGGATGGCAGCACGCGACGAACAGTAACGGGGTGAACAATGACGGTCTTCTGGATTATCGGCGGGGTCGGCATCGCACTGCTGCTGCTCGCGTTGTTCGTCGGCGATGTGCTGGAGGGAGCCCTCGAACTGGACGGCGTCCCGATCTTCGACGCACTCGATTCCGACATCTTCTCCACCGCGGGCATCGCCGGCCTGCTGGGCGGATTCGGTTTCGGCGGCGCTATCGGGCTGGAACTCTTCGGGCACCAGATGGCCATCGCCATCGCGATAGGCGTCGTCGTGGGCGTGCTGCTCGGCTGGGGCGCCGGCAAGCTCACCGGCTTGTTCCGCAACCAGGGCAGCGATGTGGCGCCCAGCACGGCGTCCCTCATCGGAGCCGAGGCACTGGTGCTGACCGCGATCCCCGAAGGCGGCTACGGCCAGATCAGATTGCAATACGGCGGTCACACGCACACCCTGAACGCCAAGGGCCCGGTGGCCCTGGACGCAGGCACCCGAGTCTGGATCTCCGGTGTGCTGTCGGCGACCTCCGTCGAGGTCCGCCCGGTGGACGCGCTGGGCAGCGCGGGCGGATCCGGCGTCCTCGATATCTGACCTGTCGTCCGATGGGCCCGCTGCCGGTAGGGTGAGTGGCAAGCACGTAGATAAATAGCGAACGTACAGCCGGCACGTAACAACGCAAAGGAGCCTGCATTGCCCATCTCACCTCTCGTCATAGCCATCATCGGGCTGGTAATTCTGGTGGTGTTGATCGGCTTGCTGGTCGCGAGCCGATACAAGGTTGCCGGGCCCAACGAGGCCTTCATCGTCACCGGACGCAAAGGCAAAGAAGTCCGCAATCCCGAGACCGGGCAGATCTCGTCGGATCTGTCGGGGCAGAAGGTCGTCATGGGCGGTGGCGTATTCGTCATTCCGTTCATTCAGCGGCTGTTCATCATGGACCTGTCGAGCAGACGGATCATGGTGCAGATCCGCGGCGCGGTCTCCGGCCAAGGCATCAAACTGAACCTCGACGGTGTCGCGCTGGTGAAGGTCGGCGGAACCGAGGATTCCATCCGCGCCGGTGCACAGCGCTTCCTCACCCAGCAAGATGAGATCGAAAGCTTCACCCAAGAGACTCTTGCCGGGTCGTTGCGGTCGATCGTCGGTTCGCTCAGTGTCGAACAGATCATCCGTGATCGTGCCGCATTCGCGCAACGGGTGGCGGACGAATCCGAGTCGTCGCTGACCGGGCAGGGGCTGGTGCTCGACACCTTCCAGATTCAAGACATCACCGATGACGGCACCTACCTGTCAGATCTCGGACGCCCTGAGGCCGCCAAGGTACAACAGCACGCAGCGGTCGCCGAAGCCGAATCCCGGCAGGAAGCCGAGCAGGCCCGCATCAATGCGCAGCAGCTGATCGCGATCCGCGAGCGTGAGCTGTTGCTGAAGCAGGCCGAGATCAAGTCGGAAACCGATGCCGCCAATGCGCAGGCAGCCGCGTCCGGACCGCTGGCCCAGGCCGACCGCGACCAGGCAATCCTGAGCGAGCAAGAGAAGGTCGCCGTGAAGCAGGCGGCCTTGAAGGATCGCCAGCTCGACACCGAGATCCGCAAACCCGCGGACGCCGACCGGTACCGTGTCGAGACCGACGCGGAAGGCCGCCGCAACGCTGCCATCTTCCAGGCGGAAGCAGACAAGGCTGCCGCGATCGCGCGGGCCGAGGCAGAAGCCGAGAAGGCACGGTTGACCGGTGTCGGCGAGAAGTCCCGCCGTAGTGCATTGGCCGAGGCCGAAGCCATCGAGGGCGCCAAGCGAGGCGAGGCCGAGAAGGCCCGTCGTGTCGCCGAAGCCGAAGCCGTCCGAGCCGAAGGAGACGCGCAGGCAGCCGCAATCCTCGCCACCGGCGAGGCCGAGGCCGAGGCGATGAACAAGAAGGCCGACGCCTACGGCAGGTACAACGAGGCCGCGGTCATCGAGATGCTGGTCTCGGTGCTGCCCGACATCGCCGAGAAGGTGGCAGCGCCGATGGCAGACATCGACAAGCTGACGGTCATCTCGACCGATGGTGCGGGCCAGATGCCCAAGCAGGTCACCAACGGCGTCACTCAGACCTTCCAGTTGCTGAAGGACGCGGCAGGCATCGACCTCGGCAAGCTGTCCAGCAAGTACCTCGGTGCTGACGACGAACAGCCCGAGAACAAGAGCACCGCCGGGGCTGCCCGCGGCGAGCTCTGACAACTCGATCCGGCGCTCACGGATCGTTCAAACACCCGGACGAGGGGTGCAGTTCCCGAGAGGGGACCGCACCCCTCACCTTTTGCCGCCCGTGTCGAGATCTCTTGACCCGGGACAGGCATACGGTGGACGACGGAATGGATACCGGAACGAACTCAGCTGAAGGGATCTGGTTGCATTGCAGGCTGCACCGATGAAGGCGGGCATGTACTACTTCGCGCGGTGGATGACATCGAAAAGCACTCCCGTGGTGGTGACGGTTTCACCGGGGCATCTCACCATTGCCTCGTCAGACACGGTGATGTACGACGGTCCCAGCCAGCAGGTGCAGGTGAAACTGGGCAAGGCAACCGGTGCGCTGACGCTGACCACCCCTGCGGGCAAACTGCTCATCGCAGCCATGGGAGCAACCAACAGCCCTGCGTTCACCCCGGCCCAGATCCAAGAAATCGTCAACGCGCAACAAGTCGCCATCAAGGATCTGCAGGCCAGCCAGCTCGAACTTGGCCGCATCTTATGGATCGGCGGTACCTATACCGATCAGACCGCTTTCGGGCCCGGGGACATCGCCGATGCGATAGCAGGGCCGAGTATCGGGTCGATTGCCGGCGATGCACGTGCGATGATGCAAGGCTTTTCCGAAGCCAAAGACCAGAAACAGGCCGGAGTCATCGTCCGGGATGCCATGGTTGCCGCGGGCGCGCAGTCTGCCTAGCAAATTCCGCCTGCGGCGGGCGTAGCGTGCGGCGGCACGCCGTAGTGTGACCTGCGCCGCGGCGTCTGCGGCACTGGCTGCTATCGACGTCCGTCACGACGAGGGCGTTGCGTCCAGAAGCAGTGGCGGCACGATCGGTTACGAGACCGCGAGGTTTCTAACTCGTGGAGAAATACTCGTAGCCGAAGTAGATCAGCGCGATCAGGATCAGGGCTGCGATCACCGCGAGCGTAATCTTCACCGCGCTCCAGGGGCGGCGTCCCTGCACCTCACCGGTGACCCCGTTGATGCTGACCTGAAACGGTTTCTGCTGAAAGGTCACGGTCAGCATCCAAATCGGCAACAGCAGCTGATTGAACTGCACCGTGTGCCAGGTGATGTTGCGCGAGGTGATGCGCTGCTCGTTGCCACCGATGTCGGAGCGGATGGTGGAGTCGATGACCTGCTCCATGCGCGGCTGGGTGCGCTCGTAGAAGACCTGCTGCGCGTCCCAGTCATAGGTGCGACTCAGATGGCCCGCCACGAACTCCGGTGAATAGGGGTGGGTAAATTCCATCGGCCAGGGCTCGAGCTCGGTGATCTTTTTGTCGTCCAGTCCGTAGGTGGCATGCCCGGTGACGTCTTCGAATCTGTTGCTCACCACGCCGCTGGCCGGATACCAGTCGGTTCTGGTGCGGGTCTGAGTCTTGCCCTGCGAATCCCGGTAGGTCTCGATGCGGTGCATGCCACGCATGCCGGTGTACGAGGTGGTCGTCGCCGCGTCATAGCTGAAATAGGGCAGATAGATACTGGAGAAGCTGCCCAGTTGCCGGTACTTCTTGAAGGCGTTCGGCGCGAACCGGCGCGAGTTTATCCACTGCTCGATGCGGGTCTGCGCGTCCGGCCTGCTGATGCACAGCGGCAGGATGCCGTCGATGGGCAACCGGGTCGGCGCCTGCTGGACGTCGTCTCGTTGAATCGCGGTGTTGCAGTACGGGCAACGCAAGGCGGTGAGGGTGCCGGTGAACACTGTGTGCCCGCCGCAGTTTTGGCAGACGACCTCCTTGTCACCCGAGACACTCGTCCGTGCGTCGGCCTGCAAGGTTTGCAGCTCGGCCATCGCCGGGCCGAGCTCCCTCTTGGCGATGCGGGCCGGAGCGGCGACCTGAGGGCTGATCGGGAAGCCACTGCCACAGTTGGGGCATTTCAGCCCCTGGGACTGCGGTTCGAATTCAAGCACCCCGCCGCAATTCGGGCAGGGATAGGTGCGGGTCTGTTCGGTGACCTGAAAGATCGCCGGGTCCCTGGGCTGCGGCGCGGACGAAGCCGCCGGCAGTGGCGAATTGTGCTCTGCGGCTGCGGATTGAGTTTGCCGAGTCGGCGGGCGGCCTTGCGTGGCCTGCTGCGGGCGCGCACCGGTACCGGATTGCGTGGGCAGCGGGGGAACCGATTCACTGGCCGGCGCACCGGGTGTGCTGTTCTCGTTCGGCAGCGCTCGGCTGCGTTGCTCAGGCGCGGGGCCACCGCCGGTGTCCTCCGCCGATGGCCCTGTCCACGATGAAGATGATGTCATGAATGCTCAGTCGTTCTGGGCACCGGACGCATGGTCCGTCGAATCGGACGGCACGGGCGGCGGAACCGGGCTGCCGGCCTGGCCGGGCAGTGGCGGCGGGGCAGCGAAGAAGCTGACCAGGGCGGGCACCTGGCCGGCCGGCATCCACCCGGCGAGCCCTGCGCTCCACACCAGAGTGTGGGTGGTCAGCTGGCCGTTGGAGACCATCTCGCGGATCTGTCCCATGTTGTAGGGGCCGGCGGCCGAGCCGTTGATCTCGACATGGAAGGTCTGCGAATCCTGCAGCAGCGGGGGAGGAGTCTGCTGGGGCTGGCCCTGCTGATTCATCTGATTGGCCATCTGCTGTCCCAGCACCACGCCCATGCCGGCGCCCATCATGTCGCCCATTGCGCCGCCGCCCGGGTTGCCGGCCGCTGAGTTCATGGCGTCGATCTGGCGTACCCGTTGGTACTTGTCGAGATCGTCGAGCTGGCGGATGCGTCCGGATTCTTCGACGCCTTGGGCGACGCCGCGGGTCATGGCCTGGGTGATCTCGTCGGGCAGCGAGACGTTCATGGTGATCGAGTCGATCGCGAGGCCGAACTCGTCGTCCACCCGCAGGGCAACGGTGTCGCGCAGCTTGCCGGACAATTCGGTCTGCCGCGACTGCAGGTCGATGGCGCCCAGCTGGGTACCCAGGACGATCTCCGACAGGGCCTGGCTGATCTCGCGGCGGATCAGTTCGGTGACCTCATCGATATCCACCGACGAATCGGTGCCGATGACGGTGCGCAGGAAGACCACGGGGTCTTGGACGCGCACTACGGCGAGGCCGTTGGCCCGCACCTGCACCATGCCGAAGTCGGGGTCGCGCAGGGTGATCGGGGTCGGGGTGCCCCAGCGCAGATCGGTGACCGGACGAGTGTTGACGAAGTACACCTCGGAGCGGAACGGGCTGTTGAATCCGTACTTCCAGCCCTGCAGGGTCGCCATGATCGGCAGGTTCTGGGTGTTCAAGGTGTAGGTGCCCGGGCCGAAGGTGTCGGCGAGCTGGCCCTGGTAGACGAAGACCGCGATCTGGCCTTCTCGGACGATCAGCTGGGCACCTTGCTTGATTTCGTTCTGGTAGCGGGGGAAGCGCCAGGCCAGCAGCGTGCGCGAATCCTCAAGCCACTCGATGATGTCGACGAATTCGCCACGGAGTTTGTCCATCAGGCCCATGGAAGGCACCTTTCTTGTCGATGGCAGGTCCACACGAGCGCCACTCGGTGCGCTCCTGGTAACGAGGATAGAGACCAAAGGGTGCTGGACGGAATCGATGCGTCAGGATGGCAGAACAACCGGCGAGAAGATGCAGCCATCACGGGGCTGTGTACCACGGCGGTGACCCGTGTCCCAGAGCATGTCAAACCCATCATCAGGGCAAGCCACACCCCGAAAACCCAAGATCAAATACACACATTCTGACCATTAACCCGTCTGCGAGGCAGGCGGACAACGCCAGCAGCCACGCTTTCGGACGCGGCACGTGACGGCAGTTCTTTGCCGGATGGCTATTGGAGAACCATGATCACGCAGCAGTCCTCGGTGCGACCCGATGAAATCGGGGGTTAGCGTGGGAAGCATGAGGTGGCGTCGCGTAGCGGGATCGATGGTGGCCGTACTCGTGCTGGCCGGTTGTGGTTCGGACGCCGGTGATCAGGCTGCTCAGGCTCAGGATCCAGGGTCGGTCGTCGCGTCCGGTGACGAAAGCGCCGGGCAGTCCGAGGACGGAGCCATTCCTGAGGCGTCGAGTGTGGATGCCGACGGATTGACGCACTCGGGAATACCGGCAAGCGGCGAATACACCACGAACACCATCGACATTGCACCATCAACCGACCAGCCCGACGTTCGCGACTATGCCGTGCAGGTGGAGACAAGCACCGGCCTGGATGCCGATGATGTTGCAGCCCAAATTCAGCAAATCCTGGATTCGGACGACGGCTGGGTGGGCTATCAAGGGGTTGCATTTCACCTGATCGACGACCCGGCCACCGCAGACCTGGTGATCACCCTCGGCTCACCCGAGAGCACGGACACCGGGTGCGGCGCCCTCGACACCGACGGAGCATGGAGCTGTCGGGTCGAGGATCATGTCTACGCGAACGTCGACCGCTGGTGGTACGCAACTCCCACCTGGGAAGGGTATCCGCTGGACGAATACCGGGCCTATCTGATCAACCACGAAGTGGGCCATTACCTCGGCTTCGACCATGTCAATTGCCCCACCGACGGATCACCCTCGCCGGTGATGCAACAACAGAGCATCTACCTGAATGGCTGCGTCCCGAATGCCTGGCCGAGCGTGACGGGCGAAAACGTGGGCTGAGGTGCCTTGGGTTTGATCTCGCAGGCGACCTGACGCTTACGCCGGTGACATACCTGATAGCCGGCCATCTAGGGCCATTCGCCATCTGATCAGCTATCGTACCCGGGCAGCTATTTCACCAGCCGGTACCGTTCGATGCACACCGGCGCAGGGCGAAATCCCGCGGATCTCGCATCACTTCTGGACGCGAGCGGCGATCGCGTCCCCTACTTCGGAGGTGGAGCGCTTGGCGTCGCCCCGCTCGGCGATGTCGGCGCTCACCGCGTCCTCGATCTTCGCCGCGGCCTCATGGGCGCCCAGATGGTCGAGCAGCAGTGCCATCGACGAGATGGCGGCAGTCGGGTCGGCGATGCCCTGGCCGGCGATGTCGGGGGCCGAGCCGTGCACGGGCTCGAACATCGACGGGAAGGCGCGCGAGGTGTTGATGTTTGCGCTCGGAGCCAGTCCGATGCCGCCGGTGATCGCGGCGGCCTCGTCGGTCAAGATGTCGCCGAAGAGATTGTCGGTGACCAGCACATCGAATCTGGACGGGTTGGTGACCAGATGGATGGTGGCCGCGTCCACATGCAGATAGTCGGTGGTGACCTCGGGGTACTCGCGGGCGACCTCGGCGAAGACCCGCTTCCATAGACCGCCGGCATTCACCAGCACGTTGTGCTTGTGCACCATCGTCAGACGCTTCCTGCGCCGCATCGCCAGATCGAAGGCATAACGCACCACCCGTTCGACACCGAACGCGGTATTGACGCTCACCTCGGTCGCGACCTCGCCCGAGGTGCCCTGACGCAAGGTGCCGCCGTTGCCCGCGTACAGGCCTTCGGTGCCTTCGCGAACCACCACGAAATCGGCGAGCCCCTGGCCGACCACTGCGTCCGAAAGCGGCGTGGTGACGCCCGGATACATCTTCGACGGACGCAGATTCACGTCCTGGTCGAAGGCGAACCGGAGCTTGAGAAGCAGACCGCGCTCCAGCAGACCACTGGGGATCGTGGTGCTGCCGGGTGCCGCGCCCACCGCGCCGAGAATGATGGCCTGTGCCTCGGCCAACTCGGCCAGGGTGTCGTCGTTCAGCACCTCGCCGGTCGCCAACCAGTGGTCGGCACCCAGATCGTAGTGACGGAACTCGAAGGTGTGCTCGCCGGCCGCGGCCTTCAACATCTTCAGTGCCTCCGCCACGACCTCGGGGCCGATACCGTCCCCGGGAATAACGGCGATGGTCGGACGAAGCGTCTCAGCAGTCATGGCCCGAACTTTATCGGGTGACGCCCGGCCCGCCCGCGTGATCTCACCCGCACCCGGCCACGATGTGCCCCTGCCGGCCATCACCTCGCCATGGCCACTACTGTGGAACTCATGGCGCTGTCTTTTGATCTTCCGGAGAACCCGAGCTTCTTGGGCGACGATGTGATTCAGGGTGTTTGGGCGAATCCCGGATTCGGCCAGTACTTCACCGACCACATGGCGTTGGCGAACTGGAGCGAGGAATCGGGCTGGCACAACGACCGGCTCACCGAATACTCGCAGGTATCGATGGAGCCGGCGAGCGCCGTCTATCACTACGCGCAGGAGATCTTCGAAGGGCTGAAGGCATACCGGCATGCCGACGGCTCGGTGTGGTTGTTCCGCCCGGACGCCAACGCCAGGCGTTTCGAGAACTCGGCGCACCGACTGGCGCTTCCGGTGCTGCCGCCCGAAGACTTCGTGACCAGTGTGCGCCAGTTGACCGCTCTCGACTCCCGGTGGGTTCCGGGTGAGGAAGAGCAGAGCCTGTATCTGCGTCCGTTCATGATGGCCGCGGAGAACTTCCTCGGCGTGCGCCCCGCGCACTCGGTGCTGTACACGGTGATCGCCAGCCCGGTCGGCGCATACTTCGCGGGCGGCGTCGCCCCGGTCGACATCTGGATCTCCCGTGACTTCAGCCGTGTCGCCACCGGCGGCACCGGTTCGGCCAAGTGCGGCGGCAACTACGCGGCGTCCTTACTGCCCCAAGAACTCGCCTACGACAAGGGCTGCAGCCAGGTGCTCTTCGTGGACGCGGCCGAGAAGCGCTGGATCGAAGAACTGGGTGGCATGAACTTCTTCATGATCACCAAGGACGACGAGCTGGTCACCCCCGAACTCAATGGCAACATCCTGCCCGGTGTGACCCGTGACTCGATCTTGACCGTCGCCCCCGATCTCGGACTGAAGCCGGTCGAGCGTCCGATCAGTGTGGACGAGGTCACCGGCGGCATCACCTCGGGTGAGATCCGCGAGCTGTTCGCCTGCGGTACCGCGGCGGTCATCACGCCCATCGGTTCGCTGAAGGACGAGGACGGCGAATACCGGATCGACACCGACAAGGCCACCCACACCATCCCGCTGCGCAATCACCTGCTCGACATCCAATACGGGCGGGTTGCCGACAAGCACGGCTGGATGCAGCAGGTCTGCTGACGCCCGGCGTGGGTATCCACGCTGGCCGTGTTCTCTCCTCCCGCGTACAGACGATTGAGGCGAGGAACGCGAGCTTGCTCGCGGTTCCGAGGCGATTGAAGTGTGTTGACGAGCGAAGCGAGAAGCACTCCCAGGCACGCGTACGTCGTCGGCCTCGCCCATCACGGCGGCCCGCCCGGTCCACCCAGACTGCCTGTGATGGCCCGCGGTGGGTGTCCAACCGACGAGACGGACTTGGGCACACCTCGCGCGACCGCAACCATGGATGACGGCGCGTCTGGAGGCGCGCTGTTTCGTCCGAGGGAGGCCACATGCCCGCAATGCCGGTGATGCCGGAGCGTTTCCACCTGTATGACACCACCTTGCGCGATGGTGCCCAACAGGAGGGGATTCAGTTATCTGTCGAAGACAAGCTCCGAATTGCCAGCATTCTGGACGGCTTGGGCGTCACCTTCATCGAGGGTGGCTGGCCAGGGGCCAACCCGGCAGACACCGAGTTCTTCGCACGCGCCCACAGTGAACTTCAGCTGAGGAACGCGAGGCTGGTGGCATTCGGCGCAACCCGCAAGGCGGGGGAGAAAGCCGCCACCGACCCGCAGGTGGCGGGCCTGGTTGCGGCCGATACCGAATACATCTGTTTGGTGGCGAAGTCACACGATGAGCATGTGACCGAAGCGTTGCGCACCACGCTGGACGAGAACCTAGCGATGATCAACGACACCGTCTCGTATCTCACCGAGCTGGGCAAGAAGGTGATCGTCGACTGCGAGCACTTCTTCGACGGCTTCTGGGCCAATCGCAGCTACGCACTCGAGGTCGTGCGCACCGCAGCCGAGGCAGGCGCAGAGATCGTCGTGCTGTGCGACACCAACGGCGGAATGCTGCCGGCCGCGATGAGCGATATCGTCTCGGCCACCGCCAGCATCGGCGTCGACCTGGGCGTGCATTGCCACAACGATTCCGGCTGTGCGGTCGCCAACACGCTCGCCGCGGTGGACGCCGGTGTGATGCATGTGCAAGGGACCATCAACGGGTACGGCGAACGCACCGGAAACATGGACCTCACGACACTGATCGCCGACCTGCAGTTGAAGTATGGCTGGCCGCTGCTGTCGGACGCACAATTGGCCGAGCTGACCCACACCAGTCATGCCATCGCCGATATCGCGAACCAGCCCCACGTCACCCGTCAGCCCTATGTCGGATACTCGTCCTTCGCGCACAAGGCAGGGCTGCACGCCAGTGCCATCAAGGTGAATGAAGACCTCTATCAGCACACCCGGCCCGAGCTGGTCGGCAACGACATGCGCATGCTGATCAGCAACATGTCCGGACGCGCCAGCGTGCAATTGAAGCTCGGCCAGCTCGGCCTCGAGATGGCCGACCGCGACCTGGCCGGGAAGGTCACCGATCTGGTCAAGCAGCGTGAGGCCGAGGGCTACTCCTATGAGGCCGCGGACGCCTCCTTCGAGTTGCTGGTGCGCCAGCTGACCGGCCAGTTGGACGATCCGTTCGAACTGATCAGCTGGCGGGTGCTGACCGGAGAGAACGTCGACGAGGGCCAGGATTACGAGTCCTCGGAGGCCACGGTGAAGCTGATCGCCAAGGGGCAACGCCAGCTGGTGATCGGTGAAGGCAACGGTCCGGTCAACGCGCTGGGCCAAGGCATCGTCAAGGCGTTGACGCCCGCCTACCCCCAGGTCGCGGACTTCGAACTGGTCGACTACCGCGTCCGGATTCTCGATGAAGGACGCGGCACCGACGCGACGGTTCGGGTGCTCATCGACACCACCGACGGCACTCACGGCTGGACCACGGTCGGGGTCGGAACCAACGTGATCGAGGCCTCCTGGGAGGCCCTGGCCGATGCCTACGTCTACGGGCTGGTGAAGGGCTACTGAGGGATCTTGAGGATTGCCGCTGTTCGTCGCTCCCTGGATTGGGCATCTGCCCTCGTCGAGCGGTGAAGCGACGAGCAGAAGCCGCCACCTCAGGGTCCATTCCTCGGATGCTGAACCTCTTCGGTGGGCCAGGCGAGTTCGGTGTGAAGTCGGCACTCGGAAGGCGTCCCGTTAGACTGCGGTTATGCGCATAGCCCGATTCACCGTTGCCGGTGCAGATCCCCGTTTTGGACTGGTCGAGTTGGAGGCCGACGAAGGCCAATTTCCGGATTCGATCGCGGTGATCGACGGTGACCCGCTGGCCGGCCCGGTCAATTACACCGGCGAGCGGATCGACCTGACCGACGCCCGGCTGCTGGCTCCGGTGATTCCGCGCAGCAAGGTGCTGGCGGTCGGCAAGAACTATGCGGCCCACGCGACGGAATTCGGTGGTGAGGTGCCGTCCGAACCGTTGATCTTCATGAAACCGAACACGGCGGTCATTGGCCCGGACGACCCGATCATTCGTCCGAAACTCAGCCAAAACGTGCACTACGAGGGTGAGCTCGCCGTGGTGATCGGACGCTTCTGCCGCAAAGTGCCAGTCGAGCGAGCCGCCGAAGTCATCTTCGGGTACACCGTCGCCAACGACGTCACCGCCCGCGACCTGCAGCACAGCGACGGTCAGTGGACCAGGGCGAAGGGGTTCGACACCTTCTGCCCGCTCGGCCCGTGGATCGTCACCCACCTCGGCCTGGACGAAGCCGCCGACCTGTCCCTGGTGACCAGCGTCGATGGTGAGGTCAAACAGGACGCGAACACCCGCCAGATGGTCTACTCGATTCCGGAATTGATCGCTTACGTCTCGGCATTCACCACGCTGCTGCCCGGCGACGTGCTGCTCACCGGCACCCCTGCCGGAGTCGGCCCGCTGGTGGCCGGTCAGCGGGTCAGCGTCGAGATCGACGGTGTCGGCACTCTGACGAACCCGGTCCTCGACGATGTGGAGGACGACCAGGAGAGCGCTGACGGCGCGGCTGCCAGGTGAAGGGATTCCTGTGGGGCGGCGACACATCCAAGCTGACCGACCCCGGCAAGGGGCTGAACTACGCTGCGCTGCTGCGGATGACTCCGATCACCGAGGGAGCCATCAGGGGCTTGGGCGGGCTGTTGTTGTCACTTGCCGGTTATTCGATCTTGCTGCCGGGCATCGCGTGGCTGCTGCTGGGACTCTTCTGGCTGATCCGGGGCCTGCCCGGAAGCTTTGCTGACTATCGAGCCTCCGCGCTGCAATTCGAGATGATCGACGGCCTGGTGGCCACTCATCTCGCGATCGCCACCCTCATCGTGTTGTGCATGTGGATCATGCGCTACGTGCACGGAAGGCATCCCCGCTGGCTGTGCTCCGTGCAGCCGGGCTTCCGCTGGCGCTACACGGCGGCATGTGCACTGGCCTCGGTCGTGCTGCTGAACGCGGTCTACTGGGTTTCTCATCTGGACGATCTCCCCACCTGGTCGCCGGACGACCACGTCTGGTGGTGGCTGCTGGCGATCGGGCTGACCGCCCCCTTGCAGGCGGCGGGCGAGGAGTTCTTGTTCCGCGGCTATCTGCTGCAGGTCTGCGGAACGGTGAGCAAGAGTCCGTGGCTGGCGGTGGCGATCTCGGCGGTCATCTTCGCGGCGCTGCATGGCAGCCAGAATCTGCCGCTGCTCGCCGACCGGCTCGCGTTCGGGTTGCTGGCCGGTGCGTTGGTGGTGTTGACCGGTGGTCTGGAGGCGTCGATCGCCGCGCATGCGGTCAACAACGTGTTCGCGTTCGGGTACGCGGCAGCGGCCGGGAATCTCGCCGAGATCCGCTCGATTCAGGTGTCGACCTGGCAAACCACGGGCTGGAATGTACTGGCCTACGCGCTTGTTGCACTGGTCGCCTGGCTGATCGGACGCAAGATGCGAGTGGCGACCAAAACGCCGGGGCAAGCAGGTGCACCGTGATTTGCGCAGCTGAATGACGGTCGTGTAAGTTTAGCTGTCGTTGCGCCGCAGGGCACAGCAGTGGGGTATGGGGTAATTGGCAGCCCGCCGGATTCTGGTTCCGTCAGTCCAGGTTCGAGTCCTGGTACCCCAACCAGCACGGTTGATACCAACCATGTTGGCGGCCGGACCAAGCCAAAGGTCCGGCAACAAAACTGAATATCGTCCTGGCCCCGTAGTGTAGTGGCCTAGCACGCGGCCCTCTCAAGGCTGTAACGGCGGTTCGAATCCGCTCGGGGCTACAAGCGATTGAGCCGAGAGGAGTGAGAGCTTGCTCTCATTCCCGAGGCGATTGAAGTTTGAAACCGGACAAACGATTGAGGCGAGAGCGGAGAAAGCTTGCTTTCTCTGCCGCGCCGATTGAGATTTGGACCACCAGATGAAGACCCTAGTCAAAGCGATATTGGCTAGGGTCTTTTGCTGTCTAGGACGCCCGCTAGGGCCGTTTGAACACATTTTGGGCACAAGAGTCTTCAAGCTCGATCGTTCGCGCCCCATCCATCGCGTCGGTCGAGCCGGTCGTCAACGGGGTAGCCGACATCGAGATAGGTCCGAGTTGCCAGGGTTGCTTGATCCTATATGTGTGCGTGGTGCCATGCCCTACGATGAGCCACGTACCGCACGCCTTTCAAGGAGGAATTGATGACGACTGTCGGATTCATCGGACTGGGAACAATGGGCAAGCGCATGGCCGGGCACATGCTCGACCGACTGCCCGAAGGCGACACTCTCGTGCTGAACGACCTCAGCGCCGACCGGGTCAAGGACCTCTTGGACGCGGGAGCAGTGTGGGCCGACTCCGCGAAGGAACTTGCCGGCAAGGCCGACGTCGTCTTCTTCATGGTTCCCGATGTGCCGCAGGTCAAATCAGTGTTGGCGGGCGACAACGGCTTGCTGGCGGGCATCTCGAAGGAAATTTTGCTGGTGGTCTGCTCGACCGTCTCCCCGGACGCGGTTCGCCAGCTCGATGTCGAGGTGCAGAGCTCGACCAAGGGCCTGGCGCGCGTCATCGATGCCCCGGTTTCCGGTGGTGAGGTCGGTGCGGTCGCAGGCACGCTGTCGATCATGGTCGGCGGCCCGGACGATCTGGTTGCCAAGGCCCTGCCCTACTTGAAGCTCACCGGGAATCCCGCACATCTGGGGCCGACCGGGGCCGGTGAGGTCGCCAAGGCCTGCAACCAGCTGATCGGCGCGGCCAGCATCGTCGCGAACGCCGAGGCCGCCGTTGTTGCCGAGCGTGCCGGGCTCGACGTCCAGAAGCTCTTCGATCTGATGCTCGGTGGCTACTCGACCAGCAAGATCATGGCCGACAAGGCGCCCCGCTATATCAACAAGGACTACACGGTCTCGGGCGCTGCATCGTTCTGGATCAAGGATCTCAAGGCTTACCTCGACGAGGCCAATCGCACCGGTACTCCGACCGTTCAGGGCGACCGCCTGTTGGACGCCTTCCAGGGTGTGGTGGACGCCGGCTGGGGCGCCGAGGACACTGCGATCGTCCAGAAGTTCATCGAGGAGCGTCCCGAAGAGAACTGAGGGCTGATGCGCGTAGGCATCGGGCCGGGCCGCAGGTCAACCTGCAGACTCGGCCCGAACTGCGTTTCGAAGCACTTAGACCGCGCAGTCTATTAACTGCCGAAATAGCTGACGGCTTGCCGCATAACACAAGCCAAGATCCAAATCGGCAGCTGCCGCATCACTCCTCGCCGCCGGTGCGGCGCAACACTTCGCTCAACCGGTCGGCGGCGGCCATCACCGCGGGGGCGTGCAGCCTGCCGGGCTGGCGGCTCAGACGTTCGATCGGCCCGGAAACCGACACGGCGGCAATTACCTTGCCGCCGGGGGAGCGCACCGGGGCACTCACCGAGGCGACACCCGGTTCGCGTTCGGCCACCGACTGGGCCCAGCCGCGTCGCCTGACGCCGGTCAATCCCACGGCGGAGAAGGTCGCGTTCAGCAGTCCGCGCTGCAGCCGTTCGGGCTCTTCCCAGGCGAGCAAGACCTGAGCGGCCGAGCCGGCACCCATCGAGAGCTGGCTGCCGACCGGAATCGAGTCACGCAACCCGGTGGGCCGGTCGGCCGACGCCACGCATACCCGAATCTCTCCCTGCTTGCGATAAAGCTGGGCAGACTCACCGGTGATATCGCGCAGCCTGGCCAAGATCGGCCCGGCAGTCGACAGCAGCCGATCCTCGCCTGCCGAGGCGGCGAGCTCGGCCAGCCTGGGCCCGAGCACGAAACGTCCCTGCAGGTCGCGGCCAACCAGCCGATGGTGCTCGAGCGCGACTGCCAGCCGGTGAGCGGTGGGACGGGCGAGACCCGTCGACTGAACGAGACCGGCCAGCGTCATCGGTCCTTGCTCCAGCGCGGCCAACACCATGGCCGCCTTGTCGAGCACACCCACTCCAGAGGATTCGTCCATAATCTGAGACTAACATCTCATTATTTGAACGGCAATGTCATGATGGACGCATGGGAAGAACTCTGAGCGAAAAGGTTTGGGACGATCACGTCGTACGCTCTGCTGCCGGCGAACCCGACCTGCTCTACATCGATCTGCAATTGTGTCACGAAGTTACTAGTCCGCAGGCATTTGAGGGCCTTCGGCTGGCAGGACGCCAAGTGCGTCGTCCTGAGCTCACCATTGCCACAGAGGATCACAACACTCCCACGGTTGACATCCGGAAACCGATCGCCGACATCGTCAGCCGCACCCAGGTCGATACTCTGCGCAAGAACGCGACAGAATTCGGCATCCGCATCCACTCACTGGGGGACCGCGATCAGGGCGTCGTCCACATCATCGGCCCGCAGCTGGGCATCACTCAGCCCGGTATGACGATCGTCTGCGGCGACTCGCACACCTCCACTCACGGCGCTTTCGGTGCCTTGGCCTTCGGTATCGGCACCTCAGAAGTCGAGCACGTGCTCGCCACCCAGACGCTGATGCAGGCCAGGCCGAAGACCATGGCGGTAACCGTCGAAGGTGAATTGCCGCCCGATGTCACCGCCAAGGACATCGTGCTGGCGCTGATCTCGAAGGTCGGCACCGGCGGCGGTCAGGGATACATCGCCGAATACCGCGGCTCCACCATCCGCGATCTGTCGATGGAAGGCCGCATGACGATCTGCAATATGTCGATCGAGTGGGGCGCCAAGGCGGGCATGATCGCTCCCGACGAGACCACTTTCGCTTACCTGAAGGGCCGTCCGCACGCTCCGGAGGGCGCCGAGTGGGACGCGGCGGTCGAGTACTGGAAGACACTGCGCACCGACGACGATGCAGTCTTCGACACCGAGGTCGTCATCGACGCCACCAAACTGACCCCCTTCGTCACCTGGGGAACTAACCCCGGTCAAGGTGTCGGCCTGGACGCCAGCGTGCCCAGCCCCGACGATTTCGCCGATGAAGTGGCGAAGACCTCGGCGCAGCGTGCCTTGGAATACATGGGGCTGGCTGCGGGCACTCCGATGCGTGGCATCCGCGTGGACACGGTCTTCTTGGGCAGCTGCACCAATGGCCGCATCGAAGACCTGCGGCTTGCCGCCGGCATCATCAAGGGCCACAAGGTCGCCGACGGCGTCCGGATGCTCGTCGTGCCGGGCTCGGCCCGCGTGCGCGAGCAGGCCATGGCCGAGGGCCTCGACCAGATCTTTACCGAGGCCGGTGCCGAATGGCGTGAGGCGGGCTGCTCGATGTGCCTGGGGATGAACCCCGACCAGCTGGTGCCCGGCGAGCGCTCCGCGTCCACCAGCAACCGCAATTTCGAGGGACGCCAGGGCAAGGGCGGCAGGACTCACCTGGTGAGCCCGGCCGTTGCCGCCGCGACAGCGGTCACCGGTCACCTGGCCGCCCCGTCGGATCTCTGAGAAGGACGAAGCAGATGGATAAGTTCAGTAGCCATACCGGCATCGTGGCGCCGTTGCGGCGCAGCAATGTCGACACCGACCAGATCATTCCGGCCGTCTACCTGAAGCGCATCACCCGCACCGGATTCGAGGACGGGCTGTTCGCGGCCTGGCGCAAAGATCCCGAGTTCGTCTTGAACCAGCCGGCCTACGAGAAGGCGTCCGTGTTGGTCGCGGGCCCCGATTTCGGCACCGGATCGTCTCGCGAGCACGCCGTGTGGGCGTTGCAGAACTACGGCTTCAAGGTCGTCATCGGATCGCGTTTCGGTGACATCTTCCGCGGCAACTCCGGCAAGGCCGGCCTGCTGATCGCGACCGTCGACCAGTCGATCGTCGAGAAGCTTTGGGCATATGCCGAAGCCAACCCGGGAGCCGAGGTAACCGTCGACCTGCCGAGCCGCACCATCACGGCGGGCGACGACCGGTATACCTTCAGCATTGACGACTACACCGCCAATAGGTTGCTCGAGGGCTTGGACGACATTGCCGCCACGCTCCTGCATGAGGACGATATCGCCGCCTACGAGGCGAAGCGTCCGAGCTTCAAGCCAAAGACGCTGCCGGCGAAGGTCGCCAGCTGACCGGATGTGCGCTCGGGCGCCGATGGTGGGCATGATGGTCCGGTGAATTCATCAGAGCCGGCGAGATCTCGAAAGCGGTTGTATCGGGGCGAGCTCGGCCGGGTGAATTTCGAGCCGACGAATCGTACGTTTCGCACTCTCGTCCCGGCGATTCACCGCTTGCTTCGCCTGGTGACGAAGAAGCCGGATTGGCGAGGTGGCGAGAACTTGCCCGTCACGGGCCCCGCGATCGTCGTTGCGAATCACATCAGCTCGCTCGACCCGGTGCTGCTCGGTGAGTTTCTTGCCTACAGCGGCAGATGGCCGCACTATCTGGCCCGGGCGAATCTTTTCGACATGAAGCTTCTCGGGCGACTGCTGCGCGCAGCCGAACAGATTCCGGTCTATCGCGGCAGCTTGCACGCCGGGGATGCGCTGATAGCGGCCGAGGCGGCTCTCCTCGACGGGCAGCTCGTGGTGATCTACCCCGAGGGCACCATCACCTTCGACCCGGACGAGTGGCCGATGGCTCCCCACACCGGCGCCGCCAGGCTCGCGCTTCGCACCGGGGCACCAGTGATACCGGTCGGGCAGTGGGGCGCCAATCTGGCAGTGCCTCCCCGCAATATCAGGCCTATGAGGCTACGGCGCTCGCCCGTCACGATGGTGTGCGGGCCCAAGATCGATCTCAGCGAATACGACGCCGATCCCGACCGAAGGCGAGCAGTGCGCGACGCAACCGTACACATCATGGACGCGATCACCACCCAGGCAGAACTCGCCCGCGGAGCGAAGGCCCCCGCAGACCGCTGGCTGCCCAGGCGCGATCAGCGCGTCCCTCGACCGGAGGCCATCAGCTGAGGTTCGGGTCCATGGTTGTAGTGTGAACCCAGTTTTTGGGGAAGGAAGACGATGCCAGCAGACCGTACCCGGGTGGCCCTGATTTTCGGCGGCCAGAGCACCGAACACCAGATCTCATGTCTCACCGCGGCGGGGGTGGCCAAGGCGATCGACACCGACCGGTTCGAGGTGTACGGCGTCGGCATCTCGCCATCCGGCATTTGGCACCGGATGAGCCTGGACGAGATCACCCGGCTTCGCGCCGAGGGACGCACTCTGCCGTCCCTTGACGATCACCTGCCGGCGGCAAGCCTGGTGCGCGAATCCGACGGCGTCCGATTGATGAACTGCGACGGATCTGATGATCCGGCCGAAGTCGATGTCGCATTGGTGCTGCTGCACGGCGCCTACGGCGAGGACGGCACCGTGCAGGGCATGCTCGAGATGCTCGGCCTGCCCTATGTCGGCTCGGGAGTCGCGGCCAGCGCGATCGGCATGGACAAGCACCTGATGAAGGTCTCGCTGGCCAACGCCGGGCTCCCGATCGGCCCCTACGAACTCGTGCGGACGAGTCAATGGGATCAGGATCGGCAGGGCTGTTGCGATCGCATCGCAGCGTCTTTGACGCTCCCGGTCTATGTGAAGCCGGCCCGTGGTGGCTCCTCAGTGGGCATCACCAGGGTCACCGACCCCGCCGATCTCGCACCGGCGATCGAGAGCGCGCGGGGCTTCGACCCGAAGGTGATCGTTGAAGAGGGCTTCGTCGATTCCCGTGAGGTCGAATGCGCGGTTCTCGGGCCGAGGCCGGGCGAAGCCGAGATCCGGACCTCGCATCCGGGCGAGATCGTCGTCCACTCGGAGTCTGCCTTCTACGATTTCGATGCCAAGTATCTTCCGGAGGGGCAGGTCGATCTCAAGATTCCGGCCGAGCTACCCGCTGCGGTCGAGCAGCAGGTGCGCGAGCTGTCTGCCCGTTGTTTTGAGGCCTTGGAAGTCGAGGGACTGGCCAGGGTCGACACCTTCGTGACCGCATCGGGCGATGTTTTCATCAACGAGCTCAATACGATGCCCGGATTCACCGAGCTGTCGATGTTCCCGAGCCTGTGGCAGGTCAGCGGGCTGAGCTACACCGACCTGATCACCGATCTGATCGAGCAAGCGCTGGCGCGTCCGAACAACGTGATTCGATAGTTTGGGATCATGACTTCGCGCAGTGCCGAGCCGCAGACCGTCGGTGAACTCGGCGAATTTCCCTTGATCAACCTCGTTACCCGGAATCTTTCCCTGCCACCGGCCGTTTCGTTGGGGCCCGGCGACGATTGTGCGGCGTATCTGATCAACGGCTCGGCCCTGACCACCACCGACATGCTCATCGAGGGCGTCCACTTCAGGCGCAATTGGTCGAGCGCAGCCGACATCGGCCACAAATCGGTCGCCGTCAACCTCGCCGACATCGAAGCCATGGGCGGCACCCCGATCGCCATGGTGATCAGCCTGGGGCTGCCCGCCGATCTGCCGGTGACCTGGGTGAGAGAGTTCATGACCGGCGTGCGCGAAGAGGCCGAATTGGGCGAGGTCGCGCTGGTGGGCGGCGACATGACCGCGGCGCGCGACATCTCGATCTCCGTCACCGTGATCGGAGAGACCGGCGGACGCACACCGGTGCTGCGTTCGGGAGCCAAGCCGGGCAATGTGGTTGCGGTTCGCGGACGCCTCGGCTGGGCCGCGGCCGGGCTCGCCGCCCTGGCTCGCGGATTCCGCTCGCCCCGAGCCGCCGTGGACGCGCAGCGGATGCCGCACGTTCCCTACGGTGCCGGACGCCAGGCCGCCGACGCCGGAGCCACCGCGATGCTCGACGTCTCGGACGGCCTGCTGGCCGATCTGGGACACATCGCCGAGGCCAGCTCGGTAACCATCGATCTCGACTCGTCGCGCTTCACCATCGCCGATCCGGTGCAGGCCGTGGCGTCCGCGCTGAATGCCGACCCGCTCGGCTTCGTGCTCGGCGGCGGCGAAGACCACGCGATGGCTGCCACCTTCGAACCGGGAGACGTTCCCGAAGACTGGGACGTGATTGGCGTCGTACATGAACTCGACGAGGAGGCCGGGCCCTGCGTCCTGGTGGACGGGAAACAGTGGGAGGGCGACCAGGGCTGGACACACTTCCGCTCGTAAGAAGCGTAGTTGTGTTCAGAGAAGAGAAACACAACTACTCGATTTGCACCATCAGTCTCGGATGCCAGCTAAACCCAGACACGAGGGCGGTTGTGGTTGTCGGGAAGTGAGCTTATCTTTTGCGCGAACGGCGACAACGACAACAGCCCAGGGAAGAGGAACACGGCTGGCCGATCTGCATCACCAGTTCCGGGATCTCGTCTCAGCGGGTTATGGTTCGCCGGGAATTGGGCCTATTTTTCGACTGGCGACGACAATGACAACCACTCGATGAAGAGCGCGAGGCTGATCGTTGGTGGTGCTTCCCGGCGTGGGAATCCTGGGTGCGGTGACGGGTCTGCGGTAATCTGCCCACATGGCGACCAGCGCGTCTTCCCCGGCGCGGTCTCGTTCAACATCGTCCCGCTCCAGCAGCGGGTCGGCCAGAGCGAGTTCGCGCGCGTCCGGAAGCTCAAAGAAAGCATCGTCCAGCTCACGGAGCCGGACGAAGACTCAACCGACCCCGCGCAATCCAGTGGCCAAGATGGCCTCGGGCATTTGGCGCGGCACCGCGCGCGGGCTGGGCAGTCTCGCCCGCAGCTTCGGTGAGGTTCGCGAAACCGACCAGGCGTTGCGCCGCGATGGTGTGGGGCTGGGACTGTTCTGCCTGGCGGTCATCGTCGCCGCCTCGTTCTGGATCGAGATTCCCGGGCCGCTGGGGTCCTGGATCCGCACCGGAACCTCAACGGTCATCGGCCTGAGCTCCTATGCGCTGCCCGTGCTGTTGGCACTGATGAGCCTGCGGACGCTGCGCAATCCCGAGGCCAACGGCCCCGCCGGGCGCCAACTGGTCGGCTGGACCATTCTGGGATTCGGTGTTCAGGGCGTCGTCAATCTGGCCCACCAGCCGCTGCCGGCCCCCTCCGACATGGAGTTGCTGCGAAACTTCGGGGGAGTCGTCGGCTACATCGCCTCGTCGATGATGACCCAGCTGATGCCGCTGTGGCTGGCCGCTTTCGTGCTGTCGCTGATCGGGCTGTTCGGCCTGATCATCATCATCGGACGCCCACTGTATGAGTGGGTGGCCCTCGCCCAGCGCGGATTGGGCTGGTTCGCCGAGCGTTTCGAGCAGGGCCGTGAAGCGGCCGCCGAGAAACTGCACTACGGAGTCGACGAAGCCTACGACACGCCCATCGTCGGTGACCGCGAACCCTCGACCAAGCTGGATCGCGAACCCTCGGCCAAACTGCGTCGAGCGGCGTCCACCCGCGTAGACGAGCCGGCCGCCATCGAACCTGGCAGCGCCGAAGAGGCTCTGGCTCACCAGGAGACCGGCGAGTTCGCCGCACCCGAGCAGCACCCACTGCCGGGCACGGCGAAGAAGAAGGACAAGGTCACCGCAGGTCTGGCGCCCGGCGAGCCTGCTCCGGCGTCCACCGAATTGGAGCCACCGCCACACACCGCCGCACCGCAACGCTCCGAACAACTCGCCTTGTCCGGCGACATCGTCTACACCCTGCCCGACCCGAGCATGCTGAAGGCCGGCACGATTCCGAAGGCACGCACCGAGGCCTCCGATGCGATCGTCGGCAGGCTATCCGACGTCTTCGCCGAATTCGACATCGACGCCCGCGTCACCGGATACACCCGGGGCCCGACCGTGACCCGCTATCAGGTCGAGGTCGGCAACGGCGTCAAGGTCGAGAAGGTCACCGGGCTATCCAAGAACATCGCCTATGCAGTCGGCTCGGCAGACGTGCGCATCCTCAGCCCGATTCCCGGACGCTCGGCCATCGGCATCGAGATCCCGAACCGCGACAAGGAAATCGTCTCGCTCGGCGACGTGCTGAGCAGCCAGAAGGCCCGCAACGACCACCATCCGCTGGTGGTCGGGCTGGGCAAGGACGTCGAGGGCGGCTACGTTATCGCGAACGTCGCCAAGATGCCGCACCTGCTGGTCGCCGGCGCCACCGGTTCGGGCAAGTCGAGCTTCGTGAACTCGCTGATCACCTCGGTGATGATCCGAGCCACCCCCGACGAGGTGCGGATGATGCTGGTCGACCCGAAGCGGGTCGAACTGAACCAGTACGAGGGCATTCCCCACCTTGTCACGCCGATCATCACCAGCCCGAAGAAGGCCGCGGACGCACTGCAATGGGTGGTGCGCGAGATGGACCAGCGCTACGACGACCTGGCCGCCTTCGGATTCCGCCACATTGACGACTTCAACAAGGCGGTGCGCGCCGGGCAGGTGCAGCTGCCGCCCGGCAGCGAGCGGGTGCTCGCGCCCTACCCCTACCTGCTGGTGGTGGTCGACGAGCTGGCCGACCTGATGATGGTGGCGCCCCGCGACGTGGAGGACTCGATCGTCCGCATCACACAGCTGGCACGCGCCGCCGGTATTCACCTGGTGCTGGCGACCCAGCGTCCCTCGATCGACGTGGTCACCGGCCTGATCAAGGCGAACGTGCCCAGCCGGCTCGCCTTCGCCACCAGCTCGATGACCGACTCCCGGGTCATCCTCGACCAGCCCGGTGCCGAGAAGTTGGTCGGGCAAGGCGACGGATTGTTCCTGCCGATGGGCGCGTCCAAACCGATGCGCGTGCAGGGCTCGTGGGTCAGCGAATCCGAGATCCGCGAGGTCGCCGACTATGTGAAGGATCAGCTGACTCCGCAATACCGCGACGACGTGCAGGCGCCCGCCGAATCCGCGCCCAAGGTCGCCGAGGATATCGGCGACGATCTGGAACTGGTTTTGGACGCCGCACGGCACATCATCGAGCTTCAGTTGGGCTCCACCTCGATGCTGCAGCGAAAGCTCAGGGTCGGCTTCGCGAAGGCCGGACGTATCATGGACATCCTGGAGAATCGCGGAGTGGTCGGCCCGTCCGAGGGCAGCAAGCCACGCGAGGTTCTCGTCAAGCCCGACGATTTGGATGAGGTGCTGGCCAACTTGGCCAACGGATCATGACAACTGCTGTCCATTTGGTGAGCCTCGGTTGCTCACGCAACGACGTTGACTCCGAGGAACTCGCCGCCCGATTGGACGCAGAAGGATTCCGGTTGGTCGATGAGCCTGACCAGGCCGAGGTCATCATGGTGAACACCTGCGGCTTCATCGAACAGGCCAAGAAGGATTCGATCGACACCGTGCTTGCCGCCGCCGATCAGAAGCAGACCGGCAAGGCGCAGGCCGTGGTCGCAGTCGGCTGCATGGCCGAGCGCTACGGCACCGAGTTGGCCGATGCGCTGCCCGAGGCGGATGCCGTGCTGGGCTTCGACTCCTACCCGCAGATCGCCGCCAAACTGCGCACCATTCTGGCCGGCGGGCATGTCGACTCGCATCAGCCCAAAGACCGCAGGACGCTCCTGCCGTTGATGCCGGTCGCCCGCCAGCAGGCCGTGCACGATGCCCGGGCGCCGCTGGCGGTGCCGGGGCACGGTGAGATCGTGGACGACGACCTGCTGCGGGCGTCGGATCGTCGTCCGGCTTCCGGCCCGCCTGTCTTGCGCAAGCGGCTGCATGGTGGCCCGTTCGCACCGTTAAAGATCGCCTCGGGCTGCGACCGCAGGTGCGCGTTCTGCGCGATCCCATCGTTTCGCGGCGCCTACTTGTCGCGTCCGGCTTCCGAGATCGTCGCCGAGGCCAATTGGCTCGCGGGCCAAGGCGTCAAAGAAGTGATGCTGGTCAGCGAGAACTCGTCGTCCTACGGCAAGGATCTCGGCACACCTCGCGCCTTGTCGAACCTGTTGACCGAACTCTCGGTGGTCGACGGGCTGGAGTGGATCAGAGTCAGCTACCTGCAACCCGCCGAGATCACCCCCGATATGCTGACCGCGATCGCCTCACTGCCGAATGTAGTGCCCTACTTCGATTTGTCGTTTCAGCACGCATCGGGTCCGCTGCTGCGGGCAATGCGCCGTTTCGGAGACGCCGAGCAGTTTCTCGCACTTATCGACAACGTGCGCACCCTCGCACCGAGGGCCGGAATCCGCAGCAATTTCATTGTCGGATTCCCAGGCGAGACCGACGAGGAGGTTGAGGTGCTGGCCGACTTCATCAGCCAGGCCAGGCTCGACGTGGCCGGTGTTTTCTCGTATTCGCCGGAGGAGGGCACCGAAGGTGCGACGCTGCCTGGTCAGGTCGACGAAGACACCATTGATCAGCGTCATGAGCTGATCGCCGGCCTGATCGACGAGGTCTGCAATCAGCGCGCCGCCGACCGGATCGGCGAGCGCGTGCGCATCCTGATCGAGGAATTCGACGACGGCCAGCCCATCGGCAGGGCAGCGCACCAGGGGCCCGAAGTCGACGGCATCACGACGCTGATCGGCACCGATACGAACCAGGTCAAGGTCGGCGATTTCGTGGACGCTGTGGTGACAGACAGCGTCGGCGTGGACCTGACGGCGCAGATCGTCCAGTAGAGTGAGACGGCGGCCCGATGCAGGGCCGGGTGAGGAGTAGGCATGAGCCAGGCCAGCGGTGACAAGCCCGAAAAACTACTGGGATTCACCTGGAACGTGCCGAATGCGCTGACGATTCTGCGCATGGTGCTGGTGCCGGTCTTCGTCGTCGTCTTCCTGCTCAACGCGCACGACCAGCCAATCAGGCTGTGGGCCACGGCGATCTTCGTGGTCGCGATCCTCACCGACAGCCTCGATGGGTACATAGCCCGCAAATACGATCTGGTCACCAATTTCGGCAAGATCTGGGATTCGATCGCCGACAAGGCGCTGACCGGCATGGCCTTCGTGGTCTTGTCGATCGCAGGTGAGCTGCCCTGGTGGATGACCATCATCATCTTGTTGCGCGAGTGGGGCATCACCGCACTGCGTTTCGCGATTCTGAAATACGGCGTGATGGCCGCCAACCGCGGCGGCAAGCTCAAGACCCTGGTCCAGTCATTCGCGTTGATCGCCTTCCTGCTGTGGCTGCCGGAACTCGGGTTCTGGTTCGACGTCATCAAGTGGGCCCTGATGTGGATCGCCTTCGTGCTGACCGTGGTCACCGGAATCGACTACCTCTTCGAGGCGAACAAGCTGCGCAAGGCTTCGCTGGCCGCTGGCGGCCCGGTCGACATCACCAAGGGCGTCGCCGACGAGGTCGAGTTGCCCGACGCTCCGGAAGAGTTGCCGGATGACGGCGAGCATCTGGCATGAACCAGACTCCCTCTACCGCGGCCCGAACCATCCAACTGCTGTTGAACCGCCGCTGCACGATCGCGACCTGCGAATCGTTGACCGGCGGGGGTATCGGGGTTGCCCTTACCTCGGTGGCAGGCGCATCCGCGGTTTTTCGTGGTGGGCTCATTACCTACGCGTCCGATCTGAAGTCGAGCCTGGCAGGGGTGGACGCGGGCTTTATCGCCGAGCACGGTGTCATCAACGAGCGCACCGCCAAGGAAATGGCCATCGGTGCGGCCTGGAATTGCCGCGCCGACATCGGCCTGTCCTGCACCGGAGTGGCCGGCCCGGACGGTGAGGATGGCGAGAATCCCGGCACGGTCTGGCTGGGGCTGGCGTTGTCTGCGAAATGGGACGACAGAGTCCGCTCCCGGCTCCTGCGGCTGACCGGTAGCCGGGCGGAGGTGCGCGAGCAGACCATCGAGAACGCATTGTCGTGGCTGAACGAGTGCCTGCGGGAGCCCGCGCACAGCTGAGCTGGGAACTCGCGAAGATAGTTGAATTCTTGACGGAATAAACGGGTGGGTGCCCCGCGTTAAGTGTTCGTCTGCGCCCGTACGGGCGCCTGTATGGGGAGGCTACGCGATGGCTGTATTAGCTCGTGAACTGCTTGGTGAAGTACTTCGCTCGGAACGCATGCGTCAGGGACGCACGTTGCGCGAGGTCTCTCTTGCTGCGCGGGTGAGCTTGGGATACCTGTCCGAGGTCGAACGCGGGCAAAAGGAAGCCTCGAGCGAATTGCTGCAATCCATTAGCGAGGCCCTGGGAGTTCCGCTTTCGCAGATCTATGGTTCGGTGGCCGAGCGCTTCAGCCAGGCCGATTCGCGCCAGGCTGCGTTGGCCGCCTGAGTTCTTGACCAAGCTGGTTCCTCGATAGACGTGAGGGGCGGCACCGTTGTCCAAGGGGACGCGGTGTCGTCCCTCTTTTGGGCTTTCAGACCTTAGGTCCCTTACGCCTCTTCCGGAACCCCTGAGGAACCATCGCAAAGCCGGCACGGGTGAGAGCCGGACGAAAGCCGTGGACTTCCAATGCGGATCTGCCATTGAGTCGTTCGATGGTAATGTCGTCGATTCTGCCGGCATCGACGGTAACCGCGAGCAAGTGAAAGGCCTCATCGACCAGCGGATCGTCAGGGTCCTTGGCGACCATCAGGGTGTGGGCGCCGCGCTCCAGGTAGGCGATCAGGTCTCCCGAAGACAGCAACACCAGGGAACCGGCGCCGCGATTCGGGCGGTGACCCTCCAAATGCGGCCACGCCAGCGCGGCACCATAAGGGTTCGCTGGATCACAAGATGCCAAGAGGATCATGCGGGCCGGGTCGGCATTCGGCACCCCATTCTTGCCGGCATCATCAGCCGGCCGAAGCTCGCGCAGCCGGTCGACCGCACCGGGTAGCGCGAATTGTGCGCCGCCCAACCCGTCGATGAAGTAGCCCCGGCGAATCGTGCCGCGCTCTTCGAGGGCCGATAACACCTGATAGGCCTGGGCGAAACTGGGCACCAGGGTCTCGGTGACTGCCGCGGGTTTGGTTAGCACGCCGTGGCGTCCGAGTAGGAGCCCGACATCTTGGACGAGCTGATCGGGCGTGCTGAGGTCACCGCGTGGCAGCGCGGCCCAGCGCGTCCCCGACGCCGGACGAGTGGGAACAACAATCGTGCGGACCAGCATGCGCCTGCGGGGATGGGGCGTGCGAACCCGACGCGCGGTCTTCTGCCCACACCATTGCCGCACGGCGGCGAAAGAATCGGTACCGATACGTCCGGCCCAGGCCAGTTCCCAGAGCAGACGCTCGGCCTCGGCTTCGGTGAGCTGGTCGTCGGCCAGATCTGCAGCACGCCAGGCGCCACCGCTGCTCAGGCGTCCCAGCAATGCGGCGGCCCCGGAACTGAGCGGTTCATCGCTCGCCGGCAGCCCGACATCGCCCGGCCACAACTGTACCCAGCCGTCCTGTTCTGAAATCTGCCCTGATCCGCTCCACCTGACGGTGCCATCTGTCAGCAATCGGTCGAGTATCTCGGGCCGGTAATCGGCGACTCGGGCGGGCAACACGACCGATTCCAGCATCGACGCGGGAACCGGAACCCCCGCCAGCTGATCGATAGCAGCGCTCAGAGCCTCTACGCCCGAGGCCGGCGTCTCCAGCTCGTGCCAGCTCGTGAGAAAGTGCGCGAAGGTCTGCTGGCTCACGGGTTGGACGCCGCGCCGCAGCTGTGCCAGCGTCCGGCGTTTCAGGGTTTCGCGCACCTGCTGGTGAACGTAGCCGGGCACGGCGCCCGGGTCGCCAGATTTCACCGTTGCGATCTCGTCGGATCGTAACAGCGCGGCATAGGCAAGATCTGCTTGCTGGGCTCCGAGCCCAAAACGGTCGGCAAGATCTGTGGGGTGCGTCACGATGTGATGGCGGGCCCAGCGCCCGGCGAGACGTTCGAGGCCGGTCGCGGAAAGCTCAATGGTCTCGTGTTCACGACTGCCTAGCCAGCGCAGATCGTCACTGACCAGCCACATTCGGCGATCGGCAAAACGCACATGGGCCGTTCGCCCCTCGGCCTCAAGCTGGTCGAGCCACTCTGGCGCGGCAGAACCCGGTGAACAACGAGCGACAACCTCCTCGGTGGTCAAGGGCCCGATTCTGCGCAGCAGATCCCACAACTGCTCGGCATCATCTGCCTGCCAGCCGGGCGCGCGCCGCTGCAATTCGGCCTCGAGTTGATCGGCGATCGCCGGATCGAACAGCTCCCCACCGGAATCCGAACCGAGCAATTCATCCAGCATCGTCGGATCGAGGCTCAGCGCCGCCAACCTTCGTTCGGGCACCGGACGGTCGCCGTCATAGATGAAGGTGCCGGTCAGACCGAAGAGCAGTTGCTGGGCGAAGGGAGAGGCCTGATCGGTCTCGACGCCCACAACCCGCGTCCGGCGTGCGGCGATGGCGTCGAGCACACTCATCAAACCGGGCATGTCGAAGACATCGTTGAGGCATTCCCGCATCGCCTCAAGAGTGATCGGAAAGTCGGGGTACTCGCGCGCGACCTGCAGCAGTTGCGCGGCGCGTTGGCGTTGCTGCCAAAGCGGAGAACGCTTGCCGGGGTTGCGTCTGGGAAGCAGCAGAGCGCGTGCCGCGCATTCTCTGAACCGTGCGCTGAAAAGGGCGGAGGCGCCAACCTCCTGTTCAACGATCTGCTGCACCCTGGTCAGCTCGAGAGCCGTCAGAAGCTCCGCACCCGGTGGAGCGGCATCGGAATCGGGTACTCGTGCCACGATGCCGTCATTGGTACACATGATCTGGGGCTCGGCCCCGTAACGCTCCCGGAGATGGTTACGCAGCAGCATCGACAGCGGCGCGAGTATCGCGTTGCCGAGGTTGCTCAACACGCAGACCCGCCAGTCGCCCAACTCGTCGCGGAACCGCTCCACGACAATGGTGTGATCATCGGGGACGACGCCGGTCGCCGCCAACTCATCCCGGACGTACTGCACCAAATTCGTGGTGGCCGACCCATCCAGGCCTGCGCGGTGTGGGAGCAGCTCGGCGCAGTCGCCGGGATCGGTGGCGAGCCTGTTCGCCAGCTCGCCCATCGCAACACCCAGGCCAAGCGGCCGGGCGGCCGAATCACCATGCCAGAAAGGCAAGCGTCCGGGCATGCCCGGGGCCGGGCTCACCACTATGTGGTTGACCGTGATCTCCTCGATGCGCCAACTGGTTGTTCCGAGAGTGAAGACATCGCCCACTCTCGACTCGTAGACCATCTCCTCATCGAGCTCGCCCACGCGGCGTCCGGCATTGGCTCGGCCACCGGCTTCGTCGGTGCTTCCCGCGAGGTAGATCGGATAGTTTCCCCGGTCGGGGATGGTTCCTCCGCTGGTCGTCACCAATTGCCGGGCGCCCGGCCTGGCGATCAGCTCTCGGGTGGACGCATTCAGCGCCAGCCTGGGCCGCAACTCCGCAAACCGCTCGCTGGGGTAGCGTCCGCACAACATGTCGACGACGGCGTCGAAGAGTGGACGCGGAAGCTCCCGGAACGGGTCAGCTCGGCGTGCCAGGCCGAACAGGGCGTCGGATGTATGCGGAGAGACCAAGCAGATCGAGACCAGATGCTGGGCCAACACATCCAGCGGGTTGCGTAGCCGTGGCAAAGGTTCGATCAGCCCCCGCTTCATGCGATCGACGACGACGGCACACTCCAGCAGGTCACCGCGTGAGGTGGGAAAGAATATTCCGTGGCTGACGGCCCCCACGCCATGACCGGCCCGCCCGACGCGCTGTAAGGCGCTCGCCACCGACCCCGGAGACTGGGCCTGAATCACCAGGTCGACAGCTCCCATATCGATGCCGAGCTCCAATGACGAGGTCGCCACCACGCACGGCAGCCGCCCCGATTTGAGGTCGGACTCGATCTCGAGGCGGCGCTGTTTGCTGACCGAGCCGTGATGGGCGCGAGCGACGATCGGCAGCTGACACGATTCGTCGTATCCCGGGCTCGAACCCGACCGCGCCGTGGCCTCATTCGGTGGCTCGAACCGGGCAAAGGGCTCACCCTGGCGCATGGCGTGCAACTCGTTGAGCTGGGCGGTCAACCGCTCGGCGGTGCGGCGCGAGTTGACAAAGCAGATCGTCGAATGATGCTGCTCGATGAGGTCCAGGATTCGCGGTGTGATCCAGGTCCACATCGAATTGGTCACGGTGCCCTCGGCCTCGCCTTCGGCCGCTCCGACGTTGGCGTGCAGTTCGGTCATATCGTCGACCGGCACCTCGACACTCAGCTGCCAGGCCTTTTCGGATGCAGGCTCGACAACGCTCACCGGGCGATCGCCGGCCAGGAACCCGGCCACCTGTTGCACCGGGTTGACCGTCGCCGAAAGCCCGATGCGTTGCGGATCATGATCTGGGGACGACAGCCGTTCCAAGCTGAGCGCCAGATGGGCACCTCGCTTGGTCGACGCGAGGGCGTGAACTTCGTCGACGATGACCGTCTCGACCTGATCGAGGGTTTGCCCAGCTGAACTGGACAGCATCAAGAACAGCGATTCCGGCGTGGTGATCAGAATGTCGGGAGGATGGGCCACCAGACCACGGCGCTGACTCGCGGGAGTGTCTCCGGAACGTACAGCGACCCGTACCTCGGGGATCGGTAGCCCGAGCCGCCGCGCGGCCTGCTGCATACCCCGTAGCGGCACCCGAAGATTGCGCTCAACGTCGACAGCAAGTGCTTTCAAAGGCGAGATATAGAGCACTCGCACCTTATCGGTGGCCGGCGTCGTGGTGAGCCGGTCGAGGCTGTGCAGGAACGCCGCGAGGGTCTTGCCCGAGCCGGTCGGGGCGACGACGAGAGCATGCTCGCCAGCGCTGATGGCGTGCCAGGCCGCGATCTGGGCAGGTGTCGGCGCCTCGAACGCGCTTGTGAACCAGGAGCGAGTGGGTGCACTGAATCGCGCGAGCTGCTCGGCCTGCTCGGCGCCGGATTCGATCATAAAGCCATTGTGTCTGGTCGCACTGACAAAAATGATCGAGCTTGGACGTGCGTTGGGGACAGTTGGCCCGCAGCCGTACGGTGGAGGCCATGCGAGAGGCCGAGTTGTGGCAGCGGTTGACTGCTCAGTTGGGGAGCGGATATGCCCACGTGTGGGCCGAGCAAGTTGTGCTCGCCGACCTCGGTGGACGCACGGTGACGGAGGCGCTCGCAGCCGGTGTGCCCTGCAAGACGATCTGGCGGGCCATCTGGAGCCAGTTGGAACTGCCGGCACGCGAGCGGTGACCGTCTCCCGAGACTCACAAGACTCCCGAGTTCCACGAGTTGCCGGCGCGCGAGCGGTGACCGGCCTCGGACAGAAACTTTGACCAACACGCCGATTCAATGCCTACGTCGAACACACGTTCGGTTATCCTGGTTGCAGGTTACGAACGTGGCGGAGTTATCCACAGCTGAGGTAAGCCGGAAAAAATTGTCGGACGCCCGGTCTAGTGTGCTCTACACGTCAACCACCCAGACTTCCAGGTTCGTCCTGGTACAGAGAGGATAAGGCAGATGGCTGTTGCAGATCGCGAGAAGGCCCTCCAGGCAGCACTCGCCCAAATCGAGAAGCAGCACGGCAAAGGCTCGGTCATGCGGCTGGGCGATCAGACTCACGCACAGATCGAGGTCATCCCGACCGGGTCGATCGCGCTCGACGTGGCGCTGGGCATCGGGGGGCTGCCCCGGGGCCGGGTCATTGAGGTCTATGGTCCCGAATCCAGTGGCAAGACGACGGTAGCGCTGCACGCCATCGCCAACGCTCAGGCAGAAGGAGGCATCTGTGCCTTCATCGACGCCGAGCACGCTCTGGACCCGACCTATGCGGCAGCGCTCGGTGTCGACACCGATGCCTTGCTGGTCAGCCAGCCGGATAACGGCGAGCAGGCCCTTGAGATCGCCGACACACTGATCCGGTCAGGTGCATTGGCTCTGATCGTCATCGACTCTGTCGCCGCGCTCACCCCGCGTGCCGAGATCGAAGGCGAGATGGGCGACTCGCACGTCGGCCTGCAGGCGCGGCTGATGAGCCAGGCATTGCGCAAGATCACCGGAGCCCTCCAAGGGGCCAATACCAGCGCGATCTTCATCAATCAGTTGCGCGAGAAGATCGGCGTGATGTTCGGCAGCCCGGAAACCACGACCGGCGGGCGGGCACTGAAATTCTATGCGTCGGTACGCCTCGATATTCGCCGCATCGAATCGCTGAAGGACGGCAACGAGATCGTCGGAAACCGGACCCGTGTGAAGGTCGTCAAGAACAAGGTCGCGCCGCCATTCAAGCAGGCCGAATTCGACATCATGTACGGTCACGGAATCTCCCGAGAGGGCAGCCTGATCGACATGGGCGTCGATGTGGGCCTCGTCCGCAAGGCAGGCTCGTGGTACACCTACGGCGACGACCAGCTCGGGCAGGGCAAGGAGAATGCCCGCAATTACCTGCTCTCCAATCCCGACATCGCCAATGAGTTGGACGCCAAGATTCGTGATGCCATGGGCATGGGCGAGGCCAGCGATGACGAAGTGCCCGAAGGTGTCGATCCGGTCACGGGGGAGGTCGACTTCTGAGAGCCAAGGAACCGCCGGCGGAGGACGGGCAAGGAGACCAATCGGCGGCGGACGCCGACGCTTATTCGGTGACGCGAGAGATGGCTCTCAAAGCCCTGGACCGGCGAGCTTACGGCAAGGTGGAACTCGCCCAGTATCTGGCTCGCAAGGGGGCTAAAGATGTTGTCATCACCCAGGTACTGAACCGGCTCGAAGAGGTCGGACTGATCAATGACTCCGCCTTCGCAGAGCAGTGGGTCGATACACGACAGCCGGGCAGACTGTTGTCGCGCAGAGCCTTGGTCGCCGAGCTTCGCCGTAAAGGCATCGAAGACGACGTCATTGCCGATGCCGTCGAATCGGTCGATCACGACGTCGAAACCGCGTCGGCGCTCGAACTCGCCAGGCGCAAGGCGCGTGGCGCGCACGAGCTGGACCGTGCGGTCGCCATGCGGCGAATTGCGGGTGCGCTCGGGCGGAAGGGGTATTCCGGTGAACTCGCCTGGTCGTCCGCGCGGCAAGCGCTCGACGAACTTGCCGAGAGTCGAGACCAGGTGTGAAGGTGCCGGCAATCGATGAGCGTGCCGAGGGTCGAGACGAGCTTGAGCATGCCGTGATCACGCGGCGAATTGCGGATGTATCCGTCCCGAAGGGCTACTGCGCTGAGCCGGCTTGGTCGGCCGTCGGCAGGCTCTGAACAAACCCGCCGACAGCCGGGATTAAACCGGGAGCTCAGCGCTCGATCTTGTCGAGGCGCAGCATTTTTGCCAGTACGACGTCGAGATCGGCGTCGTCCCAGATCTTCTTCCAATCGTCGTTGATGATGGCGTGGCGGCCGTAGTCCATGGCCAGCAGGCAGGCGTCGGAGAACGGGTTCGAGCCGCGTAGGGCGTTGGTCAGGGCGATGTAGATGTGGCCGTAGAAGATCGCTTTGACGGCGTCCTCGGGGATGCCGATCTCGTTGACGGCATAGTCCATCGAATCTTTGAGGAATTGTCCGATCATGCAGCCGGTGGTCTCGACCAGGGTGGGTTCGAGTTGAGCGAGTTGCTTGACGGTGACCCAGTGCACGTCGATGACCGGAGCGTACTGCGCCTTGATGACCTGCTCGGCGACGGCCTGCTGCTTGTCGTCACCGTTTTCGAAGGCGGCCACGACTTCCTGGGGGGCAGAGATGCCGCCGAAGGTGTCGTTCCACTGGTCACCGCTGCGTTCCAGGAACACCGACGGGTGACATGGGTGCGCGCACGCCATCGCCACGTCGTCGCGGCGGGTCAGCAATCCGGCGTAGGCGGCGGCAGGATCAAGAGTCAGCATGATCGATCCGGCACGCATCAGCGGAACGACCTGCTTTGATACCGGGCCCAGCGCGATATCGGGAACCGCAAGGATCACAACATCACACCGATCTGCGACATCGTTGATGTCGGAGACCTCACGCCCGAGCGCGCGCACGGCCTCTTGGCCCTTTTCGGATGCTTCGCAGTAGTAGATGGTCGCGTCGGTCAGGTTGAGGTTGTTCGAGACGCGGGTGCCCATCTTGCCTGCGGCGCCGACCACGGCAATCGTGAGGCCGGGATCAAGTTCGACCTTTTTGCCGAACAGTGGATTGAGCTCCTTGTTGTTCATTATTTCTCCTTGTAGGTGTGATCATCGCGCCATTTGCGCAAGGCGGTCAGGGAGGCGTTCGTCCAATCGCGTTCGATGGCGATGGTCTGCTCGATCGTGTCGTGCCAGGGCACCCAGTGTTCGACGATCGCCGACGGATCTCGCCCATCCGTGTAGACCGCGGACAGCTCGGCGTCGAGGTCGAGCAAACCGGCACCCATTCGTGCTCCCGCGTAGAGAAAGCCAACCCAGCCCTCGTTGCGGGTGAACGCGAAATCCTTGACATGCAGGTTGGTGACGAACGGAGCAGTCGACTCAATGACGTCCGCCGGGTTCTCGAGCGCCGACACACAGTTCGCCGGGTCGAGACAGATACCGACCCTCGGGGAGTCCACCGACGACACGATACCGACGAGCTCACCGGTGCTGACCTGTTCATAGGTTTCCAATGCGAGTGTGATGTCGGCGCCATCAAGATCGGGTATCAGCGCCGAGAGATCACCGGCGACACCATCCAGCCCGCGCTCATCGACCTCGACGCGTTGCACCATCGAACGCAACGTGCGTGCGCCCAGCAATCGCGCCTTGGCGACAAACTCGCGAAGATGCGCCGGATTCGTCCCGCGCGTGCCCAGCTCCAGATCAAGACCGAGGCTGGAGGCCTGGGTTTTGATCGCGGTGAGCTCTGCAGCGCTCAGATACGGCACTCGGGGATCGTCGCAGATCTGGAACACCTCGCAGCCCAGCTGCGCGGCCCGGTCCAGCATCTGGGGAATGTCCAATGGTTCGGGTGCACGTTCGTTCCATTCCCAGAACAGGGCATAACTGCCGATTCCGATCTTCAACGCTCCACCTCACTGTGCTGCCCGCATGATCCGGAAGAAGCCACCAATGATTGATCCGGTTCCGGAATCAGGATAGGCGATTGGCGAGAATTGATCAACCGGTTGACCAATTGGTCGTCGGTGGCCATCCGAGTCAAACACGCGGTCCATTGCTGATTAGTGGAGCGAGAAGCCCGGTTGATGTGCCGAGTCCGCGTGCTGGCCTGGGAGAGACAAGGCAAGGTGGAAAGCTTGAAGGTGTAAAGGTCGAGTCTGCGTGCCGGCCCGGGAGAGATTCAGGAGCCGAAGCATGAAATCGGCAGAACGCCAATTGGCGATTACAGTAGATGCGCCATGACTACGCAGCTCACATCGTCCTCACCGCGCACCTACCAGGTCATCACCTACGGGTGCCAGATGAACGTCCACGACTCCGAACGCATCGCCGGCCTGCTCGAACACGCCGGTCTGGTGGCGGCCCCGGAGCCTTCAGGTGAGCTGGCCGATGCCGATGTGGTGGTCTTCAACACGTGTGCGGTCAGGGAGAACGCCGACAACCGGCTCTACGGCAACCTCGGTCATATGGCCAAGATCAAACGGGGTCGTCCCGGGATGCAGATCGCGGTCGGCGGCTGCATGGCCCAAAAAGACCGCGATCTGATCACCACCAAGGCGCCATGGGTCGACGTGGTCTTCGGGACGAACAACCTGGGCTCGTTGCCGGTCTTGCTGGAGCGTGCCCGGATCACCGACGAGGCGCAGGTCGAGATCAAGGAGGCGTTGCAGACCTTCCCGTCGAACCTGCCGACCCATCGCGACTCCGCTTACGCGGCCTGGGTGTCGATCAGTGTGGGCTGCAACAACACCTGCACGTTCTGCATCGTGCCGAGCCTGCGCGGCAAGGAGACCGATCGCAGGCCTGGGGAGATCCTGCGGGAAATCGAAATGCTGGTATCCGAAGGCGTGCAGGAGATCACCCTGCTCGGCCAGAACGTGAACACCTACGGGGTGGAGTTCGGCGACCGGTCGGCGTTCGCCCAGCTGCTGCGCTCCGTCGGCGAGGTCGACGGTCTGGAGCGCGTCCGATTCACCAGCCCGCATCCGGCGTCGTTCACCAATGATGTCATCGAAGCGATGGCCACCACCCACAATGTGATGCCGAGCCTGCACATGCCCTTGCAGTCCGGCTCCGACCGGGTGCTCAAAGCCATGCGGCGCAGCTACCGCAAAGACCGCTTCTTGCGCATCTTGGACGATGTTCGCTCCGCGATGCCGCACGCCGCCATCACCACCGACATCATCGTGGGCTTCCCGGGCGAAACCGAGGAGGATTTCGAGCAGACGCTTGAGGTCGTGCGGCGTGCCCGGTTCAGCGCCGCGTTCACCTTCCAGTACTCGATCCGCCCCGGCACCCCGGCCGCCACCATGCCCGATCAGGTGCCGGCCGACGTGGTGCAGGAACGCTACGAGCGGCTGGTCGCCGAGATCGAGCAGATCTCCTGGGAGGAGAACAAGGCTCTGGTCGGCAGCACCGCCGAGGTGCTCTTCGCCGCAGGTGAGGGACGCAAGGATGAGCGCACTTCTCGAGTGAGCGGACGGTCCCGGGACAATAGGCTCGTGCACGTTGCGATGCCGGACGATCCCGCGTTCAGGCCTCGTCCGGGCGACATCGCCGAGGTCGAGATCACCCATGCAGCACCCCATCACCTGGTCGCCGACGCGCCGATCCGCAACCTGCGCCGGACCCGTGGGGGAGATGCCTGGCAGGCGGCGCAGACCCCGCGTCCGGCCGGAGTGGGGCTCGGGCTGCCGACCGTTGCGGGCATCCGGTGATGACGGGATGACCGGGCTTCCCCTGGTCGTGCTGATCGGGCCAACCGCGAGCGGCAAATCGTCCCTGGCGATCAGGCTCGCCGAACTGTTGGCGGCGCGTGGGCAACCGGCGGAAATAGTGAACGCCGATTCGATGCTGGTCTACCGCGGCATGAACATCGGCACCGCCAAGCCGACCCCGGACGAGCTCGCACGGGTCCGCCATCATCTCGTCGACATCATGGATGTGACGAAGAGCGCCTCGGTCGCCGAGTTTCAACTCATGGCGCGCCAGGCGATCAGCGAGTTGCGGGCCCGCGACATCGTCCCGATTCTGGTCGGCGGAAGCAGCCTGTACATCAGGGCGATCGTCGACAACTTCGATTTCCCGGGCACCGACCCGGCCATCCGCGCCAAGTGGCAGGCCGAACTCGACCGGATCGGCGCACCTGCTCTGCACCGGATCCTGGCCGAGCGCCAGCCCGAGGCCGCCGCCAGCATCCTGCCCGGCAACGGACGCCGTATCGTGCGTGCCCTGGAGGTAATCGAACTCACCGGAGACTTCCGGCCGCGTCTGCCCGAGCCGAGCTACGCGCTGGATGATGTGCGCCAGTTCGGGCTCCGGATCGAACGATCCGAGATGGACGCGCGCATCGCCGCGAGGGTCGACCAGATGTGGGCGGCCGGCCTGGTCGACGAGGTGAGGCGACTGGTGGCCCAGGGGCTGCGCAGCGGGGTCACGGCGTCCAGGGGACTGGGGTATCAGCAGGTGCTGGACTATCTCGACGGTGAGATCACCGAGGACCAGGCCCGCGAACAGACCATCGCCGGCACCAAGAGATTTGCGCGCAAGCAACTCGGCTGGTTCACCCGCGATCCAAGAATCAGCTGGCTTGACGCCCTGGGGTCAGGGCTCGCTGAGACGATCGTGGATGAACTCGGTTTTGCCGCCGGGCGGTGACACACTGTGTTAATGCAGACGTTGAGTTTCGCCAAGGGTCATGCAACACGCAATGACTTCGTGATTCTCGTCGATCGCGAGAACATGATGCCGGTCGACGACCGGACAGTGCGTTGGTTGTGCGACCGCCGAGGCGGCATCGGAGCCGACGGCGTGCTACGTGCGGTGCGCGCCGAGCACATCCCCGAATGGCAGGGCGATCCCGGCTTGTGGTTCATGGATTACCGCAACGCCGACGGTTCGGTCGCAGAAATGTGCGGCAACGGGCTACGGCTATTCGTCCGGTATCTGCTCGATGAGGGCCTGCTGGGTACCGATGCCATTCGGATCGCGACCAGAGCCGGCCTCAGGGAGGCTTGGCCCTACCCGGACAGGCGGATCAAGGTCAGCATGGGGACCGCCACCATCTCTGCCGAGCAGACCTGGATCGAGTCGGCAGACAGGCGTTACCGGGCCGACATCGTGCAGGTCGGCAATCCGCACGCCGTCGTACACCTGGACGATCGGGCCGAGCTGGGCGCCCTGGATCTCCTGACCGCACCCACGTTCGACCCGGCGGTTTACCCAAGCGGGGTAAACATCGAATTCATCGTGCCCGCCGCCGATGACCAGGTCGCGATGAGAGTATTTGAACGCGGCGTGGGCGAGACCCAGTCGTGCGGCACCGGCGTGATTGCCTCGGCGGTGAGCCATCTGCGCAACCAGGGAAAGCCGGCCGGAGTGGTGACGGTCACCGTGCCGGGCGGGCCTCTGCGTGCCGAGATCAGCCCGGAGCAGGCCTATCTCAGCGGGCCGGCGGTCGTCGTCGCTCAGGGCCGGGTCATTCTGCCCGATTTCTGAGCGCCATGCCGGCCGGGTTTCCGGGACGCGGGGCATGGTGAGGATTGCCAACTCGTTCTTGTGATGCGGGAAGCGCAGATCAACACCGCCGCCATGAATGTCGAATTTACTGCCGAGATACGTGAGACTGCGCATCCGGAACCAGGGCCGGCCTTCCTCGATGCTGCCGGGCCGATGCCCCCATCTCGCAGTCGACGCTCAACGGCACGAAACGGACGGCTGGCAAGGTCGTTCGCACGAGCGTCCGACTTTCTGCCGCGGGCTAGACTGGCTGAACGATGACTGAAGAACCGATGATGTTCGACGACAAGCTGGATGATCAACTCACCGAGTGGGACGAGCCGGAACTCAATGACGACTACTCGGACGACGACATTTCCGAGGGGGAACTTGATCGCGCCCAGCGACACTCGTTGCGGCGCATAGCCGGGCTGTCCACCGAACTCGAAGACGTCAGCGAGGTCGAATACCGTAGGCTGCGCCTGGAGAGAGTGGTGCTGGTCAGCGTGTGGACGAGCGGCACCCAGCAAGATGCCGACAATGCGATGTTCGAGTTGAAGGCCCTGGCCGAGACCGCCGGTTCCGAGGTCTTGGACGGCCTGGTGCAGCGGCGGCCGCGACCCGACCCCGCAACCTATGTCGGACGCGGAAAAGTCGAAGAAGTCCGCGAAGCCGTCCAGGCAACCGGCGCGGATACGGTGATCTGCGACGGTGAACTGAGCCCGGCTCAGTTGCGTACCCTGGAGGACCGTATCGGAGTGAAGGTCGTCGACCGCACCGCTCTGATCCTCGACATCTTCGCTCAGCACGCCAAGAGCGTGGAGGGCAAAGCCCAAGTGGAGCTGGCCCAGCTGAACTACCTCAAGCAACGGTTGCGCGGGTGGGGCGGCAATTTGAGCAGGCAGGTCGGCGGCCGTGCCTCGGGCGGTGCCGGAATCGGTGGACGCGGACCTGGCGAGACCAAGATCGAAACCGACCGGCGCCGGATCGGCCACCGCATCTCAATTTTGCGGCACAACCTGAAGGACATGGAGAGCACCCGGGCGATCAAAAGGGCCGACCGGCAGCGGCATCGCGTGCCGTCGGTGGCGATCGTCGGCTACACCAATGCGGGCAAATCCTCCCTGCTGAACCGGCTGACCAACGCCGGCGTGCTGGTCGAAAATGCTTTGTTCGCCACGTTGGATCCGACGACCCGGCGCACCACCACCTCCGATGGCCGGGTCTTTACGCTGACCGATACCGTCGGCTTCGTCCGGCATCTGCCCACCGACCTGGTGGAAGCCTTTCGTTCGACCCTCGAAGAGACGGTCGACGCCGACCTGCTGGTACATGTCGTGGACGGATCGGATCCGGACCCGGTCGGCCAGGTGGACGCCGTGCACAAGGTGCTGGGCGAGATAGGCGCTGCCGAGCGTCCCGAGCTGCTGGTCATCAACAAGATCGACCGGGCCGACCCCGACACGGTCGCAGTACTGAAAAACCGCTATCCGGGGGCTGTCGCCGTGTCCGCCAGGACAGGTGAGGGCGTGGACGCCCTGCGGACGGCCGTCGAGGACCGGTTGCCGATTCCGCAGACCAAGGTGACCGCGCTGGTGCCCTGGGATCGCGGAGACCTGGTCGATCGCGTCCACCGCGAGGCGGAGCTGGATCATCTCGAGCACCAGGCCGGCGGCACGTTGCTGACCGCCCGTGTCTATCCGGATCTGGCGGCCCAGCTGGAACCGTTTGAGCGAACCGGCGAGCCCACCGGTGAGTGACGATCTGGAGGAGAAATCACTGGCGGCGCTCGAAGCCGCCGTTCATGCTCTCGGTGGGGCCACCAGGCAGGGCCAGCAGGAGATGACCTCTCAGGTCGCGCATGCGTTGGGCGACGAGGTGCACCTGTTGGCGCAGGCAGGCACCGGCACCGGCAAGTCGCTCAGCTACCTCATTCCGTCGATGATCTGGGCGGTGCAGTCCAAGAAGACTGCGCTGGTGGCTACCGCGACGTTGGCGTTGCAGGCTCAGCTGGCTCACAAGGACATCCCGGTGGCGGCGCGCGCCGTGGCGTCCGTACTGGGACGCGAGCCCCGCACCCAGATCGTCAAGGGACGCTCGAATTACGTCTGTCTGTTGAAGATCCGCGACCAGCTGGGTGGGGAACAGGATTCCCTGCTCGGCGGTGCCGAACTCGTCGGCGCCATCAACGAAGCCGGAACCGATGCCACCTCGGCACTCGGCGCCGAGGTGGTGGCACTGCGCGAATGGGCGGATGACCAGGCGAAGTCCGGCGGCCTCGCCGATCGCGACGATGCGCCCAGCCATTCGCCCAGGTCGTGGGCTCAGGTCTCGGTGCCGGTGCGCGAATGCTTGGGTGCGAATGCGTGCCCGTATGGGGCCGAGTGCTTCGTCGAAGAGTCCCGCGCGAGGGCGCGGCAGGCCGACCTGGTGATCACCAACCATGCGTTGCTGGCGATCAACGCGATGCATGGTGGGACGGCGCTTCCGGAGTTCGGGCCGGTGATCGTTGACGAGGCCCATGAGCTGGTGAGCCGCGTGACCGGTGCGGCGAGCAGCGAGCTGTCGGGGCAGCTCATCGAGCGAACCGCCAAACGCGCCGGCAGCTGGCTGGACGATGATTTGGCGACCGAACTGCTCGAGGTCGCCGACACCTTTACGCAGGCCTTGGCCGAGGTCGAGCCCGGGCGCATCACCGACCCTGATTCGCCGGCCATCCAGGCGTCCGCTGTGGTGCGAGAGGTCAGCCGCCGGGCGGTGTCCGGCTTGGCGCCCACTTCGGGCGATGCAGCAGAGCCCGAACAGCAGCAGGCGGCGTCCGCGATGAAAGAGGTCTTCGAGATAGCCGAACGCATCGCGAAGCTGGACGAGTACGACGTGGTCTACCTGAGTGCGCATGAACGTTTCGGACGCCAGCTCAACGTGGCTCCGCTGTCGGTGGCCGGGCTGATGCGCGAGAAGGTGCTGGAAGACCATTCGACCGTGCTCACGTCGGCGACCTTGACCCTCGGAGGAGCGTTCGAGTCGACGGCCGGCAGCGTGGGATTACGGCGCGCCGATCGTATCGAACTCACCGACGAGGCCGGCGATGCAGGCAATTGGCGGGCCATCGATGTCGGTTCTCCGTTCGAATACCGCAAGCAGGGGATCTTGTATATCGCCTCGAGTCTGCCGAACCCCGGACGCGATGGCATCGGCTCGGCCGCGCTGACCGAGCTCGCCGAATTGATCTGGGCCGCGGACGGGCGGACTCTGGGCCTGTTCGCCTCTCAACGCTCCGCCGAAGCGGCCGCCGATCATCTGCGAGACGCCCTTCCGGCGTTGAAAGTGATGTGCCAGGGCCAGGCGAATCTCAGCGAACTCACCCGCACCTTTATCACCGACGAGCATTCGGTGCTGGTGGGCACCATGTCGTTGTGGCAAGGCATCGATGTGCCCGGAGATGCCTGCCGGCTGGTGGTGATCGACAAGATCCCGTTCCCGCGTCCGGATGATCCGTTGATGCAGGCCAGGCAGCAGGCGGTGACCAAGGCCGGCGGGAACGGCTTCATGCAGGTGGCGGCAAGCCACGCGGCGCTATTGCTCGCTCAAGGTGCCGGACGCTTGATCCGCTCGTCCACTGACAGGGGAGTGGTGGCTGTGCTTGATCCCAGGCTCGCCAAGGCACGCTATGGCAGTTTCTTGAAGGCATCGCTGCCGCCGTTTTGGACGACCACCGATTCCGAGGTGGCGGTGCAGGCATTACAGCGATTGAACCGCTGATACCTCTGCTCGACAGACCACTGCCGTTGGCGTCGATAGCCGCCGGGCTCACCCGCCCGGCCGACAACACGAATTTTCGAATAGGCTCTCGGGCGCCGGTCCTGGTATGGGCCGGCAACCTGTGAACCCGACAGGTACGGCTGCGAGGCTCAGATCCGCCGCAACACCGCCACGACCTTGCCCAGCACGGTGGCATTATTGCCGTCGATCGGATCGTAGGCCGGATTATGCGGCATCAGCCAGATCTGCTTCGGGGTGCGCCGGAAGGTCTTCACCGTGGCTTCGCCGTCGAGCAGCGCGGCGACGATGTCGCCATTGTCTGCCGTCGGCTGCTGGCGGACGATCACAAGGTCGCCGTCACAGATCGCCGCGTTGATCATCGAATCACCACGCACCCTCAAAGAGAAGAGCGTGCCTTGTCCGACCAGATCGCGGGGCAGCGGCAACACATCTTCGACGTGCTCCTCGGCGAGGATCGGCGCTCCGGCCGCGATGGCGCCGACCAGCGGCACCGCAACCGCCGTGGTGGAGTGCTCGGTGACCTCCAGGGTCTCGTTCTCGTCGGGGTCTTCGGTGGCCGGGGCGGTCACTTCGAGAGCGCGCGGACGATTGGGGTCGCGCTTGAGGTAGCCCTTTGATTCGAGCACCTTCAGCTGGTGGGAAACGCTGGAGGAGCTGGTCAGCCCGACTGCCTCCCCGATCTCGCGAATGCTCGGCGGATAGCTGCGGGCCTCCACGGTCTCCTGAATGAATGCCAAGATGTGACGCTGTCTGGGAGTCAGCCCCAGACTGTCTTCGGAACGGTCTCGCAGATTGTTGACATCGTCGATTCCCAGGTCGCGGGCGATGTCGGCCTTCGACGGCCGGCCGGCACGGCGAGGGACGGCGGGTGTACGCCTCACTGTGATCATGAGACAACGTTAAGACATCAATGAGCCGGATTCAAACATTTGTTCGAGCGTGTCGGAAAATGTCAGAGCGTCCTGTTTGGATAGTCGCCAAGAGGTTTCGCGGGGTGGATGCGGTTGCTGGGTCGCTGTTCGCTCGCGACAACTGAGGCGACGAATAGATCGTCATTCGAACTCTTGAACGATGAGAGCCGGGCTGTTAGGCTCGGAGTCGAACAAGCATTCGATCCTATTGGTTACGGCGGATGGCCGGACGAATGGAGAGTGAAAGATGAGCGTTCTGATAGATGGTCAAGCCAGCGCCGGTTTTGCCGCGGGTTCACCAACCCGACCGAGGCGCCTGAAGCTGGTGGCCGATGGCGACCGTCCATGCGCACAGATGCGCTATGTGCCGTCCCGTGAGTCTGGCCCGAGGCAGCCGGCCCGGCCTTTGGCCGGTGCCCCGTATTCGATTACGCCGGTTTCCCGCACGCTCGTGCGCGAAGCCGAGCAGCGACAGCCGGCGTCCGGGCGAGCCGGTCTGACTCTAAGCGATCGTGGCCTGGCAGCGGTGATGATCGGGTTTGCCTTGGCGGTCGTGCTCGGTGCGTGGATGATTGTTTCCCAGTACCTGGCCTTGGGCCTGGTCTGAGGGCCGAGGGTTTTACGTCATCGTGCAGTTTGTGTTCGACGAGGTGGGTCGAGCATGGCGAAGGCGAATTCCGGCGGCCGAGCCTGACGGCCAATCGGCGAATGGGTCGTAAGTGGGTTCTCGGCCGATGCGGGAGGAGAATTCGCCCGCCGGGGCTTTGACCCTTGTCGGGTTCGATGTGCGGCGCGGGAACCGATGGATGGCGCGTGGTCAGGTGACACGAATAATCGGAGGGGTGGATTCAGCTGAATCCACCCCTCCGATTGGTCTATGCGGCGTGTAGGTCCTGGACCTGTGACCGGATCAGTAACCGTACGGCTGCTGGGGCTGACCGTAGTGGCCCGGCTGCGGTGCGGTCATCGATTCGTCGACGACGACGGTGCTGATCATCTTGTCGGCGAGAGTCTGACGCTTGGCGTCCCACAGCGGGAAGAGCCAACCGACGTAGCAGATGAGGGAGTCGACGAAGTGCGCGAGGAAGCGTAGCAGCGACATGCCGGGACCGATCGGCTGGCCCGTGGTGGCCGAGACCAGCCGGGTCTTGGCGATCTTGCGTCCCCAGGTGACGCCCGTCTTGCCGCCGACATAGCCGATGTTGTAACCGAGCCAGCCAAAGACCAGCACATAGTAAATGATGGTGCCGACCGCCGACATATCGCCGTAGGAATCGGTAAAGAACGAGGCGATGATGCTGATGACGATGCCGGGCAGCACGTAATCGATCAGCGCGCCAAGGGCTCGCTTGCCCCACGACGCCAGCGGCGCAGCGCCGCCTACCGGCCCATAGAGACTGCCGCCGTAGGTCGGCTGCCCGTAGCCGCCGGCCTGCTGCGCGTACGGATCTGTGGGCTGGCCATAGCCGCCTTGCTGGCCGTAGGGATCGCTCGGCTGGGCATAGGAATCCGTGGGCTGGCCATAGTTGCCGGAGGCCCCTCCATAGGGGTCGGACGACGGCTGTTGGGACTGCCCGTATCCGGATTGCTGGCCATAGGGGTCGGACGACGGCTGCTGAGATTGTCCGTACCCGGGCTGCTGGCCGTACGGGTTCGACGATGACGATGCGTCCTGCCCATATCCGGCCTGTCCGCCGTACGGGTCAGACGATGAGGAGTTCGATTGCTGACCGTAGGGGTCAGATGATGAGGAGTTCGCGTCCTGCCCGTATCCGGGTTGCTGACCGGAGGATGAATCTTGGCCATAGAACGACTGCTGACCGTAGTCGCCGGCAGAATTGCCCGAGCCTGACGAGTTCGGATCACCGTACGGTGGCTGAGCCGATGATTCGCTGGACTGCCCGTAGCCCGCAGGCTCGCCGTAGTTCGACGACTGTCCATAGTTCGAGGGCTGTCCCTGGCCGTCCGCGTCAGACTGACCGTAATGTGAACCCGACTGCCCGTATCCCGATCCGGACTGGCCGTAACTCGAGTCGGACTGACCATAGGAGGATTGCTGTCCATATCCTGAGTCGCCGGATTGTCCGTAGAACGAGGACTGATTCTGCTCGGCAGGCCCGGATGGCTGGCCGTAGGGCGATTGACCGAAGCCGGAATTGTCCTGCTGCCTGTAGGCCGGGGCGGATGAGTTGTCGCTTGATGGCCCGTAGGACGACGGCGCGTCCGAGGACGAATCGGACGCCGGCTGCCCGTAACCGCCGCCGGTCTGATAGGGCTGCTGCCCGTAGCCCGGCTGATCTTCAGGGGCAGACGAGGCGGAGGTCGTGTTTTCACCGCCGGGAGTCGAGGATTCGCCTGACGGCTGCTCGGCAGCGGGGGGCTCGTAGGCAGGAGCGCCATAGACGGGCTGCTCGCCTTGAGGTTGTTGTGGGTCGGCCGGAGTTTGCGGGGTGGCCTGGCCGTTTGCGTCGCCATTTGCGGCATCTTGGCCAGGGTCATCGGTGGGGCGACCCCAGTACTCGTTGCTCACAGCTGCCTCCAATCGGATTGCGTAACGTCCATGATCCTATGCGTCCCAAGGGTTTAGCGTGCGTCTCCTGGTCGGATAATGGGCACATGCCAACTGCCGTCGCCGCGCCACGTGCCTTTTCGCCGGGCCGCGCCCTGAGCGCGCTGCTCGGGTTTTCCGGGGTGGGATTGCTGATCGCCGTAGCGCATGTGTTCTTCGATATCGGCCTGCCCTGTCCGCTGTTGACGTGGACCGGTATTCAGTGCCCATTGTGCGGAGCGACCCGTGCCGCCGGGGCTTTGCTCACCGCGGATGTGCGTGCGGCTTGGGGTTATAACGCGATGATTGTGATTGCGGTGCCAGTGCTCGCGCTCGCTGCTCTGGCATGGACGATCGAGCTTTTGGGAGGCCCGAGCTTGCGGCCGCCTGGTCGTTTTCGGCCGGTCACCCAGAACAAGGTCTATGTGCTTGTCGGCTTCATTGCGGTGGTGTTCATGATCGTCCGCAACGTCATGAGTTGACCTTCACGGCGACTGTTCGCCGCAAGCTAAACACGGGCCGGCTGGGACGCCTTGCGGGCGGCGAGATGACTGAAATCCAAGGTGACTGGCCGCTCGATGCAGCGTCATTTGTGGCCGTTGACGCCGGCCTGATCGGTGAGCTTTGCAGCGTGACACGGGGTGGATCGGGAGGTCCGAGGGCCCGGTGAAGTGCCGGGCTATCAGCCGGATCTGCGCGGCCGGCGGCGACGCGCCGGTGACTTGATCCAGTGGCTGATCGGTGTACTGTGTCCATATCTAGTAGTTACCCGAGCGTGATTTGCCCACAAGTTGTGGTTGTCCGGTAACGAGAGATCTATAGAGCTAGACGCTACCGAGATGTTGAGGAGTCGACGTGCACTGCCCATATTGTCGCAATTGCGACTCTCGGGTGCTTGATTCCCGGGTTTCCGAGGACGGCACCAGCATCAGGCGCCGTCGTCAGTGCCAGGCGTGCGGAAGACGGTTCACCACCATCGAGCAGACCCAGTTGGTCGTGGTCAAGAAATCGGGAGTAGTCGAACCGTTCAATCGTGAGAAAGTGATCTCGGGTGTCCGCAAGGCCTGCACCGGTCGTCCGGTCACCGAGGAGCAGCTGGCGAAACTCGGTCAGCGAGTCGAGGAGGCCATTCGGGCGTCCGGTCAGGCGGAAGTCCCGACCGAAGACGTGGGCGTCGCCATTCTCGGTCCGCTCAGCGAACTGGATGCGGTCGCCTACCTGAGATTCGCCTCGGTCTACAAGCACTACAACAGTGTCGAGGATTTCGTCACCGAGATCGACAAGATGCGTGAGGTGAGTGAAGCCGACCAGCAGGGCGCGACATCAGCAGATCCCGAGACGGATGCCGCCGGGCAGACCACAGAAAAATGTCAGACCGTCGGGGCACACTGAACTTCGTCAGCACAGGCCCGTTCGCGGTGGCACCGCCCGGGCAGAACCTCAACGGCAAAGTCCAGCAGCAGCGAACCACCGGCAAGACCCGACAACAACTGAGTTCACCGGCAGATGACCTCACATGAATACAAATTTCATAGATCCCGGCGCCCACCGGCACCGGAACCTCCGCTCCGGATCCTGGGTACCTGGTTCCCGAGAGCCCGGACCAAAAAGCTTCAACAAGAACAACCACCAGTAACAGGAGACAGCTGTGACCGACACTCTCTATGACGACACGCGTGAGGCCGCGCACGCACGTGGTTTGACGATCGAGCGGGTCTTCACCACCGAGGGCGTGCATCCCTATGACGAGGTCACCTGGGAGAAGCGCGATGTCGTGCAGACCAACTGGAAGACCGGCGAGGTGGTCTTCGAACAGCGCGATGTCGAGTTTCCCACCTCGTGGAGCCTGAACGCCTCCACGATCGTCACCACCAAGTACTTCCGCGGTGCCCTGGGCACCCCGAAGCGTGAGGCCAGCCTCAAGACCTTGATCGATCGGGTGGTGAACAAGTATCGGATGACCGGGTGGGAGAACGGCTATTTCGCCACCGAACGCGACGCCCAGATCTTCGGCGAAGAACTGACCTGGCTGCTGCTGAACCAGTACTTCAGCTTCAACTCCCCGGTCTGGTTCAATGTCGGCACCGACGCGCCCCAGCAGGTCAGCGCCTGTTTCATCCTCTCGGTCGACGACTCGATGGAGTCGATCCTGAACTGGTACCGCGAAGAAGGCATGATCTTCAAAGGCGGGTCGGGCGCCGGCCTGAACCTGTCGCGGATCCGTTCGTCCAAAGAACTGCTGCGCTCCTCGGGAGGCACCGCGTCCGGCCCGGTCAGCTTCATGCGAGGCGCCGACGCTTCGGCGGGGACCATCAAGTCGGGCGGCGCGACCCGCCGGGCGGCGAAGATGGTCGTCCTCGACGTCGATCACCCCGATATCGAGGAATTCGTCGAGACCAAGGCCCGTGAGGAGAACAAGATCCGCGCGCTGCGTGACGCCGGATTCGACATGGATCTGGGCGGCAAAGACATCACCTCGGTGCAATACCAGAACGCCAATAACTCGGTGCGGGTCAGCGACGAATTCATGCAGGCCGTCACCGACGGAACCAAGTTCGGTCTGCGCGGCCGGATGACCGGCGAGGTCCTGGAAGAAGTGGACGCGCGAGAACTGTTCGGCAAGATCGCCCAGGCTGCCTGGGAATGCGCCGATCCCGGCCTGCAGTACGACGACACCATCAACGATTGGCACACCAACCCGGAGTCCGGGCGCATCACCGCGTCCAACCCGTGCTCGGAGTACATGAGCCTCGACAACTCGTCGTGCAACCTGGCGAGCCTCAACCTGATGAAGTTCCTGCGCGGCGACGACACCTTCGATATCGAGAAGTTCATCAAGGCCGTCGAGCTGATCATCACCGCGATGGACATCTCGATCGTCTTCGCCGACTTCCCGACCGAAGCCATCACCAAGACCACCCGCGACTACCGTCAGCTGGGCATCGGCTACGCCAATCTCGGCGCGCTGCTGATGGCCCTCGGCAAAGGATACGACTCCGAGGGCGGACGCTCACTTGCCGCGGCGATCACCTCGCTGATGACCGCGGCCGCCTACCGGCGCAGCGCCGAACTGGCCGGCGTGGTCGGCACGTATGCCGGATATGCGCGCAATGCGGACGCTCACAAGCGTGTGATGCGCAAGCACCGCAGCGCGAACGATGACCTGCGTACCTTGCACGAGATCGACGCGGGTCTGCGCAGTGCTGCGGGCCGGCAGTGGGATCAGGTTGTCGAACTGGGGGAGCGCAACGGCTTCCGCAATGCCCAGGCGTCCCTGTTGGCGCCCACCGGGACCATCGGCTTCATGATGGACTGCGACACCACCGGCATCGAGCCGGACTTCTCGCTGGTCAAGTTCAAGAAGCTGGTCGGCGGATCCTCGATGCAGATCGTGAACAACACGGTGCCGAAGGCGCTGCGCAATCTCGGCTACGGCGATGAGCAGATCGAAGCGATCGTCGCCTTCATCAGCGAGCACGGCAATGTGGTGGACGCCCCGGGGCTCAAGCCCGAGCACTACGAGGTCTTCGACACCGCCATGGGCGTGCGGGCCATCAAGCCGATGGGGCACGTGCGCATGATGGCAGCGGTGCAGCCTTTCTTGTCCGGGGCGATCAGCAAGACCGTGAACCTGCCCGAGTCGGCAACCGTCGAGGACATCGCCGATGTCTACATGGAAGGCTGGCGGCTCGGTCTGAAGGCAATCGCGGTCTACCGCGACAACTGCAAGGTCGGTCAGCCGCTCAGCGATCAGAAACTGGCGGACTCCAACAAGACCGCTGCCGAACCCGAGGTGCGCATCGAATACCGGCCCCGCCGTCAGCGCCTGCCGAAGTCACGCTCGGGCCGTACCACCAGTTTCACGGTGGCCGGCGCCGAGGGATACATGACCTCGGGTGCCTACGAGGACGGCCACCTGGGCGAGGTTTTCCTCAAGCTCGGCAAGCAGGGCTCGACACTGTCGGGTGTGATGGACGCGTTCTCGATCGCGGTGTCGATCGGCCTGCAATACGGCGTGCCGCTGGAGAGCTTCGTGCAGAAGTTCACCAACCTGAAGTTCGAGCCGGCCGGGATGACCGACGACCCGGACATCCGGATCGCCCAGTCGATTATGGACTACATCTTCCGCCGCCTCGCACTCGACTACCTGTCGTTCGACGAGCGGGCCGAGCTCGGCATCTTTACCGCGTCCGAGCGTGCCCACTACGTGGAGACCGGCAGCTACCTGAGCGAGGAGGAAGAGAGTGAACTGCCCGATTACGAGCAGCTGAAGAACGACGCGGGTGACAACGTCCGGGTCGACGCCGGTGGGCCGATGCAGCCCAGCCTGATCGAGGCCCGGCCGCACACCACCAGCGAGCTGATGGAGGCCATCACGGGCATGGAGGTGGACGCTCCGCTCTGCCTGACCTGCGGCACCAAGATGCGTCCGTCGGGCAGCTGCTACGTCTGCGAGGGGTGTGGCGCGACCTCCGGCTGCAGCTAATAGCCTGCGAGCTGAGAACTCCCCGGCAGTGGCCGCAAGCACTGCCGGGGAGTTCTGCGTCAGACGGGGTCCGCTAAAGTGACCCTGCGGGTCGGGTTGGTGATTTTCAACTCATGGCTTACATCGGGAACACTCGAACCGGCAGGAAGTGGGATAGGTCAATGAAGCGTGTATTCGGGTTGCTGATGGCAGGCGTGCTGGCATTGACCGGCTGCTCGTCGTCCTCGGACTCCGGCGAGGGGCCCGACCAGCAGCCGTTGCAGATCGGCATCGCGCAGATCGTGGATCATCCTTCGCTCAATGCCTTGCGGGACGGCTTCATCGAGGCCATGACCGACGCCGGATACCAGGAGGGCGAGGATGTCGTCTACGACCTCAAGAACGCCGCCGGTGACCAGGTGACGCTTACCAACATCGGTTCCAGCTTCGCCGACAAGGACCTGGTGGTGGCCATTGCGACGCCGACAGCGATCACCTTGGCCCAGGCGCTGCCCGACACTCCGCTCTTCTTCGCAGGAGTCACCGACCCGGTCGAGGCCGGCCTGATCGATTCACTCGACGCGCCCGGCGGCCTGATCACGGGCACCTCCGACCTGCCGCCGATCGACGACCAGCTCAACCTGATCAAAGAGGTCAGCCCGGACGCCGCAAGTGTCGGTCTGCTCTATACCTCGGGCGAGGTGAACTCGCAGATCCAGGCCCAGATGGTGGCCGATGCCGCCCCTGCGCTGGGATTGAGCGTCCAAGAATCGACGGTGACGGCGTCATCCGAAGTGCGCCAGGGAGCCGAATCGCTCAATGGCGTCGACGCCTACTTCGTCGGCACCGACAACACCATCATTTCCGGAGTCGAGGCGCTGGTCGCGGTGGCCGAGGAGCGCCAGGTGCCGCTCTATGTGTCGGATCCGGATTCGATCGATCGGGGTGCCATGGCGGCGCTGGCGGTCGATTACCACGCGCAGGGCGTCCAGACCGGTGAGATGGCAGCCAGATATCTGTCCGAGGGCGGAAAGCCGGGGGACATTCCGGCCCAGGTCGCGCAGGATCTGGAGATCTCGTTGAATCTGCAGGCAGCCGAGCGGATGGGTGTGGAGATCCCGCAGTCCGTGATCGACAAGGCAGCCAAGGTGGTGCAGTGAGGCAATTGTCATCCAATTGACACCGGGGCGTGTAATTCACCCAGCGGGACGCCATTAGAATCATTGCCGCACCCACATCTGAGAGGAAATACCATGCGCCGAATCGCCGCTCTTGGCATTGTTGCCACGCTCGCCCTCACCGCCTGCGGTGGAGGCGGCTCCACCACGGAGGGCTCGGCCAGCGCCGAGAACAACGATTTGAGCTACGACGTCTCAAGCATTCAAAAGGTGGACGACATCGCGGCCCTGCTTCCCGAGGATGTCGCGAGCTCCGGCAAGCTGACGATCGGCGCCGCAATCGACTACGCCCCTGCAGAATTCCGCGCCGAAGACCTGCAGACCGCCATCGGATACGACGTCGACCTCGGAAAGGCGCTCGGCAAGGTACTCGGAGTCGAGACCGAGGTCAGCGCCGCAGAGTTCGCCAACCTGATGCCCGGGATCGGATCGACGTACAACATCGGCATCTCGTCGTTCACCGTCACCCCCGAGCGCACCGAGAACTACAACATGATCTCCTACATCATGGTCGGCTCCTCATATGCCGTGCAGAAGGGCAATCCGCAAGGCTTCGATCCGAACGACGTGTGCGGCGCCTCCATCGGCGTGCAAACCGGCACCTACCAGGAAGAGGTGCTGGCCACCATGTCCACCGACTGCACCGCCGCGGGCAAGGAAGCCATTGACGTGCTCAGCTATGGCGTCCAGTCGGATGTGACGACGAACCTGATCGGTGGCAAGGTCGAGGCGTTCTTCGCCGACTCGACCGTCGCCGACTACTCGGTGAAACTCACCAACGATCAGCTCGAGGTCACCGGCGGCATCCAGGATGCCGCCCCGCAAGGCATCGTGGTCTCCAAAGATGACGAGCAGTTGACCGAGGCGATGCAGCAGGCCATGCAGCAGCTGATGGACGACGGCACCTGGCAGGCCATCTTGGCCAACTGGGGTGTCACCGAGGACGCCGCGCTGACCACCGCCGAACTGAATCCGGAGGCGTAAGAGGTAAGCATGAGCCAGCCATCTGATACCCGTGCGGCGTCTGGGACACCGGACCTGATCCAGGCAAAACCGGTTCCGAGGCCCGGGGTGTGGATCTGCGCGATCATTGTGGTGTTCTTGATCCTCGGGCTGATTTCCAGCCTGACCGAGAATCCGAACTACCACTGGGAAGTCGTCGCGCAGTATCTCTTCGACCCCCGGGTGGTCGCCGGTATCGGATGGACGCTGCTGCTGACCGTGTCGGCGATGGTCATCGGCATCGTGTTGGCGGTGGCCACCGCGATCATGCGGATGGGCACCAACCCGATCCTGCGGGGGGTGGCCTGGGCCTATATCTGGTTCTTCCGCGGCACACCCGTTTACACCCAGCTGGTCTTCTGGGGCCTGCTGGCGGTGCTCTATCCGCGCATCAGCGTCGGGCTGCCGTTCGGCCCCGAGTTCTTTTCCCTCAACACCCAAGATCTGGTCAACGCCTTCGTCGCGGCCATCCTCGGGCTCGGCCTCAACGAGGGCGCCTACCTGTCGGAGATCGTCCGCTCCGGGTTGAACTCTGTTGACAAGGGACAATGGGAGGCTGCCACCGCGCTCGGTATGAAACAGAGCACCGTGCTCAGAAGGATCATCATTCCGCAGGCCATGCGGGTCATCGTGCCACCGACCGGCAACGAGACCATCTCCATGCTGAAGACCACCTCGCTGGTGCTGGCGGTGCCGTTCATGCTGGAGATCACCTTCGTCACGAATGCCATCGGCAACAAGAACTTCCTGCCGGTGCCGCTGTTGATCGTGGCAGCGATCTGGTATCTCGTGATCACCTCGATTCTGATGGTCGGCCAGCACCGGCTGGAGACCTATTACGGCAAGGGTTTCGACGGCGCGTCCAGCCAGGGTCACAAGGTGAGAGGCATGCCCAAGCGGCAGCAGGCGATCTTGTCGTCCGGCACCGTGAACGACCAAGCCAACGTGGATGTGACCCCATGAGTGAACGCACGACTACCCCGATGATCGACGCGCAAGATGTCCACAAGTTCTTCGGCGAACTACATGTGCTGAAAGGGATTGATCTTTGCGTGCAACGCGGCGAGGTCTGCGTGCTGCTGGGGCCGTCGGGCTCGGGCAAATCGACGATGCTTCGTTGCATCAACGAGATGGAGCAGATCAGCGCCGGCCGGCTCTACGTCAACGGCGAGCTGATGGGCCTGCGTGAGGTCAGCAAGAACGGTGCCACGATCTTGCACAAACTTCCGGACGCCGAGATCGCCAGGCAGCGCTCTCGTATCGGGATGGTCTTTCAGCGGTTCAACCTCTTCCCGCACATGACTGCTCTGCAGAACGTCATGGAGGCGCCCCGGCAGGTCAAGAAATTCTCCAAGCAGGACGCCGGGCAACTGGCCCGCGAGCAGCTTGCCCGAGTCGGACTGACCGACCGCGCCGACCACTACCCGTCTCAGCTATCCGGCGGTCAGCAGCAGCGGGTGGCCATTGCACGTGCACTGGCCATGGACCCCGATCTGATGCTCTTCGACGAGCCAACCTCGGCGCTCGATCCCGAATTGGTGGGCGAGGTGCTGCAAGTGATGAAAGAGCTCGCCGAGACCGGCATGACGATGATCGTGGTGACTCACGAAGTGGGATTCGCCAGAGAAGTTGCCGATCAGGTGGTGTTCATGGACGACGGGCTGATCGTGGAGCGCGGTTCGGCCGATCAGGTCATCAACCATCCCGCCCAGGCACGAACCCGCGATTTCTTCGCGAAGGTCCTGTAACGCCACCCGGCTCGCCGGCCGCTGCAGCTGGGCGCGGCCGCGGCGGCTTCACCGGTTAGATCCTCGGCGCAACTACCGATGTGGGGCACTGAACGCGCCGATGGGCGGATAGCGGCTGCGGACAAAAAGAAGCTGGGAGCCAATCGTCCCGACTGGTTCCCAGCTTGTTCAATGTTCAGTAATTTCAATGGCTTTGACGGCTACGACCGCCAACACCGAAATCTCATCAGGAGATCTTTGTCTCACTGAGCGTTCGGTTGACCGATCTTGTCCTTGAGGAATTCCTGGGCCCGATCGACTTTCCCGGCAAACTTGCTGTCGGTGGCCTGGTCGACTGCGTCGCCGGCCTTATCGATCGCTTGCTCCACCTGATCCTCATGTTGATCGGCGGCGGACTTGATGTCGTCCAATAGCCCCATGCGAACTCCTTTCTCCCGGAGAACACCGGCTGCTGCGCGGTGCTGCATATAGGGTTGCACACTCCGTTGCGGGATACCAGGGTTGTGCACGATCTTTCTGAAATGGACGCCGAGGGCTCACGGGAGGCCGACGAGCCTGCCGAGCGCCGCCGCCGCGGCTCCGATGACGACCACCGCGAGGAAGGGGAGCTTTCTCCACAGCGCGATTCCGGCGGCGATCAACGCGAGCAGCCGGGAGTCGATCGCAAGCTGCTGGCCGGAAGCGAAGGTATTCGAGGCCACCAGCGCAGCCAACAGACCGATCGTCAGAGCGCTGCTGACGCGCTGAAATCGAGGCGACTCCAGCCACCTTGACGGCAGCAGATAGCCGACGAGTTTGGTGGCGAAAGCGATCGCGCACGCCAGCAGAATCCAAGCCCAGAGGCTCATCTATGATCTCCCTCGCTGCTCGAGGACGCAGAGTCGTCGGTGCCCGGCCCCGGTCCAGGCCGCCGGTAATCGCTCGCGCTGTCCTGGGCGTCGTCCTCGACGAAGCGGTCGATTGCGATGCGCCCGATGTCGTCTCCGGGATCGCCGCTTTCGGCCGGAGGCCGGGCCTCGGCCCGGTGTCGTAGTTGCACCACGACTGCCACCACTCCGGCGACCAGCAGCGGGATTCCGGGCGGGGCAAATGGGACAGCTACAACAGTGGCCGCGGCACAGATCACAGCCAAACCGGCCGCATCCTTGCTGCGCAGTCTCGGCCACAGCAGACCGAGGAAGGCGGCTACCGCTGCGCCATCCAGCCCCCAGATCTTCGGATCGCCCATCGCATCACCGGCCCAGGCCCCGACGAAAGTGAACAGATTCCACAGCAGCCACACACCGGGACCCGCTGTCCAGAAGCCCCGCCTACGCTCGCCCTGGTCGTCCGACGCCATCGCGGTGGCGAAGGACTCGTCGATGCTGAGGTGGGCCATGATCATCTTGAGGGGACCACGCGGGGCGAGGGAGGCATTCAGCTGCGCACCGTAGACCGCGTTGCGGATGCCGAGCAAACTGGCGGCGACGAGCGCAGACATTCCGCCACCCGGCAGGCTCCCGACGAATGCGAACTGGCTTCCTCCGGTGAACATCAGTGCGCTCAACATCTGTGTCTGCCAGCGGTCGAGGCCTGCGGCCACGGCCAATGCTCCAAAAGAGATGCCATAAAGCCCGGTGGCGATGGAGACCGACAGCCCCATTCTGATTGCCGGACTGGCAGACAGTTGTTCCTTCAGTCTCACTTGATCACGGGCTCGTTCACCGACCTGGCATCACCGGCCTCGCCCACAGAAGTTTCTCTGCTTCGAATCCGGCGGTACAAGACATAACCGGTCAACCCTGCGACCAGCGCACACAAGACAAGCGAGCAGAGCAGGGGAGAGAACTCCCAGACGACGCGCAGAGCATGGAATCCGACGAAGCCGACCGTCCCGTAGAGCGCCGACCACATGATGCTCCCGGCGGCAAGCGCGGGCAAGAACTTACGCAGCGGCATTCGCAGGCCACCAGAAGCAAGCAGCACCATCGTCTGGAATCCGACCGTCAGAAAACACAACGAGACGACCGGGGCACCGTAGCGGGCGATCAGTCGGCAGGCCTGCCGGTAGCGTTCGCCCTGCATTTTCGCGGTTGCCTTGACCCTGGACGCCCCGGCGATCAGCCCGCGGCCCAGCGCGTAGGTGGCGCTGGCGCGTGAGAAGACGATGCAGAACAGCGTCGCATAGATCAGCAGCTTGGGCATATCCCATTCGAGTGGATTCACGCTCATCCCTACCGGTTGTCTCGTCTGTTGTGGCCGACCTTGCCAATTTCGCAACCCGACGCCACAGCCTGGCACCCGTATTCGGTCCGATTCCAAAGCCATGGCTTCGTGGGTGGTGGCTGCGATCCGATCGACCAATCAGGCCAACGGACGGCCACGGCCGGTATTCGGATGCAGCGTCGGCTCAGGGTTTCACCCTACCTGGGCGCTGAGAACATGCGCGGGAGCGTCCGTAAGGCGAGGGGTTCGCAATGAGTCCGTCCGATTCGCCCACGCCTCGTTCGTGCGGTGAGCACAGGGGAAGTGCAACGGATGACCCGGTCTAGGGTAGAGGTTCGTGGGAGATGTGCTGTCGGGCTTTTTCACCATCTGGTTCGTGATCGGCGTCGGATGGCTGCTCGCCCAATTCAGAGTGCTGGACGCCAACGGGCAGCGCGCGCTCTCTCAGACATCTTTCTGGGTCGGATTGCCCGCGCTGCTCTTCGGGAGCCTGCGCACCGCCCAGCTGGAACGCATCTTCTCACTCAACGTCATTGTCTCGCTGCTGGCGATTTTCATCACCCTGGGCATCTATTTGATCTTGGCTTCGACGCTGTGGCGGCGAAGCGCGGGCCACAAGGTGATCGGAGGCTTCGCGTCCTGCTACGTGAACGCGAACAACATGGGTCTGCCGATCGCCGCCTACGTGCTGAAGGACACCAGCTGGGTGGCGCCGATCCTGCTCATTCAGGTGGTCTTCCTGCAACCTGTCGGGTTGAGCATTCTCGACGCGCTGACCGCCAAGAAACACGGTCAGCGAACCAGCATGGTGAGCAACGTGACCTTGCCGCTGCGCAATCCGATGACCATCGGGGTGGCAGCCGGTTTGGTCGTCAATCTCGCCGGCATCCAGCTGCCGGAGCTGGTGACCTCGACGATCGATCTGGTCGGCGGAATCGCGGTCCCTGCGATGCTGATGGCCTTCGGTATCTCGCTTCGCACCGGGCCGCTACCCGGATCGGGCAACGCCGGCGAGACGGTGGCGGTGAGTGTTCTCAAGGTGCTCGTCCAGCCGCTGCTGGCCTTCGCGCTCGCCCGGTTCGTCTTCGGGCTGGACGCCGATGTCACCTTGGCGGTCACGGTGATGGCGGCACTGCCCACCGCACAAAACGTCTTCATTTTCGCGATGCGCGGCGAAGAATCAGTGCAGCTTGCGCGCGACGTCATTTTCATCTCGTCGTTCGCATCGATACCTGCGGTGACCGGGTTGGCGGCGTTGGTACATATCATCTGACGCCCTGCCGAAACCGGACCGGTCTCGGAAACCACGCGGGCAGATCTGACTTCTTGTTCCTCGGTAGATCTCGGTGCCCCTAAACCGCGTGCGTTCGTTCTGGCCCATTGTTGCTGGCCAGCGGAGTTTCCTTGGAAGGTCAGCCCGGTCGCCCCGTCGTGTGGGATCAACGCGAACCGCGCTGCACGGCGCATCACGCAGGCCCGAAGCAACGGCGGCAATAAAACTAGCGAACCCTCCGGATCATGTTTACTATAGGATTCGTTCCGCTCCGGGCAACCATGCCGGTTGACCGCCCCGGTTCACGGGTCGCCGGCACCGCATCGCTTGCGGCCTGTCGGCAGCAGCATTTTCAGCGCCTTCACGGCTGGGGACCCGGTTCGCGTCCAAAGCGGGTGGCGGCGGGTGACGATGCTTCACAAGTGAAGGGAACACGACTATGACGTCGCCAGACGCAGTCGTCTCAGCCGGGAAGCCGGACGAGCCGCGAAAGACCGACGACCAGAAGAAGATGGGACGCGTCCGCTGGACGATTCTCGCTTGGCTGTTGTTCGCCGGGATTCTGAACTACATGGACCGCTCCTCGGTGTCGATCGCGGCCCCGCACATGATCGAAGAACTCGGCCTCAACAAGACCGACATCGGCCTGATGGGCACGGTCTTCTCCTGGACCTACGCCGTCTGCCAGCTGCCGGCCGGCTGGATCATCGACAAGTTCGGGCCCAGGCGGGTCTTCGCCATCGCGGTGGGAGCTTGGTCAATCGCCACCTCGCTGATGGCTGCCGGTCACAACATGCTGCACTTCCTGAGCTTTCGCTTCTTGCTGGGTATCGGAGAGTCTCCGAACTCGCCGAACTGCTCCAAAATCACCACCGAGTGGTTCCCGCGCTCCGAGCGCGGATTTGCCACCGGTATCTGGGATTCCGGCTCCAAGTGGGGGTCCGCCATCGCACCGCCCGTGCTGACCGCCCTGTCGCTGACTTTCGGGTGGCGCGCGATGTTCTTGATCGTCGGTCTCGTCGGCTTGGTGCTGGCGCTGTGCTTCTGGGTGTTCTATCGCTCGCCCGAGAACGACAAGCGGCTTTCGGACGAGGAGTACCGCCACATCCTGACCGGCCGCGATTCGGCCACCGATGACGATCATCCCGAGGTGGTCATCCCTTGGCTGTCCTTCTTCGCGCACCGGCAGACCTGGGGCATGATGCTCGGCTTCTTCTCCTCGATCTGGATCTGGAACATCTTCATCACCTTCCTGCCACTGTTCCTGCAGGACACCCTCGGCGTCTCGATCGCGTCCACCGGTTGGGTGGCCGCGATTCCCTACATCGCCGGCGCCATCGGCGGTATCTTCGGTGGCCGGGTCACCATGGTCTTGGCGCAGTCGGGCCGCAAGTCCCCGTTGCAGTCGAAGAAGCAGGTGCTGATGGTGGCCTGCGTCCTGGTCGGTGTGCTGCTGCTCGTCGTGCCGAATGTGCACAACCTGGTGGGCGCGATCATCGTTCTCTGCTTCGCTCTCGCACTGGTGGCTGCCATCCAGTCGCAATCCTGGGCGCTCACCTCTGACGTGGTTCCCGACACCCATGCCGCTCGGTTCGGCGGCATCATGAACTTCGGCGGCTACTTCGGTGGTGCGCTTGCCCCGGTGGTGACCGGTTTCATCGCCGACCAGACCGGTTCGTATACCTTGGCCTTCTACATCGCCGCGGTGATCGCGATGCTCGGTGCGGCCTTCTACGGGTTCCTGGTGAAGAAGCCGTTGGTCGCCATCGAGGAGAAGGCGTGAGCTCGGCGGGTGTCGTCCGCGAATCGACGAACGGCCAGGTCAAACCGAAACTGCTGCAGCACATCGAACTGCCGTTCTTGTTGACCGACGGACTGGCAGACGATTTCGAGGTGGTCGACTGGCGGGCGCTGAGCGATTCCGAGTTCGCCCGGATCGCCGGTGACTTCGAGATCCTGCTGAGCAGTGGCGAAGACAAGGTGAGTGCCGAGTTCATCGATCGGTTGCCGAATCTGAAGCTCATTGCGAACTTCGGCGTCGGCTACGACGGCATCGATCTGGCCGCGGCAGCGAAGCGGGGCATCAAGGTCTCCAACACTCCCGGCGTGGTGACCGACGATGTGGCCGACCTCGCGGTCGGATTCCTCATCACATTGTCCCGTGACCTGCGTGGTTGCGGCCGGTACGCCGAGTCGGGTGGCTGGTCGAATGGCCCCTATAAGTGGACGCACAAGGTCGCGCACTCCAAGGTCGGCATCTTCGGGTTGGGACGCATCGGCAGCGCCATCGCCACCCGGCTCGTGGGTTTCGGTGTCGAGGTGCACTACTGCGATCTGGTGGAGCGTGAAGACAGCGGCTTCGTCTACCACGAGTCCATTCTCGACCTGGCCGGTGCTGTTGACAGCCTGATCATTTCGGCGCCCGGTGGCAGCGACACCGATCATCTGGTGGATGCCGCTGTGCTGGACGCGCTGGGCTCCGAAGGCAGGCTGATCAATACCGCTCGGGGTTCACTGGTCGATCAGGAGGCCCTGATCGAGGCTCTCGACGCCGGACGACTCGGGGGCGCTGCGCTTGACGTGTTGACCGATGAACCGAACGTGCCGTCGGGATTGATCGGACGCGACAATGTGCTGGTGACACCGCATATCGGCACCGCCACCTGGGAGACCAGGCAGGAGATGTCGTCCCTGGTGATCGAGAACATCAAATCCTGGCTTGCCGATGGCTCACTGGTCACGCCCGTGATTTGATCAAGCCCGAGCTCTGGCTCGTCCGACTTCTGATGGACGCTGCGACCGTGAGTCGGCCGATTGAAGAGCAAAGATCTCGCTCAACCACGATCAACAATGAGGGGCATCCGCCAGCAGGCGGATGCCCCTCATCGCGTGTTCCCTCAGTTGACACTCCAGATGCCTCCGGGCCACGGGCACGGTCATGCGTGGGAGTCAGAGCTGCCGAGATGACCTGCGCCGGGCGGTACCGCACGGGCAGGATCGCCCTGGACAATGCGGATGATGCGATATGATGAGCTGCATCAAACGTTGTTGGAGGTGATGGCTGTGACGACGGTGGCAGATCTTGAGCGCAGCGCCAAGCACATCCGTGACGGTGCCGCGAGTGTTGGGAAGGCGCTGGATTCCGTTGACATGCAGGTCAGCCCTGCTCTGGCCCGGTCGATCCAGGCCGAGCGCAACCTCTATGACCGCATCGACGGTGAGTTTGGTCTGCTGACCTCACATGAGGCGGGGATGCGTCTGGGATCACGGTCCAGCACGCCTCGCAACCGTGCCTCGCAACTACGCAAGTCCGGACGGCTCGTGGGGTTGGAACGTGGTGGCCGCACGCTGTTTCCCGGGTTTCAGTTCGGTAGCGATGGGCAGCCGCTGCCTGTCATCGCAGATCTGCTCGCCCTGGCGAGAAGCCACAAGCGTAGTGAGACCGGTCTGGTTCAGTGGTTGTGTTCTCCGACTACCTATCTGAAGGGTGCCCGGCCGGTTGAACTGCTCGGCTCCGCGCCGGAACGAGTGATGGATGTGGCGTCCGAAGCGTGGTCGGTCGAGTGGTGACCTGTCCGCCACCGAACCCGTTCGACCCGCTGGTCACTGTCCTGGAGTCGGGGGAGTTGCTGTACCGCGTGCACAGCAACCGTTTTGCGTCCACTGAGTTCAATCCGGGATATGGCCGCTCCAGGTTCGCGTTCTTCAGCGATGCAGATGGCGCCATCGTGCCAGTGATGTACGCAGCCGCCACTCAGGAGGCCGCTGTTGCCGAAACGCTATTGCACGATGTGCCCGTCACTGGTGGGTACCTGGGATACGACGACTACAGCACAAAGGTGATGACCCGGATTCGCACGACTCGGCGGTTGCGGGTGGCCACGTTCCATGGGCTTGGCCTCAGGCGGCTCAAGACGGACGCGGCCGACCTCACCGCCAGCCCCGCCTCAACCTATGACACCACGGTTCTGTGGTCCGAAGCCGCACACAAAGCCGGGCTCGACGGAGTGGTCTGGATGTCGCGTCAGTGCAATGACGCCAAGGCATACGTGTTTTTCGGAGACCGCTGCGCTGACGCGATCGATCAGGATCTCTCCTTCGCGCGGATCTTCGAAGGTCCGGACGTGCTGTGGCTGATCGACCTGTGCGCGCCACTGGGCGTCGACGTGTTGCCGCCCTGCTAAGGCTCAACTCGCTCGATCTCGGCTGATTCGATGTCGGCGATATTGCCGGTGTTTTCCCGCGGGTCCGAGCCGAGGACGACGAGGTCGGCGGCCGCGTCCCGGCGGATGACAGCTTGGTCGTCCAGCCGGAGCAGCCGGGCGGCGTTCGCGAGGCGGCCCCTTTGACCAACTCGCACCGTTGTTCATAGAACTTGTATGGTCTAAACTGTTCACATGTGGAGCGTGGATGTCGAGCTGATCGAGGTCTGGCTTGATTCACTTGACGCTGGTTCCCGGAGGCAGGTGATGGCTGCGATCGAGCTGCTGAGGGACCTCGGTCCTCAACTTGGCCGACCTTTAGTAGACACTGTCTCGGCGTTCCGGCACAAGAATATGAAGGAACTCAGACCGGGCTCTTCGGGTCGCTCCGAGTTACGCATTCTGTTCGCATTTGACCCCGAGCGATCTGCCATCATGCTGATCGCCGGAGACAAAAGTGGGGACTGGAAGCGCTGGTACAAGAAGAAGATTCCTGAGGCTGATGGCCTGTTCGACGACCACCTGCGCGGATCGAAAGGAGAGTGATCGAGATGGCATTGAGTTATGAGGAGTATTTGGCGAAACACCCCATGACCCCCGCAGAGCGCACGGAAATCGACGCACACAAGGAGCGCATGCTCGCGGAGGTCCGCGCCTACCGCCTTCGTGACCTTCGCGAGCAGGCCGGTCTCACGCAGGCCCAGTTGGCCGAACGCATCGGCGTCGGTCAGAGACAGGTCTCCAAGATCGAAAGCGGTGACCTCGACAACGCGAAGATAGGCACCATCCGTCGCTATCTTGAGGCCGTCGGCGGCGAACTGACTGTTGATTACGTATTTGGAGACCAAAGAATCCAGGTCGCTTGAGCATCGGCATTATCGACGGTCTAGGCCATGTCATTGGAGACATTTATGCCGCTACCTTTCTCGATTAGGTGACGGATTGATGCGATGGCGGAAAGGCTCGCTTTTGCTTGTGCTCATGATCTCTCATCATCCTCATGGTCGGATCGCCACCCGCGAGTGGTCGTCGAATTCGCCCATGACCGCAGGCCGAAGGCCGACCATCCAGCTTTGAAACGAGGACTTGCCAGAAACGTTTAGATCGATCTAAGCTCTTCTCTTAGATCGATCTAAACGCAAGCTGACAATGCCGTGGGGAGTGCGATGCACCGAGTGAGATTGGTGGATGTTGCCGAACATGCCGGCGTGTCCAGGGCCACGGCCTCCTTGGTCCAGCGGGATTCACCACTGGTTGCCGAGCTGACGCGCGAGCGCGTCCGCGAATCGATGCGCGAGCTTGGTTACGTCTACGATCGGTCGGCCGCATCGCTGCGCAGTTCGCGCAGTGGGGTGGTGGGGCTGGTCGCTCCGGAGCTCAGCCACCCCTATCTGACCCAGTTCGTGACGGGCGCCCAAGAGGTGCTGGAGGCCGACGGGGTGCTGGTGCTGGCCGGAGTGACCCATGACGATCCGGCACAGCAATTGCGGCTCATCACCGCACTCGCCGAACGCAAGATCGATGGCGTGCTGGTGGTGCCGGCCAACGGATCGGGCCCGGACGACCTTGGCGATAGCGCGATCCCCCTCGTCCAACTGGTGCGCGAAGTGCCGGGAGTTGGACGAGACTTCGTCGCGTCGGACAATGCCTCCGGCGGTTATCAGATCGCGCGGCACCTGCTCCGTCATGGTGCAGAACAGCTCAGCTTCGTCGGCGGCTTGGCCCATTTCTCGTCGTACCTACCCCGGCTTGAGGGCGTCACTCGCGGGCTTGCCGAGGCCGGGATCGCGGCGCCAATGCAATACCCGTGTGAGCCCACTCGCGGGCAGGCCCGCGAGGCGGCGGCCCGTGCGATCGCCGACGGGGCCGACGCCTTGATCTGCTATTCGGACGAGATCGCATTCGGTGCGCTGGAGGCAGCTCGGCACGCGGGCAAGAAGGTTCCTGACGACCTTCTGGCCACCGGGTTCGACGACGTCGCCGAGGCACGTCATTGTGATCCGAGCCTGACCACTGTCGCCTCGTCGGGTGAGACGGCCGGACGAGAAGCGGCCCGACTCTTGCTACGGCGATTGGCTGACCCGGACGCGGATCCGGAACGGATCTTCGTGGCCAGCGCGCTTGTCGTCCGGGCATCGTGCGGGTGCAAAGACGCGACTCCAGCCGCTGACGATAGGCAAGCCCAAAACCAAGGAACGGGTCAATGAGACCGGCCGAGGCAAATCAGAGAAACCGTGGCGCGGGAGGCACGTCAATCGCGAATGCCGGTACGGCAGGGCCGCGCCTCGCAGCCGCCCAGCGGAATCATCCCACAGCAACACGACTAGCAGATTTCGACTCTTGCGAAATCCCTGAAGATTGAGGAGTTCATCAGATGCGTTGTCCACCTGTTCTGAGTGCTGCCGATGCAGCGGCGCTCATCCCCGACGGAGCCACCGTCGCAGTATCGTCCGCATCGGCGATCGGTTGTCCGGACGCGGTCCTGGCCGCGATCGGAGAACGGTTCGAGCAGACCGGTTCGCCGAGCCGGATCACCTCGATTCATGCCATCAACTCGGGTGACATGTCCGCCGGAATCGCCGGGGTCGACCATCTCGCCAAACCGGGCCTGCTGGCCAGGATCATCGGGGGCTCCTACCCGGCCGGGCCGTCCAAGATGGCCAAGCCTGCCGCTCGTGAGCTGCTGGAATCGGGCGGTTGCCAGGCCTATATGTTCCCCTCCGGAGTCGTCTACGAGATGATCCGCGCGGCCGCGGCGAAGCAGCCCGGGGTGTTCACGGACGTCGGAGTCGGCACCTATTTCGATCCCCGGATCGAGGGCGGCAAGATGAACGATGTCACGCCCGACCTGGCCCGGATCGAGAATCTCGACGGCAGGGAATGGATCTATGTGCCGGCGATCCCGATCGACGTGGCGATCATCCGCGCCACGACCGCCGACCCGGCCGGCAACCTCACCTTCGAGGACGAGGCAGCGGTGCTCGGCACCCTCGATGCCGCGATGGCGGCCCACAACAACGGCGGCATCGTCATCGCCCAGGTGAAGCGGACGATCGCCACCAAACATCACCCGCGTGAGGTGCATGTGCCCGGCGCCCTGGTGGATGCCATCGTGGTCGCACCCGATCAGCAACAGGCCGGTGGCATCTTCTTCGACCCGGCGATCTCGGGCACCGAGATCAAGTCCCTCGATGACATCGACCGGGTGGGCTTCGACATCACGAAGGTGATCGCGCGCAGGGCCGCCATGGAATTGCACCATGGTGATCTCGCCAATCTCGGTTTCGGAATCTCGGCCAACGTGCCCCGCATCCTGATGGAGGAAGGGCTCGACGGCGAAGTCACCTGGGTGATCGAGCAGGGCCCGGTTGGCGGGTTCCCGGTCACCGGCAAGGCATTCGGCGCCGCCTACAACCCGGACGCGATCGTCGCGTCGAGCGACCAGTTCATCTTGCTGCAGGGCGGGGGCATCGACATCGCGCTGCTCAGCTTCATGGAGGTCTCTGGACACGGCGACGTCAACGTGTCGCTGATGCGCAAGGCCACCCACGTCACCGCCGGAGTCGGCGGGTTCGCCGACATCACCGCGCACGCCAAGAGAATCGTGTTCTCCGGCCAGTTCACCGCCGGACGCAAAGAGGTCAAGCTCGGTGATGGACGCCTGGAGATCGTCACCGACGGCACGATCGCGAAATTCCTGCCCGAGGTGGCGCAGATCACCTGGTCGGGCCAGGTGGGTGCGCAGCGCGGCCAGCAGGTGCTCTACGTCACCGAGCGCGCCGTCCTCGAACTTCGCGACCAAGTGATCACCGTTGTCGAGATCGCACCAGGAGTCGACCTCGAACGCGATGTGCTCGCCAAAGCCGGCATCCCGCTGGCGGTCGCCGACGACCTGTTGCTGATGGACGCCCGGATCTTTACCGACGAGCCGATGGGCCTTGAGCTCGGGGCGCCACGCCGTGCGATCGTCCTTGCCGGAAAGGAAAACTGATGACTGAGAAACAACCAGAAGATGTGCGTCCGGACGGCGAGATCACGCTGAGCGTCGACGGAACGCTCGCGACGATCCATATCTCGCGTCCGAACAAGCTGAACTCGTTCACCATCCCGATGGTCGAACAGCTCGAATCGCACTTGGCCACCATCGACGACTCCGAAGACATCCGCGTGGTCCTGGTCACCACAGCAGGGGAGCGTGCCTTCTCTGCCGGTGCTGACATCAAGGCATTCAGCCAGCTGTCGGCGACCCGCATGTGGTCGCAGTGGATCCGCCGCGGCCACGCGCTGTTCGACAAGCTCGCCGGGCTTCGCCAGCCGTCGATCGCCGCCATCGACGGCAACGCGTTCGGTGGCGGTCTCGAGCTTGCGTTGGCCTGCGACATCCGGGTGATGGCCAACGACGCCAAAGTCGGACTGTCCGAGCTCGGCATCGGAACACTGCCCGGTTGGGGTGGCACCGCCCGGTTGCAGAAGACCGTCGGGGTCGCGCGCGCCAAGCGGATGATCTTCACCTCGAAGATGATCGACGCCGCCACGGCGTTGGATTGGGGCCTGGTCACCGATGTGGCCGACCGCTCCGAGGTTGTCGCCAAGGCGACCGAGATCGCGCATCAGGTCGCCAGCCGCGCACCCATCGCCTTGCAGATGACCAAGCAGATCATCGACGGCCAGTCCGGTGAGGGCGTGAGGCTGACACTGGAGGCCCTCGGTTCGGCCGCGAGTTCTGCCACCGACGACTTCATGGAAGGCGTCACCGCCTTCCGCAACAAGAGGACGCCGGAGTTCACCGGCAGCTTCGACGATCCCGCATCCCGATAAAGGAGACAACGATGTACTGGAAAACTGCCCGGACTCCCCAGCTCCGCACCTTGCCGATCGACGAAACGACACGCGACGCCGCACGCCTGGTCTTCGACGTAGCACAAACCAAACTGCGTAATCTCGCCACTAACCACCCCGACTATCTGCCGATCTTCACCGATGGCGGGCACTGGGTACATGACAAAGAGAAATGGACGAACTGGGGCGAGGGCTTCACCCCAGGTCAGATGTGGCTGGTCTACGAGCAGACCAAGTCTCCGGAGTGGAAAGAGCTCGCGTCCCACTACACGGAGCTGGTCAGGGGCCGCGAACTCGACGTTGAGACCCACGACCACGGCTTCCTGATCGCCACCAGCTTCAAGCAGCAGTGGGAACTCACCGGCGACGAGGACGCGAAGCAGGTCGCCATCACGGCAGGCCGGACGCTCGGCGGCAGATTCTTGGAGTCCTGCCAGATGATCCCGTCGTTCATCGCGCCGGAATCGACCTTCATCGACGTTATGCGCAATATCGGCCTGGTGTTCTGGGCTGCGCTGGAGACCGGCGACGAGGACCTGCTGCGCCGGGCCCGGGCTCATTCCCGCACCACCCGGCGTCACCTGGTGCGCGGCGACGGTTCGGCCGGACATGAGGGCCAATGGAACGTCGAAACCGGAGAGTTCCTGCGGATGACCACCCACCAGGGCTGGCGCGAGGACTCATCCTGGAATCGCGGCCTGGCTTGGTCGTTGGCCGGTTTCACCGAATGCTATGCGCTCGATGGGCAGCCGGACTTCCTCGCCACCGCCAGGCTCAACGCCGAATACTGGATGACTCACACCAGCAACGACGATCCGGTGCCGCCGAACGATTTCCTGGAGCCCGACCCGGTGCGTCGGTGGGAGTCGTCCGGTGCCGTTGCCGCTGCTCAAGGCCTGTTCCATCTCGCGCGTTACGTCGACGACCAGGACGAGGCAAAGGCCTACCACGAGAGGGCCCTCGCCACCTTCCGGAGGCTCGCCGAACCGGAGTTCCTCGCGCTGGAGCCCGAGTGGGAGGGCATCCTCAAGCACGGCTCCTACCACGAGCGCAAGAACCTCGGTGTGGACGAGTCGGTCGAGTGGGGCGAGTACTTCTTCGTGGAGTTCGCCCGGGATCTGCTTGCCGACTGGCGTTGATGATTGCTGGTAGCGAACGTCCTCGAATGTAGAACCTGTAGCACCAGGCCTCGATTCGTGGGCTGCACTACGTGAATCTAGACCGCCCTTCCGTCTCGGAGGTGATGCACGACACCTGTTCTCAGTGGTCATACAGGCATGGAAGAGCGCGGGGGCTTGGATCGCGGCAACCAGATATCTCGTCTGTTCCCGGCGAATACTGGCGCGATCCGGCCACCCGGTCGGGTCGGCGGCGCCGATAGCGCATATGGGTTGGCAATCAATTTCATGAGAGTCTTCAACCCATGGGGTAGGGCCTACTAACCTCAAGATCATGACCTTGGTTCCAGCTCTGACTCGTGATGACGTCGATCGGGTGGACGCCTGGTGGCGTGCCGCCAACTATCTGATCGTCGGCCAGATCTACCTACAAGAGAACGCGCTACTGAAGCGCTCACTGAGCGTGGAGGACATCAAACCACGGCTCCTCGGCCACTGGGGCACCAGTGCCGGGCTGAGCTTCATCTACTCACACCTCAACCGGTTGATCCGCCACACCGATCAGGATGTGCTCTACATAGCGGGCCCCGGACACGGCGGCCCGGCTCTGGTCGCGGCCTCTTATCTGGAGGGCTACTACACCGAAGTCTTCCCGAAGATCACCCAGGACGCCGACGGATTGCGGTCACTGTTCCGTCAGTTCAGCGCGCCTGGCGGTATTCCGAGCCATGCGTCGGTGACCACTCCCGGATCGATCAATGAGGGCGGAGAGCTCGGCTACGCGCTGTCGCACGCCTTCGGCGCGGCCTTCGACAATCCCGATCTGCTGGTGGCAGCGGTGGTCGGCGACGGCGAGGCCGAAACCGGTCCGCTCGAGGGCGGCTGGAAGGGCATCAGCTTCCTCAACCCCGAACACGATGGTGCGGTGCTGCCGATCCTGCACCTCAATGGCGCCAAGATCGCAGGCCCCACGGTGCTGGCCCGCAAGGATCCGGACGAAGTCACCGCGCTGTTCACCGGACACGGCTACGAGCCGGTCTGGGTCGAAGGCGACGATCTGCCGTGGATGCACGTGCGTTTCGCCGAGGCATTGAACTACTGCTACGAGCGCATCAAGCAGATTCAGGACGATGCCCGCAGCGGTCACTGGGACGGCGAGCGTCCGGTCTGGCCGATGATCATCCTGCGTTCGCCGAAGGGCTGGACGGGCCCCCACGAGGTCGACGGCAACATCGTCGAGGGCACCTGGCGTGCCCATCAGGTGCCGCTGTCGGGCGTGCGGGAGAACCCCGATCATCTACGGCTCCTCGAAAAGTGGCTGCGCTCGTACAAGATCGACGAATTGTTCAACGCGGATGGCTCGCTCAGCGATCTGGTGAAGTCGAACAATCCAGAAGGTGACAAGCGGATGAGCGCCAATCCGCATGCCAACGGCGGCCGGCTGACCGATGACCTCGATCTGCCAGACTTCCACGATTATGCGGTCGAGGTGACTCCCGAGAACCGCGCGACCGAGCGGCTGGAGTCCACCCATAAACTCGGCGAACTGATGCGCGACATCTACACCAAGAACCCGACGAACTTCCGGCTGTTCTGCCCCGACGAGACCAACTCGAACCGGCTCGGTGCCGTCTTCGAGGTCTCCGATCGCACGTTTATCGAGGACACGAACGTTTTCGATGTGAAGATCGGCAACCAGGGCCGGGTGATGGAGGTGCTTTCCGAGCACAACTGCCACGGCTGGCTCGACGGCTACACCCTGACCGGACGCCACGGCATGTTCGCGTCCTACGAGGCGTTCGGCATGGTGTCCGCGTCCATGACCATGCAGCAGGCCAAGTGGTTGCAGGAATCGAATCATCTGGAATGGCGCGCCAAAGTACCCAGCACCAACATCCTGCTGAGCTCGACCTGCTGGCGCAACGACCACAACGGCTTCTCGCACCAGTCGCCGGAATTGTTGCAGGTGGTGCTCAACCTGCGTGGCGATGTGGCGCGCATCTACCTGCCGCCGGACGCCAACTGCCTGGTCGAGGTCGCCGATCACTGCTTCAAGTCGCGCAACTACGTGAACCTGATCGTCCAGGACAAGCAGCCGCAACCGCAATGGCTGTCGATGGACGAAGCAGTCGAGCACTGCACCAAGGGCTACGGCATCTGGGAATGGGCCGGCACCGACGGGCTGGGTCACGCCAACCCTGACATCGTGCTCGCGTCGGCCGGCGACGTGGTGACCGTGGAGGCGGTCGCCGCCGCAGAGATTCTCAAAGCTCGGCTGCCCAAACTCAAGGTTCGTTTCGTGAATGTCGTCGACCTGATGACGCTCTACCGCCAGCGCGATCACCCGCACGGCATGAGCGCCAAGGAGTTCTCCGAGACCTTCACCGACGACATCGATGTGGTTTTCGCCTTCCACGGGTACCCGGGCGCCATTCACCAGCTGGTGCACGGCCGTCCGGACGCCGACCGGTTCCGAGCCCGCGGCTTCCATGAGCTCGGCACCACCACCACGCCGTTCGACATGGTGGTGCGCAACGAGGTCGACCGCTATCACCTGGTGATGGACTGCATCAACAACGCGAAGGTGAAGCCCGAAGGAAGCCACGAGCTGTACCAGTGGTGCGAGGCCCAACTGGCCCGACACGAGGACTACATCGTGGAGTACCTGGAGGACATCCCCGAGGTGCGCGGTTGGCAGCTCGGCCATTTCGACGAGCAAGAACAGCTGATCGCCGCGGACGATGAGCAGCGCGCCAAGGAGGCCCGTCGCCGGGCGGCCTTCGCCGACGGTCATGCCGCCAAGCAGCAGGCCCTCGGCCTGAAGTAGCGAGTGCGTCATTCCGTGACCAGATTTAGGTGACGGGTGGAGGGCGGTTGTGGTTGCCTTCGCAAACCGAAAACATAGGTTTGCTTACCGGCAACCACAACCGCCCTTGTGCCTGCAGGTATCCGGTTACGTTTCCGAAGATGGCTCCCACCGCCGGTTCTCATGCTGACGGGGGAGCGAAGACAACGCAGAGACGGAGGTAGTACGCAGACCGGACGAGCGGGCATCTGTAAGTCTGCAAATATCAAGGAATCATGAAAGGGGCGGGTGGGGGTGCCAGGCGGCGAACCTCTGTTTTCGGTTTGCGCCGGCACCCCCACCCACCCCGGCAGCAGACGTAACCACTTCCGGCAGCGGACGTAACTATCTCGGATAGATGAAACTTCGAGCAAGAGGGAAGAACGCTAGCGACAGACAGGATCCGGAAACAGTCTCAATCTCGGCAACCAGCCACAACGTAGACTTGCCCGCGAAATGACCACCAGCACATCAACCGGCGCCGCACCCGAGCGTCCACGCATCGAATTCCCCGCAGACCTGCCGATCAGTGCGCATACGCAAGAGATCGCGCAGTTGATCCGCGAGCACCAGGTTGTGGTGGTGGCCGGCGAGACCGGGTCGGGCAAGACCACCCAGCTGCCGAAGATCTGCCTGCTGGCGGGGCGCGAACATATCGGGCACACCCAGCCGCGCCGGATCGCGGCCCGCAGCGTCGCCGAGCGCATCGCCCAGGAGATGGGCGTCGAACTGGGGGATCTGGTCGGCTACCAGGTCAGATTCACCCGGCAAGCGGGCAAGCAGACTCGCGTCAAGGTGATGACCGACGGCATTCTGCTCGCCGAAATCGGTCACGACCGTGATCTTCGCCGCTACGACACGATCATCATTGACGAGGCTCACGAGCGCAGCCTCAATATCGATTTCCTGCTCGGCTACCTCAAACAGTTGCTGCCTCGTCGTCCCGAACTGCGGGTGATCATCACCTCGGCCACCATCGACACTGCCCGATTCTCCGAGCACTTCGACAATGCGCCGGTGGTGGAGGTTTCCGGACGCAGCTTCCCTGTCGAGGTGCGGTATCTTCCCTTGTCGGATCCCGATAAGCCGGATCAGGACGGGATCGAGCAGCCCGAGGGCATCGTCCGCGCCTGTGCCGAGCTGCGGCGCGAGGGGCCGGGCGACATTCTGGTTTTCTGCTCGGGGGAGCGGGAGATCCGTGACGGCCTCACCGCGCTTGAAGCCGAGAACTGGCCGAACACTCAGATCGTGCCGCTGCACGCCCGGCTTTCCGCGTCCGAACAGCACCGCATCTTCACCTCTCATCCGGGACGCAGGATCGTGCTGGCGACCAACATCGCCGAGACCTCTCTGACGGTGCCCGGCATCCGCTATGTAGTGGACGCGGGGACCGCGCGCATCTCCAGGTATTCGGCCCGCACCAAGGTGCAGCGGCTGCCCATCGAGCCGATCTCGCAGGCGTCGGCCAACCAGCGGGCCGGCAGGTGCGGCCGGGTCGCGCCGGGCATCGCCATCCGGCTGTACAGCGAGGACGACTATCTCTCGCGTCCGCAGTTCACCGAGCCGGAGATTCTGCGCACCAACCTGGCGTCCGTGATCTTGCAGATGGCCAAGGCCCGGCTGGGAGACATCTCGAAGTTCCCGTTCGTGGAGGCGCCCGACGCGGCGCAGATCACCGACGGTCTGCGGCTGCTTACCGAGCTGGGCGCACTGAAGCAGAAGGCGCCGGTTCGTCTCACCAAGGTGGGCCGCGAGCTCTCGGAACTGCCGATCGACCCCAGGCTCGGCCGAATGCTCATCGAAGCCGACCAGCGAGGCTGCCTGCGCGAGGTGCTGGTGATCGTGGCCTTCCTGGCGATCCAAGATCCTCGGGAACGCCCGTCCGAGAAACGCGAACAGGCCGACCAGCTGCATGCCCGCTTCTTCTCGGACGACGCCCTTGCCGCGTCCACCGGCCAGCCGCTCGCGTTAAGTGAGAACGCTTCTGTTGGAACACGAGCGAACTCACTTTCCGCGAGCGGACGACAGGGAGGCGGGCGTGACCAGGGCCCGGCACGCTTTACCCCGCATACTTCGAAGACCGCCCGCTATCAGGGACTTCGGGGAGAATCCGCCGCGCAGCCGGGCGCCGGGGGCGTCGCAGCCGATGCCGGGGGAGACATCATCGCCATCGTCCGGCTATGGCGATACCTGAAGGCCAGGCGCCAAGAACTCTCCGGCAATCAATTCCGCAGACTGTGCCGCGACGAATACCTCAACTACTTGCGGGTACGCGAATGGCAAGACATCCACACCCAGCTGAAACTCGCCTGCAAAGACCTCGGGTTGCAGCGCAACCAGTCAGAGGCCGCCACACCGGAGATCCTGACCGCGGTGCTCGCCGGTCTGATCAGTCACATCGGGCTGCAGCTGCCGCCTCCCGAGCGCAACCCGAAGACCCGGGGCCGGCGTCCGGTCACCGAGTTCCTGGGCACACGCGGCTCGAGATTCGCCATCCAGCCCGGATCTGCGCTGGCGAAAAAGCCACCCCAGTTGGTGATGGCCGTCGAACTGGTCGAAACGACCCGGCTGTGGGCCCGCATGGTCGCCGCAATCGAACCCGAATGGATCGAGCAGGTCGGCTCCCACCTGCTGAAGCGCAGCTATTCGGAGCCGCACTGGTCGTCCAACTCGGATTCGGTCGTCGCTTATGAGAAGGTCATGCTGCTGGGCGTGCCGATCATCGCCGAACGGCTGGTCGACTACGCCCACATCGATCAGCAGCAGGCCAGGCAGATCTTCATCCGGGCAGGCCTGGTCGAAGAACAGTGGAACCCGCGCGATGCGGCGGGGACGCGAGGCGGCGGCGGGCGAGACGTCAAATACGCCGGTGCAAATCGCGACACCGCCAAGCGCAATTTCGCTGCCGGAACCAGGGGCGGGGTTGAGGTACCAAGCGCCGAGGTTCCGAGCCCAGGCCGGAAGAAGGGAAGAGTCGCATCCTCTTCCGACAAGAAGATGGCCGCCAGGGGCTCGAACACTCTGGACCACCGGTTCCTGCAGCACAACCGGCAGGTGCTTCGCGACGCCGAAGAGGTCGCCGACCGGGTGCGAGGCCAGGGCATCCTGATCGACGACCAGCTGATCTTCGACTTCTATGATTCCCGGCTGCCCTCCGACATCACGTCTGCCGCAACCTTCGACAAGTGGTGGCGCAGCTACCCGGACAAGTCCTTCCTGGAATTCGACCTCGATCTGCTCACCGAGGCGGACGACCGGGATTCGGTGTTCAACGACTTCCCTGACAGGTGGCAGATCGCCGGCCTGGAGCTTCCGGTCAGCTACGTCTTCGAACCGGGAGCAGGACGAGACGGCGCCAGCGTCTCGGTCAAGCTGGCACAGCTCAACCAGCTCGACCCTGAGCCGTTCAGCTGGCAGGTGCCCGGGCTGCGAACCGAGCTCGCCACCGAACTCATCCGGCATCTGCCCAAACGCGTCCGCACGAATTTCGTGCCGGCCCCCGATCATGCCCGGGAGGCGCTCGCCTGGCTGGAATCCCACGATGCCGACCACTCGAGACCTTTTTGTCTCGAGCTGGGCCGCGCTCTCCGTGCATTGACCGGAGCGGTGGTTGACCCCGACGATTGGGCCCCCGATCAGGTGCCCACCCACCTGCAGGTGGGATTCCAGGTGAGCGTACCCGGCAAGCCCGACCGATTCAGCCGCGATCTGACTGAGCTTCGCCACGAACTGTCGGCCCAGGTCTCGAAAACCCTCACCAAGGCGGCGCCCAAAGTCGAGCAATCCACCTCGTGGACGTTCGGAACACTGCAACCGAAAGTCAGCATCAAACGCTCCGGAATCACGGCGATCGGCTACCCGGCGCTGAAGGACATGGGGCAGGCCGTCGGGCAGATCATCGCCGAAACCCCCACCCAACAGCAGGCGAGTCATCGCAAAGCCATCCGGCGGCTGCTGGTACTCACCAACCCCGACCCGACCCGCTGGACGGTCTCGCACCTCACCCAGACCGAGAAACTGGCGCTGCCGTCGAGTCCGTATGCGAATGTGCCCGCATTGCTGGCGGACGCCCGGCTGAAGGCGGTCGAACAGTGCGCCGCTCGGCATACCGATACCGCTACCATCCGCGACCAACCCGGTTACGAGAAGCTGGCATTGGAGGTGCGTCAGGAGCAGGCCGATCAGATGCGCCAGGTCACCGCTGTCGCCGCCCAGGTGTGCGAATTGACCCGCCAGGTCCGGACGCAGCTGGCATCCTCAATGATCGGCGGCGAGATCACAGAACAACTCGACAATCTGGTCTTCGATGGATTCATCGGCTTCATCCGTGACCCCTGGTATGACCGGCTGCCCGCCTACTTGAAGGCCATGATCGCCCGGATGCAGCAGGCCGCCACCGATCCCACACGCGATGCCCGGCTCGCCGAGCCCATCGACCAACTGCTCGCCGAATACGACGAACTCTGCAACCAGCAGCCGAGCGGGCCACTTCCGGAGACAGTCGACGACATCGGTTTTTGGATCGAAGAGTTGCGCGTCCAAACCTGGGCCCAGCGTCTGGGCACCGTCGTGACAGTGTCACCCAAACGCATCCGCAAGGCGATGCAGCAAGCCCGCGAGCACGCCGCCGCGCGGGGCTGAGCCGGATGCGTTGAGGTACGGAGATACGGTGCTGAGAGGCAGAATCCGCAGGCGTCGAGAGCCGAAGTGGTTGGCTCGGTAGGGGGAGAGATCCGCTGCCAACGGCTGCGTCTTCCCTATCGAAGGAAGAGCCGGCACTGGTGCGCCCTACTGCTGAAGCCGGATCAGATTGAGCAGATCGGCGGCGGGCCCGAGCAGCTTGACCCCGGTGGGCCACACCGCGTGCAGAGTGCGTTTCAGCTGGTCAGACTCGCGCACCCGGACCTGCTTGACCAGCCCGGCGGCCAGCGCGGACGCCACCGCCTTCTTGCTCGTCACGGCCGGTGCGACCCCGGCGATGACGCTGCCCAGCACGCCCGCATTGCTGCTGACCACGGCGACCGGAGCAACAGGATTCAGCCCGGCGAGGGCACGGTCGAGCACATCCCTGGTGCCCGAGCCTTGCTCGCGCACGACCAAGGCGGTGCGGGCGAGCCGCTCCAGGTCGACGGGAGCATGGCGTTTCGCCCATGGATGCGCCGGTGAGACGATCAAGACGAGCTGATCGTGGCCGACCGGCACCGCTCGTAGGCCCGGCTGCACGGTGGGGGATTCGATGAGCCCCAGTCTGTCGTCGCCGCCCTCGAGCTTGTCCATGATGTCGGACGAATTGTGCACCGACATTGTGACGTTCGTGCCCGGGTATTGCGTCCGAAATCTCGCGAGCCAGCCCGGCGCATAACATTCGGCCACGGTTTGCGAGGCCATCACATGTAACTCATGCGTCCGGTGATCATGCAGCGCGCTCATCGCCGAGGTGAACTCGGCGCCGGCGAGCAGCAGAGGTTCGGCCCAGTGTGCGATCAGCGCGCCCGTCGGGGTGAGGGCCGACCCCGTGCTGCGGCGCAGCACCAACGGCTGGCCGACCTGGCGTTCGAGCCGGGCGATGACGCGAGTGGCATTGGGCTGAGCCAGGCCGCAAGCGGTGGCAGCTTGAGACAAACTGCCCAGCTCATCGATACGAATGAGGAGCTCGAGAGCCGCCAGATCGGGCCAAGTCATGCCGAAATGATATGGCGGCGATAGCCATTCAGGCATTCCGCGCCGCGCATCGGACGATCATCATGAATGGGTGAGCAGCGCGACCGAAGAACAAGAGTCCACCCCATCTCGCCAGGCAGCAGCCATCCAGCGATGGACGAAGCTGCTGCCCGGTCTCATCGTCACAGCCGTCGTGACCGTCATCGCGCTGCTGATCAACCGCCTTCAGCCGCTGCTCAGCACCATGCTGGTGGCCATCGTGCTCGGTGCGCTGATCGGCAACCTGCGTCAGGTGCCGATGAGCTGGCGTCCGGGACTGAGCTTCAGCTCCAAGCACCTGCTGCGCACCGGCATCGTGCTGCTGGGACTGCAGATTTCGCTCGCCACACTGGCCGGCCTCGGCTGGCAGCGCCTGGTGCTGGTAGTCGTCGTGGTCAGCGTCGGCGTGACCGCCACGATGCTGATCGGACGCGTGATGAAGATCTCGAGATCACTCACCATGCTGGTGGCCTGCGGGTTCTCGATCTGCGGAGCGGCGGCCGTGGCCGGCACCAAGGACGTTTCGGGTGCCGATGAGGAAGAAACCGGCACTGCCCTGGGGCTGGTGGTGCTCTTCGGCACGCTCTCGATTCCGGTGGTGCCGCTGCTTGCCGGGCTGATCGGTCTCGATACTCCGCAGGCCGCGACCTGGGCCGGGGCGAGCATTCACGAGGTCGCTCAGGTGGTGGCTGCCGCAGCGGCCATCGGGCCGGACGCGTTGGCGATCGCGGTGCCGGTCAAGCTGGCCAGGGTCGTCTGCCTCGCCGGCGTGGTGCCGGTGCTCGGCCTGCTGGCCCGCCGCACGACCCAATCGTCCCGCCAAGACCAGCCGTCCGCCGCACCGCAGGCTGCTTCACTCGACGATGCCTCGCAAGCGGAGGCGGGCAGCCTGGACGCCACGTCGGCCGATGCCACGAGCGGCCCAGCTGCTGCACCCGCCAACGCGAGGCCGACCAACGCGCAGTCGACCACGGCCAAGCCAGCCACGGCCAACAAGCCCGCGCTGATTCCGGGCTTTGTGCTCGGGTTCTTGGCGATGGTGGTGCTGGGCACCTTCATCACGCTGCCGGCCGGGCTGGCAGGCGCCATCAAGATCGTGCAAAGCGCGACCTTGGCGATGGCGATGGCGGCGCTGGGATTCGGCATCCAGATCAGGGCGATGCGCGAGGTCGGTCTGCGTCCGGTATTGCTGGGCCTGATCGCCACCATCATTGTCTCGCTGGTGGCTCTCGGCGGCGAGCTGCTGATCAGCTGAGGTGAGGGACACTCCAGAAGTCAGGCCCTTACAGAGCCGCCGAGACAATCGAGACCCAGTCCATCCAGAAGATGTAGACACATGTAGATAAATTCACGTGGCGCCCGGTATCCTGTTCTCATGAAGGCCATCACGGTGGGGCAGTTGCGTCAGAATCCGACTCCGATGCTCGACGACATTGCGGCTGGTGCCAGCTACGTGATTACCCGGCACCGCCGGGTGATCGGCAAGATCGTGCCCGCCGACTCGCAAGCCGAGTTGATCCCGGCCAAGCGGCACGGCCGCTCCTCACTGGCCATCATTCCCAGGCATGAGCTGACGACCGCGTCATCAATCGCCGAGCTCATCGATGACATGCGCGGCGCGTGGTGACCTGGTATTTGCTCGACTCGTCGGTTGCGGTACGGGTCATCTTGGGGCATTCTCCCGAAGCCGCCGCCTGGATCGATGAAGTGAACGCGGATCCCGATCGGCAGCTCATTGCGTCCAGGCTTCTGAAGACCGAAATCACCCGCGTGTTGCGGCGCGAGGGATTGCCGGTCTCCCGGCGCGATGACCTGCTTGATTATGTGCAGATGATTCCGGTCAATGACGCCGTGCTCGCGGAGGCCGAAGCGATCGTCCCGCACATCAAGACCCTCGATGCGATCCACCTGGCCTCAATAGTCAGAACCGGCCTGGACGCCACGGTTGTGACTCACGACGAGACGATGGGGCATGTCGCGGAAATCCTCGGCTACCCGGTGCTCGACCCCGTCGTGACAGCCTCCTGAAGCCCGGGCCGACAAGCATCGGAGGAATTGCCGACTGCACGCTGAAGAGCCTGGTGACCCGCGTTGTTCAATCGATCAGCACAGCCACCGAGTGGGCGGGTAGCTGGACGGTCTCGTCGGTGACGTGGACCTCGCCCCATTGGGCGGCCAGCGTGCCCCGTGGTTCCCCGAGAGTGACCGGGCGCGGTCCGGGGCAGATGATGACAGTGACCGGCCCGTGAACCATCCGGAACCAGTCATCGCCGAAATCGGCCTGTACCTGTCCGCCACCCGTGGGGAACAACTCGTGGCGCAGCTCGATCAGTCTGCGATACCAGGCGAGCATCCGGGCATGATCCGGGTCGTCGATCTCAGGCCAATCAAGCTTGCTGTTCTCGAAGGTCGAAAGTGCCTGTGGATCGGGGATCTTCGGGTCCGGTCCGTAGATCGCCTCCCAGTCGTGGCCCTCGAACTCTGACAGCCGGCCTTCGGTGACCGCCTCGCCGAGTTCGGCGTCATGGTCGGTGAAGAACTGGAACGGACGCTTGGTGCCCCACTCCTGCCCTTGAAACAGCAGGGGAGTGAACGGCGACAACAACAGCAACGCCGCCCCGCCGGCGACCGCGCCGGCAGGCAACTTGACGTCCGGACGATCACCCATGCCGCGGTTGCCCACCTGATCATGGTTCTGGGTGAATGCGACGAATCGCCGGTGATCGATATCGGGCGGAACCGGCGCCCCCCACCTCTTGCCGCGGAATGTCGAATACGACCCGTCGTGCACGAAGACACGCTCCAACGCCTGCCGCAAGACCGACGCCGGGCCGAAGTCGACGTAGTAGCCGAAGGTCTCGTCGGTGAGGTACGAGTGCAGTGCGTGGTGCACGTCGTCCGCCCATTGCGCGTCGATGCCCAGCCCTCCTGCCGAGCGGGGCTCGATCATGGTCGGCTGGTTCAGGTCGGATTCTGCGATCAACGCCACCGGACGCCCGAGCCCCGCGCGGATGGCGTCCACCCGTTCCGACAGTTCGGCGAGGATATGCTGCGGTGAGTCGTCGGCCAGCGCATGTACCGCGTCCAGCCGCAGCGCGTCCATGTGAAACTCGCGCAGCCAGCGGATGGCGTTCTCGCAGATGAAGTCCCGCACGCCATCGGCATGGTCGTCGTCCAGGTTGATCGCCGAACCCCATGGGGTGTCGTGTTTGTCGGTGAAGTACGGCGCGAAGACCGGCGCATAGTTGCCTGCCGGACCGAAGTGGTTGTAGACGACATCCAGGCAGACGGCCAGGTCATGGGCGTGCGCAGCGTCCACAAAACGCTGCAATGCCTCTGGCCCGCCGTAGGCCTGGTGAACGGCGTAGAGATCGACTCCGTCGTATCCCCAGCCACGATCACCGGGGAACGGCACGACCGGCATCAACTCGATCGTCTGAATTCCCAGCTTCTTCAGATAATCCAGCTTGTCGATGGCCGAATCGAGAGTCCCCTGCGGGGTGAAAGTGCCCACATGTAGTTCGTAGAAGACCGAGCCGATCACATCGTGGCCCGCCCATTCAGGGTCGCTCCAGGCGAAGGCCGAAGTGTCGAAAACCCGGGACGGCCCATCGACACCATAGGGCTGCCAGGCGCTGCGCGGATCGGGCCGGGCCTGTTGATCGTCGATCGCCAGCAGGTAGTCGGTGCCCGCGGGCAACGAGATCGTCCAATAGCCGCCGGTTTCTGGCCGCATGGCCAGGCGCTCGTCCCCCACCACCGCGAAGGCGGAATGCGCCAGCGGCGCCCACAGCCGGACGGGCACCAGCCGATCAGCAGACGGATCGCCGGTCATAGCGAGGTCCCATCGCTGGGTGCTTGCTGCTGGCCGCGGTTCTCTTCGTGATTGCCGAATCGTCTGGCGAGCCAGCCCAAGAAGCCACCCTCGTTCTCGGCGACCACCGGGTGAGGCGCTTGCTCGCGATGCACCGGCAGCCCCACAGCCCGGATGCTCGTGGTGCGCTCGGCGTCCGAAACCTCCTCGAGGACGGCGCAGGGGAACCGCTGCAGCAAGGTCGTCAGTTCGACCGGCCCGCCCGCGTATTCCTGGGCGGTCAGCACATCGAACCACTGCCCCTCGGGCAGCACGACGGTGTTGCCCGCGTAATCATCGGCTTGGTCGGCGGATCGGGTGAGCCGGCTGGCCACCACCAGCACTTCGTCGCCCGCGCCACGCGAATAGCTGGTGACGTGCCCCGACGAACTGGGCAGCGGACGATATGAGGCGTGCGGGCCGACGAAAACCTGCGGGCGGCGCCTGCGCAGCCGCAGGATGGCGCGGGTGATGTGATATTTCTCCTCGTCAAGGCTATCCGGTGGACGATCGGCCAGTTCGCGGCCCATCAAACGCAGCGCGGGATAGTCCGCCGGGTGCCTGTTATCGGGGTCCACCAGGTAATTCTGCACGGTCTCACACGACTGGAAGCAGTCGGCAACCCCCAAACAGGTCAACTGCACGGCCTTGCGGGAAAGGATCGCGGCGCGGGTGGCCTCGCGGGTGAATTCGAACCAGTCGGTGAAAGCGCCCATCACGTCGTCGTCGGCGTAGAGATCACCGATCGTGCTGGTCAGGATTTCTTCGCCGGCCTGATCGGGGTTGGTCCACGACGTCCACAGTTTCTGCTCACGGGAAGCCTTGATCATGTATTCACTCAGCCGCTCGGCTTCGATCGGCCCGGCGTCGGTCCAGGTGCCTGCCAGAGTTTGCCAGAGCAGGTTTTCGGTGTGCCCCTCCAGCTCGGACGCGTAGGGGTGCAAGGTGGTGAGCAACGCTCGCCACTCGCCGGCATACTGCGAGATGACGGTCATGCGGGCCCGGACGTCCTCGGATCGCTTGGAGTCGTGGGTGGTGCCGCAGGTCATCGTAGCCGGCCAGTCGGTTGCCATCTGCGCACACCAGCGGTGGAACTCGTCCGGCGTCATGCCCCAGGTTTCGGGTGAACCCCCGACCTCGTTGAGGGAGACCAGATGCGTCCACCGGTAGAAGGCCGTGTCCTCGACGCCCTTCGCGGTGACGGCGCCGCACACCTGCTGGAATCGGACGACCAGTTCGTCGCGTTGTGCCTGCTGGCTGCGCTGTTCGGAGCCGACTTCGCGTCCGAGCACCAGGTCGACCACCAGATCCAAGGTGTCGTGCAGCTCCGGGTCGAGATTGCGGCGGGCTTTCTCTGCCGTGTTGTTGATCAACTCGACCGCTTCATCGGGCGCCGGTTCGCCGGGCACCACGTAGGCGCGGTAGTGCGGAAACGCGATCACCAGCTCGGTCAGGCAGCGGGCTATCCAGCCCTGGGTGTGGTCGCGCAGCATGATGTCGTCGCGGCAGATCTGATAGGCGAGCGATGCGATGCGGTGCACCTCCGCATACAGCGAGGTGGTGGTGATCTCCCGCTTGGCGGTGCTGGTGATCTCCTCCAACGAACCGGGAATGTCGCCGGTGATGGTGTGGGCGACACTTGCCAGTTCGCCGTAGCCATTCGGGTCGCAGTGCAGCGCCCCGACCCGCCAGGACGCGTCGTAGCCGGTGGTGCCGGCCACCGGCCAATCGTCCTGCATCTGCTCGTCGGCCTCGAGGATCTTCTCCGCAGTGATCCAGGCACCGCCCGAGGCGGTGTAGAGCCTGCGCATGTAACCGCGCGGATCGGCCAAGCCATCGGGATGATCGATCCGGAATCCGTCGATGCAGCCTTGCTTGTACAGCTCCAGCAGCAGGGCGTGGGTGGCGTCGAACACCTCCGGGTCTTCGACCCGCACCGCCAGCAAGGTGTCCACATCGAAGAAGCGCCGAAAGTTGAGTTCCTCGGCCGCGACCTTCCAGTAGGCCAGCCGGTAGAACTGCTGGGCCACGCACATCTCGATGGGTAGGTTCTCGGTGCCGGCGCGCACCGGATAGACGTGGTCGAAGTATTTCAGCACCGGCTGCGGACCCTCGTCCTCGAAACCGGGAATGACCTGTGTGTCGAGAGAGATCTCATGATTTGCCAGCACGGTTCCGATGCGTGCCCCGAGGAAGGGCATCAAGATGCCGTCGCCGTCGTCCGTGCCGTCGAACCACCGGGCGTAGGGCGAAGCCGAACCGTACTTGAGCACCGACCAGACGGCCTTGTTGTGATAGATCGGCGTCGGCACGCCCATGTGGTTGGGCACCACGTCGACGATCACGCCCATCTGGCGCTCGTGTGCCGCCTTCGCCAGCCGTTCGAAGCCTTCGCGTCCACCCATCACGTCACTGATCTTTGTGTGGTCGACGACGTCATAGCCGTGCGTGCTGCCGGGAGCAGCCTGCAGGATCGGGCTGAGATAGAGATCGGTGACACCCAGATCGTCGAGGTAGTCGAGCTGCTCGGCAGCCTGATCGAAACTCAGATCGGGACCCAATTGCAGCCGGTAGGTCGAGACCGGGATCCGCCGGCCGCTCGATGGCAGGTGAATGACCTGCCCGCCGGCGTCCTGGTTGGCAGAGTTCATGGTCTCGGTCACTGGCAATCAGCTCCATCGTTGAAAAAGATCTGACAGTCCAAAGCTACCCCGATCGATCGGCCGACACTTCGATAGCGGCGTGCCGCGGGTGCGAATCGGCGAGCTCCGGACCATCTGGCCGAGTCGAGCAGGGTGCGATCTTTACCGTGTCCGCTCCGGTGCTGATCTGCTGGCATTAAGGTGAGATCACGAATCAGCGCTACCTGCGGGAATTCTTCGGAGTGCCCCCGGCGTTGAAGCGCAAAAGACCGCGTGGATGGACCACGCGCTTTCCGGGCCGATCAGGCCGAGGAAGGCGATGAGCGAGAGGAACCAACGATGGATTTTGGTGACCGGCTGGAAAACCTGGCAAAGGACGTACAGGGCCGCGTAGGTGAGTTCGTGGATTCTGCCAAGCAGAAGTACAAGGATTCCGATCTGGACGTCAAGCTTGACGCCTTCAAGAGCGACGTCTCCGAGCGTTACAACGATTTCGCCGGTGCCGTGAAGAGCAAGGTGGATGAGTCGGATCTGGACGACAAGTTCCGTGGCTTCACCCAGTCGGTGGGCGACAAGTATCGCGATGTCGCCGATACGGTCAAGCAGAAGTACAACGACTCAGACCTGGACGACAAGTTCGACGATCTCAAGAAGGATTTCGGCGGCAAGTTCGACGACTTCAAGGCCGCATTCCTGGACGCGAAGTCTGATGCGGCGCGGGCCACATCCGACGCGGCGGACAATGTCTCCGATGCAGTCAGCGATGCCAAGAAGTCGGCCGGCGATGCTGCTGCCGACGCCAAGGACGCCGCAGGGGCGGCCGCCGAGCAGGTGAAGGACAACCTCAAGGAGCAGTGAGGTCGCATAGCGACCTGGTTCGAGCGACGAGGCTACGTAACAAGCTCGAGAGCCTGCCGATAGCCCGCGTCAGGTGATGTTTCGGTGATCGAGTACCTGCGCGAGTTGCAGTCGTGGCTCTCCGCTCGACAACGTCGTTGGCCTCAGAAGAACGGCTGAACCTGTTCTTCTGAGGCCTTCCTTGTTGTCGATGCGCTGGCATGTCGCCAACAGAAGGGGTGAGCCTGATCATCTACCTCGTCCATAGTGATTCAGGCCGTAGTTGATCAGAGCAAAAGCAAGCCATCTGACGTGCTGGTTGTTCGTCGGAGGCTTATCTCGATCACATTCCATATTGACCGGCGCATCGCGCCCGAGAATGTGGCAGGGTAGGCGAGTGCCCGCTAATACCGCCGAACTATTGCAGTTGCTCGACCTGAGCCGTTTCGGCCAGGCGTCGTTTCTTGCCGCTCATCCCCGCACCCGCATGCAACGCACGTATGGGGGACAGATCCTCGCTCAGGCGCTGACGGCCGCCTACCAGACCGTGCCCGAGCAGAGGGTGGCGCATTCGCTGCATGCCTACTTCCTGCGTCCGGGCGAGGTCAGCACCGACACCCGGTTCGACGTGCAGTCGCTGCGCGACGGCAATACCTTCAGCACCAGGCGAGTCGAAGCGAAGCAGCAGCAGCGGGAGATCTTCGCCGGATCGGTTTCTTTCCACCGAATGGAGCCGGGCCTGGACCATGCCGATCCCATGCCGGAAAGCGTGCCCACGCCCGAGGAATGCCCGCGGCTGGTCGATGAAATGGATCGGCGGTTCGGTGCGCACTCGATCTGGCACGAGTGGGACGCGCTCGACGTGCGTTTCGCCGGGGACTCGTCGCCGGGCGGCATCATCAAGCCGGGACGCCATGTCGCCAGCATGCGGGTCTGGGTGCGCACCCAGGACCGGTTGCCCGACGATCCGCGCGTTCACCAAGCCGTGCTCGCATATCTGTCGGATCTGACCTTGCTGAGCGTGTCGGCGGTGCCGCATCCGGTGGTCTTCATGTCGAACGAGTTGCAGACCGCCTCGATCGATCACGCGGTGTGGTTCCATCGTCCGTTCCGTGCGGACGACTGGCTGCTCTACGACATGTTCTCGCCGTCGGCCTCGGCGGCGCTGGGGTTCTCGAACGGCAGGTTGTTCCAAGAGGGCAAACTGATCGCGTCCTGCGCCCAGGAGGGCCTGATTCGCCAGGTCACCTCGCGCGAGATGCTCAGCTGACAGATGCGCAAAAAGCAGTTCGGCTCCGGCCACCACGAAGGTGACCGGAGCCGAATTCATAGCTGACTGCCTTAGGCGACCGCTACCGCGCTTTTCTCACGCAGCACAACCAGCGCGGCCCGCTCGATCTGGCGAACCCGCTCCGCGGTGATGCCCCAGACCTGGCCGATATCCGACAACTTGGCCTGGCGTCCATCCAGCAGACCGTAGCGGCGGCGCACCACATCAGCGGAACGCTCGTCGAGGTCCTCCAGCAGAGCATCGAGGCGGTCACGGTCTTCCTGGCTGAGCACGACCTCGTCCGGCCCGGGGGAGGTCTCGCGGGCGATCAGATCGCCGAGCGAGGTGTCGCCATCCTCCTCGACCGGGGCGTCCAGGCTGACGTGCTCGCGGCTGTAGCGGATCAAATCAACGACCTTGTCCTCGGTCACATCGAGCTCGCGTGCGATCTCGTTGACCTCCGGGTCGCGGCCGAGCGTCCGTTCCAGGTTGCGGCGAACCGCCGAAATCTGGTTCACCTGCTCGGCGACATGCACCGGCAGCCGGACGATGCGTCCCTGCTGGGCGATGCCACGGCTGATCGCCTGACGTACCCACCAGGTGGCGTAGGTCGAGAACTTGAAGCCTTTGGCGTAGTCGAATTTCTCGACCGCGCGGATCAGGCCGGTATTGCCCTCCTGAACCAGATCCAGAAGCGGCATCTGAGAGCGCCCGTACTTGCGGGCGACGGATACGACCAAACGAAGATTGGCGCGCAAGAAATGCTGCATCGCCTTGTCGCCGTCCTGGGCGACGAGCTCAAGCTCGGTCTCGGTCGCGTCGGTTTCGGATTCCACGCGACCATCGAGGATGGCTCGGGCGAACTGGCCAGCTTCGATCCGGCGAGCCAGATGTACCTCTTCTTCGGCGTTCAGCAGAGGCGTCTTGGCGATGGACTCAAGGTACAGTCCGACCGAATCCTTGCCGTCAATGCCATCGTTGGTCCGAACACGAGACTTGCTATCCATGGTGGCTGCCTTTCTGTCGACCAATGGTGTAACGCACGAAACCGTGGATTTCTTTCATCAATCGCACAATTTCTTTGAAAACGGGACGCCGTGGGGGCATACTGCGACCCAAGTCGTACTCGACGTGCTCTCGAGGGTGTTCTGCGGGGGCACACCCAAGGTGGGGATTACTTGCCCGCCGTGGCAGTATAGCTAGAGGCGCTCCTTGACGGGAGAGGTTTGGGGATGCGTCCAGATTAGTTGAGTCGGCTTCCGAAAGGTCATTTGTGACTTCCACCACTGATCAGGCTGCTATTGCGCCGGTAAAGCACACCCGTAAGGCCAAGGCTAGCGAGCAAGGGGCCGATGCGTCCACTGCCGAGAGCACTTCAGCCGCACGGACGCGCAAATCGGCCGCCGACACCAAGCCTGCAGCATCGAATTCTTCGGCTGCCGCAGCCAAGAAGCCCTCCACCAGGGCCAAAAAATCCACCGCGCGCAAGACCAAGTCCTCGTCCAAGGCCAAGGAGCCCACCGTCGAGGAGGTCGCGAGTCGCACCGTCGACGTCACGGTCAAGCGTGACGGCGACGATCTGGTGTTGACCGTCGGTGGCAAGAAACGCACTCTCGACGATGTCGATGACTCGAAGTTCGATCACAAGGCCGCGGCCAAGGACGAAGCCGAGCTGGTCGGCGACGGTGAGGGCTTCAGTCTGTCGGACTCCGACGACGCCGACGAGCCGGAGCAACAGGTCGTCTCCGCGGGTGCCACCGCCGATCCGGTGAAGGATTATCTCAAGCAGATCGGCAAGGTTGCCCTGCTGAACGCGGCTCAGGAGGTCGAGCTCGCCAAGCGCATCGAGGCCGGCCTTTTTGCCGAAGAACGCGTCAATGCCGGTGACGTGGCCGACAAGGACCACTCCGATTACGAGTGGATCACCGAAGACGGCCGGCGCGCGAAGAATCACCTGCTGGAAGCGAACCTGCGGTTGGTCGTCTCGTTGGCGAAGCGTTACACGGGCCGCGGCATGCTCTTTCTCGATCTGATCCAAGAGGGCAATCTGGGTCTGATTCGTGCGGTCGAGAAGTTCGACTACACCAAGGGCTACAAGTTCTCGACCTATGCGACCTGGTGGATCAAGCAGGCCATCACCCGTGCGATGGCCGACCAGGCTCGCACGATTCGCATTCCGGTACACATGGTCGAGGTCATCAACAAACTGGCCAGGGTACAGCGCCAGATGCTGCAAGATCTCGGACGCGAACCGTTGCCCGAAGAGCTCGCCAAAGAACTCGACATGACCCCTGAGAAGGTCGTCGAAGTGCAGAAGTACGGACGCGAACCGATCTCGCTGCACACCCCGCTGGGCGAGGACGGCGATTCGGAGTTCGGTGACCTGATCGAGGATTCCGAGGCGATCGTCCCAGCGGACGCGGTGAACTTCACGCTGCTGCAGGAGCAGCTGCACGATGTGCTCGACACGTTGAGCGAGCGCGAGGCCGGCGTGGTGTCGATGCGTTTCGGCCTGACCGATGGCCAGCCCAAGACCCTGGACGAGATCGGCAAGGTCTACGGCGTAACCCGGGAGCGGATCCGCCAGATCGAGTCGAAGACGATGAGCAAGCTGCGCCACCCGTCGCGCTCGCAGATCCTGCGCGACTACCTGGAGTGAGTCAGCGAGCAGTTCACTTCTCGACGTAGCGCGAAAGCTTTGAGGGCGGGTGAGGTTGCCGTCGCAAACCGAAAACAGAGGATTGCTTCCCGGCAACTTCACCCACCTTTCGCATGCGCGGGTGGTGGCATGCCAGGCCGGGGATGCTCGCCGTTCGCATGTATCGCCCGCCCCTCCTGCACTCCGCTCACCCAAACTTAGTTCGCCTGCGTTGCAACAGCAGTGAACTTGCTTGCGGCGAGCGGCTGAAAATCAGCGCGAGTGTCCACTACGGCGAGTGTCCTCAATCTCTGGTGATCTGAGCGCTGCAGACATCCTGAACGCCACGGGCATAGGGAAGGGGCCACCACCGGATTTCCGATGGTGGCCCCTTCTTACGTCAGTCCGAAAAATCCCGCCGATCAGACGGTCGCAGGTTCCCGCGCGGGCCGAGCCTCGGCGTCCGATTCTGTGGACGGGTTCGGGCCGTCATAGCGGTCGCGGTTCAAGATCGCGTTGCGCTTCGAGACGACGACCGTGACCAGGGACTGACCGGCCACGTTGGTGGCGGTGCGCATCATGTCGAGGATCGGGTCGATGGCCAGCAGCAGCCCGACGCCCTCCAGCGGAAGGCCCAAGGTCGACAGCGTCAGGGTCAGCATCACGACGGCGCCGGTCAGGCCGGCGGTCGCGGCCGAGCCGACCACGGCCACAAAGACGATCAACAGATAGTCGGTGATCGAGAGGTTGATGCCGAACATCTGCGCGACGGTGATCGCGGCAAGCGCCGGGTAAATGGCGGCGCAGCCGTCCATCTTGGTGGTGGCGCCCAGCGGGGCGGCGAAGGCTGCGTATTCCTTGGGCACGCCGAGATTCTCGGTCATGTTGCGCTGCGTGACCGGCAGGGTGCCCACCGAAGAACGCGACACGAAGGCCAAGGTGATCGACTCCCACGCGCCGGCAAAGAAGCGCTTGACGCTCAACCCGTTCAGCTTCAGGATCGCCGGATAGACGGCGAACATCACCAGAGCGCAACCGACGTAGACGTCAACGGTGAAGACGGCGAGCGGACGAACCAGATCCCAGCCGTAGCTGGCCACGGCCTTGCCGATCAGAGCGGCCGAACCGATCGGTGCCAAGCGGATGATCCACCAAACCAGTTTCTGAAAGATCTCCAGCGCCGACTCGGAGAATCTGAGGAAGGGCTCGGCCTTCGTGCCGGCAGCAAGGGCGGCACCGCCGACGGCGATGCCCAGCACGACGATCTGCAACACGTTGAAGCTGACCGAGCTGGTCACCGCGACCTCTGCGTCCGCGACCTCGGCGGTGGAGCTGACGCTCATGCCGAGGAAGTTGGCGGGAACGATCGACTTGAGGAAGTCGAGCCAGCCACCCTGGGTGGAGGAGGCTTCGGCTTGCGAAATATCGATGCCGGTGCCCTGGCCCGGATTGGTCAAAAGGCCGATACCGATACCGATCACCACGGCGATGAATGCGGTGATCGCGAACCACTCGAGGGTCTGTGCGGCGAGCTTCGCCGCATTGGTAACCTTGCGCAGCTGGGAGATGCTGACCACCAGGGCCAAGAAGACCAGCGGGACGACGACCACGCGAAGCAGCTGGACGAAGATGCTGCCGACTTGGGTGAGGACCTCGGTCAGCCAATCGAGTTCGGCACTGCGGGCGAATGCGCCGAGCAGGATGCCGATAACCAGGCCGATGATGACTTGTACGCCGAACGAGGGCGCCTTGATCTTGTGCTTTGTTGGTTGATCTGTGTCGACGGACATGTTTCTCCTGGGTGTGGGCCGGGTGCGCTCAATCGGTTTGCGATCGGTCGAGTGGGGCCTGGCCGGTTGGTGGATGAATGGAGATAAGTCGGTGGTCGAGCGGCGGGGCGTCCAAGCCGAGATCCGGGCGCATCCGGCTTGTCGTTTTGCCCGTCCAACCGGTGTCCGCAACGGTGATGGCGGTCTGACAGGTCCTCGACGGACGCGCCCAATCGGGCGTGTGGTTGCCGGCTGAGCGGGTGCTTGCGTGAGCTACGACGCTTCCGGCGCCAGCACCGACGAAAAAGAGGTCAGCAACAAGCTGCGCTGAAGGTCAGCGCGAAATCGATGTATAGCCTGCACCACATCTGTGAGTTACTCGATCCTTCTGGGGCCGCGGGTAGCAGCTTGCCGACTGCTCATGCTAGACCTTGGGAGCGCAGTGCCATCCGCCGGTCGAGACCATTGCTGCCTCGCCCACGTTGCCCGCCGCGCCTCTCAAGGTGTCCGGCAGCACAACGGTTATGCCGGCGTAATGATTCCTCGTGTTGCCATCTCGCCGTGGCAATTTGCCGTGGCCGCCCGGCAGATCCAATCCGCGACGCGATCCTCGCGGCCCGCCACGGTGTGGTCGAGCGGAATCGTGAAGATATCCGTCCGCCAGCCATGTCCAGGGGCAAGATGACGGGGCTTTCCCCAATAGACCGGCGGAAAGACGCCATGGGTGGCCAGGTCGTCCATGATCTGATCGGCGTGGTGATGCCGCAGAGCGAGCAAACCGGAGGCTGGGGGGTTGAGCATTTTCAGCCAGGGGATCTGATGTGCGGCGAGTGCGCGAGCGAGTCGTTGCATGACGTGGCGACGCTTCGCGAACAGAGCGCATTCATCCAGCCCATCGACCAGCCGCATGGACGCAGTGCTCGGCGGCGCCGGAACCCACGCCTGGTCGGCTGCGTCCTCGGCGTCCTCGAAGGTCGCGATGCTCGGCCGATCCAGGTAGCGTCGTCGCGCTGCGATGGCACGGGTCGTCTCGGAACTACTACTGGGCACCAGTGTGGCTTGCCCCAGTCCGGTGACGAATGCGCCGTCCGTCACGGGAAGCAGCTTTCGCAGGCTCGCGGTCACGTAGTCGGCCTTGGTGCTGAGTGGGTGCGGCCAGCTGTGCGTCCGGTCGATGATGAGGGTGCTGCCGGCCTCTCGTCCGGATTGCAGCACGTCGGCGAGCGCAGCAGAGGCCTGGTTGCCGAAGGTTTCGCAATGCAGCACCGCGCTGCGCGGTGACCGGGCCAGAGCCGATCGGAGCGCGGCCGGGACCATCAGACAATGCGTGTCGGTCTCGACGAAACGGACGCTGATGCCTTCCAAGGTGAAAGGCAGCACCATGGTGGGGCAGTAGTAGTCAGGGGCGAGCAAAGAAGTGATCGTCCGTGCCCGGAGTTCCTGGGCGATCAACGACAAGGCTTGGCGTCCGAATGCGGTGACAACGGCGTCGTTCGGCAATTTCATAGCTTGCTTCGATCCGTGGCGTAACGTTTACCGGCCTGAGTCATCGCGGCGACGAGGTCGCATGCCGCAGGAGGATTGTCGGCGCGGCTCGATTCCGGAAGCCGGGCGACCAGATACCAGCCAACCGACAGGCCGAAAAGCACTCGGTGGCTATCGTGACAGATCATCAGTCGCTGATATCGGCCACGGTCGCGTTCAGCACGGTGATCATCGCGTCGGCGTCCAGTTCGATCGCCACATTCGGTGCGCCCGAACCCATGGACACTCTTTTGCCTTGAATCGACGAATCGGCGATCACCGGCCATGGGTGGGTGGCGCCGAACGGGGTGATGGTGCCGCGAACGTACCCGGTGACGTCGAACGCGGTCGCGGCGTCCGGCATGGAGAGCCGATGGACGCCCAGCAGTGCCCGTAGCTTCGGCCAACTGAAAGTACGGTCCCCGGGCACCAGCACGAACAGATAGTCGTCCTCGCCACGGCGCACGACCAGGGTCTTGACGATGTCCGCAGGCGCAATACCACGCGCTTCGGCGGCCTCCGCAAGCGAATTCACCGGCCCGTGCCGGGTGATGGTCTGCTCCAGACCGAGTTCACGTAAGGCGTTCAGCGCCCGCTGTTCACTCACGATCAGCCCTTTCTTCGGTATCGCCGGTTCGTAACGGTGATGGCGTTCACGTTGTTGACACCAACAGATTTCGGTCAGCCATGGATGTGCCACAGATTTCTGGGATGATCCGGCTGAGTCTAAGCAAGCCCTCTCCAAAACAACTGCGGCCCGGCTCTGGGAGCCGGACCGCAGAAATACGTACTGTCAGATCAGCTGAGCCTGTCGGTCTCATCATGAATCTGAAGAGCAACCTGCTTCAGCTTGTCAGAATGCATTCGTGCATGGTGTGCACAGAAGAGCAATTCGCCACCAGATGCGAGGGTTACGCGAAGGTATGCCTGCGCACCACAGCGATCACAACGATCGGCTGCAGTCAGCGGCTTTTCACTCATGACTGTCGCGTTCAATTTTGTCTCCTCACTATCCGGGGATCGTTCCGGTCGCTCGGTTAACACGCAAGACGTGAACTTTGTTCCCTTGCCTTGAAGCCTACTCGCCGCCAGCACAAGTCAAGTCGTGGGTTCATGGCGATTCGGGTATGACGGCATCAGCGATCAATGAAGGCCGGCCGCTTCGGTGGTCCGGCTGTGATGTGCGAAACCTTCCGCGATTGAGTCAGGTCAGCCATGACACGCCGATGGCTGACCCGCCCGGGCCGGGATCGTGGAAGGTTTTGCACGGCCTGCGTCAACAGACTCAATCGCTTCGGGACTCGCAAGCAAGCTTGCAGTCCGCTCAGCTCAATCGTCTGTATTCTTCAGTTCGTGCCACCACGCAGTAATAACAAGCCAACGAATGCGACACCCAGCCGGGACTACGAGGCGAAGAACCTGCTCGTCCTCGAAGGGTTGGAGGCCGTGCGTAAGCGTCCGGCCATGTACATCGGCTCGACTGACACCCGCGGGCTGATGCACTGCATGTGGGAGATCATCGACAACTCGGTGGACGAAGCGCTCGCCGGATTCGGCACTTCGATCGAGATCAAGCTGAATGCCGATGGTTCGGTTTTCGTCGCCGATCGGGGACGCGGCATTCCGGTGGACATCGAGCCTCGCACGGGGCTGGTCGGCGTCGAGGTGGTCTACACCAAACTGCATGCCGGCGGTAAGTTCGGCACCGGCAACTACAACGTGGCAGGTGGCCTGCACGGTGTGGGTGCCTCGGTGGTGAACGCACTGAGCTCCCGCCTCGATGTCGAGGTCGACCGCAACGGCGTCACCTGGGCGATGAGTTTTCGCCGAGGTATCCCCGGTGTCTTCGACGGCGAAGGCCCGGACGCGCCGTTCACGCCTGAACATGGGCTGCGCAAGATCGCGAAGGTCGGCCGCCAGGTCAATGGGACCCGGGTGCGTTACTGGGCTGATCGGCAGATCTTCCTCAAGGGCGCAGAGCTTTCCTATAACCAACTGCTCGATCGTGCTCGGCAGACCAGTTTTCTGGTGCCGGGGCTCGAACTGGTGGTCACCGATGAACGCGGCGAGTTCACCGACTCCGAGACCTTCAAGCATGATGGCGGCATCTCCGAATTCACCGACTATCTGGCCAAGGATCAGCCGGTCACTGAGGTGCTGCGTATTCAAGGCGATGCGTCGTTCACCGAGACCGTGCCGATGCTTGACGACAACGGGGCAATGACCCCGACCGACGTCGACCGCGATCTCTTCGTCGATATCGCGGTGCGCTGGGGCAACGGCTACGAGACCACCGAACGATCATTCGTCAACATCGTCGCCACACCCAAGGGTGGCACTCATGTGCAGGGCTTCGAGCGCGGCCTGCTCAAGGCATTTCTGGCCGGGCTCGACGGCACTCGGCTGCTGAAGAATGGCGACGACGTCACCAAGGACGACGTCTTGGAAGGTATGACCGCGGTCATCACGGTCCGGTTGCCGGAGCCGCAGTTCGAGGGGCAGACCAAGGAGACGCTGGGTACCCCGCCGGTCGCCCGGCTGGTGGCCCAGATAGTCGAGCGGCAACTCGGCAGTTTCTTGAACTCGACCAAGGGCAATGAGCGCGCTCAGGCCCGCACCCTGATGGAGAAGGTGGTCAATGCCTCCCGCGCCCGGGTCGCCGCCCGCGTGCACCGGGAGAATCAGCGCCGCAAGACCGCGCTCGAATCGGCGAGCATGCCCCCGAAGCTGAAGGACTGCCACTCGCCGTCGGTTGATTCCGCCGAATTGTTCATCGTCGAGGGCGATTCGGCATTGGGCACGGCCAGCAGGGCTCGCAATTCCAATTTTCAGGCGCTGTTGCCGATCCGCGGCAAGATCTTGAACGTGCAGAAGGCCAGCGTGGCAGACATGCTGAAGAACCAGGAGTGTGCGTCCATCATTCAGGTGGTGGGAGCAGGTTCGGGCAAGACCTTCGACCTTGATCAGGCCCGCTACGGCAAGATCATCTTCATGGCGGACGCGGATTCCGATGGCGCACACATCCGCTGCCTGCTGGCAACTTTGTTCTTCCGCTACATGCGTCCGATGGTCGAGGCCGGCAGGGTGTTCTCTGCGGTGCCGCCGCTGCATCGTTTCGAGCTGATCAATCCGAAGCGGGGCATGGAAAAGTTCATTTACACCTATTCAGACCCGGAATATCAGCGCAAGCTGGCCGAACTCACCAAGAAGGGCCAGTCCTTCAAGGAGCCGCAGCGCTACAAGGGCCTCGGTGAGATGGACGCCGACCAGCTGGCCGACACCACGATGAACCCGCGCGGCAGACTGCTGCGCAGGCTCACGGTGGACGACGCCGCGCAGGCCGAGCGCACCTTCGAGATGCTGATGGGCAACGAGGTCGCGCCCCGCAAGGAGTTCATCATCGAGGGCGCCTACCAACTCGACGATGAACGGATTGACGCATGAGGCGGGCGCTCGCCAGGCGGCATCCAGAGCACGTCGGTGCTCCACGTAGTGAGGATGCCGAGTCGGACAGTCAGGCGATGATGCCGTGTGGGTCCGGCAAGTCGCGTAATAGCGAAGCCGGGTCCTGCTATCCACGTGACCGTTCGCGCAAGCACACGTTTCGGGCCCGTAGCGGCGTGGTGGCCAGGGATTACCTGGTTAAGCTCCGTTGTGCTGACGCGAAGGTGGCAGTGCAGTGACTAGCGCCGCAGGCGGATCATTGGAACCCGCGACGGCGCTGGGCCGGCCGAAGAGCGTCTCCAAAAAGAAGATCATCAGCTGGGCGATGTGGGATTGGGGCACCCAGCCGTTCAACACGGTCATCACCACGTTCGTCTTCGCTGTTTACATCACCGGCTCGGCCTTCGGGGAAACCAACCACACCTCGCAGGCGCTTTCGGTGTCGACCACGATCGCTGGCCTCATGGTTGCGCTGGCTGCTCCTGTGCTGGGGCAGACGACCGACCGCAGCGGACGAACAGTCACGGTGCTGAAAGGGCTCACCTGGTCGCTGGCGCTGATCTCGGCGGCACTGTTCTTCGTGAAACCCGACCCGTCCTATCTGTGGTTGGGCCTCGGCCTGTTGGCGGTGGGATCGATTGTCAGCGAGATCGCCGGGGTGAACTACAACTCGCTGCTCGACGAGGTCGCGGGCCAAGCGAACGTCGGCCGGGTGTCGGGATTCGGCTGGGGGATGGGCTATCTCGGCGGCATCGTGGTGCTGCTGGTGATCTACTTCGGCCTCATTCAGCCCGATGTCGGCTGGTTCGGCATCACCAGCGACGACGGCATGGATATTCGCGTGTCAATGATCGTCTGCGGTTTGTGGACGCTGCTGTTCACCATCCCAACCTTCGTGAATATTCACGATCGCCCAGCGCCGCTCCGCAAACCGATGCCGGCGGCGAAGAAATTCGCAGGCCGCAAGCCGCGCTTCATCTGGGCGTGGCTGGGTCCGGTAGCGGCCTCATATTCTGAACTTGGCAATACCGTTCTCCGGTTGTGGAAGGCCAGCCGCCACACGGTGTTCTTCCTCGCCGCATCGGCGCTGTTCCGCGATGGGTTGGCCGGCGTCTTCGCTTTCGGTGCGGTGATCGCAGCTGGAACTTTCGGGTTCAGTAGCGGCGATGTGGTGATCTTCGGTGCCGCCGCCAATATCATCGCCGGGCTGTCGACGATCGCTCTTGGCCTGCTGGACGACAAGCTCGGCCCCAAGCGGGTCATCCTGATCTCGTTGTCGGTGCTCGCGGTGACCGGATCGCTGATCTTCGTGCTGCATTCGCATGGTCCGATGGTGTTTTGGGTCGGCGGTCTGGTGATGTGCATGTTCGTCGGGCCCGCTCAGTCGGCGTCCAGGAGTTTCCTGGCGCGGCTGATTCCCGAAGGCAAATCGGGTGAGGTTTTCGGTCTATATGCCACGACCGGACGAGTGGTCTCGTTCTTGTCGCCGGCTCTGTTCGGTGTCGCGATCTGGCTCGGAGCCCGTATCACTGGGCAGCAGAACACCCAGTACTGGGGCATTCTCGGCATCGTGGCGGTGCTGATTCTCGGCTTGATAGTGATGATCCCGGTCAAGGAACACCCCGAATACTCACAGAAGATCTGAGACCCGAGTGTTGCGTGACAAGCGCGTTGACGCTGGATTATGGGTGTGAAACGCTGGGCCGTAGACAGTGACGTCACAGCCTTTCGATAGGAGCCCCTACTGATGCGCTCGCAGCAGAAATCTCACAGGTTGCGGTTCAGGGCGGTTTTGGTGGCCTTTGGGTTGGCGATCGCTACCGGGCTGAGCGGTTGCGGATCGGGTGGGTCTGCTCCGGCTCATACTCCTCCCTTGGAGGAAGATGCTCTGAAAGCTGCGATTGACGACATCTACGGCGGTTTCGATGACATCGTGATCGAGGACGAACAAGACTATGAATTCGATCTGCCTGACGCCGGTGTGATCACTCAGATGGCGGACGGATCATATTTCACGTTGACGATCAAGGACGATCAGGGGCGGGAGCTGGCGCAGATGGACGCGCTGGACTATGGCCCGCTTACCTTCGGATTGCCGGGCTCCGATTTGGAGAATGCGGCCAAGGTATCCGTCACGACGCTCGTTCATTTCGAAGTGCTTGTGATGCCGATTTCTGAGTGCCTCGAGCTGGGGGTGGCCAGGCTCGGCAATGCGGGGGAGGGCGAACGGTGCATGATCTACGGCGGCTTCGGAGAGACGCGGACGATCAGCGGCGGCGACGGCGTGCCGCCGGACGGCGTGGGTACCGAAGTGACCGTGCGGCAGATCACCGATGGCGCCTCGACCACGCTGCTCGATCAGGCACCGATCAGCGGTGGCAGCTCGGCTGCGGCGTCCATCACGCTTGATCCCGGCCCGTCGGTGCTGATCGTTGAAGCCAGCACAGGTCAGTTCGAATCCATCGGCCAGTGGGAGATCGATCCCGGAGTCTAAGGCTCATGATGTCCGAAACCACCAACAAGTTCGATGACGCCCGCTATGTCGAGCTTCGTGCCGCGGAAGAAATATCGGCTTCAGCGTCGTAACGTGGGTCCATGAGAAAAACGATGCAGACAGGATTTTCCATCGCTGCGGCATCGCTTATGGTGCTGGGAGCGGCGGGTTGTTCGTCGTCCGATACGGGCGATTCCGCCTCACCGAGCCCATCCGCGTCCTCCACCGCGGTGTCGCCATCGGCGTCCTCGCCAATGCCCAGTGAGACCGAATCGCCGGCACCAAGCGCTGAGCCGACTGGGACAGGGGGGCAGGAGCCTGCTCCTGAAGGCGTCTGTGCCGCCAGCCAGCTCACCGCGAGCGCTGCGACCGCGGAAGGCGGCGGTGCCGCCGGCACCTTCGGCATGACCATCACTCTGACCAATACCTCCGACATCGAGTGCACGATGAACGGCTTCCCCGGCGTCTCCTTCGTCGGGGGCGGCAACGGGACCCAGATCGGCGCTCCTGCCGAACGCGACGAATCCCAGCAAGCTGCACCGGTGACCTTGGCCCCCGGTGGGTCGGCCTCCGCCGCGTTACAGGTGGGCCAATTCGGCACCTACGACCCGGATGAATGCGATGCGGAACCTGTCGAAGGTTTCCGTATCTACCCGCCTGATCAAACCGAAGCCGTCTTCGCCGAGTACACCGGAACGGCCGGCTGCAAGAACGAAGATATCAAGCTGCTGACCGTCGGTCCGGTGACCGCATAAGAGGTTGCGCAACCTCAGAAGTCCGGCGGAGCATCGATACGACCTACGGCAGCGTCTCCATCGGGTATTGAGACTTTAAGAATCCGCACGAATTCATGGTCTTCGACAGGGTTCTCGCCCATGCCAGGGCGAGCACCCTGTCCATGCGCGGATGCTGTGATATGGCCCTGTCCACCTCAAGCCGGCTTGGGGCACAATTCTTGGGTCCGGTCATAGCTCGTCCGCGGGGCGATGGCCCTCAACGTTCCGCTGGTGGTGAATTCGGAACTGCCCGGCCATTCAACACAACTACGGTGAGGATCGTTATGCGCATTTTTGAAAACAACACCTCACGGAAGGACAAAAGTTGAGCGACGAGATGACATGCCCCGTCATCGGTGGCGGCGATGAGCCCGAGCACGGCGGCGAATACGGCACGACGAACCGGGATTGGTGGCCCGACCGGCTCAACCTCAAGATCCTGGCCAAGAACCCCGATGTGGCGAACCCGCAGGGGGCCGACTTCGACTACAAACAGGCCTTCGAGGCGCTCGATCTCGAAGAAGTCAAGAAAGACATCGACGCCGTGCTTTCCGACTCGCAGCCCTGGTGGCCCGCGGACTTCGGCTACTACGGACCGCTGATCATCCGGATGGCCTGGCATGCCGCCGGCACCTACCGCGTGTTCGACGGACGCGGTGGAGCGGGCACCGGCCAGCAGCGGTTCGCCCCGCTGAACAGCTGGCCCGACAACGTCAGCCTCGACAAGGCCCGCCGGATTCTGTGGCCGGTGAAGAAGAAGTATGGCAAGTCGCTGTCGTGGGGCGACCTGATGATTCTGGCCGGAAACGTCGCCCACCAGCACATGGGCATGCCCGTCTTCGGCTTCGGCGGCGGTCGTCCCGAAACGTGGGAGCCGGACGACGATGTCTACTGGGGCTCGGAGAAGTCGTGGCTGGGCACCGAAGAGCGCTACACCGGCGAACGCGACCTGGAGAAGCCGCTCGGTGCGACCACCATGGGCCTCATCTACGTCAACCCGGAAGGCCCGGAAGGCGAGCCCGACCCGGTGAAGGCAGCGATCGACATCCGCGAGACCTTCGCCCGGATGGGCATGAACGACGAAGAGACCGTCGCGCTGATCGCCGGAGGCCACACCTTCGGCAAGACCCACGGTGCTGCCCCTGATGGTGAGCATGTCGCCGCGAACCCCGAAGGCGCGCCCCTGGAGAAAATGGGCCTGGGATGGTCGAATGACTACGGCGAAGGCAGCGGTAACGACGCCATCACCTCGGGCCTCGAAGTGACCTGGACCTATCACCCGACTCGCTGGGACAACGAGTTTTTCCACATTCTGTTCGCCTACGAATGGGAGCTCACCACCGGTGAGGGCGGCCACTACCACTGGCGTCCGAAAGACGGTGCGGGCTCCGACATGGTGCCGATGGCCCAAGGTGATGGACGCCGGGAGCCGCGCATGCTCACCACCGATTTGTCGCTGCGAGTCGACCCGACCTACGAGAAGATCTCCCGGCGTTTCAAGGACGATCAGGCAGCCTTCACCGAGGCTTACCGTCGCGGCTGGTTCAAGCTGACCCACCGCGATATGGGCCCGAAGTCGCGCTACCTCGGCGCCGACGTGCCCGACGAGGACCTGATCTGGCAAGATCCGATACCGGCTCGCGGCTACGAGCTGATCGACGCTGCCGACGTCGCACAGCTCAAGCAGCAGATCGCCGGTTCCGGCCTCTCGGTGAGCGAGCTGGTGTCGACGGCGTGGGCTGCGGCGTCCTCATTCCGCGGCTCCGACAAGCGTGGTGGCGCGAACGGCGGACGCATCCGTCTCGAGCCGCAGCGCAGCTGGGAGGTCAATAATCCCGAGCAGCTGAACAAGGTCATCGGCGTGCTGGAAGGCATTCAGGCCGACTTCAATGCTCAGGCCTCCGGTGGCAAGCAGGTGTCATTCGCCGATCTGGTGGTGCTGGCCGGCAATGTCGGGGTGGAGCAGGCCGCGAAGGCGGCCGGCTACGACATTCAGGTGCCGTTCACTCCGGGCCGCACCGATTCCACCCAGGAGCAGACCGATGTCGAATCGTTCGGCTACTTGGAGCCGTGGGCCGATGGTTTCCGCAACTATCAGAGCCGTCGCGCGATGAGCAAGCAGGCCGAGTTCCTGCTGGTCGATCGGGCCAATCTGCTGACGCTGTCTGCTCCGCAGATGACCGTGCTGATCGGTGGTTTGCGGGTGCTCAGCACCAACTGGGACGGCTCCGACTACGGTGTGCTCACCGATCGTCCGGGTGCGTTGACGAATGACTTCTTCGTGAATCTGCTGGACATGACACTCACCTGGAAACCACTCGACCCGGGCTCGTACGCGTTCGAGGCCATTGACGACGCCACCGGTGAGCGCAGGTTCACTGGCACCCGCGCCGACCTGGTCTTCGGCTCGAACTCCGAACTGCGCGCGGTCGCCGAGGTCTATGCCTCGGACGACGCGGCCGAGAAATTCGTCCGCGATTTCGTCGCCGCCTGGGCAAAGGTGATGGATCTGGATCGTTTCGACATCCGCTGAACTTGGTGAAGGGCTGTGATGGTTGCCGACGCAAACCGAAAACAGACGCTTGCTTTCCGGCAACCACGACCGCCCCTATCCGGAATCAGCTGAATCTTGACTGCAGCCGCTACTTTGTCTGGTGAAGGATGGTGATGGTTGCCGGCGCAAACCGAAAACAGAGGTTTGCTTCCGGGCAGGCACGACCATCCCAAAACCGAGAACAGCAGATGACCAGGATGCTGTAGGTCAGTTCAAGGAATGCCCGTCGTCCAGCAACAGGGCGGCGGGCACCTTCTTTACTGCTCACCCAGCAGGCGCAGAATCGTGCGTCCGACCCCACCCGAGTTGTTATCGCCGGCGATGGGGAAGCCCGCGTCCAGCATCGCCGGGTGACAGGTCTCCATCACGTAGCCGAGGCCGGCCAGATCGAGCATCTGCAGGTCGTTGGGCATGTCGCCGAAGGCGAGCATCCGCTCGGGCGCAAGCCGTAGATCGGCAAGCAGCTCGCGTAGCGCGAGCGCCTTACTGACCCCCGGTGCCGACATCTCCAGCATGCCGACCTCGGAGATGTAGCTGAAGGTCACGGTCAGGTGGTCTGCCATCAGCGGAGTGGCGATGGCGGCCAGCTCATCGGTGCGGGTGCGCGGATCGACCACGAGCAGCTTGACGATCGGCCCTCGTGCCAGCAACGCCTCAAGTGGAGCTTGGAAGTCGGCATCGATCTCGCGGGTAAAGCTTGCGAAGTCGGGTTCGGTTCCCCAATCCGTCAGGTATTCGGCCGCGAAGACCGCATCGGGTACCCGCTCACGGAGCAGCAGTGCGGCCCGCAGCGTCGCCTCGGGGTCCATCGGACGAACGTGCGCCACCTGTCCGGAAGCCAGGTCGAAGGTAACGGCACCGTTGGCGGCTATCGCCCAGCCCAGCCCCGCAGTCAGGTCGTCCAAGACCCCGAACCAGCGCAACGGACGACCGGACGCGAAGACCGTCGGTATGCCACGAGCGGCAGCCACCTGAATCGCGTGCGCGTTCATCTCGGGAATCCGCTTGGCGTCATCGAGAAATGTGCCGTCCAAATCGGTGGCGATCAGATCGAACGGATTCATGGAGTGCAGGCCGCCGATCCTGTCCGCCTCACGCCCGGCCGAACACCGGCGACGAGGAGGCCGCCGAGCCAATCGGTCGCCAAGGACCCAGCCGGAGGACACGGCTCTTGCTGAACGCCGGTGACGAGGGGAGCATTGAGACCGAACGGATTCATGGCGCTGATCAAAGCCTGGTATTCGCCGAAGTCGGGGGCTGGGTATCGGTAGCCGATCCCTCACCACCGGTGCCCATCGACGGTTCCTTGCTGGGGGAGCCATCCTCACCCGGAGAGCTCTCGCCGCCGCTGGCGTCCGAACCGCTGGATTCAGGCGATCCCGAGTCGGAACCCGATTCTTCGGGCGATCCTGATTCCGAACCAGATTCCTCCGGCGAGCCGGAATCAGAACCCGAGCCGCCTCCGGAGGCACTTTGACTCTGGTTGGTCGGCACCGGCGGTTGCGGTGACTCGGGGGGAGAATTCTGGAAGAGCAGCACCGCGATCAGCAGTGCCAGCCCACACAAGAGAATCGTCAACGACCAGGACACCGCCAACGGAACCCAGCCGGTACGGTCGTGGCGGCCCGGCCACACGGCGGGCCAGACCCGCCAGGCTCCCGGACGCGAGTCGTCCAGCCAGTGCAAGCGATAGTCGGGGCCGGCGGGGCTACCCAACTCCGGGGTGCTCGACAGGTCGACCGAACGCAGCAACCGATCGGCTTCGGCCCTCGCATCTGTCGAGCCGTCGTAGAACAGCGCCACCCACGGCGCAATCGGGGAATCCTCCGGAGAAACCGGATCATCGGCCTCACTACGGTACTTGTATCCGAGACGGCCGCCGTCCTGCCCGTCGCCGCCGCGAGCCGCAACCGATTCGGCATGCAGCTTATTGACCTCGCCTGCCAACCTGTCACGTGCCGCAGGATCACGGGAAGCGCCCTCGGCCAGCACGATCAGCATCACCTCGGGCTGATCATCGGCATGGGCGAGGTAGACCACACCGGACTCGCGGCCGGTGAGCCGGGCGTCCAACCAGAAGTCGCCGATCTTCGGCGGATCGCTGACCAGCAGCGGAACGGCCTGCAGCGCCTCGGGTCCGGGCGCGGACGCAGACGCGTTCGGGCCGCGTGCAGGCGACGGGCTGCCGGGTTGATCAACTGGCGAATCGGACATCGAGCCAATCTCACCACATTTACGGGCTATCCCGAAGTGAAGGACCATCATTCAACCGATCACGCTCCCGGGCCTGGTCTCGGGCGGGGTATCGTGGCAGGGACGCTTAACCCGGACCCGGGTTCGATGAGATCGCCCACCACGCGGCCACTCAGCCACAGGAGAGAACGTTGACGAGCACGCCAGGCAATCAGCCCCCGCTGTCCACCCAAGATGCCGCGAAGGCTGTGGGGGAGGCGATCGCCGAAGTACAGCGAGTCATCGTCGGCCAGGAGCACATGGTCGAGCAGTTGATGGCCGGGCTGCTGGCCCAAGGCCACATCCTGCTGGAAGGCGTCCCCGGCACGGCGAAGACGCTGGCCGTGCGGACCTTCGCCACGGTCGTGGGCGGATCCTTCGCCCGCATTCAGTTCACCCCCGATCTGGTGCCCTCGGACATCGTCGGCACCCGCGTCTATCAGGCGTCCAAGGAAACCTTCGACATCGAGCTCGGCCCGGTCTTCACCAACTTCGTGCTGGCCGATGAGATCAACCGCGCGCCCGCCAAGGTTCAATCCGCAATGCTCGAACTGATGGCCGAGAAGCAGGTATCGATCGCCGGCCAGACCTACCCGATGAAGAAGCCGTTCATCGTGATCGCCACCCAGAACCCGGTCGAATCCGAAGGTGTCTATCCGCTGCCCGAGGCGCAACGCGACCGCTTCCTGCTCAAGGTCGACGTGCCCTACCCGAAGGGCAACGAGGAGTTCGAGATTCTGCGCCGGATGTCGGTGAGTGCCCCGGTGCCCCGGCAGATCCTCAATCCGGGGCTCACCTTCCAACTGCAGAACATGGCCTCGCACGTCTTCGTGCACAACCTGGTCGCCGAGTACATCGTTCGGCTGGTGCTGGCCACCCGCAACCCCGGCGAATTCAACATGCCCGACCTCGAACGGGTGATCCAGATCGGCAACTCGTCACGCGCCACCTTGGGCCTGACCGCGGCATCGCGAGCCGTCGCACTGATCCATGGGCGCGACTACGTGCTGCCGACCGATGTGCAGGCCATCGCCAAGGACGTGATGGCTCACCGGCTGGTACTCAGCTTCGACGCCATCGCCGACAATATTTCTGCCTTGCAGGTCGTGGAGCGGATTCTTGCCATGGTGCCCGCGCCGACGCCGGTCTGGAATCAGGAACAGCGCGCTCAGGCCCGCACCCAGCACCGTCACCAGCCGAGCTACGAGTGAGCTTCGGGCGATAGATGAGCGGACCTGATTTCACCGTCTCGAAGACCGGGACCACCAAGGCCAACGGACGCCACGATGTGGGGGCGGCCGGCAGCGTGCTGCGCGAACCCACCGGCCCGACCGTCCCGCTGAACAAACTCGCCCCGGAAGCCGCATTGCGCCGCTTGGAGCTGACCGTCGTCCGCCGGCTCGAAGGCTTCTTGCAGGGCGACCACCTGGGTCTGCTGCCGGGCCCGGGCTCCGATCTCAACGACGCCAGGCTGTATGTGCCGGGCCAAGACGATGTGCGCCGGATGGATTGGGCGGTCACTGCCCGCACCACCGTGCCGCACGTGCGCGACACTATGGCTGACCGCGAACTCGAGGTTTGGGCGCTGCTCGACGCGACCCCGTCGATGAACTGGGGTACTGCAGGCGTGACCAAACGAGACCTCGGCATCGCCGCCATCGCCACCCTCGGATTCATCAGCCAGAAGATGGGCGACCGCTTCGGTGGCATGGTAATGCACTCCGATTCGGTGAAGCGCTTTCCCGCGAGATCCGGACGACAAGCTCTCTACGGTTTGCTCGGTAAGCTGCTGGAAGACCCGATCGAAAAGGACAATCAGCCGGCCACGCTCGGCCTGCCGGAGGGCATCGAGGCATTGATCCGGACGCAGCGCCGCCGCGGAATGCGGGTCGTGGTGTCCGACTTCCTCGATCCGGGGGACGAAGAACTCGATCCCCAGGCCCCGCCGAGCTGGGAGCGTCCGCTGCGCAGGCTCGCGGTGCGCAACCAGGTGCTGTGCGTCGAGGTCATCGACGCCGGTGAGATGGAGTTTCCCGATGTGGGCGAGCTGCTGATCCGTGATCCGGAGACCGACTTCGCCCGGTTCGTCAATACCTCTGATCCGAGGGCCCGCAAGGTGATCGACCGGGCATCGGCGGCCCAACGAGAGCGGACGGCCGCCGCGATGCGGCGCGCAGGTGTCGGGCATATCAAGTTGCAAACCGACCGAGATTGGGTGACCGATATCGCACGCTTCGTGCTGACCTACCGGCAGACCGCCGCCGTGCTGCATCAGCCTCCGCAGGGGGTGAGCAAGTGACCGGCGACACCACCCAGGTCTGGTTGTGGGAGTTCTTCAACCCGGGACGCCTGTGGGCGCTGCTGATTCTGCCGGTGCTGATCATCGCCTACATCTTCTTGCTCCGGCTGAAGCGCAACCGCGGCATGCGCTATACCCAGACCGGCATCGTCGGTGCGGTGTTGCCCCGGCAGTCCCAGTGGCGCAGACATGTGTCGGTGGCGATGGCGTTGTGCTCGCTGGTCGCCATCGGCGGCGCGTGGGCGCGGCCGGCAGGCACCGAGAAGGTGCCCAGAGAACGGGCGACGATCGTGCTGGCCCTTGATCTGTCGCAGTCGATGCAGGCGACGGACATCGATCCCGACCGGCTGGACGCTTCGAAACAGGCCGCGAAGGATTTCATCGCGCAACTTCCCGCGTCCTACAACGTGGCGCTGGTCGCGGTTTCCGGCAACTCTAGGGTGCTGGCGCAGCCCACCAATGACCGTGGTTCGATCACTCGCTACATCGATGCTCTCGAGCTTGAGGATGGCACCAACATCGGCGACGCTATCGTGGCGAGTCTGGACGCGATCGCGCACGCACCCGGCGAGGAGGGCGAAGACCCCGCCCCGGGCATGATCATCCTGCTCTCGGATGGCGGCAACACCGGCGGCGAGACGGATCCGAATCAGGCGGCCGCGAGCGCCAAAGAACAAGAGGTGCCGATCAATACGATCGCCTTCGGCACCATGAACGGGTATGTGGACCTCGACGGGCAACGTTTCAACGTGGCCCCCGACACCGAGCTGCTGAGTTCGATCGCGAGCGAGTCCGGGGGAACCGCGGTGGACGCGAAGTCGGCCGGCGATCTGAACGACGCCTACGATCAGATGAACTCCGATGTCACCTATGAAGATGTGAAGAAGGAAGTGACCGCGCGGTGGGCGTTATATGCACTGGCGTTTGCTTTCGTCGCGTCGCTGGGCGCAGTCTCGATGGCAGCTAGGTGGCCGTGATGATACCGATGTTGGAGTTCATGCATCCCGGCAGGCTGTGGCTTTTGCTGCTGGTGGCCGCGGTATTGGTCTTTTACCTGATCGTCGGGAGCAGACTGCAAACCGGCACCAGGCGCCGCGGCAAGACCCGGTTGGATCTGGTGATACCGAAAGACTCCGCACTGAAGCGGCACATTTCTGTGGGGGCGTCGCTGCTGGCGATGGCCTCACTGGTGTTGGCCTATGCGCAGCCGCAAGACATCACCCAGGTGCCCCGGGAGCGCGCCACCGTGGTGGTCGCGATCGACATTTCGAGATCGATGAGGGCAGAGGATGTCTCGCCGAGCCGGATCGAGGCGGCCCAGACGGCGGCGAAGGAATTCGTCGATATGGTGCCGGCGAGCTTCAACATCGCGTTGGTGACGTTTTCGGGCACGGCACAGATCGCTGCGGCCCCGACAACCGATCACACGGCCGTGAAATCGGCCATCGATGCCATCGAGCTGGAACCCGCCACCGCGATCGGCGAAGCCATCTACACCTCGCTCGACACGCTGCAGCTCGCCCCGCCCGACCCCGACCACCCGGACGATCCGGCCCCCGGCGCGATCGTGCTGTTATCGGACGGCTACACCAATATCGGACGCGATTCCGCCGATGCCGCCACCGAAGCGAAGGAACAGAATGTTCCGATCTATGCCATCGCCTACGGCACCGCCGGCGGCTACGTCTACGAGGAAGGCGTGCGCGTCCCGGTTCCGGTGAATCATGCGGAGTTGTCGCAGATCGCGAAGAACTCCGGGGGCAAGAAATATTCGGCCGAATCGATCGGCGACCTGCGCGGGGTCTATCAGACCATCGCCAGCTCGATCGGCTACGACGAAGAACTCGTCGAGGTCACCGATCGGTTCGCGATGTATGCGCTGCTGCTGAGCGTGCTCGCCGGTGCCGGGGTGATCTCCTTGGCCGCCCGCTGGCCCTAGTTCAGCGCAGGTTCTCGATCGTCAGGTCGGGCAGATCGTCCGCGGGAGTGAACCCGAAGATCTGGGCGAGGAAACTGAGTTCGGCAGCCAGCGAGTCGCGCTTCGCGTCAGCGCCGCGGAAGCCATGTCCCTCGCCTTCGTAGATCCTGATGGCCATCGGCAGTTTGCGGCTTCTGGCCGCCTCGGCGAGCGCCGTCGATTGGCTCAACGCAACGACCGGATCATCGGTGCCCTGCAAGATCAGGATCGGCTTGTTGAGGCGGTCGAGCGTGTTGATGGGGGAGCGCCGCTCGTAGACGGCCTCGTCGTCGGGCCACGGGCCGATCAGGGAATCCAGGTAGCGCGCCTCGAACTTGTGGCCTCCCACCAGGGCCTTCAGATCGGTCACACCATAGCGGGTGATGCCGGCGGCGAACCGGTCGCTGTCCATCAGGGCGCGCAGTGCGGTGAAACCTCCGGCCGAACCACCGGCGATGGCGATGCGTCCGGGATCGATCAGCCCCGCGTCGATGGCGGCGTCGGCGGCGTCGATGCAGTCCTGCACGTCGGCCACGCCCCAGTTGTTTCGCAGCCGGTTGCGCCAGTCGCGCCCGAAACCTGCCGACCCCGAATAGTTGACGTCGATGACGGCGATGCCGCGTGAGGTCCAGAACTGGATGGTGGGGTAGTAGCCGTTGGTTGCCATCGCGGTGGGCCCGCCGTGTACTCGCAGCACGGCGGGTGGACGACGGCCCTTCGGGCCCAGGTAATCGTCGTTCGTGGGCGGGTAGTACCAGGCCTGGACGGCGCCCTGCCGACCATCGAAGCTCAGCGAGCGTCCAATCGACGTGACGGCGCGATCGGGCCGATCTCCGACCGAATGCACGACCTCGAGCGAGCCGTCAGGCTCGACGTGCACCAGGGCGGTATGCCCGTTGGCACGTTGGACGATCGCGTATCCGGCGCCGCCCGAGCTGGCGACCGATTCCACTGCCGAAACGCCCGCAAGCCTCCTGGCAGATTCACCAGCGCGCGAGACGATCTCCAGGTGGCACAGGCCGTCGTCCAAACGCCAGGTCAGCACCTGGTCGTCGCCGAGCGCAGCGGTGGCATGGTTGCCGAGCACGAACATCGGCAGGTCGTGATCGGCCGGGCCGGTGGTCAGTTGCCGCACCTGGGCACAGCGCGCCGGATCCTCGGACCATTCATGAAGCTGGAAATGGCCGCTCAGATCACTGGCGAAAATAAGGCTGCCATCGGCGTTCCAGCGCGGGTGCTGCACGGCGATGCCGTCGAGGCCCGCATCGGGGATGCCTGCGATCAGTTGGATGCCGTCGAGCCGCCACTGATCGCCGGAGGCGTCGAGACGAGCGACCTTGAGCTCGGTGGAGTCCCACGGCATTGCGGGCTGATTCCATTCCAGCCAGGCCAGGCGCCCGTGGGATGACAATGCGGGGTTGGCGTAGAAGTCGGCCCCCTGGGCGAGGACGTGTTCGCGCACCGGTTGATTCGCTTCCGAACCGGCGAACACCGTGCCTGATGGGCCGGCGTGCGGTTGGGGCCCGAAGCCCGCTGCATCCGATCTTCCGGGTGTCTCAGCTGACCGGTTGATCGGAGCTTGTCCTTGGACGTCGTTCTCGTCCGGATCATCGTCCACCGGCCCGAATGCGCCGGGGTCCGGCCAATGCAGAGCGACCAGGGTGGTCTTCGCGTCGCCCACAACCCGGTGGTCCTCGCGAACTGCCAGCACCGCGGCGATCTCGGGATAGACCCGCAGGTCGCCGTAGCGAACGTCGCCGTCGCTTCTGGTGAGGGCAGTAACGGTGCCGTCCGGAAAGCGCAGCTTCGCCATCTGGTCATTGTCATCGCACCAGGCAAGATATCCGCCGTGCACGTCATAGGCGCCGCCGCCGTATTCGTTGACTCTGGAGCGCACCGATGCGGCGGGGGTCAGCTGCTCACATCTTCCTGGTGCAGCTCCGTGATCGTCCCTTTGCCGGGGCCGGGTCGACGAATCCAGGACGGCCGGTTGCGTCGCTGAGTCCCGGTTGTGATTCAGGCCGGTTTCTGGCTGCTGCTCGGTGTCACCGACAGCTGGGGTGATGTCCAGCCGCATCACCGTGGTGCGTCCGTTCTCGTCGGGCAGCGACTCGAGCCAGTAGAGCGCGCCCTGATCTGCGACCAATTCACTGATGGACGCACCGCCGGCGATCACCTCGTCCAAGGTGATGGGTGATTTCCACGAACCATAAGGGGCAATGATCGGCTGCTGATCGGCGGTGCTCATGTGGCCCAAGTTAGCGCAAAGCCCGACAGAACTCGGGCCGTCAGTGACGGTCCGGTAGGACGTCTCACCCTACGTACAGATGTGTACGTTACTGTACAATTGCCGCATGACGACGATCAGCGCAACGGTGGCCCGCCAGACGTTACCCGCTCAGCTCGATTTGGTGGAGGCCGGTGAGGAGGTTTCCATTACACGTCATGGACGAGTGGTCGCTGTGTTGGTCAGCCCCGAATTCGCGAGCCGACATCGCGCTCGAGAAGCCTGGAAACAGGCCGATCAGATCGGCGAGATGCTCGCGCAGGCCCGTACGAGGCCTATAGGCGATGCATCGATCAGTCCCGAGCGAGCAGAAGAATTGGTTCAAGGCATTTATGCCGACAGGGCCGCGGCGGAGTGACCGCCCTCACTGCCTTCGATGCCGACGTGATCATCTATGCAGCGGCACCACGACATGTGCTGGGAACGCGCGTACGGCGGCTTATCGAAGCATGCGCTGACGATTCTGCTGGTTGTGGATCTTTGCTGCTGCTGACCGAGGTGCTGGCTAAGCCTCTGCGTCGTGACCCTCAGTCGGACGAGCTGAGCATCCTCGCCGACTTGCTCGGCCATCTCGATCTCTATCCGGTCGATGAATCAACCGCGCGATTGGCTTTGACATTCGCAGTTGCGTACGGGCTGCGGGTGGCAGATGCCACGCATCTCGCCGCTGCGGTGGTCTCCGGTGCCGAGCGCTTCATCACCAATAACCGGAGAGACTTTCCGAAAACGATCACCGAGATCCAGATCGTCTACCCGGACGAGCTTCCCGCGCCGTAGCGCCGCTCAGCCCACTCGGTGCGGCCCAAACGAACCTGCGCGTTCTCGTCTGCATAACCGAAGTCCGAGTCATCTATTCAGGCGGCCTTCTCGCGCCAGAGCGCCGCTCAGCCCACTCGGTGCAGCCAACGAACCGGCGTGTCCTCGCCTGCATAGCGGAAGACTTCGAGCTCGTCATCCCACGGTTCGCCGAGCAACTCGCTCAGTGTGTCTTCCAGGCTGATGCCTCCGTGAGCGGCCGTGGCCATGGCTGTCCGCAGCCTGTGTTCAGAGATCTGGATATCTCCGTGCGGGCCCGTGACGGCGTGAAAAACACCGAGCTCAGGGGTGAAGGCATAGCGCTGCCCCTCCTCGGCGGGGGTGGCGTCCTCGGTCACCTCGAACCGGACGCGCTGGCAGGCGCGCAGCGCGCTCGCCAGACCTGCTGAGGCGCCTTGCGGACCTGTCCAGGAATATTCGGTGCGCAACATCCCGGGTTCTGCCGGCTGTTCGATCCATTCCAGGTTCACAGGCATGCCGACGACCGCGCCGATCGCCCATTCGATGTGCGGGCACAGCGCGGCTGGCGCCGAGTGCACGAATACGACTCCACGCGACATGGTTCCCATCCCGGCTCCTCTCGCTTCAGGTGTGCCTTCCCCTGCAGCCTGTGCGAGCGACCTGGTGATGGAACGCGATGTTCGATTTACTTATTGATTCTGCCTCACTTGTGGCCGCGATGCCAGTCCGTCAGATGCAGTCGGTGAAGCACGTCGTCTTCACTGATGACGATGCGGCGTCTTAACCGATAACAGCGCGGCCAGATACCGGATCAGGAGGTGACGCAACGGTTCGCTGATGAACCTCTAGCTTTTGCGGTTTCGACCGGTCACGACAACCAGTCACGACAACTAGATGCGCCAAGCGGCTGCACTTCAGGGCCCGAATATCAGGGCCAGGCTACGGCAAATGCGCATTCTGCAACAGCCTCTATTACACGCTGAACAAAATGAAAAGGTGGCTCGGCCGGGGATCCCGGGTCGAGCCACCTTTATCGTCCGATTGAACCTGCTCAGTCGGTGACGTTGTCGTTGGTCACGGCCAGCGCCACGTTGTGGCCACCGAAACCGAACGAATTGTTGAGGGCTGCCAGCGGGCCGGTTGCGGGAAGCGCACGCTTCACGTTGCCGGCGATCTGGATCTCGAGGTCGGGCTCCTCGTTGTCGAGGTTGATGGTGGGCGGCGATACGCGCTCGTGCAGCGCCATCACGGTGGCGAAGGTCTCCAGAGCTCCGGCGCCACCCAGCAGGTGCCCGGTCATCGACTTGGTGGAGGTCACCACCGTATCGCCGACCGCTGAACCGAGCGCCTCCGCTATCGACTTCGCTTCGGTCACATCGCCTTGCGGGGTCGAGGTGCCGTGGGCGTTGACGTGCTTGATGTCGCTCGGCTCCAGACCGGCGTTGCGCAGTGCCTTGTTCATTGCCGACAGCTGCCCGTGGCCGGTGGGCTCGGGCTGCACGATGTCGTGTGAGTCGGCGCTGATGCCGTAGCCACCCAGCGTGCCGTAGATCTTGGCGCCACGTGCCTTGGCCGAGGCCAGGGTTTCGATGACCATCATGGCCGCGCCCTCGCCGATGACGAATCCGTCGCGGTCCACATCCCACGGACGCGAAGCCCGTTCGGGCTCGTCATTGCGGCGGCTGAGCGCCTGCATCTGCGCAAAAGCGGCAATGGGCATCGCGTGGATGACGGCCTCGGAGCCGCCCACCACAACAACGTCCGCTTCGTCCAGACGCAACATGTTGGCGCCCAGCGCGATGGCTTCGTTCGAAGAAGCACACGCCGACACCGGGGCATGGATACCGGCCTTCGCATTGACCAGCAGGCCCACATGGGCCGCCGGGGCGTTGGCCATCAGCATCGGCACGGTGAACGGGCTCACCCGCCGGACGCCCTTTTCACGCTGGATGTCCCACTGGGCAAGAGTGGTGACCAGCCCGCCTATGCCGCTGCCAACCGAAACACCGAGGCGTTCCGGATCGGTCTGGTTGTCCTTGCCCAGGCCGAATCCGGCGTCCGCCCACGCCTCGCGCGCCGCGACCAGCGCCAGCTGGCTCACGCGGTCGAGGCGGCGGGATTCCACCCGGGAGATCCATGGAGTGAGGTCGGTGTCTATCTGGCCCGCAATCTGCACGGGCAGATCTTGGGCCCAGTCAGCCTCGATACGACGAATGCCGCTGCGTCCGGCAAGGAGTGCTTGCCAGGTGCTGGGTGCATCGTTGCCGAGAGGGCTGATGGCGCCGAATCCGGTGATGACGATGTCTGTCATAGGAGGCTCCCGAGTGGGTGAAAAAGAAGGTGAGTGCTCAGTTCTGGGCCTTCTCGATGTACGAGACGGCGTCGCCGACGGTCTTCAACGACTTCGAGTCCTCATCGGGGATCGAGATGTTGAAGGCCTCTTCGCAGGCGTAAATGATCTCGACCATCGACAGCGAGTCGACGTCCAGGTCGTCCACGAAGTTCTTCTCAAGCTGCACGTCTGCCTGGTCTACGCCGGCGACGTCGTTGACGATGTCGGCGAGCTGGGTGCGGATTTCCTCGGTGGTGGCCATGGTGGTTGTCCTTTCGATAGGCCTGGATGGTGGATTTGTTAGGTACGCTCGGCGCTTCGCGCCTTGAACCCGTTGGGCTTCAGCCCCTCGAGCACACTCGGTTGCTCGTTGCCGGATTGATCTGTCAGGGGAGGACGACGACCTGCCCGGCGAAGACCAGCCCGGCGCCGAAGCCGATGACCAGGGCGTTGTCGCCGGACTTGGCCTCGCCCGATTCGAGCAAGGCGTCCATCGCGATCGGTATGGACGCCGCGGATGCGTTGCCCATGTGCTTGATGTCGCGGCTCACCACGACGCTCTCGGGAAGTTTGAGGCGACGCAGCATGGCATCGGTGATGCGGTTGTTCGCCTGGTGCGGGATGAAGACGTCGAGCTGATCGGGTCGCAGGCCGGACGCCTCCAGAACCTCGACGGTCTTCTCGACGATGTAGGAGGTCGCCCAGCGGAAGACCGAGTGACCGTCCATGTGAATCATCGGCTCGAAACCGCCGGCGATACCCGCCTCGAAGTCGTCCGAGTGGATGATCTCTGCGGTGTTGATCTCCGATCCCCAGACCGCGGGCCCGATGGCCGGGGTATCGGAGGGGCCGATGACAACTGCGCCGGCTCCGTCACCGAAGAGGAAGGCGGTGGAGCGGTCGGTGTAGTTGGTTTGTTTGCTCAGCACCTCGACACCGACGACGAGCACGTGGTGCGCCGACCCGGTGCGCACCATCGAGTCGGCGAGGCTGATGCCGTAGCAAAAGCCTGCACAGGCAGCCGACAGGTCGGCGGCAGCCGGATTGGGAAGGCCGAGGGCCGAGGCGACCTGGGTGGCCAACGACGGAAAGCGGCGGGTGTTCGAGACTGACGAAACAAGCACCCCGTCGATCTGCTCGGCCGGAACACCGGAGCGCTCGACCGCCTTTCGGGCCGCTGCGATTGCCAGGCTCAGCACGTTCTGGCCGTCGTCGACCCAGCGACGCTCGATGATGCCGGTACGCTGCTGAATCCATTCATCGGACGAGTCGATGATCGTGCACATCTCTGCATTGTCGACGACCCGGTTTCCGCGGGCGCCGGCCACGGCGAGGATCCGGGAGTATGTCGCGCCTTGCGAGACCTTGATGGGGGAACTCATCGTCCTCACTTCGCTTCCGAGTGGCGCGCGCAGAACTCGCGTGCCTCGTTCAATTGGTCGGGGGTGTTGAGATTGAACAGTTCGACACCTTTCAGGTTGCGCTTGGCGATTCCCGTCAAGGTGCCGGCCGGTGCCAGTTCGAGCAGGCCGGTGACGCCTTCGGTGGCCATCGTGTCCATGCACAGATCCCAGCGCACCGGGTGAGTGACCTGCGCGACCATCCGCTCCAGATACTCGGCGCCGGAAGCAACGACCTGGCCATCGCGGTTCGACACCAGTTCGGTCACCGGACGTGAGGTTGAGATCGAGCGCGCCAGCAGCTCGAGGCGCTTGGATGCGGGGGCCATATGAACGGTGTGGAAGGCGCCCGCGACCTGCAACGGAATGACGCGGGCACGTGCCGGAGCATTCTCGGCCAGAGCCTTGAGTTGTTCGAGGGTGCCGGCCGCAACGATCTGTCCGGAGCCGTTAAAGTTCGCGGGGGTCAGCCCGGCTGCTTCGATGGCTGCCAGTACTTCGTCCGGCTTGCCTGCGATCACTGCCGACATGCCGGTGGGTAGCACGGCAGAGGCGGCGGCCATGCCCTGCCCACGCTCGCGGACGAAGATCATCGCCGCTTCGGGAGTGATCGCGCCGCTCAGTGCGGCCGCGGCGATCTCGCCGACGGAGTGGCCGGCCACCATGGCAGCGGACCCGCAACCATATTCGGAGTGCGGAAACAACTCGTGTGCGATCGCGATCGCCGAAGCGACCAGCAACGGTTGAGCGACCGCGGTGTCGCGGATGGTGTCGGCGTCGGCCTGCGTGCCGTAGTGGGGCAGATCGAGGTCGGCTGCTGCGGAAAGCCAGGCGAACCGATCGGCAAAGCTGTCGATCTTCAGCCATTCGGACAAGAATCCGGGGGTCTGGGCACCCTGGCCCGGAGCTGCGATTACAAGCACCCCTTCATCCTGCCTTCTCGATAGGACGACCGGTGCGGTGCAGCGTGACTAATTTGTTACACGGACATTGTCCGTACTCTACAAACTGCGCCGAGTGGTGGCCGCGGCAACTATGAATCCGATACAAACCCGGACCGGGCAACCCAGCCGGGGATTCCGCGCCATCCGAACCTCAGGAGTGTTGGCGGCCCAAAGTGATCGCTAGCCGCAAGACGTAGGCGTCCCGGGCGGCACTGGGGGAGTGCTTGGTGACTTCGGCGATGCGTTTGAGCCTGTACCGCACCGTGTTGGGGTGGACGAACAGCGCCCGGGCGGTCGCCTCGACAGATCCGCCCTGGTCGAGGAAACTCACGCAGGTTTCGAGCAGATCGCCGCCGGCGGCGACGAGTGGCTTGAACACCGTCTCGACCAATTCACGGCGAGCCTGGCCGTTGCCCGCCAGGGCCCGCTCCGGCAGAAGATCGCGCGCCGTGAGGATTCTGGGGCCCTCGGGCCAGGCCTTTGCTGATCGTGCGCCCGAAAGAGCAGCACGTGCCGACTCACTGGCGCGATGCAGCCCGGCAACCAGGGGACCCACGACGATCGCGCCGTCACCGAAATGAGGGGCGAGCTTGGCGAGCCAGTCGAGGGTGCTCTGTTCGTCGGGCTCGGCGTCCGGTGAGCTGGGGGAGAGCACCACGACGAGTCGATCGCCGTGCAAAGCCGCCATCGCAACCAGCCCCAGGCGCTCGGCAGCTTTGCGCAACTCCGCAAAGTCGTCATCGCCGGGAGCGGCGCCGACCGCGACCGTCACCGGGGCCTGAGTGTGCCAGCCCAAGGCAGAAGCCCTGGACAACAGGTCTTCGTTGGAGTCGGCGCGCACGACCGCGTCCACGATGAGGGCTTCGATCCGCTCGTCCCAGCTGCCCCTGGATTCGGCGGCCCGGGCATAGACCTCCGCCGAGGCGAAGGCGATCTCGCGTGAGTAGTGCAGGATGGCGGTTTGCAGCACGCCGCGGTCACCGCGCGGCATCAGCTTGCCGATCTGCTCTTCGACGATGTCGATGGTGGTGCGGATCAGATCGACGGTCTGGTGCAGGTTGATCTTGCGGGTCAGCGAGCGGGGTGCGACGTTGAAGATGCGCGCCGGATCGAGTTCGGATGCGTCGTCATCGGCGAACCATTCCACGAAGCCGTTGATGCCTTCGTTGGCGACCATGGAGACCCAGGAGCGCTCTTCGGCGCTGAGGTTGGTGTACCAGGGGTGCCGGATCTCCATTTCGTTGACGACCGCCGTGCTCATTCTGCCGGCCTGGGCGGCCAACCGTTTGGCGATGGCGGCCCGGGTGCGGGCAGCAGGCAAGAACGACCGCGCCCCTCCGATCGAGGATTTTGCAGCCATCGGACCTCCTGAACACTTGTTGTTCGCGCACTCTACCGCTCGGCGCCGCGCCGCCAAGGACCTGACTCCGGAGGGGCCCAAGGACCTTCCGAAAAGAACTGGGCTCCGGCGGGTACGACACCCATCGGAGCCCAATTCGATCAGCGGGACAACTCAGCGCTTGATGCGAGCGTTGCCCTCCCACACCGACCAGATCTGCTCCTCATCGGCAGGCACCGCGTAGTCGGTGAGGAAGGTGGTGGTGATCGCACCGGACGCCCAGCCGAACTGCAGACACTTCTCCGGCTCCCAGCCCTTGAGCAGGCCATACAGGATGCCGCCCACGGTGGAATCGCCGCCGCCGATGCGGTCGAGCACGCCGATGTCGCGCGGCTCGGCGACGTGGAACTCGCCGTCCGCCCACAAGATCGCGCCCCACAGGTGATGGTTGGCGTTGACGACCTCACGCAGCGTGGTCGCGAACACCTCGACACCCGGGAACCTCTCGTGGGCGGTGTTGATCATGGCCTTGAAGCCCTCGATCTTCGCGCCGATGCCCTTGCCGCCGGCATCGGGGCCCTCCAGGCCGAGAGCCAACTGGAAGTCCTCCTCGTTGCCGATCAGGATCGAGCAGTTGTTGGCGATCTCGGTGAACCCCGCGCGCAACTCTTCTTCGCGTCCGGCCCAGAAGGACGCGCGGAAGTTCAGATCGAAGCTGACCGCGGCGCCATGCTTCTTAGCCTCGTGAGCGACATCCAAGCAGAACTGCAAGGTCTTCGGGGAAAGCGCTGCGATCAGCCCTGACATGTGGACGATCTTCGCGCCCTCGTCGCCAAAGATGCGGTCGAAGTCGAAGTCCTTGGCGTCGAGCTGCAGGCCCACCTCACCGGCGCGGTCATTCCACACCCGGGCGCCGCGGTTGCCGTAGCCGGAGTCGGCGATGTTGAACTGATGGCGATATCCCCAAGCGCCGCCCTGCGGCAGATCGGGGCCTTCGAAAGCCATGAACCGCGACGCCAGGTTTGATTTGATCATCATCGAGATCGGGCTGCCCTGCACGAAGTTGGTGAGGATCTTGACCGGCTCGCCGAGGTAGCTGGAGATGGATCCGACATTGCTCTCTGCCGAGGTGACCTGCATGGTAAAGCGATTCGCGGTCTGCACAGGCTGGGCATCTTCAGGACAGATACGGATTCCCATGCTGGTCGGGATGACGATCGACCACTTGGCGTCCTCACGGAGTTTCATATGTGCTGCCTTTCGAGATCGTGAACCACGCCGCTTGCGACACGTCGTGAGCATCGCAGCGCCGCGGGCGTATGCCCGGGATTCTAGCGGCTGCCACTGACGCCGAGGATTTGTTGCCAAGCTCGGCAACCGGCCGAATCATCAGCCGTGCTGTTCTCTGATGGCTGACAAGGGCGGGTATTGCGTCCGGTAATTGGCGGACCGCTGGCGAAACAGCGCGATTCGGGGGAAGATTGAAAACGATCCTGGTGTTGAAATGACATCTGTCGTGATTTGAAAGGACTCAGCGTGATTCCTCGCGAGCAACCCGGCCCTCTGCTCAATGGCCTGCCGACCAACCTTCCAGACACCGATGTCGACGAAACCGATGAATGGTTGGAGTCGCTGGATGGGCTGATTGAATCAGGTGGACGCAACCGGGCGCGTTACGTCATGCTCCGGCTGAACGAGCGAGCCCGTGATCAGCACATCGGAGTGCCGTCGCTGGTGTCGACCGACTACGTCAACACCATTCCGAAATCGAAAGAGGTCGCCTACCCGGGCGATCCCGAACTTGAGCAGCAAGTTCGCCACATGCTGCGCTGGAACGCAGCCATTCAGGTGCACCGCCAGCAGCGTCCCGGCGTGGGAGTGGGCGGCCACATCGCCAGCTACGCGTCGGCGGCGACCCTCTATGAAGTCGGCCTGATGCATTTCTGGCACGGTAAGGACGCCGAGGGCGGCGGCGACCAGGTCTTCTTCCAGGGCCACGCTTCGCCGGGCATGTATGCCCGTGCGTTGCTCGAGGGCCGGCTGAGCGAGGACGACATGGATGGCTTCCGTCAGGAGTTCAGCCGCCCGATGGGTGGACGCGGCCTGCCGAGCTACCCGCACCCTCGTCGGATGCCCGACTTCTGGGAGTTCCCGACCGTGTCGATGGGCATCGGGCCGATCAACGCGATCTACCAGGCGTCCTTCAATAAGTATCTGGACAACCGCGGCATCAAGGACACCGGCAACCAGCATGTCTGGGCGTTCCTCGGCGACGGCGAGATGGACGAGGTCGAGTCGCGCGGCGCCCTTCAGCTGGCCGCCAACGAAGGCCTCGACAACCTCACCTTCGTGATCAACTGCAATCTGCAGCGGCTGGACGGCCCGGTACGCGGCAACGGCAAGATCATCCAGGAATTGGAGTCGTTCTTCCGGGGAGCCGGCTGGAACGTCATCAAGCTGATCTGGGGTGCCAACTGGGATCCGCTGCTGGAAAATGACACCGAGGGCGCGCTCGTCAATGTGATGAACACCACCCGTGACGGCGACTATCAGACCTTCAAGGCCAACGATGGCGCCTACGTACGCGAGCATTTCTTCGGCCAGGATCCGCGCACCGCCGAGATGGTCGCGGATTGGACGGACGACCAGATCTGGGCGCTGCGCCGTGGCGGTCTCGATTACACGAAGATCTATAACGCCTACAAGGCGGCCACCGAATTCAGCGGTGCGCCGACCGTTATTCTGGCGCACACCATCAAGGGCTACTTCCTCGGCAGCCATTTCGCGGGGCGCAACGCGACCCACCAGATGAAGAAGCTGGCGATCGATGATCTCAAGGGCCTGCGCGACCGTTGCCACATCCCGGTAGCCGACGAGGTGCTGGAGGCCGATCCGTATCAGCCGCCGTACTTTAACCCCGGCTCGCAGAACCCGGCGATCCAGTATCTGCTGGAGCGGCGCCGAGAACTCGGCGGGTTCGTGCCCGAGCGCCGCGGAAATCACGGTAAGAAGCTGCAGCTTCCCGACGCGAAGGTCTATAAGTCGACGCGTAAGGGCTCCGGGCATCAGAAGGTCGCCACCACGATGGCCTTCGTCCGGCTGCTCAAGGATCTGCTGCGTGACAAGGGAGTGGCACCGTTCATTGTGCCGATCATCCCGGACGAGGCCCGTACCTTCGGCATGGACTCGTTCTTCCCGACGATCAAGATCTACAACGCGAACGGCCAGCAGTACACCCCGGTCGACAACGACCTGATGCTGGCCTATCGCGAGGCCACCAACGGGCAGATCATGCACGTCGGCATCAATGAGGCCGGTGCCACCGCGGCCTTCACCGCAGCTGGTACCAGCTATGCCACGCACGGCCAGCCGATGATCCCGATCTACATCTTCTATTCGATGTTCGGTATTCAGCGCACGGCCGATATGTGGTGGGCGGCCGCCGACCAGCTGACGCGCGGCTTCTACATCGGCGCGACGGCGGGCAAGACCACCTTGACCGGTGAGGGCACTCAGCATATGGATGGCCATTCGCACATGCTGACCTCGACCAATGAGGGCATCGTCAGCTACGACCCTGCTTATGGGTATGAGATCAGCTACATCGTGGAGGACGGCCTGCGCCGTATGTACGGCGATCAGCCGGAGGACATCTCGTACTACCTGACGGTGTACAACGAGCCGATGGTGCAACCGGCCGAGCCGGAGAATGTGGACGCCGAGGGCATCCGTCGCGGCATCCACCTGATCTCGGAAGGCAGCCAGGGCGACAAGCGTGCCCAGGTGTTGGCGTCCGGTGTCGCGGTGCCGTGGGCTCTCGAGGCTCAGCAACTGTTGAAGAATGACTGGGGTGTCGAATCCGACGTCTGGTCGGTGACCAGCTGGAATGAGCTGGCTCGCGACGGCCGGGCCGCCGACGAGGAGGCTTTCGCCAACCCGGAGGCCGAGCGCAGGGTTCCGTTCGTGACTCAGCAGCTCTCCGGACATCAGGGACCTGCGGTGGCGGTCAGCGACTTCATGCGTGCGGTGCAGGACCAGATCCGTCCCTGGGTGCCGACCGACTACTACCCGCTGGGTGCCGACGGGTTCGGCTTCTCGGATACCAGGGCAGCGGCCAGGCGTCACCTGAAGATCGATGGCCCCTCGATCGTGGTGCGAGTGCTGCAGGCACTGGCCGATCGTGGTGAGCTGCCACGTGAGGTTGTGCGGCAGGCGATCGATCGCTACGACCTGAACAATGTCAATGCCGGGGCCTCCGGTGAGGTCGGCGGGGATTCATAGTCGGTCGTTTCGGCCGTTAGAATGCACGTGTGGCGCGGGCTCTGATAGCAGAGTCCGCGCCACACGTGTTTCGCGGACGCAGATGTGGCCGATCTTTCTCGGATTCGCGGGAGGGACCGATATTCGTATGCGTTTTGTTGGGGCGTGGACACCGTTGGCTGATCAGGCGCGGCAGCGAAGACGATGGCGGCTCGAGCGTAAGAAGCCCCGGTGAATGGCTGAAACGTGCAAGAGCTGCGGGCGTGTGTGCGCCGCGCTTGTACCTCTGGCAATCTTGTATCACACGCCGGTTGGCGTGCCTGGGAGTTGTGTGGTGAAGTGGAGGAATGGTGGTACCCGCTCAGCAGCCTGGATCAAATGGTGTCGACCAGCTTGGCTTGCACGAAGGAATGGTTGTTCAAGAAGTCGGTTGGGACGACGACGTTGACCAGGATCTACGCGATGAGATCATGGACGCAATTGATGGCGAGTTGATCGAGGACGCCGTCGAAGCCGTTGATGTGGTCTTGCTATGGCACCGTGATGATGCCGATGTCGCCGACGATCTGGTGGATGCACTACGAGATCTGTCGGATACGGGTTGGATCTGCCTGATGACGCCGAAGATCGGCCGTCCGGGCTACGTCGATCCGGCCGATATCGATGAAGGTGCGCAGGCCGCCGGCCTGGCACAGACCAGCGTGATCGAGGTTTGCCCTGACTGGCAGGCGCGCAAGATCGTGCGTCCCCGGGGCGCGCGACGCTGATCACTCAGCGCTGACACATTTAATCGGCCCAGGCTCCTTCCTCCAGGCAGATTTTTCTTCATCCGCTCGCCATCGGTAGACATGGCTCGCGGGCGTGCACATCACTCACCCGACGACGGTCTGCTGCTGTTGCAACAGGGGCGCACTTGCTTGGGGCGGGCTGCCGAGACTTTCAGCGAGCGTCGTGTGCCAGGTCGGCGCGCAACCAGTCAGAGGCTGGCATTCAGAGGCTGGCGAAAAAGTTGAGTGAAGTCGGCTCAACTCTGGAATAGGTGGCAGCTCGCTCGCGTTATGATTCCTGTAAGCGCCGTGGAGGCGCTCAAGAGATAGAAGGAGTTACCGTGAGCACTACTTACAATCCGTTCCGTGACATGGATCGTGTATTCACTCAGCTTGCGCGCACTGCTGCTACTGAGGCACGCACGATGCCCATGGATCTTTACCGTGATGGTGACCAATTCGTCGTGAAGGTTGATCTGCCAGGTGTCAACCCCGACAGCATCGACATCGACGTTGATGACCGCACCCTGAGCATTCGTGCCGAGCGGACGCAGGAGAATGTCCACACCGATGAGGAAAACCACAGCTGGGTGAGCCGCGAACGCAGCTACGGCTCGTATGCACGTCAGTTGACGCTGGGACAGGGCCTGAACCTGGCTGAGATCACCGCCGAGTACACCGATGGTGTGCTGACGCTGACCATCCCGGTCGCCGAGGAGGCCAAGCCGCGCAAGGTGAAGGTTACCCAGGGCAGCAACAAGGTCGCCGGCGAGGTCGAATCCGAGTCGGAGCCTGTCGTCCAGAACTAAGGGAGCGGAGGGTCCTCAAGGCCATTCGGACTGCCCGGCTGCCGCGCGACGATTGCTGACTGCGCCGCGAGCGCTGGATAACTGAATAATGAGGATCTTGGCTGCACTCGGCGTACGGCAATCGAGCTGGACGCGAGTGGGAGTTTCTGGATCCGTTCATGAAGTACGTGGTGGCGAGTCGTTTCTGATGAGGCGGCTCGCCACCACATTTTTATGCCCGAATCGGCAAGATCTGCTCGATGGCAAAGAACCGGGCAGCCGGAGCGCACTATGACATCAGGTGTTTCTTGATGCTGGCGAATATCGCGTCGTAGGTTGCTGCGTCGCCGTTCGCCGGGAGGTTGACCTCGATGTGAACCGATAAGCCGGCGTCGCGTCCAATGCCGTCGGGCTGCGTGGGCGCGCTTTGAGCCACCGAGGGCGTTGTTGAAGAGATCTGCAGCTTCGCTGGCGCGCTGCAACTCTGAGCACTTGACGTCCGCTTGGCGGCTGGGGGCGCGCGATGTGGTGACGGTTGCCGATCGGCATGATCCGAGCCGGTTTCAGAAGGCGTCGCCAGCGCGGCAAGGGTCAGGAAGGTCGTCGCTTGGCGCTGGCCCACCAGGGCTGATGTCTTGTCCGTTCGGCGAAACCACCGCATAAGACTGTCGCGATTTGCAGGGAACGGATCGCTCACCTCGTCGAACAGCTGCCAATATGCGGCCCGTACGGCTTTCTCAAGTCCGACCGCGAATACCTCCTCGGATCCCGACAGATAACGACTTTCACTGTTGCGTCGGGACCCGTGGTCGTCGATGATGCCGAGGAATCTGAGGATCGAGAGGATGTAGGTCTCATTTGCGGTGGCGATATCGAACTGGCGCAGATAGCCGGCGTTGATCCTTGCCGGGGCACTCTTGCGCAGCTGGGCAAAGGTCTGCTTGAGAGCTTCCTGGCGCGAAGTGTACGGAAAGGTTGGCATGGAACCTCTTCTGGCTGATGCCGATCACCGTCGGCATACCGGCTGTGGCGTGAAGCCGGTATCAGCCCAACCGGCTTCTGGGCCGATCATAGCGAGAGATGCCATCGGGCAGCTGTTGGTTGCCGCCCTTGCCGAACTTCGTCCGCTGGCAACCAACTTGCCCTTTTGGTCGGCTTGGAGCCGGAGAGCCTCACAACGGTTGGACGCCTCTGCGCCAGCTTGGTTGAGCCTTCCTGGCGCCGCAGTGCCGGCGTCCTTGCCCTGTCCTGGGAAAGTATCGGCTACGCGGCGAGCTTGGCGAGCGGCCCAAGATCGGGGACGAGCGCGCGGGCGCGGAGGAGTAGGTCGGCGGCCGCGAGAACACGTACCCGTTCATCGGTTTCTGCCGCCGTGTCATAGTGCTGTGCGAACCATGTACTGACCGCTGCCCACGAGTACATCGACCAACCGTCACCAGACAGTGAGGGAGGGAATCTCCCGGGCCCACGTTTGCCGGTCGAAAGGAGTCGAACACTCTCGTAGCTTCGTCCGACACGTTCGGCGATCGTCTTGAGTGAGACGAGATCCTCGTCCTCAATGGCAGTAGCCCGAAACCCGGCGGTTTGGATCTGCTCGACCGCTGAGAGAATCGCATCGATAAGGTTGTCGGCCTCGCGCGTCACGTGGATCATGGCGCGGCCGTTGCCGATCTCAGGGCTCGAGTCATCGAAGCCGACCTCGTACAGCAGGTCGAGTTCATCGTCGGTCGGCTGGCGATCCAGGTGGATCGTAAATTCCTGCAGAGGCATCTCAGGCTCCTTTCAGTGTTTGTGGTTGTGCATGAAACGGCGGATGGCGTCAGCATTGTGTTCGGGCACGCGTGGGGTCGACCAGATCGGGACGGTCATGCCGCATTCGCGGCAGACGACTTTGCCCCAGCGATGACCCTTATGAACTTCAACGACTTCGAACCAAGCATCGTTCAGTTCGTAGAGGACCTTGTTGATCGCATTCTTCGGGTGCCGGCCCTTGCTGATCACGAATTCGAGCATAGGCGAACTGTTGTGAGTATGCAACACACAGAAAGACTGCGACCGGGGTATTCGCAAGGGCGATCTTGGTGCGGGACGTAGCAACGTTGATGGGCGTCACACCCGAGCGCGTGTTGCAGTTGGCAGAATCCTCCTGATGTGGCAGTCGCGGGGTGGGTCGGGACGAGGACTGATCCGGGACTACTTCGGGAGATGCGCGGTCAGCACGAACTGCAACGGCACACGATCGGGGTCGTCACGCAGCCGCCATCCGCGATCATCGTGAACCATCAGGCCGGGCCATGGGCACCACGCGGCATGGCCGTCCTCTTCGAATGAGTCGAGGACGAGTCCTGCTTCGAGCAGTGCGGAGACGATCTGTCCCAGCGAGTGATTCCGGCTCCTCAGTTCCATCCGAACACCATGCAGCCGATGCCGAAAAGGATGAGGCCGCCGAACAGCGCCACGCTCAGCAGCGCGCTTTCGAGTTCTCGTGGTGGTGCGTCTTCCAGGCTGGTTTCCTGCAGCGGGTTGACGTTGGGACGGGTCTCCTCGCCTTCGGAGTTGAATTCGGCGTCCGTGCTCATATCATCACCCCCAGCCGAGCCAGATCTGTTGCCAGTGCGATGGTCAGGATCACAAAGACGACGGTGATGAATGCGGTATACAGCCACCGGTCGCGATGGTCCGACTTCCAGAACCGGCGGGCGCTGACGATGCCGTTGACGAAGGCCAGCACGCAGAGCGCGAGGCTGATCGGCGCCGCGACCCAGCCGGCAAGGCCCACGATCGGCACCAGCACAGGTATGAGCAAGTAGGTGATCAGGCATCGGACGCCGGACACGAGCACCGAGATGCGGAAGGCGCGATGCGCGGCGAGACCAGAGCTTCGGTCCAGCTCCCGGACCCGGAGCAGCCGTCGCATGAATCGGTCTGCGGCGCCGTCCGATCGGTACGCCGGCGCTTTGGCGGTCTGGACGGCAGCTACCTCGACGGGCACGTTCATGACGACGCACCACCCTTGTTGCCATGCAGGTGCCGCCAGAGGCGGAGACCTCCCACTACCGCGGCCAGGACGCCCACCCCGCCGATGACAATGCCGATGAACAGGCCCCAGTAGATCGGACTCAGCGTCGTATCGCCGGGCGCCCGCACCATGGAGCCGATGAGGAAGCCGAACAAGGGGGCGATGGCTGCGGTTGCCACGCCCAGCATGGTCGTCCAGAAGCCCGGCAGGGCCGGAATCAGCCGGACCGGTCGTCCTGGTGCCGCGGACGGAGCTTTCTCTTCACTCATCGGGATCGACCTTCCGCGCGATCATCGACCACGGCCAAGTTGTGCTGCTCGGGCGTGGTCTCGGGCATCTCTTTGTTCTCGGCTGCCGTAGCAGGGTGGGTATTGAATTGCTCCGCTGCTTTCACCAGCGGTCCGACAATGTCCATCGGCAGTGGGAAGACAACGGTGGAGTTCTGATCGGCCCCTAATTCCAGCAGGGTCTGGAGGTAGCGAAGCTGCAGCGATGACGGTGCCTCGCTGAGCGTCAGCGCTGCGTCCCGCAGCTCCTTGGAGGCCTGCAGTTCACCGTGTGCGCTGATCACCTTGGCCCGGCGCTCCCGTTCCGCCTCGGCCTCGCGGGCCATGGCGCGCTGCATGATCTCCGGGATCTCGACGTCCTTGATTTCCACCACAGACACTTCGACGCCCCAGGATTCGGTCTGCCGGGCGATCGATCGGGCCAGGTCCTCATTGAGGTCGGTGCGGTGTGCGAGCAGGGTATCCAGGTCGGCGCGGCCCACGACGGAGCGGAGCGTGGTCTGGGCGAACTGCGATGTCGCGACGGCGTGGTTTTCGACCGACATCACCGATTGCACCGGGTCGGCGACTTTGAACATCACGACGGCATTGACGCGAGCTGTCACGTTGTCGCGCGTGATCACTTCCTGTGGGGGGATGGTGAGCGTCACGACGCGCAAATCCACCCGCACGATCTTGTCCAGGAAGGGCAGCACGACCACGATCCCCGGCCCGAGTGCCCCGCGCAGCCGGCCCAGGCGGAATGCGACCACGCGTTCATACTCGCGCACGATACGCAACGACACGACCGCCAAGAGGACGAGGACAACCCCGATCACGATGGCAGCGATGAATTGACTAGGCATGGTGCTCAGGTTCCCTTCGATCGGAGGCATAGGTGGTGCGGCGGCGCGCGAGAGCAATGGCTGCAGCCGTCCGGTCCTCGGCATTCTCGTCCACTGATTTCAGCAGGACGCCATGAGGGTCGGCCGGAGTACGACGCAGGTGTGCCCACAACGGCAGCGAGATCAAACCATTCACCAGGGCTACGGCCAGCAGCAGAGCCTGGCTGCTCCAATGGTCCACGTTGAAGGCGGTGACCAGCGGCCAGAGCACCGCCAGCACCGTGACCGCGCACGCGATACCGCGGTGGAATCGTGCCGATTCCGACGCGGGCCAGGTGTCCACTTCACGGCGCATCTCGCGGCCATCGTCGGAGTCGGTGCAGGAGCCCTTGACCGGGCAGGAGTTGCACACGCTCGGGCTTCCCCGATAGCGCATGACGCGGTTCTGTGGGTCGAAGGACTGCGCCCACAGCCATTGGTCCTCGGGACACAGCCACGCGTCATGCTCCTTGTGATACTTGAACCCGGGTGCCCGCGTGTCTTCCAGAGTGAGGTGAGCGCGCCGGGAAAGCAGGTCGATGCCGTACGCGATGAGGACGAGCACAATGCCATAGCCGGCAGCCAGCCAAGCCATCACTTCCACGCTGTTCATGGCGCCGGTTCCTCCTTGGCCCCGCTCCGGCGATCCGAGGCATAGCCGCTGGATGAGGACTTCGCCTCACCGGTGCGGTCATGGCGGGCCTGCTGGTGTTCTTCGACGAACAGGGTCTCGGGTTCCATCCGGGTGACGGTCGCCTTGATTCCGTATCGGACGCCGAGCCAGGCGTGCCACAGGAACGGCAGGACGCCGAGGAGGAGGAGCACGTCACCGGGTAGCCGCATCCACTCCAGCACGGCATTCCCTGGCTGGGCGATGTAGCCGAGGCTGCGGGCTTCGTAGTATCCCTCGCTCACCGAATGCCACAGCTGCAGGACGCCGAGTGGCAGCAGCGTTGCGAACACCATCCAGGCCAGGCCGAGGTTCAGTGACCAGAACGAGAACTTGGCGAGGCGGTCGGACCACCGCTCGGGCGGGACGATGTACCTCAGGGCGAACAGCGCGAGACCTACCGCGAGCATCCCGTAGACGCCCATCATTGCGCCGTGTGCGTGATTGGCGGTCAGTGCGGTCCCGATCTGATAGTACGAGACGATCGGCAGATTGATCAGGAAGCCGAAGATGCCTGCCCCGACGAAGTTCCAGAAGCCGACAGCCACCAAGAACATCACCGCCCATCGGTGCGGGAACGGGGCCTTGCTGTGGGCTTCCTGCCGCGATCCGAGTTGCAGGAAGGTCCAGGCCTCCACCGTGAGGAAGGTCAGTGGGATGACCTCGAGCGCGGAGAAGAACGCGCCCAGCGCCATGTGCTCGACCGGCGTCCCGGAGAAGTACAGGTGATGCATCGTGCCGATGACCCCACCCACCGAGTAGAGGATGACGTCGAGGAAGATGATCTGGATCGCGATCTTGCGCCGTACCACGCCGAGCATGACGAAGATGTAGGCGACCATCACCGTGGTGAACAGTTCGAGGAAGTCCTCAACCCACAGATGGACGACCCAGAACCGCCAGAACTCGGCGACGGTGAGGTGGCTGTCGTTCGTGGCGAGTAGGCCGACGGCATAGAAGGCCGGGATTGCCAGCCCCGCGTACAGGAACAGCCACGGCATGCTGAACTTGGATTCGGTTCGCAGCCGCGATCGGATGGCGCGATAGATCATCAGAATCCAGAGGAACAGCCCGACGACCAGCAGGATCTGCCAGAACCGTGGCAGGTCGAGATATTCCCACTGCTGGTCGAAGAAGATGGATCCCTTGGCCCAGTCGGGGCCGAAGGTGCTGATCGCGGTTCCGGCGAGAGTGCCGCCGACGACTATCGCCAACGCCCCGAGCAAACCGTAGGCCAGCACATGCTGTCGGCGCGGTTCGCGGCCCGAGATGATCGGGGCCAGGAAGAGTGCGGCGGCAAGGAAGGCCGCTGCCGTCCAGAACAAGGAGAGTTGGACGTGCCAGGTCCGGGCGAGGTTGTACGGCAGGAGTTGGGCGAGATCCAGGCCGAAGAAGCCGGACAGGTCGGCCCGGTAGTGCTCGACCGCAGCTCCGAGGAGGGCCTGGCCCAGGAATAGCAGGGCGACGACGAAGAAGAACCATGCTGTGGCCCGCTGCGTCTTGGTGATTCCGACGGTACCGGGCTGGAGGAAGGAAAGAGTCGGTGCTTCGCTGCCGTGCCAGCCGATGGACTTGCTCCACCGGCCGTAAAGCGCGAACAGGGCACCGAGGCCCGCAAGCAGGGCGATCAGGGACATCGCGGACCAGACCAGGATGTCTGCTGATGGTCGATTGTCGACGCGCGGCTCGGCCGGCCAGTTGTTCGTATATGAGTAGTTGTGGCCCGGACGCTCCGCCGCGGCCGCCCATGCCGTCCACGCGAAGAAGCTGGTGAGCTCGTGGATCTCCTGTGGGTCGGTGACCACCGACGGGATCAGCCCATGTTCGGTGGTGGGGACGCCGAAGTACTCCGCGTAGTACTCCACGGCCGCCTCGAAGGCACTGATCTGCTCTTCGGTGAATACCAGGGTGCCGGTCGTCTCGTCGAAGCGGTTGGTGCGCATCATGTCGACGACTGCTTCGGCCGGGTCGGCCACGCCTTGTTCCCGCAGTGCTGCGAGCACATGTTCACTCGACGTGCGCAGATACTCGGCGGTGTAGTCGGGCCCGAGGTAGGCGCCGTGACCGACGATGGAGCCGAACTGCTGGAGGCCACGCCGTAGAAAGATCTCTTGGCCTGCGGTGATGTCGTCACCGGTGAAGACCACCTCGCCGTCGGAGCTCACCACCTGCCGCGGTTGTGGCATGGAGTCGCTGTAGGTGCGGAACGCCAGCACTCCCATCACGAAGAACCCGAAGATCAGTACCAAGGCGACACCTTGAACCCATGCCTTCGAGATCGCGATCTCTGCCTTCGAGGGCTGCTGGAGACCCTTGCCGTTGATGCTCACGCCAGATCCACCTTCCGTGCCGACCGACGATGTCTCGCGGTAAGAAGCCGTACTGATTGGGTACCGATCAGCACACCTTAAGCCGCCGACGAGTAATTTGCACAGGTTTTTTGGAAAAATAATCTCACCTACCGCGCCGACGGGCAGAGGTGCCGACCTCCGGCCCGTCCGAGATGGCCGTCACAAAGCCGGGAATTGTTCCGGATCAACCGTCGAGGTCATCCGGAGGGATCCTGGTGAGAGGATCGGGGCGAGCAGCGGGGAGCCGACAGTTGATGATGAATTGCCAGGCTGCGTCGCGAGGTCGCTTAACGGATGCGAGCGAATGAGATCTTGAAATGACTTCTTTCGCGTCTGCAGAGCCCGGCCGTAGCCGGGCGTGAGCACAGAGCTCCGCCGATGTCGGTTGTTCGAATAAAGCAATTTTGGTGGGCGCAGTCGGACTCGAACCAACGACCTGCTGCTTGTAAGGCAGCTGCTCTAACCAACTGAGCTATGCGCCCCGCGCGCTAGATACTAGCCGATGTTGATGCGCGCCTTCACCAGGGTGGCGACGGTCTTGCCGTCCGCCTGGCCCGCGACCTTCTCATTGACGGCCTTCACGATGCTGCCCATCTGACGCATGGTTGGCTTCGCTCCAAGCTCGGCTTCGGTAGCGGCCATCTGCGCGTCCACGATCGCGGTCAGTTCCGCCTCACTGAGTTGCTTGGGCAGATAGCGTCCCAAGAACTCTGCCTCGGCGGCCTCCTTCTCGGCGAGTTCCGGACGCCCCGCAGCGGCGTAAGTCTCGGCGGATTCCGTGCGCGAGTGCTGCTCCTTGGTCAGTACCTTGATCTCCTCGGCTTCACTCAGATCATGAGCTTCATCACCGGCGACCTCGGCGTATTGAATTGCCGCCAGGGCCATCCGGATCGTCGACTTCGCGAAATCATCGCGCTGCTTCATCGCAGTAGTCAGATCCTTGCGCAACTGATTCTTGATATCACCCACGGGTTTTCTCCTCAATCGAGACGGCACCGTCCATTGTTTCACGTTCGATCCCACCCCGACCGCAGGAGTTCGTTCGAGTCGTGCAGCGGGGGAGCGTAAGCATGACAACAGTCGATGCCTGACCGCAGCCCGGCAGGAGTGCGGGAGGAGGCCTCCTGGATTGAACCACGTTGCGAGGCGTGACTCGGCTTGCAGCACCCTTTCGTGCTGGTGGCGCGGATCGCCTTGCCGACGTGGTCTGAGAGCCTGACGGGCTATGCGGACATTCTCATTTGAGATATACGCCAGCTCCCGCACCTTCTACGTGCTCCCGCACCTTCTACGTGCTCCTGGAACTTTTACGTGGGCCAGATCGTGTACTGGTTGCGGTTATGCGCAGACGGTAGACTTTCGGTTCGTGGCAGTTGCAGATCTCCCCGATACCATCCATGAACTCGACCGGTCGCTGACGTCGATCGAGGCCGTTGTCGACCCCGCGAAGAAGAAGGACGAGATCTCCAGGCTTGAGAAGGAAGCCGCCGCCCCCGACCTGTGGAACGACCAGGCGAACGCGCAGCGAGTAACCAGCAGGTTGTCCAGGCTTCAGGCCGATGTCGAACGCGTCGAAGGCCTGCGGCAGCGGCTGGACGATGCACAGGTGCTCCTCGAACTCGCCGCCGAGGAGGGCGACAAGGACTCGTCCGCCGAGGTCGAGCGTGAGGTCGGCGCACTGAAGACGGAGATCGAAGCACTCGAGGTGCGAACGCTGCTGAGCGGCGAGTACGACGAACGAGATGCGTTGGTGACCATCCGCTCCGAAGCCGGGGGCGTGGACGCGGCAGACTTCGCGTCCATGCTGCTTCGGATGTACGAACGCTGGGCCGAGCGGCATGACTACTCGACCGAGGTCTACGACATCAGCTACGCCGAAGAAGCCGGCATCAAGTCGGCCACCTTCACCGTGAAATCGCCCTACGCGTACGGCACACTGTCGGTCGAACAGGGTACCCACCGGCTGGTGCGGATCAGCCCGTTCGACAACCAGGGACGTCGCCAGACGAGCTTTGCGGGCGTCGAGGTCCTGCCGGTGGTGGAGGAAACCGACCACATCGACATCCCCGAAGCAGACATCCGCGTCGACGTCTTCCGCAGCTCCGGACCAGGCGGCCAATCGGTCAACACTACCGACTCTGCGGTGCGCATCACCCATCTGCCGACCGGACTGGTCGTCAGCTGCCAGAACGAGAAGAGCCAGATTCAGAACAAGGCTGCCGCGCTGCGCGTCCTGCAGGCCCGGTTGTTGGAGAAGGCCCGCCTCGATCGCGAGGCCGAGATGAACGCCTTGAAGTCGGACGGCAACTCGTGGGGCTCGCAGATGCGCAGCTACGTGCTGCACCCTTATCAGATGGTCAAGGACCTGCGCACCAACTACGAGACCGGAAACGTCGATGCCGTCTTCGACGGAGAAATCGACTCCTTCATCGATGCCGGCATCCGCTGGCGCCGCCAGGAGGAGAACGCCGCCTGATCTATGGCGTGGCGAGTTGCTCCGCGAATACAACCGTTTACACTCATGACGTGGACTGAGAGTTTCTCAGGAATTGTGGCATGCGTGCTGCCGGAGAAGTCTCTCGCCTTCCAAACGCTACGAACAGGACGGTCACGTGATCACCTTCGAGGACGTATCGAAGACCTATTCAGGCCAGACCAACCCTGCTCTGCGGCACATCAGCCTGCAGATCGACAAAGGGGAATTTGTCTTCCTCGTCGGTACCTCCGGATCGGGAAAATCGACGTTCCTGCGCATGATCTTGCGTGAATACCGGCCGACGTCCGGTCAGATCTTCGTGTTGGGCAAAGACCTCGGACGCCTCCATCAGTGGAAGGTTCCTGCGCTGCGCCGCCAGATCGGCACGGTCTTTCAGGACTTCCGGCTATTGCCCGGCAAGACCGTTTACGAGAATGTGGCCTTCGGTCTGCAGGTGCTCGGACGCCCCTCCTCGCAGATTCGCCAGGTGGTGCCCGAGATCGTCGATCTGGTCGGGCTGTCCGGCAAAGAAGATCGTCAACCCGAAGCCTTGTCGGGTGGTGAACAGCAGCGTGTGGCCATCGCCCGGGCGATCGTGAATCGTCCGAAGATCCTCATCGCGGATGAGCCGACCGGAAACCTCGACCCACAGACCAGCGTCGGCATCATGAAGCTGTTGGATCGGATCAACAAACGTGACACGACGGTGATCATGGCCACCCACGATCAGACCATCGTCGACCAGATGCGCAAGCGCGTCCTCGAACTCGACCAGGGCAACCTGGTCCGTGACCAGGTCCGCGGCGTCTACGGCACCGCCTGAGAGCGTCGATCCATGCAGAGAGAGCACTGAAATATGCGACATACCTTCCGTGAGACGCTGTCGGGCCTGAAGCGCAACGCATCGATGACCATTTCGGTCATCGTGACCATGACCGTTTCGCTCACCCTTTTCGGCCTGTCCGTGATGACCTTCCAGGAGGTCGAGCGGGTCAAGGGCCGCTGGTACGACAAGATCGAGATCTCGGTCTTCTTGTGCACCCAGGATTCGGCCGGTACCAGCCAGTCCGGAAATTGCGAGCCGGGGCAGGCAACCACTGACGACCAACGCGACAACATCAACAGTAGGCTCGAATCGAATCCCGAGGTGCTGCAGGTCTTCTACGAATCCAAGGAAGAGGCCTACGACGAATACCGCAACACCTACGCCGATTCCCCCCTGCTGGACAGTCTGACGGTCGAGCAGATGCAGGATTCGTTCCGAATCAAGCTGGTTGACCCGGAGAACTACCAAGGCGTGGTGTCCGAAGCGGCCAGTCTTCCCGGTGTGCAAAACGTGCTCGACCTGCACGAGGTGCTCGACCCGATCTTCTCGGTATTGAACGGCCTCAAATGGGGGACCATGGGGTTGGCCGTTCTGCTGCTGGTGGCGGCCATGCTGCAGATCGGCAACACCATTCGGATGTCGGCATTCACCCGGCGCCGAGAAATCGGAATCATGCGTCTGGTCGGCGCATCGAATGTCTACATCATGCTGCCGTTCGTGCTCGAAGCGCTGTTCGCCGGCATCATCAGCACGATCATTTCGGGCGGAGCGCTGCTCGGTTCCTATGAATTTCTCATCCAACGCAACGCTAAAGTCTCGATCCAGGCTTTACCTTGGATTACGTGGGGTGACGCCTGGTTTGCTGTCGGGCTGGTTGCCATCGTTGCGGTTGTGCTGTCTATCGTGCCCACGTTGGTCACGACGCGGAGGTATCTCCGCGTCTAAACGTTGGACGCATAGACAGGGGGCTGAGTGCCGTGACTCAAAGTCCTACCCGGACTGCCCGCAAGCAATTAAATATCTTCCGCAGGTCGAACTGGCTGAGGCGAGGCCTCATCGGGTTGATCGCTCTCGGATCTGTCAGCATGGTGAGTGCTCCGGCGCTCGCAGACGATCTCGACGATCAGCAGTCTGATCTGCAGAACCAGCTTCAGCAGTCGGATCAGGCAATCGACTCCCACCACGCCGAGCTCGACGCGGCTACCGCCGAGGTCGTGAATTCACGCCAAGCACTCGCGGACGCACAGGCGACGCTGGCCAAGGCACAAAGCGACAGGGACGCCGCCCAGGCCGTCGACGCCCAGAAGGCTGCCGACCTGGAAAGCGCCGAGCAGGAACTCACCGACGCGCAAAGCGCCGTCTCGCTCGGTAAGGACGCTGTGGAGGCCCAGCAGGCCAAGGCTGCGAACGACATGCGCGTCGCTCATCAGCAAAACACCGGAATGCTGTCGTTGGGCATGCTCTTCGTTGACGGTCAGGACGCCGGTAGCGTCAGCTCTCGCGTCCAGTGGGCATCGACGCTGTACAACGCAAACTCGAACGAACTGAACAGGCTCACCGAGTTGCAGTTGCAGCTGCAGAACGCGCAGACCGAGATGGCGACCCTCGAAGACGGTGCCCGCGTCGCCAGAGAGGCGGCTGCGGCGCAGCTGAGCGTCACTCAGGCGGCCGAACAAGCCGCCGACGACGCTGCGGGCCAGGTTGCCGGATTGGTGGCGGCCAATGAGGCTGCGGAGGCGAACGCCGCGCAGATTCTTGCCGATGAGCGAGCCGCCAACGAATCCATGCAAGCAGAGATGGATTCGGTCACTCAGCAGATTCAAGAGCGCAACGAGCGCCGGGCCGCCGAAGCGGCAGCGGCGGCTGCGGCAGCTCAGGCAGCAGCTGAGGCTCAGGCTGCGGCTGACGCCCAGGCAGCTGCGGATGCGCAGGCGGCTGCGGACGCGCAGGCGGCTGCCGATGCTGCCGCACAACAGGCCGAGCAGCAAAGCTGGTCCGATGATAGCTATTCCGGCGACAGCTACTACGAGGAGCCCGCGGCACAGGCAGCGCCTGCCCCAGCAGCATCGAGTTCGGGATTCCCGCTCTATATGCCTGCCAACGGCCCTTACACCTCGCCGTTCGGATGGCGCACCAACCCGGTGCTCGGATACTCCGAACTGCATGACGGCACCGATATCGGGGCCGCCTGCAACACGCCGGTCTACGCGGCGGCCAGCGGCACCGTGACCCAGGCGATTCCCGAAGGCTCGAGCGGTGGCTGGGGCAACAGGGTCGTCCTCGACAACGGCGTGATCGATGGAGTGGCGGTGAGCACCGGATACAACCACATGACCAACTACATCGTCGGGGTGGGGCAATCGGTGAGCCGTGGCGAGGTCATCGGGTACATCGGAACCACCGGACTATCGACCGGATGCCATCTGCACTTCCACGTGTGGATCGATGGCAATGTGAGCGACGCTGCACCGTATTTGTGATCGGTTCTCCGCGGGTCTCCTGATTCGATCAGGCATCTGATAGGCCGCGGCCGTCGGACATCCGAGCCCCGTTCAGGCAGTTGGTAGGCTGTCTGGGCGGGGCTCGCGCATGCCCCGCGTCCGAAAACGGGCTGCAGACACGCAGATCGTGCGGATAGCTGGCAGGTAGTTCCATTCGGACGAGTAAGCGGTCGGCTCGCAGGATGCGCAGTGGGCGGACGTAGACCTAGCAGGCAGGGAAGTCGGGAGTAGTCATGGCACGGGAGAAGGGCATCAAAGCGGTCGCCCGCAACAAGAAGGCGCTGCATGACTACAACATCGGCGATCGGGTCGAGGCCGGCATCGTGCTCACCGGCACCGAGGTGAAGTCGCTGAGGGCCGGACGCGCCACTTTGACCGATGCATTCGCCACCGTCGATGACGGTGAAGTCTGGCTGCGCAATGCGAACATTCCCGAATACGAGTTCGGCACCTTCCATAACCATGCGGCCAAGCGCAATCGCAAGTTGCTGCTGCACCGCAGCCAGATCCACAAACTTGAGCGCGAACTCGGTGACACCGGACGCACGCTCGTCCCGCTGTCGATCTACTTCAGCGATGGTTTCGCCAAGGTCGAACTCGCTGTGGGCACCGGCAAGAAAGAATGGGACAAGCGCCAGACCATAGCCGCCCGCGACATGCAGCGTGACGTCGAGCGCGAGATGGCCGATCGCAGGCGTCGGCACGGACGCTGAGGACGGGTCCTCAGCCTCATCGCCGGTTTTCGCCTACTGCGCCTCGCCTACGAGGCACACCGACTTCGTCTCCTGCGCTAAGCAGGTCTCCAGCTTGTCCTCGTGCGACTCGACTTACCCTGCTGGTCGTAGTGGTCATGACACGGGAACTTTATTGAACGAGCCCGGGTTCGTTGAGTCGCAGTGCTAGTCCGTCGCATTTTCCCTTATGGCAGTATTATCGCGCTCCTCGGCTGGTGAGCTATTGGTGTGCAAGATCCCGGTTCGCGCAAACATCAGCTGGGCTGAATCGTCATCACTCCAGCATCAGGCGCAGGCTCCCGGTTCGTGCGAACATCAGTAACCCATCGCATGGGAATATTGCGTGGTGCGCTATCGTTAAGAGACTGATAACTCAACAGGGGGTGACTGGTTTCGACTGGGGATGGTAGTTCCAGAAGAAGCGGGTCGAGAATCCAAGGTCAACTCGTAAATGTCCCTTGGGAACCAATAAGTGCCAACGCAAAGAGCACTGACTTCGCTCTCGCTGCCTGAGCAGTGACCGAAGGGTCAGCCCGGATGTAGCCTTCCGTCCGGATCCTGGCCTCATTTAGAGGGCTTGCTCATCAGCTCCAGCTTGGAGGGCTGATGGGGACTTAAACCAGGCTGGGCTTGTCTGCAACATGCTGACGTGAGTGCAGGAGCCAAGCAGAACGTCTAGTCAGCTGCACCCGGAGAATGTCTGCAACGCCTCATCAGGACGCGGGTTCAATTCCCGCCACCTCCACGAAGTCCGAGAGGAGAGAAAGCTTGCTTTCTCTTCCGAGGACAAGGCAGAGGTTGAGCCGCGTAGCGGCGAACACCTCCACTTATGTGAAGTCCCGCGACATCGTTCAGTGATGTTGCGGGATTTTTCGTGTTTTTGGCGCGGGTATGTTGCGGGTCATCGTGCATGGTTTGGGGTGGGTGTTGCGGGTCATCGTTCACTTGGTGTGTCGGGTCATCGTTCATTTTTTCTTTTGGTAGTTGCGGGTTGGGTCGATGGTGTGTTCGGCGATGATTTCGCCGGTGGCGCGGTTGATGGTCATGGTGTGGGGGCCGTGTGTGAGGAGGAGGACTCGCGTGTTGGCGTGGGGTCTGCCGATGGCGAGGTGTCGGAGTTTGGGTCTGATGCAGGAACAGGTGACATTGAACATGGCTAGTCAAGAGCGCTGGCCTGGAAGGATGTCATCATGCCCAAGCCGTTCCCCAAGGAGTTCCGTGACGACGTGGTCCGTGTCGCGGAGAATCGTGATCCAGAAGTCACTCTCGCGCAGATCGCGAAAGACTTCGGCGTCCATGTCGGCACTCTCGACAAGTGGATGCGACAAGCCCGCATCGAGGCCGGTGATCAGCCGGGCGAGACGAAGCAGGAGTCCGTGGAGGTACGTGAGCTGCGTAAGCGCAACCGGCTCCTCGAGCAGGAGAACGAGGTGCTGCGTCGCGCGGCCGCGTATTTCGCGCAGGCGCATCTGCCGGGAAAAGGGACGCTTCTATGCCTCCGTGTCAAGCCATCCGAGTCCGAAGTTCTCGGAACAGAGACCTGCAGACGTATCGCTTGAGGCACCGTCGAATCTCGCGCTTGGAGAGCCCTTCGGCACGCCGGCGCTCAACGTATTCGCAGGTGACGGGGTCGTAGCTCATCCGCGTGCGGACGACGACATCGACGGCACGGTTGAGTTGCCGGTCGCCCGAGCGGGAGAGTCGGTGGCGACTGGTGTTGCCCGAGGAGGCCGGCAATGGAGCTATACCGCCGAGAGCGGCGAAAGCCGCTTCAGAGCGCACCCGCCCGTGATGCGAGTACGAGGCCACCAGGATCGCTCCTGTGACCGCGCCGACCCCCGGGATGCTCTGGAGGCCCGGGGCAAGAGTCTCGGTCAGCACGGACAGCGCCTGGTGGTTCTGCTGAAGTGACCTGGTCTGCTCGATGATCGACTTGGCCAGCCTTCTTCCCTCTTCCCGGAAGACTCGTTTCGATGGCTGATCTCGCCCGGTTCGCCAGGTCGCGATGGTGGCGATTTGCGCGTCTGTGAGCGGTTTGCGCGCATCTATTCCGACGTCGGTGGTGCGCAGGAGTGCTGTGAGCGCGTTCTTGTTGGCCGTGCGCTGCTGATCGATCAGTGACCGGCTCGCCAGCAGCACGCGGAGCGCCGCGCGGTCACCGAAGCGACGTGGCTGAGCAAGTTTCTCGACGTCCGTGGAAAGCGCCGTTCGAGCGGCTGCTTCTGCATCCAGCGGGTCCGACTTGCCTGTTTGTGCTCGGGAACGGCGGTAGAGAGGTCGGATCTCGGCCACCTCGATCCCCTCTGTCAGAAGGGCGGTGGTGATGCCGGCACCGTACGAGGAAGTACCCTCCACGGCGGCGAGCACCGGCTTCCCGTGAGTCCTTCGTCGGATCCAGGTGACTGCACGCTGCATCCCGGGGGCAGTAGTCGGGAACGATCTCGTATCGACCACCGCTCCCGTCCGGGATTCGATGATGCAATACGTGTGAGTACGCGCGTGGGTATCGATCCCTACGACGTGCTCGTAGCGTTCAGTAACGGTGGTCATGGTGAGTTCCTCCAGTCGTCAGCACATCAGCGGACTGGCCCGGGTCGCTCAGAGTCACATCTGTAATGAGTCACGCCCCTGGGGACGGACAGGCTTCTGATCAAGGCATCTGCGCGGAGAGACCGAGCCGTAGCTCAGCCGAGGACACGTCCTTTTGAAGACATCGCGAACTATTCACGAGTCGGTTCTACCCGGAGTCACTCGGCCGAGCTACGGCTCAGCATCCCAGCCGGCCGCGGGCCCGCCAGAGGCCATTACAGCTCTACCCGCTCGTGAGTGAGCTCGCCGTGGACGGGATCCCCGTCGTGGTGTCGTGCCGGGTCTTGAAGCTTGCTCGCCAGCCCTACTACCGCTGGTTGCGTCGTCCCGTCTCCCGGCGGGAGCTGGACGAGGCGTATCGCGCGAACGCGTTGTTCGACGCGCATCGCGATGACCCGGAGTTCGGGTATCGGCTCCTCGCCGACGAAGCCCGCCAGGAGGGCGAGTCGATGTCGGATCGAACGGCGTGGCGGATCACGTCGTCGAATGGGTGGTGGAGCGTGTTCGGGAAGAAGCGTGGCAAGAACGGCAAGAAGCCCGGCCCTGCCGTTCACGACGACCGCTGCGTCGTCATCGATGAGGACGGGCGTGAGCGTCACCAGTTCAGTGCCTCTCGGGTGAATGAACTGTGGCTGACCGATATCACCGAGCACAAGACCGCCGAGGGCAAGCTGTATCTCTGCGCCGTCAAAGACGCATTCAGCGGCCGGATCGTGGGCTACTCCATCGACTCGAGAATGAAAGCGTCACTCGCGGTCCGCGCCGTCCGAAACGCCGTCCGGATGCGCGGCAACGTTGCGGGCTGCATCGTCCATTCGGACCGAGGATCCCAATTCCGAAGCCGGAAGCTGCGCCGTGAACTCGCTGCGCACAAACTTGTCGGTTCGATGGGCAGAGTCGCGTCCTGCGGTGACAACGCGGCGATGGAATCGTTCTTCAGCCTGTTGCAGAAGAACGTGCTGAACCGGCGCTCCTGGGCCACGCGTGAGGAGCTTCGCATCGCGATTGTCACGTGGATCGAGCGAACCTATCATCGCCGTCGCCGGCAGGCCCGCCTGGGTCGTTTGACGCCGATCGAATTCGAGACCATCATGAACGAAGAACTGGCCCTCGCGGCCTAACCAGAACTGTCACCTGTTCCTGCATCAGACCCTGCCTGCCGAGTGCACCACTTGGTGCCAGTAGGGCAGGAGCTCCGGTTCACAGGACGGGATGCGGGTGACATCGTCATATCAGTCGGCGACGCATCCAGAACGGCGGTATCCGACTGGTTGCGAATCCGGACAACCTCCCGGCGGATCACCACCAATCTGGCGTCGCTTCGCAATGCGCTTGAGACTTCGACGGTCCTCGATGCTGTCGGTGAAGAACTGCGTCCACGCGCTGTCGCTGTCGCCTGTGCGCTCGCCGAGGAACTGCAGGTGCACGACCTGAAATTGGGCGTCAACGCGAAGCTCAAGTACCCAAAGCTCTTCCTGCAGGTCGACACTCAGCGCCGAGACATCTTCATCTCCGAGACCACCAGGGAGGTACCTCACCAACTGACTCCCGCAGAGGAGCGGGATCTTCGAAGGAACCCTTGGAAGATGTTCCCCACTGTGGACAAGGTGCTGGACGGCAAGCTGCGCCTGACCGTCGACCGGGACGGCTGGAGTTCCCAGGGAGGACGTCAGCGGGACGAGTGGACCGACACTCCAAGCCGGCCTCTCGAGCACCGGGCCAAGGTGATTGCCAAGGAAATCAAGAAGGGTGTCGTCGATGATCGCGATGCCCGGGAGCGAGCAGAGCAGGCGCGGGCTGAGGCCATTGAAGAGCGCCAAAGGAAGCTGGACGAAGAACGCCGTGTCTGGAAAGGGATCCAGGCCGAGGCTTGGGAGAAAGCGATCGAGCGACTGCGCGAGGCAGCCTTCATGGATGCGTTTGACGCCTGGCGTGGAGCGCGAGAGCTTAGGTCCTTTGCCCGGGAGCTGGAAGTTGCCTTGGGTGAGAACGGGCTCGGCGAACGTGCCAGACTCCGAGAATGGCTGGAGTGGGCGCGCCAGCGGGCCGATGAGATGGACCCGGTGGTCAATCTCGGGAAACTAGACGACAGCGCCCTGGACTTCAAACCCTCGGCCGATGAGCTACGCCCCTACATGCAGGGCTGGGACCCCTCCGCACCACACAAGGACTACAGCCTCGTGTACACCAACGGGCAGCAACCGGCCCCCACGATGCCAGAGAGGAGACCGTGGCATCCCGGCATGCAAGGCAAGCCAAGTTGGTGGCGCTAGATGCATCGACGGGCGCGCCACCTAGAAGTGCGTGTAATCGGTGATTCGGCTCGCTCCAAGCTGTCCGACCGGATTGTCCGACTGCGGGGCCCGGTCTGCTCTATGCGCGAGATGTGAGCACGAGTTTGCGGTTGCCGAAGGTGGCGGTGACTTCGACGGTGCCGCCGAGGGCTTCGACGTAGGCCTTCAGGGTGGCCAGGCCGGAGCAGTCGAGGTCGCCGGCCTCGACCGCGGAGATGGTCGGTTGCGTGAGCGACATCCGGTCGGCGAGTTCCTTCTGGGTCACGCCCTGTTCCTCGCGAATCTCGCGGAGTCGGTAGGCGCGCTCCTCGGCCTCCATCCGGGCGACATGGTCGGCGACGACGGCATCGTCGACGGGGCGCTTGGCGCGTACGTCGTTCCAGGGAACGGTCTTGCTCATCTCAGTCCTCCTCGCTGTCGAGCCACTCGTCGAATCGGTCATCGAAGCGGAGACAGGAGGCGCTCTGAGGTCGTGGCAGTCATACCTCGACAATTGGGATGGAGACACGCGGCCACAATCCTCGGTGGCGCGCGTCCTCAATGCTCTGGCCACGCTCACCGCAAGAGGACGAGATGGGTGTTCCCATCGAGGTGAACGCGCTAACGATTGAACACGGTGAGGATCACGCCGATCATCGTTGCGATAAGGGCGGCCGTTGCAACGCCGACCGTCCACCAGAAAGCCTTGCCCGCGCCATTGTTGCCCGACTCGATCCGCTGATCGACGCCTTCGATCTTGTCGTTGAGCAGCCGCAGGTTGGCGTCCATGGACTCCGGGACGGCTAGTGTCTTCTCGGCCCTCTCGTCCTCCATGTCGAGGCGAGCCGCACGAGCCTTCGCGGCCTCGCGCATCGACTCCTCGATCTGAGCGGTGTTCTCACGCATCGTCCGCATCATCTCGATCTGCGGGTTGGCCACCGGTCCCAGGTCCGCCGGGGCCATCGCTGCTGTGGGGAAGTCTATCTTGGGTACGAGCTGGTCGGAGACCCGGGACGTATCGGTGATCGCGCTGATCTGCTTGATCAGCGGCTCGTGAAACGTCGTCTGGGCGAGGATCGTTGAACGGAGCGATTCCATGGCGGGCCGCAGCTTCTCCGCCAGCTCCTTGTTCTGCTGGAGCGCCTCCTCGTGGTGAGGGTGCTCCTCGTCGTCGATCGCCGTCTGCAACTCCCTTAGGGTCGGCCTCCAGCTGATGTCGTCCTGGTCTTCGACATGCTCGACCGCGAACGCCGAGTCCTCCTCAGGAGCGACGTCTTCGTACTCATCATCTCGGCGGGGGTCGTCGTGATCGTTCATGTGTTGTCCCCTTGTGGATCGGTCTCGGTGGCCTTGTGGACGTGGGGTTTGGGAACCCTCAGATATGCCTCGCGCCATCCAGTCGGCGGTGCACCATTGAGACGACGTTGATGACCTCCAGTAGTTCGTCCTCGGTGATGGTCCGGTTGAGTCTTGGGTCGTGGGCCACCGGGTTCCTGAACATGCCGTTCAGTCCCTTCACGAGGTTCACCAGTCCGGTCTGCTCATCGCGCTCCGTCTGGGTTGCCAGAGAGTTGATCGCCAGCAGCGGCGCGCCGCTCTGGCCGAGGGCGAGCGTAGCATCCACCAGATTCGCTCCATCGCCGCGCAGCCCGGTCATCGACCGCAGGCGGTCAAAGATGCTCTTCGTGGCCTCCAGGCAGGCGTGGAAGTGGGCCTCCTTCAGGACCTCGACCGAGCAGTAGCGCAGGACCTCCTCATGGGCACGTCGACGGCGCAGCTCGTCCCGCACCGACGTCGCGATGCGGGTGGCTTCATCGAGCGTGGCCGCCCTCGGCCCTTTGGCCACTCTCCCTTCGCGGTTCACGTGTAGGCCGACGAACGCGAGTCGCTCGTTGAGCCGGTCCTGGCGAAGTGTGAACAGCTCGGGCCGGTCGCGGTACCGCACGGGCTCCATCGCGTGAACGATGAACGTGATGATGCGCTTGGGATCGCCCTTGTCCGTGTTGTGACGGGCGATGAACGCCTCAGCGAGCCGATCGCGCTTCGAGGCGTGTGGTAGCGGGTCATCCATACAGAGCGTTTGCAGCAGGACCCCGATCTCCTTGCCGGTGAGCCCATCGTCTGTGTCGGCTAGCACCGCCGCGATCGCCTCGTACGTGGCACGGCTCCAACTCGTCGTCATTGTGTGTTCCCCTTCTCGCATTCGTCCTCAGCCCCGAAGGTATCTGGGGTCACCGACAACTGCCGTGGGCTGGATAGCATGAACGAGAGCAGTCCAGGCCAGCACCCTGGCCTCCCGTGGCGGATGGGTACGTATGGCTCCTGTGGACGGCTACCTTGTGAGACCCCCTCGGCGCAACCGATGGGACTCCCGGCCTTCTTTGCAAGCGCGTGCCGCACCCGTCAGACAGGGCGAAATGCCTGGCAATAGTATCATGCTTTCGTTATACTATTGCCATGGTGAGACTCTTGGCGCGCGATGAGCTGTGGGAGACCGCGTCCGCGCAGTACGGTTTCGTGACGGCTCAGCAAGCAGCCGAAGTGGGGGTCAGCAAGCAGGCTCTTCAGATGTTGGTGCATCGGGGCACGTTGGTGCGGGCTGCGCATGGGGTCTACCGCTTTCCGCAGTATCCGGTTGGTGAGTTTGATCAGTTCATGTTGGCGGTGCTCTGGACGCGGGTGCCCGAGGCCGTGTTGTCGCACGAGACGGCGCTCGACGCGTACGGCATCAGCGACGTCAACCCGAACCGCATCCATGTCACTGTCGGCAAGGATCGCCGGTTCCGTCGGGAGAGTGGGGAGGACTACGTCGTCCACTATCAGGACCTCACTCCCCAGCAGGTCGGGTGGTGGCAGGAGATCCCGACGGTGACCCCGGTGACGGCGATTGAGCAGTGCCTCGTTTATGGGACGCCGACCTATCTGCTTCGGCAGGCGATCGAACGCGGGTATGCCCAGGGCTATCTAAAGACAGCTGAGCGCGATGCGTTGGCGGAAGCGCTGGAGGTGCGCTATGACCGATGACTATGTTGGCTCCAAGCTGGCCGCGTTGCTGAGGACGTTGAGGCCTAAGGCGAAGGAACCGGTCTCGGCCAAGGTTCTCAACACCTGGATCGCTCAAGCAGAGGGCCAACTTGGCGATGAGGCCAAGGGTGGGCGCCTTGGCTGGTTGATCGCTTCATCGGTTGCTGTCGGCGCGGTCCAGCGTGCGCTCGACGAGGATGGGCGCCAGCTGTTCCTGCTCAAAGGCGGCACTCTGCTTCAGCACCGGCTCAACGCGACCGCCCGCACTACCAAGGATGTCGATGGTCTGGTCCGCGGTGACATGGATGCGTTCTTCGCGGTGCTCGAAGAGGTGCTTGATGAGCCGTGGGGGCCGCTGACGCTGCGCCGCGGTGAAGTCGAGGTGATCGATGTCCCGACGAAGCTCGTCAAGCCACGCAGGTTTGACATTATCCTCAATCTGCGAGGCGTGACGTGGCGGCGTATCCAGTTCGAGGTCTCGCCCGACGAGGCCGGTATTGGACGGGAGCGAGAGCTTATCGAGCCGCCTCCGTTGGCAGGCTTCGGGTTGCCTGATCCTGACGCGCTGGTGGGGATCGCGATGCGGTTCCAGATCGCGCAGAAGCTCCACGCGGTCTCCGACCCGCACGAGCCACCGGGATCGATCAACGACCGTGCACGCGATGTCGTCGATCTGCTCCTGCTCCGCGACCTCGTCGCTACGACCGGAGCGCCGACGCTGGCAGAGGTCCGAGAGGCGGCTGTCGCCGTCTTCGAGGCCAGGGCCGCCGAGGCCGCCAAGCTCGGGCGACCGACAAGGAACTGGCCGCCAACCCTTATCGCACACGCTCACTGGAAGGACGACTATATCCGAGCGGCCGCCTCCGGCGGCGTCGAGTTGTCCCTCGAGGACGCGGTTGGCGAAGCGAATGCCTGGATCAGGGTGCTCGACGGCGGCCAGTAGCGAGGTTGGTTCCTTCTACTCCGCTGCGGACGAGGGTCGCTTGCGCATGGTGACTCCGCCGCCGGAGGCGATCCTGGCGATCGTGGCTCGGTGGACTCCGAAGCGTTCCGCGATCTGCTTCACGGGCATCCCGGACGCGTAGGCGTCGAGGAGCTTCTGACGTTGCGGGTAGCTCAAACGAGTTTGAGATTTGAGTGCTTGGGTTGCGACTGGGCCGCGCTGATCGCGTCGGGAAGGTCGTTCGGGGCGAGTGGTGGGGGAGTAGGTCTTGCGTTGACTACGGGTGATGAGTGCTCTGAGTGGGGCGGAGGGGTTTGAGAGGCTTCTACGGAGGACCACGAAGCTCGAGAGAAGAGAAAGCTTGCTTTCTCTTCCGAGGGCAAGGCAGAGGTTGAGCCGCGAAGCGGCGAATACCTCCACAACGACGAAGGCTGAGAGGAGAATGAACTTGTTCATTCTTCCGAGACCAAGGAAGTTGTTTTCCGCGCGAAGCGCGGAGACACCTGAGGGGGAAGTGTCGAACTCTATGTTCACCACTTCCCCCGTTTCGTTTGCCTCCGAGAGGTCGGCGAAGTCGATGTCAGGCCCGCCGTCGAAGAACCACGAGACGATCGTCCTGCTGGCCGGGCCGACAAAGATCTTTGATGAAGTAGTCGAAGAGCGGTCCCGCGTCGCGCGCGTATCCATCTTCGCTTCGGCAAACCTTTTGTAGAAGGTGCCGATCGACGCCTCGTATTCCCCCAGCTGGGCCTGTTTCCCTGTCGTAGACTGGTTGCATGTCGATGACTATGGCTCAGGTTGAAGAGGCGTTTATGGCCTTGGATCGCCGCGAACAAGCGGCGATCCTTCAGCGCGGCATTCGCAACCTGGACGAACGCTCTGAAGACTTACCGCAGGCCGAGGTCGAGGCCGCATGGCGCGACGAGCTGAGCAGGCGCGTTGACGACATTGGAAGCGGTGCGGTCGAGCTTCTGGATTTCGATGAGTCCCACCGGCAGATTCGTGCGGAACTGATCGCACGCCGCAAGTGAGACTCCGCAAACGTGAGCATCCCGAAGCTCACGAAGAACTCCTTGATGCCGCCAGCTGGTATGACGATGAACAGCTAGGACTTGGCGAGGACTTCCTTGATGCCATTGAGGACTCTGTTGCCCAACTTCTTGACTGGCCAAACATTGCTCGTGTCTACCCTGGATGGAATCGGGAACCGGTTGTTCATCAAAGAACGATGAAGACGTTTCCCTACCAGATCCTCTATTTTATCGAGGACTCATATCTGGTGGTTGTTGCCTACGCTCACAACCGCCGCAAGCCTGGTTACTGGAAAGACAGAATCTGACCAAGGTCCTGGGCGGGTTTCCCACCGAGGCTTGTGCTGCCCAGTCCCCGAGTGCGCCTTGGAGTGCACCGAGGGCGGCCTCAATGAGGGGCCATCATGAGCAACAGGTCGTCCATCGCACGGAGTTCGACTTTTCTTGTCTTGGCGCGGGTATGGTCTCGCGAGACTTTCCAGTTCTTCGCGTGGATCAGTGCTGCCGGGCGATTCTCTGACGTGGAAGACTGCGATCGGACGATCTACATGTGCGTCCGTGCAGATGTTGAAGCGGAGGAATCAATGAGCCAGCCACCCCAGGAAACTGGTGAATATCCGCAAGAATCGGCGGCTCATCACCCCGGCCCGGATTTCGAGGCTGCCAGATCTGGTTTGCAAGGGGACGAACACGAGCCGGCAGCTCCGGTGGCGGGAATCGCAAGGCGTGATCAGCGACCAAGGTCAACCGCCTCCGTCGGACACCCATCAATTGGCGGCCGGGACCATGCAACGGGGGCAGCAAGGCGATTCTCCAAGCGCCTGCTTGTAGTAATCATCGCCGGGGTCCTTGTTCTGGCATTGGGCATCATCATGGTGCCAAGACTGATCGATCGTCTTGATACGAACAGATGGCATCCCACCGGGCCTGAGGTCGCCTGGCTCGATGAGGGCTATGCCGCTGGCTTCACACAGTTCGTCCTGCCCAACGGCGTGAAGGCGGTCGCCGCATCTGCGGACCACCGCATCGTTGTGGGCACGAAGCCGTTCGAGGATGGGGCCACCGGTTTCGATGTCGCGACCGGCGAACAGACCTGGCATCTGGATTACGTATCGTGTGAATCGATCCATCCATCCAGGGAAGGTTTCATCTACTGCGTCGGATACACCGGGGGAGCCCGCGACGTCGATCTGTTGAAGATAGATATCTCGACCGGAGAACAAGAATCCCTCTTCTCAATCTCCGATGCTCCTTATGTCGGTGCGCTCACCTCACGCGGCGAATTTAAGGGCGCCGAGATCCTCACGTGGCAAGAGAGCAACAGCTTGGTCATTGCCGCGGTGGACGGCGGCAGTGCGACCTGGCAAATCTCGCTGACGACGTGGGAGGGCATTCCGGCGTGCTATTTGCTGGGCTCCCACATCGCCTGCGATTCGCGCGAGGCCTTCACTGTGCTGGACGCGTCGGACGGGCATGCCTCGGTCAACTCCACGCCGCTCGATGAATCGCAGCGAGTCGTCTGGGCGAGCGACGGATACGCCGTCGAGCCGTGGCCGCACAGCTACGGTGAATCCAACACGGCCACGCTCTATGACTTCGATGGCGCAGCGCTTGGGCAGTGGAACAATCTCAGAATCTCGTCTCCCAGTTGGTATGACGCGTTCTTCTACCCGTTGGACGAATTGCAACGCGATCAGATGCCCCTTCTGGTGGACGCCAAAGGCGACCCGGTGGTCACCGATGGATCCGAATACGGCAAGGTGAGTTTCTCCCAGTCCGGCGTTGAAGCGGAGGCCTACACCATTACCGCCGGTTCTGCCGGCGGTTCGGTCGTTCTGATAACAACCACGCCGACCACGCAGACTTTGTACTCGGGCAATGGAGACCAGCTGTGGCCCATCGACGGAAACCCGGCCTTCACCACCACCGTCGATGGGCTCATCGTCGTCGAGGGAGAGGATCTGGCCGCGCCTGACACAATCTTGGTGCCCGTGGGGTAACGGGTCTTGCCGCGTACCGCGTGAGGCTTTGCCTCAGACGCTCCGTGGCACGTGGAGCGGCCTGCAGGGAGCGGGAGAGGACACGCCCTGGAGGAAGCCTTCATCACACGGACCGAGGATGCGGGGGAATAGCAGATGTGGATCGTGGAATGGATGCGGATTCTGCTGCTGCACCAGTTCGCGGTCTCGCACGGCATCATCGCGGTCGCGGGCTTCATCATGAATGTGCTCTATCCCGAGCGCACCGCGGCGCCACTCGGCTGGCCGAGCGGGCCCTTCCAGGTGAAATACGGGTTCGCGCAACTCGGTCTCGGCGTGATGGGCGTCATGTCGATCTGGTTCCACGGGAACTTCTGGGTGGGAACCCTCGTCACCCTCTACATCTACGGCATAAGCGGGCTGTGGACGCACACGCAAGAGATCGTTAGGAAGCGCAAGCAGACCGGCAAGACCGACGGGGTGGGACTGTTCAACATCATTCTCGATGTGATCTACCACCTCGTTCTGACCTGGATGTCACTTCAGATACCCGGCGTCTGGTCGTTCGAATGATGGTGAGGCAGATGAATCTCAAGTACGCGCGAAACGACCTCCGCAAGAACAAGGGCGTCAATGCCGCGTTGCTGATCGTGCTCATCCTGAGCGCCTTCCTGATGGCGACCGGGGCCATGGTGGCAGAACGCATGTTCGGTGCGGTCGATCAGCTCTTCGACCAGGCCGAGCCACCGCACTTTCTGCAGATGCACAAGGGCGAGTACGACCAGGCCGCACTGGACGAATTCGCCGATGCGCACCCAGAGATCACCGCATGGCTGATCGAGGACATGGTCGGATTCGACTCCAGCCAGCTCAGCTGGCAGCGTCCGGCCACCGGGGAATCCGGCGATCTGTCCGAGAGCCTCATCGACAACCTCTTCGTGGTGCAAAACGACGAATTCGATTTTCTGCTCGACGAGTCGGGTGGCATCCCCAGGCCCGACGTGGGCGAGGTCTACGTTCCGGTCTCCTATCAGCAGAGCTTCGGGCTCCAGACAGGTGACGACTTGCAGGTCCGCACCGAGACCGGCGTCCAGAACCTGACGATCCAGGGTTTCGTCCGTGACGCTCAGATGGCGTCGTCGCTGTCGTCCGCGACCAGATTCGTGGTCTCCGACGCCGACTTCGACACCTTGTCGAACGCGGGAGGCGGAAGTCCGGAGATCATCGTCGAATATCTGTTGTCGGATCCGGCGCTGGCGTCCGATTTTCAGACCGCCTACGAATCGGACGACGGACTGCCCAAGAACGGTCAGGGCGTTACCTTCGAGATGATCCGGATCATCAATGTGATCAGCGACGGGCTGGTCGCGGCGGCGCTCGTCTTCGTGAGCATCCTGCTGATCGCTATCGCACTGCTCAACGTGCGTTTCGTCATCCGGGGCACGCTCGCCGACGAGGTGCGCGAGATCGGCGCCATGAAGGCGATAGGCCTGCCGAACGCCACGATCTCGGGCCTCTACCTATCGAAATACTCCGTCATGACGCTGGTGGCCTGCGTCATCGGCGGCATCGGCGCGATCTTCGCGACCGGTGCGCTGACCGCCAAGGTTCAGGTGAACTATGCGAAGGCCCCGCTCGGTGTTGCGAGTTTCGTGGCACCGATCATCGCGCTGGCCGTGGTCTTCGTCGTGGTCATCGCGATCTGCCGCGGAGTGCTCGGCAGTGTGAAGAGGATTCAGGTGGTCAATGCTCTGGTGCATGGCAGCCTGCTCAACGACGCTCAGACCGCGCGCTTGGCCAGGCGCCAGGCCCGCAGACTGGGCCGCACCGGCCTCGCGTCGTTCAAAGGCGGCGACCTGAACCGGCGTTTGGCATTGATGGATCTGCGCGCCGAGTTCAGGCAATGGGTGCTCATTCCGGTGGTCTTTGCGTTGGCGTCGGTGCTGATGATCCTGCCGACCAATCTGCTCACCACCTTCCAGAGCCCAAAATTCGTGACCTACATGGGCGCCCCCGAATCCGACCTCCGCGTCGACCTGCAGTTCTTGGGCGATCTCGACGTGCTCCGCGATGATGTGAGCGCCGCGATGAGCGAGGACGACCGGTTGACCGACATCCGGGTCTTCGCGAATCGACTGGTCGAAACCGAGGGCGACGAGGGCTGGGAGAGCATGCGCGTCGAGACCGGCGACTACTCCGAAGGCACGGTCGAGTTCATCGAGGGGACGCGTCCCGAGGCCGGCGAGATCGCATTGTCGGTGCTCAATGCCGACAAGTTCGGCCTGGGCGTCGGCGACCAGATGCCGATCCGGGTCGGTGAGACGACCTCGCAGCTTGCGGTGAGCGGCATCTACCAAGACGTCACCAGCGGGGGATACACCGCCAAGATCCAGGGCGAGATCAGCGGCGACGCCGTGGGGTACGTGATTTATGCGGATGTCGCCGACGGTGGTGGCGCATCGGTGATCGCCGACGAATACGGCAGCGCGTTCCCGCAGGCGAGTGTCGTCGCGATGCGGGCATACGTCGATCAGACCCTGTCATATGTGACCGGCGCCTTCTTCAGCGCCGCCGCGATAGCGCTCATCTTCGCGGTGGGTGTCGCGGCGCTGGTCACCGTCCTCTACCTGAATCTGCAACTGGCCCGGGATCGGCACCGGATGGGCGTGCTGTCGGCGCTGGGCTTCTCGGGCGCAGAACTGAGCGCCCAGGTGCGGCTCAAGACGCTTGTCAGCGTCGTCGCCGGAACCGCACTCGGAGTGATCGTCTCTGCGACGCTCGGTGAAGTGGTCGTCGGCGGGGCGCTGTCGGTGGCCGGTATCGGAATCTCGCGGCTGGCCTTCATCGTGAACCCACTGCTGGTCTACCTCGGCTATCCGCTGCTGCTCATCGCCGTCGGCTATCTGGGCGCCCGAGGGGTCGCGTCCAGCTTGCGGCGCGGCAACACGAGTGTCTGGCTCAGGGCATGACGAGCATTCTCAACCCACCAACGAACGGAGAAGACATGTCGACGGCTTCAGCAGCCCTGGCGGCGGCGGACCTGGAGAAGACCTTCTATTCGACCGATCCACCGACGCAGGTGCTCTCACACATCGATCTCGAGGTGGCCACCGGCGAGTTCCTTGCGGTCATGGGAGCGTCCGGATCGGGCAAGTCGACGCTGCTGTACTGCCTGAGCGGAATGGACAAACCCACCGGCGGAAGTGTCCGGCTCGGTGGTCGCGAGCTGACCGGGCTGAGCGACGGCGAGATGAGCCGGGTGCGGCTGACCGAGATGGGATTCATCTTCCAGCAGGCCTACTTCTTGTCGAATCTGAGCGTGCGGGACAACATCCTGCTTCCCGCGCTGAAGGCCACGCCGAAAGACAAGGCCGGTGCCGGCGCCCGGATCGACGCGATGCTCGAGCGTTTCGGCATCGCCCACGTCGCCGATCACGGCATCACCCAGGTGTCAGGCGGGCAGCTGCAGCGGGCGTCGATCTGCCGCGCGCTGGCCACCGAACCGAGCGTGCTGTTCGCGGACGAACCGACGGGCGCCCTGAACTCGGCCATGACCACCGAGGTGATGGACGCACTGTCCGGCGTCCACACTGAGGGCACGACCATCATGATGGTCACCCATGATCCGGGCTGCGCGGCCCGTGCCGACCGCGTCGTCTATCTGCGCGACGGCGGGGTCGTCGATGCGCTCGCGATGGGCACCTGGACACCCGGCGAGGCGACCCGGCGTGAGGACGAACTGCTGAGCTGGCTGCGCGGCCACGGGTTCTAGCCGGGCCGGGCCAACCATCGAACCGGCGCCGGACCGCCCTGGTGCTGCGCCGAGTCGGCCCGAACCAACCACCTGTGTACCGGACGCCGTCAGCCGACGGCATCCGGTGCGGCAAGAAATGACAGATACCGAGAGCAAAGGAAAGACGATGACAGAAGAGCAGTTCAAGGAAGCTATCGCTGAGTTCGCCGACAAGCCGGCGCACGAGCTGACGATGACCGAGGCGATCGACGCCGTCGGCATCGACTCGATAAGCATGTTCGAGTTCCTCATGAAACTGGAGGACATCATCGGAGAGCACGACGTTGACGTCACTCCCCAGATCGTCACGTTGCAGGATCTCTACGACGCCGTGGCAGATGGCGCCGACAGCAACGCAGCCTGAGCCGGCACTGATACCTGATCATGGAACGTGCGGTCATCACAGGGATGGGCGTGGTCAGCCCGATCGGCAACTCCCTGAGCGAATTCGAGACGAATCTGTTCGCCGGGCACCACGGCATCGTGCCCATCGACCATTTCGATGCAAGTGACATGGGGGTCAAGGTGTATGCGCCGGTGCGCGACCTCGGCGCGTCCCGGACGATCCCCGAAAACGAGTTGCGCCGGCTTGACCCGTATTGCGTCTTCGGGCTGCTCGCCGCACGCCAGGCAGTGGGCCAAGCGGGACTTCGAGGCCACGTCGATCCCTACCGGCTCGGGGTCTTCATGTCCAGTGGTCTCGGCGGCACCGAGACGCTGCTCGGCGAGGTCGAGACGATGCGGCAACGTGGGCCACGGCGGGTATCGCCCCTGTTGTTGCCGAAGTGGATACCGAACATGATCGCGGGAATCGTGTCCATCGATATGGGCGCCCACGGAGCGTCCATATCGCACAACGCCGCCTGCGCGTCGAGTGCGGTGAGCATCGGGGAGGGCCTGCGGCTGATCCGGCACGGCTACGCCGACGCCGTGATCTGCGGCGGCGCCGAGGCCATCGCGCAAAAGGTCGTGATGGCCGGCTTCCAGAACATGCGGGCGCTGAGCACGGCCGGCGATCCGGATCGGGCCAGCATCCCCTTCGACCGCGAGCGCAAAGGCTTCGTCCTGGGGGAGGGAGGCGCGGCCATCGTCCTGGAGAGCGCCTCGCATGCCGGCGCCCGGGGCGCGCGCAGCTTTGGCGAGATCACCGGCTACGGCGTCACCAGTGATGCCTCGCACATCACGGCACCGGCCGCCGACGGCGAGGCGATCGTCAGATCCATCGAGTTCGCGCTCCGAGAAGCGAACGCGCTGCGTCCTGAGAGCGGAGACGAACCTATCTACGTCAACGCCCACGGCACCGGCACGGTGCTGAACGACCGAACCGAAGCCACCGCGATCTCCCGCACGCTCGGTGACCGCGCGCTGGTGTCGTCGACCAAATCGATGACCGGCCATCTGCTCGGCGGGGCAGGAGCTGTCGAGGTCATCGCCTCGGTGATGGCTATCCGGAAAGGCCTGGTGCCGCCGACGGTGGGTACGGCGCAGATCGATGACGACATCGATATCGACATTGTGACCGGCGCCGCACGCCGTGCGCCGTTCAGCCGCACGCTGTCGCTGTCTTTGGGATTCGGCGGGCACAACGTCGGCCTGGTGATCGATGCGCCCGAAGACTGAGGAGTCCCAGGCGCCAGGCACGATGGGGGACGCTCGCGATTCCGCTTGGCTACCCGAGTTGGACGTGCTGATCGCACGGGCGGCCCTGATCGATGAGACAGGCTTTCGCCGCATCCGGGCGGGTCTTCCTGCTGAGCGACGCGAGCGCTGCGATGCCTATCATCATGCTCGCGATCGCTATGCGAGCGCGGTTTGCTTTGCCTTGCTCCAATTTCTGTGGCGCGAACGCCGGGCGGAACCGATGCCGCCGCTCGAGCGTGGCTCACACGGGAAGCCGCGATATCCACCTCGGTACGGGATGGAGTTCAACTGGTCGCACGATGCCGCGGCCTGCGTGTGCGCCATCGGCGCTTCTCCGGTGGGCATCGACGTGCAATCCAGGGTGCCGTTCGATGCAGGCCTGTTCGAGCGAATCGCCACGGCGACCGAACGGCCATTGCGCAATCGCTTTGCTCAGGCGGACGACCTCAGCCTGCTGTGGAGCAGGAAAGAAGCCCTGATCAAGCGCACCGGCCTCGGTATGAGCGCATCGCTGACGGGCGTCGACACCATCGGCGAGTCATCGCTGGTGAGCTTCAGCAGCGATGAGGTCGCCGCGGTATTCAGCGCGAGCATCGACGGCATGTCGCAGAGCGGCTTCTGCCATCGGGCACGGGTCCGGATCGCAGAACTGCGTCCGGACGACACGTCACCGGCCGCCGACGACCTAGCGGTCGCACCGGCGAGTGACCTGGCGGCCACACCGGCCGATGATCCGTCTACATCGGCGGCGTGGCGGGCACGGCCGCTTGCTGTGACGATCTGCTCGATGCCCGCCGGCTGACCTCAGACCATCGGACGCTCCCAGCCACCCTTGGTGTCGACGCCCGTCTCGGCCGCCAACTGTTCCATCTGCGCGACCTCCTCGCCCGACAGCTGCAAGGCGGCCACGCGCGCCTGAGAATCAACATGCGCGGGCTTGGTGACCCCGATCAGCGGCTTGGTCTGCTTGGCGAGCGCCCAGGCCGTCGCCACCTCGGCGATGGACGCGCCGCCGTGTGCCTCGCCGATCTTCGTCAAACCGGCGTTCAGTTTCGCCAACTTGGGAAGCGACTTGTTGTAGGTGGCGGCGCGATCGCTACCGGCGGGCAGCGGATTGTCCGGCCCGTACTTGCCGGTCAGGGCACCTTGTTCGAGCACCATGTAGGCGTAGAAGTCGAGGCCGTTCCGGGTGCAGTAGTTCACAATCCCGGCATCCTCGGACGACCGGTAGAGCAGACTGAAGTGATTCTGGATCGCCGACAATTCGACTCCGCCTGCGGCGAGGATCTCGGTGGCCCGTTTGATCTGAGCGAGATTGTGGTTCGAAACACCGACCGACCTGACCTTGCCCGACTTGACCAGCCCGATCAGCTGCGGCGTCCATTTCTCGACGTCTTGGGGATTGTGAATCCAGTAGACGTCGACATAGTCGGCGTGCAATCGCTTCAGGCTCGCATCGAGCATCAGCTCCATCGCGTTGTCCTCGGAGCCGGCCAACCCGGGAGTGAACTTGGTCGACAGGAAATAGCTCTGCCGGTCATAAGGGGCAAGGAGATTGCCCAGAATCGTCTCGGAGGTGCCCTGCCCATATACCGGCGCGGTATCCCACAGATTGAGTCCCTTGTCCATCGCCCGCTCGACCACCGGTTTCAGGTCGTCCTCGGTGAGGTGGTTGCCGAAGACCCGGTCGCCGCCGACCGCTCCGGATCCCCAGGACCAGGTGCCGAGCGCGATTGCAGGAAATGATGTGTTCATCGTCGTGACCCTTTGCTAGCTCGTCGTTTCTTCGTGCATGGCATGGTGTGATGCATTGCAGGCTGTGGCCATCTTCTGCCAACCGTCACCTTCGACGGTAACGGTGGCAGGTTGCCGTTGCAGGGCTATCGGATAGTTGAGGATCGAAAGTTCTGGCAGAAGCTTGCCCGGTGATGGGACAATCGAATCGTGATGTCTGTCGAACCGCCTGCTGCCGGAGAGCTCTTGGTCTCGACTTCAGGGCGCGGTGCGGACTTCTTCGATCAGTCGGTCGTGTTGCTGTTGGATTGCGACCAGGACGGTGCCTTGGGCGTCACGCTGAATAAGCTTTCGACGACTTCGCTGGATTCCGTGCTGCCGCAGTGGACGCAGCTGGTCGCGCCGCCGCGCGTCCTGTTTGCCGGGGGGCCGGTGTCGCCGCAGGGCGCGGTTTGCGTGGCAAAGCTGAGCAATCCGAGTGAGGAGCCGCCCGGTTGGCGGCCGGTGATGCGCGATGTCGGTCTGCTCCATCTCGACACGCCGGTCGAACTCGCCACGGGTGGCTACACCGATCTGCGTATCTTTGCGGGCTATTCGGGTTGGGCGCCCGGCCAGTTGGACGATGAGTTGGCGCGCGGGTCTTGGTTCAGGATGGACAGTCGCGACGAAGACATCTTCACTGCGCAGCCGGCCGGTTTGTGGCGGCGGGTGCTGCGGCGGCACGGGGGCGCCCCGGCCCTGCTGTCAACCTGGCCGGCGGATCCCGAACTGAACTGAGTAGGGTAACCGTCGCCCGTTGCCAGGGTCGCTAAGATGGCAATCAGTGACTGCACGGATAGGCTCAGGTCGTCTGGACCGACCGGCTGATGCCTGCAAACGAATGGCCCGGATTCAATGGGCGCGCCGCCGAGCAGACTCGACGGACGCGACGGCACAGCGGTGGATTCAGGTTCGATTGATGCGCAACGAGGGGGCATGAGAAGCAATTCTGCGGGCCCGGAGGGCCGCAAGATCCTGGTCGTTGACGATGACGCCGCCCTGGCGGAGATGCTCCAGATCGTGCTGCGTCAGGAAGGCTTCGAGACCGAGTGGTGCGCCACGGGCGATCAGGCACTCAGCGCGTTTTTGCAATACCAGCCGGCTCTCGTGCTGCTCGACGTGATGCTGCCCCGCATCGACGGCATTCGGGTCTGCCGGCAGATCCGGGAGATATCCGGCGTCCCGATCATCATGTTGACCGCGCGGACCGACACCACCGACGTGGTGCGCGGGCTTGAGGAAGGCGCGGATGACTACGTGTCGAAGCCTTTCAAGACCAAGGAACTCGTCGCCCGCGTCCGCACCAGGCTGCGAGCCAAGACGAATCCGGAGGCATCGGCTCCCGAATCGTTGCGCATCGGTGATCTTACGATCTCCACATTGAGCCATGAGGTGACCCGTGGTGGCAGGCCCATCAGCCTCACCCCACTCGAATTCGATCTGCTGGCCACGCTCGCGAAGCGTCCCAAGCAGGTGCTGACCCGCGAGGCCCTTCTCGAAGAAGTATGGGGATACCACCATGCGGCCGACACCAGGCTGGTGAACGTGCACGTGCAGCGGCTGCGTTCCAAGGTCGAGCGCGACCCGGAGCATCCGCAGATCGTCGTCACCGTGCGCGGGGTCGGCTACCGGGCCGGCGAGCAAGACCCGGGCGATGAATGATGCCCGATGAACTCACCGCACCCTGAACCCGAGTTCACCGGCGGCCCCCGCAGCGGGGGTCGCCACGCGGGTGCTCATCGCGCTCATCGCGCTCACCGAACAGACCGCCGCCGCCCGGAGAAGACAACCGCGCCTGTGCTCGGTTCGGCGAAGCCACCGGATGCCTCGGCGGATCACCTCACCGAGCAAGGCGGCACCCCCGGCCGCGAACTACCGCCGTGGATCGCGCGCCCCACCCGGGCCGTCCGCAGGTTTTGGGGCTCGTCGCTGCCGCTGCGGATGATCATCATGACCATGGTGGCGTCCGTGTTCGTTCTGGTGCTGAGCGGATATGTGTTCATCACCCAAGCCAGAAACGACCTGGTGGAGTCGAAGAAACAAGCAAGCATCATCGAGGCCAGCAATGTCCTTCGCCGGATGCAGACCCAATTGGACGACACCGATTTGGGTAGCGATTCGCTACAAGAACGACTGGGTCAGCTCGCCAGCGAGATAGGCAGCCAGCCCAGCCAGTTCAGCGTGATGATCGAGAGCGCGGCCAGCATCTTCATGTCACGCGGATTGCAGGCCGATAGCGTTCCCGATGACCTGCGCCAGAAACTGGACGCAAACTCCGAGGGCAGCTACGTCACGCTTACCGAGGTGAGTTACACCGACAACACCGCAGAGCCGGCCGTGGTGATCGGAGGACATCTGTATGCCCCGTCAGGGCAGGTCTTTCCCGTCTACCTCATCTTCCCGGCCGGCAACGAGCAGCAAACCCTGCAGATGCTGCAGCGAGATCTCGTCTCGACCGGCCTGTTGCTGATGGCATGTCTGGGCGCCATCACCTACTTCGTGGCCCGCGAAGTCAGCAGGCCGCTGCGTGCCGCCGGAAAGATCGCAGAACGCATCGCTTACGGCGACCTCGACCAACGGATGGCGGTCAAGGGCTCGGACGAACTGGCGAGGCTGGCCACCTCGATGAACAATATGGGCGCCGAACTGCAACGTCAGATCGGGCAACTCGAAGACCTGTCCCGGGTTCAGCAACAGTTCGTCTCGGACGTCAGCCACGAATTGCGGACGCCGCTGACCACCATGCGCATGGCAACCGAGGTCCTGCACGACTCCCGCGACCAGTTCAGCCCCGAACTTGCGCGCAGCGTCGAACTCCTGCACGGCCAGGAGGAAAGGTTCGAGTCGATGCTGGCCGATCTGCTCGAGATCTCGCGGTTCGATGCCGGAGCCGCACAACTCAGCTGCGATGACATCGACCTCGGCGATCTGGTGGCGGCCGAGATCAGTGCCCAGCAGGCGGTGGCCGCTTCGGCCGGCAGCGAACTCAACCTGCACCGAAGCGGGCCGTGTGTCGTTGAGGCTGACGCCAGGCGGGTGCAACGGATCGTCCGGAATCTGCTCAGCAACGCTCTGAATTATGGCGAGCATCGCCCGATCGATGTGCAGGTCGCCGGTGACTCCACGGCTGTTGGGTTGACGGTCCGCGATCACGGTGCCGGCTTCGAACCCGGGCAGGCCGAGCAGGTCTTCCTGCGATTCTGGCGTGCGGACGAGTCGCGGAACCGTGTCATCGGCGGCACCGGATTGGGGCTCGCCATCTCCTTGGAGGACGCCCGGCTGCACCACGGATGGCTCGACGCCTGGAGCCGGCCCGGAGAAGGCGCACAGTTCCGGCTGACACTGCCACGAACTCAACAGGTCGTCCTGGATCATTCACCGCTGCCCGCCCGCCCGGCCGATTCGAGCCCCGAGAGCACCGAACCGGCATCAGGCCACGAAACCGGAGCTGACCGATGAGACGTCGTGCCGTGATCTCGTTGCTGGTGCTGCTGGGCGTACTGTGCGGCTGCGGGAACTTCCCGACCTCGGGCCCGATCGAGACGGTCGGCGACACCGGCAGCGGCGACCGCACAGCAGGCATCGACGTGGCAGCCCAGCCACCGGCGCCCGGGGCGAGCCCGGACGCAATACTGGAAGGCTTCTTCGCGGCGTGTGAATCACCGGCCGATGGCTACGGCGTGGCCAGACAATATCTGACCGACGAGGCGGCCGGCGAGTGGCGTCCCGAAACCGGTATCGAGGTATATGACCCCGCCGGCCATTCGCAGGTGATCACTTCGGACGGATCGGCCGTGGTCAAGGCGTCGCTGGTGGGCCACCTAGGCGCCGACCGTGTTTTCACCGCGCTGCACGACGAGCCGTACGACCACAATTTCGAGCTCACGAAAGTCGGCGACGAGTGGCGAATCAGCAATCCGGGCGACGGCATCTTGATGTCCCGGCAGCGATTCCAGCAAGGGTTCGAAGGCGTGCCGGTCTATTTCTGGAGTTCTTCCGGTGATCGGCTGGTGAGTCAGCAGGTCTTCTTGAGGCAGCTGGATTTCGGTCCGACAACGCCCGACGGGTTGGTCCGTGCCGTCATTCGCGGTCCCGGCGACTGGCTGCGTCCCTCGGTTCTGGAGGTGATACCCACCGACGCGACCTCCAACGGAACCTGGGTCGACGATGACGGTATCGCCCACGTGTCGTTGAGCGCCGAGATCGAGGCCCTGAGCGCCGATCAGCGATTCCAGGCCGCCACCCAGCTGTTGTTCACCCTCGCCTACTTCGACCAGATCACCGGGGTGCAGCTCAACGTGGGCGGGAATCCTTTGTCGATCAACGGGGCGGACGATGACGGGGTCGTGCATCTCGGCGCAGTTGCCAAGTATGACCCGCAGCGAGCCACTGCTTCCCGAGACCTGTATGTCGTGCAGGACGGTGGCGTCGTGCGGATTCCGGAATCCGATAACGCGGCGGCGCCTGTCCCGGTCGCGGGAGCGTTGGGTGCAGGCTGGGACGAGGGCATCGCCTCGATGGCGGTGTCGTCGTCCAGCGACGAGATCGCGGTCGTGAACGCGGCGGCCGACCGGCTCTACCGGGCGTCCGCCTCGGATGGCCAGCCCGAAGAGATCTATCACGGCAGCCAGTTGGCGAAGCCGCAATTCGACAGCGCCGGCACGCTTTGGACGCTGGACAACACCGCCGCGGGAGTGGCCGCCGTGACGATCACCAAGGCGGGCGAGCAGGCGATGATCCCGATTCCGGAACTTGGTTCGGTCAGCGCGGTCAGTTTCGAGATCTCGCCCGACGGCGCGCGCATGGCGGTGGTCGTCCAAGATGGGCAGGCCACTCGGCTCGGTTGGCTCCGGCTACGAGGTAGTGCGGGCGACCTCACGATCGACGGCTGGCGCGAGCTTCCGCTCAACACGGCAGGGGGACAGATCGTGGCCCTCCGGCAGGTCGTGTTCGTCTCCGGTCAGCGGTTGATGGTGCTCGGCGCAACCGAGCGTGACGCCCAGTTAGCCGTCTATTCGTTCGACGCCGATGCTGCGCTGGTCAGCGCCCAAGGGCCGATCAGCGACACCGGCGCCCTGGCATTGGCCGCGATGCCGCAAGGTACCGGCGTCAGCGCCGCGATCGTCACCGCCGACGGGTTCGTGCTGCGGTATGAGGCCCAGTATCGCTGGGAGGAACTGCTCTCCGGAGCCACCGACGTCGCATTCCCGGGTTGAGTGCCGCATCCCCGGTCGAACAGGGTCTGCCGCCGGAAACGGATCGGCCACGACCGGGATCATGATGCCTGGATTCAAGAACCAATCGGGCCGCCAGCGGCAGTGGGCTCAACTTCCCGATCTTGCGAAGTCGCCGGCCGAAATCGCTGGCCAAGGTGTCGCGTGGCGGAACATGTCAGGTGCCGGCTCCTCATGTTTCTCGGCAAGACCGGTTGTCCACAGCCGAATATTTTTATGAACGGTTGCCGGGCCGCCCACCAATACTGGGGACATGCCGCCAAACCTGCTGAAGCTGCGGGACGCCACCGCGGACCTGACTTTGGGCGCGGCCTGTCCGAGCTGCAAAATTCCCGGATGGGGACTGTGCCCTGCCTGCCGTGCGCGGCTTCCTGCCGAACCGCATCAGGTTGCGCGTCCGGCCTGGCTTCACGGTTTTCCGGTGATGGCCACGGGCTGGTATCTGGAACCGGTATCGCAGCTGATCATCGCGCACAAGGACGAAGGAGCCTGGCAGTTGTCCCGGTTGCTCGGCAGGCTGCTGGCATTGGCGGTCGATGCCGTCCGGTCGCCGGATCCCGAGCTGCCGTTGAGCCTGGTGCCGGTGCCGTCTGACCGATCGGCCACCAGGCGACGAGGCTACGATCATGGCCGCGCGCTGGCCCGTGCCGCTGCCGGACGACTCGGCATGCGCATGCTTCCGTTGCTGCGCAGGACCCGAGAGGCCAGCGACCAGGTGGGCAGGACGCAGCTGGCCCGGCTGGCCAGCCAGCGGCAGACCATGACCGCTACACGCACGGCCCGGTCGGTGGCGGTGATCGTGACCGATGATGTGGTGACAACAGGATCAACGATGGCGGAGGCGATCCGTGCACTGCGATCGGCAGGCCACTTCGTGTACGGCGCGGCAGCCGTATGCGACACCCCGCGATACTCGGTCTCACCGGGCTTCGGCGGACAGGTCCGGTGAACGTGGGACCTCTTGGGGATTCGGCGGACGAGCCCGTCGAGGGGCGAGACAAGGAGAACCCGCAGGTTTCGGCAATCCGCGCGTCAACCGTTCGTCGGCCTCGGCAATCCGAGCAAGCTCGATTGTCCTCAACCTTCCTCGGGGTGTCGCTCATAGCGGACGTGCATCGGCGGATTCAGGGTAACGTTGATGCATGGCACGATCTGTTGGCGCGTTGATCCGGTCCTATCCGGCCGGGGAAACGTTGCTGAGAGGTCGTGTCATTTGTTCTCCGCCCCCGGCGGCATGCTGCCGCTGGACGGCTGATTGGCAGCAATCAGTCCGCACTAGGAAGGAATGATCATGGACGTCAGTATCACCGGTAGGCATCTGACCATCTCGGATGACACCCGCGAGCAGGTCAGCGACGAGCTGACCGCAACTGTCGAGAAACTCCGCGATCGCATGATCCGGGCCGAGGTTGAGTTCACTCAGGCCGAGACCAAGGGAGACCCGGACGGCGAGATCCGCTGCGAGATCACGCTGCGAGGCAAAGGACCGGTGATCCGGGCCGGAGCCAACGCGTCCGACAAGATGATCGCTTTCGATCGTGCGGAAGAAAAGCTCAAGGCTCAACTACGTAAGGCCGCTGACCGGCGTAAGCGCCGTCGTGGGCTGCGCGGTGCGAAAGAATTCGTGGGCGCAGAGCCTTCGGCCACGGCAGTCGAAGAGAACATGGACGAAGAAGTCGCCACCCGCAAGGTTGCGGGCGACGTCGAGATGACCGGCGACGGACCGCTGGTGGTGCGTGAGAAGCGGTTCGACACCGTTCCGCTGACCTTGGCGCAGGCGCTGGACGAGATGGAATTGGTCGGGCACGACTTCTTCTTGTACGTCGATGCGGAGACTTCGGAACCGAGCGTGGTCTACCGCCGCAAGGCATACGACTACGGCGTCATTCACCTGGCGGTGAGCCAGTGACGATCGGTGAAGAGATCTGAAAAGGTTGCGCCGATGGACTCGGTCGCACAAGACCACGCTCAACGCGCGTGAGCTTTGAGTGATGGGCGTGACAAAGAAGTAGTGCAGTAAGGTCCCTCCAGAGAATTACTGCTGCGTGACGCATTAATTCTCTGTCAGTCCCTAATCCTCCGGAGGGTCCTGGGTGGGGCGTCGCAGATGCGGCGCCCCACACCTGTTCTCGCACCCCAGGATCTTCACCCTGACGGCAGCGATCGCCGTACCTTGGCCGGCACCAATTGTTGTCATACGCGAATCACGCGGCATCATTCGACGACTCACCGATAGAAGGTTCGATGGTTCGAACGCTGATTGATGACGGTGTGCGTCCATATTCGGCCACGAACTACACTGGTGCACGCTGCTGTCATAGGGGCGCATCCGGCGTGCCTGGCGGCGAGGATTCAGCAAAGGACGTATCCCGTGGGTTTCATGGACCGCCTGCTCAGTGTCGGCGAGGGACGCACGCTGAAGCGAATGCAGAAGATCGCTCAGCAGATCAACAGCATCGAAGACGACTACGTCGAGATGGACGACGACGAACTGCGCGCCCAAACCACCGATTTCAAGCAGCGTCTGGAGAACGGGGAAGATCTCGACAAGCTGCTTCCCGAAGCCTTCGCCACCGTCCGTGAGGCCTCTAACCGAGTGCTCGGCAAGCGTCCATTCGATGTGCAGCTGGTCGGCGGTATCGCCCTTCATGAGGCCAACATCGCCGAGATGAAAACCGGTGAAGGCAAGACGATCGTCGCGCTGATGCCGAGCTATCTGAACGCGCTCAGCGGCGAGGGCGTCCACGTGGTCACGGTCAACGATTACCTGGCGCAATACCAGTCGGAGCAGATGGGCCGCGTCCACCACTTTCTGGGTCTCGATGTCGGCGTGATCCTGTCGCAGATGACACCCGCTCAACGCCGGGTGGCCTACAACAAGGACATCACCTACGGCACGAACAACGAGTTCGGTTTCGACTACCTGCGCGACAACATGGCGCTCAGCCCCGACGACCTGGTGCAGCGCGGGCATCACTACGCGATCGTCGACGAGGTCGATTCGATCCTCGTCGATGAGGCCCGTACCCCGCTGATTATTTCCGGTCCGGCTACCGAGAACAAGCAGTGGTACCCGGTTTTCTCCAGGCTCGCCAACAGGCTGAAGCGCGACGTCGACTACGAGGTCGATGAGAAGAAGCGCACCGTTTCGGTGCTCTCGCATGGCATCGAGACCACCGAGGACGTGCTGGGTGTCGAGAACCTCTATGAGAGCGCGAACACCCCGCTGATCGGCTACCTCAACAACTCGATCCGGGCCAAGGAGCTTTTCCATCGTGACCGCGACTATGTGGTTGCTCAGGGCGAGGTGCTGATCGTCGACGAGCACACCGGCCGCACCCTGGTCGGACGCCGCTACAACGAGGGCCTGCACCAGGCGCTGGAGGCCAAGGAAGGTGTCTCGATCAAGGACGAGTACCAGACACTGGCCACGATCACCTTGCAGAACTACTTCCGGATGTACGACAAGCTCGCCGGCATGACCGGCACCGCGAAGACCGAAGAGAGCGAGTTCCAGAAGATCTACGGCCTCGGCGTGCTGGAGATCCCGACCAACAAGCCGATGATCCGCACCGACCAGTCCGACCTGATCTACCGCACCGAGGCCGCCAAGTTCGACGCCATCGTTGCCGACGTCGCCGAACGCTACGAGAACGGACAGCCGGTACTGATCGGAACCGCCTCGGTCAACAAATCCGAGCTGCTCAGCAAACAACTGAAGAAGGCCGGCATTCCACACGAGGTGCTGAACGCGAAACAGCACGCGCGGGAGGCCGCGATCGTCGCGATGGCCGGACGCAAGGGTGCCGTCACCGTCGCCACCAACATGGCCGGCCGCGGCACCGATATCATGCTGGGCGGCAACCCCGAATTCCTCGCCGACCAGGTTCTGCAGGAAAAAGGCATCGATCCGGTCGAGAACCGTGAGGAGTACGAGGCCGAGTGGCCCGACACTCTGAAAGAGCTGAGCGAGCAGACCGAGTCACAACACGAGCAGGTCGTCGAGGCAGGCGGCCTGTATGTGGTGGGCTCCGAACGGCACGAGTCCAGGCGCATCGACAATCAGCTTCGCGGCCGATCCGGGCGTCAGGGTGACCCGGGTGAGAGCCGGTTCTATCTGTCTCTCGAGGACGATCTGCTCCGGCTGTTCAAGGGCGAGGTGATCGAGCGGGCAATGGTCTCGCTCAACGTGCCGGACGATGAGCCGATCGAAATGAAGATGATCACCAAGGCCATCGAGAGTGCTCAGAAGCAGGTCGAGGCGCAGAACTTCGAAATGCGTAAGAACGTGCTGAAGTACGACGATGTCATGAACCGTCAGCGGCATGCGATCTACGGTGACCGGATGAAGGTGCTGGAGGGCACGCCGGTCGACGACCAGTTGCGCGACACCGTCGACCATGTGGTGCGTTCGGGCGTCCAGCAGTACACCACCGGGCTGCCCGACGATTGGGATCTCGACGGGTTGTGGGCCGAGATGAAGAAGCTCTACCCGGTCACCCTCGACCAGGACGAGTGGGAGAGCGTCGACGACGAGAAGGAATTGGCCGATGCCTTCGGAGAAGACGCGGCCAAGGCCTACGACACTCGCGAAGAGACCCTCGGCGAAGAGAACATGCGCGAGCTCGAGCGTCAGGTGTGGCTGACCGTGCTCGACCGCAAATGGCGCGAGCATCTCTATGAGATGGACTACCTGCGCGAGGGCATCGGGCTGCGCGCCATGGCGCAGCGCGATCCGCTGGTGGAATACCAGCGCGAGGGCGCCCAGATGTTCGATCAGATGCGTGACGGCTTCTCCGAAGAGGTCGTCGGCTACCTGTTCAACATCGATGTGCAGGTCGTTCCGGACGACAAGTCCGCTGCGCCTCAACTGAGCACCGACAGCGCTGCTGCGGCCGCCGGCAAGCTGGGTGGAGTCAGTGCGGCCGCGACCACCGGTGCGGACGAGGCAGTCGCGGCGTCCAAGAAGGCCCAGGCGGCAAAGAAGAAGACGACCGCTGGAAAGACTGCTGCGAGCAGCAAGCCTGCGACTTCCAAGGCGGCGTCCACATCCACCACTGCTCCCAAACGCCGGGCAGGCGTCGATGGCGCCGAGCCGAAGCGGGCCGAGAAGGTGCGCATCAAGGGTGCCGAGTCGGCTGCGGACGCGAGCAAGCTGAGCTATTCGGCGCCCGACGAACAAGGTGACGCCGACAAGAAGAAGGACGCAGCCGCCGCCGCGGACCCGTACGCAGGTGTCGGCCGCAACCAGCCCTGCCCGTGCGGTTCGGGCAAGAAGTTCAAGATGTGCCACGGACGAAACCCGAACGCCGCCTGAGCGCCTCGTCGCCTGCGAGGCGGGCTTTTGCGGCCTCTCGATTGAGACAGAAGATCGTGGACCGCTCACAAGCAGATGCCTCGGCTTGTGATCAGCGTTCACTGCAAGATCAATCGGCGATCCCGTTCCCATTGGTGCCTTGGGGCGCCGAGGCTTTGCCATCACGCGATGCGCTAGTTCTTTGTCAAGTCCTTACGGGCTCCAGGAGCAGCCGGGCAGCAGGATCTTCAGTCCGGGGCAGGTCCATCGTCCGCTTCGGGTCTCCAGGTACAGGCCGGCCGATAACACTCGGGTCGGGTAGGCGATCTGGATGCGTCCTTCGATGTGGCCCGGCCAGGTCTCGGCCAGATTGATCCGTGCGATACGAATCGGTTCCTCACGGTGCGCCCTGATCCACGCGGACAAGGCCTCGCATTCGGAGAAGGACAACCAGCGTCCGAGCTGTTTGGGATCCCGGCGCCGGGTGAGTGTCTCGACGAGGCGTTGCGCCAGGTGGGTGGCCAGGATACGGGCGTCGGCGCAGACCGGGTTTGCCTGCCAGGTGGTCACATCGGCGAGCATGGCCAGTTCGTCCCAGCCATGCAGCCCGATCGATCTGGCGAGTAGCTGATCGGCGGGGACGAGTAGTTCAGTGGCGAATTCCATGCCTCAGCATGGGCGTGTTTCCCGCCGGGACGAGCGAAGCCGGCAATATCTGTGGACAAGTCGAGCAACGCCGGCGAAAATCGTCGACTTGTCCACAGCTTTCGGGTTTACCTGGCTGCGACGGAGGGTCCCGAGCGTATCGACGAGTGTCGTAGCATCGGGCCGCGTCGCGGCGGCTGGGTGACAATGCGCCCTTGGCTCGCGAGCGACCGTGTCCGGTGCGGCGCGCGTCACGACTCGTCGACGGAGCCGGTGAGAACCTCCTACGTGCGCCGCCTACGGCTGGGCATTGATGATCGGCTACCCTCGAATGGCGGACAAGATGAGGAGCAAGCGATGACGGAGCGAGTACTGGTGTGCGTCCCGGTCGATGCGGGTGAGGCGGGCCGGATAGCCGAGGGCCATACTCTGCCAGGGCCCGTGCAGGCGTTCACGGCGAATGATGCTCTGCTGGATGCTTTTGGCTTGCAGCCCTCCGATGATGAACAGGCCGAGTACGCGGTGCTGCTGCTGGCCGGACTGTATGGCCTGATCCGGTACGGCGCCCGCCTGGTATTGACGGCCTTGGTCGATCCGCAGACGCTGACCGAAGGCGAGGAGGCCGACAACGGGGGAGTGGCGCTGAGTGAACTTGCGGCCGGCAGCGTCGAGGCCTGGTTCAGCGATGAGGACGACGTCCTGCTGCCCGAGCTCCGCGAGGCGGTCTCCGGTCTGAGCTTGGACGATGCTTGGGACACGTCGGAGATAACGGCGCTGCACGCCGACCACGATCTTGCCTGGCATTCGATCACGGAGTTACCCCGCCGCTGAATAATTCGCCCGGATTCATCCGGCTCCATCGCGTTTGGCTACCAGAAATCGGGTCCCGCCATGCGAAGGTGACGGGACCCGACTGATGTTTGTTCAGCCCTTACCCGGGCATCAGCCTGGGGCTACTTTTGGCCTTGGGCGGCTTTCATGAAGCGGCGTTGGTAGCTGACGACTTGGTTGGTGGAGGTGAATCGGGCGAGGTAGCCGGGTTCTGCGGTGACGACGACGCGGTCGGCCATATCGGAGAATTCGTCGCTGGCCAATAGTTTGTCGATGTCGGGATAGTTGAAGTCGCCTTCCATGGAGCAGATGATCAGCCGGGTGTCGGGCAGGTTCGCGTTGCGTAGGGCGCGCAGGTTGTGGCGGACCGAGTCCAGGCCGTCGGAGCCTTCGGGGTCTTGGATGTGCCGGTAGGCGACGATGGTGCGGGCCCGCGAGACGGCTTCGTCCGGGTTCATGCCGGTGTCGGTGCTGGCCAGGTAGTCGGTGGACACCATGTAATCGCGTAGTTCGGCGGCCGCGTCGTGATCGCCGCCATCGAGGCGGGCGAGTAGTTCGACCATCTTCTGGGATTGCATCAGACGGTGCCGGATGAACGAGTTGATGAAGTAGGGGCGGGCCTGCAACGCCATCTGGGTTTGGTAGGGCTCGAACATCAGCGTGTAGTTGATCCGATACCCGGCCTCGGTCAACTTCAAGGTGAGGTTGTGGCCGCGCAGGGCGTCGGCGGTGGCGGGTTCCCAGTAGCGCTGGTCGAGCCTGCCATCACCTTCCAGCAGCTGGTGCACATTTTGTGCGTTGACCGGGCCGGTGTGCGGCACTTTGATGACGACCCGGTCTTGGCCGAGGAGTTCTTTGAAGAAGGCGGCCTCGTCCAGAATCTTGTTGAAATCTTCTTCGAATGGGTTGTTCAGTTCGACGGAGATGTCGCAGCCCGGCCCGAGGATGCGTCCGAGTTCTGCCATGACCTCGTCACGGGTGTTGAACTTGTGGTCGACGTTCGCCGCAGGATTGTTGATGAACAGGTCGTAGATGATGCCCGGGTTACAGGTCAGGTTACCCAGCAGCGGCGCGATCGGCGCGATCTCGTACGGGTTCGCAGAATCGGCGGAATAGATGACCGCGGTCGGGCGCTTCCTGCCGTCGGTGTCGTAGCCGATGTCGCGCTTCAAATTGACGTTCAGCAGGCCGTCGGGTTCGAGGTCGTATTCGAACCGGAACCCTGCCGGGGTGTGACCGGCCTCGGGCTTGAAATAGTCACAGATACGGACGAACTCGCTGGTGACCCCGATATGGGTGGCGTTCTCGGCGAGCAGCGAGAACTGCAGTTCGTCGACAGGCTGGGCCAGCACCCGGTCGAGATGATCACTGGCGCCACGCGCAGGCTCCAAACCCAGCGAACGCAAACGTAGTTGTAGCGGAGGGGTTAACGGTTGGTGCATCAGAAAATGCTCCTCACTTTTCGAATCGTTGTTATCAGCATTGATGAAAGTTATCGGGTAGGTTGCAGCGAATACCCGCGCGAGGCCAGCCCATTCTCAATAAGCGCGATCGAACGCGTCTGCTTGATAATGAAATAGCCGAGCGGAATGAACACCACGCACATTGCCAGGGCGAGCAGGCCGTTGCTCGGATAGATATAGACGATGCCGATCACCACAATCAGTCCGAGGATGATCTCGGAGCGGCGCTTGCCCTTCAACATCTTGCGGGTGGTGAGCAGGTTGTCGACGATCTGCTGTTTTTCGGACGATGTTTTCTCGCCGGACATGTGGACGCCGAGGGCTTCCCGGTGGTCACGGTTCTCTTGTATCTGGCGGACGATGCCCCGCGCGAGATAACCGAGCGCCAAAACCCCGAATCCGACGGCCAGCACGGTCTGCCCGCGGCCGGCGAAGATACTCGCCAGAATGCCCAAGCAGGCAACAGTCATCAGATAGAAGCCCCAGCGCTGGTTCATGCGGTCAGCTCTCCGTTGTAGTGGCGGACAAGTTCGACATTACCCAACACGGAACAATTGTCGACGACCTCGAAACTGAAGCCTGGGAACTGTTGTTCCTTCAGCTTGATGAATGCGGGGGTCGACATGCCGCCGGTCAGTTTGATGACCGAATCCATCGGCACCACTTCGCCGGCGAGCTTCACCACGTCGTACAGCACTGTGTTCATCGATTTCAGCATGGTGGCCAGCATTTCGTCGCGGGTGGCGGCCAGGGTCAGCCCGTGCCAGGCGCCGGTGCGTTTTTCGAGTGACTGCCGGTCACCGGTCAGGTACGGATCGAAGCTGACCTCGCCGTCATCGGCGAACCTGTCGATACACGAGGGCAGATAGTCGGTGTTGAACTGGTCACGGGTCATCTCTTTGCAGAACTGTTCAAAGAACCAGTCGATACCGAACCCGCCGGCGGTGGTGGCATAGATCTGCCAGATACCCGGCAGCGCGGAGTTCCGCAGATAGTAGCCGGGATTGGTGACGGGCTTGTCGATGAGGATCGACACCATGTCCGAGCTGCCGGCAGTGTTCATGATGCGTCCGGCGCGGTCGTTGTGGGCGCCCATCTGGGCCGACGCCATGTCGTTGGTGCCGACCGCCACCGGGATACCCGCCGGTACTCCCAGCCGATCAGCCGATTCCGGCAGCAGTGTGCCCAACAATTCGCCCGGATTACGGATCTCGGGGAACCATTCGTGTTTGAGGCCGAAAGTGTCGAGCAGTTCGGACGACCAACCACCCTGGGTGGTCGTCTCATACAGGCCGAGCATCGACGCGTTGACCAGATCGACCATCCACTCACCCGTGAGACGATGATGCACCAAGGTGGGCAGGTGACCGATGCGGTAGGTGCGCTCCAGCACCTCGGGCTGGTTCTGTTGCATCCACAGCACCGTCATGATGCCCGCCCCGCCCGCGAACGGATAGATACCGGCGATCGACAGATACGTGTCCTTACCGACCACCTCGTTGATGACGTCGGTGATCGAGCGGCTGCGCCGATCCATGTGCGTGATGATGTTCGGATAGGCCAGCGTGCCGTCCTCGGCGATGAACACCGGGGAGGGCGAGAACGTGTCGTAACACAACACCCCGACCTGTTCCCGCAATTCGGCGGGCAACCTCTTCGACGCCTGGCCGGTCGCCTCGAACAGCACCTCCGGGTCGATCTCCACCTTCTCACCCGGCAACAAAATATAGGGATACTCCTGCTTCTCGGAGGCGAGCACCCTCAGATCATCATCGAGGATCTCCATCTTCACCGCAGAAGTGCCGAAATCAATGGACAGGTAATACATGGCAGGCGTCCTTTCAGGCCCCGAAGGTCGCGAGTTCGGCGAGACCCTGATCGAGGGCCTGACGGATCTGGGATTCAGCATCGGCGCTGACCCGGCAAACAGGCCGCCGGGGCGCTCCCGCGTGGTAGCCGCGGATATTCATCGCGGCTTTCAGGCTCGCCACACCCTGCTTACCGCCACCGCTCTTCGCGACCCGACTCAAAATGCGGTAGTACCGTTTCGCCGCATCAGGTGACTCGTTGAAATAAAGATCAGTCAGCCGGGCGCATTCGTCCGGCAGATAATTCGCGGCCGACACCACACCACCCGGGCCGTCGAAAGCCAAACAGGTCATGACATTGGACAACGAACCCGCCATCACAGCGAAATCATCACGCGCACCGGCGGCCACCATGTACTCGGTCATCATGGTCGGCGAGGTGTCCTTGACACCCGCGATATTAGGATGATCGGCGAGCTCGGCCAGCACACTCGGCGGCACCGTCACACCGTTGGCGTATCCGGGTGCCACGTACAACAAGATCGGAACCGGACTCGCATCGGCCACCGCCGTATAGAAATCGGCCAGCGCGGGCCCATCGTCCAACTTCGCGAAATAGTTCGGGGTGAGCACCGAGACGTAATCGATGGAGTCACCCCACGGCTCCAAGCTCCGGACGAACGAGATCGTCGTCCTGGTCGACTCGCGTCCGGCACCCACGATCAACGTCTTGTCACCCTTGTTGGCTGCCGCAGCCTTGATAACGGTGCGGGACTCTTCGTCATCGACCGCCTTGAACTCACCATTAGTGCCCAGCACCATATAGCCGGCCACACCGGTACCGTCCCACAACCCGAAATTGTGCTCCAAAGCCGCAACATCAACAGCTTCATCGCTACCGGCATCAAACGGGGTCGCAACCGGAATGATCACGCCTCGCAATTGGTCGTTCATTTCGCTCCAAACAGGTCGACTCACCGAATACAAGCAGCCATTCGACCTCGGACGACTGCTGGGCATTGTATGGGCTGGAACTTCTTGGGGGTCGGATCTGCCGACGTGCGCCTTCAACAGCGCTCATCGTCGGATCGAAGCCTCGTCCGCCACAACGGTTATACGTACATGCTATAGGAAATGACAGAGCCGGGCCAATCGCCGATGCCATCAAATCGTCTGATACGCAGGCTCTCTCGAGGTTCGGCAAGGTTCTGCTTAATTGATTGCTGTGACGCTCGCTTGCCGATGCCATTCTACGGTCGATGGCCGGCCTGCCTGGAGATTGCCGGATGCAGCAGGAATGCCGGTCAGGGCAGTGTCCAGAATGAGGTCCGCGCCCGGGCTTTGAGAGCCCCTGGGCGCGAACCCCACAACTTAGTGGTGCACACAGGCCGGTCACAGCTGTTGCGGAACTGGATTTGTCAGCTGAAGAAGCCGATCAGGCCGACGATGCCCATCACGGTCATCGCGATGGACGCGATCACCAGGATGACCTGGATGAGCGGCTTCATGCGCAACTGCTTGGGCAATACCTTGTATTCGGCGCGCAAGAGGCAGAAGCCCCACAGACCGAGCGCGAAGACACCACCGAGGATGCCGGCGAAACCGATCACCGCCGTATAACTCGCCCCGGTCAGCGCCAAGATGATTGCGATGCCGAGGGTGTAGGTGGCGACGATGATGCGCAGTTTTTGCCAATGCTTGGGATTGTTCAGCACCGGGAAGGCTGGGCTGAACGCTTCACGCACGGTGTACGGATAGGTCACCGTCAACAATGCCTGTTGCGAGCCCCAGAAGGCACACCAGATGGCCACCATGTAGAGATACTTCAGTATCGGGTGCACATTGGTGAAGAATGCTGCCTGCTCAGTCAGGATGTTGTTATCGGCGGGGACCTGCTGCGCTCCGTCGGCGCCGAGCACCACGGTGCCGAGAACCATGAAGGTAACGGCGAAGATACCCACCGCGATGAACGAGGTAACAGAGTCGATCTTGGCGGCTTTGACGCCGGTGGCGCAACGCTCCAGGTTCTCATCGTCCATGGCGATCGGAATCTGCTCGTCCTTGCCGAGGGCCTGCAGTTGCAGGTTGATCTCGGTGTTGTCAGCGCGACCGAGCATGCCCCAGTCCTTCTCGCGGAAGGTGCCGATGTAGCCGATGTAGTCGTAGATGCCGCCGCCCAGCGCGCCCAGATAGGACAATATTTCAACCGGGATTGCCTTGGCTGCGACATCGGGGAACTTCTCCTGCACCCAGCCCGGGTACTCGGAGGGCACCTCCGGCACGAACAGGCCCTGCAGCACGTGCCCCCAGTTCGGGTTGGCCACGATCAATGCGATGATCGAGAAGACGATCAGCAAGCCGACGATCGCGGTCTGCAGGTTCTCGACCTTGCTGAAGTCCTTCACCCACAAGGTGATGTAGGCGATGAGGCTCCAGGCGATGCCTGCCCACAGCCAGGGCTCCTGAGAGCCGGTGATGACCCACGGAGTCCACTGGCTCAGCGCCAGGATGTAGGCAACGCACCAGGCTGGGAAACAGACCGCTGCCAGCACGCCGAAGAAGGTGGCCAGCCAGTGCCTGCCGACACCGCTCTTGGTGAAACCTGGAATGACGTGGCCCATCCTGGCGAACGGGTGCTCGCCGGTGATGACCATGTAGCGGGCCGCGGCGTAGACGACGACTGCCTTGAAGATGGCGCCGAAGATGAATGTCCACAAGATGGTGTAGCCGAAGACCGCGCCACCTCGGGTGGCCTGGAAGATCTCGCCATTGCCGATCGTCACGGAGGCCAGGATGAATCCGGGGCCGACGATGCTCAGTAGATCGAGGAACTTCTTTGAAGCAAGCTTGGGATCTTGCTCGGGATACCGTAAGGGTTCCAGCGCGGGAGTTGTTTCAACCCCTGTACTCATCGGATCCTCCTTTGTAACCGGGGAACTGTGCCGGGTGCGACAGTTCCGATTGCTCCAGGGTTTGCAGGCTGCCGAGGCGGCTTGCAGACCTGAGAGCTGGCGGCCGTGCGAACCACTGACGGCCGGTGGAGACAGTGAAACGTCGCGCGCAGGACTCGTGCATCAATGAGAGCTGATCTGCCCGGCTCCGCTGACGTTCGCCGGTTATGCTCTGGCGTCCATCGGTTGATTCGGAACTAGGCGCGATCAATCTCATCGGGGTGAACGTCTGCACCATTTCTGGCAACGCTGCCTCCTTGAACTGGTGACTGGTCTTCTACGCCCAATCACAGCGCCTATAGGCTACAGAAAAATACGTCGCCAGTGCAAGACGCGGGACGAGACCGGTGCCAAGTGTTGCAGAAGGAGGCCACGAGGTGATTTACTATGCGGCCTGTGCTGTTTGATCACGGATTCTTCGATGCCGGCTGGGTGCTTGTTATGCAGAGCGGGCAGGCTTGTCCCGGGCCGGTGGGCTCGAGCGAAATCGGCGGAGCTGCGGCCGATCGGAGTTCCGGCCGATCGGAATGGTGGTGGCAGAGCGCAAGATAGCTCGCGAGTTGAGGGGAGCCGAGTTTCTGGTTGTCGGCGGGTGAGGCGCGGACAAACGTGGAATTATGCGCCCGCGTCACAGCTCAACCAAACTTCCTATATGATTATAGAAGTCAGTTGGTCACCGATCGATCATTGGCTGCAGACACGTAAGAATCCGATGGCATTGGTGCCCTGGAGGCGCACACTGACGAGTTGCTGCAGTCGCCCGAGGAGGGAATTATCTAGATGGCTATCAACAAAATCGCGGTTGTCGGTGCGGGTTACATGGGGGGTGGCATCGCGCAGGTTTTCGCGATTGCCGGTCATCAGGTCGTCCTCGCCGATGCGGACGCCGAGCTGACCAAGAAGAATCTCGAGCGGCTGATCGCCGAGGCGAAGGACTGGGAGGAGCGTGGCCTCTTCCTGCCGGGTAATGCTGTGCTTGTCGAAAGGAATCTGAGCGCTGCTGAAAGCATCGAGGACGCCGTCGCCGATGCGGACTACATTCAAGAAGCCGTTCCCGAGAAGCCCCAAATCAAGGATGCGGTGCTCAGCCGCATCGAGGCCGCCGCGCGTCCGGATGCGATCATCGCCTCCAACACCTCGACGCTGCCCATCGGCGGGCTCGCGAAGTCGCTGAAGAAGGCCGACCGTTTCCTGGGTGTGCATTTCTCCAACCCGTCGCCGTTCATCCCGGGCGTTGAGGTGATCTTGCACAAGGGAACCGATGAATCTTTGCTGCCCGAGATCGAAGAACTCGTTCGCTCGACGGGCAAACTGACCGCGCGAGTCAACGACTCACCCGGTTTCGTGCTCAACCGCCTGCAGTATGCGCTGCTCAAGGAGGCCATCAGCATCGTCGATGACGGTGTGGCCGCCGCGGACGATGTCGACATCATCACCCGCACGACCTTCGGATTCCGGCTGCCGTTCTTCGGGCCGTTCGCCATCGCCGACATGGCCGGGCTGGACGTCTACCGCGATTGCTTCAAGACTTTCGAAGACAACTTCGGCGAGCGCTTCGCGACCCCCGAGGGCCTGAAGAATCTGGTCGACGAAGGACATCTGGGCACCAAGGCAGGCGGCGGCTTCGTCATTCCGGCGGGCGACACCACCGACCTGGTGGCCTACCGCAATACCGCCTATGCCAAACTGCAGCAGCTGCTCACCGAGTTGGGCCAGGCTCCCGGCGTGAAATAGTTCACCATTTCGCCGCAAGGCCGAGAAGACGCGAGATCACGTCTGTTTTCTCGACCAAACGGGCGCGAGACGCCAACCAGCCGAACAAGCGCCCACCCAAGCAAGAAGCCCCGATCATCAACTAACAAGGAGACACCACACAATGTCGAAATACACTGCCGAGAACTGGCCGATTGCCTGCCCGATGCTGCTGTTCGGCGGCCTCGACTCCAAGGGCGGCCCCATTCAGGACGCCGATCCCTCCGAGTGGCAGCGTCAGATGGCAGAAGTCGCCGCCATGGGCTTCACCGAAATGGACCCCCTTGATGTCTGGGTGCGCGTCGGTGACCTGTCGCCGGCCCGGCTGAACGACTTCAAGCAATGCCTCGCTGACACCGGGCTGACCGTGCCGGGCATCTCGACCTCGCGCAAGTCGCTGGTGGATGCTGAGCGCGGCGAGGAGTACCTGGCCTACGGCCACCGACTGATCGACACCGCGGTCGAGCTGGGTGCAGAGGTCGTGTCATTCGGCTTCTTCCAGCCCACGACACCGGCGCAGGACGCCGCGGTCTGGTTCTGGCTGGCTCCCGGCCATAAGGACTCCGATGACCCGGAGATCTACAAACTCGCCGTCAGCCGCATCCGCGAACTGGCCGAGCACGCTCAGTCGGTCGGCATCCAGATCACCTTGGAGATGTTCGAGGACACCTATCTCGGCAGCTCCGACCAGTGCGTGAAGTTCGTCACCGATGTCAACCATCCGGCCTGTGGCCTGAACCCGGACCTCGGCAACCTGGTGCGGTTGCATCGTCCGCTCGAGCCGGTCACCGAGGCATTCGAGAAGATGCTGCCCTACACCAACTACTGGCACATCAAGAACTACACGCGTGACTTCGACCCGGCGACCGGTGCCTACTCGACTCATCCTTCGCCGATGGCGGGTGGCTATGTGAACTACCGCAATGTCATCGCCCGGGCACTCGAACTCGGCTTCGAGATGCCGTTCATGGTGGAGCATTACGGCGCCGATTCGCTGTACAACCTGGCCGAGTCCAGGGAGTACATCCGTTCGGTGCTGCGCGCCAAGATGGCCTGACGTCCTCGTCACCATCGGTGCGGGATCTTCGTGCCTTGACCATAATTGAGGGTACGTACTCCGATTGCGATACGACTGGAGGAAAGATGAGCGATAACCAGATTTCCGAAACCTCGAAGCTGACGCCCCAACCCGGTGACGACGAGACTCCCGCCATTGATGAGGCCGCTCCGTCTGCCGAGGACACCCAACACGTGGCTCAAGGCCATCCACGCGACTACGCGTCCGATCGCGAGGAGCCTACCGATCGGGAGAAGGAGTCTCGGCCCAAGCACATTCCCTGATCTCGTAGCCGATATACACGGCTTGCTCTGAGATCAAACTCGGACGATGACAAACACTGCTCCCCTTGGCCAAGAACAGCCAAGGGGAGCAGTGTCATATAGGGGGTGATCGAGATCGGGCGTCACAGAGAATTATCGGTACTCGTCGGTACCCTCAAATCTTTGTCCGGTTCCTAATCCAGCGGCTCGGAGGCAGGGAACAGATCATCGTTTTCGTCGAAGACCAGCTCGGTTGCGTCCGTCAGCTGGGTGAGGGCCGGATCGGCGGCCACCTCGTCGAGCAGCGGTTCGGAGACCCAGACCTCGGCGACGTCGAGCGTGTTGACGATGCGAACCATCCGCGACTTCGTCAGATCGGGAATCAGCGTCAGCCGGGAGGCACATTGCAGAGCCATCTTCTGGTTCGGCATGAACGGGGCGATCCGCGATCCGGCGATGCCGTTCGAGGTGACGCCGTTGGTGAACATGGCGGTGAAATCGATCTGGTCGAACAGTCGTGCCGTGGTGATGTCGGCCAGGCCCAGGCCGGTGGCGTTGCCGTGTGACTCGGGTGTCATGTCGAGTACGACGATCTTGTTCACGTTCATCTCGGGATTCTTGATCCCGATCAGCGAGCGGCCCAAGACATTCGGATCCATGCCGTCGCCGGAGATGTTCTTGCCCATATAGTCGACGATCAGCACGTCGATGTCATGAATGAGCAATCTCGGCAGGTGCTTGCGTGATTCCTCCAGCAGCCTGGGCTCGGTCTCCTCGATCTTGTCGGTCTCGATCAGGACGACATCCCTGGTCTGGTCGAGCGAGTTCTCGAGCACCCCGACACCGAAGATGATGTTGGCCTTCTTGAACATCACCGGAGCGATCTTCTGAATCATCTGCCCGGCCTTGTCCAGGCCACGGGAGTGCGCCTGCAGCGCCCCGCGATGCTTGCCGGCACCGATCGCCGCCATCTTGAACAGACCGGATTCGATCGGCCCGACAATGTCAGTGTGGGCCTTGATCCGGTTGCACAGAATCAATCCGTCGCAAGCGAGCGCATCGGATGAGAAGAGCACCTTCAGGCCGTCGACCTCACCCAGTTCGGTGACGTCGAGGCTGGAGACGATCTCGCAACCGGTGTTCTCTGGAGTGAATCCCATGCCGAGCAGCATCTGCTGCTGTCCCTCGGCGGTGGCTCCGCCGTGACTGCCCATCGCCGGGATGATCACCGGGGTGGCGCCCTTCGACTTCACCCAGTCGGCAAACGTGCGGACGATCAGCGGCATGTTGGCGATGCCGCGACTGCCCACGGTGATACCGATCCGCTGGCCGGCTTGTACGGTCTGATCGAACTCGGGCCTGGCCAGTTGCTCTGCGATGCGCCCGGGCACATCGTCCAACCGCGGAGCCGGGAGATCTTGGTGAACCTTGGCGAACCGCGGCAGTGGAACGTCGTCGAGAATCAGATTGAGCGAGTTCTTCATTGCGATCTCCTTTGATCAATCGGTTGTGCAGTCAAACAGTCCCGCTTCGCCAAGAGCGCTCATCAGCATGCAGAACGAGATGGCACCGGGATCGGCCACCCCGATCGACTTCTCGCCGAGCACATGTGAGCGTCCCAGCTTCGAGACGAAGTTAGCGGTGTCGTCGGCGGCCGCCTGAGCGGCGTCGGTGGCCTGCTTCCAGGCCTCGGGTAGTGCGACGCCGTCGTTCACCTTGGCGGTCAAGGTTTCGGTGAAGGGGACGAGCGCGTCCACCAGGGTCTTGTCTCCCGGCTTCGCGCCACCGAGGCGCTGCACGGCATCGACGGCGTCGTGAACACCGGTCGCCACGGTCTGACCGGTGGCGGCGTCCTGATCGCCCAGCGCGTTGCCGAAGGCGTTGAGAATGCAACCCCACAACGCTCCGGAGGTGCCGCCGGCGCTCTCGGACCACTGCGCTCCGGCCCGGACGAGCAGGGTTCCGGCGCCGGCCTGCTGAGCGGCGGCGTCCTTGGCGGCTTCCAGGGCCCCGGTGGCGCCGAAACGCATGCCTTGGCCGTGGTCGCCGTCACCGGCGATGGCGTCCAGCTTGCCGAGCTCCGGCTCCTTGTCGACGGTGACCTGCTTGATGATTTCCAAGCCCTTGACGATCTCGGCCGCCAGCGCCTGGGAGGCCTCGCTGCCCGGTGTGATCGGGGGAGCGGCCTGTTCGCCTTCGTCGCGGACCTCACGCTCGGCCCGCTCGGCGACAGCACCACGCCGCAGGGCGATGGTGTCGACGGGGTCACGCCACAGGTCTTCCAGCTCGTCGTCGAGGAAGGTGATGGTGAGCGAGACGCCTGCCATGTCGAGGCTGGTCATCAGCTCGCCGACTTCGGGGAGCACCGGAGTGATGCCGGCCTCGGCCAGCCGCTCGGCTACCCGGTTCCAGATCACATACAACTCTTCGTACTTGACGGTGCCCAGCCCGTTCAACAACACGATGGCGTTGCCGTTGAATCCGTCGGTCGCGAGATCGATGGTCTCTTTCATAACGCCGTCGACCAGCAGATCGGCGATCTCGGTGGCCGTGCCCATCGGCACCTCGTAGACGCCCGGCTCGCCGTGCACGCCCAGGCCCACCGACATCTGGCCCTCGGGCACGGTGAACAGCGGCTCATCGGCGCCGGGCAGTGTGCAACCACCGAATGCCACCCCGAGCGAGCGGGTGCGGTCGTTGGCCCGCCACGCGAGTTCGGTGACCTGGTCGATGTTCTTGCCGCGTTCGGCGGCCGCCCCGGCGATCTTGAAGACGACCACGTCGCCGCAGACGCCGCGGCGCTTGCGGAGTTCTTCTGCCGGCCCGGACGCCACATCGTCCGACACCTCGATGGTGCGCACGTCGTAACCCTCGGCGCGAAGACGCTCGGCGGCCTGCCCGAAGTGCAGCACGTCACCGGCATAGTTGCCGTAGCCGATGATGATGCCGCCACCGTTGTCCGCCGCCTTGGCGACCGAGTAGGCCTGAGAGGCAGATGGGGAGGCGAAGACATTGCCGCAGACCACGCCGTGCGCCATGCCGGGCCCGACCCAACCGGCGAAGCCGGGGTAGTGACCCGAACCTCCGCCGACGATCAGCGCAACCTGGCCCTCGGGGCTGGCGGTTGCCCGCACGGCACCACCGTGCACGGTCTTCAGATATTGCGGATAAGCCGAAGCCATTCCCGACACGGCTTCGAGCGCAAAGTTGGATGGATCGTTGAACACACGAGTCATCGACGACTCCTCAAGTACGGACGCTGCCAGCGTCTTGGCGGTGGTATACACGGCTTCCGGCATTCACTTCTGCGGGAATCCTGATGCCCTGGTCACGGTCGGCCCGACCGCTCCCGGGCACTAAAAATCATACACGATCTTTTGCTACTGCCCCCTGTCGAGGCTATCGGGCTGGCGAGGTTGTTGCTGACGGGCTCTGCTGATGCAGCTCGATTCGAGATGGTTCGAGGTTCGCTGTCTCGTGATGGCCGGCGAAATACTTCGTCCAGCCATTCACGCCAAGGCTCCGGCACGCGAAAACGGCCCGGTGCGTGCTGGTTGGGCAACGCTCCGGGCCGTCTGGTGTCGGGGTGAATCAGCGTCCCAGGAACTCGCTCACCCGCGAGGTGATGCTCGCGGCATCGATGCCGGCATTGGCCAGCAAACCGTCGTAGGGACCGACCGGCTGGTAGGCGTGCGGCACACCGATCGGCAGCCACCTGGTGGGCTGTTCGCGACCGAGCAGTTCGGCCACCGCGCCACCCATACCACCGGTGTCGTAGTGTTCCTCGACCGTGACGACCGCACCGGTGCATGCAGCCGAAGCGCAGATCAGTTCTGCGTCCAGATGCGATGGGGTGGGCATACCGATCAGGTCGACCGAAATCCCGGCAGCGGTCAACTGCTTGACGGCCTCGACCGTTTGCACCGACTCGTATCCGGTCGTGATGATCGTGACGTCGGAACCCTTCTGCAGATGCCGTCCCTTGCCGATCACCACCGGCTCTTCGTCGAAGAGATCCGGCAACGCCTGAGCGCCGATGCGCATATAGGTCGGGCCGACATGCTCGATCATCGCCGCCGCACAGCTGCGGATCTCGCCGGGATCGCTGGGCGCGAAGACCACCAATCCGGGGATCATCCGCATGATGGCGTAGTCCTCGAGTGACTGATGGGTGGCACCCAGGTCGGAATACGTGAAACCGCCGTTGCGTCCGACGATCTTGGCGTTCTCACCCATATAGCCGAGGTCATTGCGCACCATCTCGTAACTGCGCGCGGTGACGAACGGCGCGATTGCTGCGAAGACCGGGATCTTGCCGGTGCTCGCCAGCCCGGACGCGATGCCGGTGACGCCCTGCTCCATGATTCCGAACTCGAAGTAGCGCTCGGGGTGCTGTTGGGCGAAGTCGCCGAATCCGGAACTCTTACCGGAATCGGCAGACAGCACCACGATGCGCTCGTTCTCGGCGGCCAGAGCGGTCACCGCGCGCCCGAACTCCTTGCGCGGATCGGTCATTCCACTCATTGGTTCACCTTCTGTTCGCATGCGGCGATGGCCTGATCGAGCTCGCTCACCGCTTGTTCCAGCTCTCCTGGTGCCGGCTTCCAGAAGTGATAGGGCAGCTTGTCCTCGGCGAAACTGATGCCCTTGGCCTTGGTGGTGTGCGCAACGATGACGCTCGGCTTATCGGCCTCGAACGGCGTGGCGTCGAGCGCCTGCACAACCTCGGCCATGTCATTGCCATTGATCTCGCGAGCGGCCCAGCCGAATGCTTCGAACTTGCCGGCGATCGGCGCCATATTCATCACGTCGGACACCCGGCCGGAGATCTGCATGCCGTTGTTGTCGACGACCGCCACCAGATTGCTGACCTTGTGATGGGCCGCGGCCGCGGCGGCTTCCCAATTCGAGCCTTCGGGAAGCTCACCGTCACCCATGATGGTGAATACCCGCGAACCGAATCCCGACAGGCGAAGACCGAGGGCCGTGCCCACCGAGATCGACAATCCATGCCCGAGCGCGCCGGTATTGGCCTCGACGCCGGGGCACTTGTGCATATCCGGGTGCCCGCCCAAGGCGGTGTTCATCGCGTCGTAGGTGTCGAGGAGCGACCGATCGAAGAATCCCCGCTCGGCAAGAACGGCATATTGGCCCATCGCCTTGTGTCCGGCACTGAGTAGGAAACGGTCTCGCTCGGGCCAGTCGGGACGGGCGGGATCGATATTCATGACGTCGAAATACAGTGCGGTGATGATGTCAATGGCCGACATCGCTCCGCCCAGGTGTCCGGCATGACCCGTCTGGATCATCCGGACGACGTTGCGCCTGGCCCGGGCAGCATGTAATTCGAGTTTGGCTACCCGATCGCTCACAACGCCTCGGCTTCGATCTCGCAGACCCGGGCGACCTTGGCGCCACTGCGCGAGTTGGGATCGAAGGTGTTCGAAAGATAGATCTCGAGGAGCACTTTGGCGGTCTCGATGCCGGTGGTCTGAGCACCCATCGCGACCATGTTCGCGTTGTTGCTGAGGGTTGCGCGCTGAGCCGAGTAGGGATCGGCCAGCAGCGCGCAGTAGGCACCCTTCACCTTGTTGGCTGCGAGCGAAACGCCGATGCCGGTGCCGCAGACGACCACGCCGCGGTCGTACTTCTTATCGGCGACGGCATGGGCGACGTCGGCGGCGACATTCGCGTAGATCGGGTCCTCGGAACCGAAGTCGGTCACCTCGTGGCCGAGCGACTCCGCCTTGGCGATGAGTGCCTTCTTGAGTTCTGCGGCGTTGGGGTCGCAACCGAATGCGAGCTTCATGGATCTTCCTCTCCTGTGAAGATGACGATCGAGTGGCGGAAAACCCGCGCACAATCTGCCTCTATGATATATGATCTGTCACAGGCGCACAGGCTAACGAGAGCCGTAAAGCGCGACTCAGGCGAAGCTTGCGCCCGCTTGAATACCCAGCCTAGTGCCTGCGCTGATGCAGGCAACAATCCAAGGAGGATTGGAATGTCGGAAACTGGAAACCCGTTCCCCGCCGAGCGCACTGCCGTCGTGACCGGTTGCGGAGCACCTGCCGGGATCGGTCGGCACGTGGCACGTAAGTTGGCCTCGTCGGGCTACAACGTCGCGGTTATCGACCTCAACCCCGCGGTACTGGACTTCGCGACCGAACTTGCCGGCGAATTCCCGGACAAGAAGGTCGTCGGCATCGTCACGGATATTGCCGATGACGCGTCGGTGAAGGAAGCTTGGGAGCGCATCGATGCGGAACTGCCGCAGGTGACCGGCCTGGCCAACCTCGCCGGTATTGCCTGCCCGACCCCGTTGCTCGAGCTGACCGTTCCCGAGTTCGACAAGGTGATGGCCGTCAACGCTCGCGGCACCATGCTGATGATGCAATACGGCGCTCGCCGCATGCAGAAGGCCCAAGTCGGGCGCATCGTCAACTTCTCGTCCATCACCGCCTATGACGGCGGCGGCACCTTCTCGAAGATCGCCTACGCGGCCGGCAAAGCCGCTGTCATCGGTCTGACCCGCGGTGGGGCCCGCGAGCTCGGCCAGTACGGCATCACCACCAACTGCATCTGCCCCGGACCGATCGACACCGAGATCATGGGTGGCAAGTTGACTCCCGAGCGCAAGGCCTCCATGTCGGCCAATGTCCCGATCGGACGCGTCGGCCAGCCCGAGGAGATCGCGAATGTCGTCGACTTCCTGCTGTCGGAGGGCTCCAGCCTGATGAACGGTGCGACCTTCAACGTCGACGGCGGCAAGCATATGAAGTGATGTCCGTCATCGTCCCGACAAGAATCGGCCGAGTGACATCAGCGCCAGTTCTTCGTCGAGCCCTGCATGGGCGAAGGGGTAGCGCGCGCATCTTCAGATGATCCGCGCAGTCCGGAAGGGCGGTCCCGGCAACGGGGCCGCCCCTCGTCTTTGCCCGGGCGGCCGGAGCAGTACGTGTGACCAACGCTGCCGGTCCAAGCAGAGACCGTTCGATTCGGGGTCGGCCTCGGTCGCCTCGCTCGAGTGGGCAGGCCTTCACGGAGTCGTCGCTCGGCTCGGTCGGGTTGTGGTTCTTTCTTCGCCCTTCGACAGTCTCGCTCGCCTGAGCCGACGGGGTTCGTCAGGCGGTCAGTTTTCCTGCCAGGTAGTCGTCACCGACGGCCTGCTGGATATCGATGATCCGGCGCACATAGGGCGCCGCCGCCTGTTCCAGAGTCTTGCCCACCAGCGGCACCGTTATGGTGAACTCCGCCAGGTAGTCGACGGTGCTGATCGCTTGCTCGGACGACAGATGCGCGGTCCCGTGCATGGAAGCGGGCATACCCGGTGTGGCGACAGTGATGTGGCCGTCGCTGCTGCCGTCGGCGCCGAGCGGACCCCACAGCAACGTGAGGTTGACCTTCATGGTCGCTCCGGTGAACTTCTGCGCCCTGGCGGGAGCGGGCAGCGCGGCTTGCAAGTGGCTGCCGTCTGCGTCAACCGACGCACTCCACTGCTCGGCACCTGCGCGCTTGGCAACTTCGGTGAGCCAGATCCGGTCGGCCATCATGGCCAGGACTTGATCGGGGGTGGCGGTGTATCTGTGCTGCGCGCTGATCTGCATGATCTCCATTGTGGCGTATCGGGCAATTCTTCTGCGCGGCCCCGGTCGTCCGCGGCTAGAGTTGGGCTCACGGATCACCCGGGTGTGGGAGTGGAAATGAACAGCGACGCTCGTCGCCAACCAAGACCAAATCGTGATCAATTGCTGCGCGAGGTGGCGCAGTCTCTTGCCGCCGACGGCGTGCAAGTGGCGGGTCCTGAACGTCTGAGCGAATTCTTGCGGCATTACTTCAAACATGCGGACGGTTCGGCGCTGCTGACCCGGCCCGCTCCGATCATCGCACGCTCGCTTCTCCATCACGCCGAACTTGCCTGGCGCAGACTACCGGGCGAGTCTCACATCGGGCTGTATACCCCCGCTTTGGAGGACGACGGTTGGGAAGCCGGCGGTCACACGGTGCTCACAGTTGTCACCGACGACAAGGACTGGCTGGTCGACACCGTCACAATGACCGTATCGCGGCTGGGCTGGGCGGTTCGTGAACTTCTGCATCCGCAATTTAACGTGGTACGCGACGCCGAGGGAAACCTGACCGACGTCGTGCACCGCGGCCAGGGAGATTCGTCGATCGCCGAGGCCTGGCTGTGGATCGAGCTGTATCCGCCGGTGGGATCGTCGGCCGCCGACGCCCTGCCGGAACTGGCCGACGCCATCAATTCGAGCCTGGCCGACTTGGGGGCCGCGGTCGGCGACCATGACGCGATGCAGGCACGGCTATTGAGCGCCGCCGAAGAGGTCGAAGCGCTGGGTGGCGAGGAGGCGGAGATCACCGCTCAGACGCTGCGCTGGTGCGCCGATGACCGCCTGCTGCTGCTGGGCGCCCGAGACTTCGAGTTGGCAGATTCCCGGCTCGCACCATTGCCCGAAGGGCTGGGCATTCTTGCCGACGACGATCGGGCGTCGGCAAGTTTCGGCGCGGTTCCCGCCGATGATCAATTGCTGGTCATCACCAAGGACTCGGTGCGCTCGACCGTGTTGCGGTCCAGCTATCTCGACTACGTGGCGGTGCATTTGCGGCTGCCCGACGGCCGCCGGATAGAGCGCCGCTTCCTGGGCCTCTTCATGACCACGGCCCTGACCGAACCGGTGGCGCGCATTCCTGTGCTGCGTGGCAAGGCACGACAGATCAGTGCCGCCATCGGCTACGATCGAGCGTCCTATGGTGGACGATCGGTCTCCGCGGCCATCGAGGCGTATCCCCGCGATGACCTCTTCGAGGCGAGCGTCACCGAACTCGCACCGATCATCGCGAAGATTGTGGAGGCCGAGGACCCTCGCCGCGTCATCACCCAGCTGCGCCCCGGCCGGTGGGGCCGGTTCATCTCCGTGCTGGTTCACATGCCGCGCGAACGCTACAACACGACCGTGCGCCAACGCATCGAACAGCTGCTGATGTCGGTGACCGGAGCCGCTTCGTCACAGTGGAGTGTGCAGGTCTCTGATACCCCGCTGGCCAGCCTGCACGTCACCTTGAAGATGCCGGACGGGCTGCCGCTGCCGGCCGTCGACGAGGAACGACTCGCCATGGCGGTGGAGGAGGTGTCTCGCAGCTGGGACGATCGCTTCCTACAGATCGCCGAACGCCTCGACAGCTCGCAGCGCGGTGTCGAATACCCGGATGGCTACAAGGAGCAGTACACGCCGCTGGAGGCCATCGATGATCTGGTCTCGCTCAATCAGGTGGGCGGGCCCGACGACATGGTTCAGGTCATGTATGTGCCGACTCCGCCCGAGAACGGTGTCGATTTCCGCGTCAAGATGTTCCGCGCCGGATCCGAGATGGTGCTCTCGCGGATTCTGCCGCATCTGTCGAGCCTGGGGGTCGACGTCGTGGACGAGCGTCCGTTCGACCTGGAACTGCGTGGTGAACAGGCGCATGTCTATGACTTCGGGTTGAGGCTGCCGGGCGGGGCGGAGCGGCTGGACGGCTGGTCGCACGCCGATCGTGGTCGTTTCACCGCAGCTGTGGGAGCCAGCTACGCCGGCTTGAGCGAGGCGGACCGGCTGAACCGGCTGGTGACCCAGACCGGGCTTGACTGGCGGCAGGTTGGGTTGCTGCGGGCGATCTCGCGTTATCTTCGCCAGCTCGGCACCACTTATTCGCAGCCCTATATCGCGGAGACGCTGAACAAACACCAACAGATCACGACCATGCTGATCGAGCTCTTCGAGGCGAAGTTCTCGCCCTGGGCTGCTCCGGACGCTGACCGGGAGCAGCGGGTGAACGAGCTCAGCGAGCGGGCGCAAGAGGCCATCGACGCCGTCCAGGTGCTGGACGAGGACCGGATGCTGCGGCAATATCTGGATGTCATCGGCGCCATGGTCCGGACGAACTTCTTCGCCTTGGACGACCCGCTCGGCCCGCCTGATGCTGCTCGCGGTGCGCTGGCCATCAAGATGGAGCCCCGGCAGTTGGGATTCGTCCGAGGTCCGCAACCGGCTCATGAGATCTTCGTCTATTCCCCGCAGGTCGAAGGGGTTCATGTCCGGTATGGCAAGGTGGCCCGCGGCGGCATCCGTTGGTCGGATCGCGCGGAGGACTATCGCACCGAGGTGATGGACCTGGCCAAGGCCCAGACCGTGAAGAATGCGATCATCGTGCCGACCGGCGCCAAGGGCGGCTTCTATCCGCGACGCTTGGCAGGGCTGGAACCTGCCGCGAGGATCGCAGAGGCCAGGGCGAGCTACGCCAGGTTCATCAAGGCGTTGCTGAGCGTCACCGACAATGTGGCAGGCGGCGCCCTGCAGCGTCCGGATCGCGTTGTGGCCTGGGATGACGACGATTCCTATCTGGTGGTGGCCGCGGACAAGGGCACGGCCAGCTTCAGCGACATGGCCAACCGGATTTCGATCGGGCAGGGCTATTGGTTGGGCGATGCCTTCGCGTCCGGCGGGTCGACCGGCTACGACCACAAGAAGATGGGCATCACCGCCAGAGGTGCCTGGATATCGGTCGAACGTCACCTCGGCGAACTCGGAATCAATCCCGCGAGCCACGACTTCAGCTGCGTGGGGATCGGCGACATGTCCGGCGACGTCTTCGGCAACGGCATGCTGCGATCCGAGCACATCAAGTTGGTGGCGGCGTTCAACCATCGGCACATCTTTCTCGACCCCGATCCCGATCCCGGGATTTCCTTCGCCGAGCGCTCCCGGTTGTTCGATGCGGGACGCAGTTGGGATGCCTATCGTCCGGACCTCATCAGCACCGGCGGCGGTGTCTACCTGCGCACGGCGAAGTCGGTCCGGATAACCGGACCGGCCCGCGAGGTGCTCGGCCTGGATTCATCGGTGACCTCGTTGACGCCCAGCGAGCTGATCAGGGCGATCCTGTGTGCGCCGGTCGATTTGATGTGGAACGGCGGGATCGGCACCTGGGTGAAGGCCACCGGGCAGTCGCACAGCGCGGCCGATGACCGGACCAATGATGCCGTGCGAGTCAACGCGGGCCAGGTTCGCGCCCGTTGTGTCGGCGAGGGCGGCAACCTGGGCTGGACGCAGGCCGCCCGTGTCGAATACGCCTTGGCCGGCGGCAAGATCAATACCGATTTCATCGACAATTCCGCCGGTGTCGCGACTTCCGATCACGAGGTCAATATCAAAATCCTGCTGGACGCGGCGGTCCGCAGCGGCAGGTTGACGACTGACGAGCGCAACATCTTGCTTCAGCAGATGACCGATGAAGTTGCCGACATCGTTCTGCACCAAAATGTGGTGCAGAACAGGGCCTTGGCGAATTCGCTGCTGGAAGCACCGGCCAACGCGGGCGTCCATGATGACCTCATCTCGGCAATGGTGACGCAAGGCAGACTGAACCGGGCCCAGGACGGATTGCCCTCCAGCGAGCAGCTTGCCGCCCGGTCAGCCACCGGTCATGGATTGACCGATCCGGAACTCGCAATGGTGTTGACCACGGTGAAGAACGCGCTGTGCGACGAGCTGCTGGAAAGTGACCTGCCGGACGATCCCTATCTGGCTGACCGCCTGGTCAAGTACTTCCCGGCGCCCTTGCGGGAGCGATTCGCGGATCTGATGACCGAGCATCCGCTGGCCCGCCAGATCATCAGCACCGTCGCGGTCAATCGATTTGTCGATTCGCAGGGCATGAGTGCCGCGCACCGGCTGGCGACCGAGACCGGGACCGGATCCGCAGATATCGTGCGTGCCCAATTGGTGGCTCGCAATCTGATGAACGCCGGCGGGCAGGAGACCGCACTGGCGGGCTCCCAGGTGAATCCCGCGACCCAGACGCTGCTCAGGGTGCGTATCAGGCATCTCATCGAGCGCGCCACCAGGTGGATTCTGCAGACCTATCGCGGCGGCATCGATATCGAGAAGATCGTGGCCGAGCTGAAACCTGGCGTGAATGCGGTGGCCGCCGAGCTGCCCGAACTCATCACCAGCGCAGAACACGAACGCTACGAGGCAAGCGTGCACGAGATGGTGGGCCGCGGCGTCGACGCCGAACTGGCCGAGAAACTGGCGCGATGGTCGCTATCGGCGGCGGCCTTGCCGATCGTGCGGATATCTCGCAAATATCGGCGTGACGAGGCCGAATGCGCCCAGGTCTATTTCCAGCTGAGTGAGCGTCTGGGGATCGAGCGGGCGTTGCGGCGTTCGCTCGACCTGCCGCGGGTCGGCCGCTGGGAGATCATGGCCAGGGCAGCGGTGCGCGACGAGTTGATGAGTGCCCAGGCGGCGCTCACCGGGGCCGCGCTGACATTCGCCGGCGATACGCTGAACGGTGCCGATGAGATCGTGTCCGCCTGGTGGCAGGAAAACCCCGAGGCCGAACGCCAGCAGGCAATACTGGACGAGCTTGCCTCGGGCCCGGTGGATTTGGCCCGGATGTCGGTAGCGGTCGCCTCGCTGCGTGGCCTGCTCGACAAATAGAGAGGAGTTCAGCAATGCGGATCGACCTGCATACGCACTCATGGGTTTCGGACGGCACCGACAGCCCCACCAGGCTGGTGCTGAATGCACAGCGTGCCGGGCTTGATGTGGTCGCCCTCACCGATCACGACACCTTGGCAGGACTGGACGAGGCCAGAGAAGCCGGACGCAGGATCGGCGTGCGGGTGGTGCCGGGCGTCGAATTGAGTGCGAGGCTGCACGGCGGGGACGTCCATCTGCTCGGATACGGGCCACGTCGCGATAACGAAGAGTTCAACGCCGAGCTGAACAGGCTGCGATCCGGACGCCGGGATCGGTTGCCGAAGATGTTGGCCAAACTGGCGGATCTGGGCATGCCGCTCACCGTCGAAGACGTCCGGGCGCAGGTGAAGGACGCGGAGACGTCGCTGGGGCGTCCACATGTGGCGGACGCGATGGTGGCGAAGGGGTACGTGGCGAACCGCGACGAGGCCTTCGCGAAGTATCTTGACAGCAGTGCACCGGCCTATGTTTCTCGTCCGACCATCGAGCTGGCCGCCGGCATCGATCTGCTGCACCGGGCAGGTGCGGCTGCGGTGATCGCGCATCCGGGTATTCGCGGCATGGACGATTATCTGACCGGCGACGACGTGAAACAGATGGCCATCGAACACGGCCTGGACGGGATCGAAGTGGACTATCCGCTGCATGATGCGGAAACCCGTGAGCTTTATCACCGGCTGGGGGAGCGTCTCGGACTGGTACGGACCGGATCGAGCGACTATCACGGCGCGGGGAAGATCGACCACGACCTGGGTTGTGAGACGACGCGAGAATCTGCCCTGCGCGCGTTGTATGCCAGGATCAGGAGTCACGGGGGAGTGACGGAATAGGGCTTCTTCCGCCACCGAGTGCTCAGCGGGCGAGTGACTTCTTGGCCGGTTGCCGCACCGGATGGCCTGGAGTCTCGGTTCGCGTCCCGCCTGCCTTTGGGTAGGACCCGCGGCCGGGACGCCTGGTCGCTCCTCGCGGAGTCCGGCACCCTTGGCGGCTGTTCGAATCCTGACAGTTCGGGGCCAAGAAGTCGGTGTGATGAGCCGGTGGCGTCGTGCTAGTAGAATGATCGCGCTCGGCCGCCCGGCTATTCGGGTCGGCCGGAAGGACCGAGAAGGAGTGCGTGACCATGACCTCAGGTGATCTGCCCACAAGTTCGGCGGAATCTGGTGATGGCCTCGCGTCGTCCGTCGATGGATCGCTTCGGGCCAGCCTGCGGCGAAGCGAACACATCGAGGCGGATCTCGAGATCCATCCCGAGCGTTACCGGATGCTCACCGGAGATCGTCCGACCGGCAAATTGCATCTCGGACACTACTTCGGGTCTCTGAGCAACCGCGTCCGGCTACAAAACCTCGGCCTCGATTCATGGGTTCTGATCGCCGACTATCAGGTGATCTATGACCGTGATGGCGTAGGCGACCTGAAAGCCAATGTCTACTCGGCTATCGCCGACTATCTGGCTGCGGGCATCGACCCGGCGCGGTCCACCATCTTCGCTCACTCCGCGGTGGCCTCCCTGAACCAGCTCTTGCTTCCGTTCCTCTCATTGGTGACCGATTCCGAGCTACGCCGTAACCCCACCGTCAAGGACGAGCTGGCGAACTCGGATCGTCCGATGAGTGGGCTGATGCTGACCTTCCCGGTGCACCAGGCTGCCGACATCATGTTCTGCAAGGCAAACGTGGTGCCGGTCGGAAAGGACCAGCTGCCCCACCTGGAACTGACCCGATTGATCGCCAAACGTTTCGATGAGCGCTATGGGCGGGCGAATCCCGATCAGCAGGTGTTCCCCCTCGCGGACGCTTTGTTGTCGCCGGCGCCGAACATTCTCGGCCTGGACGGTACCAAGATGAGCAAGTCGCGCGGAAACGTGATCGAGATCGGGATGAGCGCCGAACAGACTGCCAAACTGATCAAGAAGGCCAAGACCGACTCCGATCGGCACATCAGCTATGACCCGGAGAATCGCCCCGAGGTGTCGAATCTGTTGTTGCTGGCGGCACTGGCGACCGGCGGCGATCCCGCCCGGATCGCGGACGAGATCGGCGACGGTGGTGGCGGTGGCTTGAAGAAGCTGGTCACCGAGGCCATCAACGAGCACCTGGCCCCGGTCCGGGCGCGCCGCACCGAACTGATGGCCGACCCAGGCTATCTGGAACAGGTGCTGCATGCCGGAAACGAGAAGGCGACCCAGGTTGCCGACCAGACCCTGTCCGAAGTCCGCAAAGCCATGCAGATGGACTACTGAACCCGGCTCAGTAGAGTACTTCCGCATCATTGCTCGACGGATCCGTCAGGCGCCTGCCCTCTTATCTGTGAACGTCTGGGACACGCGCCGCCCGGGCTTACGGAACAGAACAAAGCGGAGGGCTGATGAGATGGTCTCATTAGCCCTCCGCTTGTTGTATTGGATGATTGCCGGCAAGCAGATCAGGCTCAGCTGAAGTAGGCGGCACCGTTGATGTCGATGGTGGCACCGGAGACGAATCCGGACGCCTGTGGATTCGCCAGGAAGACGACCGGCCCCGCGACATCGGCGGGATAGCCGGGCTTCTTCAGGGCGATGCCCTGGATGGCTGCGGCGCGTCCTTCGGCAGTGTTGAACAGTTCGTGGAACGGCGTGTCGAGAATCAGCCCCGGAGCGACGGCGTTCACGCGGATCTGCCGGGGTGCAAACTCCTTGGCCCAGGCCTTGGTCAACCCGATCATGGCGGCCTTCGACGCACCGTAAACCGACGCCCCGTCGCCTCCGCCGTTCTCACCTGCCAGGGACGCGATGTTGACGACCGACGAGCCATCGGTCAGGTGCTTGAGTGCTGCGCGGGTCACCAGGAAAGCACTGGTCAGGTTGACGTCGAGCACGGTGCGCCACAGGTCGAGCGACATATCTTCGACGCTGGAGCGTTGCACCATGCCGCCCGCATTGTTCACCAGCACATCCAGGCCGCCGAGTCTCTCGGCGACCTCGGTGACCACGGCGTTGACCTGGTCCTCATCGGTGGCGTCCAGCTGAACCGCCAACGGACGGCGTCCGCCCGCCCCGGCGATCTCGTCGAGGAGCGCGTCGTCCGGCCGGTGACTGTTCCAGGTGAACGCGACCCGAGCGCCGAGTTCGGCGAAGCTCTTCACGATCCCCAGCCCGATGCCGACGCCGCCACCGGTAACGAGAACACGCTTGTCAGTGAAATCGAATGTCATGGTCACGATTCTGCATCACGTTGCACGACCTCGCCATTGCGGCGGCGGACCCGCTTGCGGTGCGGCCTGTCGGACTTCTTGTCGTCCGACTTCTTGTTGCCGTCGCGGTGGTGGTCGTCGTGGCGTTCACGGTCGTGCTTTTTGCCGTGCTTGGCTCCCTTGCCGTGGCCATCGCGGTGGGAGTGATCGGGGCGCTCCTTGGGCTTGGCGCCGGGCAGGCGTCCTTTGATGCCTTCGGGAATCTGCAGATCGGCAAGCAACTGGGGAGTCGTCGAATAGGTTTCCTGGAGATCAGTGAAATCGAGGCCCAACGCCTTGTTGATCACCTTCCACATGGTCACATCCGACCAGTCGACCAGGGTGATCGCGACTCCGGAATGCCCGGCACGGCCGGTGCGTCCGATGCGGTGGACGTACTGCTTCGCATCGTCGGGAACCTCGTAGTTGATCACGTGGGTGACGCCCTCGACGTCAATGCCGCGAGCCGCCACATCGGTGGCAACCAAGACCTTGATCTTGTCCTTGCGGAACTTCTTCAGCGTGCGCTCGCGACGATCCTGACTGAGATCCCCATGAATCGCGGCAGCATCGAATCCTCGATCTTCCAATTCATCGGCGAGCCGCTGGGCTGCGCGTTTCGTTCGGGTGAACACCATCACCTTGCCGACATTCGGTGCCTGGAGGAGCTTGCCGATGATTTCCGGCTTGTCGAGCTCATGCGCCTGGTAGACGAATTGAGTGGTGTCGGGAACCGTCGCCTGGGCGTCCTGCCCCTCGGCACGCACATGCACGGGGTGGTTCAGATGGGTGCGCGCGAGAGCGACGATCTGGGAGGGCATCGTGGCGCTGAACATCAGCGTCTGCCGCGACTGCGGGGTCATAGAGGTGAGCTTCTCGACATCGGGAAGGAAACCCAGGTCGAGCATCTCGTCCGCCTCGTCCAAGACCATGATCTGCACATGAGACAGATCGAGGCTGCGCCGGTGAGCCAGATCGAGCAGGCGTCCGGGGGTGCCGACCACCACGTCGACTCCGGAGCGCAGCGTCTCCAGCTGCTCGTCATAGCTGACGCCGCCGTAGATGGTGAGGATGCGTGCTCCCAGCACTCGGGCCGCTGTGACAAGGTCAGAACTCACCTGCAGGGCCAACTCGCGGGTCGGCGCCATGACCAGTGCCTGTGGCTTGCCATAAAACTCGAAATCTTCGAAGTTGTCGCTATCCGGCAAGGTCAGGCGCTGGAGCAAGGGGGTGCCGAAGGCGAGCGTCTTGCCGGTGCCGGTGCGGGCCTGTCCGATGAGGTCGGCGCCGGTGAGCGCGATCGGAATGGCCAATTCTTGAATGGGGAAGGGGTGAGTGATGCCTTCATCCGCCAGGGCCTCGACGATCGGAGCGGCGATGCCCAGCTCTGCGAACGTGGTGGGTGCTGCGTTGTCGGCAATGATGTCAGTGTCAGTCATATAGCTGTCTCTCGGGTCCGCCTCCATAGCGGAAACTTCGGGGGCGCGAAATGCGCCTGAGCGCAAGTCTAACCTTTACCGCCGAATCCCGGCGCGTGCCGCGCAGCATCGGCGGGCGAGTCACCATATCCTTGGGATCGTGAGCACCGAGATCGCATCCGAACCCTGTACCGCACTGCTGGCCTGGTTGGGCTACCAGAACTTGTGGGTGGCCGAGTCGTCCATCGTGCGATCCGGTAGCCAAACCGAGCTGGCCGATCGTTTGACGGTCGCCCGGCTCAGCGCGGACGCGCTGGACCGATGCTTGCAGGCTTGCGATGCGATACCCGGAGGCCAGAGCGCTGCCGCGGAGAAGATGGCCCCGATCGTCAGCCCGGTCGACGAGTTCTGGGCCGTAACGAAGCCGCGCGTCCAGGTGGAGCAGCGGCTGCGGCTGATGGTGCTGGCGAGCGTTGAACTGGAGCTGGTGCAGCGCCTGGAAGATCGGCTACCAGAACCGGCGAAAAGTGTGCTCACCAGCGAGGCGGGCCTGTGGCGGACCATCGACGATGGTGGTTCGCAGGTGGCCGATGCGATAAACGGCCATACGCGCAGCGCAGACGAACTGTCACTGTATGGACGGCGTCTGCTGGGGGAGGTTGTGGTGATGGCTCAGCGTCTCCTGGTCCGTCAGCCTGATCTGAGGATCGTGCTGGCCGGTGAGAGCGACGATGAACTGTCGATTTCGACCGCTGTGCTCGACGAGGTCTTGCAGTCCACCGCGGCCCGGCTGACCCAGTTGGGATTGTCCGTGTAATCCTGGTCCGTCGAGCTACAAAACCGGTGGACTCCGGTGTGGACCGGGGCTTTCGGCTCGGGCGCGGCCCTCAATCGAGCGCCGCGCCGGTGAGGCGACGAATCGGTATCGGCCCGGGCGGGTCGGTGGACCTTCTTCAGAGCTGCTGGCCGGGGAAACCGAAGCCGACCGGGCGGGCATGTTCTTGGCCCAGCTCGATATAGCCGATATTGGCAGCGGGCAACAGCACACGCCGGCCCTGGGTCGCGTCGATGACCAGCAGACCATCGTCGCCGGCCTCGCGCAGATTCTTCTCGATCTCGTCAGCCGACTGATCGGTCTCGACATTCAGCTCGCGTCCGATATCGCGGACGCCAATTTTGATCTCCACGCAGCTAAACCTACCCGGTCACGAAACACCGTCCGGACAGGTTTTGCCTCGCGCGTAAAGGTGCTCATCGCTCGGAGGGCCGGCGGACGAAAAGCAGGGGCTGTACCGATCGGTACAGCCCCTGCCGTGTTCGGGGAGATCGCGGGTTTGACACGCGACCTCGAAGTCTAATGTCTTACGTCAGCCGATGATGTGAACAGCGTCGGCCTGCTGACCCTTGGGCCCCTGCGTGATTTCGAATTCGACCTTCTGGCCCTCTTCCAGCGAACGGAAGCCCGCCGCGTCGATGGCCGAGTAGTGAACGAAGACGTCGTCATTCGATCCGTCTACGGCAATGAAGCCGTAGCCCTTCTCGGCATTGAACCATTTGACGGTTCCCTGCGCCATGTGTACTCCTCATACTTACTGTGGTGGTCCGTACCTCACGGCCACCTGCCGTTCCAGCCCCGGTGGGTTGGAGCAAAAACGGGATACAGCCTAGGTACTGCAGCCTGAACTTGCCTGGCAGGTACCACTCTTCCACAGTCGGGGGCCCTAAGTCACGAAAAATTGTCAGAAGGGCGTGGTTCGATGGTGCACATGATCCGATCCGAAGCACCCATCCTGCGTCCGGCCTGCGGCATTGCCGAGCCCGGCCGGTTGACCGAGGCCCAGCGGGCAGTGCTGAATGCGATCGGTGAACACGATGGGTCATGCTGCGTGGTGGGCGGACCGGCCAGCGGCAAAACCAGCACCCTGGTGGCGGCCGTCGTGAACCGGGTCGAAACGGGTATCCCCTTGTCACAGATGGTCGTGCTGACCGGTTCGCGGTCTCAGGCGCAACAGCTACGGGCCCGCATCGTGGCTGGCGTGGGAGCGAGCCAACGCGGTCTGCAGATCACCACCGTGCATGGCTGGTGCCTTCAACTGCTGCAACGATTCTCAGATCCCGCTTCGGGGGTGCCGCGCTTGCTGAGCGCCCCGGAACAGGAATATCGGGTTCGAGAATTGTTGTCAGGTCGTGACCAATCGTCATGGCCGAGTGAGATTCGCCCGGCACTGGGCACCCGGGGGTTCGCGCGCCAGATCCGCGCGATCCTGGCCAGGGCCCGCCAGCTCGGTTTCGATCCGGACGATCTGGAGGCCGCGGGGCATCGGGCCGAGCGGCCGGAGTGGGTGGCAACGGCGAAGTTCTTCGCGGAGTATCTCGACGTGTTGGACGCGGAGGGCGTCATCGACTACACCGAGCTGGTCTTCCGGGCCCGGCTCGTGTTGAGCGAACCACAGAACTCGGCCCGCCTATCAGAGACTGCTTCGGTGATCTTTTGCGACGAATTCGCCGAACTCGACCGCGGCATGATCAATTTGCTCGCCGACGCGGGCCGGGCAGGGGGCCAGGTCATCGCATTCGCCGATCCCGACACGGTGATTTCGCAGTTTCGGGGCGCCGATCAGCGGGCCGTCACCGATTTCACCGAAAGGTTCAGCCTGCCCGGGGCGACGGCGCGGCTGCTCCAGTTGGACGATCACCCCGGCTGCGATCCGCAGATCGCTACTGCGCTGGATGGGGTCGCGGCGCGGTTGCCTTCGCGCGGCCTGCCCCACCTGCAGCCCACCGCGGCCAAAGTGGGTCCGATGAGGGCCGCGGCTCGCGCTGCCACCGGTGGCGTGAATCTCTCCACCGATGCCGAGGACATCCCTGACAGCGCGATGAGGCGGGGCGACCATGATGATCGGGGCAACGCGGAGCCGCGGTCAAAGATCGATGGAGCGGCGCAGGCCGGTGAAGCCATGGCCAGGTCGTCCGCGGTGCGGGTGGAGCTCGTCCCCGACTCGTCTGCGCAATCCGAGCAGATCGCCGAGGTGTTGCGCGAGGCGCATGTTCGCCATGGGGTCGAATGGCAGCGCCAGGTGGTGATCTGTCCGCCCGGCGAGCAGGCGGTAACGGCGCTAGCGAGACGGCTGTCCGCCGCCGGTATTCCGGTGCAGTTGTCGGGAGACGAGAACGCGCTGGCCGAAGAAGCTCCGGTACGTCAGTTGCTCCTGGTGCTGGAGGCGGCGGTTTCACGGGCCGCGGATGGGCGACTGGAGCAGACGCGGGCGGCCCAGGTGCTACGCACCTCGATGGGCACGCTTGATGCGGTCGGATTGCGCAGATTGAGCAGGCAGCTTCGTAAGCGCGCCGCCCAGGCCCACCCCGATGATCTGCTCCCCGCATCGGGCCGGCTGATAGCCGACGAGCTGTGCGCAGCCGCGTTGGTTCCCGATGATCAGACCGATCCGAGCCCGGAGCTGGCAGCTCTGATCACCATGCGCACGCTGCTGAACGGGTTGGCCGAGATGATCAACGAAGGAGTCGATCTGTCAGGGCTGCTGTGGCACGCCTGGTCGGCGACCTCCTGGCCGCGAACACTGCAGAACGAGGCATTACGCGCCAGCGAGAACTCCGCTCGGGCACACCGCGACCTGGACGCGGTCGTCGCGCTTTTCGACCTGGCCGCGCGACAACCGGAATGGAAGGGGATAGCAGGAGTCCGCTCGCTGATCGCCGAGGTCGAGGCCCAACAGATCGCTGCCGATACCGCACGGGAATCCGACCCGAGGCGTGACAGCGTTGCGGTGACCACGCCGTACCGGGCAAAGGGATACCAGTGGGATCTGGTGATTCTGGCCGGGGCACAAGAGGGCGAGTGGCCCAGAATCAGCAATCCCGAAGGGCTGCTGCGTGCCGATCTGCTCGGACCGGAAGGGTTCCAGCCGCCGGAGGGTCCGGCAGATCGCATCGCGGCCGAACGGCGCTCCTTTCTGCTGGCGGCAAGCAGAGCGAGACAGAACCTGGTGGCAGTCGCCATTGACGACCCAGGCGGCGACACCGATCGTCCATCACGATTTCTTGCCGAGCTTGGTGTGCGGCCCATGCACCGGGAACCCGAGGCCATGCCGTCGTCTCTCGAGGGATTGGTGGCGAGACTGAGGCGGGTGAGCTCCGACACCTCGGCCGGCCCTGGCATCCGGCAGGCGGCCGCCCGGGAACTCGCCTGGCTTGCCGGCCAGAAAGATGGCAGCGGGCGGGCGCTGGCGGCAGGTGCCGACCCGGCCGACTGGTGGGGGCTGCGTATGCCGAGCGATCCCCATCGCCAGATCGCCGTGCCGGGTAAGCCGATCCGTCTGACGGGAAGCGCCGTGGAGACGATCTTGGCCTGTCCCCGGCGATGGTTTCTCGGCAGCCGGGCGAACGGACGCCCTCCCAAGGACATACGGGCGGTTTTCGGAACGCTGGTTCATCAGCTCATTGCCGAGGCAGCCGAGAACGGCACGCCTGCAGCCGACTCGGCAGATCGTCTGGCCGAGGTCTGGCCGCAGCTGCCATACGGCGCCGGGTGGTACGCCAAGGCAGAACTCGACGAAGCCGTGAAGACACTGCAGCGCTACGATCTCTGGGCTTCCTCCGGTGATCACCGCCGGCTGCTGGGGGTCGAGATCCCGTTTCGGCTGGACCTCGTGCTTGATGGCCGTGACGTGGTCGTGACAGGGGTTCTCGATCGGCTTGAAGCAGATGAGTCCAACAGGTTGCGAGTGGTCGACTTCAAAACAGCCAAAAGACCCCCTAGCGAAGAACAAGTACGCGAGATGGATCAGCTAGGGATCTACCAGCTGGCCGTCCGCGAGGGAGCCTTCGACGATCAAACCGGCGGGCTCCGGGAACTTGCCGACGCCGAGGTCGTCTATCTGCGGAAGGACAAGAGTGGACAGCCGACGGTGCTCAGCCAACCGGCTCTCGATTCATCTGCGGCGGCTACCGACTCCGGCACCGGAACTTGGGTGCATGAGCATCTCAGCCGGGCCGCCGAGATCATCGCCACCGAAGATTTCTACGCAAACATCAACCCCAACTGCCGCACCTGCGAATTCCGGCTGGGGTGCCCGGCTCAAACGACAGAAGAGGATCAGTGGTGAGCGTCGACCAAGATCTCGCGGTGCGAGCCATCGGATCGCCCGACGAGCTGTGCGCGTTGCTCGATATCCCGTTCAGCGATGAACAGCTGAAGGCCATCTGTGCGCCACTGGAGCCCGGCGTCATCATTGCCGGTGCGGGAACCGGCAAGACCACGGTGATGGCGGCCAGAGTCGTCTGGTTGGTCGCGACCGGCCAGGTGCGTCCGGATCAGGTTCTCGGCCTCACGTTCACCCGCAAGGCCGCCGGTGAGCTCTCGCAGCGGGTGGACGCGGCGCTCGCCGCCGCGGGCCTCATCGATACCGCCCAAGGTGGCGATGACGGACGTCAACTCGTGACGACCTACGACTCGTTCGCGGCGAGTCTGGTGACCGACCATGGACTTCGGATCGGGATAGACACCGGCCAGATCCTGATCACCGGTGCGACGCGCTATCGGCTGGCTGACCAGGCGGTTTCGAGGACGAAAGACGAGTTGCAGGATCTAGCCTGCTGGCAGCCCGCCACGGTGACCGACCGGTTACTCAGACTCGATGGTGAACTGCGCAGCCATCTCGTCGATTCGGCGCAGGTGCTCGCCGAGGACGCTGCGTTCGCTCATGAACTCGAGCAGGTGAAACGCGGACCTCGTGGCCTGCGGACGAAGGCGGTGTGCACCTCCCTTGGCACCGTCGGCGCCCGCGCCGAATTGCTGGGGCTGATCGATGATTATCGTGGCCTGAAACGCGAGCGCGGTTTCACCGACTTCGCCGACCAGATGGCCCAGGCGGTGCGCGTTATCGAGGCCTCGCCGCAGGTTGCTGCAGCCATCAGGCAACGGTTCCAGGTGGTACTGCTCGACGAATACCAGGACACCTCCTCGGCGCAGGCGCGCCTGCTGCGAGGACTGTTCTCGGACACGGTCATCTCGGGCGGACGAGGTTTTCCGGTGACCGCGGTCGGCGACCCGTTTCAGGCCATCTACGGCTGGCGGGGTGCTGCCCCAAGCAACATCCTGCAATTCTGTGACGACTTCCCTCACCGGGACGGCACGCCTGCTGCCCGCTTCACCTTGGGTATCAACCGCCGAAGCAAGCCCGCCATTCTCGACGTGGCGAACGCGTTGTCGGCAGCGCTTCGCAGTGATGAGCGCCTGCTCGGCGAGGGCGTCACCTCGCAGCAGCGGCTGCTGCGTTCCCCCGACAACAACTCGGGCGGAGTGGTGCGGGTGGCGAGCTTCGACACCTGGCCGGAAGAGGTCGACTGGCTCGCCGGCCAGGTGCTGGCCGCGAAGCAGCTGGACCAGGTTGATCGCTGGTCCAAGATCGCTGTGCTGACCCGCACGAACTCGTCCATCGGCGCGATCTACGAAGCATTGAGCAGCCTCGACATACCGGTTGAGATCGTCGGTTTGGGCGGCTTGCTCGAAGTGCCCGAGATCGCCGAACTGGTGGCGACATTGCGGCTGATAGATGACGTCAGCGCCAACCCCGAGGTCGTGCAGCTGCTCAGCGGGCGACGGTGGCGGATCGGGCCGAGGGACCTGGCCATCATCGGGGACCGGGCGCAGGAACTGATGGCCCAGGCTCGCGACGAGCGCGAAGAGGACGGCGATGGCCTTGACAGGGTCGGAGAATCACTAGATCCCGGCCGTCCTGTCTTGGAGAATGCTGATCCGCCCAGCGACCCGTTGGAGAGAATCGGCGAACAGTTCGATACCGGCCGTCCCAACTCGAAGAAGGCTGGTCCGTCCAGTGACGCGTTGGAGACAGTCGGCGAACAATTCGACCCCGCCAGTCAGCTGTGCCTGATGGACGCGGTCGAAGACCTGGGCAACGCTCCCGTTTCACCGGAGGCACGGGCGCGGATTGCCGCCTTCTCGTCCGAGCTTCGTGACCTGCGCAGACATCGTGACGAACCGCTGCCAGAACTCGTGCACCAGGTGATCAAGGCCAGCGGAATCGCGTTGGAGATCGCCAGCGACAAGGATTCGTTCGCCTCGGGCCGCAAGCGCCAGCTGGAACGTTTCGCCGACGCCGTGGACGAATATGTCGACATCGACGGCGATGGCGCGCTCAGCGGCCTGTTGGCCTGGTTCGATGCCGAGCGGGCCGAAGGGCAAGGCCTCGACCAGGCGGTGCCCAGCAGCGACGACTCGGTCAAGCTGCTCACCGTGCACAGGTCGAAGGGGTTGGAATGGGACCGGGTCTTCTTGCCCGCCCTATGCGCGGAAGTGTTCCCGAGCAGCCGAGGCACAGACAACTGGACGACCCAGCCCGCGGTGCTGCCCTCGGCGCTACGCGGTGACGCGCAGTGGGTGCCCCAGCTGTCAGAAGTGACGACAAAACAACTCAACAAAGGGTATAGCGCAGAGCTGAAAGCCGCGCAGCGGCAGGCGGAGGATCGGCTGATCTACGTGGGCGTCACCCGCGCCCGCAACCAGCTGGTCGCCAGCTGCCACTACTGGGCGCCGGGACGAAAGAAGATCAAGGGACCTTCCGATTACTTCCTGACGCTGCGCGACGCCGCGGGAACCCGTGTCGAAGCCGAGGCCGAGGTCTCCGAAGACAATCCGCTGCTCGGCGTGGCGCTGCGCAGCCCGTGGCCGGTCCCGATGGACGAGGCGAAACTCGCCGGGCTGCGCGAAGCAGCCGATCTTGTTCATGAAGCTGGCTCCGCAGAGATCCTTGCAGATGCCGATCCGGATGCGCGAGAGCAGGGCGAGAGCTGGCACGCTCTCGCGCAGCTGCTGGTTTCCGCCGAGCGCAAGCGGCGTCGTCCACAATCCGAAGTGGTGCTGCCTGCGTCGATCTCCGCGTCCGCGCTGATGCTGGCCAATCGCGATCGCGCAGGTTTCGCGGCGCAGGTTCTGCGTCCGATGCCCAGGCCGATCAGCCGTCGCACCAGCGTGGGCACCAGGTTTCACGAGTGGCTGGAGCACAAGTTCGCGATGCCGGCGCTGTTCGATGACAGTTTCGATGACGAGCCCACCGAGGAGGCGCCGGCCGGAGGATATCCCGACGCCTCGGACCAGCTTCTCCGCCGACTCACCGAAGCATTCGAACGCGGCCGATACGCGTCTCGCACCCCGCTACGCATCGAGGAACCATTCATCTTGACCGTCGGCGACCAACAGGTGCGCGGCCGGATGGATGCCGTCTTCGAGACCCCGGACGATGCCGACCACGACTTTCAGATCGTCGACTGGAAGACCTCGGACGCGCCGGCCGATCCGTTGCAGCTGTCGATCTACCGGATGGCCTGGGCCAAAAGCCTCGGTATTGACCCTGAACGGGTGGACGCGGTCTTCTACCACGTGCTCAGCGACCACATCGAACGTCCACTGTTGCTGGATGAACGCTCCATGAGCAGCCTGCTGGCCGGACTCACGACACGCGATAACCTCAACCCATGAGCTTCACCCGTCTGAATCTGTCGCCCTGGGATGGTCCATCAGCATTGAACAGGAGGGCAGACCATCGGGAGCCCGAGGTGATCCGGCGGGCCTGGCAGGACGAATCGGCGCAGGTCATCGAACTCGACCCGGAGTCACGATTCGTACTGGAGCCTTTCGGCGTGCAGGCCTCGGGAGAATTGAGCGATGACCTCGCCTACCTGGGCGAGATCGAGGGCACCCAGTGGTTCGCGAGACGAGTCGACGCGATCAACGACGGTGTGACGATCCGTGACGCGCGGTTGACCGACATGCAGTATCAGGTGGTCAGCGCCGGATTGGCAGTGTTGAACTGGATCGCCAACAGCCAGTACTGCCCCCGCTGCGGCGGGCCGCTGCTGCGCACCCACGGCGGTTTCGCGGCCGTCTGCAACGATTGCGGACGCGAACACTTTCCCCGCACCGATCCGGCGATCATCGTGGCCGTGCTCGACCCGGACGACCGGATCTTCCTCGCCCATCAGATGACCTGGGCCGCCAACCGCGTCTCCATTCTGGCGGGCTTCGTCGAGGCGGGGGAGAGCGCCGAAAACGCCCTCTACCGCGAGGTTCAAGAAGAGGCCCGGCTCGACATCGCCGGCTACCGTTTTCTCGGCTCGCAACCCTGGCCGTTCTCCCGCTCATTGATGCTCGGCTACGTGGCGCGTAGCCGATCGGCCGGCCAGGTCGACGGCGTCGAACTGGAGTGGGGGCGGTGGTACAGCCGTGACGATATCGATCGCGGGGTGGCAGACGGTACCGTCATTTTGCCGGGCCCCGGCTCAATCGCCGCTCAGATCATCGGTGCCTGGCGACAAGGCACCCTGCCGGCCCCCGAAGACTGACAAGCCTTTCACGAGGTGTCGAGGCGTCGCAGCTTCACCGGTGCAAAGCGTGTCAGCGGGGCAGACGCCACTCGCTGCGCTGATGAGCGGCGACGGGCGGCAGCTTTAGTCATTGTGAGTTCGGTCCCGACCTCCGGAATACGGCTTCACGTGATGGTCGTTGCCGCACAGTAGCGGATCGGTGCTGCTCTTCGGGAGGGCTTAGAGTCTGCTGGCCAGGCCCGTCGCCCGGCGGGCCGGAGTGGTGATCGCCTGGGTGATCGCTTCGGCACTCCCGATGATCCGTACCCGCTTCCTGGCCCGAGTGATGGCGGTATACAGCAATTCCCTGGTCAGCAGCGGAGAGTCGGTGCTCGGCACCACCAGGGTGATCGCCTCGTACTCGCTGCCCTGTGATTTGTGCACGGTCATGGCATGCATGGTTTCGCTGGAATCCAGCAGCCAGGGGGAGCGGAACGTCGGCGCGTCGCCGCTGGCGATCGCGACCTGAGACTGGTCGTCCAGCCGGATCACCACGCCGGTGTCGCCGTTGGAGATCTGCAGATCCGGGGCGTTGCGGGTGATCAAGATCGGCCTGCCCAGGTACCACTCGCCTTCGCGTCCGTAGCCGGGGATCGCGCCCCGCAACTCGGCCTCGACGGCCCGCGACCAGGTCGCCACACCGTAGCGTCCCTGCCGGTGTGCGCACAACAGCCGATGGCAGTCGAGCGCTTCGAGAGCAGCCCGCGCGTCCCCCCTGCGGGCGGCGTTGACCATCGCCTCGCCCTGGCGCCGAAGCTCGGACGCCAGGGCGGGCATCGAGGTCACCATGGACGGATCCGGATCGGTGTCGAACCACTCCAGGTCTGCCGGGTGCGAGGCCAGCAGACCGAGTGCCTGCTGCGGGTCGGCTTCGATGATCGAATCGGCCAGCTGCTGGATGGGTCCGGCGAACCGGTGGGACTGCGCCAGCACGGTGATGGCGTTCCCGCCCGCACCACCCGGTGACTCCAGCCCGGCGCTGACGATGTCGGCCAGGACGGCACCGGCGTCTACCGACGACAGCTGGTGGGGGTCTCCGACCATCACCAGGCGGGTGCCAGGACGCAGCGCCGTCATCAATGCCGACATCAGGTCCAATGAGACCATCGACATCTCGTCGATGATCACGACATCGTGGGGCAGCGGATTGTCGGCATTGCGGGCCATCTGCCCGCCCGGCCTGGCGCCCAGCAGGGAATGCAAGGTGGTGGCCGGTGCCACGTCGAGATGCTGCCAGAGCTGTCCTGTCATCGGGCCGGCATCCGGTGGCGGTCCGGGTGCATCAGTCGTCGCCGACAAACGGTCGATCTCATCTGGGCCCGCCGGTTCGGATGAGGTGCGTGCGCGCGAACCGGTCGATGGTTGTGGGTCGCGGGCCAGCGATGCGTTCAACGACTGCTGCATGCGCGCTGCCGCTTTTCCGGTGAAGGACGCCAAGGCCACGCTGGTGTGCGCTTGTGCCAGATCGTCGAGCACCCGCAGCAGCTGCGCGATAGTGGTGGTCTTACCGGTGCCCGGGCCGCCCGCGATGACGCTGGTCCACCTCGACACCGCGGTTCCCACGGCTTGGCATTGGTCGACGGTCAGCCGGTGGTCGGCCGGAAGCCGATCGCAGGCCCGCCGGATCGCGGCGTCCAGTTCGGATGGGTCGACCACAGGTGCCGGCATCGCCAGCCTGGTGCGCAACGCGACCCGCACGGCCTCCTCGGCCTGCCAATTGCGCTCGAGATAGAGATTATGGCCGACCAGCCGCAGCGGACGCTGATTTGCCGGGGCGTCTGTTCCCTGCGCGACAAGCGGAGACTCTTGCAGCAGCGCCAGCCAGAGCGACGGATCAGGCCAGTCAAGCGCCGGCGCGCCCGGATGCGGCCCGTCCAGCGGCAAACACACCGAGCCTGATTCCTGGGCCTGAAGACACAAGGCAGCGGCGAGTAATACCTCAGGATGCTGCTCGCCGCTGAGCCACGCCAATGTGCGCGCAAGATGCACGCCACTCCAGTCGGCCAGACCAGCTTCGGCGAACTCGGCAAGCAGCCCGGTCGCGACCACAGGTATCTCGAAGACGCCTTCGCTCGTCATGATCCTCCAGCCAATACTTCGGATGCCTGCACGATCAGCTGTGCCGGGGGGCGCCAAGTGAACACGCCGCTCGGCATGGTGCGGTTCGCCGGGTTGTCCGCCCCGCTCATGCCGCGGACGAACAGATAGCCCACACCGCCCAGATTCGATTCCGGCCGGTAACCGGGCAGCCGCCAACCGAGATAACGATGCAACGCGACCTCGTACAGCAGGGCTTGCAGCGGATAGTGCGCCTGGCACATCGCGCTGGTCATGGTGGCCGGGTCGAATCCGGTCAACCGGTTCGTCTTGTAGTCGAGGATGACATATCGGTGCGGATCGGTTGGCAGTTGGAGCACCACGTCGATGGAGCCGGTCAAGAATCCGGCAAGCGTGGTGTGGGCTGCCCCCGATGACTTCAACAGCTCGCCGTAACCATGCAGCGGATCGTTGTCGTCCAGCAGGTCGCTGAAGCAGTCGGCGAGATCGGCGACGGCGCGCCGGGAGGAGGAGCCTCCCAAAGGCACCTCGAAATCGAGTTCGGCAAGGCGATTCGCGGCACCCAGAGCACGTAGCGTCAGATCATCGGTCAGCACGCCCAGCGGTGTCGTGACGATCTGTTCGAGCCCTGCGGTGAGCGCATCGGAATCCAGGCCGGCGAGTGGATACCGCGCCTGAAGGCGGCGCACGCTCTCGGAGAGGTCGGCCGCGAGCCGCGGGCTGGCCGGGTCGACCTCTTCGAGGACGGCGTGCACCAGGCTGCCGAATTGGGTTCCGCCCACCAGCTCCGCCAGTGCGGAAACCGGTGGCTCGCCGTCGGGATCTGTCGTGACGACCTCGTCAACGACATCGACCTCGTCGAATCCGGGCCCCCGATCAGGCGGCGTGGGCGAGTCATGCATGCCTGCCGTCAGGCCGGTGTAGGAGGTGCGCGTCCAATCGCGGTCGATGTGATCGCTGAAGCGGCGGGCGTCGAGCAGGCCGCTGTATCTGCCGATCTGGTGGCTGCTTTCGGTACGGTGGGCGATCTGATCGGGGTGGACGGGCACGATGGCCACGCCGGGAGGACACCGCAATTGGTTCGCGAACCCGACCGGGAACCCGGGCTGCGGCACCTGGTGCCAGGAGTTGTTCATCAACAAACGGTGCAGCGGAGAACTCGAGGTGTTGTGCTTCGTGGGGGCCCACCAGCAGACCAGCAGCGATTGAGCGCGAGTGCAGGCGACATAGAACGACCGCAGCGATTCGGCGAGGTCTTCGGTCTGATAGGCCTCGATCCGCGATGCGCGACCGGCCGGGGAATCAACGTCGAGCACGCGGCGGCCCTCGACGTGCCCGATAACCGGCTGATCATAATCGGCCGATCCGGCGAATCTGTCGGATGCCTCGGGCAACAGCACGATCGGAAACTGGAGGCCTTTCGCCTTGTGTACGGTCATCACCCGAACGGCCGGACGATCGGTCGGCAGCCGGCGGGTGCGTTCGTCCTCGTCGGCCGACCCGGCCTGATCGATGCTGCGCCGGAGAAACTCGGTCAGCGCCGACGGGCTCAGATGAGCCGCGGATTGGGCGTGATTCAGCAGCTCGGTCACATGACGCAGGTCACTGAGCAACTCCTCGCCACCCGGCTCACCCAGCAACTGCGCATCGAGGTGCCGTTCGGCCACCAGCGTCTCGAAGACCGCGGTGATGCCCTGATCGCTCAATCGGCGCGCGCAACGCGAGAACAACGAGGTCATCTCGACCAACGCGTCCTCGTCCGCGGAGGAAATATCGGCGCTCGTCCATCCGATCAGGCAGCTGAGCATGGCTCGCCGCCGATGCCAACGATCACGCTCGACGAGCGCCTCCAGGACGACCAGCCAGTCGGCTGCCGCCTGTGAGGCGAAGACGTTCTTCTCACCGGTGAACACCGAGGGATACCCGGCGGCCTGCAGGCTGGCATGAATCAAGCGGCCGACCTTGTTGGTGCTCACCAAGATCGCAATGTCATCGGCGCGGAGCGGCCGCCAGCGTCCCGAATCGTCGAGGATCTGATATCCGGTATCCAGCAGGCGACCGACGCGTGAGACCAGGTCGGCCACGATCAACGCGCGCGCGGCCTCGATTGCGAACGGCTGATCGGAACCGATCGCGCGCACCTGCACGGCCTCCGGCGACTGGGCAGCATCCTCCCGGCGCAGCCTGGGCTGCCGGTGGAAGCAGTCGACGCGTTGCATCTCGATGTTCACGCCGGGCGATCCGAGGTCGATGGGACCGAAAAGATTCTCGATGCCGGTGACCACTGCGGCGTCCGACCGATAGTTGGTGCCCAACCGCTGCACGACGTCGGCCCGCTCGCGGGCTGCACTGTAGGTCTCGATATCGCCACCGCGGAAGCGGTAGATGGCCTGCTTCGGATCGCCGATCAGCAGCACCGTCGAGCGGTGCGCAAAACCGGCTTCGAGGAATGCCCACTGGGCCGGGTCGGTGTCTTGAAACTCGTCGACGAGGACGACCGAGAACCGCTCGCTGAGAGTCCGGGCAGCCTGCGGCCCGCTGACCGGGTCGGTGAGCGCGGCGGCCAGCCGGGTGATCATGTCGTCATAGCCCAGTTGCCGCAGCGCGCGTTTGCGGGTCGCGAACACCGTGCGGACATCGGCGGCGAATCGCGCTCGGGCGGCTGCTTCGGGCCCGCCGGATGGGTAGATCGCGTCGGTGCCGTGCTGGGCGCTGGCGCGTCCGATAGCGACGGCGGTGCCGAAATTGAACTGTTGCCATCGCTCGTCGGCGAGATAGACATCGGCGATGACCTCGTCGATCAGCACCGAGGGATCGGTCTCCAGTCGGGTCATGGTGTCGTAGTCGGCGAGGATGCCCAGTTCGTCGAGCATTCGGGACGCGAAGGTGTGCAGGGTGAAAATAGGCGCGTCGTCCACCCGGCCGATCGCTTCGGCGAGTCGTCGGGCCCGCAGCTCCACTTCCTCGGTTGAGCCGGCCGAGAGCAGCGCAGTCACCTGATCGGTCGCCGATTCGCCCGGATCAGCTGATGCTTCGCCGACCTGAGCGGCCGCCTGCGGCCCTTCTGATGGCCGAAGCGGGGCCTCGCTGACCGGGACCGGTCGCAGCCCGGCGAGCCGGCGGCGCAACTCGCCATGAGTGGAAATGAGTCGGTGGCGGATGCCGTCGCGCAGTTCATTGGTTGCCCGGCGCGAGAAGGTGACGGCCAAAACGCGATCGAGCGGCGTTCCGGCGGCCACATAGCGCGCCACCATCGCGGCGATGGTGAAGGTCTTGCCGGTCCCGGCGCTGGCCTCCAGCACCAGGGTGGTCCCGGCGGCCGGAAGGGGCTGGTCGAGTCTGAAGATGTCGTTCATGTCACTGATCACCCAACCTCGAAGCAGGCCGCCATTCGGCGAGGTGATCGGCGAGCGGGGCAAGCAGCCGATCTGCCAGCTTTTCGAAGCGACCGGGCCACGCCTGGGTCAGGTCATCGAAATCGGGAAAGAAATACTGCCAGTTCGCATCCTCGTCCCGGTAGGCCTGACGTGCGCGGACCATCGGCTCGCCCCATGTCCAGTTCAGCAGGTCCGCGTAGGCGGCCGCCGTTCGCAACGGCAACGGAAGCACGTGGCGAAGGCCCGCCCGGCGGGTTGTGACCAGCCAACCGAGTATCTCTCGTGCCTGTTCGCCCGAGGGTGCGGACAGGCGATAGCACCGTTTTCCGACCAGCAACCCTTCGGTACCCGGTTGTTCGGCGTCCGATTGCGCGACGACCAGAAGCAGCCGCAGCCAGCATGCGAGCGCATCATCCGGTTTGGGGAATCCGAACCGCTGCACCACGACCTTGTCATCGACCAATGGGACGCGGCCCTGGAGCTTTCCGTCGGCGTAGTCGATACGGCAGTCGCGTAATGTCCGCTCGCCGGTTTTCGCGCTTCGGACCGATGAGGCAACCTGGCAGGCGCGATCGAGTTGATCGTCGAGCAATTGCGCACCGGCAGGCCCGGGCAGCACCTGCCCCGACAACCAGACGTGGTTGCGCACCTGCGCCAGGCCGTGTCCTGCTGCCAGGGCGTCGAAAAGCTCGCGCCCGACCGACCATGCCTCGCGGGCATCCGGCGAGATCGGCAGGCTGGTTTTCAACTCGTGGTCGAACCGGGTACGGGTGGTGCCCACGGTCTCCTTGAGCAGGGCGCGGGCCGGGTTGCAGAAGAATCTGATGAGATCCTCGATGTCGGTCTGGGGAGAGGGGGTGCACCGATGCTGCAGCGTCCAGGTGGGCGGCGGAGCCTTGGGCGGGCTTTGCAGGGCCCTTGCGCCTTGCAGGCCCTGCTGATCGAAGCTGGCCACCCGTTCGTTGCCGCTCACCGCGAAGTCCTGCCAGCCATGCGGATGCAAAGGGTGCCAGCGGACGAGCGTGCCGTGGTAGCCGGCTTCGCCATCGGAGGAGCCCGCCCCGGTGTTCGCGAGCCCGTCCACGCGCCATGCCCCGGCCGGGCCCTGCACCGCGCAGGCATCCAGGAGTTCCGAGATGCACACCGGGGCCGGACGCACCCGTCCCGATGACTGCTCGGCGCCTTGGGTGACCACGACAAAGTGATCGGTGGCGCCCAGCAGAGCGTCCAGGAGCCGCTGCCGGCGGACGGCGCGGCGGCGCCACGTCCAATGCTGCCGGGCCTGGGATCCGTCGGTCCGCAGCAGATCGTCGCCGTCGAAGCCTGCCGGGCCAGGGAAGTGAGCATCGTCGAGGCCGAGAACGCAGATGACCCGCGCCCCGATACCTGCCAGATCGTTCAGATCGGTCACCAGCAGCGAACCGTTGCCGTAGTTGGGACGCCGGCCGGCTGACCGGTCGAGACCGTCGAGCCAGCAGGAGATGTCGGTGGCGTCCAGTGGCGCCGTGCGCCCGGCGGCCTGCTGAGCGAAATCCGCGATCGCGCTGAGAGCCTGGTTCAGCTGCCAGCTGTCCTCGAACGGCAGCGAAACCAGCAGATCGATGGCCTCCCGCAAGTGACCTGCCCAGGTTTCGGCAGTCGCTTCGCTGCCGAACCGGCCGATGACCTTGCGGACCCTCGAGACGAGTTCGGCGAGCCGGCCGATGAGTTGCGCATCCGATCCCTGCACCTGGCCGACCGGTGCACAGGTGCCCAGCGCGACAGGTGGCTCGGCAGCGAGCGCGAGGCTGATAGACAATCGTTGAACGCCGGCCAGCCAGGTCGACTGCGTGATGGCCACGCCATTGCGGCTGCGCTGGGCCGCATCCACACCCCAGCGGATCTGGGCGTTCGCGATGAGCTCGCGCAGCCGCTCGATCTCGTCGGGCCCGAAGCCGAACCGGTGCGATATCGCGGGTAGTTGGCAAAAGTCGAGGAGATCAATGCTGGTTGCGCGTCCGACGTAGAGCGCCAGCAGTCGACTGAGCACCGCCAACGCGGGGTTGACGCCTGCCAAACCTGCGGAGGCGAGTTGCACTCTCAGTCTGTGGCCGGGATGAAAGCCCGCGCCCGGGTCGAGACAGAACGACGCCTCGATCAACGGTGCGTACTCGGCGAGATCGGTGCACAGCACCACCACATCACGCGGTTGCAGGCTGGGATCATCGCTGAACAGGCCGCACAACACGTCGCGGAGCACCTCGACCTGCCGGTCCGGGCCGTGGCATGCGTGGATCTGCAAGGAGTCATCGGCCTCGGCCCGGGGGCCGGGCGGCAGATCGCGGCGCAACTCGTCTTGTACCTGCCGCAGCAGGGTAGGCGGTTTGGGCTGCCGGAAGGCTGCGAAGGCGCTGGAGACAGGGTCCGGCCGGCCGTCGTCAGTTTCGGCCCGGCACCCGGATGCCAGACCGGTTTCGGATCGTTGTTGCGGCCGGTCGAGTGATTCGCGCCCCGCATCACGACGACTGTTGTGGTGCCGCAGAAAGTCGGAGCCCGGCGCGTCATGGTGGCAGGCGATGCCGGCCACCTGAATCACCTGAACCTCGTGATGGCAGCCGAGGGCGTCGATGAGGCGGTTCGAGGCGGGATCCGGATCGTCGACCAGGAGCAGGACGACCCGCTGCGGTATCTGCGGATCGGCCTGTTGCTCCAGCTGCCGGAGAGTTCGGTCATGCTGCTCGGCAGGATCTGAGCCGAGAAGCCGGACGACCGCACGCCACAAGGCAGGCTGCCACCGCTCTTCGGACGCAAGATCGGCGCCGGAAGGGCTTCGGTCGGAACCAGCCGACCATGAGGCGACCATGTCGGGCGTCCGCCACAGGTAGCGGCGAAAAAGCCTGGCCAGCCTGGACGCAGCGGCATAGCGGCGCCCCGGCGAAAGCTGCGGCGTCGCGAGGTGGTGCAGGACCGGCGCGAGGACGTCGGCCTGCGCCGGGTCGGCGAGCACATCGCAGATGGCCAGGGTCAGCGACTCGCCTTGCCAGGCGTCGCTGCGGAACCGTTGGGAGAACACTCGCCAGGTTTCGACGTCGATACCTGCCGAGATTCGGGGCCCGCCGGTTCTGGTCGCAAGATATTGAGTGAACCACCGGCGATGCCCGGCCGCGGGAACCACGACGAGATCTGCCGCCATCGGTGCGGCAGGCGAGTCTTGCACGAGCACGGCAGCCTGCTCGCAGGCCTCGCGCCAGCCGGTCACCTCGACGTAGTTCTTCATCGGCACTCACCTTAGCCAGCGCTCCCGACATTTTTCGCGGCAGCCGGATGGCGTTCGAAAATTGTCTCAGCCGGCGCCTACAGTGAGCAGGCGTGAGTGGTGAAGCATCGCAGGCGGAGCGTGTTCTCGAGGGGCTGGACGCCGAGCAGCGTGCCGTCGCGACCTGCTTCGGGCGTCCGGTCGTGGTTCTGGCGGGCGCCGGCACCGGTAAGACCCGCGCCATCACGCACCGGATTGCCTACGGCGCGGCCAGCGGTGCGCTGGAGGCCAGGCATACCTTGGCGGTCACCTTCACCAGCAAGGCGGCCGCGGAATTGCGGCACCGGCTCGCCGGTCTGGGCGTACCCAGGGTGCAGGCCCGAACCTTTCACGCGGCCGCGTTGCGTCAACTCGGCTATTTCTGGCCCAAGGTCAACGGCGTCGAGCTGCCCCCGGTGGCCGGACGCAATTTCAGCATGATCGCGGAGGCCGCCCGAACCCTGCCGGTCAGCGTCGAGACCCCGCTGCTGCGTAACCTCGCCGCGGAGATCAGCTGGGCCAAGGTCTCGAATGTTCCGCAGGAGCGATATCCGCAGCTCGCCGGCAAGGCCGGGCGCGAGGTCGAGGGGCTGAATCTGGACCAGGTGGCCGACGTGCTCAGGCGCTACGAACAGGTCAAGAAGTATCGCGGGGTGATCGACTTTGACGACATCTTGTTGTGCACCATCGCGCTGTTGCACGAGCATCCCGAGGTGGCGGCCGAGGTGCATGACCAGTACCGGTCTTTCACCGTCGACGAGTTTCAAGATGTCAGCCCGATTCAGCGCACGCTGCTCGAACTATGGCTGGGCGATCGCAGCGACATCTGCGTGGTCGGCGATCCCAATCAGGCGATCCACACCTTCGCCGGCGCCCAGCCCGCCTACCTGGCCAATTTCGGTCGTGACCACCCTGGGGCGACGACCTTGAGATTGCGCACCAACTATCGCTCGACACCACAAGTGCTGGAGGCGGCCAATGCCTTGATCGCAGGAGGGGGACGGCTGCGGGCCAACCGTGAAGCCGGCCCGGCGGTGGAGGTGCAACCCGCCGCAGACGAGCCAACGGAGGCGGCAGCGGTCACCGGGTGGCTGGTCGGCCGGCATCGGGACGGCGCACCCTGGGGCGATCTCGCCGTGCTGTACCGCATCAACGCGCAGGCCGAACAGTTCGAGGCCGAACTCCGGGACGCGCAAGTGCCCTTCGTGGTGCGCGACGGCGACCAGGAGGCGCGGCCCGACGACGCGGTGACGTTGTCGACCATGCATTCGGCCAAGGGATTGGAATGGGAATCGGTGGCCGTCGTGGGCCTGTCGGAGGGGCTGATGCCCTTCGCGCTGGCGGATACTCAGGCCGAGGTGGCCGAAGAGAAGCGGCTGCTCTATGTGGCGCTGACCAGAGCAAAAACGAATCTGCGGATCTCCTGGGCGATCGGCGGTGCGCCAGGACGCGGCCATCGCGGGCCGTCCCGTTTTCTACGGCAGGCGGGGCTGGCCGGCGTTGCGGAGCCACATGTTTCCGGTCGGCGTGCGCGTCCGGGCCGAAAGTCGCGGACGCTGCCTGCCTGCTACGTCTGCGGGCAAGCCATGAGTGAGGCCGTCGAGATCAAACTCGGACGACACACCGGATGCGAGTCCACCTTGGACGAGGACCTGTTCGAGGCCTTGCGGCAGTGGCGGACGAGTCAGGCGCAAAGCCAGTCGGTTCCGGCCTTCGTGATTTTCACGGACGCAACCCTGCGTGCCTTGGCCGAGCAGCAGCCGGCTCAGCGGGCCCAGCTCACGAAAATTCCCGGCATCGGAAAGACCAAGTTGGATCGCTACGGTGATCAGCTGATCGAATTGATCAACGACCACGACTCGTGCGATGACCTCGCGTGATCTACCGGTGCCGGGAACAGTTCCGGGCTCGGCCCAGCTACAAAGCTCAGGCCCTACCCAGAATGCGGTTGAGGTTGGTGCCGCAGACCGGGCACTTTGCCTTGGCCATCTTGGTGCCTTTGTCGTTCACGACGACGTTTCCCTTGGCCTCGCGCTTCTCCTTGCACTTCACGCAGTAGAACTCGCCTTCGTAGGTTTCGTCAGCCACTGTTTTCTCCTTAGTCCGGGGCCGGGTTGCAGGCCACTGACGCCGATATTAGCTGCCAGCAGGTCGCCTCGCAGCCAGTCCGCCACGCGCGTAACGTCGAGATTTCCGCGTGCGATGCCGACAACCAGGGTTTCGGGTTTACCTGAAACCAGAGTAAACACAGGCGCTGAACAAGAAAAGGCTTCGGGCTCGGATCAAGGTGTCTTCTGCTGCATGGGTCCGCTGGCCGGAGGTGTCTTCTCCGGTATGGGTTCGCTCCCAGGCGGCGCCAGCAGAAAGGCTTCCGGGCTCGGATCTTGGTGTCCTCGGCCGGGTGGGGTCGGTCACCGGCGCCAGAAAGGTTCAGTATCCGGGGGCAGAAAAAGCTCCCGGAGCCGGATCGACATGCCTTCCCCTGCACGGATCCAATCTCCGGAAGCCTCACCAAGAAGCTAGTGCCGATCAGCCGGCCGCGTCAAGCCGATCTTTAGGAGCAGTCATGCCACCTCCGAGCGAAACCTTGCCGACGGCCACCTTGCGCCTGCCGCCGCTGCCCGATGACATCGCCGGCGTGCGAGTGCGGCGCAGCGCCCGGCGTCGCAAGACCATCTCGGCACGGCTGGAAGATGGCGGAGTGGTGGTGTTTCTGCCGGCCGGGATGCCGGCGGCGCGCGAACAGGAGTGGATTGACAAAATGGTCGAGCGGATCGTCCGAAAGCGAACCCGCACTCACCACTCCGACGAGGAGTTGATGGCCAAGGCCAATCAGATAGCGCGGGACTTTCTGGACCGGCCTGCCGGAAGAAGGCTTCGTCCGAGCTCGGTGCGCTGGGTGACCAATATGAACCACCGGTGGGGATCGTGCAGCGTGGCGGCGGGCACAATCCGGCTGAGCGACCGCCTTCAGCAGATGCCCGACTGGGTGATCGGCTATGTGCTGGCCCACGAACTGGCGCACCTCGAGCACACCGGACACACTCGTCAGTTCTGGGAGCTGGTCGGGCACTATCCGTCCAGCGAGCGGGCGGCAGGATATCTGGAAGGGTGGAGTGCGGCTCAGGCTACCGTCTGGGGACCAGGAGGCGGGGGCGAGATTGCGCCGGCCGGCGACGGAAGCGTCGATCTTTCGGAGTAGCGCACGCGGTCGGCGTCTCGCCGAGACAGACCGCGATCCGAAGATTCCCGGCGCGGTCCGGTCATTGTGTGGCCGGTCACTGTTTGGGCGAAAGTCACCCGGCGGCACTCGGCGATTCGAAGGCGGTGCGGAACCAGCCGGTCGTCCGAACACGGCCGGCCGGTCATTACTCGGAGCCGGTTCCCGGATCGTCGCGGCGCTCCTGCTCGGCCCGCTCGAGAAGCTTGGCCAGCTCGGCATCCATTTCGTCACCGGCGTTCGACTCGTCGTCGGGGGCCAGAAGCCGCAGCGGATCATCGAGATCGGCGGCCGTCGGCATCAGATCGGGATGGGCCCACAATCCGTCGCGGCCTGCGATACCCCGCTCACGGGTGAGACCGGCCCACAAGTTCGCCGCATCGCGGATCCTGCGAGGCTTCAGGTCGAGCCCCACCAAGGCCGAGAACAGCTGCTGCGATGGGCCGTTGGTGGCCCGGCGCCGGCGAATCGCCTCCGCCAGCGCGTCGCCGGCATGCGGCATCCAGGTGTTGACGGTTGTCGCGGTCGCTTCGTCCACCCAGCCCTCCACCAGTGCCAACAACGTCTCGAGACGGTCCAAGATCTCACGCTGCGCATCGTTCTGGCCGGGGGAGAAGAGCCTGCCCTGCAGCTGCTCGCTGAGCTCGGCCAGTCTCTCGGGAGTCAGCGAACTGAGATCGTTCACCTCGATGGTCGAGGTGATGGCGCCGACATCGATGGTGATCTCTCGCGCGTAGTGCTCGAGAAGGGCCAGGATCTGAGGTGCCAACCAGCCGACCTGGGCAAAGAGACGCTGTCTGGCACCTTCTCGGACGGCGAGATAGATGCGGATGTCGTCGTCCGAAATATGCAGGCCAGAACTGAACTCGGCCACATTCGTGGGCAGCAGGACCACTTGTGGCGTGCCGAGCAACTGGACGCCGATCTCGCTGCCGGATACCACCTGCCCGGAGATCTTGCCCATGGCCGACGCGAGCTGCGCCGTATACATCGCGCCGGCCGAGGTGCGCAGCATCGGTGCCATCATCGCGCCGAACTGGCCGAGCTCGGCGGGAAGCTCCTCCGACTGGTTGAACTGGTCGCCGAATGAGGCGGCCAGAGCATCGGCGATGCGCGTCACGATGGGTTCTGCGATGGTCCGCCACGCACCCATGGTGTTCTCGACCCATTCCGCTCTGCTCCATGCGGCCGCCGGATGGGTCAGGGCTTCAAAAGCGATGTGCTGGTCGAGCCACATGCTTGCCAGCCGATCCGCCTCGGCCACGGCCGCTCTTTCGGGCCCACTGGGCACCGGATCGCTGCCCAGTGACGCCGTGACACGGCGCGCGGTGGCTTTGGCCTGGCTCCAATCGATGCCAGTGCTGTCGCCTTGACCAGCCATGGCGGCCATTGCCTGCTGCAGCTCGGCGATCAGCTTATTGAAGTCGAAGTCGCCGCCCGAGCCGCCGAACTGGGCGAACCAGTTGGCCATGTTGTCGTTCATCGCTCACCGTCATTCCTGAATCCGGCATTGCCTGTCTCATCTATTCAAGCGCACGAAGCAACCCCGGAGAAGCGCGGCCCGAGCCCGGTGACGGTTACCACCTGTCTTCGCTGGCGGATCGCGAACCGAATCATTTTGGGGCCGGGGTGCCGCCGGGTCGATCCTGGTGAGAGTAACCGGTAGAGTCAATGAATACTCACCTGCATACGGAAAGGCAGGCCTATGACTAAACAGGGCTGGACTGCGGTCGTTTCCACAGCCTTGTTCGTTGTGCTGATAGCTGCGATCTCGCTGGTGCCGGTGCCGTTCGTGCGCTGGTCGGCAGGTACGGCGATCAATCTCTTCGGTGAGAACGACGGCACGCCCGTGTTGCAGGTCAGCGGAGCCATCACGTATTCGACTACCGGGGAGATACTGCTACCCACGGTCGCGGTGACCGACAAGGACTCGGAGATGACCTTGCCGCAGGCGTTCTTGTCCTATGTCTTGCCCGATCAAACGTTGTTGCCCCGGGAGAGCGTCTATCCGGAGGGGCGCCCCGCCGAGCAGCAAGAAGGCGACGAGAACAAGTTGATGAGCGAGTCACAAAGGGACGCCACCGTCGCCGCCTTGATGGCTGCCGGTCTCAGCGTCACCCCGCGGCCTCAGGTGACCACCGTCTCGAGTTCCGGGCCGTCCTACGGAAGGGTCGAGGTCGGAGACTTCATCACGACGGTGAATGGTTCGGTGGTGGAACGCCGTTCCGAGGTCGAGGCGATCCTCAGTCAGGAGGAGCCGGGGTCGGTGATCCGGCTGGGCATCTTGCGCGATGGGCAGGAATCCGAGGTGCTGGTGACGGCGGTCGCGTCCCGAGACGATCCGTCGGTGGCCAGGATCGGTTTGGATTGCGTGGACAGCTACGACTATCCGCTGGACGTGCAGGTGAATTTGGCCACCGATGTCGTGGGATCGTCCGGGGGCCTGGCCTTTGCCATCGCCATCTACGATCAGCTGACCTCCGGAGAACTGGTCGACGATCGTGTCGTCGCCGCCACCGGGACGATCACGGCTGCCGGCGATGTCGGTTCGATCGGCGCGGCGCGGCAGAAGTTGAACGGAGCCGAGGATTCCGGGGCCCAGATCATGTTGGTGCCGCAGGGCAACTGCGCAGATATCTCGGGGGTGGACAGTTCGGTGACCGTGGTGAAGGTGACCAAATTGAGCGACGCCATCACGAGCCTCGAATTGCTGAAGAATCCGGATACGGTCGATCAGGTGCTGACATGCTGACCGATCATGAACAAGCCGCCGAGGTTCTGCTGGCCGGGCTCGTTGAGGTCGAGCGTTATGTCGGGCGCGCAGGCTGGGATCAGCCGGCCCGGCTGTTCGCTCTCGTTCCGACCGCCGAGCTACTGGCGGCCGACCCCTCGTTGGCCGGCCAGCTGAAGGTCACCGGACCCGATGCCTTGTCGTCGATCGAGCAGGACGATTTTCGTCCGGGCACCGATTTGATGACCGCACTGGCGCAGATCTATTGGCCGCCGGCGGTGGCGGGCTGTGCTTTGTCGACAGAGCGCGGTTTCTTGCCCGCGGGCCTCGAAGACGAGATTCCCGCCGATCCGGCGCGCGCCGCGGAATTCGTGGCGAATCATGCCCAACGCCAAGACCTCCGGGTGGTCGCAGGGGCATTGCGGCTATCCGACGGCACGATCGTCACGCACTGCGTGGCCCGTGTCGCCTCCAACCCCGACGACTTACTCGTGGGAGCCGACATGGCGCCGGCCCTGACACGAGCTGTTGCCTGGACACTGCAAGACAACGAAGGGAACTCATGAGTTCGACGACCACCGGGGATCGTTCCGAGCGAGGGCGCCGCAGCGCGCTTGCCCCAACGATCGCCGTATTGGCAGTAGTAATTCTGCTGTACATTCTGTTCGCGCGGATCTGGACCGATCTGCTGTGGTATCGCTCGGTGAACGCCTCCGAGGTGTTCACGGTGCGGTTGACCACCACGGTGGGGCTTTTTCTCATCTTCGGCGTGTTGATGGGGGTGGCGGTATGGATCAACATGGCGATCGGCTATCGGATGCGCCCCCGGGGCACGGCGAGCGGGTCATCGTCGGGCACGCTCAACCACTATCGGCAGATGATGGACAGGCGCACCAAGCTGGTCATCGCGATACCGTCGGTGCTGCTCGCCATCATGGCCGGTGCAGGTGTGGTGTCGAACGTTGACACCTTCTTGGCCTGGCTGAATGCCACGCCTTTCGGCACCACCGATCCCTACTTCAACCTCGACGTGTCGTTCTACGTCTTCCAGCTGCCGTGGTGGCGCTTCGTGGTGGGCCAGGTCATCTGGACGCTGGTCATCGCGCTGGTCGCCGCGGCCGCGGTGCACTTCATCACCGGTTCGTTGCGCACCAATCCCATGCGGGTGGCCACCTCGGGGGCGGGCGCGGCTCCCGAGATCAAGTTCAGCAATCCCTTCACCAAGAAGGCACAGGCACATCTGTCGGTGTTGCTGGGCCTGATCACCTTGGCCATCGGCGTCGACCAATGGCTCGGACGCTACGGCTTCGCGGTGTCCGACAATGACACCCTGTTCACCGGTATCGGCTACACCGATGATCATTCGCGGATCACCGCCAAGTTGATCATGTCGATCATCTGCCTGGTCTGCGCCATCGCGTTCTTCGTGAACGCCAAACTGCGTCGATGGGTGCTGCCCACCTCCGCGGTGGCGTTGGCGGTGGCTTCCAGCCTGATCGTGCAGGGCGCCTACCCGGCGCTGGTCCAGCAGTTCGATGTTCGCCCCAACGAGCCGGACCGTGAGCAGCCATATATCAGCAACCAGATAGCGGCCACCCGCGACGCCTACGGCGTCTCCGACGTGGAAATCACGGACTACTCGGCGACCACGACGGTCAGCGCGGGTCAGCTCGTCCAGGACGCATCCGTGCTGCCCGGCATCCGGCTGATGGACCCGCAGGTCATCTCTGCCACCTTCGAACAGTTGCAGCAGGTACGTGGTTACTACCAGTTCCCCGATGTGCTGGATGTCGACCGGTACACGATCGACGACCAGGAGACCGACGCTATCATCGCGGCCCGTGAGATCAACGTCGCAGGCCTGCCCACCGACAACCAGACGTGGAACAACGTGCACACCGTCTACACCCATGGCTACGCAATGGTGGGCGCCTACGGCAATCAGCGGCAGGCCTCCGGCGAGCCCGAGTGGATCGTCCGCGATATTCCGCCGGTCGGTGAGCTCGATCAGGTGCAGCCGCGCGTCTACTTCGGTGAGAACACCACCGAGTATGCGGTGGTCGGCACCGATGAGGGTCTGGACCCGGTCGAGCTGGACACTCCGGGCGGCAACGAATCCGGTGGCGGTGAGACCTACAACACCTACGACGGCTCCGGCGGCGTGCCGATCGGCAACATCTTCACCCGCGCGCTGTTCGCCAGCCGGTTCGGCCACATCAACCTGCTGTTGAGCAGCCGGGTGCATTCCGAATCGAAGGTCCTCTTCGACCGGACGCCCGCCGAGCGGGTGGCCAAGGTCGCGCCGTGGCTGAACATCGACAAGGATCCCTACCCGGCAGTCGTCGACGGGCGCGTGGTGTGGATCGTCGACGGCTACACGACCTCCGACTCCTACCCGAATGCGCAGCGCGTCGACCTCGCGAATGCGACCAGCGACTCCACCACCGAGTGGACGCAGGTCGGAACCGAACGGCAGAACGTCAACTACATGCGTAACTCGGTGAAGGCAGTGGTCGACGCCTATGACGGTTCGGTCACGCTGTACGCCTGGGATACCGAGGATCCGATCCTGCAGACCTGGGAGAAGGTCTACCCGAATATGCTGCATTCGGCCGATGAGATCAGCCCTGATCTGATGGATCATCTGCGTTACCCGCAGGATCTGTTCAAGGTGCAGCGGCAGATCCTGGGCCGGTACCACATGACCGACCCGGACGCCTGGTATCAGCAGTCCGATCTGTGGGTGGTGCCCGAGGATCCGCGGTCGTCCGAAACGAAGGAACCCGCCTACTACTTGTCGATCAAGTGGCCGGAGGACGAAGCGCCGGTGTTCAGTCAAACGGCGGTTTATGTGCCGAACGAACGTGAGAACCTGGGTGCCTACATGGCGGTGGTGGCCGATGCGGCCGACCCGGACTACGGCAAGATCAGGGTGCTGAGGCTGTCGGACACCCATCAGGTGCCGGGTCCGAATCAGACGTTCAACGCCATTCAGACCGATCCGTTGATCCAGCAGGCGTTGCTGCCGTTCACCAGCCAGGGTGCCGCCGAGCCGGTCTACGGGAACCTGCTGACGCTGCCACTGGGCGGTGGTCTGATCTATGTGAATCCGATCTACACCCAGGGCAAGTCGCAGGGCTCCTATCCGGTGCTGCGGTTCATCGTGGTGCGATTCGGTGACCACATCGGATTGGGTTCGACCTTGCAGGAGGCGCTCGATCAGGTCTTCGAGGGTGACGCGGGGGCCGAAACCGGTGAGGAGACCACCGGCGGCGCCGAGGGGGAGACCCCGGCGACTCCGCAGACGGGCATGGCTGCGGTACAGGCCGCCCTGGAGGCCGCGGACGCTGCCTACACGGCCGCCGATGCGGCGCTGGCCGAGGGCGATCTGGGCGAGTATCAGGCTCAGATCGAGAACGCCCGGCAGCGGATGAGGGAGGCCGAGGAGGCCGCCAAGTAGCGGGCCTGGTTTCTCTTCGATTGCCAGGAGCGAGGGCTGAACGGATGCGTCCGTTCAGCCCTCGCTTTTGCTGAACGCGCGGAGCTTATTGGTTGCGGTTGTAGCGTTCGCCCGAATTGGCCGTCCGCCGTCAAACCCCATGATGACCACGACTGGTCGGCGAAGCTACGTATTTTTCGCGGTGTGCTGTCTTCGATGGCGGCCGACAACGGATTCAATGGACGCTGATTACCGCTAAATGTGTTCAGCCCTCGATCGTCACGACCTCGGCCGCAAGCCCCTGAGCGTCCAGGTCGTCGAGCAGTTGTTCCGCATCTCCGCAGACCACGATGCTGAGCTGATCGGGCCGCACCGTACCAGCGAAAGCCGAGGTCGCCTGCTCGGCCGAGATCGCAGCGATCTCGGCTTGCTGCTGGTTGAACCAGGACGCGGCGAGCCCCGTGCCGGCGAGCACCGAGGCCTCGTCGGCGATCGCGTCGGCGGTCTGGAAACGCAGCGGGGCGATGCCGAGCAGGAAGTTCTTGGCGTCGACGATCTCGGCGTCGGTGAACGGCGCGTCGGCCACCCTCAGCAGATCGACCGCTGCGCGGGCGGCTGCCGCACTCACCTCGGTGCGGCAACTGGTCTGCAGCACGAAGCTGCCCGCATTGCGTAGCGGCCGGAACCCGGCATAGGCGCCGTAGGTATAGCCGCGCTCCTCACGCAACACCCGGTTGACCCGGGAACCGAATGATCCCCCGATCGCGCAGGCGCCCACCTGGAGGGCGGCCCAGGTGGGATCTCTCCGGTCGGGGCCGAACGACCCGATGCGCAGATCGGCTTGCACCGCGTCCGGACGATCGATCACCCAGATCACCGGCGTCTGCGGATTGCGTCCGGTGGTCTCGTGCTCGGCTTTCTCACCGGTCGCCGCCCAGCCGCCGAATGCGTCGGACGCCAGGTCAGCCACGCCTGCGGGCAGCTCGCCGGCGATGATGATGGTGGCCCGGTCAGGGCGCCACCAGCGATCGTGAAATTCGGCCACATCGTCGCGGGTGATGGCCTGGACGCTCGCGACGCGTCCGGCAGCCGGACGCCCCACCCGGGTGCCCCGGCCGAAGATGGCGTCCTGGAATCCGAGTTGCGCCACCGACGAACTACGCGCCAGGGTCTGCTCGATCTCCGCGAGCCGCAGCGCTCGATGCCGCTCGATGTCTGCGGTGTCGTAGGCCGGGCGAGTGATGATCTCCGCGAGCAGCCGCAGCGCCGGGCCGAGCTGGGTCGCCGCAGCCTCCATCCGGCACACGGTCGAAGACTGCCGGGCGGTTCCGCTGTACAGAGCGCCGATGTCTTCGACGGCCTCGGCGAGGGCGGTGCCGGGGTGGGGAAGGGTGCCCTCGTCGCTGGCGTTCACGGCGATGGTGGCGCACCCTTCCTTGGCGGCCGGTTCGCAGCTGAGCGGGGCGTCCAGCACGACCTGGGTGCTGATCACGTACTGGCCGGGCAGGTCGTAAAGCCACAGCCGTGCGCCGTTGTCGAGGGCGATCTCGGTGGGTTCGGTGAGCGACCAGGGGTGGGCCTGCCCCACGATGGGACGGACAGGTGCGGCGGTCATGCCTGATTCCTTTCTGCGACCTCGTAGCGCAAGGTCGCGCGGGCCGCCGAGTCGAGCCAGCGTGCGGCCGCACGGGTGATGTCTGCCGGTTCGAGTTGCTCGATCTCCGCGAGCTCACGATTGATGCGTCCGGGATCATCGAAAAGGGTCGCATAGTAACTGAGCTGATCGGCCCGTTCGCCGATGGGTGCGAGGGCCGACAACCATTCACGTTCGAAGCCGGCCTTGGCCCGGGCGAGCTCGTCGTCGCGGGGACCGTGCTCGGCCAGGTCGATGATGGTTTCCAGCACCGCATCCTCGATCCGGGCGAGCTCGACTCCCTCGCGGGCACGCACGGCAACCATTCCCAGCGATGTTCCTCTGGACAGGCCGAAGTCGTCGGCGCCGACCGCTTCGGCCAGCTCCCGGTCGCGGACCAGTTGACGGTAGAGCCTGGAGGTCATGCCATCGGACAGCAGCGAGAAGAGGACCTCCACGGCCAACCGGTCGGGATGATCAAGGGCAGGGGTGCGCCAGCACAGCTCGATCATCGGCCGCGGCACGTCGCGATGCACCACGAGTTCGGGTAGTCCATGATGCGGGGGCAACGGGTCGGGTTGCCTGTTGACGGCACCGGCGGCACCGGCGGCACCGGGCAGATGCCCGAAGTAGCGGTCCGCCCACTCGCGGCCCTGATCGGTGCTGAGCGCCCCCGACAGCGTCAGCACGGCGGTGCCGGGTTGATACCAGGTGCGGTAGAAGGCCCGCACGTCGTCCAAGGTGGCGGCGTCCAGGTCGGTCATCGAACCGATCGCGGAATGCGCGTAAGGGTGATGTTCGGGAAAATTGAGTTGCAGAAGCAGTTCGAGTTGATCGCCGTAGGGCACGTTGTCATAGCGCTGGCGTTTTTCTTCCTTGACCACTTCACGCTGGGTGTCGAGGTTGTGCTGGTCGACGTCGAGGCCGGCCATTCGGTCGGCTTCCAGCCAGAGTGCCAACTCGGTGGCCTGGGTGCCGATGGTTTCGAAGAAGTTCGTCCGGTCGAAGCTGGTGGTGGCATTCGCGGAGCCGCCAACGGCCTGGATCTGTGCGAGATGCTCCCCAGAGGCAACATGTGTCGATCCCGCGAACATGAGGTGCTCGAACAGGTGAGCAAATCCGGTGGCCCCGACCGCTTCGTCGGCCGAGCCGACGCGATACCAGAGATTCACCGCGACGCCGGGGGCCAGCGGGTCAGGGTTGGTCACCACCCGTAGCCCGTTGTCGAGAGTGGTGTCATCGACCGGATAGTGCAGTCGGGTGATGTCAGGCATGAAATGCATGCTATCCAAGCCGGCACACGGGTTGCGTCCGGACGCTGCTGGTGGAGCCTTGAACGCCTGGCGGCTTGCCCAGGTTGTCGGCTCCGGCGGCGGGAGATCAAGCCGGGCCCCTAGAATGCGGCTGGGAGGTATCTACTTTGCAGCCAGTCGAACAAGGTCCCCATCCGATGGGCTTCAAACGAGTGATCTCGTTGCTCGGACCGGCCTTCGTGGCATCGGTTGCCTACGTCGACCCGGGCAACGTCGCCGCCAATATGTCCGCCGGTGCAGACTATGGCTATCTGCTCGTCTGGGTGCTGGTCAGTGCCTGTCTGATGGCGATGGTCGTGCAATACCTCTCCGCCAAGCTCGGGTTGGTGACCGGACGCTCGCTGTCGGGCCTGGTGAAGGATTCGCTGGCCCGCCACCCCCGCGCTCGGACGATGCAGACGGGATTCGCGGTTCAGGCGATCGTGGTGGCCATCGCCACCGATGTTGCCGAAGTGATGGGCGGGGCCATCGCGATGAATCTGCTCTTCGGGCTGCCCGGCTGGCTGGGTGGGCTGATCGTCGTCGTGGTGTCGCTGCTCTGGCTGGGCTTCATGCGTGCGCGCGGCGAACGGGCGCTCGACATCGGGGTGACCCTGGTGCTGCTGATCATCGCCGTGGGCTTCCTGGTCTCGCTGTTCTGGGCGCCGCCCGACCCTGCCGGTGTGGTGGGAGGTCTGGTCCCCAGATTCGGCGACGCCGGTTCCGTATCGATCGCGGCCGCCATGCTCGGGGCCACCGTGATGCCGCACGCGATCTACCTGCACTCGACGCTGGCCATCGACCGGCACCGTCCGCTGGGACGACTGGACATGCCGCTGAAGGAACTCTTGTTCGTGCAGCGGGTCGATGTCGGTGCCTCGCTGGTCATCGCGGGCACGGTGAATGTGGCGATGCTGCTCTTCGGAGTGACGATCTTGAGCGGCGTGCCGCACACGGACGCCGTGATGGCGGCCTACGGCGTGCTCAACGCGGAGATCGGCAGGTTGCCGGCGGTGATCTTCGCCATCGGTCTGCTGGCCTCCAGCGTTGGTTCGGCCGTGGTGGGCACCCACGCCGGTTCGTCGATCATGTACGACCTGCTGCCCTGGAAGATCGACAGCCGGCTCCGCCGGGTGGCGACGGTGTTACCGTCGCTGATTCTGCTGGCGGCCGGAGTGAACGCGACCGCCGCGCTGGTGGGCAGCCAGCTGATCCTGAGTTTCGGCATCGGTTTCGCCCTGATCCCGCTGGTGTGGTTCACCGGCAGTCCGCGGTACATGGGGGAGTACACCTCGGGTAAGTGGCTGAAGATCATCTCGATCCTCATCGCGGTGCTGGTGCTCGCGCTGAACGTGGCCGTGATCGTGATGACCATCGCCGATATCTGAGCCGGTGCCGGGCATAGTAAAAGGCTCCTGACCAGCATTTCTGCTGGTCAGGAGCCTTGTTCGTAGCGGGGACAGGATTTGAACCTGTGACCTCTGGGTTATGAGCCCAGCGAGCTACCGAGCTGCTCCACCCCGCGTCGACTTGAAGAACCTTAGCCCGGATCTTTCGGGGATTCAAATCGCGCGGTTGTTTTTTGTTCGACTGCTGTCAAGCATGCCGGGGTCATCCGATGGGCACCTGGGAATGCGAGTTCGGATCGAGCCTGCCGCCGAGTTGGCGCTCGGCCCGATGATCGGTTGGCGTTCGGGCAATCGACGCGGGTGTTTGTGGCTGTTGGTGCCTGTCTTGGCCGGGTTCAGGGTGATCCGGGGTAAACTCATCCGGGTCTACCGATGAGCGTCAGGAGCCAACCAGACATGACCAGGGTTTCCCGCAGAATAGCTACGGTACTGATCTGCCTGCTCGCAGTTGTGCTCGGGGCGTGTGGTCCGGGTACGAGCGAGCCGGCGGAGCGTCAGCTCGTTATCGGCACCTCCGCTGCGCCGAATTCCATGGATCCGACGACTTCGGATGCCGCCGCGATTTCGGAGGCTTTGCTGTACAACGTCTACGAGACACTGTTGAAGATCGACGGCGACGGCAATTATCAGCCGCTGCTCGCCAGCGACTGGTCGGTTTCGTCCGACGGACTGGTGTACACCTTCAATCTGCGTCCACAAGCCCAGTTCGCCAGTGGCACCAAGGTGTCGGCGGACGCGGTGATCACCTCGATTCAGCGGATCATCGACGACGACGCGGTGCTGCCGGTGCTGAAAGAGGCCATGAAGCCACTCGCATCGATGCGGGCGGTCGATGACGACACCGTTGAGTTCACGCTCAGCGAGCCGTCCCAAAGCTGGCTTTTCGCGATGTCGCAGCGCGCCGGCATCATCATCGATCCCGACCATCTCGACCAGTTGACCACGACACCGGCCGGCTCCGGCCCGTTCATGTTCTCGAACTGGACGGAGGGGGATTCGGTCACGTTAGTCCGCAACGACTCCTATTGGGGCACCGACACCAAGCTCGCGGGCATCACCTTCAAGGCCTACGACGACGCGAACGCCATGAATGCCGCAATGCTCGCCGGTCAGCTGGACATCATCTCGAATGTCGCCGCCCCGCAGGCACTCGACCAGTTCCAGACCGACCAGTTCACCGTTCTCGAAGGCACCACGACCGCAGAGGTCGTGCTCGGCTTCAACCAGCAGGTGGAGTCCCTGCAAGATGTGAAGGTGCGTCAGGCGATCAACTATGCGATCGACAGGCAGGCGCTCGTCGATGCCGTGTGGGGTGGCAAGGGCGAACTGATCGGGTCGATGGTGCCGCCCACCGACCCCTGGTATGAAGATCTGTCGGGGCAGTATCCCTACGATCCCGACAAGGCACGGGAGCTGCTGGACGAGGCGGGCGCGACCGGGCTGAACCTGCGGATGCGCGTCCCGAGCCTGCCCTACGGACCTGGGGTGGGCAGCTATGTCGCGAGCCAGCTGCAGGCCGTCGGCATCAACGTCACCGTGGACGAACTGGAGTTCCCGGCCACCTGGGTCGACCAGGTGATGTACCAGTCGAACTACGATCTGACGGTGGTCGCCCACGCCGAACCACGAGACATCGCCAACTTCGCCAATCCCGACTACTACTGGCACTACGACAATCCGCAGTTCCAGGAGTTGCTCGAACAAGCCGACAAGGCCCCCAACACCGACGAAGAGATCCCCTTGATGAAGCAGGCCGCGCGCATCCTGTCGGACGACGCCGCCGCCGACTTCCTCTGGCTGTTGCCGAACCTGGTCGTCACCAAGTCGGATATCACCGGAGTCGACCAGAATCGCGCGTCGCTCAGCTTCGACATGACCGGGGTCAGCGCGCCGGCCGCGTAAGACGGAGATGCTGTGAAATCTCGGCGCGCCACCGGCACCGGCCGGCTCATTGCTCGTCGCCTCATCTGGTTTGCGCTCAGCATGCTGGTGGCGTCCGTGGTTGTCTTCGGGCTGCTCAACCTGCTGCCCGGGAACGTGGCCGGGGTGATCCTAGGCCCCAACGCCACCCAGCAGGCCGTCGACGCTCTGCGGGAGCAACTCGGGCTCGACCAGAACATCGCCGTGCGGTATCTGCATTGGCTTGGGGGCATGCTCACCGGCGATCTCGGATCGTCCGCTCTCACCGGGGCTCCGGTCAACCCGGTGATCGCCGACAAGTTCGCGGTCACGCTATCGCTGGTGCTGCTCGGCATGCTGGCGGCCGTCCTGATCGCCTTGCCCGTCGGGATCTTCGCCGCGTTGCGCCGCAGCCACGCCGACGGATTGGCGGTGTCGGGACTCAGCCAGGTGGGCATGGCCGTCCCGGTCTTCGTCGTGGGCATCGCGCTCAGCGTGCTGGTCGGGGCCAAACTGCAGTGGTTGCCCGCCAACGGGTACGTGACGATGAGCACCTCGCCCGGACAGTGGCTAACACACCTGATCCTGCCGGCGCTGACCCTCGGGCTGGTGCAGTCGGCCGTGCTGGTGCGCTATGTGCGCTCCGCGTTCATCGACGTCATCGGGCAGGACTACTACCGCACCGCCCGGGCGATCGGCTGGCGGCGCTGGCCGGCACTGCTGCGCCACGGGCTGCGCAATGCTGCCTTGCAGATCGTGACCGTGCTCGGGCTGCAGCTGTCGACACTGTTCGTCGGCGCGGTGGTCGTCGAGAGCGTGTTCGTGCTGCCCGGCTTGGGCGGCTACCTGGTGCAGATGGTGGCCAATCGCGACCTGCCCGTCGTCCAATCGATCGTGATGATCCTGGTCGGCCTGGTTCTGGTGATCAATCTGCTGGTCGACCTCAGCTACACGCTGATCGACCCCCGGCTGCGGGCCGGCGATGATGAGGTGGATGACTGATGCGGCGCAACCCGACCCTGGTCGCAGGCCTGGCGATGGTCGGCCTGGTGGTGGTCTTCGCCCTGATCTCCGCAGTGTGGACGCCCTTCAACCCGACCGAGGTGACCCCCGATCGGATGCTGGCGCCCAGTGCGGCCCACCTGATGGGAACCGACGGATTCGGCCAGGACATTTTCAGCCGGGTGCTGGTGGGGGCACGCAGCTGCCTGCTGGTGGGTGTGGTCGCCGTCGGCATCGGCGCAATGATAGGCGTGCCGCTCGGCATGATCTCGGCGGTGAAGCAGCACAGCTGGGCCGGGGCCGTGATCATGCGGGCAACCGACATCGTCTATGCGTTTCCGGCTCTGCTGCTGGCCATCATCTTGGCGGCCGCCCGCGGCTCGGGATCGACCTTGACGGCCATGACCGCGATCGGCATCGCCTCCATACCGGCGTTCGCGAGGGTCACCCGCAGCGCCTCCCTGCAAGTGCTGAGCCAGGACTACATCGTGGCGGCACGCAGTGCGGGCATCACCGCCGGTGGCATCATCGTGCGGCACATCTTGCCGAACGTGCGGCAGACGGTGCTCGTCCAGGCTTCGGTGAGTTTCGGGCTGGCAATCCTGGCCGAGGCATCGCTGAGTTACCTGGGGCTCGGTACGCCGCCCACCACCCCGACCTGGGGCCGGATGATCTACGAATCGCAGCCCTATCTGTATTCCGATCTCAACCTCGCGCTGTGGCCCGGGCTGTTCATCGCGGTGGCCGTGCTCGGCTTCAACCTGCTCGGCGATGGATTGCGCGAACTCCTCGACCCCACGCTCAAAGATCTCGGACGGTGACCGCGATGACCGAAGAGCTGTTGAGTATCGACGAGTTGAGCGTCCGCTTCCGTGGCAGTGCGAGGCCCGCACTCGATCAGATTTCGCTACGCGTCGGCAGAGGCGAACGCCTCGGGCTGATCGGCGAATCCGGGTCGGGGAAGTCGGTGACCGCCTTGGCCGTGATGGGCTTGCTGGCCGACAATGCGCGGTGCGCCGGCTCGATCCGGTGGCGGGGACGCGAGCTGCTCGGGATGCACGATGCCGACTACTCGAAGGTGCGCGGCGAACAGATCTCGATGGTCTTCCAGGAGCCGATGACCGCCCTCGACCCGACCATGCGCACCGGACGACAGGTCGCCGAGGTCGTGCGGCTGCACGATTCCGCCCCCAGCGGGGCGGCCCGTGACAGGGTGTTGGAGACTTTGGCCCAGGTCGGCATCGGTGACCCGGCCCGGGTCGCCGACAGCTACCCGCATCAGCTGTCCGGAGGGCAGCGGCAGCGCGTGCTGATCGCGATGGCGATGATCAACACCCCCGATCTGCTGATCTGCGACGAACCGACCACGGCTCTCGACGTCACGGTGCAGGCCAAGGTCCTCGAATTGCTGCGGCACGGTCTCGACCAGGCCGGATCGGCCCTGCTGTTCATCAGCCACGATCTGGCGGTGGTGAGTCAGATGGTCGATCGGATAGCCGTCATCTTTGGCGGCCGGGTCGTGGAGGCCGGCACCCGGGCCCAGATCTTGGAGAACCCGCAGCATCCCTACACCGCCGGACTGATCGCCACCGCCGATCTGGCCGGCGTCCGACCGGGTGGACGATTGCCGGTGCTCGATGACTTCTGGAGGAGGCCGCACGATGAGCACTGAGCCGGTTTACCGCGTCCGTGATCTGGTGCGGATCTTCAGCCACGGCGCGCAGCCGGTGACCGCCGTCGATCGGCTGAGTTTCGACATTCCCGCGGGACAGCGGCTGGGCATCGTGGGGGAGTCCGGCTCGGGCAAATCCACCCTGATCCGGATGATGGCTGCTCTGCGCCGCCCGACCAGCGGCGATGTGGTCTTCCAAGGCCGCTCGATCGTCGGACGCAAGGAATCGGAGCTGACCTGGCTGCGCCGCGGCGTCCAACTGGTGTTTCAGGATCCCCACTCGTCGCTGGATCCCCGGATGAAGGTACAGGACATCATCGCAGAACCGCTGCGTTCCAAGATCTGGCGGGGCAGCGCGCGGCCCGATCCGGCGCAGCGAGTCAGCGAATTGATGGCCCAGGTGGGACTGGACCCCGGCGACCGCAATCGCTACCCGCACCAGTTCAGCGGAGGCCAGCGGCAACGGATTGCCATCGCCCGGGCGCTAGCTCCCAGTCCCGAGGTGCTGATCGCGGACGAGGCGGTCTCCGCCCTCGACGTCAGTGTGCGCGCCCAGGTGCTCAATCTCTTCGCGGAGCTGGTCGCAGAACACGGTCTGACTTTGGTCTTTGTCAGCCACGATCTGTCGGTGGTCAGGCATATGTGTGATGCCGTGCTGGTCATGCAGGCCGGCCGTATCGTGGAGTCCGGGCCGATCGAGCAGATCTATTCGGACCCGCAGCACGCCTACACCCGCCAGCTGCTCGCGTCCGTGCCGCGTTTGCGCCGCGGATGAACGATCGGGCTCCCGCCTGATCCCCCTACAATGGGTCGACGTGAAAGCCCTGCTGTTGGAGAACATCCATCCCGAAGCCACCCGCATTCTCACCGAGGCCGGCTATGAGGTCGAGAATCGCCGAGGTGCGCTGGCCGAGAGCGAACTCATCGAAGCCCTGGCCGGAGTCAGCCTGCTCGGCATCCGGTCGCGCACCCAGATCACGCCGAAGGTGGTGGAGCACGCACCGGATCTGCAGGCCATCGGGGCGTTCTGCATCGGCACCAACCAGATCAACCTCAAGTCGACCGCACGGGCCGGCATCGCCTGCTTCAACGCTCCCTACAGCAACACCCGAAGCGTGGTCGAACTGGCGATGGCCGAGATCGTGGCTCTCGCCAGGCACCTGACCGACAAGAACAAGCAGATGCACGACGGCCTGTGGGACAAGTCGGCCGCGGGCTCTCACGAGGTCCGCGGACGCATACTCGGGCTGGTCGGTTACGGCAACATCGGCTCCCAGCTTTCGGTGCTCGCCGAGGCCTTCGGCATGAAGGTGCTGTTCTACGACATCGCCGACAAGCTGGCCCTGGGCAACGCCGAACGCGTCGACACCCTCGACGAGTTGCTGGAACGGGCCGAGACCATCAGCGTGCACGTCGACGGACGGGCCGCCAATGCGAAGCTGTTCGGGGCGGACGAATTTGCCAAGATGCGCCCGCGTTCGTTGTTCCTCAATCTGTCCCGCGGTTTCGTCTTCGAGCCTGCCGCGCTGGCGGCCGCGGTGCGCTCCGGGCACATCGCCGGTGCCGCGGTCGATGTTTATCCGACCGAGCCGAAGGCCGCCGGTGATCCGTTCCACAGCGAATTGCAGGGGCTGCCGAACGTGATCCTGACTCCGCACGTCGGCGGCTCGACCAAGGAGGCCCAGGTCGACATCGGCCGTTTCGTCGCGACGAAGCTGCTCGACTACTTGGGCACCGGCTCCACGCTGATGAGCGTGAATCTGCCGCACGTGCAGGTGTCGCCTCAGCAGGGCACCAGGGTGCTGCACATTCACCGTAACGTGCCGGGCGTGCTGGCCCGGCTGACCCAGTCGCTCAGCACCCACGAGGCAAATATCGCCTTCCAGGCGCTGAACACCAACCCCGAGGTCGGCTATGTGGTGACCGACGTCACCTCGGCGCGTCCGGGCCTGATCCAGGAGCTCAAAGAGATTCCCGACACCGTCCGGGTACGCCGGATCGACTGAGAGTTTGGTGGGTGGGCGGTTGGGTCGCCGACGCAAACCGAGAACAGAGGTTCGCTTTTCGGCGACCCAAACCAAACCACCCACATGGTCAGCTGAGTAAGACGGTTTGTGGTTGCCGACGTTCGCGCAAAAGATAAGCTCACTTTCCGGCAACCACAATCGCCCATATAGGTATGCGTCTGGTGCTTTGCGCCGGAAGATCTACCAGTTCGCCGGAAGAATCAGCGGTCCGGCAGCGGCATGATGATGCCGGTGGTCTCCTCATAGGTCTCTTGAACCAGCGCCAGGCGCTCGACAAGTTCGTCGTGCAGCGGCCCGTTGGACCCGATCGCTCCCGGTCCGTAGGAGCCGTCGTTGCCGTCCAGGTCGGTGAACCGGCCACCGGCCTCCCGGACGATCACGTCGAGCGCGGCCTTGTCCCAGAGACTAAGCTCGGGCTCGGCCGCGGCGTCCACCACACCTTCCGCGACCAGCATGTAGCTCCAGAAGTCGCCGAAGCCACGCGTCCGATGGGCGTCGCGCAGCAGGTCGACGAATCCTTGCCCGCGCCCCGAGGTGATCCAGCCACCCAGCGATGAGTAGGAGACGAAGGCATCGCTTACTTTCCGCACCGCTGAAGTGTGAATGCGCTCGGCCTTGAGGATCGATTTACCGGCGAATGCGCCATCGCCTTCGGCGGCCCACCAGCGCCTGCCGAGCAGCGGGGCGCTGACCACTCCGACGCGCACCACGCCGTCGATCATCAAACCGATCAATGTTGCCCAGACCGGCACCCCGCGCACGTAGTTGGCGGTGCCGTCGATCGGATCGATGATCCACTGCCTGGGGCCGTAGCCGGTATCGGGCAGTTCCTCGCCCAGCACCGCGTCGCGTGGCCTGGAGGTCGCTAATAGCTTGCGCAAGGCCTCCTCGACGGCGCGGTCGGCATCGGTGACCGCGGTGTGATCCGGCTTCGACTCCACCTTCAGATCCTGAGCCTTGAACCTGGACTCGGTGATGGAGTCAGCGTTGTCGGCCAGCAGATGAGCCAGCCGCAGATCGTCAATATAGGAGGCCATGCCCCCACGTTATCGGGATTCACCCGCCAGGGGTTCACTGACCGCGCCGATGATCCGCCGAAACGATGCCAATCGCCCCGGATCAAGCAGGCCATCGGCGGCCGCGGCGTCGAGACCGCATTCCGGTTCGCCGGCAGTATGCGTGCACCCTCTGGGACAGCCCTTGGTGAATTCGGCCAGGTCGCCGAAGGCACCGAGCACCGACTGCGGCGTCACGTGGCTGAGCCCGAAGCTGCGCACACCGGGTGTATCGATCACCCAGCCGTCGGCGGTCGGCAGCTCCAGCGCGATCGCCGATGTCGAGGTGTGCCTGCCGCGCCCGGTGGTCTCGTTGACCGCCGCGGTGACGCGACCGGCATCGGGCACCAGTCGGTTGATCAGCGTGGACTTGCCGACTCCGGAGTGGCCCACCAGCACCGTGACATGATCGGCCAGCAATTCGTCGACCTCACGCAGATCCGAACCCGGTTGGGTGACCACGATCGGCACATCCAGTGGCCGGTAGCTCGCGATGATCTCATCGGGGCTGGCCAGATCGGCTTTGGTGAGGCAGATGATCGGTTCGATGGACGCATCGTAGGCGGCCACCAGGATCCGGTCGATCATGCCGGTCCGCGGCGGGGGATCGGCCAGCGCGCAGACGACCATCAGCTGATCCGCATTGGCGACCAGCGGACGCTCGCTGGGGTCATTGTCGTCGGCGGTGCGTCGCAGCACGGTCGCTCGTGGCCTGACCTCGACGATGCGGGCCAGGGTTCCCTCGCCGCCGCTGGTATCGCCGACCACACGCACCAGGTCACCGACGATGACGCCCTTGCGTCCCAATTGGCGGGCCTTGGTGGCGCTGACCATGTGACCGGTCGCAGCCATCTGGCAGCGGTACCGGCCGCGGTCGACGGTGATCACCCTGCCCAGCTCGGCTTTCGAATAGTCGGGCCGGTCCTTGGTGCGCGGACGCGTACGTTTCGCCGGCCTGCCGAAGCTGTCGGGATCGAGATCGGCGTAGGCGTCGCCGAGTCGGTGGCGGCTCACCGGGCGGTGCCTTCGGTCTGTTCGAGCATCCGGTCCCAGCGGGTCGTGAAATCGGGCATCGTCTTCGAGACAGCGCCGATGTCGTCCAGTTCGATGCCGGGTACCACCAGGCCGATCAGCGCGGCCAGATGAGCCAGCCGGTGATCGGCATAGGTGCGCAGCGTGCGGGTCGGTTCGAGGCCTGCGCCACCGGCTCCCGATCCTTCGATGACGAGCCCGTCCGCGGTCTGCCGTACGCGGCAACCGATGCTCGACAACTCGTTCTCGATGGCTTGGAGCCGGTCGGTCTCGTGTCCGCGGATGTGTGCCACGCCCGAGATCGTGGTGTCGCCGTTCGCGAAGACCGCCAAGGCGGCGACGACCGGGGTGAGCTCGCTGGCCTCGTGCAGGTCGATGGCGGCACCCTGCAACTCGCCGCAGGCCCTCGCGGTCAAACCGTCGGCGTCCAGGCTCGCCTCGGCACCCATCCGGCCCAAGATGTCGACGATCGATGCCCCGGGCTGAACGGTGTGGGCCGGCCAGCCAGGCACCCTCACTTCGCCCCTGCTGAGCACACCGGCGGCGAGAAAGACCGCAGCATTGGTGAGGTCCGGCTCGATGCGCTGATCTTTGGCCCTGATTGCCCCGGGCTTCACCCGCCAGCGTCCGGGCTGTGAATCGTCGACCTCGACACCACGGCTACGCAACATCTCGACGGTCATCGCGATATGCGGCAGCGACGGCACCGAAGCGCCGCGGTGAACCAGCTCGATACCGGAGGTAAATCGCGGCGCGGCGAGCAACAGGGCAGAGATGAACTGGCTCGAATCACTCGCATCGATGCACACCGATGGCCCGCTCAGGTGCTCTGGAGCGTCCATCACGAAGGGCAGCCGGTCGGCGTCGATGCGGACGCCCAGTTGCCCAAGACCGTCCAGCAGGGGCGCCATCGGACGCTCGCTTGCGCGCTCGTCACCGAAGAACCGAGTGGATCCGGGAGCGAGCGCAGCCACCGGGGGCACGAAGCGCATCACGGTGCCCGCCAGGCCGCAATCAATGCCGGCATCGGCCGCAGCGAACCGCAGCGGGGGTCTGACCCACACGACCGGCTCGTCATCGGCTGCCGGTTCGTCGATACCGACACCCAGACCGCGCAGGGCCGCGATCATCAACTCGGTGTCCCGGGCGGCCAAAAGGCCGGTCAACCGGCTCGGCGCGTCAGCCAGTGCTGCCAGCACCAGGGCACGGTTGGACTCGGATTTCGATCCCGGGACCGGACATAGCGCCCGTAGCCTTCGAGAGGCCACGGGCGCATGCCACACAGAGTCTTCCGCGCTCAGCGGACGGCGTCCTTTACCCCTGAGCGGACCTTCTTCGAGGCTGCCTGCGCCTTTTTGGACGCCGCCTGTGCCTTGCGCTGAGCCTTTTTCTGTGCGCGCTTGGCCTTCTTGGTGGCCTTCTTGCCCACCCGCTGGGCTTGTTGCTCCACGGCCTTACGGGCCTGCTGAGCGTGCTGGGTGGTTTCCCTCTTGGATTGCTCGGCACGCCAGGCGATGCCCGGGCGTCCGGCGGTGTCCTGGGTGGCGACCACGGTGCCACCCAACAGCGCCAACTGGGAGAACAATTCCGAGCGTCCCGAGGCACCCTGCCCGGCGGCGGAGACCACCCGGGGAACGGTGGCGCAAGCGAGGATGGCGGCGCCCGGACGCCTGCACCATCCCGTCGCATAGGCCAGACCGCCGACGATCTGGGCGATACCGAGGATGCGCGTCCAGGTGCGGGCATCGGCCGGCACCTTGTCGGCAACTTTCGGGGGCAACACCGACTGCACGGCCGGCACAACCGTGTCGATCGTGCCGGAGACCTGGTCGGTGGTCTTATCGGGTTTGGCGACCATCTGGTAGCCATCGGCGATGAAATAACTGGAGAACAGCGCGCGACCGGCGAAACGCAGCATTGACATAGTTCATTCCTACCTTGTCTGGGCCGCGAAGGCACGCTGTTGGCCGAGATCCGTCGATTTTTCCTGCTGCCGGGCCGGTTCGCCGAGGCAACGGGGCACCGGACGGGAATACCGGACCGCTTGGCCGCGTTTCAACTCACATGTCGGTGAGATTGCAGGAACGGTCAGCAGGGGTAGCCACCAGAAGTTCTGGGGGCTACTGCCCGATCCTGCGTGATTCGGTAGTCTTGGACTCGATGATCACTCCCAGTACCGATACCCGCGAAGTGGAGACCGAGGACGAACGCGCCGCTCGGTTCGAACGCGACGCCATGGCCTACCTCGACCAGCTCTACGGTGCTGCCTTGCGGATGACGCGGAACCCGACTGATGCCGAGGACGTCGTCCAGGAGACCTACACCAAGGCATTCAGCTCGTTCAAGCAGTTCACGCCGGGTACGAATTTGAAGGCCTGGCTCTACCGGATCCTCACGAACACCTATATCAATTCCTATCGCAAGAGCCAGCGTCAGCCCCAGACCAGCGGCTCTGCCGACGTCGAGGACTGGCAAGAGGCGCGCGCCGCCTCACACAGTTCCAGCGGCCTGCCTTCCGCCGAGCGTGAGGCGCTTGATCGGATGCCCGATCCGGCGGTCAACCAGGCGCTGGATTCGTTGTCTCCCGATTTCCGGGAGGTCGTGCTGTTGGCCGACGTCGAGGGATTCTCGTACAAGGAGATCGCCGAGATCATGGGAACTCCGATCGGCACAGTCATGTCACGTCTGAACAGGGCAAGAAGCCAGCTGCGGACGAAGCTGAGCGACTACGCGGCCACCATGGGGATCGGTCAGGAGCGCAAGGATGACTGAGGATCCGCAGCGGATGACCGAAGACCCCTGCACCTTCGCGATGCGTAGCGTGCACGCGTTTTTGCATGGTGAATTGCCCGAATCGACGGCGGACGAGATCCGCCAGCACCTGCTGGCCTGCGAACGATGCATGGACAACTTCGACGCCGAGCAGTTCATCGGTGCCATGCTGAGACGCTGCTATGGCCCCACCACTGCTCCGGCAGCGCTGCGGGTGCGGGTGTCGCGGCTCAGCCTGCACGTGGCCCACAGCGATCCGGGTGACTAGCAGCTCGTCTGCGGCGAACACGCCAGATTTGAATGAGCAGATAAAAAAAGAACGAGCAGATAGAAAAATGTCGGCCGGCGAGGTCATCTCGCGGCCGACATTTCTTGTACCTCAAGGCCCGTGGATCCATCGAACGGACTGCGGCGGGTGTGACGAAGAATCAGCGTGTCGCAGCGATCATTCTCCGAAGCGTCCCTCCCGCGGAACCAGATGAATCCGGACCCGGATCCGAATCGTTTCGGGCCCGGGCTCAGGCGTTGGGACGCTTGCCGTGGTTTGCGGAGTGCTTGCGACGATCGCGACGCTTGCGGCCACCTTTTCCCATGTTCGAGACCTCCAGATCTACCGGTGAATGCGCTGAACACGCGATCAACCATTTTGCCAAAACCTGAGATCAATCCCAAACCGTGCGGCAAACAGCTCGATTGCCCGGCCCTGCCGGCCTGCGTCCTGGCGCTCGTAGGCAGCCTTGCGATCACCGACCGTTCGCATCGGATCGAACCCATATCGAACCCATATCCGGCCCCGCGGACTCACCTCGACCCGCGGCCAGTTTCACCCATTGCAGGTATCGCCTAGCGTGCTTTTCAGCCTGCCGCGACCACCGCCACGGGATGGGACGCCCCGCGAACCGGTCTGCAGACGCCGTCTATGGTGGAAGTCATGCGGCGCCTGTCTGAGGTGATGAACACCTACTGTGGACTCTACGAGGCAGACAGGACATGGCTCACCTCGTTGGTCAGCGAATGGCAGTTGTTTGCCGACACGAGCTTTTCCGATCTCGTCTTGTGGCTGCCCGACGCGGACGACGACAACATCTTCTGGGCGGGGGCCCAGATTCGCCCGGTGACCGGTCCGACCGCGCTGGACGACGACGTGGTGGGCGAGGACATCCGCTATGAGGCCGACTCCATGGTGACCGCGGCGTATCTGAGCCACGAGATCATGGAGACGAGCGACAACAATCTTCGCGCCGGCATACCGGTCGATACCTGGGCCATCCCGATCATTCGGCACGACGAATGCATCGCGGTGGTGGAACGTCACACGAACCGGATGGGGGTGCGCGCCCCGGGCGCGCTGGAGGACACCTACCTCGCGGTCGCCGACGTGCTCAGCGCGATGCTATGGCATGGCGAGTTCCCGATCGATCCGCCGAGCGACCCGACGGCCAGCCCCCGCGTGGGTGACGGGTTGATGTGGGTCGACACCGACGGCACGATCCGCTACTGCTCGCCGAACGCGGTCAGCTGCATGCGCAAACTCGGTGCTGCCGGTGATCTGCTGGGTGACGACGTGCGTCATCTGCTGCCGGCGGTGACCGTGGAGTTCAATCGCGAGCGCGAAGGGGCGTCGTCCGGGCAACCGGTGCGGGCCGGCTGGGAAGTGACCGTGGAGCGGCCGCAGGCCAGCGTCCGATTGCGGATTCTGCCGCTCACCGAGGACGCGAACTGGGTGGCCACCATCGTGCTGTGCCGCGATGTCACCGTGCTGCGCGAACGCGAGCGCCAACTGGTGACCAAGGACGCGACCATTCGCGAGATCCACCACAGGGTGAAGAACAATCTGCAGACCGTGGCAGCGCTGCTGAGGCTGCAATCGCGCCGGATGAACAGTCCGGAGGGGCGCGATGCACTGCGGGACGCCCAGCGCCGCGTGCAGTCGATCGCGGCCGTGCACGAGATCCTTTCCCAGGGATTCGACGAGGCCGTCCCCTTCGATCAGATCGCCGACCGGATCTTGTTGATGGTGGGGGACGTCGCCTCAGCTGCGGGTCAGGTGATCGCTCGCCGCGAGGGAACGTTCGGCTCGGTGCCCGGCGACATCGCGACCTCGCTGTCGCTGGTGATGACCGAGCTATGCCAAAACGCGATCGAGCACGGCCTGCAGTCGAACAACGGAACGGTGATCGTGCATGCGGTGCATGAGCACAACAAGCTCATCCTGGAAGTGATCGACGACGGCGCAGGACTACCCGATGGCTTCGATCTGAGCGGTGCCAGCAGCCTGGGGCTGTCCATCGTGGCGACACTGGTGGGTGACCTGAACGGCGGATTCATGCTTCGGGACAACCAGGGCCGTCCCGGAGCCACCGCCCGCGTGGAGATCGAGCTTCGCGGCCCGCAAGCCCTCTCCTGAGTTTCTTGGGAGTTTCGTCAGCTGTTGCGCAGTCGGGCCCGAGAGGCGCGACGCTTCATGGCGCGGCGTTCGTCTTCTGACATCCCACCCCATACGCCGTGATCCTGTCCGGCTTCCAGCGCCCACTTCAGGCATTCTTCGCGTGCCTCGCAGCGCCGGCAGACCATCTTCGCCTCCTCGACCTGGGCCAGGGCAGGCCCCGTGTTGCCGATGGGGAAGAAAAGTTCCGGGTCTTCTGTCAGACAAGCTGCGCGGTGGCGCCAGTCCATGTGTGGGGACTCCTATTCGTTCGGTGAGATAAATCGCCAACCCGTTAACCTTGCCATGAATGATCAAATTCCGGTAGGGGTCAACCCGGGTTTGCCGCAACTTTGTCGCAAATCGACCTGTGCTGTGAGCGAATCAAATGCCGGAGCCCGGCCGTGGTCGGGCCGACCACGCGCGGACGCATGGATCGGCTGACCCACGACTTCGGTTCTCAGCTGCCGGCGTTCGGCTGGCCGGCGCTCAGCGCGGATTCGAGCAGGGCCTGTTCTTCGGCCCGGTGCACGGCCGACGAACCGGTCGACGCGGCCGCTCCCATCGGACGCGTGAACGGGCGCAGGGTGAAGTCATGCCCCAGGCGCTGGCTCATCGCGGGCTGGAAGTGCAACCGCAGGAATTCCCACGGCCCCTGGTTGGCGGGCTCATCTTGTACCCAGCGAATGTCGTCGACGTGGCCGAACTGCTCCAGTTCGGCGGCCAGCGCCGCATCGGGCAGCGGGAAGATCCGCTCCAGGGTGAGGATCGCGACCTTGTCCTGCAGGCCCAGCTGCTCTCTTTGCTGTACCAGATCCCAGCGGATCTTGCCCGAGCACAGCAAGATACGTTCGACCTTCGAAGGATCGGTGATCGTCGGATCGGGCAGCACCGGACGCCAGGTGCCGGAGGTGAAATCTTCCGGCTGCGAGACCGCAAGCTTGTTGCGGAGCATCGACTTGGGCGTGGCGACCACCAGCGGGCGATGCCAGTTGACCTGGGCGTGCTGGCGCAGCAGGTGGAAGTAGCTGGCGGGCGTCGAAGGCTGGCAGACCGCCATGTTGTCCCCGGCACACATCTGCAGGAAGCGTTCGATGCGGGCGCTCGAGTGGTCCGGGCCGGCTCCCTCGTAACCGTGCGGCAACAGCAATACGACGCCCGACTTCTGCGTCCACTTGGCGAAGCCGGAGGCGACGAATTCGTCCAGGATGGTCTGGCCGCCGTTGGCGAAGTCGCCGTACTGGGCCTCCCAGCAGACCAGAGAGCCGGGCGCGGCGACCGAGTAGCCGTATTCGAAGCCGATGGCGGCGTATTCGCTGAGCAGCGAGTCATAGATGTCGAAGGGTGCCTGGTCGGACGAAAGGTGCTTCAACGGCACCCAGGACTCACTGGTCAGGTGATCGACGATCGCCCCGAAACGCTGGCTGAAGGTGCCGCGCCTGGTGTCCTGGCCCACCAGACGGACGGGGTAGCCGTCCATCAGCAGGCTGCCGAAGGCGAGCAACTCTCCGGTCGCCCAGTCGATCGGGCCCTCATGAATGGCCTTCACCCGGCGAGCGAGCTGCGGAGCGAGCTTCGGATGCACATGGAAACCCTGGGGGAGACTGCTGTAAACCGAGGCGACGGCCTCGATCTGTTCCGGATCGGCTGCCGTGCCGACCTCGGCCTTGCGCTTCGACGGATACACCGGCACCAGCCGGTAGGTCTCGTCGTCCATCGGTACCTCGGGGTCGCGCACGGCAGTGAACACTTCTTCGAGCCGGTCACGGAATTTGTTCACCGCCTGCTCGGCATCGGCCAGCGAGATATCGCCGCGGCCGATCAGCTGTTCGGTATACAGCTTGCGTACCGGACGCTTCTTCTCGATCAGACCGTAGGTGAGGGGCTGCGTGAAGCTCGGCTCGTCGCCCTCGTTGTGGCCGCGCCGGCGATAGCAGAGCATGTCGATGACGACATCCTTCGCGAATCGTTGCCGGTACTCGAAGGCGAGTTGGGCGGCCAGCGCACAGGAGTCCGGGTCATCGCCATTGACATGGATGACGGGAGCCTGAACCGCCTTGGCGACATCGGTCGCGTACACGGAGCTGCGTCCGTCTGCGGGGCCGGTGGTGAAACCGATCTGGTTGTTCACCACCAGATGGATGGTGCCGCCGTTGCGGTAGGGACGCAGCTGGCTCATCTGCAGTGTCTCGTAGATCACGCCCTGGCCGGCGAACGAGGCATCGCCGTGGGTGAGCACCGGAAGCACCGGATGCGGGTTTTGCTGAAGCGAGGAGTCGGTGATCGCCAATCGGTCGTTCTTGGCGCGCGCGATGCCCTCGAGCACCGGATCCACGGCCTCCAGATGTGACGGGTTG